>NZ_CP019783.1:1557500-1579438 GCF_002022625.1 Bartonella sp. 11B | reverse complement strand
CGATCCCGTCCGGCCACCATATGGTTCATCATCATTGTTAAAAGAATAGTTATTGCAAGAGATGAAGTAATCTCTTGCCTGTTCTATTGAAATCGTGAAGAAGAAGGTATATTCAGACATTTTTTGCTTCCTTCTGTCCTGGTAAAGAAATTTTTAAAGGATGGATGGCTAAAAAGAAGGTTTTTAAAATGCAGCATAGCTTTAAAAAGTTCTGTGGGGACTTGTTCAAACATAGAGGCTTTTTTCTCTTGTAGAAGAGAGCTTAATTATACACTCAAGTGAGAGTTTATAAGGACAAAAGAACAAGACCTTTTCATTGAGGAAATCTTTTGAGTAGAATAATGTGTCGCAAGGAAACGCTCAAATTCCTTGCTTAATGATTGGCAACTTAACCGTGCCATTGAATATATCTCGAGAAGTTGGTCTTTTCTGCTGATATTTTTGTTTTGTGTGCTGATTATAGAGATTGCATGATTTTTAAATCAATTTTATCTCGATGATTGTGCATAGACGAATTGATAAATGAATATTGGCAATGAGAATGATCAAGTGTCTTAAGGGCATTTGGTGGATGCCTTGGCATGCACAGGCGAAGAAGGACGTGATACGCTGCGATAAGCTACGGGGAGGTGCGAATACCCTTTGATCCGTAGATTTCCGAATGGGGCAACCACCTTAGATTGCTAGAAAATTAAGCTGCTTCATAAAAGCGGTTTAATTTTCTAGTAATCACAAATAGGTATCTACACCTGAATAAAATAGGTGTAAGAAGCGAACGCAGGGAACTGAAACATCTAAGTACCTGTAGGAAAGGACATCAAAAGAGACTCCGTTAGTAGTGGCGAGCGAACGCGGACCAGGCCAGTGGCTTAAGTTAAGAAAAGTAGAATTGATTGGAAATCAAACCAAAGAGGGTGATAGTCCCGTATACGTAAATCTGATTTAAGTCCTTGAGTAAGGCGGGACACGTGAAATCCTGTCTGAATATGGGTCGACCACGATCCAAGCCTAAGTACTCGTGCATGACCGATAGCGAACCAGTACCGTGAGGGAAAGGTGAAAAGTACCCCGACAAGGGGAGTGAAAAAGAACCTGAAACCGAATGCCTACAAACAGTCGGAGCCCAAGATACGTTCTGGGTGACGGCGTACCTTTTGTATAATGGGTCAGCGACTTAGTCTAACGAGCAAGCTTAAACCGATAGGTGGCGTAGCGAAAGCGAGTCTGAACAGGGCGTTCAGTTCGTTGGATTAGACCCGAAACCGAGTGATCTAGCTATGAGCAGGCTGAAGGTAAGGTAACACTTACTGAAGGGCCGAACCCGTATCTGTTGCAATAGATTGGGATGACTTGTGGCTAGGGGTGAAAGGCCAATCAAACTCGGAAATAGCTGGTTCTCCGCGAAATCTATTTAGGTAGAGCGTTAGTTTTATTCTCCAGGGGTAGAGCACTGGATGGGCTAGGGGTCCTCACCGGATTACCAAACCTAACCAAACTCCGAATACCTGGAAGAAATAACTGGCAGACACACGGCGGGTGCTAACGTCCGTCGTGGAAAGGGCAACAACCCTAACCACCATCTAAGGTCCCCAAGTTATGGCTAAGTGGGAAAGGATGTGAGGATCCCAAAACAACCAGGATGTTGGCTTAGAAGCAGCCATCATTTAAAGAAAGCGTAACAGCTCACTGGTCTAAATAAGGGTCTTTGCGCCGAAAATGTAACGGGGCTCAAGCCATACACCGAAGCTGTGGATTTACTCTTATGAGTAAGTGGTAGCGGAGCGTTCCGTAAGCCTGTGAAGGGAGACTCGTGAGAGCTCCTGGAGGTATCGGAAGTGAGAATGCTGACATGAGTAACGATAAAGGGAGTGAGAGACTCCCTCGCCGAAAGTCCAAGGGTTCCTGCTTAAAGTTAATCTGAGCAGGGTGAGTCGGCCCCTAAGGCGAGGCCGAAAGGCGTAGTCGATGGGAACCACGTTAATATTCGTGGACCTGTGGGAAGTGACGGATTGCGTAAATTGTAAGGTCTTATTGGATTGATCTTGCAGTGAAGGAATTCCAGGAAATAGCTCCCACGTATAGACCGTACCCGAAACCGACACAGGTGGACAGGTAGAGAATACTAAGGCGCTTGAGAGAACTACGTTGAAGGAACTCGGCAAATTGCACGCGTAACTTCGGAAGAAGCGTGACCCTTTAGCGGGCAACCGTTAAAGGGTGGCACAGACCAGGGGGTAGCGACTGTTTACCAAAACACAGGGCTCTGCGAAGTCGCAAGACGATGTATAGGGTCTGACGCCTGCCCGGTGCTGGAAGGTTAAGAGGAGATGTGCAAGCATTGAATTGAAGCCCAGTAAACGGCGGCCGTAACTATAACGGTCCTAAGGTAGCGAAATTCCTTGTCGGGTAAGTTCCGACCTGCACGAATGGCGTAACGACTTCCCCGCTGTCTCCAACGTAGACTCAGTGAAATTGAATTCCCCGTGAAGATGCGGGGTTCCTGCGTTAGACGGAAAGACCCCGTGCACCTTTACTATAGCTTTACACTGGCATTTGTGGCGATATGTGTAGGATAGGTGGTAGACTTTGAAGCAGGGGCGCAAGCCTTTGTGGAGTCGTCCTTGAAATACCACCCTTATCGACATGGATGTCTAACTGCGGTCCGTTATCCGGATCCAGGACAGTGTATGGTGGGTAGTTTGACTGGGGCGGTCGCCTCCTAAAGAGTAACGGAGGCGCGCGATGGTAGGCTCAGAACGGTCGGAAATCGTTTGTTGAGTGTAATGGCATAAGCCTGCCTGACTGTGAGACTGACAAGTCGAGCAGAGTCGAAAGACGGTCATAGTGATCCGGTGTCCCGTGTGGAAGGGCCATCGCTCAACGGATAAAAGGTACGCCGGGGATAACAGGCTGATGACCCCCAAGAGTCCATATCGACGGGGTTGTTTGGCACCTCGATGTCGACTCATCGCATCCTGGGGCTGGAGCAGGTCCCAAGGGTATGGCTGTTCGCCATTTAAAGCGGTACGTGAGTTGGGTTCAGAACGTCGTGAGACAGTTCGGTCCCTATCTGCCGTGGGTGTAGGAATATTGACAGGATCTGTCCCTAGTACGAGAGGACCGGGATGGACGTATCTCTGGTGGACCTGTTGTGGCGCCAGCCGCATAGCAGGGTAGCTATATACGGACGGGATAACCGCTGAAGGCATCTAAGCGGGAAACCCACCTGAAAACGAGTATTCCCTGAGAACCGTGGTAGACCACCACGTTGATAGGTCAGGTGTGGAAGTATGGTAACATATGAAGCTTACTGATACTAATCGTTCGATAGGCTTGATCGTTCTCATTCCCTCTATTCATTTAAAAAAACAAAACAAATTAAAATAGCAATAAGACAACTTCTCTTTCCTTTCTATGCTTTTCGCTGACTTGGTGGTTATGGCGGAGCGCCTGCACCCGATCCCATCCCGAACTCGGCCGTGAAACGTTCCAGCGCTGATGGTACTTTGTCTTAAGGCACGGGAGAGTAAGTCGCTGCCAGGTCTGCTAAGCGCATAGAAAGAATTCTTCAACACTCTTCAAAAAATATCTAAAAATCGTCGTATCCTTTCTGCGACAATTCTTCCGTGACGCGGGTGGAGCAGCCCGGTAGCTCGTCAGGCTCATAACCTGAAGGCCGCAGGTTCAAATCCTGCCCCCGCAACCAGTCTCGGATCAATAAGTTTGTATCAATAAAATAATCCTTAAAATAAACGCGACAAGAGATCGGTAGGCGATCCAACACAAAAAAAGACTCCTTCCTCTTTGGAGCGGTGTTGTTGGGGAATAATAAAAACCACTGGAAAAGATCCTTCTCAGGTGAACATCCGTTTTGAAGGCATGATGCATCATGAGGGAAATATCCAGGTCACTTCAAATCAATGTACTAGACGTCAAGAGAAGCGGGAAGAGGATCCGTTTCAGATGAGACGTCCGTTTTGAAGGCATGGATGCGTCATGAGGGAAAATACCCAGGTCGCTTCAAATCAATGTACCGAGACGCCAAGAGAGAAGCGGGAAGAGGATCCGTCTCAGATGAGACGTCCGTTTTGATGGATGGTGCATCATGAGGGAAAATACCCAGGTCGCTTCAAAAAAAGGTCTTTAATAAAAAGCTGCACACGTGGTGCACTTTTGTAAAGCTGGTTTTACTTTGTAGAGTTCTTAAAGGTTGATCAGCCTCTTTGTCTCAAAATCGAAATTTTACAATGTGTAAGAATGAGACCGTCTCTATGACCATAATATCCAGAATGCTGGCAATTACAGCACCAAGAAGGCTCGCAAAAAAACTCCACAATCCAATCTTAGAAGCTGGCTTATGGCTTTATCCGCAATTGCAAAACTGTTTTGGGCTCCTTTATGAGTAGGAGCATTCTGCGAGAGAGCTTCTACCTGTTTGTTCAGTGATTGAATAGCTTCTTTAGTTTTTTGTTCGCTGTTTGATAAATATCAATCGCACGTTCTGCAGTATTTTCTGCTTCAGCTTGTGATAGTCCATTGTTTGTCAGCTGATGGATGACATCGCGACGATCAATCTGGTGTTCAGCTTTTTAACACGATCCGAAGGCGTTCGCCGAGTTGTTTAACCAAAAGACATAGTTAGAAGGATCATTCTTAAAAGATGTGATGGTAGAACGAAGGTCTTTGACTGATTCTCTATAAGCTTATAGAGATTGTCCGGATTGAGGGCTGGAATATCACTTTATTTAAAAGTGCCTGTAAGTCATTGCTGAGTTTGTTAAAATCAAACAGAGCATTCCTTTTATCGTTGAAAAAATCCTCAAATTTTTACGTCTGTGAGAGAACAAGTTTGCCACCTTCTGAACTAAAATCACTGATCGCTTGTTTCGTTGTGTTGCAACTCCTGAACAGTCTTAGCGCCTAAATGAGCTGCGCCAGAAAGTAAAATGCACTTTGGAGCGCCACCAAAAGCATAAAAGGCCCAGGTCAAAAAACCGTGAAGCGCTCCTGAGTATCCGAAAAACGACCAGCAACATAACCTCCAAGACCAAAGCTTAGACAAAAAATAAAAATTGAACTCACCCCAACAGAGAGAAAACTCTTCTCTAGTGAAAGGAGAAAAAAAGTCATTTGGTTTAAGCCTAAGGCTGCTAACAAAATGAAAAAACAAACCGATGTTGCTAAAACGTTAGTAATCCAGCAAAAATCGAGGACCAAGATAAAACAGACGGTCTATAGTGACAACTTTCCGTCTCTAAAGAAAATTCGCCTGTAAAATGTCGCTCTAAGGGATGCTTCGTTGGATCCGCGTTTCCATATCTCTCTCTCCTTCAATAATTCTTAAACTTAAAATGAGAAAAACCAATGCAAGTTCCAAAAAAAATGAAAAAAGGAAAAAACAAACTGAAATCAAAATGCTAAAAAGCTTAAGAAGGAGACAAAATAATACGCAACAAGTATAGCCTATCTCACTCCGCACTGTGAAAAAAGAAAATCACACAAACAATATTGCTCAGACTTCTTCAAAAGGAGAAACCATACAAAAAAACATAAAAATGAAAAAAAAACAAAAACTGTCAACTCGCTGAGCATTTTAAAGTAAGCAACAGATAACAGAAAAATAATCCAAATATACAATAATTAAATATCAAATAAGAAATTGGAAAAGGCCTTAAGAGAATGATTTAAAAGCGTGAGGAAAATTTTATGAGATAAAGCTTTTTGATTATATGTTGTTTTTAGCTTCTTTGATGGCACGTTTAGGGAAAAATTGATATCATTAAGTTGGTGATAGAGGTGATATTTGGTGGTGTATAACCGCAATTATATAAAATCGTTGCAGCGTTTGTTATGATAGATAGACACAGTATCTATCAAGACACATTGCTGCTATTGCTGCTAGAGAAAAACAATGGCTATGAAACAAGAAAGAACAAAAGCCCGTTTACCCCCGGTTTTATTGACCGCACAAGCGCGCAATTATATAGTATTGAAACAATGGTTGCTCAAATTCGTGAGGTTTATGAACTTTACGGTTTTGAGCATTGGAAACGCCGATTTTGAATATACGGATGTTCTTGGTAAATTCTTGCCCGATTCAGATCGACCAAATGCGGGTGTTTTTTCTTTGCAAGATGATGATGAGCAATGGATGTCTTTACGCTATGATTTGACTGCTCCGTTAGCTCGTTATTTTTCCGAGAATTTTGAAACTTTACCTAAGCCCTATCGAAGCTATCGTTATGGGCCAGTTTTTCGGAATGAGAAGCCAGGACCAGGACGTTTTCGACAATTTATGCAATTTGATGCCGATATTGTTGGGGCACCAACGGTGTTGGCTGATGCAGAAATCTGCATGATGGCAGCAGATAGTCTAGAAAGATTAGGGATTCAGCAGGAAATTATGTTATTCGTTTGAATAATCGGAAGATCTTGGACGGCGTTTTGGGATTGATTGTCTTGGCGGAAAGGAGCAGAGAGAAACGCTTAACTGTTCTGAGAGCTATTGATAAGCTCGATAAATTTGGTTCAGAAGGGTTCGCTTGCTTTTAGGGCAGGGCGTTTGGATGAAAGTGGTGATTTTACCAAAGGAGCGGGACTAAAGGACAAAGAAATTGAGTGTGTTCTTGCTTTGATGGCTGTTAGTGCTGAGACAGCTGAGGAAACAATTGATAATCTGAAAAGATGGTTGAGCATAGTGATCAAGCGCTTGAAGGTCTCTGTGAGCTTGAAGAAATGCAAGCGATTTTTGCTGAAAATGGCTATCAGAACCGTATCAAAATTGATCCATCAGTTGTGCGAGGATTAGAATATTATACAGGACCTGTTTTGAAGCTGCTCTACTTTTGATATTTTTAATGATGATGGGCAAAAAGTTGTGTTTGGATCTGTTGGTGGAGGGGACGTTACGATGGGCTGGTTGCTCGCTTTCGTGGGGAAAATATTCCAGCAACAGGTTTTTCTGTTGGTGTTCACGTTTGATATCTGCTTTGCAAAATCTTGGCAAACTTCCTGTGAAGGAAACGATAGGTCCCGTTGTGGTTTAATGATGGATAAAGAACCAGAAGCTCTCGTACGCTATCAAAAAATGGTCATGCGTTTACGCCAAGCGGGGATTCGATCTGAACTCTATTTAGGTGCATCAGGGATTAAAGCACAGATGAAATATGCTGATCGGCGTCGTGCGCCGTGTGTAGTTATTCAGGGGCACAAGAGCGCCAAGAAGGAAAAATTCAGATCAAAGATTTGGTCGAGGGAGCACGTTTATCCCACGAAATTAAAGATAATCAAACATGGCGTGAGAGTCGACCAGCACAAATAACTGTCGATGAAGATCAACTCGTTCAAACAGTTCAAAATATTCTCGTTTCTCAAAGATCATAGAATCTTTAAGGCTCAAAAATCATAAAATCTTTAGGAACGGAAAAAACTTAAAATCCCTTCCCTTTTTTATATAAAAATAAGGGAAGGGAGGGAAAAATCAGGTGGGAAAATAACCGCTACTGGGAAATAACCGCTACAATTACCCTTGTAGGATCTTTAAAATATTTTGTGGTGAGGAGACTTCGTAAGGATCTGTGGCACAATTGTCTGATATGCCTGGCTCTTCAAACCATTGTTCAATTATGCCATCCTGAATCACAGCAGCATAGCGCCATGACCGCATACCAAAACCGATATTATCTTTGGCAACCAACATTCCCATTTTCCGTGTAAATTCACCCGATCCATCGGGAATAAGTTTCACATTTTAATGCCTTGGTCTTTTCCCCATGCATTCATAACGAAAGCATCATTTACGGAAACGCAATAAATTTCATCAATACCTACTTTTTTAAATTCATCATAGAGTTTTTCAAAATCAGGAAGTTGAAAAGTTGAGCAAGTAGGTGTAAAGGCTCCGGGCAGGGAGAAAAGAATAACCCGTTTTCCTTTGAAATAAGTGTCGCTGTTGACATCTTGCCACCGATAAGGATTATCGCCACTCACTGATTCATCACGAACACGTGTGTGGAAGTAACATTGGGAACTTTTTTCTAAACATGATTGCACTCCTGTGCTTTATATAAGAAGGGTATTTCCGACAATTTTGAGTTTGTTTTATCTTTAAGGATGTCGTATAGTTTCTTTAATTTGCAGGTATTTTATGTTTGCGTCAAGAGAAATTAATAATCAATTTTAAGGGAGTATTCATGTTTCAATTAAGTCATTATGCTTTGCAGGTGTCAGTATGACGGCGAATATTATTTCATGACGGTGAATATTATTTCGACAACGGCTTTTAAAGATCAAAAGCTTGGAACGTCTGGTTTGCGCAAAAGGTATCGACTTTTCAACAGCCTCATTATGTTGAAAATTTATTCAATCTATTTTTAATACTGTGGGACCTCTTAAGGGAAATTGCTCATTTTGGGAGGAGATGGACGCTATTTAAATCGGACACTTATTCAGATCGTGTTAAAAATGGCTGCTGCCAATGGTGTTGGATGTATTAAAGTCGGTAAAGGAGGGATTTTATCTACACCTGCTGTTTCGCATCTTATTCGCAAGTATCATGCTCATGGTGGTATTATTTTCTCGGCAAGTCATAATCCTGGAGGAGAACAGGGTGATTGCGGGATAAAATATAATATTTCTCATGGGGGACCAGCACCTACTTCTTTGTGTAATGCTATTTTGCTGCATCACAACATTTGTCTTTTTATAAAATTGTTGACGTTTCAGAGATCAATTTAGATAGGCAAGGAACGGTATTTATTGGGTCTATGCAGGTTGATGTGATCGATCCCGTTGCAGATTATAGTGCGCTGATGCAGGAAATTTTGATTTTGAGTGTATTGCTCAAGCGGTTTCTGAAGGATTAAACTTCCGGTTTGATGCAATGCATGCTGTGACGGGCCCTTATGCGCAAGAAATTTTTGAAAAATGCTTAGGATTCCTGAAGGAACAGTTGTTCATGGAATACCTTTACCGGATTTGGTGGCAAACATCCAGATCCGAATTTGGTTCATGCTAAGGATTTATATGATTTATTAATGTCAGAGAAAGGGCCTGACTTGGGAGCTGCTTCTGATGGCGATGGAGATCGTAATCTTATTATTGGTCGCCAACAATTTATCACTCCTTCTGATTCTCTTGCGATTATGGCTGATCATGCTTCTTTAATTAAAGGATATCGACGAGGTCTTGTGGGCGTTGCACGCTCTATGCCAACTGGGCGTGCTGTCGATTGCGTTGCAGAGAAAAAAGGATTGAATTTGTTTGAAACGCCAACGGGGTGGAAATTTTTCGGAACACTCCTTGATGCTGGAAAAATAACTTTTTGTGGGGAAGAAAGCTTTGGCACAGGGTCGGATCATGTGCGCGAAAAGGATGGATTATGGGCTGTTTTATTCTGGTTGAATCTTCTTGCTGTTACAAAAAAAACAGTGGCGCAAATTGCTCAACAGCATTGGCGTACCTATGGACGTTTTTATTTTTCACGATATGATTATGAAGAGGTGGAGTCCCACAAAGCTTTTGCAATGGTAGAACAATTATCCGCATGCTTACCAGAGCCAGGAACAAAAGTAGCTGGATTAACGGTCGAAAAGGCCGATGATTTTATTTATCATGACCCCATTGATCATAGTGTGAGTATACGGCAAGGGGTCCGTATTTTTTTTGACAATGGGGCACGTTTAGTGGTTCGTCTTTCTGGACGGGAACAACAGGAGCTCTTGTTCGGCTTTATCTTGAACAGTATGAGGGAGATCCCCGTAAGCATAATCAAGATCCACAACAAGCTCTTCATCCTTTAAAGCAAGCTGCTTTTGAGGTGTTAAAAATCAAACATCATTTAGGACGAGAACAGCCCGATATTATTACATAAACGTTTTTTTGGCAATAATTCTTCTCTTATTGTGGATGAATCATCTTTTGAGGATCAACAAGTCGATCATAATCAGCAGCAGAAACACCTGCTTTTAAAGCTTCTTCACGGAGACTTGTCCCATTTTTATAGGCTGTTTTAGCAATTTCAGCGGCTTTTTCATATCCAATTTCTGGAGCAAGAGCAGTAACCAACATGAGAGAACGTTCCATCAAAGCGTGAATATGCTCTCTATTTGCTTGTAATCCTTGGATACAATATGTCTCAAAAGAGCGCATACAATCTCCTAAAAGATTAAGTGATTGCAATACATTATATCCAATAACTGGCTTATAGGTATTGAGTTCAAAATGTCCTTGGCTGGCAGCAAATGTGATGCAGCTATGGTTGCCAAAGACTTGGCAAGCAACCATGGTCAAAGCTTCACATTGTGTTGGATTGACTTTTCCCGGCATGATAGAAGAACCTGGCTCATTTTCTGGAAGGTTCAACTCACCTAATCCTGAACGAGGTCCCGATCCTAAGAAACGAATGTCATTGGCAATTTTGAACAGGTCAGCTGCTAAGGCATTGAGGCTGCCATGAAAATGCGTAAGAGCTCCGTGATGAGCGAGCGCTTCAAATTTATTATGAGCGGTTTTGAAAGGGATCCCTGTAAGAGTGCTTATTGTTTCGGCAAATGCTTTATCAAAGCCCGATGGAGCATTGAGACCTGTTCCGACGGCTGTGCCTCCTTGAGCAAGCATTTGAACATCGGTGAGTGCTGTTTCAATTCGTGTGCGATTGGCTTCTAGAGCGGTACGATAGCCTGAAAATTCTTGTCCTAATGTAAGAGGTGTTGCATCTTGAGTATGGGTTCGCCCGATTTTGATGATGTCGGTAAATTCTTTTTCTTTTTTCTGTAGGCTCGCAATAAGGGCATCAAGAGCTGGTAACAGATGTTGGCGTGTTTGCAGTGTGGTGGCAATATGTAAGGCTGTGGGAAAGGAATCGTTAGAGGATTGGCTCATATTCACATGATCATTCGGGTGAACTGGTGTTTTGCTTCCAAGAGCTCCTCCCAAAAGGACATTAGCATGGTTGGCAATGACTTCATTGACATTCATATTGCTTTGTGTGCCGGAGCCTGTTTGCCAAACAGAAAGAGGAAAATGAGCATCGAATTTTCCTGCAAGGACTTCATCAGCTGCAGTAACAATCGTTTGCCCGATATTTGCGGAAGTTTTCCTTTTTCCATATTAACGAGAGCTGCGGCTTTTTTAATAAGACTTAAGGCATAAATTACGGTCAAGGGTTGTTTTTCTATCCCTATATTAAAATGATGAAGGGAACGTTCCGTTTGTGCTCCCCAATAACGATCATTACGTACGGCGATTGTTCCAAAACTATCAGTTTCTTGACGAGTTGTAAGCATGACGACCCCTATGATGATTCATTTAAGTTTTTTATACTATAGATTAATCAAAGAAAAATTAAGTGCTAAAATTTTTTATAATGGAAAACAGTTAACAAGACTATTGCTCAAATTTTCCACGAGAGAAAACGGAGGACGACAAAAAGGTGCAGATTAATTTTTATTGAGAACCCTTGACATTGTAACAAGGCATTTTTATATTTGTTTTATTGTTAGCACTCGTCGCAAGAGAGTGCTAATAGGAACTTAAGATTAATTCAGTTATATTAAGTTTTAAGGATATAAAACATGGCTAATATACAATTCCGCCCACTTCACGATCGTGTCGTTGTTCGTCGGGTTGAATCTGAAAATAAAACAGCTGGTGGGATTATCATCCCTGATACAGCAAAGGAAAAACCTCAAGAGGGTGAAATTATTGCGGTTGGGAATGGTGCTCTCGACGATAATGGAAAGCGCGTTCCTCTAGAAGTGAAAGCAGGAGACCGCGTCTTGTTTGGCAAATGGTCTGGAACTGAAGTTAAGATTAATGGTGAAGACCTCTTAATCATGAAAGAGTCTGATATTATGGGAATTTTGGGTTAATCCAATTTCTCAATTATTTTATTTGATTATTTAAGACAACTCCAAGGAGAAATTAAATGGCTGCTAAAGAAGTCAAATTTGGCCGTGAAGCGCGTGAGCGTTTATTGCGCGGTGTTGATATCCTTGCTAATGCTGTTAAGGTAACGCTCGGCCCTAAAGGGCGCAATGTGGTAATTGATAAATCATTTGGCGCGCCTCGTATTACAAAAGATGGTGTATCTGTTGCAAAAGAAATTGAATTGGAAGATAAGTTCGAAAATATGGGCGCGCAAATGTTGCGTGAAGTGGCTTCGAAAACCAATGACATTGCAGGTGATGGAACAACAACAGCTACTGTTTTAGGACAAGCAATCGTACAAGAAGGTGTAAAGGCTGTTGCTGCTGGGATGAACCCAATGTGTCTCAAGCGTGGGATTGATGCAGCTGTTGAAGAAGTCGTTGAAAATCTTTCAAAAAAGCAAAAAAAATTCAAACTTCAGCAGAAATTGCGCAAGTTGCAACGATTTCCGCAAATGGTGCTGTTGAAATTGGGAAAATGATTGCCGATGCTATGGAAAAAGTGGGCAATGAAGGCGTCATCACAGTGGAAGAAGCGAAAACAGCTGAAACTGAATTAGAAGTTGTTGAAGGTATGCAATTTGACCGTGGCTATTTGTCTCCTTACTTTGTGACAAATGCTGAAAAGATGGTTGCTGATCTTGATGATCCTTATATCCTGATTCACGAAAAGAAACTGTCTAATTTGCAATCTTTGCTTCCTGTTCTTGAAGCAGTTGTGCAATCCGGTAAACCTCTCCTTATTATCGCAGAAGATGTGGAAGGTGAGGCTTTGGCAACCCTCGTGGTTAATAAATTGCGTGGTGGTTTGAAAATCGCTGCTGTTAAAGCTCCAGGATTTGGTGATCGCCGTAAAGCGATGTTAGAAGATATTGCTATCTTAACATCGGGTCAGGTTATTTCTGAGGATGTTGGCATTAAGCTTGAAAATGTTACCTTAGATATGCTTGGACGTGCAAAGAAAGTTAATATCACTAAAGAAAACACAACCATTATTGATGGTGCTGGGCATAAGGCTGAAATTACTGCACGTGTTAACCAGATTAAAGCACAGATTGAAGAAACAACTTCTGACTATGATCGTGAAAAACTGCAAGAAAGACTCGCAAAACTTGCTGGTGGTGTTGCCGTTATTCGTGTTGGTGGTGCAACAGAAGTTGAAGTGAAAGAAAAGAAAGACCGTGTTGATGATGCCTTGAATGCAACACGAGCAGCTGTAGAAGAAGGTATTGTTGCTGGTGGTGGAACTGCACTCTTGCGTGCTGCAAATGCATTGACTGTCAAAGGAAAGAATCCTGATCAAGAGGCTGGTATCCACATTGTACGCCGTGCTTTACAAGCGCCAGCACGTCAAATCGCGATGAATGCAGGTGAAGAAGCGGCAATTATTGTTGGCAAGGTGCTGGAAAATAATTCAGATACGTTTGGTTACAATACCGCGACAGGGCAATTTGGTGACTTGATTGCTTTAGGAATTGTTGACCCAGTAAAAGTTGTCCGTTCTGCTTTACAGAATGCTGCATCGATTGCAAGCCTTCTTATCACAACAGAAGCAATGGTTGCTGAACTTCCAAAGAAAGAGACACCAATGCCTCCAATGGGCGGTGGTGGAATGGGCGGAATGGGCGGAATGGATTTCTAAGTCGCCTTCGTCAAAGATAAAAGAAAAACGGGCCTACTGGCCCGTTTTTCTTATGCTTGTTCTTTCATTTTATGACCAAATCAGCTAACAAATTTTTGCTTTGCTCATTTCAGTATATCTTGTGTTCAATAGATCTTTTTTCTTGTTTTATTGGATGCATGATTTACGATCAATAATTTCTCTTGAACAAAGGCGGATGTATGACTCAATTGCCTCAGTGTCCTCAGTGTGATGGTCTTTATACTTATGAAGACAATGGTCATTTTATTTGTCCTGAATGTGCGCATGAGTGGCCTCAAAACAAGAATGAAAAGCTTCCTATCTCTTTTGAAGTTTATGATGTTAATGGTCAGCTTTTAGCAAATGGTGATAGCGTGATGGTCATTAAAGATCTTAAAGTGAAGGGGTCTTCATCTGTTTTAAAAAGCGGTACAAAGGTTAAGAATATTCGTTTGGTAGAGGGAAATCATAATATTGATTGCAAAATACCTGGAATTGGTCAGATGGCTTTAAAGTCAGAATTTGTAAAAAAAGTTTAATACCAAAAAATGATCATCCTACACTGATGCTCTCTTTTTCAATAATAAAAGGAAGGAAGAGAGAGAAAAGAGCGTCAAAATACTCATTTTTATTTTGCAAGAAAGTATCCAATTCTTACTTGCTCTTTATTATAGAGAGAGAAATATTCTTCTTTTCTTCCTGTACTGTTTTTTATGCACTCCATAAGTTTTTTGAAAAAATAGTTATTCATATCAAAAGTTTATGAGCAGAGTCAGTAAAAGAAGAGAGAGCATAATAGTAAAATAGTATTGTGTTTTGGATCTTGTTTGTTAAGAATTTAAGTCATTGGTGAAGAATGCAATGGATGCCGAATGAGAGACAAAATATCTTTTATCGGAATTCTATAAGATTACAGTTATTACTGTTGCACTTGACTTTACTATTCGTTATTCCATTTTTTCCTTTTGCATTCATGGTATAATACATATCTATCCTTAATTCAGTATATAAACTATTGAATCAATAGTTTATATTGTAAAAAAATATCAGTAGATGATTATGCAGGGATTATACTATTTATAAAATGTATTATTAAATGTTGTATCAAAATATAAGGAAGAATTTATGAGCGCATCAGCAACCAATGTTCAGTCAAATATCGAGAATGTTGCTTTAAATTTTCCAATTCCTGAAAATGTGTTTGCGCTTACTGTTCAAGAGGTTCATCATTATACGGATAATTTATTTAAATTTCGCCTTAATCGTCCGGAAAGCTTTCGTTTTCGTTCGGGCGAATTTGTTATGATTGGTTTGCCGAATGCAGAAAAGCCAATTTATCGCGCTTATTCAATTGCAAGCCCATATTGGGATGAACAGCTCGAATTTTTTTCGATCAAGGTTCCAGGAGGACCATTAACAGAACATCTTCAAAAAATTAAAATTGGTGATACAGTTTTAATGCGTAAAAAATCGACTGGAACTTTAGTTCTTGATGCTCTTATCCCTGGAAAACGTCTTTATCTTCTTTCAACAGGGACAGGTGTTGCTCCTTTTGCAAGTCTTATTCGTGATCCCGAAACATATGAAAAATTTTCCCAGGTGGTGCTTATTCAAACAACACGTGTGTGTAATGAACTGACATATGCGAAAGATCTTGTTGCTTCTTTAGAGCATGATCCGTTAGTTGGTGAATATGTAAAACAGTTGAAATTTTATCCTATGACCACCCGCGAACCTTCAGAATATATGGGACGCATTACCACTGTTATGGAAAGCGGTGCTTTTTTTGAAAGAACTGGATTGCCGAAAATCAATCCTACGGAAGACCGTGTTATGATTTGTGGTTCGATGGCAATGCTGAAAGATTGTGCTAGGATATGTGAAACCTTTGGTCTTGTTGAAGGAGCCAATAATGCCCCGGCGACTTATGTTGTGGAACGGGCCTTTGTGGGATAAAAGAGCAACCTGTTTTACAGAATAAAAGGTGCTCATTCGTTTTTTAATTTTTCCATTCCGATCGATATGAGGAAACATTTCAATAAATTCTCTTTGTGAACTCTATTTATTAGATGAACACAGAAAGTGGTAAGGTATTCTTATATTATTATAGCTTTCTGTAAGAAAAATTATATTTGAACAAAAGATAATTCAGGATTTGAAGAAGAGTGATTTCATCAGCAACTTCGGCTGAAAATGAAGATATGCATAACTTGTCCTGTCTTTCTTATTTGAAATGCGCCTATGGGTAGGAAAAATAATTACCTTTATAATCATAATAACTGAGGAGCTGTGATGCTGGGATAGTGTCATTTTCTTTTGATAAGGGTGTTCTCTTTTCATAAAAAGATATTCTGCGTGTAGAAGCAAATGACAGAATAATATAAAAGAAAAGGACGAATAGTTCTTGAAATTAAATAAAACCCGCGTTATGTCGATGTTATGGAAAAGAAATTTAAAGTTGCTGCTCTTTATTGCTTTGCAGATTTGAAGCATTATAGTCAATTGCAAAAGCCTTTGCTGAATTTATGTCAGACAAATGGCATTAAGGGAACTCTTCTTTTAGCAAAAGAGGGAATCAACGGCACTGTTGCTGGTTCCTGCAGTGCAATTGAAAAGTTAATAGATTTTATCACTGCAGAGCCTACATTTCAAATGCCCGAGATTAAATATTCATGGGCTTCAAAAATGCCTTTTCATCGTTTGAAGGTGCGGCTAAAAAAAGAAATTGTAACAATGGGGATTGAAGATGTTAATCCGTTAAAAGTTGTTGGAACGTATGTAGCACCTGAAGACTGGAATGCTCTTATCCAAGATGAAGAAACACTTTTAATCGATACACGGAATGATTATGAATATGCGCTTGGGAGTTTTCAAGGAGCCATTGATCCTTGTATTAAAACATTTCGTGAATTTCCTGAGTGGATTATGAAACATGAAAGCGATTTGAAAAAGAAAAAGAAAATTGCTATGTTTTGTACAGGGGGTATTCGGTGTGAAAAATCAACCGCTTATGTCCGTAGCCTTGGTTATGATCAAGTTTATCACTTAAAAGGTGGTATCCTCAAATATTTGGAAACTATCCCAAAGGAAAACAGTTTGTGGCAGGGAGAGTGTTTCGTTTTTGATGAGCGTGTTTCTGTAGGACATGGTCTCGAAGAATGTGGACGCGAATTGTGTCGCGCCTGTCGTTCCCCTCTTAGTGCTGAAGATAAGCTATCCTCTCATTATGAAGAAGGTGTCTCTTGTGATGCTTGTTATAATACGCGGGATGAAAGTGATAGACAACGCTTTCGGGAACGTCATAGACAATTTCAATTATTAAAATTGCGTGCAGCGTATCCTCATTGTGAACAATAAAAGCCTTCTTTTATATCATTTTTAAAAAAGAATATTTTAAGACTGAACATTCTCTAATTTATGGTTAGATATACAGATAATAAGGGTACAAGCTTGTTCTTGTTTCCGAGTGATATGTTTCTTTTTTGCATCATTTTTTGATTAAAAGTTAAAAAAGTTTTAAAATTAAAAAAAATGATTGAAATGAATAAAAATTGGCTTTATACGCGATGTTGCCCAAAGTCGCACGTGCCTGTGGGTGTCCGCTGGTTCTCAAATGGTGGGATTAACCGGTACGGTACCTGGAACTAACCGCTCCAGTCATTCTTATGACCAATCAAAAGAATGAGGACATCTTGAAGCAACGACGGTGCGGGCCTTTCTGGTGTCTTCCAGCTGTTCAAATGCTGGGATAACTAAAGAGGCACACCTCATTGCCTTCAGTGCGGAATTGGCTTCTCAACTCCAATCAAAAAGGCAGACAACGTAGAACAATGCGGTTTTCGCGCTGTTTTTTCGTGGCATGCAATGCTTATTTCTTCCCGGTTGTTTTTAATCGGGTGAGAGAGTGGATGTATGTCTTTTGTTTTTTTTGCTATTGGCAGCGTTTGCTGCTCATTGGCGTAAAGTTAGGGATGTCTTGTCCCTAGGGAGAAGTGCAAATGGCAACGCAACGTATTCGCGATTTTCTTGCAACGCATCGTTCTGAAGGGCCCTGTTTGGTTGTTGATCTTGATGTTGTTCATGAAAATTATTTAAATTTTGAAAAGGCTCTTCCACAGTCACGTATTTTCTATGCAATCAAAGCAAATCCAGCACCTGAGATTTTGCGCTTGCTTGTTTCTTTAGGATCGTCTTTTGATGCTGCTTCTGTAGCAGAAATTGAAATGGCTTTAGCGGCAGGTGCTACAGCTAATCGTATTTCTTTTGGTAATACGATTAAGAAAGAGCGCGATATTGCGCGTGCGCATGCGCTTGGTATTTCACTTTATGCCATTGACTGTTTTGAGGAAGTAGAAAAAGTTGCTCGTGCTGCACCGGGAGCTCGTGTTTTTTGCCGCGTTCTTACTGATGGAGAAGGAGCAGAGTGGCCGTTATCGCAAAAATTTGGCTGTGTTCCTTCTATGGCTGTTGATGTCTTACGTTATGCGCATCACTTAGGTCTGCAGGCCCATGGTGTTTCCTTTCATGTGGGTTCTCAGCAGACAGATTTGAATGCATGGGATCGTGCTTTATCGGATACAGCTTTTGTTTTTAAATCTTTGGAACAAGAAGGTATTCAGTTGCAATTAGTGAATATGGGCGGTGGTTTTCCGACACGTTATTTGAAAGATATTCCAACAGTGCAAACCTATGGTATGTCCATTTTTGATGCATTGAAAAAATATTTTGGGAATCGTATTCCTGAAACAATTATCGAGCCAGGGCGCGCGATGGTAGGTAATGCGGGTGTTATACGCACAGAGGTTGTTTTGATCTCTAAAAAAGGAAAAAATGATAACGTCCGTTGGGTTTATCTTGATATTGGCAAATTTAATGGTCTGACTGAAACTATGGATGAAGCCATTCGCTATCCTATTGAAACGGCTCATGATGATCAAGCAATGGAACCATGTATTTTAGCTGGTCCGACGTGCGATTCGGCAGATATTATGTATGAAAAAACGCCTTATTTGCTTCCTCTTTCTTTAACAATAGGTGATGAACTCTTGATTCATGGGACCGGTGCTTATACAACAACTTATGCATCTGTTGCATTTAATGGTTTTGAACCTTTACGATCGTATGTAATTTGAGATTTTGTATAAGGTACCTCTCTATTTTTGCCTAATGGGGTGTTTAAGGTGCGGTTTAATGGGTAACAGAGATGAAAAAGATTCATTTTCAAGCAAAAAATGGTGCACGTTTTACGCTTATGTCTGAGCAAGAAGCCGATGCTCTTCATCGGGAGAAACTTCTCGATTTGGTCATGGGAGAAGAACGTAAGCATAAATCATCAGAAATTTTACGTTGCGGCCGGTTTCCAGCTTTTGGACTTTCTTTTGTTGTTAAAAATTTTCTTGATGAGCTCGTAGGAAGTGTGCGTCTTTGGAATATTACTTTTCACAAAGGGCAAAATGAGATTCAAGGTGCTTTGCTTTTAGGGCCTTTAGCTGTGGCAACTGAGTGTTCTGGTCTAGGCATTGGGTCAGTTTTAATGCAGCATTCAATTGAAACAGCAAAACAATTAGGCCATGGTGCTATTTTCCTCGTGGGAGATTCTGAATTTTATCAGCGTTTTGGTTTTTCAAGTCATTTAACAAAAAATTTCGCTATGCCTGGAGTTTATGAAAAACATCGTTTTCAAGCTTTGGAATTGATCCCTCAATATCTTATTGGATGTCATGGTCTTTTAGTTTCAAGTGGAGACCTACAGGATTTAAGCCATAATCAGCATTATAAAGTAGCTTAAGATTTTAGAGTATTTCATTTTACTTGTTTGTTCATAATAACGCTGAGGCTATTTTTTCGTTTTTCATTCATGAAGTCATATCATTGATATTTAAGAATATGGTTAAATTCTTTTGTTGATACATTCAGTACCATAAATGCCTATTGCCCTTTATAACATGAAACTTAATGGCCGTGAGGAATATCAGCAGAGGGTGATATTTTTTTAAGAAAAACGGTTAAGAAGGTTAAAAGACTAAAGAGAATAGTCATCATAAAGAAAATATCGCTAAAAGCCATAACTGTCGCTTGTGTGAAAGTGATACCAAAAAGTTGTAATAAGGCAAGGGCATGTGAATCAAACGTATAAGAATGGAAATACATGGTGAGCTTTGCAAGCATTTCAGTTGCTTGGATATTTCCTGCATGGATGGTTTCAGCTATTCGTCCGTAATGGAGAGCAGAGCGTTCCATCATAACAGTACCGATAATAGCAAGTCCTACTGCACCGCCGAGATTGCGTGTTAAATTAAAAAGCCCAGAGGCATTTTTCATTTTCTCTGGTGATAATGACCCAAAGGCAATGTCATTAATAGGAACCATACAGAGCATAATAGAAAACCCACGAAAAATTTGAGGCCAAAAGAGTTCCCAAAAACCCCAATCGTCGGTAACCGCAGTGGCTAGCCAGGTTCCCCATGCAAAGCTGGTGAGTCCTATAGCAATCATAAGACGTGCATCAATACGTGTTGAAAGAAATCCAGCTATAGGAGCCGTCAAAAACATAGCTAAACCTGAAATAAAGAGCGTTTCTCCAATCATAAGAGCATCATAATGACGTATTTGACTTAAATAGACAGGATAAAGATAGGTAAGACCATAAAGTCCTATTCCAAGCATAAAGGAGAAAATTGCTGCAATCGAAAAATTTCGATTCGAAAAAGCTGTGAGATCAACAATTGGTTCTTTAGCAGTAAAAGCTCGCCAAAAGAATAAACTAGCCGCTAAGATCATAATAATAAAAAGATTGAAGATCAGTTGATCATTTAACCAATCATGACGTGCACCTTCTTCTAAAATATATTCTAATGATCCCAAGAAGATTGCCATAGAGAAAAGACCCCACCAGTCAAATTTAGTTATGAGAGAGGGTTCTGCTTTATCAAAATCAATTAATTTCCAAGTTAAAATTGAGATAATAATTCCAAAAGGTACATTAATGAGAAAAAGCCAATGCCATGATAAGACATGACAGAGATATCCTCCCACTGTTGGACCAATTGTAGGCGCTAATGTTGCGACTAGGCCAACGATAGGCGAAACGATTGATTGTTTAGAGGGAGGAAAAAGTGTATACGAAGCAACAAAAACACTGGGGATAATGCCTCCGCCAATAAAGCCTTGGAGTGTACGGTAAAAGGTCATCTGCTCAATAGATGTTGCTGTAGCACAAAGAATAGATGCAATGGTAAAGCCAGCTGCTGAGAAGCTGAAGAAAATCCGTGTTGATAACAAACGCCCTAAAAAACCAGAAAGAGGCAACATAATAACTTCAGCAATAAGATAAGACGTTTGAATCCATGAAATTTCATCAGCACTTGCTGATAAACCGGCTTGAATTTCAGCTAAAGAGGAAGAAACAATTTGAATATCTAAAATAGCCATGAACATACCAAAAGTCATAGCTATGAAGACTATGATTTTACGTATGTCTATGCTCTTTTTAGCATCAGTAGATGCAAGAGAATCTGTAGATGCAAGAGGTGTCGGATTTTTCATGATAGGATCATTTAACTTTGTTATAAAGAATCTTTATTTTGTTTCCTATTCCGTGTGTCAACGGTTACGGTAACGCTCATTCCTGCTTTGATTCTTCCACTTTTTAACGCATGTTCAGGAATAGAAATCCGAATAGGAATACGTTGCGTAATTTTTGTAAAATTACCAGTAGCATTTTGTGGTGGCAAAAGAGAAAAAACAGCTCCTGTTGCGGGCGAAACAGAAAGCACTGTACCTTCAAATACATCTTTTTTGAAGGCATCAATGGAGATATAAGCAGTTTGCCCACTTTGAATATTTTGCAATTGTGTCTCTTTATAATTTGCTTCGATATAAAGCGCATGGATGGGAACTAAGGCAGCAAGGCGTTGACCATCAACGACAAAATCCCCCTTTTTTGCTGTTAAATTTCCAATAATTCCATCAAATGGAGCACGTAGAATAGTTGAATCAAGATCACGTTTTGCTTTGTCACGGGTGAGTTCAAGATTTTTTGTTTGACTTTCTACTTCATGCCGTTGTGCTTCTAATACTTGAATATTAGCACGTGCTGCAGCTATTTGCGCATCAGCCCGTGTAACATTAGCAATAGCTTGTTCGTAAGTTGATTTGGCATTGTCAACATTAGATTGGGAAACATAACGATCCGTTTTCAGTTCCGTGATCCGTTGTAAGGTGAGTTGTGCATTGGTTGCTATAGCTGAGGCAGCTGCTTTTTGTGCTTGAGCATCATCTAATGCACTATGGGCTGCCACAATTTGCGCATCAATACGCATAAGAATTTTCTGTTGTGTATCGAGATGCGCTTTTGTTTGATCTAAGGC
>NZ_CP019783.1:1532500-1552500 GCF_002022625.1 Bartonella sp. 11B | reverse complement strand
TAGGTGTAGGCGTAGCGAAAGCGAGTCTGAACAGGGCGTTCAGTTCGTTGGATTAGACCCGAAACCGAGTGATCTAGCTATGAGCAGGCTGAAGGTAAGGTAACACTTACTGAAGGGCCGAACCCGTATCTGTTGCAATAGATTGGGATGACTTGTGGCTAGGGGTGAAAGGCCAATCAAACTCGGAAATAGCTGGTTCTCCGCGAAATCTATTTAGGTAGAGCGTTAGTTTTATTCTCCAGGGGGTAGAGCACTGGATGGGCTAGGGGTCCTCACCGGATTACCAAACCTAACCAAACTCCGAATACCTGGAAGAAATAACTGGCAGACACACGGCGGGTGCTAACGTCCGTCGTGGAAAGGGCAACAACCCTAACCACCATCTAAGGTCCCCAAGTTATGGCTAAGTGGGAAAGGATGTGAGGATCCCAAAACAACCAGGATGTTGGCTTAGAAGCAGCCATCATTTAAAGAAAGCGTAACAGCTCACTGGTCTAAATAAGGGTCTTTGCGCCGAAAATGTAACGGGGCTCAAGCCATACACCGAAGCTGTGGATTTACTCTTATGAGTAAGTGGTAGCGGAGCGTTCCGTAAGCCTGTGAAGGGAGACTCGTGAGAGCTCCTGGAGGTATCGGAAGTGAGAATGCTGACATGAGTAACGATAAAGGGAGTGAGAGACTCCCTCGCCGAAAGTCCAAGGGTTCCTGCTTAAAGTTAATCTGAGCAGGGTGAGTCGGCCCCTAAGGCGAGGCCGAAAGGCGTAGTCGATGGGAACCACGTTAATATTCGTGGACCTGTGGGAAGTGACGGATTGCGTAAATTGTAAGGTCTTATTGGATTGATCTTGCAGTGAAGGAATTCCAGGAAATAGCTCCCACGTATAGACCGTACCCGAAACCGACACAGGTGGACAGGTAGAGAATACTAAGGCGCTTGAGAGAACTACGTTGAAGGAACTCGGCAAATTGCACGCGTAACTTCGGAAGAAGCGTGACCCTTTAGCGGGCAACCGTTAAAGGGTGGCACAGACCAGGGGGTAGCGACTGTTTACCAAAAACACAGGGCTCTGCGAAGTCGCAAGACGATGTATAGGGTCTGACGCCTGCCCGGTGCTGGAAGGTTAAGAGGAGATGTGCAAGCATTGAATTGAAGCCCCAGTAAACGGCGGCCGTAACTATAACGGTCCTAAGGTAGCGAAATTCCTTGTCGGGTAAGTTCCGACCTGCACGAATGGCGTAACGACTTCCCCGCTGTCTCCAACGTAGACTCAGTGAAATTGAATTCCCCGTGAAGATGCGGGGTTCCTGCGGTTAGACGGAAAGACCCCGTGCACCTTTACTATAGCTTTACACTGGCATTTGTGGCGATATGTGTAGGATAGGTGGTAGACTTTGAAGCAGGGGCGCAAGCCTTTGTGGAGTCGTCCTTGAAATACCACCCTTATCGACATGGATGTCTAACTGCGGTCCGTTATCCGGATCCAGGACAGTGTATGGTGGGTAGTTTGACTGGGGCGGTCGCCTCCTAAAGAGTAACGGAGGCGCGCGATGGTAGGCTCAGAACGGTCGGAAATCGTTTGTTGAGTGTAATGGCATAAGCCTGCCTGACTGTGAGACTGACAAGTCGAGCAGAGTCGAAAGACGGTCATAGTGATCCGGTGGTCCCGTGTGGAAGGGCCATCGCTCAACGGATAAAAGGTACGCCGGGGATAACAGGCTGATGACCCCCAAGAGTCCATATCGACGGGGTTGTTTGGCACCTCGATGTCGACTCATCGCATCCTGGGGCTGGAGCAGGTCCCAAGGGTATGGCTGTTCGCCATTTAAAGCGGTACGTGAGTTGGGTTCAGAACGTCGTGAGACAGTTCGGTCCCTATCTGCCGTGGGTGTAGGAATATTGACAGGATCTGTCCCTAGTACGAGAGGACCGGGATGGACGTATCTCTGGTGGACCTGTTGTGGCGCCAGCCGCATAGCAGGGTAGCTATATACGGACGGGATAACCGCTGAAGGCATCTAAGCGGGAAACCCACCTGAAAACGAGTATTCCCTGAGAACCGTGGTAGACCACCACGTTGATAGGTCAGGTGTGGAAGTATGGTAACATATGAAGCTTACTGATACTAATCGTTCGATAGGCTTGATCGTTCTCATTCCCTCTATTCATTTAAAAAAACAAAACAAATTAAAATAGCAATAAGACAACTTCTCTTTCCTTTCTATGCTTTTCGCTGACTTGGTGGTTATGGCGGAGCGCCTGCACCCGATCCCATCCCGAACTCGGCCGTGAAACGTTCCAGCGCTGATGGTACTTTGTCTTAAGGCACGGGAGAGTAAGTCGCTGCCAGGTCTGCTAAGCGCATAGAAAGAATTCTTCAACACTCTTCAAAAAAATATCTAAAAATCGTCGTATCCTTTCTGCGACAATTCTTCCGTGACGCGGGGTGGAGCAGCCCGGTAGCTCGTCAGGCTCATAACCTGAAGGCCGCAGGTTCAAATCCTGCCCCCGCAACCAGTCTCGGATCAATAAGTTTGTATCAATAAAATAATCCTTAAAATAAACGCGACAAGAGATCGGTAGGCGATCCAACACAAAAAAAGACTCCTTCCTCTTTGGAGCGGTGTTGTTGGGGGAATAATAAAAAACCACTGGAAAAAGATCCTTCTCAGGTGAGACATCCGTTTTGAAGGCATGATGCATCATGAGGGAAAATATCCAGGTCACTTCAAATCAATGTACTAGACGTCAAGAGAGAAGCGGGAAGAGGATCCGTTTCAGATGAGACGTCCGTTTTGAAGGCATGGATGCGTCATGAGGGAAAATACCCAGGTCGCTTCAAATCAATGTACCGAGACGCCAAGAGAGAAGCGGGAAGAGGATCCGTCTCAGATGAGACGTCCGTTTTGATGGCATGGTGCATCATGAGGGAAAATACCCAGGTCGCTTCAAAGAAAAAGGGTCTTTAATAAAAAAGCTGCACACGTGGTGCAGCTTTTGTAAAGCTGGTTTTACTTTGTAGAGTTCTTAAAGGTTGATCAGCCTCTTTTGTCTCAAAATCGAAATTTTACAATGTGTAAGAATGAGACCGTCTCTTATGACCATAATATCCAGAAATGCTGGCAATTACAGCACCAAGAAGGCTCGCAAAAAAACTCCACAATCCAATCTTAGAAGCTGTGCTTATGGCTTTATCCGCAATTGCAAAACTGTTTTGGGCTCCTTTATGAGTAGGAGCATTCTGCGAGAGAGCTTCTACCTGTTTGTTCAGTGATTGAATAGCTTCTTTAGTTTTTTTGTTCGCTGTTTGATAAATATCAATCGCACGTTCTGCAGTATTTTCTGCTTCAGCTTGTGATAGTCCATTGTTTGTCAGCTGATGGATGACATCGCGACGATCAATCTGGGTGTTCAGCTTTTTAACACGATCCGAAAGGCGTTCGCCGAGTTGTTTAACCAAAAGACGATAGTTAGAAGGATCATTCTTAAAAGATGTGATGGTAGAACGAAGGTCTTTGACTGATTCTCTATAAGCGTTATAGAGATTGTCCGGATTGAGGGCTGGAATATCACTTTTATTTAAAAGTGCCTGTAAGTCATTGCTGAGTTTGTTAAAATCAAACAGAGCATTCCTTTTATCGTTGAAAAAATCCTCAAAATTTTTACGGTCTGTGAGAGGAACAAGTTTGCCACCTTCTGAACTAAAATCACTGATCGCTTGTTTCGTTGTTGTTGCAACTCCTGAAACAGTCTTAGCGCCTAAATGAGCTGCGCCAGAAAGTAAAATTGCACTTTGGAGCGCCACCAAAAGCATAAAAAGGGCCCAGGTCAAAAAACCGTGAAGCGCTCCTGAGTGATCCGAAAAACGACCAGCAACATAACCTCCAAGACCAAAGCTTAGACAAAAAATAAAAATTGAACTCACCCCAACAGAGAGAAAACTCTTCTCTAGTGAAAAGGGAGAAAAAAAGGTCATTTGGTTTAAGCCTAAGGCTGCTAACAAAAATGAAAAACAAACCGATGTTGCTAAAAGCGTTAGTAATCCAGCAAAAATCGAGGACCAAGATAAAACAGACGGTCTATAGTGACAACTTTCCGTCTCTAAAGAAAATTCGCCTGTAAAATGTCGCTCTAAGGGATGCTTCGTTGGGATCCGCGTTTCCATATCTCTCTCTCCTTCAATAATTCTTAAACTTAAAATGAGAAAAACCAATGCAAGTTCCAAAAAAAATGAAAAAAGGAAAAAACAAACTGAAATCAAAATGCTAAAAAGCTTAAGAAGGAGACAAAATAATACGCAACAAGTATAGCCTATCTCACTCCGCACTGTGAAAAAAGAAAATCACACAAACAATATTGCTCAGACTTCTTCAAAAGGAGAAACCATACAAAAAAACATAAAAATGAAAAAAAACAAAAACTGTCAACTCGCTGAGCATTTTAAAGTAAGCAACAGATAACAGAAAAATAATCCAAATATACAATAATTAAATATCAAATAAGAAATTGGAAAAGGCCTTAAGAGAATGATTTTAAAAGCGTGAGGAAAGATTTTATGAGATAAAGCTTTTTGATTATATGTTGTTTTTTAGCTTCTTTGATGGCACGTTTAGGGAAAAATTGATATCATTAAGTTGGTGATAGAGGTGATATTGTGGTGGTGTATAACCGCAATTATATAAAATCGTTGCAGCGTTTGTTATGATAAGATAGACACAGTGATCTATCAAGACACATTGCTGCTATTGCTGCTAGAGAAAAACAATGGCTATGAAACAAGAAAGAACAAAAGCCCGTTTACCCCGCGGTTTTATTGACCGCACAAGCGCGCAATTATATAGTATTGAAACAATGGTTGCTCAAATTCGTGAGGTTTATGAACTTTACGGTTTTGAGGCATTGGAAACGCCGATTTTTGAATATACGGATGTTCTTGGTAAATTCTTGCCCGATTCAGATCGACCAAATGCGGGTGTTTTTTCTTTGCAAGATGATGATGAGCAATGGATGTCTTTACGCTATGATTTGACTGCTCCGTTAGCTCGTTATTTTTCCGAGAATTTTGAAACTTTACCTAAGCCCTATCGAAGCTATCGTTATGGGCCAGTTTTTCGGAATGAGAAGCCAGGACCAGGACGTTTTCGACAATTTATGCAATTTGATGCCGATATTGTTGGGGCACCAACGGTGTTGGCTGATGCAGAAATCTGCATGATGGCAGCAGATAGTCTAGAAAGATTAGGGATTCAGCAGGAAGATTATGTTATTCGTTTGAATAATCGGAAGATCTTGGACGGCGTTTTGGGATTGATTGGTCTTGGCGGAAAGGAGCAGGAGGAGAAACGCTTAACTGTTCTGAGAGCTATTGATAAGCTCGATAAATTTGGTTCAGAAGGGGTTCGCTTGCTTTTAGGGCAGGGGCGTTTGGATGAAAGTGGTGATTTTACCAAAGGAGCGGGACTAAAGGACAAAGAAATTGAGTGTGTTCTTGCTTTGATGGCTGTTAGTGCTGAGACAGCTGAGGAAACAATTGATAATCTGAAAAAGATGGTTGAGCATAGTGATCAAGCGCTTGAAGGTCTCTGTGAGCTTGAAGAAATGCAAGCGATTTTTGCTGAAAATGGCTATCAGAACCGTATCAAAATTGATCCATCAGTTGTGCGAGGATTAGAATATTATACAGGACCTGTTTTTGAAGCTGCTCTACTTTTTGATATTTTTAATGATGATGGGCAAAAAGTTGTGTTTGGATCTGTTGGTGGAGGGGGACGTTACGATGGGCTGGTTGCTCGCTTTCGTGGGGAAAATATTCCAGCAACAGGTTTTTCTGTTGGTGTTTCACGTTTGATATCTGCTTTGCAAAATCTTGGCAAACTTCCTGTGAAGGAAACGATAGGTCCCGTTGTGGTTTTAATGATGGATAAAGAACCAGAAGCTCTCGTACGCTATCAAAAAATGGTCATGCGTTTACGCCAAGCGGGGATTCGATCTGAACTCTATTTAGGTGCATCAGGGATTAAAGCACAGATGAAATATGCTGATCGGCGTCGTGCGCCGTGTGTAGTTATTCAGGGGGCACAAGAGCGCCAAGAAGGAAAAATTCAGATCAAAGATTTGGTCGAGGGAGCACGTTTATCCCACGAAATTAAAGATAATCAAACATGGCGTGAGAGTCGACCAGCACAAATAACTGTCGATGAAGATCAACTCGTTCAAACAGTTCAAAATATTCTCGTTTCTCAAAGATCATAGAATCTTTAAGGCTCAAAAATCATAAAATCTTTAGGAACGGAAAAAACTTAAAAATCCCTTCCCTTTTTTATATAAAAAATAAGGGAAGGGAGGGAAAAATCAGGTGGGAAAATAACCGCTACTGGGAAAATAACCGCTACAATTACCCTTGTAGGATCTTTAAAATATTTTGTGGTGAGGAGACTTCGTAAGGATCTGTGGCACAATTGTCTGATATGCCTGGCTCTTCAAACCATTGTTCAATTATGCCATCCTGAATCACAGCAGCATAGCGCCATGACCGCATACCAAAACCGATATTATCTTTGGCAACCAACATTCCCATTTTCCGTGTAAATTCACCCGATCCATCGGGAATAAGTTTCACATTTTTAATGCCTTGGTCTTTTCCCCATGCATTCATAACGAAAGCATCATTTACGGAAACGCAATAAATTTCATCAATACCTACTTTTTTAAATTCATCATAGAGTTTTTCAAAATCAGGAAGTTGAAAAGTTGAGCAAGTAGGTGTAAAGGCTCCGGGCAGGGAGAAAAGAATAACCCGTTTTCCTTTGAAATAAGTGTCGCTGTTGACATCTTGCCACCGATAAGGATTATCGCCACTCACTGATTCATCACGAACACGTGTGTGGAAGGTAACATTGGGAACTTTTTTTCTAAACATGATTGCACTCCTGTGCTTTATATAAGAAGGGTATTTCCGACAATTTTGAGTTTTGTTTTATCTTTAAGGATGTCGTATAGTTTCTTTAATTTGCAGGTATTTTATGTTTGCGTCAAGAGAAATTAATAATCAATTTTAAGGGAGTATTCATGTTTCAATTAAGTCATTATGCTTTGCAGGTGTCAGTATGACGGCGAATATTATTTCATGACGGTGAATATTATTTCGACAACGGCTTTTAAAGATCAAAAGCTTGGAACGTCTGGTTTGCGCAAAAAGGTATCGACTTTTCAACAGCCTCATTATGTTGAAAATTTTATTCAATCTATTTTTAATACTGTGGGACCTCTTAAGGGAAAATTGCTCATTTTGGGAGGAGATGGACGCTATTTAAATCGGACACTTATTCAGATCGTGTTAAAAATGGCTGCTGCCAATGGTGTTGGATGTATTAAAGTCGGTAAAGGAGGGATTTTATCTACACCTGCTGTTTCGCATCTTATTCGCAAGTATCATGCTCATGGTGGTATTATTTTCTCGGCAAGTCATAATCCTGGAGGAGAACAGGGTGATTGCGGGATAAAATATAATATTTCTCATGGGGACCAGCACCTACTTCTTTGTGTAATGCTATTTTTGCTGCATCACAACATTTGTCTTTTTATAAAATTGTTGACGTTTCAGAGATCAATTTAGATAGGCAAGGAACGGTATTTATTGGGTCTATGCAGGTTGATGTGATCGATCCCGTTGCAGATTATAGTGCGCTGATGCAGGAAATTTTTGATTTTGAGTGTATTGCTCAAGCGGTTTCTGAAGGATTAAACTTCCGGTTTGATGCAATGCATGCTGTGACGGGCCCTTATGCGCAAGAAATTTTTGAAAAATGCTTAGGATTTCCTGAAGGAACAGTTGTTCATGGAATACCTTTACCGGATTTTGGTGGCAAACATCCAGATCCGAATTTGGTTCATGCTAAGGATTTATATGATTTATTAATGTCAGAGAAAGGGCCTGACTTGGGAGCTGCTTCTGATGGCGATGGAGATCGTAATCTTATTATTGGTCGCCAACAATTTATCACTCCTTCTGATTCTCTTGCGATTATGGCTGATCATGCTTCTTTAATTAAAGGATATCGACGAGGTCTTGTGGGCGTTGCACGCTCTATGCCAACTGGGCGTGCTGTCGATTGCGTTGCAGAGAAAAAAGGATTGAATTTGTTTGAAACGCCAACGGGGTGGAAATTTTTCGGAACACTCCTTGATGCTGGAAAAATAACTTTTTGTGGGGAAGAAAGCTTTGGCACAGGGTCGGATCATGTGCGCGAAAAGGATGGATTATGGGCTGTTTTATTCTGGTTGAATCTTCTTGCTGTTACAAAAAAAACAGTGGCGCAAATTGCTCAACAGCATTGGCGTACCTATGGACGTTTTTATTTTTCACGATATGATTATGAAGAGGTGGAGTCCCACAAAGCTTTTGCAATGGTAGAACAATTATCCGCATGCTTACCAGAGCCAGGAACAAAAGTAGCTGGATTAACGGTCGAAAAGGCCGATGATTTTATTTATCATGACCCCATTGATCATAGTGTGAGTATACGGCAAGGGGTCCGTATTTTTTTTGACAATGGGGCACGTTTAGTGGTTCGTCTTTCTGGGACGGGAACAACAGGAGCTCTTGTTCGGCTTTATCTTGAACAGTATGAGGGAGATCCCCGTAAGCATAATCAAGATCCACAACAAGCTCTTCATCCTTTAAAGCAAGCTGCTTTTGAGGTGTTAAAAATCAAACATCATTTAGGACGAGAACAGCCCGATATTATTACATAAACGTTTTTTTGGCAATAATTCTTCTCTTATTGTGGATGAATCATCTTTTGAGGATCAACAAGTCGATCATAATCAGCAGCAGAAACACCTGCTTTTAAAGCTTCTTCACGGAGACTTGTCCCATTTTTATAGGCTGTTTTAGCAATTTCAGCGGCTTTTTCATATCCAATTTCTGGAGCAAGAGCAGTAACCAACATGAGAGAACGTTCCATCAAAGCGTGAATATGCTCTCTATTTGCTTGTAATCCTTGGATACAATATGTCTCAAAAGAGCGCATACAATCTCCTAAAAGATTAAGTGATTGCAATACATTATATCCAATAACTGGCTTATAGGTATTGAGTTCAAAATGTCCTTGGCTGGCAGCAAATGTGATGCAGCTATGGTTGCCAAAGACTTGGCAAGCAACCATGGTCAAAGCTTCACATTGTGTTGGATTGACTTTTCCCGGCATGATAGAAGAACCTGGCTCATTTTCTGGAAGGTTCAACTCACCTAATCCTGAACGAGGTCCCGATCCTAAGAAACGAATGTCATTGGCAATTTTGAACAGGTCAGCTGCTAAGGCATTGAGGCTGCCATGAAAATGCGTAAGAGCTCCGTGATGAGCGAGCGCTTCAAATTTATTATGAGCGGTTTTGAAAGGGATCCCTGTAAGAGTGCTTATTGTTTCGGCAAATGCTTTATCAAAGCCCGATGGAGCATTGAGACCTGTTCCGACGGCTGTGCCTCCTTGAGCAAGCATTTGAACATCGGTGAGTGCTGTTTCAATTCGTGTGCGATTGGCTTCTAGAGCGGTACGATAGCCTGAAAATTCTTGTCCTAATGTAAGAGGTGTTGCATCTTGAGTATGGGTTCGCCCGATTTTGATGATGTCGGTAAATTCTTTTTCTTTTTTCTGTAGGCTCGCAATAAGGGCATCAAGAGCTGGTAACAGATGTTGGCGTGTTTGCAGTGTGGTGGCAATATGTAAGGCTGTGGGAAAGGAATCGTTAGAGGATTGGCTCATATTCACATGATCATTCGGGTGAACTGGTGTTTTGCTTCCAAGAGCTCCTCCCAAAAGGACATTAGCATGGTTGGCAATGACTTCATTGACATTCATATTGCTTTGTGTGCCGGAGCCTGTTTGCCAAACAGAAAGAGGAAAATGAGCATCGAATTTTCCTGCAAGGACTTCATCAGCTGCAGTAACAATCGTTTGCCCGATATTTTGCGGAAGTTTTCCTTTTTCCATATTAACGAGAGCTGCGGCTTTTTTAATAAGACTTAAGGCATAAATTACGGTCAAGGGTTGTTTTTCTATCCCTATATTAAAATGATGAAGGGAACGTTCCGTTTGTGCTCCCCAATAACGATCATTACGTACGGCGATTGTTCCAAAACTATCAGTTTCTTGACGAGTTGTAAGCATGACGACCCCTATGATGATTCATTTAAGTTTTTTATACTATAGATTAATCAAAGAAAAATTAAGTGCTAAAATTTTTTATAATGGAAAACAGTTAACAAGACTATTGCTCAAATTTTCCACGAGAGAAAACGGAGGACGACAAAAAGGTGCAGATTAATTTTTATTGAGAACCCTTGACATTGTAACAAGGCATTTTTATATTTGTTTTATTGTTAGCACTCGTCGCAAGAGAGTGCTAATAGGAACTTAAGATTAATTCAGTTATATTAAGTTTTAAGGATATAAAACATGGCTAATATACAATTCCGCCCACTTCACGATCGTGTCGTTGTTCGTCGGGTTGAATCTGAAAATAAAACAGCTGGTGGGATTATCATCCCTGATACAGCAAAGGAAAAACCTCAAGAGGGTGAAATTATTGCGGTTGGGAATGGTGCTCTCGACGATAATGGAAAGCGCGTTCCTCTAGAAGTGAAAGCAGGAGACCGCGTCTTGTTTGGCAAATGGTCTGGAACTGAAGTTAAGATTAATGGTGAAGACCTCTTAATCATGAAAGAGTCTGATATTATGGGAATTTTGGGTTAATCCAATTTCTCAATTATTTTATTTGATTATTTAAGACAACTCCAAGGAGAAATTAAATGGCTGCTAAAGAAGTCAAATTTGGCCGTGAAGCGCGTGAGCGTTTATTGCGCGGTGTTGATATCCTTGCTAATGCTGTTAAGGTAACGCTCGGCCCTAAAGGGCGCAATGTGGTAATTGATAAATCATTTGGCGCGCCTCGTATTACAAAAGATGGTGTATCTGTTGCAAAAGAAATTGAATTGGAAGATAAGTTCGAAAATATGGGCGCGCAAATGTTGCGTGAAGTGGCTTCGAAAACCAATGACATTGCAGGTGATGGAACAACAACAGCTACTGTTTTAGGACAAGCAATCGTACAAGAAGGTGTAAAGGCTGTTGCTGCTGGGATGAACCCAATGTGTCTCAAGCGTGGGATTGATGCAGCTGTTGAAGAAGTCGTTGAAAATCTTTTCAAAAAAGCAAAAAAAATTCAAACTTCAGCAGAAATTGCGCAAGTTGCAACGATTTCCGCAAATGGTGCTGTTGAAATTGGGAAAATGATTGCCGATGCTATGGAAAAAGTGGGCAATGAAGGCGTCATCACAGTGGAAGAAGCGAAAACAGCTGAAACTGAATTAGAAGTTGTTGAAGGTATGCAATTTGACCGTGGCTATTTGTCTCCTTACTTTGTGACAAATGCTGAAAAGATGGTTGCTGATCTTGATGATCCTTATATCCTGATTCACGAAAAGAAACTGTCTAATTTGCAATCTTTGCTTCCTGTTCTTGAAGCAGTTGTGCAATCCGGTAAACCTCTCCTTATTATCGCAGAAGATGTGGAAGGTGAGGCTTTGGCAACCCTCGTGGTTAATAAATTGCGTGGTGGTTTGAAAATCGCTGCTGTTAAAGCTCCAGGATTTGGTGATCGCCGTAAAGCGATGTTAGAAGATATTGCTATCTTAACATCGGGTCAGGTTATTTCTGAGGATGTTGGCATTAAGCTTGAAAATGTTACCTTAGATATGCTTGGACGTGCAAAGAAAGTTAATATCACTAAAGAAAACACAACCATTATTGATGGTGCTGGGCATAAGGCTGAAATTACTGCACGTGTTAACCAGATTAAAGCACAGATTGAAGAAACAACTTCTGACTATGATCGTGAAAAACTGCAAGAAAGACTCGCAAAACTTGCTGGTGGTGTTGCCGTTATTCGTGTTGGTGGTGCAACAGAAGTTGAAGTGAAAGAAAAGAAAGACCGTGTTGATGATGCCTTGAATGCAACACGAGCAGCTGTAGAAGAAGGTATTGTTGCTGGTGGTGGAACTGCACTCTTGCGTGCTGCAAATGCATTGACTGTCAAAGGAAAGAATCCTGATCAAGAGGCTGGTATCCACATTGTACGCCGTGCTTTACAAGCGCCAGCACGTCAAATCGCGATGAATGCAGGTGAAGAAGCGGCAATTATTGTTGGCAAGGTGCTGGAAAATAATTCAGATACGTTTGGTTACAATACCGCGACAGGGCAATTTGGTGACTTGATTGCTTTAGGAATTGTTGACCCAGTAAAAGTTGTCCGTTCTGCTTTACAGAATGCTGCATCGATTGCAAGCCTTCTTATCACAACAGAAGCAATGGTTGCTGAACTTCCAAAGAAAGAGACACCAATGCCTCCAATGGGCGGTGGTGGAATGGGCGGAATGGGCGGAATGGATTTCTAAGTCGCCTTCGTCAAAGATAAAAGAAAAACGGGCCTACTGGCCCGTTTTTCTTATGCTTGTTCTTTCATTTTATGACCAAATCAGCTAACAAATTTTTGCTTTGCTCATTTCAGTATATCTTGTGTTCAATAGATCTTTTTTCTTGTTTTATTGGATGCATGATTTACGATCAATAATTTCTCTTGAACAAAGGCGGGATGTATGACTCAATTGCCTCAGTGTCCTCAGTGTGATGGTCTTTATACTTATGAAGACAATGGTCATTTTATTTGTCCTGAATGTGCGCATGAGTGGCCTCAAAACAAGAATGAAAAGCTTCCTATCTCTTTTGAAGTTTATGATGTTAATGGTCAGCTTTTAGCAAATGGTGATAGCGTGATGGTCATTAAAGATCTTAAAGTGAAGGGGTCTTCATCTGTTTTAAAAAGCGGTACAAAGGTTAAGAATATTCGTTTGGTAGAGGGAAATCATAATATTGATTGCAAAATACCTGGAATTGGTCAGATGGCTTTAAAGTCAGAATTTGTAAAAAAAGTTTAATACCAAAAAATGATCATCCTACACTGATGCTCTCTTTTTCAATAATAAAAGGAAGGAAGAGAGAGAAAAGAGCGTCAAAATACTCATTTTTATTTTGCAAGAAAGTATCCAATTCTTACTTGCTCTTTATTATAGAGAGAGAAATATTCTTCTTTTCTTCCTGTACTGTTTTTTATGCACTCCATAAGTTTTTTGAAAAAATAGTTATTCATATCAAAAGTTTATGAGCAGAGTCAGTAAAAGAAGAGAGAGCATAATAGTAAAATAGTATTGTGTTTTGGATCTTGTTTGTTAAGAATTTAAGTCATTGGTGAAGAATGCAATGGATGCCGAATGAGAGACAAAATATCTTTTATCGGAATTCTATAAGATTACAGTTATTACTGTTGCACTTGACTTTACTATTCGTTATTCCATTTTTTTCCTTTTGCATTCATGGTATAATACATATCTATCCTTAATTCAGTATATAAACTATTGAATCAATAGTTTATATTGTAAAAAAATATCAGTAGATGATTATGCAGGGATTATACTATTTATAAAATGTATTATTAAATGTTGTATCAAAATATAAGGAAGAATTTATGAGCGCATCAGCAACCAATGTTCAGTCAAATATCGAGAATGTTGCTTTAAATTTTCCAATTCCTGAAAATGTGTTTGCGCTTACTGTTCAAGAGGTTCATCATTATACGGATAATTTATTTAAATTTCGCCTTAATCGTCCGGAAAGCTTTCGTTTTCGTTCGGGCGAATTTGTTATGATTGGTTTGCCGAATGCAGAAAAGCCAATTTATCGCGCTTATTCAATTGCAAGCCCATATTGGGATGAACAGCTCGAATTTTTTTCGATCAAGGTTCCAGGAGGACCATTAACAGAACATCTTCAAAAAATTAAAATTGGTGATACAGTTTTAATGCGTAAAAAATCGACTGGAACTTTAGTTCTTGATGCTCTTATCCCTGGAAAACGTCTTTATCTTCTTTCAACAGGGACAGGTGTTGCTCCTTTTGCAAGTCTTATTCGTGATCCCGAAACATATGAAAAATTTTCCCAGGTGGTGCTTATTCAAACAACACGTGTGTGTAATGAACTGACATATGCGAAAGATCTTGTTGCTTCTTTAGAGCATGATCCGTTAGTTGGTGAATATGTAAAACAGTTGAAATTTTATCCTATGACCACCCGCGAACCTTCAGAATATATGGGACGCATTACCACTGTTATGGAAAGCGGTGCTTTTTTTGAAAGAACTGGATTGCCGAAAATCAATCCTACGGAAGACCGTGTTATGATTTGTGGTTCGATGGCAATGCTGAAAGATTGTGCTAGGATATGTGAAACCTTTGGTCTTGTTGAAGGAGCCAATAATGCCCCGGCGACTTATGTTGTGGAACGGGCCTTTGTGGGATAAAAGAGCAACCTGTTTTACAGAATAAAAGGTGCTCATTCGTTTTTTAATTTTTCCATTCCGATCGATATGAGGAAACATTTCAATAAATTCTCTTTGTGAACTCTATTTATTAGATGAACACAGAAAGTGGTAAGGTATTCTTATATTATTATAGCTTTCTGTAAGAAAAATTATATTTGAACAAAAGATAATTCAGGATTTGAAGAAGAGTGATTTCATCAGCAACTTCGGCTGAAAATGAAGATATGCATAACTTGTCCTGTCTTTCTTATTTGAAATGCGCCTATGGGTAGGAAAAATAATTACCTTTATAATCATAATAACTGAGGAGCTGTGATGCTGGGATAGTGTCATTTTCTTTTGATAAGGGTGTTCTCTTTTCATAAAAAGATATTCTGCGTGTAGAAGCAAATGACAGAATAATATAAAAGAAAAGGACGAATAGTTCTTGAAATTAAATAAAACCCGCGTTATGTCGATGTTATGGAAAAGAAATTTAAAGTTGCTGCTCTTTATTGCTTTGCAGATTTGAAGCATTATAGTCAATTGCAAAAGCCTTTGCTGAATTTATGTCAGACAAATGGCATTAAGGGAACTCTTCTTTTAGCAAAAGAGGGAATCAACGGCACTGTTGCTGGTTCCTGCAGTGCAATTGAAAAGTTAATAGATTTTATCACTGCAGAGCCTACATTTCAAATGCCCGAGATTAAATATTCATGGGCTTCAAAAATGCCTTTTCATCGTTTGAAGGTGCGGCTAAAAAAAGAAATTGTAACAATGGGGATTGAAGATGTTAATCCGTTAAAAGTTGTTGGAACGTATGTAGCACCTGAAGACTGGAATGCTCTTATCCAAGATGAAGAAACACTTTTAATCGATACACGGAATGATTATGAATATGCGCTTGGGAGTTTTCAAGGAGCCATTGATCCTTGTATTAAAACATTTCGTGAATTTCCTGAGTGGATTATGAAACATGAAAGCGATTTGAAAAAGAAAAAGAAAATTGCTATGTTTTGTACAGGGGGTATTCGGTGTGAAAAATCAACCGCTTATGTCCGTAGCCTTGGTTATGATCAAGTTTATCACTTAAAAGGTGGTATCCTCAAATATTTGGAAACTATCCCAAAGGAAAACAGTTTGTGGCAGGGAGAGTGTTTCGTTTTTGATGAGCGTGTTTCTGTAGGACATGGTCTCGAAGAATGTGGACGCGAATTGTGTCGCGCCTGTCGTTCCCCTCTTAGTGCTGAAGATAAGCTATCCTCTCATTATGAAGAAGGTGTCTCTTGTGATGCTTGTTATAATACGCGGGATGAAAGTGATAGACAACGCTTTCGGGAACGTCATAGACAATTTCAATTATTAAAATTGCGTGCAGCGTATCCTCATTGTGAACAATAAAAGCCTTCTTTTATATCATTTTTAAAAAAGAATATTTTAAGACTGAACATTCTCTAATTTATGGTTAGATATACAGATAATAAGGGTACAAGCTTGTTCTTGTTTCCGAGTGATATGTTTCTTTTTTGCATCATTTTTTGATTAAAAGTTAAAAAAGTTTTAAAATTAAAAAAAATGATTGAAATGAATAAAAATTGGCTTTATACGCGATGTTGCCCAAAGTCGCACGTGCCTGTGGGTGTCCGCTGGTTCTCAAATGGTGGGATTAACCGGTACGGTACCTGGAACTAACCGCTCCAGTCATTCTTATGACCAATCAAAAGAATGAGGACATCTTGAAGCAACGACGGTGCGGGCCTTTCTGGTGTCTTCCAGCTGTTCAAATGCTGGGATAACTAAAGAGGCACACCTCATTGCCTTCAGTGCGGAATTGGCTTCTCAACTCCAATCAAAAAGGCAGACAACGTAGAACAATGCGGTTTTCGCGCTGTTTTTTCGTGGCATGCAATGCTTATTTCTTCCCGGTTGTTTTTAATCGGGTGAGAGAGTGGATGTATGTCTTTTGTTTTTTTTGCTATTGGCAGCGTTTGCTGCTCATTGGCGTAAAGTTAGGGATGTCTTGTCCCTAGGGAGAAGTGCAAATGGCAACGCAACGTATTCGCGATTTTCTTGCAACGCATCGTTCTGAAGGGCCCTGTTTGGTTGTTGATCTTGATGTTGTTCATGAAAATTATTTAAATTTTGAAAAGGCTCTTCCACAGTCACGTATTTTCTATGCAATCAAAGCAAATCCAGCACCTGAGATTTTGCGCTTGCTTGTTTCTTTAGGATCGTCTTTTGATGCTGCTTCTGTAGCAGAAATTGAAATGGCTTTAGCGGCAGGTGCTACAGCTAATCGTATTTCTTTTGGTAATACGATTAAGAAAGAGCGCGATATTGCGCGTGCGCATGCGCTTGGTATTTCACTTTATGCCATTGACTGTTTTGAGGAAGTAGAAAAAGTTGCTCGTGCTGCACCGGGAGCTCGTGTTTTTTGCCGCGTTCTTACTGATGGAGAAGGAGCAGAGTGGCCGTTATCGCAAAAATTTGGCTGTGTTCCTTCTATGGCTGTTGATGTCTTACGTTATGCGCATCACTTAGGTCTGCAGGCCCATGGTGTTTCCTTTCATGTGGGTTCTCAGCAGACAGATTTGAATGCATGGGATCGTGCTTTATCGGATACAGCTTTTGTTTTTAAATCTTTGGAACAAGAAGGTATTCAGTTGCAATTAGTGAATATGGGCGGTGGTTTTCCGACACGTTATTTGAAAGATATTCCAACAGTGCAAACCTATGGTATGTCCATTTTTGATGCATTGAAAAAATATTTTGGGAATCGTATTCCTGAAACAATTATCGAGCCAGGGCGCGCGATGGTAGGTAATGCGGGTGTTATACGCACAGAGGTTGTTTTGATCTCTAAAAAAGGAAAAAATGATAACGTCCGTTGGGTTTATCTTGATATTGGCAAATTTAATGGTCTGACTGAAACTATGGATGAAGCCATTCGCTATCCTATTGAAACGGCTCATGATGATCAAGCAATGGAACCATGTATTTTAGCTGGTCCGACGTGCGATTCGGCAGATATTATGTATGAAAAAACGCCTTATTTGCTTCCTCTTTCTTTAACAATAGGTGATGAACTCTTGATTCATGGGACCGGTGCTTATACAACAACTTATGCATCTGTTGCATTTAATGGTTTTGAACCTTTACGATCGTATGTAATTTGAGATTTTGTATAAGGTACCTCTCTATTTTTGCCTAATGGGGTGTTTAAGGTGCGGTTTAATGGGTAACAGAGATGAAAAAGATTCATTTTCAAGCAAAAAATGGTGCACGTTTTACGCTTATGTCTGAGCAAGAAGCCGATGCTCTTCATCGGGAGAAACTTCTCGATTTGGTCATGGGAGAAGAACGTAAGCATAAATCATCAGAAATTTTACGTTGCGGCCGGTTTCCAGCTTTTGGACTTTCTTTTGTTGTTAAAAATTTTCTTGATGAGCTCGTAGGAAGTGTGCGTCTTTGGAATATTACTTTTCACAAAGGGCAAAATGAGATTCAAGGTGCTTTGCTTTTAGGGCCTTTAGCTGTGGCAACTGAGTGTTCTGGTCTAGGCATTGGGTCAGTTTTAATGCAGCATTCAATTGAAACAGCAAAACAATTAGGCCATGGTGCTATTTTCCTCGTGGGAGATTCTGAATTTTATCAGCGTTTTGGTTTTTCAAGTCATTTAACAAAAAATTTCGCTATGCCTGGAGTTTATGAAAAACATCGTTTTCAAGCTTTGGAATTGATCCCTCAATATCTTATTGGATGTCATGGTCTTTTAGTTTCAAGTGGAGACCTACAGGATTTAAGCCATAATCAGCATTATAAAGTAGCTTAAGATTTTAGAGTATTTCATTTTACTTGTTTGTTCATAATAACGCTGAGGCTATTTTTTCGTTTTTCATTCATGAAGTCATATCATTGATATTTAAGAATATGGTTAAATTCTTTTGTTGATACATTCAGTACCATAAATGCCTATTGCCCTTTATAACATGAAACTTAATGGCCGTGAGGAATATCAGCAGAGGGTGATATTTTTTTAAGAAAAACGGTTAAGAAGGTTAAAAGACTAAAGAGAATAGTCATCATAAAGAAAATATCGCTAAAAGCCATAACTGTCGCTTGTGTGAAAGTGATACCAAAAAGTTGTAATAAGGCAAGGGCATGTGAATCAAACGTATAAGAATGGAAATACATGGTGAGCTTTGCAAGCATTTCAGTTGCTTGGATATTTCCTGCATGGATGGTTTCAGCTATTCGTCCGTAATGGAGAGCAGAGCGTTCCATCATAACAGTACCGATAATAGCAAGTCCTACTGCACCGCCGAGATTGCGTGTTAAATTAAAAAGCCCAGAGGCATTTTTCATTTTCTCTGGTGATAATGACCCAAAGGCAATGTCATTAATAGGAACCATACAGAGCATAATAGAAAACCCACGAAAAATTTGAGGCCAAAAGAGTTCCCAAAAACCCCAATCGTCGGTAACCGCAGTGGCTAGCCAGGTTCCCCATGCAAAGCTGGTGAGTCCTATAGCAATCATAAGACGTGCATCAATACGTGTTGAAAGAAATCCAGCTATAGGAGCCGTCAAAAACATAGCTAAACCTGAAATAAAGAGCGTTTCTCCAATCATAAGAGCATCATAATGACGTATTTGACTTAAATAGACAGGATAAAGATAGGTAAGACCATAAAGTCCTATTCCAAGCATAAAGGAGAAAATTGCTGCAATCGAAAAATTTCGATTCGAAAAAGCTGTGAGATCAACAATTGGTTCTTTAGCAGTAAAAGCTCGCCAAAAGAATAAACTAGCCGCTAAGATCATAATAATAAAAAGATTGAAGATCAGTTGATCATTTAACCAATCATGACGTGCACCTTCTTCTAAAATATATTCTAATGATCCCAAGAAGATTGCCATAGAGAAAAGACCCCACCAGTCAAATTTAGTTATGAGAGAGGGTTCTGCTTTATCAAAATCAATTAATTTCCAAGTTAAAATTGAGATAATAATTCCAAAAGGTACATTAATGAGAAAAAGCCAATGCCATGATAAGACATGACAGAGATATCCTCCCACTGTTGGACCAATTGTAGGCGCTAATGTTGCGACTAGGCCAACGATAGGCGAAACGATTGATTGTTTAGAGGGAGGAAAAAGTGTATACGAAGCAACAAAAACACTGGGGATAATGCCTCCGCCAATAAAGCCTTGGAGTGTACGGTAAAAGGTCATCTGCTCAATAGATGTTGCTGTAGCACAAAGAATAGATGCAATGGTAAAGCCAGCTGCTGAGAAGCTGAAGAAAATCCGTGTTGATAACAAACGCCCTAAAAAACCAGAAAGAGGCAACATAATAACTTCAGCAATAAGATAAGACGTTTGAATCCATGAAATTTCATCAGCACTTGCTGATAAACCGGCTTGAATTTCAGCTAAAGAGGAAGAAACAATTTGAATATCTAAAATAGCCATGAACATACCAAAAGTCATAGCTATGAAGACTATGATTTTACGTATGTCTATGCTCTTTTTAGCATCAGTAGATGCAAGAGAATCTGTAGATGCAAGAGGTGTCGGATTTTTCATG
>NZ_CP019783.1:22500-1527500 GCF_002022625.1 Bartonella sp. 11B | reverse complement strand
GGCAACTTAACCGTGCCATTGAATATATCTCGAGAAGTTGGTCTTTTCTGCTGATATTTTTGTTTTGTGTGCTGATTATAGAGATTGCATGATTTTTAAATCAATTTTATCTCGATGATTGTGCATAGACGAATTGATAAATGAATATTGGCAATGAGAATGATCAAGTGTCTTAAGGGCATTTGGTGGATGCCTTGGCATGCACAGGCGAAGAAGGACGTGATACGCTGCGATAAGCTACGGGGAGGTGCGAATACCCTTTGATCCGTAGATTTCCGAATGGGGCAACCCACCTTAGATTGCTAGAAAATTAAGCTGCTTTCATAAAAGCGGTTTAATTTTCTAGTAATCACAAATAAGGTATCTACACCTGAATAAAATAGGGTGTAAGAAGCGAACGCAGGGAACTGAAACATCTAAGTACCTGTAGGAAAGGACATCAAAAGAGACTCCGTTAGTAGTGGCGAGCGAACGCGGACCAGGCCAGTGGCTTAAGTTAAGAAAAGTAGAATTGATTGGAAAATCAAACCAAAGAGGGTGATAGTCCCGTATACGTAAATCTGATTTAAGTCCTTGAGTAAGGCGGGACACGTGAAATCCTGTCTGAATATGGGTCGACCACGATCCAAGCCTAAGTACTCGTGCATGACCGATAGCGAACCAGTACCGTGAGGGAAAGGTGAAAAGTACCCCGACAAGGGGAGTGAAAAAGAACCTGAAACCGAATGCCTACAAACAGTCGGAGCCCAAGATACGTTCTGGGTGACGGCGTACCTTTTGTATAATGGGTCAGCGACTTAGTCTAACGAGCAAGCTTAAACCGATAGGTGTAGGCGTAGCGAAAGCGAGTCTGAACAGGGCGTTCAGTTCGTTGGATTAGACCCGAAACCGAGTGATCTAGCTATGAGCAGGCTGAAGGTAAGGTAACACTTACTGAAGGGCCGAACCCGTATCTGTTGCAATAGATTGGGATGACTTGTGGCTAGGGGTGAAAGGCCAATCAAACTCGGAAATAGCTGGTTCTCCGCGAAATCTATTTAGGTAGAGCGTTAGTTTTATTCTCCAGGGGGTAGAGCACTGGATGGGCTAGGGGTCCTCACCGGATTACCAAACCTAACCAAACTCCGAATACCTGGAAGAAATAACTGGCAGACACACGGCGGGTGCTAACGTCCGTCGTGGAAAGGGCAACAACCCTAACCACCATCTAAGGTCCCCAAGTTATGGCTAAGTGGGAAAGGATGTGAGGATCCCAAAACAACCAGGATGTTGGCTTAGAAGCAGCCATCATTTAAAGAAAGCGTAACAGCTCACTGGTCTAAATAAGGGTCTTTGCGCCGAAAATGTAACGGGGCTCAAGCCATACACCGAAGCTGTGGATTTACTCTTATGAGTAAGTGGTAGCGGAGCGTTCCGTAAGCCTGTGAAGGGAGACTCGTGAGAGCTCCTGGAGGTATCGGAAGTGAGAATGCTGACATGAGTAACGATAAAGGGAGTGAGAGACTCCCTCGCCGAAAGTCCAAGGGTTCCTGCTTAAAGTTAATCTGAGCAGGGTGAGTCGGCCCCTAAGGCGAGGCCGAAAGGCGTAGTCGATGGGAACCACGTTAATATTCGTGGACCTGTGGGAAGTGACGGATTGCGTAAATTGTAAGGTCTTATTGGATTGATCTTGCAGTGAAGGAATTCCAGGAAATAGCTCCCACGTATAGACCGTACCCGAAACCGACACAGGTGGACAGGTAGAGAATACTAAGGCGCTTGAGAGAACTACGTTGAAGGAACTCGGCAAATTGCACGCGTAACTTCGGAAGAAGCGTGACCCTTTAGCGGGCAACCGTTAAAGGGTGGCACAGACCAGGGGGTAGCGACTGTTTACCAAAAACACAGGGCTCTGCGAAGTCGCAAGACGATGTATAGGGTCTGACGCCTGCCCGGTGCTGGAAGGTTAAGAGGAGATGTGCAAGCATTGAATTGAAGCCCCAGTAAACGGCGGCCGTAACTATAACGGTCCTAAGGTAGCGAAATTCCTTGTCGGGTAAGTTCCGACCTGCACGAATGGCGTAACGACTTCCCCGCTGTCTCCAACGTAGACTCAGTGAAATTGAATTCCCCGTGAAGATGCGGGGTTCCTGCGGTTAGACGGAAAGACCCCGTGCACCTTTACTATAGCTTTACACTGGCATTTGTGGCGATATGTGTAGGATAGGTGGTAGACTTTGAAGCAGGGGCGCAAGCCTTTGTGGAGTCGTCCTTGAAATACCACCCTTATCGACATGGATGTCTAACTGCGGTCCGTTATCCGGATCCAGGACAGTGTATGGTGGGTAGTTTGACTGGGGCGGTCGCCTCCTAAAGAGTAACGGAGGCGCGCGATGGTAGGCTCAGAACGGTCGGAAATCGTTTGTTGAGTGTAATGGCATAAGCCTGCCTGACTGTGAGACTGACAAGTCGAGCAGAGTCGAAAGACGGTCATAGTGATCCGGTGGTCCCGTGTGGAAGGGCCATCGCTCAACGGATAAAAGGTACGCCGGGGATAACAGGCTGATGACCCCCAAGAGTCCATATCGACGGGGTTGTTTGGCACCTCGATGTCGACTCATCGCATCCTGGGGCTGGAGCAGGTCCCAAGGGTATGGCTGTTCGCCATTTAAAGCGGTACGTGAGTTGGGTTCAGAACGTCGTGAGACAGTTCGGTCCCTATCTGCCGTGGGTGTAGGAATATTGACAGGATCTGTCCCTAGTACGAGAGGACCGGGATGGACGTATCTCTGGTGGACCTGTTGTGGCGCCAGCCGCATAGCAGGGTAGCTATATACGGACGGGATAACCGCTGAAGGCATCTAAGCGGGAAACCCACCTGAAAACGAGTATTCCCTGAGAACCGTGGTAGACCACCACGTTGATAGGTCAGGTGTGGAAGTATGGTAACATATGAAGCTTACTGATACTAATCGTTCGATAGGCTTGATCGTTCTCATTCCCTCTATTCATTTAAAAAAACAAAACAAATTAAAATAGCAATAAGACAACTTCTCTTTCCTTTCTATGCTTTTCGCTGACTTGGTGGTTATGGCGGAGCGCCTGCACCCGATCCCATCCCGAACTCGGCCGTGAAACGTTCCAGCGCTGATGGTACTTTGTCTTAAGGCACGGGAGAGTAAGTCGCTGCCAGGTCTGCTAAGCGCATAGAAAGAATTCTTCAACACTCTTCAAAAAAATATCTAAAAATCGTCGTATCCTTTCTGCGACAATTCTTCCGTGACGCGGGGTGGAGCAGCCCGGTAGCTCGTCAGGCTCATAACCTGAAGGCCGCAGGTTCAAATCCTGCCCCCGCAACCAGTCTCGGATCAATAAGTTTGTATCAATAAAATAATCCTTAAAATAAACGCGACAAGAGATCGGTAGGCGATCCAACACAAAAAAAGACTCCTTCCTCTTTGGAGCGGTGTTGTTGGGGGAATAATAAAAAACCACTGGAAAAAGATCCTTCTCAGGTGAGACATCCGTTTTGAAGGCATGATGCATCATGAGGGAAAATATCCAGGTCACTTCAAATCAATGTACTAGACGTCAAGAGAGAAGCGGGAAGAGGATCCGTTTCAGATGAGACGTCCGTTTTGAAGGCATGGATGCGTCATGAGGGAAAATACCCAGGTCGCTTCAAATCAATGTACCGAGACGCCAAGAGAGAAGCGGGAAGAGGATCCGTCTCAGATGAGACGTCCGTTTTGATGGCATGGTGCATCATGAGGGAAAATACCCAGGTCGCTTCAAAGAAAAAGGGTCTTTAATAAAAAAGCTGCACACGTGGTGCAGCTTTTGTAAAGCTGGTTTTACTTTGTAGAGTTCTTAAAGGTTGATCAGCCTCTTTTGTCTCAAAATCGAAATTTTACAATGTGTAAGAATGAGACCGTCTCTTATGACCATAATATCCAGAAATGCTGGCAATTACAGCACCAAGAAGGCTCGCAAAAAAACTCCACAATCCAATCTTAGAAGCTGTGCTTATGGCTTTATCCGCAATTGCAAAACTGTTTTGGGCTCCTTTATGAGTAGGAGCATTCTGCGAGAGAGCTTCTACCTGTTTGTTCAGTGATTGAATAGCTTCTTTAGTTTTTTTGTTCGCTGTTTGATAAATATCAATCGCACGTTCTGCAGTATTTTCTGCTTCAGCTTGTGATAGTCCATTGTTTGTCAGCTGATGGATGACATCGCGACGATCAATCTGGGTGTTCAGCTTTTTAACACGATCCGAAAGGCGTTCGCCGAGTTGTTTAACCAAAAGACGATAGTTAGAAGGATCATTCTTAAAAGATGTGATGGTAGAACGAAGGTCTTTGACTGATTCTCTATAAGCGTTATAGAGATTGTCCGGATTGAGGGCTGGAATATCACTTTTATTTAAAAGTGCCTGTAAGTCATTGCTGAGTTTGTTAAAATCAAACAGAGCATTCCTTTTATCGTTGAAAAAATCCTCAAAATTTTTACGGTCTGTGAGAGGAACAAGTTTGCCACCTTCTGAACTAAAATCACTGATCGCTTGTTTCGTTGTTGTTGCAACTCCTGAAACAGTCTTAGCGCCTAAATGAGCTGCGCCAGAAAGTAAAATTGCACTTTGGAGCGCCACCAAAAGCATAAAAAGGGCCCAGGTCAAAAAACCGTGAAGCGCTCCTGAGTGATCCGAAAAACGACCAGCAACATAACCTCCAAGACCAAAGCTTAGACAAAAAATAAAAATTGAACTCACCCCAACAGAGAGAAAACTCTTCTCTAGTGAAAAGGGAGAAAAAAAGGTCATTTGGTTTAAGCCTAAGGCTGCTAACAAAAATGAAAAACAAACCGATGTTGCTAAAAGCGTTAGTAATCCAGCAAAAATCGAGGACCAAGATAAAACAGACGGTCTATAGTGACAACTTTCCGTCTCTAAAGAAAATTCGCCTGTAAAATGTCGCTCTAAGGGATGCTTCGTTGGGATCCGCGTTTCCATATCTCTCTCTCCTTCAATAATTCTTAAACTTAAAATGAGAAAAACCAATGCAAGTTCCAAAAAAAATGAAAAAAGGAAAAAACAAACTGAAATCAAAATGCTAAAAAGCTTAAGAAGGAGACAAAATAATACGCAACAAGTATAGCCTATCTCACTCCGCACTGTGAAAAAAGAAAATCACACAAACAATATTGCTCAGACTTCTTCAAAAGGAGAAACCATACAAAAAAACATAAAAATGAAAAAAAACAAAAACTGTCAACTCGCTGAGCATTTTAAAGTAAGCAACAGATAACAGAAAAATAATCCAAATATACAATAATTAAATATCAAATAAGAAATATACGTTCATTTGGTAAAATGACTACTTTCATCCAAACGTTCCAAAAAAATGTTTTTTACTAAAATAGTCAAAAAATAGTCATGAAGTTTTTTTAAAAGAAATTTCAAATGGATGCATGTTATTTTATTTTGGCTATGCTCAAACGATCGCTGAGAATTCCGTGTAGAGATTTAGCTGTAAGCTGTGTTATTTAGATAAATAATAGAAAAATAGATGGTGCAGTTTTGTGCCAAGCGGGAATGTAGGGGGGAGTTTTGAGAGCTTTTCCGTGATTGTATAGAGAAATCTACTTTTAGTAGTGGGTGTAATTTAGGTTATTTAATTGCTTTCAAAACTAAGCATATTAAGTGTGAAGCTGTAATCAATTTTCAAGAGTAGCACAAATCCTAGCATTGTACTCAGTCTATTGTGATTGCGCAATGTATGAGTCGATTAAACAAAAAGGAGGAGTTTTATTATGTATCAGATTGATTACAATAGTTATCGTTCTGTAAAAAGCTTTAATCGTCGTGTTCGTTTTCTCGTTATGCATTACACTGCAATTGATTTTAAACAGTCGGTTGCAATTCTTACAGGTACTAAGGTTAGCGCACATTATCTTGTTCCTGATCCTTTGGAGAAAACGTATATTGAAGCGGGATTTAAAGATATGCGTATTTTTAATTTGGTTGATGAAAATGAATGTGCGTGGCATGCTGGTGTTAGCTCATGGGCTGGGAGAAGCAATCTGAATGATACATCTATTGGAATTGAAATAGTCAGTGTGGTGACTGATGATATGAATGGAATGCCTATATTTCCTCCCTATAATCCTATGCAAATTGATGCGGTTAAAGAACTTGCATTAAATATTCTACAACGTTATCCCGATATTACGCCAATCAATGTTGTTGGTCATAGTGATATTGCTCCTGTTAGAAAAAGCGATCCAGGTGCAGCTTTTCCATGGAAAGAGCTTTATACAGTAGGTGTAGGAGCGTGGTATGATGATGAATTGAAGAATTGCTATCAAGCGCAATTCTGTAAGAGTCTTCCTGCTAAAGCGGATATTATTGCTAAATTTAAGCAATATGGGTATGATACTTCAATTGCAAAAACAGAAGATGGATATAAGGCATTAATCCGAGCATTTCAGCTTCATTTCCGGCAAAGCAATTATGATGGGATTTTGGATGCCGAAACAGCAGCGGTTCTTTATGCATTGGTAGACAAATATTTTTCTTAAAATAATTTAGTTCATTTTCATTCAAATATTTGCGATTACGATAACAGTGAGTTGAGGGGGTTAATTTATTGATATTTGGCGGAGAGAGAGGGATTTGAACCCCCGATAGAGTTACCCCTATGCCGCATTTCGAGTGCGGTGCTTTCAACCACTCAGCCATCTCTCCATATCTTAGGATACAATAAATTCTATCTATCTTGTTTAATTTAATGACGGTGTGATAATCTCCAATTTCTTCGAATACAAGTTCTTTTTTTGCTTTTTAATGGGCTTTTCTTGACATAGAATAGAAATTCTATCATATATATTTACGTTTGAGCGTGAAGTAATTTGCGCATATTTGTGTTTTGTAGGTGTTTTCTATACCTTTTGAAACCATTAAGACTGATAAAAAGCAGCCTATTTTCTCTGTTGATAAAGTAAAATAAGAGCTGGATCGAACGAAAGGATAAAAAATGTTCGCAGTCATTAAAACTGGTGGTAAGCAATATCGTGTTGCTGAAAACCAGGTCATAAGAGTTGAGAAAGTTATTGGTGATGTGGGGAGTGTTATTGAATTAAACAATATATTGATGCTCCATGAAGGCGATAACATGACTGTTGGTACGCCTGTTGTTGCGGGCGCTTTGGTGACGGCTGAAATTGTAGAGCAGGGCCGTGCGCGTAAAGTTATTGCATTCAAAAAACGTCGTCGTCAAAATTCAAAGCGTACTCGTGGTCATCGCCAGGAATTGACAACGTTGCGTATTTTAGAAGTTTTAAGTGATGCTTCCAAAGTGCAAAAAATAGCTGAAAAGCCCGTTAACAAGAAAGTAAAAGAATCAAAAGAAACGAAAGCTTCTGCTTCTCTTAGCAAAACTGCTAAAAAAACGATTGAAAAAAAGGCTACGACAAAAAAGGTAGCTTCCAAGGCATCAAAAGGTGAAAAGAATTAAAGGAAGACAGTTATGGCACATAAAAAAGCAGGAGGTTCTTCGCGCAATGGCCGCGATTCGGAATCAAAACGTCTTGGCGTTAAAAAATTTGGTGGGGAAGCCGTTATTGCTGGAAGCATTATTGTTCGTCAGCGTGGTACACGTTGGCATCCTGGTGATAATGTTGGCATTGGAAAAGATCACACTCTTTTTGCTCTTTCAAATGGAATAGTTTCTTTTCGCAAAAAAGCAAGTAACCGTTCTTATGTTTCAGTTATTCCTATGGCAGAAACTGCAAAATAAGCAAGATATAAACATATATAGGATTTAAGCTTGCACGTTATTTCTCTACAGGTAGAGTGTAAGCCTTTGGAGAGGTGGCCGAGTGGTTGAAGGCGCACGCCTGGAACGCGTGTATATGGGAAGCCATATCGAGGGTTCGAATCCCTCTCTCTCCGCCAAATATCAATAAAATCATGTGTTATCTAAAGGCTAGGGACTTGTGATCTTACTCTGTTTTTTCTGTCCTATCCTTCATTTTAAATGGCTTCTCTTTGTTTTCTTAGACATTTGCATGTAGGGCAATGCTATGCTCTCTTTTGTTTAATAAAGATTGCTTCCATTTCGGAAACTGTAACACCAACGTTAGCAGGACGTATTGCTGCTGATTTCTCATTCCTGAATTGATTTTAAATATCCACTGCATTGCCTGTTTTACGCAATAAATTGCCAAAACTTTCTTTAACGAGCTTATTTCCATTTTTCTCACGCATAAATATTTTATTTTCTAATAGAACCATTTTGTCAATTCAGTGTGCAGTACTCTGAATGCTCTACAGAAATATTTTTTGTAAAAGGTAAGAAGCTAAAAATAGTAGTCTTTGGTCTATAAAATTGAGAGAGCATATTTTACGTCTATAATAAAATTATGGAAAGTTTGAGGGGCAGTTATGCTTTCTATATTGCTTGCATTCCTTGATATTTTCATCTTGCTGAAGATATTAAAGGTGGTTTAGCGCTCGATAAGAGGCATTTGGTTATGAAATCATAGGTGTTTCTTAGCTAAACTTCTTGGTGAATTGTTGGCCAATATGATGTTTCAGCAGATTTTGCCGACGAGGATATAGAGTGGTTTGATGTTGAGTCTATTAATCGAGAACTTTTGTTAATAAAGCGGAGCAAAATCTGATCTATATAGCTTGATGCAGCTTCGGTTTATGATCAAAAAGGAATATTCCTCGTGCTGACTTTATCACCAGAGGCATTTTACATATATTACGAAAATACCAGTTATTTTTTCTATTGTAAGGGAGGAAGTTTTGATGAATATCAGATTTATTGTTTCATTTGTAGGAACAAGATTATAGACAATATAGGTGGTTCATTGTGATCAATCACGTGCTTTCGACATAGGAAGTCCATCGTGAAAAGAGTAGAAACAGGCTCCTCCGTGATTATCAATGAAGTCTTCATCAAGCTATCGATATTCCTTCATTTCTTTATGCATCTATATAAATGATGTTAAAAAGACTCCATTATATTATATACTCTTTGAATGTCAGTACAAAATTGCGGTACCTTTTTAATCAGTTCACCATAAGAAGGCATAGTAATTGCTGCATCTATTGTCGATATTAGATCTGCTATTTGTGTTTTTGGAGTTATGCCATTAGGAGAAGTAAGGAACTTTTTTGCATACTGAAACATTGGGTTTGTAAGTTCATTGGACGTTTTTTGCGCCAAAACGAAAATATTTTCTTTCCAGTTATAATTATAGCGTAGCGTGTGTATGTGTGTTGGTAAATTTGCCCATGCCATCTCTTTATTATAATCACCTTGTAATAAGTTTGCATAACGCCCACACAAAGTCATAAGTATGTGACGGTGGCGCACGGGATGAAATCTTGAAAAGAAATCATCGTAACCACGAGAGTATATATATTCTGATGCTTTTTGCATCTTGTCAGCATGTTCGGAATTTTCGTATTTTGTGCTCACATGCTTTTCGTAGAGTGCATCATATTGATCTAAATTATCTACATTCGTACATCCAAATAATATGAAAGTAGATAATAAAATTGTAAATCTGACGATGTGTATCATGATACTCCCCCTTTTTTCTATTACATAATCGATTCGTTTAGCTGATACAATTATGCGTAGTTAGCGTTTAGAGGGGTAAATTGAGATATAAACACAATGTTTAGTGTTTTGTGTTGATGTTGAGAGTATGCTTTATTTAGTATTGAATGACTTTATTCCATTTAGTCGTGTTGTCTCTAAAACTGAGTGTATTGATTCTGTATTTCTTGCAAATACAGTTTTTTTTATCTATAGGGTGTATTTCTGATATCAGAAATACACCCTAGACTCCAAAATACCCCTTAAGCGCAATCTGCCAAAAGCGGGACGTGGCCGTGTCAAAAGCATTCCGAACAATATTACGCATATTTTGAAAGAGGCCGTGATTAAAGCCGCTGAGAATGCAGAAAATAAAGAATGATGGTATTTCTTCATTTAGAAAAACAAGCTGTCAGTTGCAGAGTCGTTTATTTATCTCTTCTTGGCAAGGTTTTATCGTTACAGGTTATGGATAAAAATAGTTATGCTATAAAATGATAGGGTGTGTAGCAATAGCTTCTTTGTTTAATGATGACATGGCGAATTAAGATTGTTCTTAAGCTTATTCCTATTTTACAGGTAAGATATTGGTTTGTATATCTTGGGGAGGTAGAGAATTGGGTAAGATCAGCTTCTTTGTTTGATAGCTGTTTAAAGAGCTGTCAGTTGATGATGGGTGGATTTCTGGCACTATTCTGTACGCTCGTTAGTTTTAGAATTCTCTTGATGAGAGTTTTTGGAAGAAATTAAATCTGCGGTAGAATCCTATGATTTTTAAAGGGCTTATTATAAGCGAGGTGAGTCATCGATTCAGTCGAAAGATGATCGTATAGATTTTCAGTTTTGTGGGTTTGATTGTAATGTCGCGGCTATCAAATTGATAGGTTGATTTTTGCGGAGTTGGGTTGATGAGATCGAGTCTGTTAAGGATACAGCTTGGTAAACGCTGATAGCAACTTTGCATGAAGAAGGAGAAGGATAACGTGCAGAGTTATGGAGCACATGGATCCTTTATGGGAATATGCTTCTGTTGAGAGACAGTTGCGCTTTTTCGAACGTGAGGCTGATGTGCATGCTGCATCTTGCCTCAGTGGATGTACAATTAAATATGCGTTCTATACTGGCTCTTCTTTAATATATCTGGAGAGAAAAAACTTTATTGTTATCAGTCCAAATTTGGAAAGACGAATTTTAAAGCATAAAAAACAAAGTGAATACTTATTTCTGCAAAAAGATAATTTACAAATAAAGTAATCAAGATTAGTAAAGAACATATTGATTATAATAATATATTGATTATAATAAAGGCAGTTTTTAAGTTCAAATTCGGTTTTTGATTATTAACAAGTTGCTTTATACAATTTATTGAGGAAAGACATGACAGGAAGCTCAACTTTTAATCCTACATCTGGAGAAGAAAATGTTGTAACAAGTAAAATAACGAATTCTGTTGAAAGCCGAAAAGAAATTGAGAGGTTATCAAAACGTCTTTCCGGAGATTCGAAAGCTTCGAAAATGTTAGCCTCAGGTTTAGATATGATACAGAGAAGTTTAACTCTTGGTGAACATGGTGAACAAGATAAACGTTATATGGAGCATATTGTTAAGTCTTTAAAAGCTCGATTAAAGGAAGAGTATCGAGTTGGAGACGATTCCAGTCTTTTAAAAGAAATTGATAATTATGTCAGTCTTCTGAGACAAGAGCATAGTGAAAAGGCAGTTGCAGCAAAAAGTATAACAAGGAGCTCTGTTGAAAGTCGCAAAGAAATTGAGAGGTTATCAAAACGTCTTTCCGGAGATTCGAAAGCTTCGAAAATGTTAGCCTCAGGTTTAGATATGATACAGAGAAGTTTAACTCTTGGTGAACATGGTGAACAAGATAAACGTTATATGGAGCATATTGTTAAGTCTTTAAAAGCTCGATTAAAGGAAGAGTATCGAGTTGGAGACGATTCCAGTCTTTTAAAAGAAATTGATAATTATGTCAGTCTTCTGAGACAAGAGCATAGTGAAAAGGCAGTTGCAGCAAAAAGTATAACAAGGAGCTCTGTTGAAAGTCGCAAAGAAATTGAGAGGTTATCAAAACGTCTTTCCGGAGATTCGAAAGCTTCGAAAATGTTAGCCTCAGGTTTAGATATGATACAGAGAAGTTTAACTCTTGGTGAACATGGTGAACAAGATAAACGTTATATGGAGCATATTGTTAAGTCTTTAAAAGCTCGATTAAAGGAAGAGTATCGAGTTGGAGACGATTCCAGTCTTTTAAAAGAAATTGATAATTATGTCAGTCTTCTGAGACAAGAGCATAGTGAAAAGGCAGTTGCAGCAAAAAGTATAACAAGGAGCTCTGTTGAAAGTCGCAAAGAAATTGAGAGGTTATCAAAACGTCTTTCCGGAGATTCGAAAGCTTCGAAAATGTTAGCCTCAGGTTTAGATATGATACAGAGAAGTTTAACTCTTGGTGAACATGGTGAACAAGATAAACGTTATATGGAGCATATTGTTAAGTCTTTAAAAGCTCGATTAAAGGAAGAGTATCGAGTTGGAGACGATTCCAGTCTTTTAAAAGAAATTGATAATTATGTCAGTCTTCTGAGACAAGAGCATAGTGAAAAGGCAGTTGCAGCAAAAAGTATAACAAGGAGCTCTGTTGAAAGTCGCAAAGAAATTGAGAGGCTAGCAGAACGTGTTCCTGGAGATTGGAAAGTATTAGCTTCAGATCTAGATGTGATACAGAGAAGTTTAGCTCTTGGTGAACATGATGAACGAGATAGACGTTATGTGGAGTATGTTGTTAAGTCTTTAAAAGCTCGATTAAAGGAAAAGTACCAAGTTGAAGACGATTCCAGTCTTTTAAAAGAAATTGATAATTATGTTAGTTTGGTTAGACAAGAACAGAATGAAAAAGTAGTTGTAGCAAAAAGTATAACGAGGAACTCTATTGAGAGTCGAAAAGAAATAGAGAGGTTATCAAAACGTGTTTCTGGAGATTCGGAGATATTAGCTTCAGATTTAGATATGATACAGAGAAGTTTAATTCTTGGTGAACGTGATGAACAAGATAAACGTTATATGGAGTATATTGTTAAGTCTTTAAAAGCTCGATTAAGGAAAGAGTATCAAGTTGGAGACGATTCCAGTCTTTTAAAAGAAATTGATAATTATGTCAGTTTTCTGAGACGAGAGTATAGTGAAAAGGCAGTTGCAGCAAAAAGTATAACAAGGAACTCTATTGAAAGTCGCGAAGAAATTGAGAGGTTATCAAAACGTCTTTCCGGAGATTCAAAAGCTTCGAAAATGTTAGCCTCAGGTTTAGATATGATACAGAGAAGTTTAACTCTTGGTGAACATGGTGAACAAGATAAACGTTATATGGAGCATATTGTTAAGTCTTTAAAAGCTCGATTAAGGGAAGAGTATCAAGTTGGAGAGGATTCCAGTCTTTTTAAAGAAATTGATAATTATGTCAGTTTTCTGAGACGAGAGCATAGTGAAAAGGCAGTTGAAGCAAAAAGTATAAAAAGTCGCAAAGAAATTGAGAGGTTATCGAAACGTCTTTCCAGAGATCCGAAAGCTTCGAAAATATTAGCTCCAGATTTAGATATGATACAGAGAAGTTTAACCCTTTGTGAACATGGTGAACAAGATAAACGTTATATGGAGCGTATTGTTAAGTCTTTAAAAGCTCGATTAAAGGAAGAGTATCGAGTTGGAGACGATTCCAGTCTTTTAAAAGAAATTGATAATTATGTCAGTCTTCTGAGACAAGAGTATAGTGAAAAGGCAGTTGCAGCAAAAAGTATAACAAGGAGCTCTGTTGAAAGTCGCAAAGAAATTGAGAGGTTATCAAAACGTCTTTCCGGAGATTCGAAAGCTTCGAAAATATTAGCTCCAAATTTGGATATGATACAGAGAGGTTTAGCTTTTGGTAAACATGATGGACGAGATAAAGTTTATATGGAGCATGTCATAAAGTCTTTAAAGAATCGATTAAAGGAAAAATATTACGTTAGAGAGGATTCCAGTCTTTTTAAAGAAATTGATAATTATGTCAGTTCTCTGAGACGAGAACATAGTGAAAAGGTATTTACAGCAAAAAGTATAACAAGGAACTCTATTGAGAGTCGAAAAGAAATAGAGAGGTTATCAAAACATCTTTCCGGAGATTCGAAAGCTTCGAAAATATTAGCTTCAGATCTGGATATGATACAGAGAAGTTTAGCTCTCGGTGAATGTGATAAAACTTATATGAAGTATATCATAAAGTCTTTAAAGAATCAATTAAAGGTAACGTATCAAGTTAAAGAGGATTCCAGTCTTTTTAAAGAAATTGATAATTATGTTAGTTTTCTGAGACAAGAATATAGTGAGAACGGAGTAAAAATTTCTAGTCAAGCTGAGAGAAATGCCAACGTATCGGCAAATAGAGAACGCAGAGTTGGTAGTTTCAAAATAAAAATGCCTTTTTGTTTCAGGTAAAAATGTAAAATCCTACATTTTTTGTATTCATGGGGGGCAAATACTTTTATTTATTTCGATTTTAATAATCTAAAGCGTAATAATTCTTTAAATAAAAATTGATTTATAATATGCTTTATCAAAGGGTATTGCGAAATCTTATTTGCATCCCTTAAAATTAGTAAAAACAATAAGTTATATGTTGCTAAAAAGCACATGGTGCCCAAAAGAGGATTCGAACCTCCACGCCTTGCGGCACAGGTACCTGAAACCTGCGCGTCTACCAATTCCACCATTTGGGCTATAAAATTCATCTAAGGTTATGAAATTCTTCTGTCAATGTCATTGCACTTAAATTTTGTCAAATCTTTCAAAAATAGTTTCATTTGCAGTCTCTTGGGGTAACTTTATATACTTTTTTAGATCTCTTATATTTTATGTGTTCTTGTAAAAATGAATTGAAAGATATGTATTTCATGAATTCTAAAATAGAGACCTGCTTCTACTTCAGAAATCAAATTCTTCAAGGGTATCAAGAAGAATGAAGCTGTGCAGAAAAGTACTAGAAATGCTTTGGAAATCGGTACAAGGTATTCTTAATATATTAGGAGATATTGATCTAGAAATTTTAAGTTTCGATTCCTTATTTTACAAACCCTTTTAGGATTTTATAGGTCAAATCAAACCTCTCTTTCACTAAGCAAGTCTAAAGTAATTGATAATAATTATAGGGATTTGCTCAAAATATTAGCATATCATTCAATAAAGCGAGACAAATTACAAAAATTATTAAGAAAACCAGAGAAGTGTGTCAGAAACGAAAATACTCCAAGTTCATTATTTAAAAACGATGGCTACGGTTTTTAAAAGTAAGGTTTATATTTTTTATAGTCATGGAGAGAGCTGTTATTGGACATATTCATTTGAAAGAATTTTCTCTATATGCATTTTAGGAGTTTAAGGCATAATGATTTCTTTTGATTTAATTGTTGAATCACTATTGAATTCATAAATAATAGGAATTCCGGTTTCTAATTCCTGCAACATGATTTCTTCATTATTGAGACCTTCAAGTGCCACAATAAGAGCACGAAGAGAATTACCGTGTGCTACGATAAGAACAGTTTGAGAACGTAAAATATGAGGTTGAATATGATGAAGATAATAGGGCCAAACACGTGCACCAGTATCGCGCAAACTTTCTCCATTAGGGGGAGCAATCGTGTAAGAACGACGCCAGATGTGCACTTGTTCGTCTCCCCATTTTTGACGTGCTTCATCTTTATTCAAGCCGGATAAATCACCGTAATCTCGTTCATTCAATGCTGTATTTTTCACTAAGTGAAGATTTGATTGCCCTAATTGTTCTAAAATATGCTCTGCGGTTTTTTGAGCACGCTGTAAGACAGATGTATAAGCAGTATCAAATTTAAATCCGGCTGCTTTTAAATTTTTCCCTGCTGTTATTGCTTCTTTATTGCCTTTTTCTGTCAACGCTGGATTTTTCCAGCCAGTGAAGCGATTTTCTAGGTTCCATTCGCTTTGTCCGTGACGAATTAATACAAGTGTGCGTCCCACGTTGAAATTCCTATAATGATTGCTGATTATGAAAATTAATCTTTTAATCCTAGAACATCAAGCATTGAATAAAGGCCATTTTTACGTTCTTTTGCCCATAGTGCTGCTTTTAATGCACCATGAGCAAAAATAGAACGTTTTTGCGCAAAGTGTGAAAGAACAATGCGTTCATTTAAACCTGCAAAAGTAACACTGTGATCGCCAATAACTGTTCCTCCTCGTGAGCAGATAAAGCCAATAGTGCCTTTTTTACGTTTACCTGTATAGCCATTGCGTTCGCTAATACTGACATCTTTAAGTGTAACATTGCGTCCTTTAGCTGCTGCATCGCCAAGAAGAATGGCAGTCCCAGAGGGAGCATCAACTTTTTCAGCATGATGCATTTCATAAATTTCAATATCAAAATCGTCAGCCTCTAACGCTTTAGCTGCTTTCTTTACAAGATTGGCTAAAAGATTAATGCCAGGACTCATATTTCCAGATTTGACAATGGTTGTGTGTTCTGCAAAGGCAGCAATTTGTTCTTCCTCTTTTTTATTAAATCCAGTCGTTCCAATAACGTGGATAAGACCTTTTTGGGCTGCATAATCTGCATAAATGATAGTAGCTGCTGGTTGAGAAAAATCTAAAATACACTCTGCCTTAGAAAAGGCCTCTTCAAAATCATCAGTGATGCGAATGTTCAGTGAGTTTGAACCAATCAATATGCTCGCATCTTTTCCTACAAAAGATGATCCTTTGCGTACAATTACAGCACTCAGTTTTACATCTTGCCTACCTTGGAGCGCTGTAATCAGTTCTCTTCCCATTTTTCCATTAGCACCAACGACTGCAAGGCGCATATCTTTCTCCTTATAATATCCTACTTTTAAATTATAGGCAAAGTTTCTTTTTTTTCCAACTGTTTTTTATTTATATAAGGATAAGGAAACATCTTTATATAGTGTTTTATTACAGATTGATGAGTTATTTTTTCTCTTATTTTGTTATTTTAGTTGTTATAATGATACCCTAAATTTGCTTTTGAAAGATTATTATTTCCTTTTAAAAAAGGGAATCTTCATTTGATATTAAAGAGATAGAAGTTTCCAATCTTTTTAGAAAGAATGGTAATGAAACAATGATGAGAGTTTCAGAGATAAGCTTTGCATAAAAGGTATAGGATTGTTTAAAGCGGATAGAATATTTATGTATTACAACGGATCTAAGCGAGAAAGTAATCTCTCGTTAATAATGAATATATGTTTTTCAATGATTGATTTGATTTATACTGTTGTTTTCGTAAGCGCTTTTGTTGGAAAATTGAAGAAAAACTTTCTTTATATGAAGGCAGTTTTTAAGAATGGTATGCAATGGTTCAATAGATATCACTTTTAATAAAAGATTAGACTATATGCTTCTAGTTAAAAGTCGAGATCAGTATAATGAGAACTAGGCGCAATTCCCCGAATGCGATCCATTAAAAGAGGTCGAAAAGAAGGACGAGATTTAATTCGCGTATACCATTCACGAGCTGCAGGAAAAAGTTTCCAGTCAATTTCTGCTAAAAAGTCAAGTACTGAAATAGAAGCTGCAGCTGCTAAATCGGCATAAGATAGTTCAGATCCAGCGAGCCAATCACGGGATGCACAAAGCCACTCTAGGTAATTCATATGTGGCGGAATATTGGCGCGAGCATTGCGTAAAATTTGCGAGTTAGGTGCTCCACCACCAAGAGTTAATGGCATTTCACGTTTATAGATTCGTTCTCGTACAATATGGCGGGTCGCTTCATTTTCAAATTTGTTTAAAAACCACTCAACAAGGCGGCGTACTTCGGCTCGCTCTAAAGAAGTTTCGGGGAAAAATCTCTTTTCTTGCCGTAAACTACCACGTGTTTCGTCTAAATACTCGTAGATTACAATGGCACCTGATAATGGAACTTCACGTTCAGCAAGAAGGACTGGTAAATGTCCTGCTGGATTAAGTGCAAGAAATTCACTCCTCCTTGCCCATTCATGTTCTTCAATGAGTTGAGTAGCCACAACATATTCTTCAAGAACAATGCGTATAAAACGGGAAGCAGAAGAGAGAGGATAATGGAAAAGTGTTAGCATAATTTATACGATCAGATAAAGTCGATGGATTCTTTCAAATAATAAAATATTTTTATAAAAACGTTTGGCTATAAGCACAAGACTATTAACCATTACTAGCTATATTTATAATACATTGATTAAAGATATATTGTTATGTAATGGCTTGTATAATAGCTGCGCGTAATTCTTCTAAACCAGAAGCCTTTTCCGCTGAAGTTACTAGAATTTCAGGATAAGCTGCTGGATGTTTAAGAAGTTTGGTTTTTGTCATTGTTATTAAAGCTTCAAGCGTATTGGATTTTATTTTATCACTTTTTGTTAAAACAATTTGATAAGAGACCGCTGCTTTGTCAAGGAGATTAAGGGTGTCAGTATCGTTTTTTTTTATTCCATGACGTGAATCAATCAAAACATAAACACGTTTGAGTGTTGTACGACCGCGTAAATAGTCAAAAATTAAATGTGTCCATGCATTAATGAGATTTTTTGGAGCTTCAGCAAAACCATAACCTGGCATATCTACAAATGCTACAGGAGGAAGGTTGTGTGTTTGTTCATTAAAACCATCGGGTATGAAGTAATTTAATTCTTGGGTACGTCCTGGTGTATTAGACGTACGCGCTAAATTTTTTTGTTGAACTAATGCATTGATAAGAGAAGATTTTCCAACATTGGAGCGTCCTGCAAATGCAATTTCTGGTGGTCCTTCGGGTGGTAGAAATTTCATTGTAGGTACACCACGAATGAAAATCCAATTGCGGACAAAAAGTCCAGAAAGGTCAGGATATTGCGTCATTTGTTTATTTCTTTTTTAGAATCTTTTTGCACAATAGCTTTCAGATTATCAAAAAATTCAATTTTGACGCCTTGGCATTTCATGATGATACTTTGCTGAATAATTGATAATATATTGTTCCATGCCCAATAGATGACAAGGCCAGCTGGGAAAGAAGCAAGCATAATGGTGAAGATAATCGGCATCCATCTAAAAACGATAACTTGTGTTGGATCTTGAGGAAGCGGATTCATCTGCATTTGTAGGAACATTGTTATCCCCATAATTAAGGGCCATGCTCCTAGAATAAGAAATGTTGGTACAGCATAAGGCAATAAGCCAAATAAATTAAAAATAGAAGTTGGATCAGGTGCTGCTAAGTCTTGAATCCACCCAAAGAAAGGTGCATGTCGCATTTCAATGGTAATATAAAGAACTTTATAGAGAGCAAAAAATATAGGGAATTGAATCAGTATGGGCCAGCAACCTGCAAAAGGATTAATTTTTTTAGTTTTATACAATTCTATGATTGCTTGTTGTTGTTTGTTCCGATCATCTGCGTACTTTTCTTTAATTTCTAGCATCATTGGCTGTATAAGTTTTAGACGTGCTATAGACTTATAAGATTTATGAGCAAGTGGGAATAAAAGTATCTTTAAAAGTACTGTGATAAGAAGGATAGCAACCCCAAAATTTTCTGTATATTTATAAAGTATGTCAATAAGAGCAAACATCGGTTTGGTAATGAAATCGAACCAACCCCAATCAATGAGAAGACTAAATTTATTAATTTTTAATTGATTTTGATAGTGATTAATGATTTCAACTCGCTTTGCACCAGCAAAAAGACGGTTGGTAATGGTTTTTGTTTCATGGGGTGGAACTGTTAAGAGCGCACTTTGCAGATCAGATTGATAATGGGTATTTAATCGATCAAAATAAACAAAACGGCTTGTATATTCTGTGTCTTGTGGAGGAATAACTGCTACAGCCCAGTATTTATCGGTTATACCAATCCACCCTCTTGTAATGTTAGGGAAAATCACACTTTTCTGACCATTTTGAGGATTAGGGCTAAGTTCTGCTAAAGCTGTATATTTTTCAGTTTTAAGCGAGTCACCGGCAATACCAATCATACCTTCATGAAGTAAATAGGTTGCATTTGTATCTTCTGGTGGAGCAGCGCGTGCAATTCGAGCATAAGACGAAAGATATACAGGGCTACTACTTTCATTGCTAATAGAATCTTTAACGGTAAACATGTAATGTTCATCGACTGAAAAAGTGCGGTGAAAAATTTGTCCCTGTCCATTATTATAGACTAAGGTGATGGGTGTTGAGGGTGTTAATGTTGTATTATCACCTTCAAGTTGCCATTTTGTATTAGATTGTGGCAAGGCCTGTGCTGGTAAGGATGAACTCGTAAAACCGAATTCAGCAAAATAAGTTGTTGGAAGCCCGTTAGGATTCAACAGAATAATTTCAGGTGATTTTTTATCTACTTTGAGGCGATATTTTTTGAGCAGAAGATCGTCAAATTTCCCACCAACAAGATTAATAGAGCCTTCAAGTTCATTGGTTTTGATCAAAACACGGTTTGTTTTGGCTAATTCTGCTTTACGGACTTCAGGTGTTATAGGACGATTGGCTACAGGTACTGTGTCATTTGTCGATGCATTATGAGAAAAATATGGATCATTTGTGGAAAGTGCTGCATTATGGTTTGATAATTTTTGTGTAGTTATTTTTGATTCTTGTAATTTTGCTTGTTGAGGAACAATGTACAAAAAATGCCATGCAACGAAAACCACAAAAGATAGCCCAATAGCGATAAAAAAATTACGATTATATTCCATCTATATTATCCTACTGCCGTTGTGTTTTTCGTTTTATTCGTCGGCTTAATTCATTAATGAGAGATGTGAAAGGTGCATGGAGAACATTACGATGGCCAATAATAACATAATCAGTTCCTGCTTCCATCTCATTTACTAGTCCAACTCGAACAGCTTCGCGCAGACGTCTTTTAATACGATTACGTTGGACAGCGTTGCCATTTTTTCGTGTGACAGTAAAGCCTACACGTGCGGTAAGAGGATCTTTGGTTTTTGCTGTTTGTTCACGGGGCTTTATTTCAAGTAAAAACAAAGGACCACGCCGCTTTTCTCCTGTGCGTGCAGCCAAAAAATCTACTCTCTTGCGAATGCGACAAGGGTGCTTTTGTTTCATACAAAGGATTCTTTGCAGTTTTGCTAAATGCTTATTCTATAAATCTGTATATTTGATCTTTATGTACAAAAGAAAATATTCTGGTTCATTGGTGAAATTGATAATTAAGCAGATAGCCGCTTGCGACCACGAGCACGCCGAGCTGCAATAATTTTACGTCCACTAGCGGTTGCCATACGAGCACGGAAACCATGACGACGTTTACGAATAAGCTTAGAGGGTTGGTAAGTACGTTTCATTTATTTAAATACCGTGGTGTACGGCCCTTCTTGGTTCTATTATATACTTGATAAATAAATTCATTTATCAAAAATTTCTAAAGTGAACACCGTTTTCAATAAAAGAAAACATGAAAAAAGTCAATTGTAGAGTCTTTGTTAGAAATGTGAAAACAAACTGTCATTGAATGTGCATTGAGTTCGTCGTTTTATCGAGAAAATGATGATATAATTTGGATATGCAATAAATTCACGTGCATTTATAATGCGTCCTAAACGACCAAGAGTCGAGAGTTTAACAAGTTTTTCTACTTTTTCAGATAAAAGTTTATCAAATTTTAAGCAGCAGAAAGATTATCTTGTGCTCTTATTGACGTGTCTTTTTGCGATCAGCATGTGCTCTTTGTGTCCAAATAAGCTTCATAGATTATTTATTTCTATTTAGTTTACTTTGGTTGCTAAGCACCATTTTTCTGCTTCTGCTTTGATTCCTTCAGAAGATATTATAGGGCCTGCATTAGCAGAATTTATTCTAAGTTGCACCTGTTTTCTAAACCATAAATTATGTGCACTTTTTTCTTTTTGTTCTTTTACAATATCACGCATGTAATCTCGCAACAGTTGTACATCAGATTTATCATATGCTTTTGCTGCTTTGGAAAATTTATTTTTTAGTCCATCATCAATGGGAAAGTTCACTGTTGTTTCAGTGATTTCACTCCTACGTTCTGTAGGACAATATAATTAAAATGTAACACATTAGAATACGATCAAAGAAAGAATACGATCAAAGAAAATGACCAATTATCCTATCATTAATTTATCTTCGTTTTTATATGATAATGAAAAATTGAAATAATTGAAATGTAAGATAAATTCTGTATTGTTTTTGTATTAAGAAAGAAGGATTTTATTTTTCATAGTTTTATATTTTAAAATTGTTTGTTTTCAAATTATCGGATGCATTGTGCTTTTGAATACAGTATCATTGTTTTTAATAAGAGAAATTAGGTAGGCGGTTAATTTGAAAATTTTTCATCCTTATTGCCGTATTATCTAGCATTTGTACAGAGAGGAAAGAGCGTGGTTTCTATTACACGCGAGGCAATCCGCAAAGAATTACATAAAGTTAAAGGCCCTAATTTTGAGAGTGATATTGTATCATTAGGACTTCTTTCAGAAATATTTATTGTTGATGGAAAGGTCTTCTTTTCGATTACTGTTCCTGATGGATGTCTGCAGGAATTTGAATCATTGCGTTGTACTGCTGAAGAAGTTGTGTCTGCTATGGAAGGCGTTAAAAGCGTTATAGTTACGCTTACAGCAGAAAAAAAATCGAAGACATTTTCTTCTCAGGTCAATAAAAATACAACTGTTCATGAGCCAAAACGTAAAGTAGGTGGTGCTTTACTCAGGAAAACACCGATAGAAGGTGTGCGACATGTCCTTGCAGTTGCTTCTGGAAAAGGAGGCGTTGGTAAATCTATAATGGCGATGAATATTGCATTAGCTTTACAAGATGCTGGTTTTAAAACGGGGTTAATGGATGCAGATATTTATGGTCCCTCTCTGCCACGTTTGACAGGACTTGTTAATCAACAACCAGAAATGATTCATGGTAAAAAGCTACAACCTCTTGAAAAATTTGGTCTCAAATTAATGTCGATGGGTTTTTTGATTGAAGAAGAAAAACCGATAGTATGGCGTGGGCCTATGGTAATGGCTGCGGTAACTCAATTACTGAGAGATGTTTTATGGGGGCCTCTTGATGTTTTGGTAGTTGATATGCCTCCAGGGACAGGAGATACGCAATTAACGCTTGTTCAACAGGCTCAGTTAACAGGGGCATTGATTGTTTCGACTCCACAAGATTTGGCTTTGATTGATGCGCGTAAGGCTATAGAAATGTTTATGAAAGTTGAAGTTCCTATTTTAGGGGTTATTGAGAATATGAGTTATTTTATTGCTCCTGATACTGGAAGACGCTATGATATTTTCGGTTATGGTGGAGCACGATCAGAAGCAGAAAGTCGGGGAATTCCTTTTTTGGCAGAAGTACCACTTGATCCAGTTTTACGATCTTCTTCAGATGATGGGGTGCCCATTTTTGTTGCTGATCCTGGAGGAGAGCATGCCCAACTTTATCGTACAATAATTCACCAGGTGAAAGATAAACTTTCTTGAATTTTTGTTTTTTCGTATGGTTCATTGAGACCGAATAATGATGAAACCTAAGGGAGTATTTTTATGAAAGCGACAGTGGATGGACGTCTTATTGTTGGGTTAGATGTTCCAGATATGAAGCAAGCAGAAAAAGTAGTTACACAATTAGGTGATTATATCAGTTTTTATAAAATTGGTTATCAATTTGTTTTTTCTGGAGGGATGGAATTCGTTAGAGATCTTATTCAAGCGCGAAAAAAAGTCTTTTTTGATATGAAACTCCTAGATATTGATTATACGATTGCGAAAGCTGTAGAAAATATTGCAAAATTGGGCGTTTCAATGCTAACGATTCATGCTTATCCAACAGCTATGCAAGCAGCTGTTTCAGCTGCTCAAGGAAGTGACTTATGTTTGTTGGGAGTGACGGTATTGACATCAATGGATGAAGTTGATCTGAAAAATGCCGGTTATAAAGAGAATATAGCAGATTTGACAGTTAAAAGAGCTGAACAAGCTCGAGAAGCAGGGATGGGTGGAATTGTTGCATCAGCCCGTGAAGCAGCCAATTTGCGGAAGATTATTGGAACTGATATGGCCTTAGTAACGCCAGGGATTCGTCCTGCAGGAAGTGATAAGGGTGATCAAAAACGTGTGATGACTCCGAGGGAAGCATTAGATGCTGGTGCAAGCCATCTTGTGGTAGCACGGCCGATTGTTCAGGCGATTAATCCTTTAGCTGCCGCTAAAGCAATTTTAGCAGAAATGGCTGGTCATCATCAGTGAAAGCTATCGGTGTAATCTTGTAGAATAAGAGAAGACCTAGGCTAGGATAAAGGAAGAGTATGAGTGAAAAGGCGTATTTTATAGGTTCTCACGCTTATTCTGCACCTGTTATGGAACAAGGGCTTTATTTAGTAGCAACCCCTATTGGCAATCTTGCAGATATAACCATTCGTGCTTTACAAGTTCTTGCAGGAGTTGATCTTTTAGCTTGTGAAGATACACGAGTAACGCGTATTTTATTGGATCATTATGGTATTCAGAGAAAACTCTTTCTTTATCATGAGCATAATGCACAAAAAGCACGATTGAAGTTGTTAGCAGCGTTGGCAGAAAATAAAACGGTGGCACTTGTATCAGATGCTGGAACTCCTCTTATTTCTGATCCTGGATTTAGATTGGTAGAAGAAGCACGGAGAGCAGGTCATAAAATTATTCCGATTCCTGGTGCATCAGCTCTTTTAGCAGCGCTTATAACGACAGGTCTTCCTACGGACAGTTTTTTCTTTGCAGGCTTTTTGAGTACAAAAAAAACGCAACGTCAGAAGCAGTTAGAACAATTAAAGGCTGTGCCTGCAACTTTAGTTTTTTATGAATCGCCTCACCGCCTTTTAGAAGCGTTACAAGATATGGTTCTTATTTTTACAGCTGATCGTCCAGCGGCCATATGTCGTGAATTAACCAAAAAATTTGAAACAGTGGATGTTTCTACTTTAGGAAATTTAGTTGAAAACTATCAAAAGAAAGATCGTATTCGTGGGGAAATTGTTGTACTGGTTGGAGAAGAAACCAATTCTTTCGAAGCAATAAGCCCTCATGAAATTGATAAGATATTGCTAGACTTAGCAAGTGTTCATCCTGCAGCCAAAGCGGCTGCTTTAGCTGCAAAAAAAACAGGGTATAAAAAACAGGAACTTTTTCAGCGTTTAACTCTTTTAAAGGGAAAAAGAGATGAATCAACAAAAACGTAGACGAATCTCTTTTTATTGGGGTATTCGTGCAGAAAAATTGGCAGCTTGGTGGTTGCGTTTGAAAGGATTTCGTATTGTTCAAAGGCGTTTTAAAACAAAATGTGGTGAAATTGATTTAATAGCAAGACGTGGAAATCTTGTTTTAATTGTTGAAGTTAAAGCACGTTCAACATTGGCTGAAGCAATGACTGCTGTTTGTCGAACAAGTGAAAAGCGTATTGAGGCGACAGCTGATATTTGGCTTGCTCAACAAAAGGATCGTTCCCTTTTATGTGTGCGTTTTGATTTGATTGCAATTTTGCCATGGTGTTGGCCTCATCATGTGCCGGCATTTTTTGAGCCTTCTCAATAAATATATTTCACTATAGTTGCCAAAGCTATTCTGTCTTATATGCCTATAGACTATGCCTATAGACTGAGAGAGAAGAAGAGATATTTCTCAAAATGAGGACAAGTATGGATGATTATGAAAAGTTTGCAACGGGATTACTCGTTGTTTTTGGAATGCTGATTATTAGTGGTTTAATGGCAGCGCATATTGTGGCTATGAATAAACCGGGCTTTTTGTTTGCATTATTGGCGGCTATTATTGGTTGGTTTTCTGCTTTTTCAATTTTATTAGATAAACCTAAAATTTATTTAGGAATGATTATTCTTGCTATTTTATCTGTTGCTGCTTCTATTGGCTATTATATTCAATGAAACAGATCACGCTAAAGTGATTTTTATGTGTATGCTCGCCTATCTGTTAGGATGCATTGTATACACAGATAAGAGATTTTTAAAGATAGGAACAGAAAAAGAGTATGTTCATTTTTTCATCACGCTATCACGCTATAATGTTTAGATTAAGCTATAGAGGTTTTTATAGAACAAAGTTTGTTTTCGAAGAAATGATCTATTTTTATTGGAAAGAACTTTGCGTGAATCTTGGGTAGTAATAAGCTTTATTTATGATGACGAGGATGAGAAATAGAAATGAGAATTGGTTTTCTTGGGACAGGTACAATTAGTGCTGCAATGGTGGATGGTTTAATGGCAAGCACTTTTGATGTACAGTCAATTATCGTTTCTCCGCGTAATGCACAGAGGGCAAAGCATTTTGCGCGTATGTATGAGAAGGTGACAATTGCAGAAAATAACCAAAAATTATTGGACGTGAGTGATTGTGTTTTTCTGTGTTTGCCCAATCAAGTTGCAGAAGAGGTCTTACGTGGTCTTTCTTTTCGTTCGAATCAGCTTGTTGTGTCTGTTCTTGCGATGGCGCCGATGGCAGAAGTTGAGGAATGGATCAATCATAAAGTTTATCGTGCTGTTCCTTTGCCTTTTATTGCAGAATGCAAAAATGTAACGCCATTCTATCCGGACCATCCGTTTTTACGCACGATGTTTAATGCGTTAGGGGGCGCGCTCGTCCTTCATGAAGAAAATCAGTTTAATCTTTTCATGACGGCAGGCTCATTGATGGGGGTTTATTTTAATTTTATAGAAACAGCGCATCAGTGGTTGGTAAACAAGGGATTAGATCCGCTTTATTCAGCAAATTTTCTTGCCATGATGTTTGGTAATCTTTCCGATGAAATGCGCAAGCAAATAGAAGACAATCATTCAACAGCTGTTAATTTTTCTTCCTTTGAAAGAGAGTTTTCAACGAAAGGAGGAACCAATGAATTTTTATCAAATTGCTTTTCTCATCATGGTGGGCAACATGCTTTAACAATGGCTCTTGAGAAAACTTTGCAAAAAATAAAAGCTTGTTGATAAATTCAATAAAAACTTGATTAAGCATTTTTTATTTGATACCAATAGCCGCAGTGATAGGTTGAATTCTATTTTATTTATTCAATAGGCATGATGTCGCTCTGTCACTCGCTGCGTAGAACAGCATGTCCCTTTTTTATTTTTTCGTTATGGGGACGATATTATGGGTACAAGTTTACTTACAAATAAATCTGCAATGACTGCATTGCAAACTTTACGTAACATTGATGCTAACTTAGATCGCTCGAAAGATCGCGTTTCGACAGGATTGCGTATCAACAATGCTTCTGAAAACACTGCATATTGGTCGATTTCATCAATGATGAGACATGACAGTAACACGATGAGTGCTATTGTAGATGCAATTAATCTGGGTAAAGAACAAGTTGGTATTGCTGATACAGCAATTGGTCTTACCAAAGAAGCTCTTGATGATATTCAAAAATCAATGGTTTCTGCTCGTGAAAAGGGTAGCGATGACATTTCTAAGATTCAAGACTCTGTTATAGGAAATATGAAAAATATTTCTAATGCAGTTCAATCGGCTTCTTTTGGTGGAAAGAATATTCTCTCCAATGGAGGTCAGACTGTTGGTATGGCAGGAGGGTATCGTCGTGAGGGTACCGCTGTTTATGTTGATATGATTGATGTTGGTGGTCCAGAATTGAATTTTGGTGTTATTGGTCCTGATGGTGCGATTGATATGACTCAAGGTGTCTTGTCAGGTATCTTTGGAACCAGTAAAGAAGGTGCCATTGAGAAGGGAATTGAAACCTTCGGTACTGCGCATACTAAGTTTAAGGAGTTAGAAGATGTTGCAGTGAAGGCAAAGACTGCTCTTGCTAAGGCAGAAGCTGTGCTTGCTGCCAATCCTGAGGATGAGGCTGCTAAAAAGGCTGTACAAGACGCTAAAAAGGCTGTAGAAGACGCTGATAAGAAGGTGGGTGAGGGCAAAAAAGAATACGATAAAGCAACAGGTGTATTCCAAAGTGTGCTTCGTGGTATGACTTTAGCTGATTTTACTGGATTGAAAGGTCTGGGTGAGTTGCACTCAGATATACAACGTATGATTTTGACGAGCGTTCAGAATACAGTGCGTGATGCAGTTAATGTAACTTTGACTGCAGGTTCTAAAATTGGAGCTGCTGTTAATTTGGTGAATATTCAGTTAAACTTTGTTAAAAAGTTGCTTGATAATATTGAAGTAGGTATTGGTGCACTTGTTGATGCTGATATGAATGCAGAATCTGCTAAATTGGCTGCTTTGCAAGTTCAGCAACAGCTTGGTATTCAGGCTCTTTCCATAGCTAATCAAGGAAGTCAGAATATTTTAGCTTTGTTTCGTAATTAGTAATTCATTGAGTAGAGTTTAGTAAATGTAGAGTAGAAAGGCCATGCACTGCATGGCCTTTTTTATGTCTTTTAAAGAGAGACAATAATGAAGTTGGGTTGATTACGAGCACTTATCTAAAGCTTATATTTGAAGATATGATGTACAATGTTATTCGCTTTGTTTTAGGAATTGAGTTTATCAATCTTGCACTATTAAAAATATTAAGAATTTTTTTGAATAAAATGCATTCTTAATTGAATTTAGAATATCCAATTTTTCTGGTAGAGATCTTTCATTACATATTTTTATAAATAGGTCCTTCATTTCCCTGTGGACAGGTCCAATGGATATTTTGATTAGGATCTTTTATATCGCAAGTTTTGCAATGTATGCAGTTTGAAGCATTGATCATATAAGTTTCATGATCATCCTGTTTGATCCATTCATAGACGGCGGCAGGACAGTAGCGTGTTGAAGGACCTCCATAGATTGCATATTCAGAGTTTTTTTGTTTTTCTATGGAAATTATTTTGAGATGGCAAGGTTGGTTCTTTTCGTGGTGTGTATTTGAAAGAGCGACACTAGAAAGACAATCAAAGGTTACAATACCATCTGGTTTAGGATAAGCAATAGGATAAAATTTTTCTTCGGGTTCAAGACATGCATAGTCTTCTTTTCCATGAGGAAGTGTTTTAAATAAAGAAAAACCGAAAAATTGTTGCCACCATAAATCAAGACCCGCTAGCATGATACCATATTTTGTCCCGTATTTTGTCCAGAGTGGTTTAACATTCCGGACTGTATAAAGATCTTTGCCAATAGGACCTTTGCGCCAGTGGTCTTCAATTTCTGTAACTTCATCATGGGCTCGACCTTGGGTAAGAGCTGTGGCGATTTTTTCAGCTGCTAATATCCCAGATAATATAGCATTATGTGAACCTTTGATACGGGGTACATTGACGAAACCGGCAGAACAGCCAATCAGCGCTCCACCAGGAAAGGTGAGTTTTGGAACAGATTGCCATCCTCCTTCACTGATGGTGCGAGCACCATAAGCAAGACGTTTTGCACCTTTAAAAAGCTCATAGAGTTTAGGATGCGTTTTAAAACGTTGAAACTCTTCAAAAGGAGAGAGATAAGGATTTTTATAATCCAAATGCACAACAAAACCAACAGAAACCAAATTTTCTGCCTGGTGGTAGAGGAAGCCTCCACCACCAGTATAATTATCCAATGGCCAACCGGCAAAATGTTGAATTAAACCAAGTTTGTGCTTTTGAGGATCAATTTCCCATAATTCTTTAAGTCCGAGACCAAATTTTTGTGGTTCCCTCTCTTTGCTGAGATTAAATTTTTGTATAAGTTTCTTAGCAAGGGAGCCACGTGCTCCTTCTGCAATGAGGGTATATTTTGCCAATAGAGCTGTACCTGGTATATAATTTGTTCCAGGAGTTCCATCTTTTTCAACACCCATATCTGATGTAAGGACACCAATAACAGCTCCATGATCATTGCAGAGAATATCGGATGCTGGAAAGCCAGGATAAATTTCAACGCCCAATTCTTCAGCTTTTTTGCTTAGCCAACGACAGACAGTTCCGAGCGAAACAATATAGCATCCATTATTTGATAAAATTGGAGGGCGGAGAATATTGGGAAATATTTGGGCATTTTTTGATGTAAGTAGAAAAAATTGATCTCTACTGATCGGTGTTGTGAAAGGGTGATTTTGTTCGTTTCTCCATTCTGGCAAAAGTGTATCGATTCCAATGGGATCAATCACTGCTCCTGACAAAATATGTGCTCCGATTTCTGTGCTTTTTTCAAGTATTATAATAGAAAGTTCAGGATTGATCTGTTTTAGACGGATAGCAGCAGAAAGTCCTGCTGGCCCTCCACCTACGATAACAATATCGCATTCTATTGTTTCACGCTGGGTATGTCTCTCTGCACTCATGATTTACAAAGCTTTTTCCAGTTCAGGAATAATATGATGAAGATCACCTACAAGAACGTAATCAGCAATATGCATAATGGGTGCTTCCTCATCATTATTAATAGCAACAATGGTTTGCGCATCCATTATTCCCGCTAGATGTTGGATAGCACCAGAGATACCAATAGCAATATAGAGCTTAGGAGCAACGACTTTTCCTGTTTGTCCGATTTGCCAATCATTAGGGGCATAGCCTGCATCGACGGCTGCTCGGCTTGCTCCTAAGGCAGCACCGAGCTTGGTTGCAAGCGGTAAAAGGAGTGCTTTAAACTGTTCTTCCGAACCGAGACCTCGTCCACCTGATACAATAATACGTGCTGACGTAAGATCTGGACGATCACTTTTGTTTATTTCTTCTTTGACAAAGAAAGAAAGATTTGGATGAGGAGCTGGTATTATTGTTTTAATAGGGGCAACATTTCCTTTAGGTGTTGGCGGGAAAGAAGCTGTACGCACTGTTATAATTTTTTGACGATCATTTGTACGTACAGTTTCAATAGCATTACCAGCATATATTGGTCGCTTGAAGGTATCAGGTGAGACAACAGCGATAATGTCTGAAATTTGCATGAGATCAAGAAGAGCAGCGACGCGCGGCATGACATTTTTTCCAGTGGTTGTTGAAGCTGCCATGATCACGTCATAAGCAGGTGCTTGTTCAACAATTGTCGCTGCCGTGGGTTCAGCTAATTGATATGCTAAATAGTCAGCTTCGGCGACAAGTACCTGTCGAACGCCAACCAATTGAGCACATTGTTCTGCAACAGCATGAACTTTCATACCACAAACAAGAATGTCGATATCATTCCCAATGGATTGAGCAGCAGTGAGAGCTTTCGCTGTTTCTTCTGCTAAGGAATGATTATTGTGTTCAGCTAATAAAAGAATTGCCATAAGTTGTTGCCCTTTTATGCGTTATTACTTTTGATCATTTGTTAGCGCATTTTAAATGCAATTTGTTTTTTTGAGTGCACTAATAAGTTCAGTGACATTTGCTACTTTTATACCAGCTTGACGGGGTTTGGGTTCTTCAACACTGAGCGTTGTGAGACGCTTTTGCGTATCGACACAAAGATGAGCAATATCCTTTTGTTCAATGGGTTTCTTTTTAGCTTTTATAATATTAGGCAGGGAGGTATAGCGTGGCTCATTAAGCCGTAAATCAACAGTCATAACCATGGGAAGAGGAAGGCAAATAGTTTGTGTGCCGTTATCTACTTCTCGGGTGATTTGAGCTTGTCCATTTTCTATATTTAAATATGAAGCGAAAGTTGCTTGTCCCCAACCAAGAAGGCCTGCGAGCATTTGGCCAGTTTGATTGCATTCATCATCAATGGCTTGTTTCCCTAAAAAGACCATATCTGGTTTTTCTTCAAGAATAATAACTTTTAAAGTTTTAGCAATTGCTAAGGGTTCGAGTATTTCATCAGTTTTTACGAGAATAGCGCGATCTGCTCCCATTGCAAGTCCTGTTCGTAAGGTTTCTTGCGCTGCCTCTGGCCCAATTGAAACAAGAATAATTTCTGAAATTTTTCCAGCTTCTTTTTGTCGAATTGCTTCTTCTACAGCGATTTCATCAAAAGGGTTCATAGACATTTTAACATGGGATAAATCAACACCTGTGCTATCAGATTTAACACGTATTTTGATATTGTGATCAATAACACGTTTGACAGCGACAATTATTTTCATGATGATCCTCTTTGTTTATATGCCTATGAGTTTATAGTAATAATTATGGGAAACCAAATCATTTAAAATTGAATTTTATCATAGCTCTTTTTATTTATATAAGCTTCTCTGTATTTATTTGTATTTTTCTCTCTATTTTTAACGCATAGTTTTTGTTTCGTCTCAATATTTATTCTATTTGGTTATAAAAATAGGTTTAGCCTCCTTAATTTTATACAATTATTTTCAATTTTTTTACTATTCTTAAAACTCTATTTACTAAAATAGGTCACATTTTTCATTAATTAATATGATTCATATTGAATGTAGGTAAGGGGTGGGATCTGTGAGTATTAAACACGATGTTCTGAAGCCAGTTAAGCATAAACATTGTTCTCCTTCTACTGTTAATAAAATTCAGGAAATACAAGCACCTTATGGAATAAGAATGTCAGATATTTCTGCTAAGTTACGGTATGTTTATGAAAAAATGCAGATAAAAAAAGCGCATAATCGGTTGGCTAAGCAGGGCCCTGTAGATGATAGTATAGAGTCTTATTTAAATGAAATTAGTCGGGCTATTTTGGCTGAGCATTACGCTCGAAATCAGAAAGAAGAAAAACTTTTTGAAGATTTAGAGCAAATTAAAATACTGGTTCAAACTCTTCTTTGTGAAAAAGAAAATTTACAAAAAACAATCATAAAACAATGTAAATCCTCTTCACAATCAATTAATGCAGTTGTGTACTATCTTGCACATATAGTGCGTGAAAAAAATAAGAATTCTCAATCTTATGAAACGTCCAATATTTTGAAAAAAGATAAAATGCAGCCAGGACAAAAAAATACCGATGATGTATCAGAACAAGAGGATATAAGTTCCTTATCAACGAATTCTACAGAATCATTGAAAAATTCTCTAACAGATAAAAATTCATCCGATGTTCACTTCTTAAGTGGTTTCTTTACAGGGGTTCGGCGTGCATTTTCTTTCAAAGAATAGTTTTTAGAATATACTTTTACGTTATTATGTAATCTTGTCTATTATTAGTTTTAGTGTGTTGCTCTTCAGTTACATGAAGAATATAAGAGATGTGTTATGAACGCTCATGTATATCTTTGCGGCAATATGTATGATGTCAAAGTTGTCTTATAAAGATAAAGATAAAAAATATTGAAAGAAAAAATTAAAAACAAATCTTAAATTTTTGAATATTTTGAATTAGTGAGTATTTATTTACCAATTGCTGAATTGTCATTGAGTATGCTGATTTTAATTAGCATGGGGGCGGTCGTTGGTTTTTTTTCAGGTCTTTTTGGAATTGGTGGTGGTTTTTTAATTACGCCTTTATTGATTTTCTATAATATTCCTCCTACCATTGCTGTTGGAACAGGAGCTAATCAGGTAATTGCGTCATCTGTAACGGGAGCAATTACGCATTTCAAAAAACGTACTCTTGACATTAAACTTGGTATTCTTTTGGTGATTGGAGGAGGAATTGGATCTTTGGTCGGTATTCAAGTTTTTTCTCTTCTCAGAAAATTAGGGCAGTTAGACTTTATGATTTCACTTCTTTATGTCTTCCTTCTTGGAAGTATTGGAAGTTTGATGATGGTTGAAAGTTTATGTGCTATGATGCGACGATGCAAAAAAGAAAAGGTCACTTCTCATTCTCCTCGTTATTATAATTGGATCGATCGATTGCCATTTAAAGTTTATTTTCAAGCGTCGATGATTTATGTAAGTATTATTCCAGTTTTAGGAATTGGTTTTGTTGTAGGGTTATTGTCTTCCATTATGGGCGTTGGTGGGGGATTCATTACAGTGCCGGCACTGATTTATCTTTTACACGTTCCGACCAGTGTGGTGGTTGGAACTTCGCTTTTTCAGATGACATTTGTATCAGCTTTTACCACCGTTCTGCAAAGTGTAAGTAACCAGTCGGTTGATATTGTTTTAGCTTTTTTACTTACGATTGGAGGGGGAATCGGAGCCCAATACGGAATAAGGACTGGACAAAAGTTAAAAGCAGAACAATTACGTCTGGCACTTGCGTTTCTTGTTATAATTGTGTGTATGCGCTTAGCTTTCCAGTTATTTATACGCCCTGATAATCTTTTTTCTCTTGTTATTCTTATGGGATGATAATGGATAAATTTTTCCTCTTATTTATCATGTCAAGCTGGTTTTGTGTTGTTTCTTTCTCTATAGAGGCACAGGGCAGTGAGGAAGTTGGATCAGAAGAGAAGGAGGTTATGCAGATTATTGTTACAACAAATACGATTACAGTTGGGGCAAATTTTTCTGGTCATGATCTTTATATTGCTGGTGTTTTGGAAAATATGAATCCGTTATTCCGCCAACAAAATCGTTACGATGTTATAGTTAGTTTAGAAGGGCAAACTCGATCGATCATTGTAAGAGAAAAGAAACGTAAGTTAGGAATATGGGTTAATGCAGATTCCGTAACTTTTAAAAATGCTCCTCTATTTTATTCAATGGCAACAACGCGTGAAATAGAGAATATCACTGATGCTGAGAGTTATAAACGTTTAGGTCTAGGATTACCTTATTTTTTTCTTTCAACCAATGAAAAAGATCAAGAAAAAATACAAAGTTTTCGTAGTAAGTTGATAAATTTGCAGAAAGCTAAAAATCTCTATCATGAAGAAGTGGGTGGTGTTTATTTTGGTTCTGGTTCCTTATTTACAGCACATTTTCAATTGCCTGCAAATGTTCCTGTTGGACGTTATCATGTGAATGCTTACCTTTTCCGTGATGGGCAGTATGTAAGTAGTGCGACAACTACTCTTGAAATTGTTAAAGCACATGTTGTCTATACCATTTTTCATGAAGCACGCAAACACAGCTTTTGGTATGGAATAGCTGCTGTTCTTGTTGCTGTCATTACAGGATTTTTGTGCCGTTTTGCTTTTCGGAAAGAGTAGAATAAAGAAAAAACTGTAAGGCGTTTAATTTTTCTGTTGAATGATGATATAAGAAAAAAGATAATAATATTTTATTGCTTAAATATAAACTTCTTTTTCTGAACAATGCTTCCATCAATCAATATTTGTATGCGATAAGAGTGAATGTGGTGTTGATATTAAAATAACATGGAAGAAATTTAAAAAATTATAATTCCTGTTGTCGGTAAAGATTTAAAAGTCTATCTTTCCTAAAAAAGATGAAAAGGGTTTCATCCAAGAAGATGTGTTATGGACAAAAAGAATGAAAACATATGTCATCTTATCAGTATAGTTTAGTCTATCATCAATATAAGCGAATTGAAGAATACGATGGATTTGTTTCTTGAAAAATCAGTAGCAACAAATGCGGCAGAGTTTAGTGTTTCTGAAATAGCAGGAGCTTTAAAACGTATTGTTGAAGAAAAGTTTGGTTATGTACGTGTGCGTGGCGAAATATCAGGTTATCGTGGTGTACACGCTTCAGGGCATGCCTATTTTGCTTTAAAAGACGATAAAGCTCGATTAGAAGCTGTTATTTGGCGAGGTGTGATAGAAAAACTCCAATTTCCTCCTGAGGAAGGAATGGAAGTGGTTGCTGTAGGTAAGTTAACAACTTATCAGGGATCATCAAAATATCAAATTATTATTGACTCTCTTGAGCCAACAGGGGTTGGCGCTTTGATGACTCTTTTAGAAAATCGTAAGAAAAAATTTGCAGACGAAGGCTTGTTTGATGAGGCGAAGAAAAAAAAATTGCCTTATATGCCTCGTGTTATAGGAGTCGTGACGTCACCAACAGGAGCTGTTATCCGTGATATTATTCATCGTATATCAGACCGTTTTCCTTTACATATTTTTGTTTGGCCTGTACGGGTCCAGGGAGAGACTAGCGGTCAAGAAGTAGCTGCTGCTATTGCTGGGTTTAACGCTCTACCTTTAGAAAGTGCTATCTCTAAGCCTGATCTTATTATTGTGGCGCGTGGTGGGGGCAGTTTAGAAGACCTATGGGGATTTAATGACGAAGCAGTTGTCCGTGCTGTTAGTGTATCTGCTATTCCAATTATTTCTGCAGTTGGGCACGAAACAGATTGGACACTCATTGATTATGTTGCAGATTGGCGAGCACCAACTCCTACAGGAGCAGCGGAAAAAGCTGTACCAGTTAAATTCGATCTTGAAACACACTTAGCTTCACTTAGCTTACGCTTTCGCGTAGGAGCGGCGCGTTATTTTAGTTTTTATAAACAAAAATTATCTGCTGTTGTACGAGGTCTTCCTACTGCTGATCAGTTATTTGCTTTGCCGCGGCGTAGTTTTGATGAAATTTCAAGTCGGTTACAACGTGCTCTTTGTGTTAATTATGATAAAAAACGTTTTTATTTTTATACACTTGTTATCCGACTTTCCCCACGTTTGTTGAATACTAAAAAAGCACAACAAAATACAAAAGAGTATACAGTACGCCTTCATCATGCTTTTTTACGTAATGTTGAAAAAAAACGTGCCCAAATAAAAATGGCATTTAGACTTTTAAAAAGTACATCTTATCAAAGTATTTTAGAGCGTGGTTTTGTTTTAGCCTTAGGGCAAGAGAATAAACCAATTAAACGATTAGCACAGTTTCCTAAAACAGGACAGATAAGCTTACGATTTTTTGATGGTGAAATTAATGTTTCAACTTGTAATTCTATGTCTAAGAGCGTTCCAAAACCGAAGAAGCGATTAAAACAGTGGCAGGATGATGATCAAGGAACGCTTTTTTGATAGGGTGAATATTCATGCTTGATAAAGGTCTTCTTATGGGTAAAGATGGAAAAATTCGTTGTTCGTGGGCAGGGACTGATCCACTTTATTGTGCTTATCATGATGATATATGGGGAAAGCCTGTTTTTGATGATCGTCTTTTGTTTGCACAAATTTGTCTTGAAGGCTTTCAAGCAGGACTTGCTTGGTTAACAATTTTAAGAAAAATATCCAATTTTTATGATGCTTTTGATGGTTTTGATTTTGAAAAGATTGCACAGTATGATGAAAAAAAAATAGAAATATTGATGCAAGATAAAGGCATTATTCGCCATCGAGGTAAAATTAGATCAGTTGTTAATAATGCTCTCAAAGCTCAGGAAATTATAGCAGAATGGAACAGTTTATCTCATTATTTTTGGTCTTTTCAGACACTACAGTCTGAACAATATGAGAAGACAGATTGTCAGACATGGAAAACTAATTCTGTAACGCCTGCGTCTATCCGTCTTTCTAAAGATTTAAAAAAGCGTGGTTGGATATTTGTTGGCCCTATTACTTGTTACGCTTTTATGCAGGCAGTAGGGATTGTTAATGATCATCTTGAAGGATGTTTTTGTCGATAAATTTGCACAATATTTAAATGTTTATGTAGGGTGTATGAGATCTTTTCAGTTGATAAATTAATATTTTAAGAAGAAATTTTGCATCTAAGCTTAAAAAAATCTCTCTTCACTAGAGTGCTTAATTAGGGGAGGGATATTGATGTAGTGCATAATTTAATATTTAGAATTTTATGATATTTCTGAAAGAGAATAAATATTAAAATTAAAAAGAGTATGTTTTTGTGAAACTCTATGATAAATTTATTTTTCAATGAATAAAATACATTGAATTGTATGTTGTTTTTTGATTACGGTAATTTGGGGAAGTGATCAGAGAGATTGGTGTTCTGTATTTTATAGCGTTTTGAAGACTTAAAATGCAAAGATGGCTTGTTTTTTAGTTTGGTCTTTAAAAGTTAGGTCGCTTTTAGTCGAAGCAGTTATTCAAAAAGATTTGATATATTTACAATACCAAAATATCATGCTACGGTCGTGCTTAATTATCAAAAAGAGATTTGGATATGGTGAGTAAAGTGTTTTTTATAATGCAATGAAGAAATAAGTTTTATTGATTAAGAAAGTAATAACTATGTATACAGAGATACTTGTGTTATGTTTACTTAGTGTTTTCTGATGTAAATTCATTGATTTATATGTAAGCGGCTGATCTATATAATAAAATTCTGGAAGGAAAGTCCATGAATATGAAAAAGAATATATTGAAAGCGAGCTGTTTTTTTGTTTCTGTTCTTGTATCTATAAGCATTTTTGAGCAAAAAACACTAGCAAAAACACCTGTTGATACGTTTGTAATGGCTTGGAATCTTGATGCAATTAAAACGTTTGATCCAGCACAAATCAATGATGTTTATAGTCATGAAATTATTCTCAATATTTGCTCTAGTTTGGCTGATTCTTCTCCCAATGATGCAACTAAGATTATTCCTAGTTTAGCAAAGAGTTGGGATGTTTCAGGTGAAAATAATACAGTAATTACCTTTCATTTGCGTGATGATTTGAAGTTTTCTGATGGTCGATCTGCTAATGCTCATGATTTTGTTTGGAGTATGAAACGGATTGTTGAATTGGATATGGCAGGTGCAACGGCATTTAAAGAGTATGGTATTACCAAACAAACAGTTGATGATGCTATTCAAGCATTAGATGAAAAAACTGTCGTGATGAAATTTGATAAGCCATATTCAGCAGAGCTCATTCTTAATAGTATTGCTGCTAATCGTGTTGCTCTTTTGCTTGATCGTGAAACAATTCTGAAACACGAAAAGAATGGTGATATGGGCAGCCAATATCTAGCGACTCATTCAGCTTGTGTTGGACCCTATCAGTTAATCGATTGGCGTGCAGGAGAAGCAGTATTGTTAGGTGCTAATCCTCATTATTGGGGGGAAAAACCGAAACTCAAAAAAATTCTGATCCGCCATGTTGCTGAGCCAAGTACACAACGTTTATTGCTAGAAAAAAAAGATGTTGATGTCGCTCGTGATTTGACGGTGGATATTTTAGAAGATCTTCAAGAAAAAACAGATGTTAAGGTTGAAAAAGTATTGCAGTCAGCCATGTTTTATTGGGGATTTAATATGACACATCCTATTTTATCCAATGAAAAAGTGCGTTTGGCTCTGCGTTATCTTATTGATTATGAAGGGCTTGGTAAAACAGTGTTGAAAGGTACTGGTATCCCTCGTGCTAGTTTTATGCCTATCGGAAGTTTAGGTGCTTTAAATGAAAAAGAAGGATTGCCTTTTAAGCTTGATCTTGAAAAAGCTAAGCAGCTTCTAACTGAGGCAGGGTATCCAAACGGATTTGAAATAAGTGTTCTTATAGGAACTTCTAATTCTTTGCAGATTGTTCAATCCATTCAAGATAATGCAGCAAAGGTTGGTATTCGTCTGAACATTAAGCGTCTTGCAGGAACACAGCTTTTTTCAAAAGCTTATGCACGTGCTTTTGAAACAATTATTTTGGGATGGAATAGTGAGTCTGTAGATCCTCATACGACAGCTTCACGGATTGTTTTCAACCCTGATAATCAGTTTGAGTCTAAAAATACAGCTTATCCTAGTTGGCAACATGGGTATTTTGATGAAGAGATGAATCAAAAAGTTCAAGACGCTTTGTTTGAAAAAGATCAAACAAAACGGTCACAAAGATATGTCGATTTACAAAACGAATTTATGCAAAAAGGACCTTATGCTTTTCTGTATCAGAAATATAATGTTGTAGCCATCTCCCCTGTTATTAAAAAATGGAGTTGGAATAGTGCACCGCGCATTTTCTATCATACAATTGAAAAATAAATACATATTGGATTATGCGATGTGTAAAGGGTAAGTAATTCGCGCAATCGAGTAAAAGTATATTTCTCTATACATAGAACCTGAAAAATAAGGTGCTGTCTTATAATTGAATAATCATCATCGATTTTTGTTTGAAAGGGTTGGTACAATAAAAAATGCAAACTGAATGGCTGTATAAGAAAATGTTTAAGAGAATTTATGCTTTATTAGGATCAATTGTTTTTTTTAGTGGATTAATGCCAATAATGTTGCATGCATCCCCTAAAAATACATTAGTGATGGCATGGAGTATTGATTCGATTACCAGTTTTGATCCAGCACAATCTGTAGAAGTTGTAACGAGTGAGTTATTGACGAATATTTGCAGTGCATTGGTACAGTATGATCCACATAACTCTACAAAAATTCAGCCTGCTATGGCCAAATCTTGGGATGTTTTGGATGATGGGAAAAAAATCATTTTTCATCTTCGTGATGATTTAAAATTTGATGATGGAACATTAGCAACTGCACAAGATCTTGCTTGGTCAATGCAACGGGTTGTTAAATTAGGATTGAGTTATGCTCAATCTTTAAAAGATTACGGATTTACTGAAGATAATGTTGAAACAAAGATCCAAGCTCTTGATGATAAAACTTTACAAATGCAATTTGATAAACTTTATCCTTTGCGTCTTATATTGACTGTAATTGGACAATCTTATGCTTCTGCTTTGCTGAATCGGCAGAAACTCGAAATGCATGCTGTTAATAATGATATGGGAAATAAATATTTAGCGACTCATTCAGCGTGTGTTGGGCCTTATAAATTAGTACGTTGGGCTCCCGGAGAGCGCGTTGTTTTAGAAGCAACACAACATTATTGGGGAGACGCGCCGAAAATTGAGCGGATTTTAATACTTCATGTGGCTGAATCAGCAAGTCAGAGGTTCCTTTTGGAAAAGGGTGTTGTAGATATATCCCGTGATCTCTCTTCAGAAGATATATTGGATATTGAGAAACAAGAGGGGCCTCTTGCAATTCATCGTGTTTTACGTCCACAGTCTGTTTATCTTTCGTTGAATAATAAGAATGTAATTTTTGCCAATGAAAAAGTGCGTTTGGCATTTCGTTATCTAGTCGATTATGATACGCTCGGTAAAACTGTTTTAAAAGGGATTGCTATTCCTCGTGCAAGTTATATGCCGTTGGGGATACCAGGCGCTTTAGATGAAAAAGAGGGTGTGCCATTTAAGTTGGATTTGAAAAAAGCAAAACAGTTAATTAAAGAGGCGGGCTATGTAAATGGCTTTAAGGCCAATCTTTTAATTGGCAGTTTGTCCTATATGTCATCTGTTGCACAAATTATTCAAGAAAATGCTCGTAAAATTGGGATTGAACTTTCCATTGAAAAAATGTCACAAGCTCAATTATTAAATCGTGTTCGTGGTGGAAATTATGATATTGCTATTATGAGTTGGAATACAGCTGACCCTGATGGGCATGCATCTTCATGGCATCATGTTTTTAATCCTGATCCGACATTTACTAAACCGTATAATATGCATTTGGCTTGGCGGGTTGGATATTATGATGCAAAGGCAAATAAAATGGTGATGGATGCTTTATTTGAAGAGGATAAAAGTAAACGCTTCGAGCAATATCGAGAACTACAAAATTATATTTTAAATCACGGTCCTATGGCTTATTTATTCCAGACATATTATACTATTGGAGTAGGACCTGCAGTGAAAAAATGGGTCTGGAATAGTTTCAGGCTTTATTATAATAAAGCTGAAAAATATATGTAATCAAATGATGAACGAAGTCATATGTAATGTATGGTTAAAATTTGTTTGACTGTAGGGCGAGAAATATCGCTAAACTTATGTTTCATAAGTTGGTAGGGAAATATTATGATAACTTCATCATTGTCAAAGACGGATATAGCAGCATCGCCGAATCAGAAAAATTTCTATATGTCGGCCTTTTTTTTCAAAATTTTTAAACTTTTTATTTCGGTATTTGTTACGTTAATTGGCTTAATAACCATTACTTTTTTTATTGGTCGCCTTCTTCCTTTAGATCCTGTTATTGCTATTCTTGGAGATAATATTAGTCAAGAAGCTTACGATAAAATGTTCTATCGTTTGGGCCTTGATAAGCCATTGATCATTCAATATTGGACCTATCTTCAAAATATTTTTTTGTTTGATTTTGGAGATTCTTTGATTTCAGGGCGTCCTATTTTAGAAGATATCATGCATGTATTTCCTCCAACGCTGGAATTAGCAACAGTTGCTATTATTATTGGTACAAGCTTTGGTATTCCATTTGGTATCATTGCAGCAATGTACCGTAATTCACCCATTGATTATTTTGTACGTCTTTTTACACTGTGTGTTTACTCAACGCCAACTTTTTGGCTTGGATTGATGGCGTTATTGGTATTTTACAATAAGCTTGATTGGATTGGTGGTCCAGGACGTATTGATTTTATTTATGAATATTCTTTTGAAGCTAAGACGGGGTTTTTTCTTTTGGATACTGCAATGCAAGGGCAATGGGAAGCTTTTGGCAATGTTTTCAGTCATATTATTATGCCTGCTTTAATTCTAGCTTTTGGTGCTATGGCTTATATTAGCCGTATGACACGTGGATTTATGATTGAACAACTCAATCAAGAATATATTATTACTGCACGTGTTAAAGGATTATCATGGCGACAAACAGTTTGGAAGCATGCTTTTCGCAATGCCGCTGTTCAGATTATTACTGTTGTTGGACTTTCTTATGCTTTTTTATTAGAAGGTGCTGTGTTAACAGAAACTGTTTTTGCTTGGCCTGGATTTGGACGTTATTTAACGAGTGCACTTTTGGCAGGTGATATGAATGCGGTTGTAGCTTGTACACTACTTATAGGGTGCTTTTTTATTGTTATTAATTTACTTTCTGATTTATTTTATAATATTTTCGATCCAAGGACACGTTAAATTATGGCAATATTGCACAAAAACGAACCCCAATTAAAACATTGGTCAAATAAGCCTGTTCCACAGTCAGTTATTCAGGCAAATATACAAAAATTTTATCATTCGTTAATCCGATTTTTTCGTAATATTTCTGCTTTATTGGGTTTTATTATTATTTTTTCTATTATTGTATGTGCGATTTTTGCACCTTGGATTGCTACCCATGATGTTGTAAGCAATGATCTTGCTCATCGACTTCTTCCACCATCTTCATCGCATTATTTAGGAACAGATGAATTAGGACGTGATATTTTTAGTCGCTTAATTTTTGGTATGCGTATTACCCTTTATATTGTTTTTCTAACTACCATTATTGTGGCACCTATAGGACTCATTGTAGGGACAACAGCCGGTTATATAGGAGGATGGGTTGATACTATTTTGATGCGTATTGTTGATATTTTTCTTGCTTTTCCAAGTTTGATTTTAGCACTTGCTTTTTCGGCTGTTTTAGGACCAGGTATTGAAAATGCTGCAATTGCGATTTCAATTGCAGCATGGCCACCAATTGCACGTTTAGCGCGTGCTGAAACTTTGACAATACGCTTATCTGATTATGTTTCTGCCGTTCGTCTACAGGGAGCATCTTCTTTTCGAATTATTCTATTCCATATTGCACCGATGTGTATTCCCTCGGTAATTGTACGGTTAACGTTGAATATGTCTGCGATTATTTTAACGGCTGCCGGTCTTGGTTTTTTAGGATTAGGCGCTCAGCCACCCAGTCCTGAATGGGGAGCTATGCTTTCAACTGGTCGTGAATTTATGATGACAAGTTGGTGGTTGGCGGCAGTTCCCGGTTGTGCAATATTGCTTACGAGCTTGGGTTTTAATCTTTTAGGTGATGGACTTCGTGATATATTGGATCCGCGCAATGAGTAAAAAATTATTAGAGATAGAAGATTTACACATTTCATTTCCTATAACAGGTGGTATTTCAGATGTTGTGCGTGGTGTTAGCTTTTCTGCTGGGAGAGAAAAAATTGGAATTGTTGGAGAATCTGGATCCGGAAAATCAATAACTGGACGTGCGATTTTAAAACTAAATCCGAAGTCAGCAATCGTTAAAGCTAAAAAAATGCGTTTTGATGATATAGATTTGTTATCTGCGAATGAGTCTCAGATGCGTACTATTCGGGGAAAACGTATTGCAATGATTTTACAAGATCCAAAATATTCGCTTAATCCGTTAATGCGAATTGGGGATCAGATCATAGAAGCTTACCGTGTTCATTATCGTGTTTCAAAAATGGATGCGTGGAAACAGACAATTTCTATGCTCGAATCTGTTCATATTCGTAATCCTGAACATGTTATGCGGTTATTTCCTCATGAAATATCAGGTGGAATGGGGCAGCGGGTTATGATTGCTATGATGCTTATTTCAAAACCTGATTTAGTCATTGCTGATGAGCCAACATCCGCACTTGATATCACAGTTAGATCTCAGGTTTTAACGGTGCTGGATGAGCTTGTAACAAAATCTGGAATGGGACTTATTTTCATTAGTCATGATTTGAATGTGATTGCTAATTTTTGTGATCGTGTTTTGGTTATGTATGCTGGTCGTATCTTAGAAGAATTGTCAGCATCTGATTTATCTCGTGCACGTCATCCCTACACAAAAGCTTTGTTGGCAAGCTTGCCACGGCTTGATAATCCAGTTGATGTTTTAGCTGTTCCTGAGCGAGATCCTAGTTGGTTAGATGGGCCTGCAATTGTTCATGGTGTTGAAAGAGGTTAGTATGACCAATTATGAAAATATTGTTGATGTTTCTGATTTATCTGTAACCTTCGGACGTGGTTATCGAGCAACGCCAGTTGTGAAAAATGTTAATTTTCATATTAAGCGTGGTGAAGCTTATGGTTTGATTGGTGAATCAGGGTGCGGTAAATCAACTATTTTAAATGCATTAGTTGGGTTAGTTCCCTGTTCGAGTGGACAGGTCATTTTTGATGGAAAAGAAGTACCGCAGAAAAAAGATAAGGCTTTTCTACGTCGTATTCAAATGGTCTTTCAAGATCCTTATGCATCGCTTCATCCACGAAAAATGATTTATACTGCTCTTTCTGAAGCTCTCTCCATCCATAACATGGATAATAAAGAAGAACGGATACAGAATGTTTTGGATTCTGTTGGTTTAGGTTCTTCATTTTTTTATCGTTATCCACATGAATTATCTGGAGGTCAACGTCAACGTGTTGCTCTTGCGCGTGCTTTGATTATTGAACCAGCAGTTTTGTTACTTGATGAACCAACATCTGCATTGGATGTATCTGTGCAGGCTGAAATTTTAAATTTATTAAAATCATTACGACAAGAAAAACATTTGACTTATTTAATGGTTTCTCATGATCTTGCTGTTATTGCACATATATGCGATCGTGCTGGGATTATGCACAAAGGTGTAATTGTTGAGGAGTTAAGCAATAGCGATTTGCGTCATTTACACGCAAAAGATGACTATACAAAGATGTTTTTTAAATCCAGTATTGAGGCTATTGTTCATAGAGAAGAGAGAGCATTATAAGTCTTATGAGGAGATCAACTTTCTTTTTTAGATAGCTTTTTTCAAAACTAGGAATTTTAAAAGTATAGGGTGAAAAGTTAATTTGAATGATCAGGTTATGTTCTGTGTATATGATTATACATGACTTCATTATAAATCCGAGCAATTAATTCTGAACAACTCGTATTATTCTTTGTGCTCATACTGCTTTTAATCATTTTATTATAAAAATTGAAAATAAAAAATACAGAAAAATAATTGTTTCATTTTTCCATATAATTACATTAAGTCCTTGAGTGATGAAAGAATAGTATTACTATAAAATTTTTTTAAGAAAAATTTATGTATTTTTTATTGCTTTCTATTCATTGATTATAAAAAGTTATTTATAATAATTCAGCAAAATTAATTGGAGTTATATGATGAAAATTTTTCTAAAAAATGTCATAAAATAAATATTGGTAGCGGAGGAGGGATTCGAACCCCCGACACAAGGATTATGATTCCTCTGCTCTAACCTACTGAGCTACTCCGCCAAAACAGATAAATCTGATTAAGTCATTTTATCTTTTGTGGATACTAAGAGGTAGAATAGTAAGATGTCAAGCATCGTTTTTAAGCTTTTCTCTTGTTATTCTGTTTCATCCCGGATATGGAATGAATTGAAAGTATAAATTTTATATAATTGACAAAATAAGGCATAAAAAATGGCGCCACGTGTAGCGGTTTTAGGGTGCGGTTATTGGGGTAAAAATCATATACAGACCCTTCAAACTCTTGGAGTTTTAGCAGCAGTTTCTGATACTGATGCTGATCGCGCTGCACATTTTGCAAATACGTATGGTGTTATAGCTATTACACCCGATGAGCTTTTTACTCATAAAGATATTGATGCACTTGTTCTAGCTTTACCCCCACAATTTCATACAGAAAATGCGCTACGGGCTCTTAAAAGTGGTAAGGATGTTTTGGTTGAAAAACCAATTGCTTTGAATGTAGCTGATGCTGAACTTCAAGTTAAGATTGCTCATGAATATGGGCGGATTTTTATGGTAGGCCATATTTTGCGTTTTCATCCTGCCTTTGAAAAATTATGTGAATTAATAGAGCAAGAAGCATTAGGAGATATCCGTTATATTTATTCTCATCGGTTAGGGTTCGGTAAATTTCATACACAAAGCAGCGCTTTATGGGATCTTGCTCCTCATGATCTTTCAATGATTTTAGCTTTGACAAAATGTGAGCCTTCTCAGGTGCATGGAGAAGGATCTGCAGTGATTAACCAGCTTTCTGATTTTGCGCATGTTCATATGACATTTCCCAATGGTATACGCAGTCACCTCTTTACTTCACGTCTTAGCCCTTATTGCGAAAGGCGCTTAACAGTTGTTGGTACAAAGGCTATGCTTGTATTGGATGATATGGAACCGTGGAATCGTAAATTAGCATTCCACAATTTTTCTGTTTGGCAGGAGAATAAAAAATGGGTTTCTAAGGTTGATAAGATAAATTATATTGATGTTTGTGAAGGTTTACCGCTTACTTACGAATTACAGCATTTTCTAAATTGTGTTGAGACACGTCAATTGCCTCGTACAAATGGGAAAGATGCTGTCGCTATTTTAAGAGTTTTAACTGCAGCTAGTGTCAACCATTATGAGTAAAAGATAAAGTATGCTTTCCTAATTGTAATTATCAATGGAGTTAATATGCAATTCATTGACCTTGGAGCGCAGCGTGCGCGCATCGAAGATAAAATTAATGCTGCAATTGCGCATGTTATAGCCAGTGGTCAGTATATTTTAGGACCGAAAGTAACAGAATTTGAAGAAAAGTTAGCAGACTATCTTGGCGTTAAACATGTTATTGCTTGTGCTAATGGAACAGATGCATTGATGATGCCTCTTATGGCTAAAAATATTGGTCCAGGGGATGCTGTCTTTTGTCCTAGCTTTACTTTTTCTGCAACGGCAGAGGTTGCGGCTTTGGTAGGAGCAGAGCCTGTATTTGTTGATGTAAGGTCCGATACATTCAATATTGATGTTGATAAACTTTGTGAAGCAATCGCAATGATTAAAAAAGAGGGACGTCTTAAACCAAAGGCTATTATTGCTGTCGATTTATTTGGACTTCCTGCTGACTATAGTCAAATTTCTCTAGTGGCTGAAAAAGAAAATCTTTTTGTTATTGAAGATACTGCTCAATCGATAGGTGGTAAAAGTGGTCATATTATGTGTGGCGCTTTTGGTGACGTTGCCGCAACGAGTTTTTATCCAGCAAAACCTTTAGGGTGTTATGGTGACGGGGGCGCTATGATGACCAATGATGATGATATGGCAGCCCTTTTACGTTCAATATTATTTCATGGTAAAGGTAAAACGCAATATGACAATGTGCGTATTGGTATGAATTCACGATTAGATACAATTCAAGCTGCGATTTTGTTAGAAAAGCTTGTTATTTTTGAAGATGAGATAGAAAAACGTGCAGCAATTGCTCAACGTTATTCTGAGAATTTAAAGGATATTGTGGCAGTTCCAGAAGTGGAAGAAAATGTTCGTTGTGCTTATGCACAATACACTATTAAGGTGAAAAATCGTGATCAGTTAAAAGCCTATTTACAAAAAAATGGCGTTCCTACAATGGTTTATTATAATACTCCATTACATTTACAACCAGCTTATAAAAATTTTCCCTATGTAAAGGATTCTCTTTCTGTTTCTGAGTATTTAGGAAGTTGTGTCTTAAGCTTACCTATGTATCCTTATTTATCTCAAAGCGATCAAGATAAAATTATTCAATGTATAAGAGATTTTTATAGTGCGTAAAATTTGTAAAAGAATCGCACTATTTATGGAACATTGTATACTGTAAGGTCCTGATTAATTCAGTCTATATCACTTTTCATATCTATTAATGATTTCATGCGTTCTTTCACTTATAACGCTGATATCAAATGGATCATGAAAGTTGAGAATATAGTCCTATTTATAGAAAAAGAAATTGCAAATATTCATGCCAGTATGAAGGAAAACATAAATATCCTCTCATTATACTAATATTTTGGTCAGATTGTATATCCTAAAAGACTGCAAAAAACTTTAAAATAAGAAAAATTATAAAAGAAATACGCTATTTTACAGATGAAACTTGAATAGTAAAAGTTTATCATTTGCAAATTAGCTATTGTTGACAGTGTGAATTCATAATAACAAAGTTTTCATGGCATTGATATTAATCAATGATGTTCATTGTTGATCTTTCAGTTATCAGCTTATCAAAAACGTCTTTTATTGTTTAGCTGTAATTAATTTTCAGGGAGGGGAGTTTTTTTAGTATTAACAATTTTTTTGCGAATATAAGATGCAAGGTCGTTTTTGTTTTTAGAGCCTTTAATTAATTTATTAATAGATGAGTCTTTACCCTCTTTTATAGCGATGTGAGCAGCTAGCGTGGCTGCTAATTCTTTTGTTTCTTCACATAATTCATGCAGTAGTTGATCTTTAGCAGCAGTATCAAGCTCATCTATTTGAATATTTTTTAAGCGTTTTTTATAATGCGCTATTTTCTCATGCATAGCTTTAATTTCCTTTATGAAAGTATTTGTTGCAAGAACATTATTTTTTTTCTCTACCGATTCTGTTTTAGGAGAGAGAAGGGGTGTGCATTGCGGTGGAAAATATGAAGAGCAGAGCTGTTCTTTTTGGAGGCTAAGTTGTATTTTTAGTTGAGCATATTTTTTTTGTAAAGAATCATATTTTTGTGCATGGCGCGCCAATTCTACGGCATGCTGGGCACAAAGAAAGTTTTGGTTTGCTTGTATTTCAATAAGCGATAACGGAATTTTTGCAGAAACAGATTTGTATGCAAAATGAAGAACTTTACGCCAAATGAGAGGGGAAATCAGTACTAATAACCAAGAAATAGTCGCAATTCCGAGAATAAAAAAAAGAATTGATTGGATAAACATAATGCCTCTTTTCAGTCAGAGTGTTAAAATGGGTTCCATGTTGGTGTGGGTGTTAATTTTAAATATCCCATATTGATGCTAAGGCGTGCGCCAATGCCTGTGCGTATCGGAATGAGCAGAGTATTATCCCGTTTAAGAATATGAAAGCCAACTCCTGCAATTAAATAGGCCGAACCTGAAATACCTCCATAGCGTCCCCATAAATTATTTATCTTATTAAGATCATAAACTAAGATCATTAAACGGGATCCTTGACCGCCAAAATCCCATCCTATAGAAGGACCTTGCCAAAAAACTTTATGCTGCCCATAGTTTTTTGTGAAGATTTTTCCTTCACCATAAGTTAATCCGGCAAAAAAAGCTCCAGATGCTTCTTCTCCTAAAATATAAGCACTTGGATGTCCGTGTCGTGAAAAAATTTTTTCAATTGCAGTGGCTATGCTTCCTGCTGTTTTCCCAAAAAAATTATGACCAGAAGAAATAATTTCTTGCAACGAGAAATTTTGATCATTTTCTTCTATTGGTGAGAGTTGGGCATTTGCAATATTTGTTATTATGAATAAAAGCGATGCAAAAAGTACAATATTCATATACCAACGTGATAAAAGAGAGTGTGTCATGGGATTTTTCCCTTTTAATTTTAAGTTAATTTATACACAAATAGAATTATAATGTTTATCCAATAGATAGAAAATAAGGCATAAAGTTATTTAAATTCTTAAATTTATTCTTAAAAAGAAGATTTTAATGTGATTGTTCAATTTCTGTACATACATTAGGTGCTAAGAGTTGCAGTTGAAAAACATTCAGAATTGAGGAGCTATATAAATATGACATTAGCTATTTCTTTGAAGTCTACTGATTTGGCTGCTTTGCTTTGTAGTCGTATTTGCCACGATTTAATTTCTCCTATTGGTGCTATTCAAAATGCTATGGAGCTTTATGATGAAGGTAATGCTGATGAAGATGTTTTACAATTAGTGCGTTTATCTGTTGCAAATGCTTCTGCACGTTTACAATTTGCGCGATTAGCTTTTGGGGCTGTAGGAGGAGTAGAGGACAAAGTAGATACGATTTTTGCTGAACAAGTGTCTCAACAATATATGAAAGAAGAAAAAGCAATTTTGAAATGGCAGGCTGCTTCTTTTCTTCTACCGAAAGATGAAATTAAACTTTTGCTTAATTTATTATTGATTGCAAATGCGACGGTTTCTCAAGGTGGTGAAATAGGTGTTGTAATTTTACAAAATACAGATCAACGTTTATTTCGATTCGAAATTCGTGGTAAAATATTACGTATCCCTTCTCATTTTATTGAATTATATAACGGAAAAATGCCGGAAGAGCTAATTGATGCACGTATTGCTCAGTTCTATTATACGATATTACTTGCTGAGATAACAGCTATGAAAATAAGCATACACGAAACCAGTGACTGCATTACTTTCGAATGTATAAAGAAGTTCTGAACAAGATAAAATTTTTCACTATATTAGAAAAAATAGCTGAGATGCTATTTAATGAATGATAATTATAGGATTTTTATTGATCGATAACAAAAAAAATCTCAGCATATAATATCTGAGATTTTAAGAGTTATGATTTTTGTTATTTAAGCAGTTTTTCGTATGTTTTCTTCAACTGGATCACGTAATACGTAACCGCGTCCCCAAACTGTATCAATATAATTGACGCCAGAAGATACTGCATCCAGTTTTTTCCGCAGCTTGCAGATAAAGACATCAATAATTTTGAGTTCAGGTTCATCCATACCACCGTAGAGATGATTGAGGAACATTTCTTTAGTAAGTGTAGTACCCTTGCGTAGAGATAGAAGTTCTAGCATTTGGTATTCTTTTCCTGTTAGATGAACAGGACGACCTGCAATTTCGACTGTTTTAGCATCGAGATTAACAGTAAGATCGCCAGTAATGATAACTGATTGTGCATGACCTTTAGAACGACGAACAACAGCGTGAATACGTGCAATTAATTCATCTTTATGGAAAGGTTTAGTCATGTAATCATCAGCACCAAAGCCAAAACCACGAACTTTATCTTCAATCCCTCCCATACCAGAAAGGATAAGCACGGGAGTCTTTATTTTTTCTAGCCTTAGAGTCCGTAAGACTTCATAGCCTGACATATCAGGAAGATTCAGATCAAGCAAAATGATATCATAATCATAGAGTTTACCTAGATCGATACCTTCTTCACCCAGATCAGTAATGTAAACATTAAAATTTTCTGATTTTAGCATCAATTCGATGCTTTTAGTGGTTGTTTTATCATCTTCAATTAATAATACGCGCATTTCATTCCCTCATCTTGCTCCTCCCGAATCAAGTGGAGCATTTTTATTTCATAACAGTTAGTAAAATGACTGTTCATAAAAAACAATTCACAAAATCAAACACTTAATATTTAAGTGCTTATGAATAGCTCAGCAGTACGCGTAACAATTGCCGCTGTTTCCCCTACTATCTTAGATAGTGGTTAACAAAATATTTTTATTTTTGAAAGAGGTGAATAAAATTATTTTAGAAAAATTTCATATTTTAAAAATTTGATAGGATAATCGGTGCTATATTTTATTAATTTGTGATGCAAAAAAGTTTTATAATTTACTGTTTTAAAATTTTTATATTTATTTACCGAGATTTAAGTCTCTTCGATTTAATAAGAGCATCATGTGAAGAAAGAGTTAGCGCTTTTAAAATGAGGCTTCGTTTGTAGTAGTTTAAAATGCTAAAGAAATTTAAATTAAAAATTGCTTTTTATTTTCAATGAAAAGAGTGAAAATAAAGGTATAGAGGGTATATATGAGCGCTAATTTGAGTTTTTGTGTAGTTTAAGGAGTATGAGGTATGAAGTCACAGCAGAATATGGTGCAATTAAAGATGTTTCAAGTGCGAGAGAAGCGTCGTGAAATTGCACAGCTTGAGATGATGATTACAGAATTTGAACGAATGGTATTAGAACTCGAAGAACAAATTGTTAATGAAGAGCGTAGATCGGGAAATAATGATATTCATCATTTCGCTTATTCAGCTTTTGCTCGTGCAGCACGACAGAGGCGTGATAATCTCACAGATTCGATTCGTGGTTTAAAGTTGCAGGAAACAAATGCTAAAATTGCCTTGAAAGAAATTGATACAGAGCTTCAACGTGCGCAAATTCTTGAAAAGAATGAGGATAAGACAGCAACAGATAATCATCATACTTTTACTCAACTCCATTCAATGGTTGGGTAGTTGAAACTCCAGATTCTATATAGATTTTTAAATTTTATATGCTGAAAGAAAAATATAAGCCAAGCTTAAAAAAGCTTGGCTTATTTTGAAATAAAATTTTGAACCGACATCATTATTTAATGCCTATATTGTTGGGTTTTAGTTGTCCGTAATCCAGCTAAACCGTGTTCATCAATCGAACTTTGCCATGAAAGAAATTCTTCTATAGTTAAAGTGTAACGTTGACACGCCTCATCCAAACTTAATAATCCACCTCTAACAGCTGCAACAACTTCAGCTTTGCGACGGATAACCCAACGCTTTGTTGTTGTAGGCGGTAAGTCGGTGATGGTGAGTGGACTTCCATCCGGACCAATAACATATTTTATTTGTGTTTTTATTAAATCAGTCATTGTATTTTCTACTGTAATATTTAAGAGCTAGAGACCTCAATATAATATATGAATAATATATGAGTTTTAAAAAAGAACTAAACTTGTTAAAAGAAAAATTAATAAAATCATTTGCAGATATTATAAATAAAACAATATGTTATAGTATTTATAGTAATTTTTTATGAAAAAACCTCTATTTTAATTGATTGTTTTTTACTTTAAGCTCCTTCTTTGACAGTCTGATATCACTCGTTAGTTGTAGGGAAGACAAAAAAATAATATAAACGGAGCATAGTGCATATGTTTAGCAGGCATTTTAAAAAATAGAGAGTGAATGTATGTTTTTAAATAGTCTTGATTTGCCAGGGCACCCTAAAAATTCTCGTATTGTTGTTGCGATGTCTGGAGGAGTTGATTCGTCAGTTGTTGCAGGCCTCTTAAAAAAAGAAGGTTATGATGTAGTGGGGATTACCTTACAATTGTATGATCATGGTGCTGCAACACATCGTGTAGGGGCTTGCTGTGCAGGGCAAGATATTGAAGACGCACGTCGTGTAGCGGAAACTTTAGGTGTGCCTCATTATATTCTGGATTATGAAGAACGGTTTCGCGAGGCTGTTATTAATCCTTTTGCAGAAAGCTATGCGCATGGAGAAACACCCATTCCATGTGTCTCTTGCAATCAAACTGTTAAATTTTCGGATTTGTTAACAACTGCATATGAGTTAGGTGCAGATGCTCTAGCGACAGGTCATTACATTCGCAGTCGTGCCCATGGTGCACATCGAGCATTATTTCGTTCTCTTGATGCTGATCGTGATCAGAGTTATTTTTTATTTGCTACAACACAAGAGCAAATTGATTATTTACGCTTTCCATTGGGTGATCTTTCAAAAGAGCGTGTGCGTGAAATAGCGACCGAAATGGGCTTAGTTGTTGCCAATAAACACGATAGCCAGGATATCTGCTTCGTTCCACAAGGAAAATATTCTGATATTATTACAAAGTTACGACCAGAGGCTGCAAATCCTGGAGTTATTGTTCATATTGATGGGCAGATTTTGGGAGAACATTCAGGAATTGTTAATTATACTATTGGTCAGCGTCGTGGAATTGGTGTCTCAACTGGTGAAGCGCTTTATGTTATTTATCTTGATGTAGAAAATGCCTGTGTTATTGTTGGTCCGCGTGAGATGTTGGAAACACGTAAACTTTTTTTACGTGATGTGAATTGGCTTGGTGATGAACAATTAGATAATTTTCCTCTTGACGGTATTGAGGTTGCAGTAAAGGTTCGTTCGACGCGTCCTCCACGTTCAGCGCGTTTACATTATAAGCAAGGATCATTTTTTGTTGATTTGTTAGAAAGTGAGAGTGGTGTAGCCCCAGGTCAAGCTTGCGTTCTTTATAATGATAATAGTCATAAAGCACGTATTCTTGGAGGTGGATTTATTACGTGTGCAGAACGTGCCGCTGACACTGAAAAAATGTTGAAGAAAGTTTTATGTAATTTGAAAACGAAAACTTCATCCTTTTTCAAAGATGAAACATCCTTTGTATGTAAATAAATATATAAGATAAACAGGATATCATTTGATAATTTATTTTAAATATGAATGTTTTAATTCAATTGATCAAAATCAGCAAAATGTGCGAGGGTAAGACCTGACACTGTAGCAAGGTTGATGCTATCAAAGCCATAAGCCATAGGAATTCGCAAAGTCTCTGATTTTTGGAGAATATGTGTTGGCAAATCATTCCCTTCTATTCCAAAAATAAGTGCTGTGTGTTTTGTTGCTTTTGCATCTTTAAGATAGCAGGTAGCAGAAGGGGAAAGCGTGTAAAGTTTAAAATTCGCATTACTTAAAGCGGTTATAATGCTCTCAATATCATCTCCTCGTGTATAGGGTACACTTAACGCTGCTCCAGAAGAAGCTCTGATTGATTTTCTATAAAGAGGATCACAAGACGTTTTATCAAGGATAATACCAGTGCTAGCAAAAGCAGCTGCATTACGAAAAATAGCTCCCATACTCTCATAATTAGAGATGCCACATAAAACTGAAATCAAAGCTTTTTCTGGAAGATTTTGTAAAAACTTTTTTAATGATGGTAGTTTTTTACGTTCCCCAATGCCAAGCATACCACGATGAACATGAAAACCAGCAATATCATCCATGATTTTTTGCGGAACACAATAAATAGGGCATGTTGGTTTTGTTTCTTTTAAAATGGGCATAATACTTAAAAGGCGTGCTGCAACAACAAGCAATGATAAGGTAGAAAATTCTTTTGAATGCAGCAATGATGATAATATCGTTTTTCCTTCAGCAATAAATTGATGCTGTCGTCCAACGAGATCTTTTTCACGAATATTACGGTAAGCTTCCAAACATGGATCATCGGCTTCGTGAATTGTGGTGATGTTCAGAATCATATGAAATCCTTAACATTATTTTTTTTAAATCACTAGGTATTGAATAGAAAGATAAAAATATTATTTTTAACTTTAAAGTAGAATATTATTGACAATATACAATCATAAGTATATATAACATGTACCGAGTGCGGCAAATATATTGTTTTCATATCGGGTACAGGATCTTAGGTCCCCGCTATTTCCTAAGCCTGTAAATCCTTATTAAAAGGAAAAAGAATCTGGGTTCCCAATGCCCAGATTCTTTATTTTTATATTAGGAGATGTTTATTAAAACTTATTTTCTTCTATTTTAGGGGTGATTTTGACAATTATTTTTCTGTGAAATTATTTATAGTGGTTGTTGCATTTAAAAGTATAAGAGAAAAGCTGGAGTGAAACTCTTAGTTTTTTGTATTTTTTGATGTCTATTCATGTCATAAGGGTGAGTAATATAGGCAATGTATTAGGATTGCCGCATTTAAATATAAAAGTTATCCGTTTCAGTTAAAGGTAATAAAGAGAAAGCTGTTTAAGAAGCTGTTGATAGCCAGATTAATTGTATTTGATATCTGGAGAAAATCAACTTTTGATAAATAGTATCTAAGCTGCCTTTTTGTAAAGCAATTTGTATCAGAACTGTGGAAAAGTGATGATAAATTATAAAAATTAGTTTTATTTTCTCTTAATATTTCTTTTTATTTTAAGAGAGTGTTGGAAGATATATTAAAAATATTATCGCTCGTTATAATAAAAAGATTATTGAGTTATGGATCCAAAAATACAGATACAAAGATTGACTATATTATCTATTGGAGCGGCTTGTATTGTATTTTCTTTAAAATATTGGGCCTATTATATCACAAATTCAGTTGCTCTTTATTCTGATGTACTAGAATCTATTGTAAATATTCTTGCCGCTTTAGCAGCGTGGTGGGCAGTTAAAATAAGTATGAAGCCTGCTGATCACGACCACCCTTTTGGACATCATAAGGCAGAGTATTTTTCTGCTTTTCTTGAAGGCGTATTCATCATTATTGCGGCAATTTTTATTTTAAGAGAAGCATGGCTAGCATTTATAACAGTTGAAGCACCAAAAAAACCTGGAATATGGCTTTGTCCTTATTTGGCAGCATGTATTATCAATTTTTTTTGGGGATGGCTTCTTATTCGACAAGGAAAAATTCACCGTTCTCCTGCTCTTAAAGCTGATGGAGTCCATTTAATGACGGATGTTTTAACTTCAGTTGGCATTTTAATAGGGTTGGTTTCTGCATTTATAACTGAATGGGCTGTTTTAGATCCAATTTTGGCAGTAATTGTCGCTATTAATATTCTTTTGCAGGGAGGTAAGGTAATTTATAATGCTATTCAGGGTCTCATGGATGTTGGGGTTGAATTAAATGAAACAATGCGGATTCGTAATCTTATTTCAATGAGTGCATCCGGTGCAATTGAAGTCCATGATTTAAGAACGCGTGTTGCTGGTAGGATTACTTTTATAGAGTTTCATTTAGTTGTACCAACTGATATGCAAGTAGGAGAGGCACACCAGATTTGTAATAATATTGAGAATGCACTTGAAGCGGAATTTAAAAATGTCCGTGTTACTATTCATATAGAACCTGAAAATGAAGCTAAATTGCGTTTTGGTACAGCATTTGTTCCTTTTGTGTAAGAATTTTATTGTTTTATAATTTATAAAGAGAGCGACTCTCAAAGAGAGAGTGAATATATGCTATGTTTATTGATATTGTTTTTTATGATTTAAGAGTACGTTGCAGGAACACAGAATTTTTTTTAAAGCATAACAAGAAAATTGTTACGAATGCTTCTACAATGATACTGAACTCTAGATTTATTATTGTATTCGGGATCAATAACGGTTTTCACTAAAGCGATTATGAATTGTTTCTTTTCGAAGGGAAAGACTTGAAATTATTTAGGCAAAAAGATGCCGATTTAAATTATCTTTTTTGTTTGTATTTTGAATTTCTTCACCCTTATGAACAGTATCACTGACCATAACTCTCTATAAATTATTGAATTAAGCTAGGTACGTTTATGTGGTCCTGTTACTTAATGTTGCATATTTTTGATTGTTCTCTTTATCCATAATTTACTCAAGAGGAATTTGATAGAAGAGCTAATTATTATAAAATAGCATATCTTAGTAAAAAACTTTCTATTTTTCGAAATATTAAAGATCAATTTTTTCAATACACGCTATTGTATTATTATGATTAATAATACAATAGCGCTGCAATTGGCAGTGCCATTGATTATGCAAATATTCAATAGCAAATAAGTTAAAACTTGCAGGGGGCTTTTTACTTCCGAAAGATTGTGATGCTGAAGAAACACCAACAATAGGAATCTTGCGCACTTTTCCTTCAATGATATTCAATGTAGGTAAATGAGTATGACCATGGAGAATAAGTTCGCAACCATGGTGTTTAACTACTTTTAGAAAACGCTCTATACCCCATAATTTTTTATGCCAAGAAGTAGCATGGTGAAAAGGAGGATGATGAATCATCACAACACGGAAGAGACCCTGTTTTTCTGCTTCATTTAAGAATTGGGATAAAGTTTTTGCTTGTTGTTTACCAAAGTAGCCTGAAGCTTGAAACGGTGGTGTCGCAATAGCTGAAGAGGCGCCTATAATTGCTATATTATTGCGAATACGCATATAGGGGAAAGGATTTTTTTGTGAGGAGTCACTTTTAATCCAAGGTTGGAAGTAAGTACAGGCTTTTTGGAATGCTCCGCGAACATAAGCATCGTGATTTCCAAATGTTAGGGAAATATTTTCAGGATTATTTTGAGCAAGTAACCAGTTGCGAGCTTGCGTAAATTCTTTATCCAAAGAAAGATTAACGAGATCACCAGAAATAACAATATGGTCAGGTTTTTTTTGTTTCAGTGCATGCATTAATGTTTCTAAAGCATCTGATTTCATTTGATTGTTACGTTTTTTTTTCCAATTAAGATATCCAGTGAGACGCTTTCCGCAAAGCTCCAATAAGGAAGGCTGTGGTAAGGGTGAAAGATGTACATCTGATATATGAGCAAGATAAAACATAGATGCTAGCATAGCGTTGAAAAAAATTTAGGCAATAAAAAATAGGCAAATACAAATGTTTGCATCCATAAAACCAGAGCGATTGTTCGCTTTAGAATTACAAGAAGATGTATGAAAAATGGCACAGGGTAAGGTATATTATTATGTGTGCTTAAATAAGTATAAACTACATTCAAGTAATTATAAAGTTGCTCAGAACTTTTAATGATTTTCACGATACCATACACTGGTCAACAATAAAAGACAGGTCAGTAATGCTAAAAATCCAGAAAAAATAGGAAAGTGAGAAATGTTAACCAAACGAGTTTTTGTTGCTTCTTTCAGAACAATTGAATGAGGAGAAGATGATACTTTTCCTGTTTGGGATTGAATCAATTTAATGGGAGGAAGATGAATATCATTTTTTTCTTTATTCCATAAACGCGTAACATGACCACCCGTTTGTTTACTGATAGGGATCAGTTTTTCTTCTGTTGAAATTAAATCAGACAATTCAGGATTATTGACTGCTCCTACAGTAGAAAGCACTGTTTGATCTCCATTACGAATAGTAAAGATCCCTGTTTCATCAGTCTGAATATTCCCTGTAAAGACACCTTCTTGTTCTTTCGTGAGAGTGATGTTCTTTTTTTTACCAGAGGGAAAAACTACTTCGACTGCTTCTGGGTGATCTTGGAGTGTTTGTCGACGAACTGTTAAATGATGATGATGACTCAAAGCACTTAATTTTTCTTCTTCAAGTTCTGGTTCTTTCATAAGCCAGTGGGCAATTCTACGGTAAAGAGCTGCATAAGGACCTCCACCTTCAAAACCTCGCGCCCAAAGCCAACTTTCATCGGAAAGTAACATTCCTACACGACCTTTACCAATATGGGAAAGAAGCAAAAGTGGTTGTTCATCAGCTCCTTTCATGATAGCAGTCGCTTTTCCTGTATTTTGGACTACAATTTGTCGTAACCATCGTCCCCATTGATGAGCAGGATGAGCAGGGGTTGTAAGACCCCGTGTAACAGGATGGCGCTCACCTTCTTTCGTGAGGGTAGGGCGAAAAGGTTTTTGAATTATGGTGCCATTTGGTAGCGCTGGTAGAACACTTATTAGAGGCGTTTTAGCTAATGAGAATTCTGTAGTAAACTCAGGTCCTGTTACTATCAGCAATGCTCCACCTTGTTGGACATATTGGGCAATATAATCATAGTAAATCAATGGAAGAACGTTAGAATATTGGTAGCCGTCGAGAATAACAAGATCAAAATTATTGATTTCTTCAACAAATAATTTGGTGGTAGGGAAGACTACAAGTGATAATTGATTGATAGGTGTATTGTCAGCTTTTTCAGGAGGACGCAAAATAGTGAAATGAATGAGATCGATATTAGAATCACTTTTTAAAAGGTCACGCCATGCTCGTTCACCATTATAGGGTGCACCTGAAATCAGAAGAACACGCAGATTTTCTCTAATGCCTTCAATAACAGTTATGGCACGATTGTTATTAAGACTTAATTCTCCTTCATGTGTGTCAGTTGTAACTTGAATAATGTTTTTTTCTGCATGAGATAGGGTGATTTCAGTTTGAAAGATAACACCAGGTGTTACAGAATGATGATCAACTTCTTGACCGTTAATGCTTACGGTAATATTTGCTTGTGCTGGTATGGGCTTTTTAGGGTGTCCTTTATCTTCTACTAAAATAGAGAGCATAAATGGTTTATTGATAAGAGCAAAGCGGGGAGGAGCAATAAATTTAATTTGGCGGTCAAATTCATCAGCTTTCCCTGTGATCAAAGCATTAATTGGGGCATCATGGTTAAGTTTTGATAGCTGTGGGATGTCATGCACTTGTCCATCCGTGATTAAAATCGTTCCTGCATAGCGAGAGGGTGGTATACTGGATATACTTTGTGTTAAAGCGTGAAACAAATTTGTTGATGGTGCATAATGATTATCAGAAAGTTTTCCAGCTTCAATAAAGCGTGGTTCGAATTGTGGGTAATGTGCTAGCGCATTTATTAATTGTGTATGGGCTTTATTTCTATCTTCCTCACGTGTTCCAAATGTTTGGCTTTCGCTATGATCAAGAACAATACCTACAACACTTTTAACAGGTTCACGTTGTTCTTTTGTGATCATTGGATTAAGGAGTGCAAGAATAAGAGACGCTAATGCTAGAAAGCGTAAAAAAGCTCCGCGGCGTTTTGTAATAAGCCCAATAACTATAAAAAAAGCGGGGATTCCTCCTAAAAAAAGAAGCCAAACGCTAGGCAAAAAAGGCTGAAAGGTAAGAGATTGTATCATTGCCTTCTTTCTCGGTTAAAACGCTCTAATAATGCAGGAACATGAATTTGATCGGCTTTATAGTTTCCCGTAAGTACATAAATAACAATATTCAATCCCGCACGAAATGCCCATAAACGTTGCATAGGATTATTAGGAATAAGTGGATATTTCCACCTGCCTTGTTCGTTTAGCGCCCAAGCAGCAGCAAAGTTATTTGCAGTGATGAAAAAAGAGCTAACATTATCTCCTGCAGTGATAGAATTTGTGTTTTTTTTGTTTATTGAAGATGATTCAACCCATAAAGGGGAACCACGATAAAGTCCTGGAAAATCAGGCATAATATAAAAAGAACGGGCAATAACATGTTCAGTTGATACTGGTTCCATCGTTGGAATATTTAATCCGCTTAATATCGTACGCAATCTTTGTGTGGCTGCGGTAGCTGTTTCTTCAAGGGTAAGATTGGTATTTATTTGATCACGAGTGTCAAATAAAACTGCGCCACCATTTTTCATGTAGGCATTGATTTTTTCAAGACTTTTTTGTGTTGGCATAGGGCTATTCGTATCAATTGGCCAGTAAATAAGAGGATAAAAACTGAGCTCATCCTTATCAAGGTCAAGCGCTACAACAGAACCAGGTGAAAGCATTGTACGTTCTGCTATAAATTGGCTGAGTGCTTCTAGTCCGCTTTTACTTGTTGTATCGATTTCATGATTATTGGTTACGACATAAGCGAGATGAGTAGTCCCTGCTGCTTTTATGATAGTATCATCATAGTTTTCTACAATTTCTGCTTGCATAATTGATGGATATAGAAAAAAAGCAATAAAGACTGCTATGAGAGGGAAAAGAAATAGCATATTGCTTTTCCTCTTAAAAAAGAGAGCTCCGCCTGTCCATAAAACTAAAAAACTATCGAGGGCTAATAATAAACTGGTTAGTCCTAATAGAAATCCAGTGAAATGTTTTTCTTGTGTATCATAGGGTAGAGTTTTATCACTTAAAAAATAAGGTGATGATGATTGTGTCGTTAAGTGTGATGCATGATTGAGTAGATTGAGAGCATAGAGATTGTTTTGAACACCATAGAGTCCAGGTGGAGTATGGTAGGATGGAAGGGGCGCTTTTTGTTCATCAGTAATGAGTGGAATAACATGAGAAGGAGCTGTTTGTAATTGACCGTTGGCATTGAGTATCTGCCAAGGATTGTATACTGTCGCTGTTTTTATTTGCGTTTGAGGTTCTTTTGCATGTGTACTAAGCGTAATAAGTTTTTGTAACATTTGTGTAAAAAAACCGGAAAGAGGAAGATTTGACCATGTAGGATCAGGTGCGATATGAATAAGAATGAGTATACCCTTACCATGGTTGGCAGCAGTAATGAGTGGAGTTCCATCTTCGAGACTAAGCCATGTTTTTTCAAAAAGATCTGAATTTGGTTCTGCAAGAATTTGGCGTAAAACAGTGACATTTTCTGGAAAAGGAAGGTCAAAAAAGAAGCTGTTTTTTGCAAAAGGTGCTAATTTTTGTGGTTTCGTCCACGACATAATACTGCCAAGTAAGCGTTCACCAGAACGTAATGATACAGGTAATAGGCTGTCATAATGTTTTGCAGAACTCAGATTCTCTCCAGCAAAACGGATAAGTATCCCTCCTTTATTTACAAAATGAGATAGCTTTTTTTCTGCTTCTTTTGATATATTAACTATGTCACCCATAATGAAAACAGATGGATTTTGGTTCAGTAAACGATCAATATCACTTGAAAGCTCTCCTCCTCCAGTTGTTATAAGTTGTGCATGACCTTGTAATGCTTTGATAACGTAGAACATTGGAGAAAGTAAGGGCTGTACCATTTCATTGATGTTGGGTGATAAAAGGGCAACGCGGTTTATTCGGCTACGGTTGTCGATTAAAAAGGTCGCAGCAGCTTGAGCTTGGTCATCAATTTTAATCCAGGCAATGTGATTACGTAATTCAAGTGGTAAATCAAAAGGAACAAGAGCTGTTGTTTCTCCTTCATGAAAGTTTGTTGTAAAACGAGCAAGGAGTTGACTTTTTAAATCATAAAGGCTGAGTGTTATTGGAGTCTCACCATAAGGAGTTGTACGAATGACACGTGCTGCCATATTTCCATTGTTATTTTCTATGTTTGTTATACCAGTTATGTTGGAAACATCATTCGCATACCATAAGAATGTTTTTGGCTTTAATTGTTTTATAAGGGTAAAAGCCTGACTATCTTCGTTTGTTTGCAAACCATCACTTAAGTACGCAATATCAAGAGGTTGTTCACCAATCTGTTCTACGAGCTTTTGAAGGGATTGGACGCGGTTAACAGGCCAAGGACGAGTATGTAAATGCAATAAATGTTGTTTGATGACTTCTGCAGAAAAAGGACCGATATCGTGAGCATTGTTTTCAGCTGTTGCAAGTAAATAAATGTTTTTTTGTTGTTTTTCTGCTTGTGTAATTAAAGATTTTGCAACTGCAATGCGTTTTTTCCATTCTTCAGCGGACGCCCATCCATTGTCAATGATGAGTGCAAGAGGATGAGAACCAGAAAATACAATCGGTTTTTGAATCCAAGTAGGACGCGCTAACGCTATTATGATCAGTGCGGCTATGGTTAGTCGTAATAATAATAACCACCAGGGTGTATGATTGGTAGTTTCCTGTTGATTAGTTTGTTTAAGCAGAAGGCGCAAAGGCGGAAAAAGTTCTTTATGAGGTTTTGAAGGTGTCGTTCTTAACAACCACCAAATAACTGGTAAGGCCAAAAGTCCAAACAAAAGGAAAGGAGCGTCAAAACTCAAAGTGATCTCCTTAGATAAGATTTAGAAGATTTCATTTTCTTTGTGAAGTTCACAATCACTTCTGTTAGGGGACGATCTGTTAAGCTAACCTGGTAAGTCCATCCTTGATGTAAGCAAAAATCTATTAATTTTTGTCGTCTTTCTTGATAGAGCTTGTGATAATTTTTACGCAAGTTTTCTGCTTTTCTCACGAGGAGTTTTTCTTTTGTTTCAGGATCAAAAAATTCTGTATGGCCTGTATAAGGGAAATGTTCTTCTGCTGGGTCGGTGACTTCAATGAGATGTGCATTGACTTGTTTTGTCTTTAAAACTGTCAGATGATCGATAATTTTTTCAGGATGATCAAGAAAGTCACTCATTATGATGGCTCGTGAAAAACGCGTTACAGTTGAGAAATTTGGAAATGAATTTTCAATTTGATGATTCGTTAAAGCTAAAGCCATACGCTCTATGACATTAGAGGATATAGTTGGAGCCATTAATTCAGGAATAGCAATATATTCGCCACTTTTTGCAAGAATTTTTGCTAATGCAAGGGAAAGAATGATGGCATGATTGCCTTTAGAGATTTTTGAAAAGCATGAACAATATTGCATAGAAGCACTTTGATCGGGCCAAATCCAAACGGTTTGCATCCTTTCCAATTCACGTTCACGTAGGTAGATATGTTCATCACGCGCTGAACGACGCCAGTCAATATGTGCGATGGATTCACCTTGCACGTAAGGACGAAATTGCCAGAAATTTTCTCCATTGCCGTGTTTGCGTTGACCATGTCTTCCGGTTATTAATGTATTGGCAAGACGATTTGCTTGTAAAAGGAAATAGGGCATATTAGCTGCATCTTTCTGTAATGTTGCAGCAAGTGATTGTGGGCTTTCTCTAAAAGTTTGTTTGCCAATAGTCATCAGAGGGAATCTTTCATGAGATTAGCAATAATTTCTTTTATAGTTATATTTTCAGCATGTGCAGAAAAATTAAGTGCCATACGATGTTGTAAAACAGGTTGGGCGAGTGCTTGAACATCATCAAGTGAAGGAGCTAGACGTCCGTAGTAAAGGGCACGGGCACGAACGCATAGTGAAAGTGCTTGTGATGCCCGAGGACCAGGGCCCCAAGAAATATAAGTGTTTGCAAGGGAATTATCTTTATGAGGACGAGCTGAACGCACTAACTTCAAAATAGCTTCGACAACGCTTTCAGAAATTGGCATTTGGCGGACAATTTTTTGGATTTTTTGTAATTTTTTAATAGATAAAACGGGTTTTGCAATTTGGTTTTTTTTACCTGTCGTTTCTAAGATAATACGCCGTTCTGTCGCTAAATCAGGATAGTCAATGTCAATTTGCATTAAAAAGCGATCGAGTTGCGCTTCAGGAAGAGGATAAGTTCCTTCTTGTTCAATAGGATTTTGAGTTGCAAGCACATGAAAGGGTTTTGGTAGGTCATAACGTGTTCCAGCAATAGTGACATGGTATTCTTGCATGGCTTGTAAAAGGGCTGATTGGGTGCGAGGCGAAGCGCGGTTGATTTCATCGGCCATGAGAAGCTGAGTAAAGATAGGACCTTGAATATAACGGAAAGAACGTTGACCATTCTTATCTGAATCCATGATCTCAGAACCAATAATATCTGATGGCATTAAATCTGGTGTAAATTGGATGCGTTTTGCATCAAGTCCCAAGACGATTCCAAGTGTTTCAACAAGACGCGTCTTAGCAAGTCCCGGAACACCAACAAGAAGAGCGTGTCCACCTGCTAAAATAGCTGTTAAGGTGTATTCAATTACGTGACTTTGTCCAAAAATAACTTTGTCAATTGCTTTTTGTAGAATATCGAGCTCTTTGTGTGCTTCATCAATATCTTTAATAATTAATGAGGCATCATCATTGATACTCGCCTTTTCAGTAGAATGGGATAATGTATCATATTGACTCATATTTTTTCCTTAAAGCCATGTGTCGTAAAATGAGAATTTCTTTTATATGATTATAAATCTTTTCATGATTTGTAACAGAAAATGAAAAGAAAAGAAGCGTGATAAGCTGTTTTTTTATCTCTTCGCACAAATTAAGAATATTTTTATGGAGAAAGAGTGTGGTTTATAAAAAATATATTATGCATTGTATTTATTGAAATATAAAAGTTTGAAAGGGAATAATGAAAATTTGTTGAAAGGTTAAAGGGTGAATGTGACACACAATTTCAAACAGGTTGCATGGTTGCAGTCTAGCAATATTCAAACACTTCTTCGTGTTTTATCAATGGATGGTGAGGAAGCCCGTGTTGTTGGTGGTGCTGTACGGAATCAGCTTTTGCAACAGCCTATTAGTGATATTGATATTGCAACAACCTGTTTGCCGCAGCAGATTATAAAGCGTGTAGAAGAAGTAGGATTTAAAGCTATTCCTACAGGAATTAATTTTGGTACAGTAACAGTAGTTGGTGAATCGTGCTCTTATGAGGTGACAACACTTCGCTCTGATATTCAGACGGATGGTCGTCATGCGGAAGTTGTCTTCAGCCGCGATTGGAAAAAAGATGCTGAACGTCGAGATTTTACTATCAATGCACTTTATTGTAATGCGGCCGGTGAGATCTATGATGAAGTAGGAGGTTTAAACGATATTGCAACTCGGACTGTTCGTTTTATTGGTGTTGCAGAGCAGCGTATTTGTGAAGATTATTTACGTATTTTGCGTTTTTTTCGCTTTTTTGCTTGGTATGGAATAGGGCGTCCTGATGCAGAAGGGTTGAAAGCGTGTACGCGTTTAAAACATGGTTTACACAAACTTTCACCAGAGCGTATTTGGGGAGAAATGAAAAAACTTCTGACTGCTTTGGATCCAACACGTGCTCTTTTATGGATGCGTCAAAGTGGAATTTTGACGTTCATTTTACCTGAGACAGAAAGGTGGGGGATCGATGCAATCCACTCACTTATTAAAACAGAGCAAGCTTTTGATTGGGAGGTTGATCCGTTTTTGCGGCTAGAAAGCCTTATTCCTCCTGATGTTATGCGTCTTCATGATATGGCACGTCGTTTACATTTATCGAATAAAGAAAAAATACGGTTAAAGGAATGGGCGGAACTAGAACTGATTAACTATGACTGTCCAGATATTCTTATGCAAAGACTGATTTATTTTTATGGTCGGCAACCAGTTTTAGATCAATTAGCTTTGTCTTTAGCAGCTGCACGGGATCACACCTTAAAGGACAGCAAAGCGGTTCAAAAAGAAGAATGTTATATCAGGCTTTATCAACTTGCTCGAAAATGGCAAATTCCAACTTTTCCTATTAGTGGCAAGGATTTATTGGAAAGAGGGCTGGTAAAAGGGAAGTTTTTAGGAAAAAAACTCAAAGAATTGGAATCATTATGGGTCGAAAGCGGCTTTTTGATTGATCGTAATAAATTATTAGAAAAAATTGAGCAGTAATATTCTGTGTTTTGTTAGGAGTTTTTTGAAATTTTCTTTTTATAGATTTTTTTGTTATTTGGTGTGTGATTATGCAATTTTATCGTAATGTAATTATTTGCAGCGTGAAAAATATGTTTTTGTTAATATCATTTCGTAAAGTTGTTTTAACAATAGGATAATTGAACTTAACAATTTTCATTTTTTCAATGTAATTTCTATCATCTGTTAAAAATTGTATCATTTGGTAAGATAACTTCTGTCATGAAGATTGGCCAGGCTGTAAGATTTAGTTTTATTATAAGGCTTGTCCTATTTCATTATAACCAATTTGACGAAGTGCCTCTCCTGTTACCATAGCGACGCTTATTGCAAGATTCAAAGAGCGTGCGTGTGGTAGCATGGGAATGGTTAATGCATAATCTGCTGCTTTATAAACATAATCAGGGACACCTGCTGATTCACGGCCAAAAAGTAAAACATCGTTTTTCTGATAATATATTTCTGTGTAATAGGTTTGTGCTTTTGTACTTAAGAGCAAAAGACGACGATTAAAGCGCTGCATGGTATCAATAAAACTCTGCCAATCAAGGTGACGTTCTAAGGAAGCGCGTTCAAGGTAATCCATACCTGCACGTTTAAGATTGCGATCGGATAGATTAAAGCCTGCAGGTTCAATAATGTGTACATGCAGACCAAAACAAGCGCTAAGGCGTAAGATTGTTCCTGTGTTACCGGCAATATCAGGTTGAAAAAGAGCGATGTGAAGTGTCATATTGAATATTTGTAAACTGATTTATAAAGAAGTCATTTATAGCGATAGTGATTTTAAAGAGATAGTTTTAATTTATTGATTCAATAGAATACAATCAGCATATATGAAAAGATTTTTTTGAAGGTTATTTTTATGTTTATGGCGCAAAAGAGGAGGAGATAAAAAATTGAAATCAGTAAAATTTATATGATACGAAAGTAGATAATTCATATTTTTTTCAAAGCTTTGCCAAAAATATCATGAATATAAAGAGAATATGTTTTTTCCTTTGTATGTGCCTCAAAAATAAGATTAGAATTTTTGGGGCCCTTTGGTATTTATGCTAAAGGGTCATTGTGGCCCGGGCTGGAAGCAATATGTGTTTGTTACGATGGGCTCAAATATATATCTTTTCACGATTTAAAGGTACTGGGTTATGATCAGGAATAGATTAAAGTTTTGTATGTAATATGAAAGAGGTGATGGTTCTCATCGAGAAGAAAAGTTTTTAAAGAAATCTGGTATTGTGTCAGATTATTTTCCTTTTCCTTTTGCTAATCCTAAAGAAGCCAAATTTATGTATAATGGTTGCTAAACCTCCTGGTTTATTATTGATGACACGGACGCGCTTTTTTCTTTATCATTCTTTGCTTTAATTATTGATGTTTGATCAGTTATAATTTTGATTATATTACAGCTCTTTAAACAGGGATATCATGAGACTTTAAAGGATAAAAAATTGCTAAAGGTTATTGGTATAATCCTTATTTTATTGTAGGGATATTTTGGCTTATGGTGTCTCCTTTAAAGAATATTCTTGTTTCTTATGAGAATGAAATAACAGAAGTGCATTATGGTGAGGTGTTTAATTTTTAATATGGGCTGCTGCTTCCCATATGGAAATTCGTAAGAAAGCTGGTTTTCGTATTATTTTTCATTATTTGGGAGTGCTTGTTTATAATATGAAAAGAAGAATTTGATCTGATCTAGTAAGGATTTAAAGAAAAATGAACACACAGAATAAGCTGTTTCAGAAACGCAGAGGGAACAAATTTTATAATGATGCATTGAGGATTTATAAAGTAAAAACGGAGAATTATAAAATGAAGAAAATTGTTTGCACTGCTTTCGTGTCAATTTTTATGGTTTCTGGTGCGTATGCTCAGTCTTTTACAACGACAACACCTTGTGAAAATGAAGTGATTTCATCAACAGGTATTGTACAGATTGGTTCAGATATTGCTGCGCGTTATATTACGCCTTCAGCAACTGATTTTGTTGCTTCAAGCCTTATTGGTGCTAATGTATACAATATGGAAGATGAAAATATTGGTGAAGTGAAAGATATTATTTTGCGTGAAAATAATGTCGAAGGAATTGTCATTGGTATTGGTGGTTTTCTTGGTATAGGAGAACGTTATATAGTTGTTTCTCCTGATACAATTCAGAAAACAAACGATTATGGTAAATGGAAATTTATTATCAATGCAACAAAAGATTCCTTAAAAGGCGCTCCAGAATTTAAATATGAAGGTTATTGGAATCGTTAATTTTGTCTTATCAGAAATAAAATAGCCGTTTATAACGCGGCTATTTTATTTGAAAGTTTTCTTAAAAACATAGAAAGAGTTGATACAAAGACGAATTTTATGGAGGATTAAGATTTAAGACTTTAAAGGAGTGTATTAAGTATTGTGCTTAAACAATATGATATCACCATCTTGCACAATATATTCTTTACCTTCATCGCGCGCTTTTCCTGCTTCTTTTGCTCCGTTTTCTCCACCAAAAGCAATATAATCTTCGTGGCTAATAGTTTGTGCACGAATGAAGCCACGTTCAAAATCTGAATGAATAACCCCAGCAGCTTGCGGTGCTTTTACTCCGCGCACAATTGTCCATGCTCGTGTTTCTTTAGGGCCACAAGTAAAGTAAGTAATGAGGTTAAGTAAATCATAGCCAGTGCGAATGAGTCTATTAAGCCCGGGTTCAGAAAGCCCTAAAGCCTTAAGATATTCTAACGCTTCTTCATCAGTAAGTTGGGCAATTTCAGCTTCAATGGAAGCGGCAATGACAATAGCTTGTGCATTCTGTGCTGTTGCCATTTTCTCAACTGCTTGGGTAAAGTCGTTACCATGAGCGGCCTCACTTTCACTGACATTGCAAACATAGAGAACGGGTTTTGATGTTAAAAGATTCAAACCATTAAGAATGCACCGTTCATCGGCAGAAATATCTTTAAGCATTAACCGTACAGGGTGTCCTGTTTGCAGCAATTTTAATGCAGCTTCCATGATAGGGAGAATAGCGAGCGCTTCTTTATCTTTTCCGGTTGCACGTTTGCGAATTTGTATGATTCGCCGTTCAAGACTTTCAAGATCTGAAAGCATAAGTTCTGTTTCAACGGTTGTAGCATCAGAAATAGGATCAATGCGTCCTTCTACATGTGTAATATTTTCATCTTGAAAACATCGTAAGACATGGATAATGGCATCAACTTCGCGAATATTCGCTAAAAATTTATTTCCTAAACCTTCACCTTTTGAAGCTCCACGTACAAGTCCCGCAATATCAACAAAACTAATACGTGTAGGAATTATTTCTTTTGATCCAGCGATAGAGGCGACTTTTTTCATCCGTAGATCTGGGACAGCAACTTCACCGGTATTAGGTTCAATCGTGCAAAAAGGATAATTGGCAGCTTGTGCTGCAGCTGTTTTTGTTAATGCATTAAAGAGAGTTGATTTCCCAACATTAGGTAATCCAACAATACCGCATTTAAAGCCCATAGATTCTCTTTCTTTGTTGATCGTAATTTATTTTTGTGGTCAAGATAAAGCTTTGTTAGTGTTTCTATAGCACGTTTTGAAAAGAGATCTAGTCTACAGTTGTTGTGATAGTATGAAAAAATAGACTGAATAATTGCATAATTTTTTTTTATATTACATTATTGAATAATGGTTGTACTCATAAATATTAACAGTGCATTAAGTTTTTCATAGTATGCAAAATTTTCGAAAATAAGTAATCGGAGAAAATATGAGATTGTTATCTCGTCGAACTTTTTTAATAGCAACGCCTTTGGCTTTGGCTGGATGTCTTACACGTCAATCAAATATGTCTATTTTTTCTCAACAGGACCAGTATATTCCACCGGAAATACTTGATTTATATGGGCCTGTAACAAATGAACCTTATTTTTTACCTGCAGTTAATCTTTCAATAATTGATCCAAAATTTTGGCGTCAACAAGTTAATTATCATACAGATTATTCTTCTGGTACATTAGTTGTAGATACTCAAGCATGTTTTCTTTATCTGATTGGTGAAAATGGCACAGCTTTACGTTATGGTATTGGTGTTGGCAAAGAAGGGTTGGCATTTACAGGTGTTGGAATTGTACAATATAAGCGCCGGTGGCCGCGTTGGGCTCCTACTAAGGCAATGATGGAGCGTGAACCAGAACGTTATGGACATTTAGGGCAGGGTATGCCTCCTGGTCCTGAGAATCCGTTAGGTGCACGAGCTTTTTATCTTTTCAAAAATGGGAAAGATACCCTTTTCCGTATTCATGGTTCACATGAAGCTTGGTCAATTGGTCGTGCTATTTCTAGTGGATGTATTCGTCTACTCAATCAAGATATTATTGATCTTTATAATCGTGTTCCTGATGGTTCACGTGTAGTGGTATTGCAGAATAGCGAAAATACATCAAGCGGGCTTATTTAATCATAATAAGTTATAAGATTTATTCGCTGAGTTTCATATTTCATTCAACTTTGATCCTTTCCTTCAGAGAAAAATATCAAAGGGTGTGAGTATGTCTTTTGTATTCAAGAAAGATGATGCTTTGTTGTAAATTTTTCCATTGCCAATGTAATTTTATTCATAAAACAATTATTGTTTCTTTTTATTAAGAGTTCCATGTTATTTGCGATTGCATCTAGTAAAGGGGTTAACCATTCTTGATCGGATTTTGTAAAATTTCCCAAAACATACTGGTTAACCAGCTCTTTGGGACCAGGATGTCCAATCCCTAAGCGTAGACGGCAGTAGTTGGTGCCGCAATGACTATCAATAGACTTTATACCGTTATGTCCATTACTTCCTCCTCCGATTTTTATTCTTATTTTACCAGGTGGTAAATCTAGTTCATCGTAAATGACAATAAGATTATTCAAGTCTAATTTATAAAACCGCAAGGCTTCGCCAATTGATTGACCAGACAAATTCATAAAAGTTTGCGGTTTTATAAGAATAATTTTTTCATCATTTATAAAGCCGTTTGAGATTTCAGCCTGAAATTTTTTTGACCATGGAGAAAATGAAAAGATTTGGTGAATAACATTAATAGCCATAAAACCAATATTATGGCGATTATTATTATAGTGAGAACCGGGGTTGCCAAGACCAGCAATGAGCAACATGTGCACCTCCGGTAAAGTATAAGAAAGCAAAAACTACTAAAAAGATAAGATCACATCTACTAAAGTTATTAGGTTTTTGCGTTGTTTTCATTGTTCTCTTGTTCTGAAGAATTATCGCTCGCACTTACGTTAGCAGGAGCAGCGATGGTAGCGATTGTAAAGTCTCTTTCCTGAATAACTGGTACGACACCTTTTGGTAATTGTACTGCAGAAATATGAATAGAATCACCAATGGAATAACTGGAAAGATCAATCTCAATTGCTTCAGGGATAGCATGTGCTAATGCTGTACATTCAATTTCATGGCGCACAATGTTTAAGACACCACCTCGTTTAATTCCTGGAGCTATGTCTTCATTAAGGAAGTGTACAGGAATGTGCACATGAACGATAGATTTTGCTGAAATGCGTAAGAAATCTACGTGTATAGGAAAGTCACGGACAGGATCAAGTTGATAATCTTTTGGTAAAACTTGAATTTTTTGTTGATCAATTTCAATCGTTGCAACAGTAGTACGAAATCCCCCAGCATGAATTTTATGGAAAATATCTTTATAGGGGACTGAAATTGCTAAAGGAGGCTGTTTATCACCATAAATAACAGCTGGAATAAGACCATTACGACGAAGTTCGCGGGAGGACCCCTTACCAACCCGCTCGCGTATTTCGGCTCTAAAAGTATAGCTTTTGCTCATAACTAAAGTCCTTTTTATATAATTTTTATATAATTGGAGAATCATGAAAACCAGTAGTGGTTTTTGCATGAATGCGAAGATATACGCTGTAAAACGGCGATTACCCCATTCTGTGTTGCCTCCAAGGGTGTCTACACAGAAGTTTGTTCTATAATTCAAACCATTTGGAGATGCAAGAGTTGAAGGAAAAATCCTTGGTTTCTACTTTTACAAAAGTATGCACGACAGATGCAGAATCAATATCAATTTTCAAAGATTGAATAATAGCTTTATGAAGGTTAAGATCATCTTAGGTGAAGTGCCAAAATGTAGCATGTTGCATAAATCAGTTTCAGTACTCCTTGATTTTGAGGAATTATTGACAGCATGTTTTTTGTACAAGATAGTTCTGATTCAGAACAATTACATCTTCCTCGATGTCTTCTTGAACAGAGTTCTTCATCAGCACAACAACGTGTTATTAATCCAGAAGGCGATTTTGTGACTTTGGCAAGTGAATTGAGCCGTATTATTATTGAATCTCAGCCGAAAGAAAAAAAATTGATACAAATTGCTCATCGTATTCGCCAATATTGAGTTTCGGTTGTGTTTAATCTTGAAGGTTTAGATATTGCACAACAGATGCATGCTGTTGGTCTTTTTCTTGAAGGTTTTTTTATATTGGATGTGATTATTGGTTTTTATGTTAGTTGTAATTGATGAGGCACAGTTATTTACTCACCCTTCAGCAGGAGAGGTTTCTGATGTCTTGCGTAAGATTTCGCTTAGTGCTGCTGTGATCAAGTTAATGTGCCAAGGACGTAAACGTGGTCTTGCTGATGTTATTGCTACACGACATTTAGCTAAGTTTGCAAAAAACGTGGCTGCTGAAGCATCAAATTTTTAAATTAAGACGCATTTTTTAGATATTGATATGATATGTGCCACTGATCCCTAGGAATGGAGTGCTGTTAGGCAAAAATATTGTGAGCTCTTGAGCCACTTTATTACTTTAGGATTCGCTTTATCACGGTGTTCTTTACCGGTTATTGTTGGTTCTGTTCAAACATCAGTATGTTCTTCTGGTCCGAATAATGACGTTTCCAACGGAAAGAACTAATGCAAAAAGCTTGTTTTTACTGCCTCATCTGAAAAAACGATGTCATATCATCGTTCACTAGAGCCTGTAAAAGAACAAAAAATTCGTGAAATATTAGAAGCGGTTGCGCACAAAAAACAAAAATTAATAAAGGAAGATAAAAGTTCTTCTCCAAAGATTTCGGTAACTAATTACGAAATGCAGAGAGAACATATCATTTGTGAAATGATGGATAATCCTGAAGCTGGTTAACGTTCAACAGCAATCCTTTATCAAGATTTTTTGATATGTTATCGTATTTGTAATGTATTAGAGCTTCTTCCTAATATTTTACAATTTCGTTGTAAATTGGCTTTCATTCAGGCTTCTATTAATGAAGAAGAAGCTGTAAGAGAAAGAGTGGAAGCATATTTTACATCTATCAAAAAGTTTCGAAGATAATGTTAAGGTGTATTTTTGCGTGTTGCGCGGCAGCAGTAACGCTAAAACTCTGCTCATCAGATGTAGTTTTTGCACATCTTTCTGGAATCCATTCTTGAAGTTGTGTACATCGTCTTTTAATTTATTTAAAGAGCGTGGGCTTATTGTTATTCATACTGCTTTTAGTGGTAAGCCTATGGTAGAGCTTTTTCTGGTTTCAATATAGAAATAGCATCAGGGGATCCAAAGGCACTCATTTAGCCAAATAGACTTGAAACGGATTGCTCTGCTGCTGTTCTTGCAATAGCTTCTCCGATTAAATCAGCAATTGGCAAGATACGCATATTATGGGCTTGTTTAATTGCTTTGGTTGGCATAATTGAATCAGTGATCACTAATTCTTTCATTTCTGAATTGGCGATGCGTTCTACAGCGTTGCCAGAAAGTACACCATGTGTAATATAAGCAGTGACGCTTTTTGCACCATGTTGTAAAAGGGCACTCGCTGCGTTACACAGGGTCCCACCTGAATCAACAATATCATCTAGTAAGAGACAATCTTTTCCAGTTACATCACCAATGATGTTCATTACTTCTGATTCACTTGGACGTTCCCGGCGTTTATCAACAATAGCAAGTAGACTGTTTAAACGCTTAGCTAAGGAGCGTGCACGCACCACGCCACCAACATCAGGTGAAACAACAATAACATTTTCAAGAGAGTAATGCATTTTAATATCACGAGCAATAACAGGAACAGCATAAAGATTATCTGTTGGAATATCAAAGAAACCTTGGATTTGTCCTGCATGAAGATCTAATGTTAAAACACGATGAGCACCTGCTTGAGTAATAAGATTAGCAACAAGTTTTGCCGAAATAGGAGTACGTGGCCCAGGTTTACGATCTTGGCGAGCATAACCAAAATAAGGTAGAACAGCTGTAATACGACGTGCTGAAGAACGACGAAGTGCATCAATCATAATAAGCAATTCCATTAAATGGTCATTCGCTGGATAGGATGAAGATTGCAAAACAAAGACATCTTTTCCACGTACGTTTTCATGCAATTCTACGAAAATCTCTTGATCAGCAAAGCGTTTTACAGTTGCTTTGCCTAGAGGAATACTTAAATAGTTTGCAACATCTTCAGCAAGACATGGATTAGAATTGCCGCAAAAAAGTTTCATAATAGAACCTCTGAATAATTATGATTGAATGTGAAATAAGTTTTAACTTTTTACTATCAGATTGCAAGTGAACAATTATAAAAGAATGCTAAATTAGCTATCATTATTTTACAATGAATGTAGTTCATTAATTTATCTGAAAGACTTACTGTTTGTAGAGTGTTTGTTAAAAATGATAAAAATAGCTAACAAGAAAAAAATTATTTGTAAAGTAATCAATGTTATGAGAAAAAATACTCTTTTGAAGAATTTTGATTATTCATTTTTTAAACAATCGATAAGCATCTTGGTGAATGAATAAAACTTATATCACAGATTGTTTTTATGTCGTTCTTTCTTGAGAAGATTGTAGAAATATAGTTATTTGTAAAATATCTGTTTTTTCAATAGAGCAGTATAAATCTCAAAAATACAATTGTTTAATATGAAATATATTTTCGTTTTTGTTCATTTATTTCTGAAATCAGGATAAAGCTCAAAAGCAATTTTGATATCCGGTTTTTCTAATTTTCTAAGTATATATTTATGCTTCTTCGTAAAATTTTGCATAAATCTTAATTTTTTGTGAAAGAGATTACTTGATGAGGCAATAAAAATTTATGAGAGGCTATCAGCTTACACTTGCGATGTGAATTTTCATATTAGCTATGTTGTAATTACAATAAGAACATTTTAAATAATATAAATGGCAAATTGCGAAAATACCTTTTTCTAGATATATTGTTAAAGAATTTCTAGATATCAAATGGGCCAATTATTTATGTGTAAAAAATATGAATTAACAGATGAAGAAATAGTGATTGGTTTTCATAAACTTTATCGTATTAGAGCTCTTAAAGATTTTGGAAATGTAAAGGTAAATGAGCTTGGTGGTTTTATTGAAGATGAACAGAATTTATCACATGAGAACGATTGTTGGGTTTGTGATAATGCTAAAGTTTTTGATAACGCTAAGGTTTTTGGTAATGCTAAGGTTTTTGGTAATGCTAAGGTTTTTGGTAATGCTAAGGTTTTTGGTAATGCTAAGGTTTTTGGTAATGCTAAGGTTTTTGGTAATGCTAAGGTTTTTGGTAATGCCAAAGTTATTGAGAATGCTCTAATTTATGATGAAGCCAGAGTTTTTAGCGATGTTAGAGTTTGTGGTGAAAACATTGTTGCTGGTAATACCATAATTTGGGGTAATGCTAATGTTTATAGCAGAACCAAGATCAGTCCCAGGGTTTCTCAATAATGGTCGAGTTCAAAAGATGTGTTTATAATGAATTAAGGTATTATGAAACTAATATTATACAGCAGTTTTGAGGTTAAAATTGTCTACTAAGAGCAGTTGAAATGAGAAGGTATAACTGCAGTAAGAAATTTGATTTAATAGCAATTGATAACTCTTAACACCGAAGGGTTTTTTGGAAAAATATAAGGTTATTTGCAAAGCTTTTAGAGTTTGTATGTAATATATAAAAAGAAAAAGTAAAAATAATAAAAGCTTATACATTTTATGGAATAGGAGCTTTTTTCTTATATTTTTTAGTGTTTCTTTACAGTAAAATACAATTTTTCTCTTTATTTTGTGAGCATAATGGCAGAAATTTGTCGCCCATCATCAGGCTCGTTACGATGTGTTGCACGTCGATAGGAGAAAAAACGCTTTTCATCTTGATAAGTACAAAGTTTTATACAGGAAGTAAGGATTCCGGCGTGCTCGAGTTTGTTTGTAATGAATGTCCATAAGTTAAACTTAAAGTGGTGTACTTTATCTGTTTTTGAAAAATATTTTTCGAACTCGTTATTGTGCTCAATAAATTGGTTATAAAATTCACTTGTTACTTCATAATGACATGGACCAATGCATGGTCCCAGTACTGCTATTATTGATTGCCGTTTGGCTCCTTGTTCTTCCATTACTGAGATTGTTTTTTCTAAAATTCCATTCAAGGCTCCCCTCCAACCAGCATGTGCAGCACCAATAACACCGGCTTGTGGATCAGAAAAAAGAATTGGTCCACAGTCTGCTGTAAGAACACCAATTGCTAATCCTTTTTTGGTTGTAACCAGAGCATCAGCTTTTGGAGGTTCTCCGATAAAAGCTTGATCAACAACGATAACTTCACAAGAATGTATTTGGTGAACAGTAATTAAATTTTGCACTTCAATATCAAAATAATGAGCGATTAAGATACGATTTTGCATAATATGTTCAGGATAATCGTTGGGGTTTTGTTTAACATTGAGGTTTTGATAAAAGTTTTTTGATACATCTTCTTGGCGTGTAAAAAAGCCATGTTTGATATTATGTGGGTGTAAATTGCAAAGATCTTGTGCAAGAATAGGCTCCATAAAAGCTCCTATATGATTATTTGAAACGGAAATGGTTTGCGAGTTAATTTGTTATTATTTGTGATTAAAAATAAGGTATTTGTATGTTTTTATCATTGATGTGAAGCACTTTAAAAAGCTTACCCATTTGTTTTGGATCAGTTAATCGTTTGATGTCTTCGTAAATTTTTTTCTTAATTATTGTGCTTTTGTTGATACTAAGCTTTTCTGCACGTTCAAGCACTCCCATTTTGATAAGAAAATTTCCTTGTTCTAGAATTTCAACAAAACAGCCTTGTTGAGCGGCGATTGTTTTCAAAGAAAAAAAATCAACATGTGATGTTAAATCATGTTCACCAGGAGCAGAAAAAATATCGCAGAATTTATGTCTTGAGATGGCTTGAAGTGTATCTCCAAATGCAAAATCAGACGCACCATAATCGATAAGTAAAGCAGAGCCTTGTGTTTGCATTAAACGGCTACTAATCTTTTGTGCCAATTGGTTTCGTGAGGGTCCGTATTCTAAAATTGTGCCATTAGGCATTTGAGCACATTGGGGTGGTAAGAAAGTAGAAGGAAACTTATGTATATCAGTGGTAAATGTAAAACCACCCTCTTTGTTAAGTGTAATACGACGCTCTTTCCATTCTCCATTGACTTTTATATATTGATTAATTGGAAGTGCATCGAAAAGCTCATTTGCAATGACAATAAGAGGTTTTAAAGGAATTTGTTCAAAATTTTCAACACTATAAATTTTTTTTTGGTGAGCGAAAAGACGTTTTTTTTGTTCTGTTGCAAGGCGTTGGCTTATTTCAATAAGAAAGATATCAGCAGCGTTGAATGCCGTTATACAAATTTTGCGAATAGTGCGTAAAATATCATCCATAAGAGTTCCACGTCCTGGGCCTATTTCAGCCAGGATAAACGGGTTAGGACAACCTTGAGCTTGCCAGCTCATAATGGCCCAAATGCCAATCATTTCTCCAAATAATTGACTTATTTCAGGTGCTGTGATGAAGTCACCAGCGCGTCCAAAGGGTTTTTGTTTTTGATAATAGCCAAATTGAGGATCAGTAAGAGCTAATGTCATATATTGGCTAACAGAGATTGGTCCATCGAGAATAATAATTTCTTTAATTCTCTCTTTTAGATTAGACATTATTTTGTAAACTTATATTTAAAAGCTTGAAGAAGTGCATAAAAACCGAAAAGAATCATCGGCAAAGATAAAGCCATACCATAGGTCAATCCAGTAGAGTGGAAGAGAGATGAAAACCATTCTGGATCCTCTTGAGGAGCACGGAAAATTTCTGAAATACTGCGTGCTATTCCATAGCTTATATTAAATATTCCAGTGATTATTCCAGGACGTTTTAATGCCTTAAAAGAAAAAATTGCAATGGCTAAAATGATAAAGAGAAGAAATCCTTCCATAAATGATTCATACAGTTGGCTAGGATGGCGTGGGAGATATTGAGGATCGTTATAAAAACAAACTGCCCAAGGAACAGTAGTCACATTCCCCCATAATTCTTGATTGATGAAATTGCATATCCGTACAATACCAATGCCAATGGGGACACCTGCGGCGATTGTATCAAACATTCCCCATACATTGATATTGTTTTTATAAGAAAACCAAATCATAGCAATGATTATACCTATAAATCCTCCATGAAATGACATACCGCCATTCCATATGGCAAGGATATCGATTGGATGATTGAGGTAATAAATAGGATCCCACACAAGCACCTGTCCTAAGCGGCCACCAACCACAATTCCAATAGTTCCTAACGTAACAAAATCACTTATTTGTTGGGGAGACATAGGCGCTTTATTTTTAGGCCACAGGGACTTTTTTTTAAGTAATTTTTGTGCGTACCACCAGGCAAACAAAATGCCTATAACATAACCAAGTCCGTACCAATGAAATGCTATTGGCCCTAAACGAATGATCACTGGATCAAGAAAGAGAGGAAAAGCAATAGCTTGGCAAAGAGGAAAATCATTCATGAGCAAGAGCTTTACATTTATGAAGTTATATGATTATCAAACCATGACAGATGAATACAAAATGGTCAAGTTAGGTCAGAGGTTTGTAGTTGTTATTGGCGGGAGTAAAAGAATACTGATCAATTAAGGTAATATCTATTAGAAAAACAAATACGATCTCTCGATATTATAAAATGTATTATAGTATGTCTATAAATAAAGAAAATTAAAGGAAAGCCTATGTATAATGGATCAAACCGTATTCTTGATGAGATAGCAAAATTAGCAACAGATGCAGCAGGTATTGCACAAGGTGTAAGGCGTGAAGCTGAAACTGCTGTTCTTTCACAGGTTGAAAGGATGATCAGTAAGCTTGATCTTGTTTCACGTGAAGAATTTTATGTTGTTAAGGAAATGGTTCTTAAACTCTACGCCGAAAATGCTGATTTGAAAAAACGTCTTGATAGTTTAGAAAAACAAAACAGAAAAAAAGTTAAAACGGATTCAGTTTAAGCAACTAATAGTCTTTAAAAAATAATCCCCAATTTTTCTATCCTGTGTATGAAGCATAAAAAATGCTTAGTCATGAGTCTGTTAGGGCAGATGAGCAATTTATTTTTAATTTATTTTTTACAAAAAATTATTTTTTTTTAATTAAGGGGCTAGCGCTACGAAATTGTATCAATACACTGAGGTTGTTTGATGATTCGTTTTTTCTGTATCAAGCTATAGTACCTTAGAAAATAGTATCATTTATTTTCTGATGTCATCTATTTACTGCGTTTTAATGTGTATTTATTTGCTGTGAAAGCTTTAACTGTGACGCGTATTGTTACGATGAGAGTTTTTTGCATTATATTGGTAACATTCTTAATTATTGAGGGTTGATGATGAGGCTGGCCATTAAAGCCACAGAAAGAAAAGAGCATCCTGTTGATTTTATTGAACAAATTGCTTATAAGTATGATTGGTCTTTTGAGCGAAATGTACAAGATGAAATTAGCGTTTGTGTAGAAGGAAAACGAGCTTGTTATAGCCTTTCTTTTTCATGGATAGAAGAGCAAGAGGCTCTTCATTTAGCTTGTGCATTTGATCTTTTTATTGAGAATACTCGTACAGCAGAGGTACAGCGTTTGTTGTTGGCAATTAATGAGAAATTGTTATTAGGACATTTTGATTATTGGCAAGGAAACAATTCGGTTATTTATCGGCAAGGTCTGCTTTTAGCAGGTGGCGTACACCCATCCCGTATACAAGTAGAGACATTATTGATTTATGCACTTAAAATTTGTGAAAGTCATTATGCTGCTTTTCAAATGGTTGCTTGGGCTGGTGAAAGCGCTCATAAGGCACTACAGTATGCTTTATTTGAGACCGTAGGGAATGCCTAAAGTCTTCGATGTATCCGCTCGTTATTCTTTAAAGAAGTTTTTCAATATATCTTATAGAGGAATATCTATAATAGCGCGCAAGCCTCCTAATGGACTATCATCTAATTGAATATTACCTCCGTGGCTACGTGCGATGTCTTGGGCAATAGAAAGACCAAGGCCTGTTCCACTTGCATCTTGATTTCGTGATTGATCAAGTCGAAAAAATGGCTTAAAAACTTCTGTACGCATGTCTTTTTGAATACCTGGTCCATCATCATCAATAGTAATAATAAAAGATTCTTGTCCGGATTTCGCCGTGAGTTGGATGGTATTTGCATAATAAAATGCATTTGATAGAAGATTACTGATCAAACGGGTAAAAGCATGTGGGCGTACTTGTATTTGTGAGGAGCCTTCAATAGTATACGAGAAGTTACATCGATGAAGATCAGCATTCGTAGAGAATTTTTGCATCAAGATACTTAAGTCAAGGATGCCAATATTTTCACTTCCTTCACCTCGTGCAAAAGCAAGATAACCTTCTAACATATTTTGCATATCGCTGACATCTTGCTCAAGTGGTTTAATATCAAAGTCATTACTTACTAATGCAAGCTGGAGTTTGAAACGTGTAAGAATGGTTCTGAGATCATGGCTTACACCTGAGAGCATCATAGTACGTTGTTCAATTTGGCGTTCAATCCGTTCACGCATACGTAAAAATGCAATACCAGCACGGCGTATTTCATCGGCTCCTTGTGGTTGAAATCCTTCTGGTAAAGGATGTCCACGTCCAAAACTTTCTGCGGCTTTTGCTAATTGTTGAATTGGTTTGATTTGATTACGTAAGAAGTAAATAGCTATTAACAGTAAAACAAGAGCTGTTCCTACCATCCAGCTTAAAAAAATACTGGTATTAGAGGCATAGGCTTGGCTGCGCATGGCAAAAACCCGCAAGATATTGTGATCAAGGTGGATACGAATTTCGACAAGATTAGAATCACCAACTGTATCAATCCAGAAGGGACGGTTAATTTGGCGCGTAATTTCTTCACTTAAAAAGTAATCAAGTATAGCAAAAAATGGTTTAGGTCCTGGAGGAGGAAGAGGATCAGGTGGGAGGAGAGAGATGTTTAATCCCATACGTTGTTGTGCAATACGCTTAATCTCTTCATAATTCTGCTGTTGTGGATATGTTTCAATTATATCGATAATAGCTGCAATGTCGTGGACAACGGTGGTTGAAAGACGTTCTGTTACCATTTGCCAATGGCGTTCCATGAAAACATAGCCAATGACTGTTTGTAAGAGTACCATAGGAGCGATAATAATGATCAAAGAACGCGCATAAAGCCGTTTGGGCATTTTCTTAGATAACCATCGCGCAATTTTTTTTGCAGGTTCGATCATCTCAGGCCTATTCAATTGAAAGCTTATAACCAATCCCTCTCACGGTTTGGATCCATATAGGAGTTGTTGGGTTGCTTTCGATTTTCCGACGAAGACGGTTAATTTGTACATCAATAGAACGTGCGCTATTGTTATCATCCATTGCAAATTTATGGCGTGGAATAGTTTCTCCTGCGTGTTCAGAAAAAATAACCATCATTTCTTGTTCTTTATCTGTCAGTTTAATAATTTTTCCTTCTTTTTTGAGTTCACGTCGTGAAATTGAAAAGATATAAGGGCCAAAAACAATTTGTTCAATTTTGGGTTGGGTAGAAAATGAGCCACGTCTCAAAATAGCATTAATGCGGAGTAAAAGCTCACGAGGATCAAAGGGTTTGGCAAGATAATCGTCTGCTCCCGCTTCTAATCCTTGAATACGATGATTTGTTTCTGATAAAGCTGTTAACATTAAAATAGGAACATTTTTTGTTTGACGGAGTGAATAGGTTAGATTAATGCCATTTTCACCAGGCATCATGATATCAACAATAAGAAGATCGAAATCTAAGCTTTTAAGTTGACGTTTAGCTTCATCAGAGTTGGCAGAGACTGAAACACGAAATCCATTTTTAATAAGAAATTGAGATAAAAGGCTGCGAATGCGGGTATCATCATCAATCACGAGAAGGTGGGGTGCATTATCACATAAAGTCTGAATGTGATCAGCCATATTTCAAACCTTTAACAAAATTCAGTTTACATAAATTGTACTTTACATAAGTTATATAAAGCTGTCGAGCAGACAATTTTTTGCTTTATAAAGACAGGAGAAATGTTATCTATAAACTAAAAGATTTTAAAATATTGAATTTTGAAAAGGATTCTAATGAGCGATTTCAGTGTGTATATTATTCCAGTTACGCCTTTTCAACAAAATTGCACTTTACTTTTTGATAATGAAAGTAAAAGAGGTGTTTTAGTTGATCCGGGGGGTGATTGGCCTAAGATACAACAAGCAATTCAAAAAAAAGGGGTTATTGTTGAAGCTATTTGGATAACACATGGTCATATTGATCATGTGGGAGCAGCCATGCAGGCTAAGGAGGCATTGGATATTCAAATTATTGGTTCACACCGTAATGACAAACCAGTAATGGACGATGTAAGAGAAAGAGCAAAAATCTATCACATGCCCGATGCGCGTGTTTGTATTCCTGATCAATGGTTAGAAGATGGAGATAGTGTTGATTGTGCAGGACATGTCTTCCAGGTTTTTCATACACCTGGCCATTCTCCTGGTCATGTTATTTATTTTAATGAAAAAAAGCGTTTTGCTTTATTAGGTGATGTGCTTTTTCGTGGTTCTATTGGACGCACTGATTTCCCATTATGTTCTCATGAAGAATTAATGAGATCAATTAAAGAAAAAGTTTTGTCATTAGGCGATAATGTCAGCTTTATTTGTGGACATGGACCAGGAAGTCAAATAGGTTATGAACGCCAACACAACCCTTTTCTTCAGGGAATTTAATAGTTTATCATACTCAAAAAAAAACCGCTTTAAAGCGGTTTTTTTAGTGTTATTGAAAATTACTGTACTGGAGCATAACAAACATGATCTAAGCCATCATGTCCTCGAAAAGTTCCTGTCCTCGGATTAAAGGAACGGTATGTCTTTTTACAATATTGATACCAACTTGTTGTATTTAACTGCTGTGAAGGCTGGTGTGTTACTGTTGATATCACTTGATAGTTTGCTTGATTTTGTGGTGGGGTTTGATAAACAACTTGTGGTTGTTCGGGCTCTTTTAAAGCATTTTTGATAATTATACCTGCTGTCAAAGCTAGAAGGCCTGCAGCAATAACACCACCTACATTATTACTACTGCTACTACTACCACGGCTTACATGATGTTCATAGAAGTTATGATGATGTTGCGTATGTTCGACACGCTCTGTTGATGTAGTAATTCGATCGTAATACTGGAAGGGACCACTGGTACTTACTTTTTGTGTACTAATTGTTTCTTTGTGTATTGTTTTGGCAGTAAGCACTGTCTCTAACGGTGCTGAAATGGCTACCGTTGATATTGCTGATAACATTAACAATTTAGCCAATTTAGTCATAGCAATACTCCTTAATACAAATTTATCTTAGTTTGCACTTTAAATGTTCTAACCTGAATGTAATCTGAACAGCGTTCAATTTTATTCTGATAGAGTGAATAAAGAAAAGGTTTGTTGAATATAAACATTAATATAGTAAAATGAAATCGGGTTTTAAACCCGATTTCACAAAACGGACTTTGCTTAAATTAACTCATAACATTAATGTTTATAGCTTTTGGTCCTTTACCACGACGGTCAGGCTCTATATCGAATGATACTTTTTGCGCATCATTTAATCCACTGAGGCCTGAAGCCTGAACATCAGAAATATGAACAAAGATATCAGTACTCCCATTATCAGGTTTAATGAAACCAAAGCCCTTGTTATTGTTAAAAAATTTTACTTCGCCCGTCTGAGCCATAGAATATTTCCTTATTTGATTGCCTTTGTAAGGCAGATAGTCAAAAACCGTATTACGCACCTTACGTAAACGGTATATTTAGGCAATTTACGATATCTGAAAAACGTTTTTTATTGTTTTTTGTCAACTTAGAAATTAGAATCAATTTCTAGAAAACTTTTCATAGCACCTTCCGATGTTCGCAATTTATCTAAAAAAGAAAGATTGCTTGAAAATAGAATATTTAACAAGAGTTTTCTTTAGAGAATTTATTTTATTATGTTGTTTTTAATTCATAGTAAGTATAGTGGCTCATTAAATTGTCTTGGATAATGGATAGAACAGAGAAATATTATATTGATATTTTGAGCAACAATTTTTTATAATATATCACTATTTTGGGGTTCTATTAGCGTGATTGTGATAAGAGCTAATTATTTTGTCGCAATTTATAGATTTTAGATTGTTTATTGCAAAAAACTCTTTTCGACATCTCATTTAAAGTATTTTTTGATTATCTTTTTTCTTTTTTGTGTTTTGTCAATAAACCAACATCCATGGTATTAGGGCCCATTTGATCAAGATTTGGTTTCGTGAAAAGACTTGATTTTATCGATTCATCAAGGGAATATTTATTGTTGTACACTAAAGAATCATCTGCAATGGCTAATTCTATTTCTTGTAGTCGTTTGATTTCATCACGAAATTGAGCAGCTTCTTCAAAGTTCAGATCATTAGCTGCTTTACGCATGAGTTTTTCGAGATGCTGAATATGGTTGGTTAGATTGTTGCCAACTTTATTATTTTGCGTGATAAAATGAGAAATCTTGACATTATGGTTATTTTCGCAAACCGAACTTAGAATATCATCAATATTCTTTTTAATACTAGTCGGTGTAATTTGATGCTCTTTATTATAAGCTATTTGTTTTTGTCGACGTCGTTTCGTTTCTTGCAAAGCACGCTCGATAGAACCAGTAATTGTATCAGCGTAAAGAATAACCCGACTCTCTACATTACGTGCAGCTCGTCCAATCATTTGAATAAGTGAGGTTTCTGAACGTAAAAAACCCTCTTTATCAGCGTCAAAGATAGCAACAAAACCACATTCTGGAATATCTAAACCTTCTCGAAGTAAGTTAATACCAATTAAAACATCAAAAGTACCAAGGCGTAGGTCTTGCAGGATTTCAATACGTTCTAGTGTATTAATATCAGAGTGCATATAACGCACACGGATATTTTGTTCATGGAGATATTCGGTCAGATCTTCTGCCATGCGTTTGGTGAGAACTGTTATTAATGTACGATAACCTTTTTTGATTGTTTGGTGAATTTCGTTGACGGCGTCATCGACCTGTGTTTTCACTGGGCGTATTTCTGTTGGTGGATCAATCAGCCCTGTGGGACGAATGACTTGCTCTACAAAGATGCCCTGCGATTGTTCTATTTCCCAGCGTCCGGGTGTAGCTGAAACAGCGATAGTTTGTGGGCGCATTGCATCCCATTCTTCAAAACGTAAAGGACGATTGTCCATACAAGATGGCAAGCGGAAGCCATATTCTGCTAAGGTAGCCTTTCGTCGGAAATCACCTCGATACATACCACCGATTTGAGGAATTGTGACATGACTCTCATCAATAAAAACAAGAGCATGGCTAGGAATATACTCAAACAGAGTTGGAGGTGGTTCACCTGGCTTTCTACCTGTCAGGTAGCGCGAGTAGTTTTCAATTCCTGAGCAAGATCCAGTAGTTTCTAGCATTTCTAAATCAAATATTGTACGTTGTTCTAAACGTTGCGCTTCCAAAAGGCGACCAGCTGCATTTAATTCATCGAGGCGTTTTACTAATTCCATTTTGATTGATTTTATCGCCTGATTTAATGTGGGTCGTGGTGTTACATAATGTGAATTAGCATAAATTTTAATGGATTGAAGATCTGCTGTTTTTTGTCCTGTTAAAGGGTCAAATTCGGTAATTGTTTCAATTTCATCTCCAAACAACGAAATACGCCAAGCACGGTCTTCAAGATGAGCGGGAAAAATCTCAATTGTATCGCCTCGAACACGAAAAGAGCCACGAACAAAGTTTATATCTTGTCGCTGATATTGTTGAGAAACTAAATCAGTTAGTAATTTCTGCTGATCGAGTTTATCACCTTTTTGCATTTGGAAAGTCATTGCTGTATAAGTTTCTACTGAACCAATTCCATAGATACAGGATACAGATGCGATGATAATGACATCATCGCGCTCTAGTACAGCGCGTGTTGCTGCGTGGCGCATGCGGTCAATTTGTTCATTAATAGAGGATTCTTTTTCAATATAAGTATCTGAGCGTGCAACATAAGCTTCTGGTTGATAATAGTCATAATAAGAAACAAAATATTCAACAGCATTGTTGGGAAAAAAGTTTTTGAATTCCCCATAAAGCTGTGCAGCTAAAGTTTTGTTTGGCGCTAAAATGAGAGCAGGGCGTTGTGTCTTTTCAATGATTTTGGCCATTGTATATGTTTTCCCTGAACCGGTAACGCCCAAAAGCACTTGAGTGCGTTCATTTCTCTTAATTCCTTCAACCAAAGATTTGATTGCAATGGGTTGATCACCGGCAGGCTGAAAGGATGTTTTAATTTGAAATGGAATTCCACCTTCCGATTTTTCAGGACGAATAGGACGATGAGGTGTCCATAATGCACCATTTTTAAAAAGAGGATTACCTGAAGCAATGAGTGCAGAAAGAGCTTCAACTGTTGCTGTAACACTATTTGTTTTTGTTATGTTTTTAGATGGTTTAGTATTTATGGTTTCAAATGAAGCATTATGACTTTTCACTGTATGAAGTTTGGCCTTAGAGCACTGCTTCATAACTGCAAATGGGTCTGTTGCTCTTTGATTGATTTGTTTTTGAGTTGTTTTTGATTTTTTGTGTGACATGATGAAAATATTTTATACAGTTATTCCGATATAATTAAGAAAAAAATAAAAGCTTTTGATTGCATTTGTTTTTGAAAGTATGAATTTTCTTTTTATCATTTGATAATGGGTTAAAATATTTTTTGTGATACGGCAGAGGCTACTATAGCTGTTTTGTGATACTGATCCTGGACAGTTATATTCTTTATAAGTAGAGTGAATGGAAGGCTAAGGCTGAGACCACGCTTTTGGTACGCGTAGATTGAGTAGTGTTAATAGGTTCTAGAGCAATTTTTGTAATGTTTTTTGATATTAGGAGTGTGTGCTGTAATCAATAGTTTTATATACGTTTGGTAAAGATTATTTCCACTTTTATATAATGTCCTTTTTAAAATATAATAAGCAGCAAAAAAGACATTTACATCCTTTAATACATTGATAATAACAGAGATATCGCTAAACATATAAAATTTAAGATATAAATTCACTTTCAAAGTGGCTAAAGAATACTCTGTGCTCTTTAGTATTTTTATATGGAAAACAGAATTTCTGTACTATATAATGAAAGCAACTGTAATTTTCGGGTTCCAAGAGTTATCTTGGAGGCCGATTTTTATATCTTTATAAGGTCTTTCGTGTACAAGAAAGGGACGGATTATGGAAAAAGTTCCGATGACTACAGCTGGTTTTGAAAGTCTCAAAGAAGAGTTACGGTGGCGTCAACAACAAGAGCGTCGACGGATTATTGAAGCAATTTCTGAGGCGCGTGCGCATGGTGATCTGTCAGAAAATGCAGAGTATCATGCTGCTAAAGAAGCACAAAGTCATAATGAAGGGCGTATAAACGAGCTTGAAGATTGTATTGCGCGAGCAGAAGTTATTAATGTTTCACGTCTTTCAGGCGATAAAATTAAATTTGGAGCTACTATTAATCTTTTAGATGAAGACACTGAAGAGAGAAAAGTTTATCAAATCGTTGGTGATCAAGAAGCTGACGTAAAAACTGGTAAGATTTCTATTTCTTCTCCTATTGCACGCGCACTTATTGGTAAGCAAGAAGGTGACGTAATTGAAGTAAACGCACCAGGTGGTACGCATAATTATGAAATTATTAAGGTCCAATATATCTAAATCATTATGCGTGTGTCTTTGAAAGAAACTGATATTATTGTTCCACATTTTAAGAAGCGTTTATCAGGGGTCACAACGACGATTATTCATCTTGTTCCATTGCAGCGAAAACAGGGTTTTTATATATCCACTTTAGGGGTAGGGTTGCCAAAAAATTTGCCTGCTCTTTCTTTTAAAGATCTTGTTGGTTTATGGAAAAGTCCAGTAGGAAAATCATTTCGAATTTGGCATGCACGACGCAATATTGAGATGCTTTGTGGGGTTTTCTTGCGCGATGTTTTAAAAATGAAACTTAAACTCATTTTTACATCGGCATCTCAACGTCATCATAAACCTTTTACAAAATGGTTAATTCGCCGCATGGATAAAGTGATTGCTACAAGTGAACGCACTGGAAGATATCTTGAGGTGCCTCATCAAGTTATTCTGCATGGTGTTGATCTTGAGCGTTTTTCACCACCAAAAACCATTGATGATTGTTTTTCAGCTTCTGGGTTATCTGGGAAATATGCGATAGGGTGCTTTGGACGTGTACGCTATTTAAAGGGCACTGATTTATTTGTGGATGCAATGTTAGAATTATTGCCACGTTATCCAGATTGGACAGCGATTATTGCTGGTCGGACTACAGCAAAACATTATAACTTTGAAAAACAATTACGTCAGAAAATTGCTACTGCTGGTTTAAGCGATCGTATTATTTTTCTTGGTGAGATCCAGAATATATCTTTGTGGTATCGTCGTCTTTCACTTTATGTTGCTCCCTCTCGTAGAGAAGGCTTTGGTTTAACACCATTAGAAGCAATGGCATCTCAGACTGCTGTCGTTGCTAGTAATGCAGGGATGTATGAAGAATTAATAACAGAAGAAGCAGGAACAGTTGTTCCTGCAGGAGATCAAGCAGCTTTAACAGAAGCGATTGAATTGTATTTTTCTGATTTAGAAAAAACAATAATGACAGGGAAAAAAGCGTTAACTCATGTTCAGACACATTTCCCTTTGGAAAAGGAAGCAAGAGCAATTGGGCATGTTTATAAGGAAATGTTTGCAGAGGAAATATTTTAAATATACCAGACTCTATTTTTAGATGGAGATGAATAATATTTAAAAGCAAGATACATGCCGTTCATAAACATAATGCTAAGCTTCTGATATTCGTTCGATATTTTTGATGTGCTGATTTATTAAAAGCCCTTTTGGCATTTTATATTCGTTTAAATTTATATCATCATAATGCTTATTCTATGAATTTTCAGATGTTAAATATTAGAATTGTTCGCTCCAAAAAGAACGGGTAAAAAGGACAAAGATCGTTATAATTTCAAGACGGCCGGCAAGCATTAGAGCACTCAAAATCCATAAGGCATGATCATTAATGGTTGAGAAATTTCCCACAGGGCCAATAATACTTCCAAGGCCTGGACCAATATTTGAAAGCGCTGTTAAAGCACCCGTACAAGCAGAAGTAAAATCAAGTCCAGTAGTGAGTAAAAGTGCAGTACCAATAAAAAGACAAAACATATAAAGGCACAAAAAAAGTAAAACTGCTTTAGTAATATCATTAGAGACATTTGAATGATCATAGCGTACTTTTACAATTGCATTGGGAGAAAGAAGTTGTGTCATGTTTGCTTGTGCAATACGCCATAAGATAATTAAACGGTTAACCTTTATGCCGCCGGAAGTAGAGCCAGCACAACCACCCGTGAAAGAAGCAATAAAGAAAATGCCAAGTGCAAAAGGTCCCCAAAGTTGATAGTCTTCAGCACTATAACCGGTGGTACTAATAACAGATGTAAGGTGAAAAATGACATCAAGGAAAATTTTGTGGAAGGGAAGATGATTATGAAATCGCAACCATGTTGCTAGCGCAAAGCTAAAGAGAAAAACAATACTAAGAAAAACGATTACTTGTGGGTCTATGGAACGTTTAGAGTATCCAGGAAGTAATAGTTTAATATAAAGGACAAAAGGTAATGCAGAAAGCAACATGAAGATTGTAGCAATTATTAAAATAGCTGGTTTATCAGAAAAATAACCAAAGGAGGTGTCATGGGTTGAGAACCCAGCTGTTGCTATCGTTGTCATTGCGTGGTTGATAGCATCAAATAATGTCATGCCAGCAGCAAAGTAGGAGAGCATGCAAGCTAATGTTAGTCCAATATAGGCAATAATAATGCCGTTGGCAATTTGGTGGATACGGGGTAATATTTTTTCTGATTTATCAGATGATTCCATATGGAAAAGTTGTATACCGCCAACCCGTAATGAGGGCAAAAGCAATAAAGCTAAGCCGATAAAACCAATACCTCCAATCCAGCATATGATGGAGCGCCATAATAAAATGCTTCGCGATAGATGATCAAGATCAGTAATAACTGTAGAGCCTGTTGTTGTAATTCCAGAGATGGATTCAAAAATTGCTCCTGCTAGGGAAATTGGGAGTGAAGAAAGATAAAAAGGGAGAGCTCCCACTACACTTCCTGTTAGCCATAGACAAAGGGTTAGTGTAAAGCTAAGCCGTGTTGAAAAACGACAAGTAGCTCCTCTCGTTGCTAAAAGAATAAGTGTTGCTAATACAGTTGTAATAGCAAAAGGATAAAGAAAAATCGTCCAATTATGATTGTTATCGCGCAAATCCGCAAGAGCTGGCAAAAGCATAGTCCCTCCCATGATTAATGCAAACCGTGCGCAAATATTAATAATAAACTGAAAAATAGTCGCTCCTTGTCTTTATTTATTGATTGTAATGTTTACCTAATGAGAATTTATACGCTTATGTAATATAAATTTAATGCTTATACTAAGCAAATTATGATAAATTGGCAATGTACCTTTTAATAAAGCTTGAAAAATAGGATTTTACTATAATTCAAGTTCTTAAGAAATGTGTTTTTAAAGACGGTATTTATCATAAACTTATAGAGTGTAATAAAGGCTGAAAAAAGGAGTTTTATAGTGCAATTGCATATTCGTGTTCTTATTATTGGCTCCGGACCTGCTGGTTATACAGCAGCTATCTATGCTGCTAGAGCAATGCTTAAACCAGTATTGATTACTGGAATGCAGCAAGGAGGGCAGTTGACAATTACAACTGATGTTGAAAATTATCCAGGTTTTTCTGATCCAATTCAGGGGCAATGGTTGATGGAGCAAATGGCAAAGCAAGCAGAAAATATGGGTACAAAAATTGTTTATGATAGTATTGTAAAGGCTGATTTATCTAAGCGTCCTTTTACCTTATTTGGAGATTCAGGAACCCAATATTGCTGTGATGCACTCATTATTGCGACCGGAGCACAAGCGCGTTGGCTTGGTTTGGAAAGTGAACAAACCTTTATGGGGAGTGGCGTTTCTGCTTGTGCTACTTGTGATGGTTTTTTTATCGTGGTAAGGATGTAATCGTGGTAGGTGGTGGTAACACAGCTGTTGAAGAAGCTCTTTATTTATCTCATTTGGCTAAAAGTGTAAGTGTGGTTCATAGGCGGGATCATTTTCGGGCAGAAAAAATCTTGCAAGATAGGTTGTTTTCTCGTGATAATATCCAGGTTATTTGGGATCATATAGTGGAAGAAATTATTGGTTCATCTGCTCAGTCTCCAACAGGGGCTGTTGTGACAGGTGCGCGTCTAAAAAATACAAAAACAGGTCAAAAGATGCAAATAGATGCAGATGGAATATTTATTGCTATTGGTCATGATCCTGCTGTTTCTTTGTTTGAAGGGCAATTGAAACAAAAACCAGGGGGATATTTATGGACGGCACCTGATTCAACAGAAACAAGTATTGCTGGTGTTTTTGCCGCAGGGGATGTCGCTGATAATTTATTTCGTCAAGCTGTAACTGCAGCAGGAAGAGGATGTATGGCAGCGTTAGAGGCAGAACGGTTTTTGGATTCATAGATATACATCTCAAAAAGGTAATTTTTATAAATAAAATCAAAAAAGTAGGAGGAAAATTGTGTCATTGCCATTAGATTGGAATAAATTAAGAGTTTTTCATGCTGCGGCAGAAGCAGGCTCTTTTACGCACGCAGCTCAAAGGCTTCATTTATCTCAATCAGCAATTTCGAGACAAGTTTCGGCTTTAGAGCAAGATGTTCGAGTGCCTTTATTTCAGCGTCATGCGCGCGGTTTAATTTTGACAGAGCAGGGCGAAATACTTTATCGTACAGCCCATGATATTTTGATGAAGCTTGAGAATACGCGTTTGCAATTAAGTGAAAGTCGTGAAAAACCAACAGGACATTTACGCGTAACTTCGACTTTTGGAATGGGGACAGGGTGGCTTGCAGAGCATATACCTGAGTTTTTGAATTTGTATCCTGATATGCAAATTCAGCTTTTGCTTGACGATGAAGAGCTTGATTTGACAATGCGTTATGCAGACTGCGCTATTCGTTTACGTCAGCCTCAACAGCCTGATCTTATACAAAGAAAATTATTTACAGTTCATATGCATGTTTATGCTTCAGAAAATTATATTGCAAATTATGGTAAGCCAGAAAAATTATCTGAACTGGATGAACATCGCATTATTTCATTCGGTGAACCTGTGCCACCTTATTTGGTCGGTTTGAATTGGTTACAGAGAGCTGGAAAAAGTGATGATTCAGTGCGCGTTTCGATTTTGCAAATTAATAACATTGTTTCAATCAAAAATGCACTTATGCGCGATCTTGGTATTGCTGTACTTCCTGATTATATTGTGAATAATGATGAGAAACTTATACGTCTTTTTCCTGATATGATTGATATTCCTTCTTTTGATACTTTTTTTTGTTATTCTGCTGCTTTGAAGAATTCAGCAAAATTGAATGTTTTTAGAGATTATATCTTTTTAAAAGCACGCAAATGGTCATTTTAAATAATATGTTTATAGATCTATTGAAGAAGCAAAGGCTTATAATCTAGTAAGTTATGTATTTATTGCACGGCAGATTTATTGAAGTATTTATTTTATAAAATGGGAAAAAATATTATCTCTTGATTACGTTTTCTTGAGTGCTTCCTTTAAGGATCATCGGGTTGATTTTATCTTTCAAGATCTTCTGAGTTTGCCTGGTTTTAGTCCAGCTTTTTTATTAGAGAACAATCAAAAGGCGCGTAAGTGATCTTATCCTTTTAGGAATTGCTGTTATCTCTTTTTTATATGCAATCATATCTAATATAGATGTATGAAAGTGAGCTGCTATCTTTTTTAAGCATCGGTTTGAGAAGTTTTGAGAATATTAAAAAGTACTATTTCCATTATGAACTTATGTCATTTAATGTCTATATTGAGATAAGTTATGGTTTATCTTGAAGAATAAATATTCTTTATAAAATATATTTAATAATTCACGCTATCATTTATTTTTAATTCATTAATACCACCTGGGCAGATGATGATTCAGAATTTCAGGACAAGCTGTTACAAAAGCGCTGGATACGAAAACAAGCTTCTTCAAGTATTTCATCTGATGTTGCGTAGGAGATACGAAATGCCGGTCCAAGTCCAAAAGCAGATCCATGAACAACAGCAACGGACTCTGTTTCCAAAAGAGCCGTTACAAAATCTTCATCACTTGTAATAATTTGACCTTGAGGTGTTTTTTTACCAATAAGCTTTGCACAGGATGGATAAACATAAAATGCACCTTCAGGTGTTGGGCAATCAATACCATAGGCTTGATTGAGCATAGAAACAGCAAGATCTCGACGTGTTTGAAAAATAGTTTTATTTTTAGTTATAAAGTCTTGTGGACCATTCAGTGCTTCTACACCTGCCCATTGTGAAATGGAACTTGTACCAGATGTTTGTTGACCTTGAATGATGTCCATAGCTTTAATTAATTCATGTGGACCACCTGCATAGCCAATTCTCCACCCCGTCATGGAATAGGCTTTTGAAAGACCATTCATTGTCAGCGTACGGTCGTAGAGTTGTGGCTCTACTTGAGCTGGAGTAACAAAAGTAAAATCTCCATATGTTAAATGCTCATAGATATCATCAGTGAGAATATAAATATGAGGGTATTTCATTAAAATATCAGTTAATTTTTTTAATTCATCGTATGTGTACGCAGCACCTGATGGATTCGAGGGAGAATTAAAAATAAACCATTTAGTTTTTGGAGTGATAGCAGCTTCTAGATCTTGTGGTTGAAGCTTATAAAAAAATTCAGCTTTCGTTGCTACGAAAACAGATTTACCACTGTTAAGAGCAACCATTTCAGGATAACTGACCCAATAAGGAGAGGGAATGATAACTTCATCATCTTTATTTAAAGTTGCCATTAATGTATTAAAGAGAATTTGTTTGCCACCTGTGCCAACAATGATTTGTTCTGGTGTATAAGTAAGATTATTTTCTCTTTTAAATTTTGCAGAAATAGCTTGACGCAATTCTGGAATACCAGATATGGGCGTATATTTTGTTTCTCCACGTCGAATGGCTTCAATAGCAGCATTTTTGATATTATCTGGTGTATCAAAATCTGGTTCTCCAGCGCTTAAGGAGATGATATTACGACCTAAAGCTTTTAGAGCACGCGCTTTTTGAGCTACGGCAATTGTTGCGGAGGGCTTGATGGAAGAAAGCTTATCAGCAATGAAAACCATCGTTTCAATTCCTTATAATATAGGCAGGAAATTCTTGATTATAAAAATTACAAAATACATAAAGATTATGTCGTAAAAAACACAAAACTGCAAGAAAACTGTCAGAAAATTTTATTGTAAACTTAGATTTAGTGAATCTAATTTTTTATACTGAGGAAATTTTGAAAAATCAATTCAAGAATAAATTTTCTTTGGTGTTGATAGTGAAGCATTTATCCGATTTTATTTCTACAAGGCATATCAAATTATACAGCCAACTTGGCTGAAAGTTTATAGTTTGTAGATGAGATTAAGCAGATGAAATTAATTGTAAAGATGACTCGTTTATTGAAAAAAATAGATTAAAATTTTTTGTCTTGTAGAGCATTGTGACTTTATTAAATTTCTTATTTGTGTGGTTTTTTGTTATTATCCAATAATAAAATTTTTCATAATTACTGGTTTATGTGTCACATTTTTCTGTAAGTTTATTATAATGAGTTGTGATTAATTTAAATAAAATAGAGAAACAACTTAATCATTATAAAAATCAAAGAATGGAAAACTCGCCTATGAAGGCGAGATAGTTTATAGAATGCTCAAATTTTAAAGAGCAGAAAGATTTCCAGCAGCAAATTTTCCTGAACGGCGGTCTTGAAGAACATCATAAGAGATTTTTTGTCCTTCATTTAAGTTGTGTAAACCAGAACGCTCAACAGCAGAAATATGTACAAACACATCTGCACTTCCATCATTGGGTTGAATGAAACCAAAACCTTTATTTGTATTGAACCATTTAACTGTTCCTTTAGACATAGGAAACTCCTTAGTATATATAATATTATGTATTGAGATTTAAATTTCTCAATACGAGTTTAAATCGAAATTAGGCAGGAGAGATTTCATCAGAAGTGCGATTGCACAGAAAAGAAAGATCGCGTAACCGAAAATACGATGTGAAAAACTATAAAAGATTTTTCGATATAAAGCAAGCCCTATTGATTTTTTGTTATATTCATCAAAGATTGATAAAGAAAATAAAGATATTACATTTTTGGGTACGCAGGGAAATTTTTAAGTAAAATAATTTTGCAAAGAACACACTTCAAGATTGCTAGTTTTGAGTGCTCGAATAGCCTGTGCTGCGGATTCAGCGCCAGCTACTGTTGTGTAGTAAGGAACTCTTTGCATAAGTGCTGCGTGGCGCAATGATTTGGAATCTGAAATGGCACTCGCAGTATTAGTTGTATTGAAAATTAATTGAACTTTTAGATTACGAATAGCGTCTTCAATATGAGGGTGGCCTTCTAGAACTTTATTAATTTTTTCTGCTTTAATGCCATTTTCGACAAGAAATTTTTGTGTTCCAATTGTTGCTAAAATAGAAAAACCAAGCTCGCTTAAACACTTGACAGACTTTAAGATACGTTCTTTATCTTCATCTTTCACAGAAACAAATAAGGTGCCTTCTTTAGGAAGATCAACACCAGCTCCAAGCTGCGCTTTAGCAAAGGCAAGTGCAAAATCATAATCAAGTCCCATTACTTCACCTGTTGAACGCATTTCAGGGCCAAGCAGTGTATCTACACCTGAAAAACGGGAAAAAGGAAAGACTGCTTCCTTAACCGCAATATGTGGTCTTTTCTGTGTAGACGGTATTCCACCATAAGCGTTGAGTGCACTTTGGAGATTTTCTCCGATCATGATACGTGTCGCGATTTTAGCAATTGGTCGACCAATAGTTTTTGCAACAAATGGAACAGTACGTGAAGCACGAGGATTCACTTCTAGGACATAAATTGTTTCATTTTTGATAGCATATTGTACATTCATCAAGCCACAAACATGTAGTGCTTTTGCTAAAGCTTTTGTTTGTTTTTCTAATTCATTAACTAATTTATATGAAAGTGTGCGAACTGGTAGAGAGCACGCTGAATCACCAGAATGGATACCTGCTTCTTCAATATGCTCCATAATACCGACAACAAGCGTTTCTTCTCCATCACACAAACAATCAACATCAACTTCTATAGCTTCTGTTAGATAGGTATCAAATAGAAGCGGATTTTTAGAAAGTAATGTATTGACCTGATCTGTCTTGTTGTGGGGATAACAAGCTTTTATATCTTCTGGCACTAATTCAGGGACTATTTCTAACAAATAATGCTGCAAGTCACGCTTGTCTCGAATAATTTGCATAGCACGTCCACCCAAAACATAAGAGGGGCGTACGACCAATGGAAAATCTAGCTCATGAGCTATGCGTTGTGCTTGTTCAATTGAATAAGCAATATCATTTTTGGGTTGTGTTAAATTAAGTTTGCACAACAATTTTTGAAAACGATCTCTATCCTCTGCAAGATCAATAGCATCAGGTGAGGTGCCTAAAATAGGAATATTATTTTTTTCAAGTGCGCTTGCTAGTTTCAACGGTGTTTGTCCACCAAATTGAACGATAACTCCGACTAATTCACCTTTTTCTTGCTCTGTTTTTAAAATTGCTAAAACATCTTCAGTTGTTAAAGGTTCAAAATAAAGACGATCAGAGGTATCATAATCTGTTGAAACAGTTTCAGGATTACAGTTAATCATGATAGCCTCAAAGCCTGCATCACGCAAAGCAAAAGCTGCATGGCAACAACAATAGTCAAATTCAATACCTTGGCCAATTCGGTTTGGACCGCCACCTAAAATAGCAACTTTTTTGCGTTCAGAAATATTTGCTTCTGAGCACTCCGTACCTGCAAAAGGTCTTTCATATGTTGAGTACATATAAGCTGTAGGTGAAGAAAACTCGGCTGCACAGGTATCAATGCGTTTGAAAACATGTCTAATATTTAGGGATTGGCGTAAGGTAAAAATATCATCTGGTGTTTTTCCAGAAAGATTTGCTAAGCGCGCATCTGAAAAACCCATAGCTTTTAACATGCGTAAATTATCTGCATCATGGGGAAGTCCATGGACACGAATACGTTGTTCTGTTTCGATGATGGACGCTATTTGTTCCAAAAACCATAGGTCAATTTTGCTTATTTGATGGATTTCATTCAGGGATAAACCCATACGCATCGCTTGCGCTACATAACGTAAACGATCAGGACTTGGGATAGCAATAGCCGAACGAATAGAATTTTTTTCATCACCTTCAGCGTGTTCAGGGATTATGATTTCATCAAGACCCGTAAGACCTGTTTCAAGTCCACGGAGTGCTTTTTGTAAAGATTCTTGGAAAGTACGACCGATTGCCATAACTTCTCCAACAGATTTCATTGCGGTAGTTAAGACAGGCGATGAACCAGGAAATTTTTCAAAGGCAAAACGAGGGATTTTGGTGACGATATAGTCAATAGAAGGTTCAAATGATGCTGGTGTTGCACCGCCCGTAATATCATTTTTTAATTCGTCAAGTGTATAACCAACTGCTAATTTAGCTGCTACCTTTGCAATTGGAAAACCGGTGGCTTTTGAAGCAAGCGCTGAAGAACGAGAAACGCGTGGATTCATTTCAATAACAATTAAGCGGCCATTTTCAGGATTGACGGCAAATTGTACGTTAGATCCACCGGTTTCAACCCCAATTTCACGGAGCACAGCAATTGAGGCATTCCGCATAATTTGGTATTCTTTATCGGTTAAAGTAAGAGCAGGAGCAACAGTGATAGAGTCACCGGTATGAACACCCATAGGATCAATGTTTTCAATGGAACAGATAATGATACAGTTATCCTTGTGATCACGAACAACTTCCATTTCGTATTCTTTCCATCCCAGAATACTTTCTTCAATCAACACTTCTGTTGTTGGTGAAGCTTCAAGTCCACGTTCGATAATTTCGTAAAATTCAGAGCGGTTGTACGCAATGCCGCCCCCTGTACCACCAAGTGTAAATGAGGGACGGATAATGGCTGGAAGTCCAATAATATCAAGAGCTTGAACCGCTTTTGCGGTGGCATGAGCTATATAATGTTGCTTGCGATTGGCTTCTGCATTATTCCAATCTTGCTCAAGCTTTTCTAATGCTTGATCAAGTGCATCGCCAGAAAGTTCATTTTTAAGTTTATTATATGCTTTTTCATATAATCGACGATCTTCTTCTTTGAGCTCAGTTGCATTCGCTAACATAGAACGCGGTGTTTCTAAACCAATTTTTGCCATTGCTTTGCGAAATAGAGCACGATCTTCTGCCTTATCAATAGCGTCAGCATTGGCACCGATCATTTCAACATTGTAGCGATTTAAAATTCCCATGCGCTTTAAGGATAAAGCAGTATTAAGTGCTGTTTGTCCTCCCATGGTTGGTAAAAGTGCGTCTGGACGTTCATGAGCAATAATTTTAGCAACTATTTCTGGAGTGATTGGTTCGATGTAGGTCGCATCTGCCAAATCCGGATCAGTCATAATGGTGGCAGGATTAGAGTTCACCAGAATAATTCGGTAGCCTTCTTCTTTTAAAGCTTTACAGGCTTGTGTTCCTGAATAGTCAAATTCACATGCTTGACCAATAATAATAGGTCCTGCTCCAATGATAAGAATAGATTTTATATCTGTGCGTTTTGGCATGGCTTTTTCCTATAGCAAGCACCTATGCGTAGTTGCGGTAGGCAGAAATTAGAATGTTGGCTAAACTCGTTTTATAGGTTAATAGATAAAGAAAGTAATCCATAAAATACTTTTTTATATTTTTTCTTTGGGGATAATGCTTGAAAACAGTGTGCTCTTATAAATAATGGTTAAATAATTTTCAAACGCAAAAGATGAAAGCATGAGTTGATTTCAGCAATGTTAGCTGAAATAGAAGATATATAAAGCGTTATTTTTGTTAATCTAACATGTATTGTAAAAATATGTTTTGAAGCATTATTATATTATACATTAGTAAATACGTTTTTTTGTGTATGCCTTGGTGATTAGTATTATGATATTTCAAATATAACGTTTTTTAAAATATAACTATAAAGCTAGCTTTGGCTGTAATACTGTTTAGGTGGATTTTGTACTAGATAGGTTTAAGAATAACGATAGCACTGTATTTAGAGTTATAGGAGTTTATGGTAAATTATCTTTTTATAATTACATGTCTAATAAAGTATCTTTGATAAATGGTCGGGACTTATTCATACCAGTTTGCAGAAAATACAAGCCTTTATACGAATGATAAAGAAAGTCTAAATACTAAAACTATATGATTAGGTTATTTTTTATAATCCATAATCAAGTTGCGAAAATGGTGAAAAAGATAATGACTATCTTGAGGTCCAGGCGAAGCTTCAGGATGATATTGAACAGAAAAAATCGGTTTTTCGATAATTCGAATGCCGCAGTTTGAACCATCAAAGAGAGAAATATGTGTCTCTTCAACATGTTGTGGTAGCGATGTTTTATCTACGGTGAAACCATGATTCATTGATACAATTTCGACTTTGCCAGTAGTAAAGTCTTTAACAGGGTGATTGGCGCCATGATGCCCTTGATGCATTTTTATAGTTTTCGCTCCTACGGCAAGAGACAGCAGCTGATGACCAAGGCATATGCCAAAAAGTGGTATGTTGCAATCAATGAATGTTTTGATGGTTGGAACAGCATATTTGGCTGTAGCAATTGGGTCTCCTGGACCATTAGAAAGGAAAATACCGTCGGGATTCATAGATAAAATTTCATTTGCATTTGTAGATGCTGGCACAATAGTTATGTGTGCACCCAAGGCCGATATAAGGCGAAGAATATTGCGTTTAATGCCATAATCAATTGCAACAATGTGAAAATTACGTTTGCTATTTACACTATATCCTTTATTCCATATCCACGGGTTTTCATTCCATTCTATTAATTGTTTTGACGTTACTTCTTTTGCAAGATCAAGATTGATAAGACCAGACCATTTTTGTGCACGCTTTTTTAAAGCATTAATATCAAAATTTCCATTTGGATCATGGGCAATGACCGCATTGGGTACACCTTTTTCACGGATAAGAGTGGTTAATGCTCGTGTATCAATATCGTAAAGTGCAATAATTTTTCGTTCTTTAAGCCACTGATTTAGATTTTCATGTGCACGGTAGTTAGAAGGACCAGTAATATCTGCTTTGAAAATAGCACCAACTGCACCATGGTAATTGAGAGGTGTAAGATCTTCAATATCTTCTCGATTAGTGCCTACATTACCAATATGAGGAAAAGTGAAATTAACGATTTGTCCTGTATATGATGGATCTGTGAGGATTTCTTCATAGCCTGTTATGGCGGTATTAAAACATACTTCAGCTTCAACAATTCCTGTAGCACCCGCACCTTTACCTTCGATTACTGTACCATCGGCTAATACTAAAAGAGCTGTAGGCTTATTTGTGCTCCAAGGACTGGGAAGCGAGATGGTTTGTGTCATTGTTTGGGCTCACAATTTGCTATTTGAAGGCGTAATACTCAAAGTCACGCAAAAACCATGCAACTATAATTAATGCTATACATTGTAATTTTTACTTAGAGTTAAAGTATAAGGATATTTTATAAAGAGGTAAAGATCCAGATTTGAGTTTTCTAAAACTATTTAGAGACATTAATTCCTTAGAATGAAGCAAAAAAACAGTGAGGAGTTATGGGCTTTGTCTTATTGGAATAATGAGAAAACCATTACATAGGGTTTTGTTAGATTTGAAAGAAAATTCAATATACAAGTTGGAAAAATAGAGATATGGTAAAGAAACGCTCTGCAAGGCGTCATTGTTTATAATCGGTAATGCTGTAAAAAGCTGTAAACGGGACAATTATGCCCCGAGTTGTTATTGTTACAGTTTCACAACAAAAATAGAGTTTTATTTGCTTTAAAAGGCAATAGAGAACACTATTTTATGATCGAACTTTTCTGCCAATCCATATAAGGATGCAGGCTCCAATAAAACCTGAAATGAGATAACCCAGCCAACCAGCAAAATTGATTTCTAAAAAGCTTAGAAGGAAACTGGCTAATGCAGAACCAACAACACCTAAGATAATATTTAAAAACATCCCTGTTCGGCTGTTCATAAAATATTGTGCAATCCAACCTGAAAGTCCACCAATAATAATAGCCAAGATCCAACTGATATATGTATTTTCCATTCCACTCTCCTATGTCTAAACTTAAACTGTTATGTTTAACTGCAGTAGAAATTAGAGTAAGTTGTTTCAAGGTCAAGAATTATGCATTGTGTTATTTAAAGAGAGCTTGTTGTTTAAAGCTTTATGATGGTTTTTTGTGTTGATTTTCTTAAGCAATGATTGAATTCAATCTATACAGAAAAGATAATTATTCTTTCAAAAAAATGAAGGATTAGCTATTTATTTATGCAAAAGGATCTCTTAGATAAGAATTTTGGAGTATTCTTCGTTCTTTTTAATTGAATAGATTGTTATTTTATAGCGACAAGTTTTTTAAAAGAATAAACGTGATTAAAGTTCATTATTTTGTTTTTAATGTATTTTTAACATTATAGCTTGCGCGTGTTAAATCATAACCACATGGATTTTGGAAAATTTTAAGGCCAAAGTCAGGAAGAACAGAATAAAGGTGATCAAAGATATCAGCTTGAATTTGTTCGTATTCTTCCCAAATGGTGGTATTCGTAAAGCAATAAATTTCTAAAGGTAAACCATTCGGCGTAGGAGGTAATTGCCGTGTCATTACAGTTGCGTTTTTTTTGACATTTAGATGCTCTCTTAAATAAGATAATACGTAAGCCCGAAAAGTACCGATATTAGTTAAACGGCGAGTATTTGCTGGTATATCATGATTTTTTTCTAAGCGAGTATTCCATTCATTAATTTCAGGTATTTTTTGTGCAAAGTAGTTTTCTAGGAGATTAAATCGTGCTAAATATTCCTCTTCTTTTTTTGTATGAAAGCGGATACTTGCTTGATCAATAAATAAAGATCGTTTGATACGTCGACCACCTGATTCTTGCATACCACGCCAATTTTTGAAAGGATCAGTTACCAGTTTACGGATAGGAACTGTGGTAATTGTTTTATCAAAGTTTTGAACTTTTACAGTATGAAGGGCAATTTCAATGACATCACCATCTGCACCAAGATTAGGAATTTCAATCCAATCTCCAACACGTACCATATCGGTAGATGAGATTTGAATTCCTGCAACAAGAGAAAGTAATGTGTCTTGAAAGATCAAAATCAAAACAGCTGCCATTGCACCAAGACCAGAAAAAAGAATAAGAGGCGATCGGTCTATTAATGTGGCCAATATAAAAATAGCAGTAAGCGTAAAAAGTGCAATTTTAGCTATTTGAATGTATCCTTTTATTGGCTTTAACCTTGCTGCAGGTCTTTGTTCATAAAAGGTATTAATGATATTAAAAAGAGCAGAAATTGTTAAAGCAACGATAAAAATGATAAAGGCATTGGAGACATTTCGGATAATTGTACTGAGAATATTGGGCAATGTAGATATAAAATTGATGCCAGTTGAAAGAATAAAAGCCGACGCAATATGAGCTATGTACTTAGTAATATTTTCAATATCAGTAATTGTATTGTGATGGAGGAACGCAGTGAGGTGTTTTTTTCCGCGAATAAGTAAGATACGTGTTAAAAAATTAACTAAAAGTGCAATAAGAATCAGAACGACTAACCAAGAAACCATTTCTAGTGATGGATATTGAACAAGAAATTTAGGCACTGTACTTTATCTCCATTTTGATTATTCATTTCTTATTTAAGATGAAGTATTGGAATTATGCTTCAAAGTAACTAAAATGCAAATAAAGAATTTTTAAACTCTGTGAGAGATAATGCGTATTCCGCCTGATTTTCTTGATGAGATTCGCGCTAGGTTGCCAATTTCAGTGGTTATTGGTCAAAGGGTGATATTTGATCAAAAAAAAAGTAAACCTTCACGTGGTGATTTTTGGTGCTGTTGTCCATTTCATGGTGAAAAGACTCCAAGTTTCCATTGTGATGATCGTCGGGGTCGTTATTATTGTTTCGGTTGTAATACAAGCGGTGATATTTTTACCTTTCTTTGCGAACTTGATGGATTGCGCTTTTCGGAATCTGTAGAGCGTTTGGCTAATTTTGCAGGTATGAAATTACCTGCCTTTGATTTACAGAATCATAAAGATGAAATGAAAAAAAATGATCTTTATGATGTTATGAAAATAGCGACGGATTTTTTTCAAAATAACTTACATCATCAAATTGGTGCCCAAGCACGCCATTATCTTGATGAACGTGGTGTTACATTAGAACTTGCAAAGCGTTTTCAGATTGGTTTTGCTCCGATAGGACGTACAACTTTGAAAGATGCGTTGAGTGCGCGTGGTATTTCACTAAAGCAAATGGAGGATTGTGGCCTCCTTATATCCGGTGAAGATATTTCTACTCCCTATGATCGATTTAGAAATCGCATTATATTCCCTATTGAAGATTTACGTGGCCGTGTGGTTGCTTTTGGGGGGCGTTCGTTAGATAAAAATGCACGAGCAAAATACTTAAACAGTCCTGAAACGGTTCTTTTTCATAAGGGTAATATGCTTTATAATGCGGCATCTGTCCGTAAAAATAGCCGTGCCTCAGAAAAAAAAGAAGCATGTTCTGTTCTGGTTGTTGAAGGCTATATGGATGTCATTGCTTTAACTAAGGTTGGTTTTGAAAAAGTAGTTGCCCCTTTAGGAACAGCATTAACAGAAACGCAAATTGAACTTTTATGGCAAATGGAGTCTGATCCGATTTTGTGTTTTGATGGAGATAATGCCGGTTTAAAAGCTGCTTTCCGTGTTGCTGATCGTGTACTTCCTCTTTTAAAAGCAGGAAAGTCTGTGCGTTTTGTTTTATTGCCAAATGGTAAAGATCCAGATGAAATTATTCGTACAGGAGATGCGCATCTTTTTTCTTCTTTTGTTCAAAAAGCAATTCCATTGATTGAGCTTTTATGGTGGCGTGCTACTTCCGGAAAACATTTTACAACTCCAGAAGCACGCGCTGCATTGGAGCGAGAACTAAAACAACAGATAGCAACAATTAAGGATAAAGATATACATCGTTATTATTTTCAAGATATCAAAAGACGGCTCTTTGCGTTTTTTCGTTCATCTTTATTAAAGCAAAAGAAGCAAGGAGAATATATTCAAAATCAAAAAGATGGAATGTTTAAAGACCAATCTTTTTCTGCATTAGAAAATTCTAATATAGTTCGTAGTTCAAAACATTTCATTCCTTTGCGTGAAGCAGTTATTTTGCTGATTTTAGCTTATTATCCTGAACTGTGGTACGAGAATTTTGACGTTTTTGCAGAATTAGAATTAAAAAATGATCAATTAATGAGTTTGCATCAGTCCATGTTGGAAATTCTTGGAAATCAACAGTTATGTGATAAAGAAACAATGACTGTACTTTTAGAAGAAAAAGGGAAAAAAAGTATTTTAGAGCATATAGATAACCTTGTGCAAAGAGTTGGTATGCGGATTACTTTTGGAGGTGCTCCTGTAGAAGATGCTCGTGCTGTATTAAAACAAGCTATCTACTTGCATCTTCAAGAACACCACCTACATAAAAGACTACAAGATATCGAAGAGGAACTCATAAAAAATCCTAGAGATGAAGTTTTTGATCTACTTCGTGAGGTGAAAGCTGAATTGGAACGAACACAGGCAACAGAGGCTTTAATTGAGGGATTCGGATCTTGGTTTTGCGAAAAAATAGATGAGGGCAAACCAAAATAGAATAAAATGATTCGCTTTTTAAAAGCGAATCAGTCACGAAGTCTGATATAAAAGCCTTAATTATTGAAATGACGTTTTTGTGAAGAATAATGACTAAATTTTAGGAAAAGCGGGAAATTGGTTCTTACTATGTGGTGCAGATATTATCTCAGAAAGACTGAGATGTATTGGGCTGATCTCTATAGTATTCCCGTGATTTTGCGTGAAAAGGTGTGTATAAAAGTGTGTCTTTTTGAATAAAAGATTAATCCTGTAAACAGTGCATATAAAAATTTTAATGCGCTAAGTAAGAATAATAAGCTGATCACACGAACCTACCTAGTGATCAAGTGGAGTTAACAGTATGGCAACAAAGGTTAAACAAAAAGATAATGTGGAAGAAATGGGCAAAGTAAGCTCGGATGGTTCTCTTCTTGATTTTTCCGATGATGCTATCAAAAAAATGATGAAACTTGCCAAAAAAAATGGCTACGTGTTGATGGATGAGTTGAATGCAGCTCTTTCTTCTGAAGAATTCACGTCTGAGCAAATTGAAGATATATTGGCAATGTTCTCTGAGATGGGTATTAGCGTTATAGATGATGAAGATGAAATTGAATCTGGACAATATGAGGAAGAAATTACAGTAGAAGGTGGCGATTTAGTAGAAGCCACAAATTATGCGGTTGCAACAACATCTAAACGTGAAGTAGCCGACCGAACTGATGATCCAGTTCGTATGTATTTGCGTGAAATGGGAGCCGTTGAATTACTCTCGCGTGAGGGTGAGATTGCTATCGCTAAACGTATTGAGGCTGGACGTGAAACGATGATTTCCGGTCTTTGTGAGAGCCCTTTAACATTTCAAGCTTTAATTATTTGGCGTGAAGAGTTGCAAGAGCAGCGTATTCTTCTGCGTGAAATTATTGATCTTGAGATGACTTATTCTGGTCCAGAAGCGAAGCAGGCTCCTATTATTGATGAAAGTGAAGTCAAAAAAATAAAAGAAGAAACATCATCTTCTAGCATGCGTGATATGAATGATCTTGGAGAAGAGATAGGGGGCGAAGATGATGACGAAGAAGATGACGAAGTTAATTTATCGCTTGCAGCAATGGAGCATGAGTTGTGTCCTCAGGTTGTGGAGACTTTAGATTTTATCGCTGAAACTTATGTAAAATTACGTGAGCTACAAGATCAACAAGTTGAAAGCAGTTTATCACATCGTAAGGCAGAACCTCTTTCATCGGAACAAAGAAAACAATATACTGAATTGAAAGATGCTTTAATCCAAGCAGTAAAATCTCTTTCTTTAAATCAAAACCGTATTGAGGCATTAGTTGAGCAATTATATGATATCAATAAGCGGTTGATACAGAGCGAAGGTAAGTTGAAGAGGCTTGCTAGTAACTATGGGATTGGGCATGAAGATTTCTTAAGAGAATATCAAGGTCGTGAATTGGACGCTGATTGGGTTAATTATATTGCAACTTTATCAGGACGTGGTTGGAAAGAATTTTCAACTTGTGAAGCTAAAGTCATTCAGAGTTTGCGTAATGAAATACAAAATCTCGCGCAAGAAACTGCTATTTCAATTAGTGAATTTCGTCGAATTGTTACGCAAGTACAGAAAGGGGAGCGTGAAGCGAATATCGCTAAAAAGGAAATGGTGGAAGCTAATTTGCGTCTTGTTATTTCCATTGCTAAAAAATACACTAATCGTGGTTTACAATTTCTTGATCTTATTCAGGAAGGCAATATCGGTTTGATGAAGGCCGTTGATAAATTCGAATATCGGCGTGGATATAAGTTTTCAACTTATGCGACGTGGTGGATACGTCAAGCGATTACACGGTCTATCGCTGATCAGGCACGGACTATTCGTATTCCTGTTCATATGATTGAGACAATTAATAAAATTGTTCGTACATCACGCCAAATTTTACATGAAATTGGACGTGAACCAACCCCAGAAGAACTTTCTAGCAAGCTTTCTATGCCGTTAGAAAAAGTACGAAAAGTGCTTAAAATTGCGAAGGAACCTATCTCACTTGAAACACCTGTTGGTGATGAAGATGCTTCTCATTTAGGTGATTTTATTGAAGATAGAAATGCATTGTTACCAATTGATGCGGCTATTCAGGCTAATTTACGAGATACAACAACGCGCGTTCTTGCTTCATTAACACCACGTGAGGAGCGTGTTTTAAGAATGCGTTTTGGTATTGGAATGAATACTGATCATACATTAGAGGAAGTTGGCCAACAATTTTCAGTGACCCGCGAGCGTATTCGTCAGATTGAAGCAAAGGCACTTCGTAAGTTGAAACATCCTAGCCGTTCACGCAAATTACGGAGCTTTCTTGATTCTTAATTAAAAAGAACAGCGTTTTTAAAAGATAAATAAAAATATGTTGTGCGTACTAGATCAAATTTTATTGATTTTATCCTTTAAAAGAATTGTCTTATGAAAAAAGTAGATCCTGTTTATGAGTAAGGAACTTCCTTTTTGGAAAAGGAAAAAATTAGAGGAAATGTCTGTTACTGAGTGGGAAAGTCTTTGTGATGGTTGTGGGTGTTGTTGCTTGCATAAATTAGAAGATGACGATACTGGTGACATTTATGCAACGAGTATTGCTTGTCGTCTTTTAGATAAAGATACTTGTCAATGTAAAAATTATACTCACCGTAAATCAATTATTTCAGATTGTATATTATTAGATATTGCTACGATTAAAACAGCTCGTTGGTTGCCAGAAAGTTGTGCTTACAGGTTGGTGAGTGAGGGTAAAGATCTTCCGTGGTGGCATCCATTAATCTCAAAAGATTTTCAAACGGTACATCAAACTCAATTTTCTGCACGTGAGCAGATTAAAATTCATGACGATGAATTATCATCTACGGAATCTTATTATCAATATATCACCGGAATTCTTTATAAAAACCGATGATATAATTATTTTACTCAATGATTGATGATTAGTCGTCTATAGCAAATGTTATAGTGACACTAACATGATAATTCAATTCACCTCCTGAAAAGTTTGTATCTGCATAGCTTGCAGATTGTGCTCTACTCATAAGGCGTGGTGTTGGATAATATTCGTTATTACTTTCATTAATTGTAATAATCTTTCCTAATTTCACGTTGGCTGCTTGAGCTAAGGTTTCTGCTTTTGCAATAGCTTCAATAACAGCTTTTTTACGTGCTTCTTTATACAATGGCTTTGTATCGGCATTGGTAAAGGTAATTCCATTAACAGAATTCACACCAAGTGCCATTGCTTGATCAAATATTTTACCAGCATTGGCCAGATCACGGATATTTACTGTTAAAGAATTTGAAACATGATAAGTTATTTCATTGTTCTTTTTTTCTTGTTTTTTATCTGAGTTCGTTTGGTAAATAGATAAGCCTGATGTTTGCAAGTCATTTGCTTGAATGCCATTATTTTTAAAAGTATCTAAAATATCATTCATAAATTTATTATTCGCTGCTAATGCTTTTTGAGCAGTCGTATCATGAGTCACAACGGCTAGATTGATAATCGCCATGTCTGGTGTTGCTTGGTTTTCACCGGTTGCTGTAACTGTAATTGTTGGTGCATTTTTTATTGTTTCTTCCGCATGTACGAAGCATGAAGTAGTGAGTAGAGATAATACAGTCAATATCGACAACTTAATTCGGTAGACCTTCAACAGTTGGAAAATCATTTTAGTCATGTTCAATCCTTATAATATATATATATTCTATTACTTTCCCATTTTTTGTATTTATTGTAAAGGAATTAGGGCGCTGAAAGAAAAAAAAACGAGAAGAAAGAAAAAAAGACGAAGTATAATTAAAGCAAGCTCTTGTATAATAGGATATTTTAGTTTAGAGAAAATCTCTGTGGGGCCTGTAGCTCAATTGGTTAGAGCCAGCGGCTCATAACCGCTTGGTTGGGGGTTCGAGTCCCTCCGGGCCCACGTTTTCCTAATAAAATCAATATATTTATTTCAAGATGAGGGACCTTGTGGGTATTCATTCCATTAGTCTATCTCTGGTATGAGAAGGTCATGATATAAAGGTCCTTAATTAGGTTTTACTGATCAAGGATTTATGTGGTATGTACAGTCGTTTTTCTGATCTTAGCAAGAATGGTGATTTATTAATGCTTTATTTCGTGAAAAAAGAAGTTGTGGCTAGTGTTTATTGCACCATTTTTTAGATAAATGATGATTAGCAGTCTTAATAGGAAATAGGAATCGTCTAGTTTTTCTCTTTATACTCTTTGTTTATAAAGTAACAATGATATATTACAGTGATATGTGGTAGTTGGGGTGAAACTTTATGGATATTAAGGATCAATTGTGTCTGTACTGCCCCCTTTAACAATTCGCCTTTGTGGGCCACGCGGGTTTTGTGCTGGTGTTGATCGTGCTATCCAGATTGTTATTCTTGCATTGAAAAAATATGGTTCTCCAGTATATGTCCGTCATGAAATTGTACACAACCGCTATGTTGTTGAGGGATTGCAGCAACGAGGAGCCATTTTTGTTGAAGAACTTTGTGAGATACCTGAAGGGCATCGTAGTCGACCTGTTGTGTTTTCTGCTCATGGTATACCAAAGTCTGTACTAGAAGATGCTGTTCGTTACAATCTATTTTATCTTGATGCGACATGTCCATTAGTTTCTAAAGTCCATAAGCAAGCAATTCGTCATCAACGTCATGGCCGTCATGTTATATTGATTGGTCATGCTGGTCATCCTGAAGTAATTGGAACTATGGGGCAGCTTGAAGAAGAGAATGTTACATTGATTGAAACGGTAGAAGATGCTTTATATTATCAACCAAATAATCCAAATAAATTAGGATTTGTAACACAAACAACACTCTCTGTTGAAGATACAGCAGAGATTCTTAATATATTAAAACAGCGTTTTCCTGCGTTAGCAGCTCCAGCAGCTGAATCAATTTGTTACGCTACCACTAATCGGCAAGATGCTGTTAAGGCAGCAGCGTTAGGAAGTGATTTATTTTTAATTGTTGGTTCACCGAATTCATCTAATTCTAGACGTTTGGTGGAAGTTGCTGAGAAATTTGGTGCGCGTCAATCTATTTTAATTCAGCGTGCTAATGAAATTGATTTTGATAATCTAGGTATTCTTTCAGTCATTAGTCTTTCAGCAGGAGCGTCAGCTCCTGAAATTATTGTTGATGAAATCATCACAGCGTTTCGTGCACGTTATGATGTTACAATAGAATTGGCTGAAACTTTAGTTGAAACGGAAACATTTTTAGTGAATCGTGAATTACGTGATATCAGCCTATCTTCTCAAGATATAGCTTTTATTAAAGGACGAGCAGAAGTACTGAAAGATGAAAATAACGATAACAGTGTTCATCAAATAAAAGAAAAATAGGCGCAATTATAGGGGATATAATCTAAGGCATTTAAACCACGTTACTCAATAGGTTTGCTTTTAAAAACAAGGAAAAGAGAGGATGTTGGAAGTCTAGAGTTTTATAAAATAGAGTGACTATTCGCTTTAATGTTTATGACAAGCATTTTTTAGAAAATAATTTATCTTTTATATATCTCTGTACAGCATTTATATCCGATATAGCCTTTCTTGTTATAAGAATTGTTTTAAAAGGTAATAATATTATAATTTGTTGTATTGGAAAGGAGATATAGTTTTGCAATTTTAATGTATGTTATTGCTGCTTGATAGGTTATGACGTAATGTGGCTTTATGCTTTTTACTTATACCTTTCTAAAATTAACGAGATGAATTTCTTGATAGTTTTGTTCTTCAAAAAAATCATTAAAATATTGGTTTGAACTTTATTTTTGCAGTAATGTGAACTTGTTGGCTGAGATAGAGTTTTGTTTTTGTTATGTTAAATCGAAAAAAAGTTGTTGAAATTTATACAGATGGTGCTTGTTCAGGAAATCCTGGTTTGGGAGGATGGGGAGCAATTTTACGCTGGAATGGTCATGAACGTGAGCTTTATGGTGGAGAAGTATATACGACCAATAATCAGATGGAACTTATGGCGGCGATTCGCGCGTTAAATGCTCTGAAAGAATCATGTTTGGTTGATCTTTATACGGATTCAGCTTATGTGCGTAACGGGATTTCTACCTGGGTTGAGAGATGGAAAAAAAATAATTGGCGTACTGCATCGAAAAATCCTGTTAAAAATATGGAGTTATGGCAAGCCCTTGACTATGCTTGTTCTCAACATGATATCAGATGGCACTGGATAAAAGGACACGCAGGTCATCCAGATAATGAGCGCGCAGACGCACTCGCACGTAAAGCAATTACTGAATATCGTGAAAATGGCTGTTTTTCGATATAATTTTTTATCTCATGGAATGACAGTACGGTTTGATTATGTGTTTATTGCAAATGTTCCACTGAAGGCATGATCTTGGTAAGAAATAGTATAAAAAACTGTTTCATTTAATTCATCTGAATCAAAATATATTGGAGCACTGAAGACCGTATATCCCTGGTGATCGCTTATTTTTTTTGCTGGTCCAATCTGCATTGTTTTTCCATCTAAAAAGAGAGCAGAAGGTGTGATTATTTTATTATTTTTTATTTTTATTAAGAGGGTATTTCCATTTTTTTCAGCATGTATTTTAAATGCATTATCGGCTGTACGGGGTAAAGCATCTTGGGCTTTTTTTAATAAGGATAGAGAAAGAGATGTATTATTTTGAGTCGATGAGGAAAAATTAAAATCGATAGTAAAGGGGATACAAATTTCATTACACATTCCAAGGGTTAAAGAACCACTTAGATTTTCATCTGAACCAGAGATATTAAAGGGTAGTACGACTTTATTTTTATAACCTAATGACCAATCATTTTCTGTTGTATAGAGTTGTGGTGTAGGATAAAAAATTTCATAAGAGACTTGTTGGTTGAAATTAAAAAAGGGTGCCATCCCCGAATTTCCGGGATTTCGCCAATAGGTTTTCCATTTTGGTTTTAACGTAATTTCAATAATGCCGCTTTTTGTCTCAGAAAGAGAAGATGAAGTTATAGCTAATCTAGCATAGCCACCCTCTGATTCATGCCAAGGTGTTGCAATAAGATGTGGTTTTTGTTCTGCTTGAGAATTAACAAGAAAGTAGAAAAATCCTAAAAATACAAATATTATTTTCAAAATTAATAAGAGATTTTTCTGAAAACGATTTGGAATTTTTTGTAAATTTTGAAATATTTGCAATTTTTTCATTTGATCTTTATTCTCTACTGATACTGACTTAATTGAAGTCAAAAAATTGAATTATGGAGGCTATCAAATTATGAAACAGCATGAAGGGTTTCTAAATGGACAGTTGCTCATAGCAATGCCTGGAATGAATGACAAGCGCTTTGTTCGTTCTGTTATCTACATTTGTGCCCATTCTAATGCTGGTGCTATGGGAATTATTCTTAATCAGTTACATGATATTAATTTTCCTGAACTTTTGCTTCAACTGGGTGTAATTAACCAAAATCAAAAAAATTATCTTTCCGAGCCAATAAAAAAATTTCCAATACGCTGTGGTGGACCTATTGATACGTCTCGTGGTTTTGTACTGCATTCAGATGATTATGCTTGTGAAGCAACTATCTCTGTTACAGACAAAATTTGTCTTACTACAACCCTTGGTGTATTAAAAGCCATGAGTTGTGAGAGGGGGCCTGAACATGCTCTTATAGCTTTGGGGTATGCCGGATGGAAAGCAGGACAGCTTGAAACAGAGATTTATGCAAATGGTTGGTTGATTAGTCCTACATCTCCTAGCTTTCTTTTTGAAAGTGATATCAGTAGTAAGTATGATGAAAGCCTTATTCGCATGGGAATTAGTCCAACTTCTCTTATTTCTAAACCAGGTCATGCATAGTCATTCATTTTGTAACATTTCTTAATTATAGGTATGAGAGAAGTGGTTTTGAACAAGAGCAATCAATTCTTCAACAGCAATTGGTTTAGTGACGGTCGTACTTTGAACATACTTACAACCTTCTTGTCGTAAGAAAATAGCTTCTTTTTCATTTTCTACGCCTTCTGCTATGATTTGTAAATTAAGATCAGTAGCCATTCTGATAATTGATTTAAGTACAAGTTTTTTCTTATGTGAATCGATAGAGATAAGTGAACGATCTAATTTAACCATGTCGAATGGATAACGGACAAGATATGTAAGTGATGAATAACCTGTTCCAAAATTATCTAATGCTAGATTCATTCCTAGTGCTTTAATCTCTTCAAAAAAATGAGCTGATTGTTCAGGATTTTTTCTTAAAACAAGCTCAGATATTTCTATCATCAATCGTCCTTTACTAACCGGATTGCGAAGAAGAGCAGAGCGTATTTGACGTATACAATCAGGATGAATCATTTCTGCACTTGGCAAATTGATAGAGATAAAGAAAGGATGTTTAGCACATTTTTCTTGTATATTTATAAGATCTACGAGCGCGCGATCAACGATGAATTGTACTAAATCCATAATGAGTTGTTCACTTTCTACGATTTTAATAAAATCGTGGATATTTAAATTTCCATGATTGGGGTGTTGCCATTCTACGATTGTTTCAAAACCAATAATGTTTCCATCTGATAAATTAAGAATAGGGTGATAGAGGATTTTTATTTCATTACGTTCGATAGCATGATGAATGTCTTTTTTGATATTGTTATGTTCGAGATCTAAAGTACGAAAACTCGGGCGGAAAGGTTCAATGTGATTACCACCCATTTGTTTTGCATGGATCATTGCTAGTTCACTGTCATTGAAAATATTTTGAGCAGTTGATTTGTTATCACTCCATGTAGCCAGGCCAATGGATGTGGAAAGCGTTATAGTTTTTTCTTCAAGAGTAATGGGTGCTGAAATTGTTTTGAGCAGATGATTTGCGAACATTGCAATTTTTTTGGGTTCTGTTTCGCTGAGTAAAATAATTGCAAAACGATCTGCGGAAAGGCGTGATAAGGTGTCTTGCAGGTTAATAAGGCGGCTTAAACGACGTGCAATTATCAAGAGGACTGTGTCCCCAACCGCTATACCTAGTTTATGATTAATTTGACGAAAATTATCAAAATCAATCATAAAAATTGTTGGTTTAATTTTTATATTTGCTTTAGCTAAAGAGCTATAATTTTGTAATCTATCGAGGAAAATTTGTTGGTTAGGAAGACCGGTTAAGCTGTCATGAATTGCATCGTGTAGTAAACGTTCTTCGGCTTTTTTGTGATTGGTAATATTGAGAATGCTTCCGATAACACGGGTAATTTTTCCGTCTTTTTGTATAGCTGGGCGTGCACGGAGAGAAAACCAATGATAATGACCACCACCGGAGGAGATCCGAAAAATCTGATCAATCCGTCCTGTTTTATTTTCAAGAATGATATTTAAAACAGCCTGAAAGCGTTCGCGATCATCATAATGCAAGGCTAAAATCCAGTCGTTCATAGTACCGTTGAGTTTGCGGGCGTGCTTACCAAAAAGGCTTGTCATATCTGGGTGAACAACAATCCGGTCACGCTCGACATTCCAGTCCCAAATAATACTTCCAGCTCCTCTAGCTGCCAGAACTTGTCGTTCGAGATCGGAAAAAATGCCCTCATGGAAAGCATCATTAGAAAACGTTTGTTGCATGACAAGAAAGCTGATAAGAAGAACAATCAGCACCAGTCCTCCAGCTAGAGCTTGTGGAACAATATCATTATCTAAATATCCTATTATGCATGCATAAGCTTCAAGAGACCAAAAGCTAATTAACAACCATGTTGGAATAAGCATGATTGCACGGTCATATTTACGGATTGAAAAATAGCTGATCAATATAATACCAAGTATGGTTGTAAGTCCAAATGATAAGCGAGCAATTCCAGCTGCTCTAGTAGGATCATAAATAGCAAATGCTCCTAGTCCGCAGAAAGATATAATCCATATAATTGCACCATAGCTAAAGTGATAATGCCAACGATTAAGGCAAAGATAAGTAAACAGAAAAGTAAAGAGTGTTGCAGCAAGTGCAACTTCTGTACCAGCACGCCAAATTGGTTCTGTTATTGGTGTAATTGCAAAGAGTTTATTCCAAAAATTGAAATCAATACCAATGTAAAAAAGAACAGCCCAAGCAACAGCAGCTGTTGCGGGGAAAAGACTTGTTCCACGAACGACAAATAAAATAGTTAATAGGAGCGCTAAAAGTCCTGATATACCAAGAAGAATGCCATGATAAAGTGTATAAGAATTAATGGTATCTTTGTAAGCTTCAGGTTGCCATAAGTAGATCTGTGGTAGATTTTTAGAGCTTAATTCTGCAACAAATGTAATCACAGTGTTAGGATTAAGAGTGATACGAAAAATATCTGCATTTGCATTCGTTTGACGATCAAGAGAAAAACCTGCACTTGGAGTTATAGATTGGATCCGTACTGATCCAAGATTCGGCCAAAGAAAACCTGAATGAGCCATACGATAATGGGGAACAACAATTAGACGGTCAATTTGTTCATCTGTTGGATTTGCAAGGGAAAATACTGCCCAGTTTCCAGAAAAATTTTCACTTTTTGCTTGTACTTCAATACGCCATATAATACCATCTGGCCCTGGTGCTGTGCTGGTTTGGAAGATAGGGTTATTGGTGTGATGAATTTCAATAGCTTTGGACAAATCAAGAGCTATATCCTGAGGAGAAATTTTGATTGGTTCGATTGCTTGTACTGATGAAAGGCATACAAAAAGACTAATGATTATGACAAGAACGGTATTGATTATTTTACCAAAACTCTTCACGTTGCCTCACTCTCAGTATTTGAAGCTCTTGAATTTCAAACGAGACTTTCGAGAAAATTCTTCCACTTGATTAGTTGTTATTTTTATAAAGAGCGGTTGTCATTATTCTTTTGAAAAAATCACACAGATTTTATACAAAAAATAGATCAGATATCTGCTCGTACTAATGAGTCTCAAAATTAACGGAATTTTGTCCTTTTTAAAAGGAAAAATTCAGCTATTTAACCATTTATTATTAGATTTTACGCAATATACTCTTGTTGGTTAAGTTATCTATGTGGAGTATTCATTAGCCAGTTTTGCTCGCTTTTTTGATAAAACTTATTTAATCTAATAAGAAAAATTTTTGTGATAATTTTCATTAAAGATATGTGGGGATAGGGTTTTAAAGTAATTTGTGCATATCAAATTATCATTTTATCTAATTTATGAAGGTGTATTCTTTATTTCTTTTAGAGAAGAGAGTTCATATTAGGTGAAAGAGTTGATACTAAATCGTTAAAATTCATGAGCGGTTCAATAGGTCCAACAGCTGCTAAAGTTGGCTTAGAATTGATAAAAAGATGTTTAGCTAGATCAGTGAGTTGTTCTAAGGTAATAAGTTCTACACATTCAGTCATTTCAGAGATTGGAATTGGTCTACCATAAAGGAGCATTTGGCGAGCGATAAGATGTGCTTGACTAGATGGATTTTCTTGTGACATTGTAAGATTAGCGCGATATTGTGCCTGCGCTCGTTGAAGTTCATTTATATGAATATTTTTGCTTATTTTACAGAGCTCATCAAGAGTAACTGGTAGAAGTGTTTCTAATCCTTCTTGTCCGGTAGCAGCATGAAGACCGAAGAGCCCAGTATCTGAAAATCCCCAATGGAAAGCATAAATAGAATAGCATAATCCGCGTTTTTCTCTTATTTCTTGGAATAAGCGTGATGACATACCGCCTCCAAGAATGATTGAAAGAATCTGAGCCGCATAAAAATCATGCGCATGATATGGGCGTCCTTCAAAACCAAGTACAACTTGCGTATCCATTAGATCACGATATTCGCGAAAGTCACCACCGGTATAATTAGCAAGATTAACTAAAGGAGCTGTTGAATGGGGTTGGAAAGTGCCAAGACAACTTTCCACTTGGCGCAAAAAACTTTCATGTTCTACAGATCCTGCAGCAACTACGATCATGCGGTCTGCACTATATTGTTGTTTCATAAAATTGTGAAGATCAGCTGATGTAAATGATTGAACCGTTTTCTGTGTTCCTAAAATAGAACGACCAAGAGATTGATGACGAAAAGCGGTTTCAGTAAAATAGTCAAAAACGATATCATCAGGAACATCACAAGTAGCGCCAATTTCTTGGAAAACGACTTGTTTTTCACGTTCTAATTCATCTTCGTCAAATTTTGAACATGTCATAATATCGGCTAGAATATCAATAGCAAGGGGAATATCTTTTTTAAGAACACGTGCAAAATAGGCAGTTGTTTCAATACTTGTGGTAGCATTGATCTCTCCACCAACATCTTCAATATCAGTTGCGATTTGAAAAGCTGTACGGTTTTCTGTTCCTTTGAAAGCCATATGTTCAAGTAGATGCGCAATGCCATGTTGTGTAAAGGTTTCGTTACGTGAACCAACTTTAACCCATATTCCAAGCGCTACACTTTCAATTTGTGGCATTTTATGTGTGGCGATAGTCAAACCATTACTGAGGCGGCTGATATCTACACCCATGTATTATTACTCCATTTAATCAACCAAATACACAATATAACGGCATTGGAATGTTTTTGCCTTAAATAAATGCAGCTAGCTATAATAAGATGCACGCGATTTTAAAGAAAATAGTCTTTTACTATTTTTTCCATTATTAGCAATGATTTGTAAAGTGCCTTCCATAATTTATGAGATTTTCTAGAAAAATTAGTCATGGTAGATGAATAAGACTAACGTAATATTAGATGATTGAGGAATGTGAGCGGTAGTAAGAGTAATCATCATGAAAGATATGTGATTATTTATTGTGATGAGCGATTTTGAGTGCAATTTCTGTATGTAGATTAGTGAGATAACCGCTGTCTTGAGACACGCTATCAATTATCAGGTAGTTTTGTGAATATGATTTGTTTTGTTAAAGGATAGAGAAAAATATTTTTGAGTCATTTTTTATTATTTTGGAAACGGCTTAATTCAAGATTGCAATATCAATAATCTTGGAAGTCTAAATTAATTTAAATTTTTGGCTTTCAAGTTAATAGATGTTCAAAATTAGAAAAAAATCAATTTTCATCGATATAGAGAATGATATTATATTACTTATAGGTGTTTTTCATAGATGCTATTGATCACTATTCATGCAAGGATATTAATAATGTTCATTGCAATGATTAATTCCTCTATGAATTATTCGTATCAATTTATCTTTTATTTTGATAGTTTTCATTTTTTAGTTTGTATGACTTTACCCTTTTATGATGATAGGATGCTCTTAAATTTTACGACTAGATCCTAGTTTTTAATAGTAATTCTTAAATTTTTTAGTCAAAAATTACTGAGAGAGTATATGAGCTAATATATGTTGGAGATATCTTTTTATTATTGTGAATCTTTCCATATTTTCATTGCTTCTAAGGTTTCCGGTAAATGCGCATGTTTTGTAATAACCGTTTCAGCGCCAGCTTCTATAAGAGCATTAGAGTGGCCAAGATAACTGTGGGAGCCTCCAGTAAAGCCGATAACACGCATTCCTGCAGAAGTAGCAGCGTGTACACCATGAATAGAATCTTCTACAACAATAGTATTTTCTGGTTGTACACGTAATTCTTGTGCTGCAAAGAGAAAGACATCAGGTGCAGGTTTTGGTTTTTTTGTTCCAACTTCGGGTGCAGAAAATATTTTGTTATCAAAAAAGTGATAGAGTTTAACAGTGTTAAGCATATCTTTTATATCTGCACTCCTTGCATTTGAGCAAATACAATACGGATAATGAGGTTTAATAATTTCTATTACCTCTTTGACACCATTAATAATACGTAATTCAGTTTTCATTTGTATGCGAAACAGATGTGCCATTCTATCTATGAAATTAGCAGAAATTGGTTTTTTAATTTCTTGTTCAACTTTTTTTAGAATGTCTTGAAAAATAAGTCCTGAATAGCGTTCGCTTAGTTCTTCAGGTGATATTTTATATCCGATTTCTTTAAGCAATTGTGATCCAATTTTTGCTACAAGATATTCAGAATCTACTAAAACTCCATCACAATCAAAAATAATAAGATCAATTTGTAGCATAAGATATTCCTTATTATAATGCGCTTAAGAATTTTCATAAAATGATATTGAAAGGCTTTCGTTTTATAAAGATATATTTTGAAAGATTGTTTTCATTAGTTTGATAATATGAACAATATAATACAAAGGAGTAAAATAAAGATTTATCAATATTAAATTATTTTTCTTGCATTGAATAAAATAAATTTAAATTAGCTTAACGATACGTTTACTCTATTTTGTGAAGATAGACGACGATTAGATTAATTAATCATTTTAATTATAGATCATTTCCGTTCGTATTGTTGAGTTTTTTATGACAATTGTTCAGCTACAAAAAAATCAGGCTTGTACTTCTTCACAGACGCAGTGGCGTAATAAAATCTTTAAAGGAGATTGTGTTGCAGTACTAGAAAAACTTCCTAAACATTCTGTTGATGTAATTTTTGCAGATCCTCCTTATAATTTGCAATTAGAGAGTGTCTTGTATCGTCCAGATTACTCACGCGTTGATGCAGTTGATGACGCATGGGACCAGTTTGAAAGTTTTGCTGCTTATGATGCTTTTACACGTGCATGGTTGCTTGCATGTCGTCGTGTATTAAAACCTAATGGGACAATTTGGGTTATTGGATCTTACCATAATATTTTTCGAGTTGGTACAGCATTACAGGATTTGGGTTTTTGGATGCTTAATGATATTATTTGGCGAAAAAATAATCCTATGCCGAATTTTCGAGGGCGTCGCTTTCAAAATGCTCACGAAACGCTTATTTGGGCTGTTCGAGATCAAAAAGATAAAAAATATATATTTAATTATGATGCTTTAAAAGCTGCCAATGAAGATAGACAAATGCGTTCAGATTGGTTGTTTCCTCTCTGTACAGGTGCTGAGCGCTTAAAAGATAAAATAGGACGTAAATTACATCCAACACAAAAGCCTCAATCTTTACTGGCCCGTATCATTATGGCTTCTAGCAAACCTGGTGATGTTATTCTTGATCCATTTTTTGGTTCGGGAACAACAGGTGCTGTTGCCAAACTTTTAGGTCGTGATTTTGTAGGAATTGAACGCGAGCAACATTATATTGATGCAGCTTCCGAGAGAATTGCTGCAGTTAAACCTTTAGCTAAATCAGAATTAGAAATTTTAAAAACAAAAAAGGCAGAACCACGCATAGCATTTTCTAGCTTGCTGGATGCAGGATTGCTTTATCCTGGAAGTATCCTTTATGATAAGAAGAAAGAAGTATCTGCTCTTGTCAGAGCTGATGGAACTATTATGTATGATGGTGAAGCAGGATCTATTCATATGATAGGAAGAAAGGCTCAGGCTTCGCAAAGTTGTAATGGTTGGACATTTTGGTATTATGAAGAAAATGGTCTCTTGAAATCGATAGATAGTTTAAGAATGATGATACGCTCACAGATGTTGAAAGCTAATACTATATAAGTTGCATTGATGTTAATCGTGGATAAAGTATTAGTGTAGTCAATTCTTATTTGGCAGAGGGAGAAGTTATTTGAATTTAAAAGGAGAAGAAATAGCTATAGCAATGGCTTTTTTCATAACGGTAGGAAGTGCTTCTTCGGTAAGATGATGGATATCGCACCACCAACCATTTTTAAGTTTTATTCCGCGAATATTATCTGCACAGTAGACGTTAAGTTTTAAAGAAAAATGAGTAAAAATATGCGTAATTTCTCCCTTAAGTTTCCAATTAGCCGAACAAGGGGCATTTTGCAGTCCATTTTCTTCATTTATTCCAATGTTATTAGGAATTTGGGTCATGCCGTTGAGTAATTTTGTATGCTGTCGTTTTTCTAAGTAAATTTGTTTATTTTCATTGAGTATTACAAAAGCAGCACCAGTTTTTAAAGGGCGTTCTTTTTTAGGTGCTTTTACTGGAAAAGCTTCTGCTGCCTGCATTTTCATTGCTGTGCACAAATTTTGAAGAGGGCAGAGTAAGCAAGACGGCTTACGGGGCGTGCAAATTGTTGAACCTAAATCCATCATAGCTTGAGCAAAATCACCAGGACGTTTTACATCTGTAATTTCTAGTGTTTTTTCTTTAATTTCAGATTTTGCTTTAGGCAATATTGAAGTAATGGCAAATAAGCGTGTTATAATACGTTCGACATTACTATCAACGACAGCTACAGGATGACCAAAGGCAATTGCAGCAATAGCTGCTGCAGTATAGTCTCCAATACCCGGTAAAGTGCGTAATATTTCTACTGACTGTGGAAATTTACCTCTATGATTTTTAACAAGTTGAGTAGCACAATTTTTAAGATTGCGTGCACGTGAATAATAACCAAGACCCGCCCATGCTTTCATGATATCATCTTGTGATGCTTGTGATAAAGAGAAGAGATCAGGCCAAAGTTTTAGAAATTTTTTAAAGTAAGGTTTAACAGCTTCAACTGTTGTTTGTTGGAGCATGATTTCAGATAACCAAATTTGATAAGGATCAGGGTAAATGCCTTTTATTTGTTTTGTAGGGGGCGTACGCCATGGTAAATGGCGATAATTTTGATCATACCAAGAAAGGAGAAGTGAAGAAATTTCATACATCGTTGTTTTTAATCATAAACAAGTCTAAAATACAAAAAAAGCGTATATTTTGCAATTTATAGTTTGTTTTTAATGATTAATGATAAAAATTCTAGTTCATTACATGGAGTTTCTTAAGGTGTATTTGTGATTAATTTTTAAAGTAGTGGTTTTAAATGTCGAAAAGAAAATGATTGTGATTTAATAATAGTCTAGGATGGAATGCGCAAAAAAACACAAAAATACCATTTTTATTCTCTTTCTGAAATGGTATCTGAAATGCTTGATCCGATTTTACGCAAAAGGACAGGACTTAATATAGCGCTCATAGAACATTGGTCACAGATTGTAGGCCAGGATGTTGGCGAACATACAATGCCAATCAAAATTATTTGGAAATATCGTGCAGATCAAAATGATACATTTCATCCGGGGACACTTGTGGTTGCCTGTGAAGGATTTACTACGCTAAAGTTAATGCATGAAACAGATGAATTGATTCAAAGAATTAATAGTTTCTTTGGATATATTGCTATTGACCGAATCAAAATTGAACAAAAGCAAATATCAGTTTTCACTGATCGTGCGGAAGTAGAATTATTTCCAGATGAAAAAAATCAAAGACGCTTAAAAAAAATGCTTGAAGAGATTGAAGATAAAAGCTTACATCAATCACTTTATAAACTTGGATGTTGCATTTTTATGGAAAAAAAATAATAAAGAAGGAAAAGCGTGTTATATTTCTTTCCCTTAATGAAGAGGTATTAAATTTTTATTTGTTGAAGTCAAACAGAAAAGTGTTATTTATGATTAATTATCGTTTCATCGTATCTTTCGTAGTCATTTTTATTTGGGGTATAACTGCACAGGTTTGTGCAACAACAACTTTAGTGAGTAAAGCTAAGCCAGTAGCAACTGTTGATATGGTTGAGCTCCTTAAATCAGGTAAAGTTAAAGATAAAGTTGAGGGTGAAGATAATGCTCCTGTGACTATTATTGAATATGCTTCACTTACATGCGCTTTTTGTGCTGATTTTTACAATGTTATACTTCCTGAACTTCGTAAAAAATACATCAAAACAGGTAAAGTAAAACTTATTTTTCGCGATTTTGCTTACGATCCTCGGGCGACAGCGGGTTTTATGTTGGCTAGGTGTGCTCCAGAAGAGCGTTATTTTCCTTTGATAGAAATTTTGTTTCAAAAACAATCCGAGTGGGCTATTGCACCAGATGCTTTAGAGCCATTGAAAAAAATTGCCTTTATGGCCGGTTTTAACGATGAAAGCTTTAATGCATGTTTAAAAAATCAATCTATTTTAAATGAAGTGAATGCATCTTTTGAACGTGGAAAAGAGCTTGGTGTTACAGCAACGCCAACCTTCTTTATTAACGGTAAAAAGTATGAAGGTGCTATGTCAACGGAAGATTTCTTTTCAGTAATTGATAGTTTTCTTTAACAACATACATTGTTTCCGAAAATGAAGATTGGTAATTATGATTGTTGGTCTTCTTGTTGGAGGAGAATGCTTTCATACCTTACTATAAGGCAGTATTTTATTTGGCTTCGTTAATTTTAAAATCGAAAGGCTATTTTTAATGATTAGCTTCGGTCAAGTAATATTGTAATACTGATAATTGAGCGGATTTGTACGATGGCAAAATGGGTTTATAGTTTTGGTAATGGTAAAGCAGAAGGAAGTGCGAGCGAATGTAATCTGCTTGGTGGTAAGGGGGCTAGCTTAGCAGAAATGAGTAATCTTGGTTTACCCGTCCCTCCTGGATTTACTCTTACAACAGAAGTTTGCAGCTTTTATTATACTCATGATCGAACATATCCAAAAGAGTTGCAGGAGGATGTTAGACAAGCACTCCGACGTGTTGGAGAACAGACAGGACGCGAATTTGCTCATAAACAAATGCCGCTTTTGCTGTCTGTTCGTTCAGGAGCTCGGGCTTCTATGCCAGGGATGATGGATACAGTGCTTAATCTTGGTATGAATGACGATACTGTAAAAGCAATTGCTGTACAAGCTGATAATGAGTGCTTTGCTTATGATAGTTATCGTCGTTTTATCCAAATGTATTCTAATGTTGTTTTGGGGGTAGATCATTCCCATTTTGAGGAGATTCTTGATGACGTAAAAGCACGTAATGGTTATAGCGTTGATACAGAAATGACAGCAGCTGATTGGAAAAATATTATTGTTCTTTATAAAGCATGTGTTGAAGAAAAGTTAGGAGAACCCTTTCCACAAGATCCTGAGAAACAATTATGGGGTGCAATTGGAGCGGTTTTTTCAAGTTGGATGACAGCGCGTGCAGTTACTTATCGTCGTTTACATAATATTCCTGAAAGTTGGGGAACAGCAGTTAATGTGCAGGCTATGGTGTTTGGCAATATGGGTGAAGATTCAGCGACAGGTGTTGCTTTTACACGTAATCCATCGACAGGGAAAAAAGAACTCTATGGTGAGTTTTTAGTCAATGCACAAGGGGAAGATGTTGTAGCAGGTATTCGTACACCTCAGAATATTACCGAAGTTGCTCGTATTGCAGCTGGTTCAAATAAGCCATCATTAGAAAAAATTATGCCAGAGGCTTTTTCAAAATTATGTCAGATGGCGTATAAGCTTGAACAGCATTATCGAGATATGCAAGATCTAGAGTTTACAATTGAAAAGGGTAAATTGTGGATGTTGCAGACTCGTTCAGGAAAACGAACGGCACGTGCAGCTTTAAAGATAGCCGTTGAGATGGTTGAGGAAGGATTGATAAGTTGCGAAGAAGCGGTAATGCGGATTGAACCAAAATCACTTGATCAGCTTTTACATCCTATGCTTGATCCCAAAGCAAAGCGATGTGTTATAGCCCGTGGTTTACCTGCTTCCCCGGGAGCGGCTACTGGTGAAATTGTTTTTACTTCTGAAGAAGCAGAAAGAGCCTCAATAGAGGGACGAAAAGTTATTTTAGTTCGTGTAGAGACAAGTCCAGAAGATCTTCATGGTATGCATGCTGCAGAAGGAATTTTAACGACACGAGGTGGAATGACAAGTCATGCTGCTGTTGTCGCTCGTGGTATGGGAAAACCTTGTGTTTCTGGTGCAAGCAGTGTGCGGATTGATTATAAAACGAATACAATGGTTGCTTCAGGTCAGAGCTTTCAAAAAGGCGATATTATTACGATAGATGGTGGAGTAGGGGAAGTTTTAAAAGGAAAGGTTGCAATGTTGCAGCCCGAACTTTGTGGAGATTTTGCTAAATTAATGGAATGGGCTGATGGAATGCGGCGAATGAAGGTTCGCGCTAACGCTGAAACAGTGACTGATGCAAATATGGGGCGTTCTTTTGGAGCTGAAGGTATTGGTCTTTGTCGTACTGAGCACATGTTCTTTACTGGTGATCGTATTGTTGCTATGCGTGAAATGATTTTAAGTAATGATGAAGATGGACGTCGCAAAGCGTTGGATAAGCTTTTGCCAATGCAACGATCAGATTTTACTGAATTGTTTGAAATTATGTCTGGTTTACCTGTAACTGTCCGTTTTTTAGATCCTCCTTTACATGAGTTTTTGCCAAAAACAGATGCAGAAATTCTTAGTGTTGCAACGGCAATGGGCGTTTCTTCTGAACTACTTATAGAACGTGTGCACCAATTGCATGAATTTAATCCCATGCTTGGATTACGAGGATGTCGCTTAATCATTACTTATCCTGAAATTGCTGAAATGCAAGCGCGAGCAGTTTTTGAAGCAGTAGTAGAATCAGCTAAGAAGACAGGATCTCCTGTCATTCCTGAGATTATGGTACCACTTGTGGCTCTTAAGTCTGAATTGGATTTTGTTAAAGCGCGTATTGATTATGTCGCTGGTGAAGTGATGAAGGAAAAGAATGTTAATATTCAATACATAGTTGGGACAATGATTGAATTGCCAAGAGCTGCTCTTCGAGCGGGTGAAATTGCAGAAACTGCAGAATTTTTTTCATTTGGAACAAATGATTTGACGCAAACTACTTTTGGTATTTCACGTGATGATGCCGCACCGTTTTTGTCTACTTATTTGCAAAAAGGACTTTTGGAAAAAGATCCTTTTGTATCGATTGATAACGATGGGGTAGGAGAGCTGATCGCTATTGCTTCACAACGTGGGCGTTCTCAGCGCGGGAAAATTAAACTGGGTATCTGTGGTGAACATGGAGGTGATCCTCATTCTATCGCCTTGTGTGAAGAAAATGATCTAGATTATATTTCATGCTCCCCTTTTCGGGTACCGGTTGCACGTTTAGCAGCAGCACAGTCAGCAATTGTCAAAAAAACTTTGAGTTGAGGTGATACAATCGATTATTGAGTAAAGCTCATGTCTCTATTGTATAAAGTTTCTTTTACTACGATTGTTTATATTCACTTTTGATTTTCCATGTTTTATCGATATTGTTGATAGTAACTTGATCGATTTAAAGCAGTGGTTTCATTCTAAAAACGAGCAGATTTTTTATAAACAACTCATGAAGGACTATAAATTTATACCATTTAAAATTTACTCAAACTAATTATTATAAAAATAAGTTTCACCCTTTTTGACCTTGTATTCGAGTGATAGTGTTATTTCCTTCAATAATTTCGTCTGGAATAGATATAAGCTTTTATAAATTGGCTGGGGCGAACTTTACTCTAAATTCTTGATTGAACATCATAAACTTTTTTTCATATAAAACTATAAGGTATTAGCTTTGCTATCAGCAAGTTCATATGATTTAAATAAAGTGCACTAGGTGTCTTCAATAATCTTATTGATTGGTTTTTATATTTATATTTGTATCGTATATGATTATGCAATCAGCTAGAAGTTGTAAAAAAATGCAACGGAGATCAGCAATCGAATTGTAAAGAATCAAAATCTGAATTTTCAAATATAAATATTTTAGGAAAAATTGGCTGGGGTACCTGGATTCGAACCAGGGAATGCCGGTACCAAAAACCGGTGCCTTACCGCTTGGCTATACCCCAAAAGATAAAATAATTACGCTAGCGTTCGCGCCTTATAACGATTTTTACAACTGTACGCAATATGCGAAAGCAGAAGTACTCACTTTTTCTGCTTATAAAAGCTTAATTCTGTCATTATATCATAAAATATATTACTAGCTTTTAAGAAAATGACACTAAAAAACTAATTTGGTGTACATTTATAAATATCACATTCTCCTTACAGTCATGATTTTAATACCCAGTATCTATTAATAGTGTAAAATTCATAGATATCTATGTTTGCGAGCATATACAAATCAAAAAAATGTCGTATTTTTCAAGAATTAAAACATCGTAAAAATCGATAAAAATACCATTGCGGTAATTATAATTATAGAAATTATTCAATTGTAAAGCTTATAAAATAATTTATCACGACATGAATTTAAAATTGTAGAAAATATCCCAATTATCTATCTTTCCTTATTCTTATATCAAAATAATAAAAAATAATTATTTGCTTTGAAAATTTAGCCATATCTTATAATTTTAATTCATCGTTTGAAGAAAAAGGAATAGAAGCTATTTCTGTATCAAGTGCGTCCATAAAAGCGATGATGAAAGCAGCATTTGTACCAAAATCTCTTGGCAGATGACGCGAAGTGGCACGCATATCAACAAAAGTTGTATTCCCTTCATCTGTTAAGCGAATTACAATATCAGAAACGAAATTTAGGCAAATAGTTTTTGCTATTGTTGCAATATAAAATTCGTTATCTTCGTTCTTGATATTTTGTTGCGCCAGTACCGGCCAGCCACGAGCTGCTAGGACATTAAAAACTGATTTACGAATATGATCAGGTGAGCCGTCATAACGACGTCCCGACATTTCTGGCCATTGTGACATTTGTACTTTAGCTTGTTTACTCAAATCATTTTTGAAAGGAAAAGAATTACTGGGACGTAGAGTACGGAAAAAAACTGGTGGTTTCTGTGTATCAGTAGAAACGTCATAAATAGCTGGCAAGGCAAACCACCATCCAGTAGATAGTATCAGCGGTGTGGCAGTGATTAACGAAAAAATGATACCTTTCAGCGCTTTCATTCCACCTCGGGTACCATACGTCCATAAACTATAGAGCGCTTTGATAGCAAGAAAAAGAGAGAGGAAAATACAACAAGCAGAAAGGATTATCAAAACGATAAAATCACTTATACGAAGCATAGAATAGCGTTGTAAAAGTGTTGAGAATAATAAAATAAGAAATGCCAATCCACTGAAACGAGGAGACCAGACCGCTGCCCTTGAGGTGAGCGAAACATATTCCTTTTTCATGAAACATTTTTCCCAAAAAAGTACTCTAAACAAAATCTTCTTCAGATTTTATGTTTAATGATATAGGTAAATAAAGCACTCACTTTTGAAATCAAGAGCACTTTAAGCGATATACATTTTCAGTAGTTAAAGCTAATTTATTTTTCTGAATAATAATCGATTTGTTTTTAAATAGAGTCATCTCTTATTTATGAATTGCCAGATAAATGAGTACTTAGGCTTCGTAAAAAAATCAATGAAAGTACTTTGATTTTAATAGGGAATTTATGTTTGATCAAAATATTTTATAGACAAAAGAAGTATATTTGCAATCATGTTATTTTTATTATGGACTTTTAAAGCTAATAGTAATATACCATAGCGTGTTTTATAAAATTTGAGGTTTTGTGTATATGAACATAAGATATTTAATAACAGTCTCTGTTTTAAGTTTGAACTTGCCTTTTGGAGCGCAGGCTGGCGATACTGCAGTTCCTTCAGGTTTGAAATCAATTGCTTCTCCTTTTTATTCTTGGGATGGTTTTTATCTTGGAGGACAGGTGGGCAGCTTTTCTAGTTCTATGTCTTTGTTGCATAATAATACTGGTAAAACTGACGAGCGGAATTTAAAAGGTGTATTTTCATCTGGAGTTTCTGGGATTACGGGTGGTTTTTATGCAGGTGTGAACTTTGAGTATAGTAATCGCTTTGTTTTAGGCGTTGATACAGACATTGTTTTCTCTAATAAAAAGGCTGAAAAAGTTTTTGTTGACGAAAAATTTGAGAATCTTGTTCGGTCGCAAGATTCAATACGGCAAGCGACACAGCAATCCACACGGCAAACTACAGGAGCAGATCCACTTATAAGAACGGTGCTAACTTATCCAAATGAGGGAAAAACAGTAGTGTATGATGGAGATGCTGCGCTGCGAGTCAAAGTCCCCGGAAGTGGTAGTGGGCAACCATTAGTGGAAACATCGGTAACTTATCCAAGTTTGGGAAAAACAGTGGTGTATTATGGAGAACAGGCAGGGGATGATCCCTCTAGTGCTTCTTCTACAGGTGTATTGCCATTGCCTTTTGAAGTGTATACTCATACTTTAAAACGGAAATGGCTTGGTGCTACGCGGATGCGTTTAGGTTTGTCGGCTGGTCGTGTTATGCCTTATATTGCTGGTGGTATTGCTTATGCGAAGGTTCAGTTTGTTTCTTCAAAAACAGTTAATATAGGTGCAAGTAAAAACACTGTTCCTATGAGTTCGCTCGATAGTGCCGAAGTAGAAGTAATGGTTGGTTATACTCTTGGTGGTGGTTTTGATTTTGCGATGACTGATCGTATTTTGCTACGCGCAGAGTATCGTTACTCAGATTTTGGTGCAGAGAAATTCAAAAAAGTAGACCTAAAATGCTATAAGGTTAGTGATTTTCGTATTGGTTTAGCTTATAAATTTTAATTTGTTGAAGCATAAAACTACTTAGAAGTTATATTTTTGCGATATGGAAACTCTCTTTATTAGGTTTCTGGTAATGAAAAGTATAATGCAATAAAGTGTTATGATGTGCAGATTTGCTATTCTGATATAGACAGTTTTAGAGGTCTGTCTGGTGTGGGATGGTTAATTTTTAGGATACACTAAGCTTATAAATAAAGCTTAGTGTATCCTATTTGTTTATATTATTTGTAGATTAACATATTCAATTTAAAACTGGATCTGTAAATATTAACAATGAGTGTTTCATAATTTAAATAAATTTAAAAAATGAAATTTTTGTATTTTTACTGTCATTATAGATAAAAAAAATACAAGAATGATTTTAAAAATGTAAGTTTTTACTAAATTTCAGCTGATTTATGAGAAGTGTATCTATATTTTTAGATGTGGAGATATGAGCTCTTTGAATAAGAAAAAAAGATAAAGAGTTTGGAAGCTTTGATTTTTTATTTCTTATATTTTTGTTCTTGATTTGATCTATTCTTGCAGTAATTATCTGAAATATTCTCAAGTGATAGGGGGATAGGAATATATTGATGCGGAAATCGGGTTATTTTTTTGTGCTTACTATCAAAAGAGAATAATAGATTTTAGTTTATGCAATTTGGTTTCAGGATGCAAACTGTTATGGTTTAGTTATGGTAATAGCAGGTAGGAGAGGGTTGTAGCAGAGTTTTTAGTGGAAGGTACCCCATTTTATACCGATATTAAAGGTGGTTTACCTAGGATAGCAAAAGCTGTGGTAATGAATGACAAAATAAAAAGATAAATCTGTTTAAATTGGTCTAAAAACGATAGAAGTGAGCAATAATCTCTTTATTTTCTTGGATTTATAGTGAGAACAAGAGCACCCGATTTGTACAACAATGGCAGATATGAGACTGCTGTTTTTATTGCGTTGATTTAATGAATCCTAGTACATACAGGAAGGTGTACTAAGTATTGTCTTGTGTATTTCTGCTGATGAAGTTTTTGTCTTATTGGCTTGAAAGATCTGCAATCTATGCTTGTTTATAGCGCAGATTGTTTTTTTTCAGTTGTTAGCTCGTTATGGAAATTATCTACATTATTCGTTGGAGCCATAAATGACAGCGTTTTATTTTAGAAATGCAGGGTAGAAATTACTTTTTGGGTGAATCTATTCTAGAATTTTCTAATATTATGCGTATGCCAATTCGTGAGCAGGAAGTCTTAATATTGCAGCAGAAGATAAATAATGTCTTATTCCAAATTTTATTCAATATTTCTTTATGGTTATTGTCAAAACTTTTTGAATAATTTGCAGAAATTGGTGATCTAGAAAAATTGTATTTAATTTTTCTTTGAGTGAAGACATTTAAGTTATTAATAGTGAAAAAAATTGAATAGGTTTTTTGTTTAATTTTTTCAAAAGGCGTTGTGATTTAATTTATTTTACAGAATTCACTGATATTCTAGAAATTATTTTAACTTAGCTTGGGAATTGTCTTCAGTATGTACTTATATTTCATGTGAAGTTAAGCCAGTTAAGAATGCTTCCTCATCTTTTTGTGCTAATCCGTAGTTCGGTATAATGAAGGTAATAGGATAGTTTTATAGGAGGAGCGCTTATTTAATTTAGAAAAAGGAGCAGTTCCATCGGTTGTGCAACGTATATTAATTCATTTTTCATATTCATAAAGTGGGCTAGTAATACAGAAAAAAGTGAGACATTTATTGCTTCTAGTTCTATTTGGAATCAGTATGAATAGGGTATCCATTATGATTCAGCTTATGAGATATGATTAAGATTTAGAGAGAAGAAAACTTTAATTCCTAAAAGTAGTCATTAGCAATCTATTTTGGATGCTGTAATAAAGTAATTCCGAGTTCAATGATAAAAACACACTAGGAAGAGTTTTGGTAAGGGCAGGTACAGAATATTTGCATGGGATGTTAGACAATATTTTACGGTCGAAAACGCAAGATTGAGAGCTGTTAACTATTCTTCTTTTTATCATTTAAAAGTAATTTAATATTTTGGGCGCTGAGTGAATTAGGAATATTTGTCAGAATATGATTGTATTCAAGGTAGTATTTTGACGAGTGATCAGATATCTTTAAAAAATTATTATAATGTATATTATTCAATTGATATCAAACATTATTCGATATTTGCTCTTAAAAAATATTATAAGTATCAAATTAGATTTGGGAGTGGGATTAATAATTAGAATCGAGGAGATTTTTAAATGACTTTTGAATTAGTTGAGTTACCTTATGATTATGATGACCTTTCGCCTTATATGTCACGCGAGACACTTGAATATCATCATGATAAACACCACCTTGCTTATCTGACAAACACTAATAATTTTGTAAAAGATTTAGGCTTAGGGAATAAGAATCTTACAGATCTTATTAAAGAAAGCTTTGGAAAAAATCCTGGTTTATTTAATAACGCAGCTCAGTATTATAATCACAACCATTTTTGGCATTGGATGAAAAAAGGTGGAGGGGGACAAAAGCTTCCTGCAAAATTAACCAAAGCTATCGAGTCTGATCTAGGTGGTTATGATAAATTCCGTGCAGATTTTATGGCAGCTGGCGTTGCTCAATTTGGGTCTGGTTGGGCGTGGGTTGCTCTTAAAGATGGTAAATTAGAAATTATGAAAACACCCAATGGTGAGAATCCTTTAATTCATAATGCGCAACCTATTTTAGGCGTTGATGTGTGGGAGCACTCCTATTATATTGATTACCGTAACGCTCGTCCAAAATATTTAGAGGCATTTGTGGATCATTTAATTAATTGGGATTATGTTTTAGAACTTTATGAAAGCTATGGGTTATAGGAGGAGTGTATAATCCACTATTATTAACAAAGGCTTCAAATTTATAATTTCTGAAGCCTTTTACAGGGTAAAATATTGAAGTTAGCAGTTGTTTTTTCCTACTATTTTTAGAATGTATGCATATATATATGCAATTTCTTCTAATTTTGCAAAACGCCCAGCTGCGCCGGCATGGCCTGTATCCATATTGATACGCAATAAAACTGCATTATCATCTGTTTTTAAATCACGTAATTTCGCTACCCATTTTGCTGGTTCCCAGTACGTTACACGAGGGTCTGTTAATCCTGCAATAGCAAGAATAGGAGGATATTGTTGAGCCTTGATATTATCATAGGGCGAATAGGAGGCAATAAGATTATAATCTTCTTCAGATTCAAGGGGATTACCCCATTCTGGCCATTCTGGGGGGGTTAGGGGCAACGAAGCATCAAGCATTGTTGTGAGGATATCAACAAAAGGAACGTTTGCAATAATACCAGCAAAATCTTGTGGAGCTATATTGGCTATAGCACCCATTAACATTCCTCCTGCTGAGCCGCCATAGGCAATTAGCCGATCATGAGAAGTGAATTTATGATTGACGAGATGACGTCCACAAGCAATAAAGTCGTTAAATGTATTTTTTTTAAAGAAATGTTTTCCTTTTTCGTACCATTCTGTTCCTTTTTCTTTTCCTCCGCGAATATGGGCGATAGCATAAATAAAGCCTCTATTGACTAGCGAAAGTATATTGCTATTGAAATTTGCAGGAATAGAGATCCCATATGCACCATAGCCGTAAAGGAGGCAAGGCGCTTTACCATTAAGATCGGTGGTTTTATGATAAAAAAGGGAGATAGGGATTTTTTCTCCATCACGTGCAGTTGCCATAATACGTTGTATTATATAATTATCTTGATTATGCCCAGAAGGAATTTTTTGCGTTTTTAAAAGGATTTTCTTGCGACTTGTTATTTCATAATCAAAAATCTGATTAGGAGTTGTCATAGATGAATAAGAAAATCGAATAGTTTGGCTGTTGTATTCTGCTGCACCTTGCAAATCTAAAGAATAAGCTTCCTCTGTAAAGGCAATGGAGTGCGTCTGTTTAGTGGCACGATCCATGATTTGTATACGAGGAAGTCCTTCAAATTGTTCAAGCCAAATGAGAAATTCTTGATAGGCGTCATGGAATAGGATGAGACGCCCAAGTTGATGTGGCACAATCTCAGACCAGTGTTCTGATTGTGGTGATATACATGGTGCTACCATAATTTTAAAGTCTTTTGCATTATCTCGATTGGTGAGAATGTAAAAGACATCATCTCCTTCTGTGAGTGAGTATTCAATGCCTTTTTCTCTTTTTCGCACACATTGGGGAGATGTGAAGGGAGCATTGGCAGGAATAAGCCAGATTTCTGATGTTTCATGATCATGAATATTGATATAAATAAAGTCATTCAGCTTAGAACCGCTTACATGTAAAAAAAAGCCAGGATCATTTTCACAAAAAATGAGCTTATCTTGAGCTTGATCGGTATTTAATCGGTGATAGTAAAGCTCTGATGGGCGATGATTCTTATCCATTTTAGTATAAAAAAAGCCTTCAGAATTTGCATCCCACACGATTTGTTCAGATATGTCAGTGATTGTGTCGGTATAGTGAGGTAGTACTTTAAAATTATGAATTTTAGCTGTGTAATATTCAGAACCTTTATCATCGTAAGTCCATGCAGCATATGCATGATTAGGAGATATTTGGACTGAACCAAGTTTAAAATAATCTTTACCGTTGGCCAAAACATCACCATTAAGGTAAACATCTTTTTCTCCACCATTTCTTGGTGTACGAAAATAATGTGGTTGTTGGCCTCCGATCACATAAGAAAAACCATAGGAAAAAGGACCATGTTTTATAGGAACAGAACTGTCATTTTCTTGAATACGGCTTTTCATTTCTGAAAAAAGTAAATCTTGTAATGATTTTGTATCAGCCATTTGATCTGCCTGATAGGCGTTTTCTGTTTCAAGATGGTGTCGGATATTTTTGTCAAGACAGCTGGTTTTTTTTAAAACATCTTGCCAGTTTGAGGCACGCAGCCAATGATAAGGATCTTTGCGGTAAATACCGTGATGAATTTCTTTATGAATAATTTGGGGTGCTTTTGGAGGGAGTATAGACGAACGAGTCATGCATAATCCTATAAAAGGAGTGAAGATTTTCTATGTGTTAAATCAAAGTTATTGAAGTAATTAAATTCCATGCCTAATAGGCCATTATTTATTTGTAAAAATATAACTTAGATAGAGTTTACAATTTATGTACTATATTTTTATTCATGACATTTGTTTTTTATTATTGAAATTAAAAATAATTTCTTAAATTATTTTTTTATTAAGAAAAACTAATTTTTGATACCAAAATTAAAATTGATAGAACTAAATATAATGTATAATGTTATTGTTTAAAATAAAAAGCTATTTTTATATTATAAATTTGCATTCGATATTTCTAGTTCTAAGTTTATGCTTCTTTATTATATAATATGACAACAAAGAGAAGTTTATTTGATTTTTTTGTGTTAATGCAATTTTATAAAATAATTGAATTGACAAAAAAGATTTTTGTACAATATGAAACTTATATGTGTATAATCTCGTTATTACGAGTGAGAATACAATGATGTCTCGGTTAAAATTAAAGGAAACAAGAATGGAACATCGTCCAGTCCTGGAGACTGAAAGCAATTTAGTTATTACGTTGGTTGCCGATATTGTTGCTGCTTATGTGAGTAATAATTCAATACGGCCGGTGGAAGTGCCAAGTTTGATTGCTGATGTTCATGCTGCTTTTCTAAAAGCGGGGAGTATGACATTAGCGGAAGTTGAAGTCGAAAAACAAAGGCCAGCTGTCAATCCAAAACGTTCAATCTTTCCTGATTATCTTATCTGCCTTGAAGATGGAAAGAAATTTAAATCTTTAAAGCGTCATCTTATGACGCATTACGGGATGTTGCCCGAGGAATATCGTGAAAAATGGCAATTAGATAGCTCTTATCCCATGGTTGCGCCTAATTATGCAAAAGCACGTTCAGCTTTGGCTAAAGAAATGGGACTTGGACGTAAAAGCGAAAAAAAGAAAATCAAGTAGTTACGTTATTTCAAGGGTATTATCTAATTTGAAATCTAGAAGTGTTTTTTAGAAAACGTCTTAGTGATAAGGAATTAACGTACTTTTGGGAAAAGAGTCTTGTTGTTATAGAAAGCTTTCGGCACGAATTCGTTTAATCATTGCTTTAAGGCCATTAGATCTTTGTGGTGTTAAATTTTCATTTAAGCCCAGCTTTACAAGCAGTTCCTCAGCATTAGCTACACGGATTTCAGAAGCTTTCTTGCCTGAATAGAAAGCAAGAAGGATATAGATTAGACCACGTACAATATGGGCATCGGAATCTCCTTGGAATGTTAATACTGGATTTTCTGAGTTATCTCGTGAGGAGAAAAGCCATACTTGACTAACACAACCGTGCACTTTGTTAGTATCGTTTCGTTCGCTTTCTGGAAAAGGGGGCAATTCATAGCCAAGCTCAATGACATAGCGATAACGATCTTCCCAGTCATCAAGTTGAGAAAAGTTCTCTATAATATCATCGATCGTTTTTGTCATAATAAACTGCTTTCTTGTTTTCTGGAATATTTTTATGATGCTTCTTGTTGATAGATAATGACCTTATTTTTAATAAAGTTAATGAAAAGTACTGAAAGAAATAAGAGTATTTTTTACAAGGTCATTTTATTTTATTTATTTTCTTTTGGGTTTTTCATACCTGTGCTGGAGTGATCTTCTTGGGAAGATTTCATGTTTTTATTGCTCAATGTATGGTCAAGATATTCATAGATAATTTTTGAACCATTACGTGCACGTTCACCCATTGATTCTAAAAAGGATTTTCCGATTTTACAAGCCTCTATGTTTCGTTCACAAAACATTCCTAAATCATTTATAGTTTCCTTAAGAGCGACAATCATATCTCGTGTTGTTGCATCAGTTTCTTGAGAGGAGGAGGGATTATTATTGTTTTGCTTTGTTGTAAAAAACGAGATGATTATAAAAATAAAAAATAAAAAAAATGCTGATTTTATTAAAAAACGTATCATATTAGACCAATATGCTGCTATTATAAATGAATATGAGGGTAACTTATAATATTTTTGATGCAATATTCATAATACTTAACATTTTATGAAATTGGGCATTCATTTTGAATGATTTACATCGTGAATGATATTATAAAATACATATTTTTGTATTGTATATAAGTGGTATCTTATCATTGTTTTATTAAAAATTTAACATTAAATTTGTCTTTAGATAGGAAGCATTGAGAATATATATCATATGTATTTAAATTAGAATATAAATACGATATAAGAGATATGAATAGTGAGCTCTAATGATTTTTAGATTAATGTGTAGAATGCTGTGTAATTTTTTGCATTGTGCTGTTTTTTATAGATGGTTTTAAACAGAAAAGTACTTTATAATCACTCTCTTCTAAAATGATTAGGTGAGATTTTAGGCTTTTGAAATTAATCGGAAGAGATATAGAAATTTTTAGTAAATACAGTACATTTTTTAATATTATAGCGTAAGCTAGCATTAAATGATAGCTTAAAACCAGATAAGAGGCTGACTTAGCCGTGGTCTTTTTGGGTTATTTTTCTCACTGCTCAAATGATCCATGAGATTTTTATATTTTTTCGAGTGAAATTTTATTTTTATGGCAAAAAAATAATGCAATTAAAAATAATGCAATTTGTTTTAAAAAGGTTGAGTGTTTTTTTTATTATCTTGTAAATTTCAAATACAGCTATAGATGAAGTTTAGGGAGTTATTAAATATTAACGGTATGGGTTGGCATTTGCGTACTATATTATATCTGAAATAAATTGTATTCATTTAGTATTATACAAAGATGTAAATTTATTATCATACTATCTTTTAAAAATGTCTGTTATAAAGCGTATTCTGTGTTTTATGATACAGCTTAATTTGATTTTAAATGTCATCAAATATATGTACAAAATGAATATAATTAAATTAATTCTACAATGCTAATGAGATAGCGATAGAGAAATAATTGTATGAGGTAATAGCTTAGTATGGAATAAAATTCTGTAGAGTAGGGATTTTTATTCGTATGAAGTTCTGTTGAATGTAAGATCAACAGATATAGAATTATAATATAAACATGTTTTTCACTAACTGAAAATCGAAATAATATATGTTAAGTTCTATTATGGTAAATAAACGAAAGAAACGAAAAAAGAAATCTATAAAACAATGGAGTATTACCATAGCATTTTTGGCAGTAATGTTCCGCTTTATTCTTTGGTTAATAAAACAATTTTATCGCCGTGTATGTGCAAATGCTTGTTTAGTTATAGGCTTGTTTATTTTTATTATAAGTTTTGGTTTTTTTTTAATTAATGCATTGTTTTCACAAATAAAAACACACCAGGATGTATTGACTGATATTAATTTAGCATTGGTTTCAGTTGTATCAGAAGATATTATTTTATCTAAATAACCAACAAAAATTTAAGTCGATGCTCATTCCTGTTTCTATTGCAAGTAGTTTACTTAAGATTTATCTTTGCGCTGACTGTAAAGAATTATATTAGGAAGCCTATTGGATACGCAACAGAAATTAGCAAAATTAAAATGATCCATGGTCATTTATCAAGAAATATTTTGTTATAAAGAATTAGAGAGTTATAGTTTTTATTTATTAGGTATAGTGTATTAAAGATAGCAAGTGCTTTAATAACGATATTGAATACTTTACTAAAGAAACTATTTTAAATGTTCTATTTTGATATTATTTAGAGAAAAGAAACTTTATATTCTTTCAGCTTTTATAGAAATCATTATTTGTGTAGAAGATTAAAAGGCTGAAAATGATTTTAAATAGTCAAAAATATTTACATTTGTTCAGAATAGAAAAATTGATCATAAGATTTTGATTAAAATACTGAAGTTGATTTGTTCAGTTAAAGATTAGGACACTTATCATTTATTGAATATACGACAAGTTGCTTTTGCAAGAAAAGATTCACTTTCTTTTTTTTCAAGTAGCGATGGAGTGAATACACGTAAAATAGCAAAACCCTCATTTAATTTTTGAGAGACTAAAACTGAATGAAGGGTATGTTCAATTTTTGATTGTTTGAGTTTTGTTATTTGTAGAGGGCTTCCGATAATGAGATTGAGCTTAGCATTTGGGGCTGTTTTATCATTGAGATTGTAGAAAATAATTCCGTCGTTTGTATAAGCTGATAATGACCAAAATTGTGTTGTTTGTGGAGTGGTTAAGTGAACAGGACCATTGTCTAGATTAAATTTGCAGACTTTAAGAAGAAATAAAGGATCCATTGATTGGCGAATAGGATTATCCGAATTCAGGTCGGCAAATTGATAAGGAGGTCCTATTTTTTCAAGTCGTGTCCATATATTATTTCGTGTGTAATGAGGAATGAACAGTAAAATACAAATATGAACAATGATCGTACTGGTGCCTATAAGAAGAATTGTATGGATGAATTTAAACACATTTTTCTCCTGCTGGAATTCGTTCTACGGAGGGCATCATAGGTTTTCGTAGTTCTGTTGTAGAAATAATTGAAGTGTCATATAAGTTCAGAATAATTCCAAATTCTTTTTTACTCGTTGATGCAAGCCAATTTCCTGTTTGCGGTGTTGGTGAGATATGTATCCGTAATGAACCATCATTTTCATAAATTACGTTGTAAGTGTGGAGTGCAGAAGGAATATTATTTGTTGAAGTGTAAGGTTTAAGGAATTTGTCAGCTAGATACAGAGTAAAGAGACGCGTTTCAGGAATGTGTCCTGTAAGTAAATAATGGCAGTTGGGACGTAGTGGATGTCCCTGGTTGTCTGTCCAAAGTTGGAAAATAAGATTTTCTGGATATCCAAGAGAAATATCACCACGCTTTGCAGTGCGTGCGCGGGTGTAAGGATCAGCTTTAGGTGTTCCTATGTGTAAATAGCTCTTCCATTCTCTAATCTTTAAACTATCAAAATCTATGGCAGTATTAAGCATATAATTAACGCTGAATATTCCAGATATAATGGAAAAAACGAAGATTAAAAAAGTAAAAATGATATTAAAAAACACTGTAGGATACTCAAATTGCATTCGTTGAAGAAAAAATAGTTTTCGTATTTGATAAGGTCATATTTGGTAATTTTTGTAAGTCTTTGTTGATAGAACGTATAGCGTTTAATGTTTCTGGTGAGAGTATTTTAGGCAATTTAGAAATTATATAAGAATTATCATGGGAAGGATTCATTGGTGATTGATAAGGTAAAATAGAATTTTTTACACCATAGAGTGGTTGAAGAACTGTATTTTGGTGTGCACAGAGCATAATGCGATGCCATATCATGGCGGGAATAACACCACCAAAAGCGCGATTCATGGGTGAAAAATTATCATTTCCCATCCATACAGCACCAGTATAATTACCAGTAAAGCCAACAAACCAAGCATCACGGTAGGCTTGTGATGTTCCAGTTTTTCCGGCAACAAGTGACATGGGCAGCGCTGCGCGTTTACCAGATCCTCGTGTGGTAACACCAACAAGCATTTGATTCATATAAGCAGCGGATTGTTCACTGATAACTTGATATGGTTTGTTACCGTTCCGTGTCCAATCCCATATGACATGACCATCTATTGTGCTAATTCGTGTAAAGCCGTGGCGATTTCCAGCTATGCCTCTATTAGCGAAGACATTAAAACCAATTGCTTGATCCATTGGTGTCATATTGGATGTTCCTAATACCATGGTTTTGTGTGATAAAATATGAGAATTAATACCCATATTTTTAATCAAATTTCTGATTGGTTCAGTATTACGATTAAGATATTTGTAAGTAATATAGACGGGTATTGTATTAATAGAAAAGGCTAAAGCAGTTGCTAAATCGACATTGCCGATATAACGGCCAGAGTTATTTCTTGGCGACCAACCATCCCAATGGATAGGTTTATCAGATACTATAGTATCGGGGGATAATCCATGTTCCTCCATGGCAGTTGCATAAACATATGGTTTGAACGAAGAACCAGGTTGTCGACCACCTTGTGTTGCTCTATTAAATTGGCTTTTTTCATAATCAAGTCCCCCAACAATTGCACGTACAGCTCCGTTATTGTCAAGAATAACGGTGGCTGCTTGTGTTGCGTGATATTGTTGGCCATATTGGTATAGATAATATTCGATTGCTTCTTCTGCTGCTCGTTGAATATTTGGATCAAGGGTTGTTTGAACAATTAAGGTGCGGTTTGGTAATTGACTGCTGATTTGACGTATTTCATCAAATGCCCAATCAAGAAAATAATTAGGCTGACTGTTTTGGGCTTTTGTAATAATTTTGGCAGGTTGGCGGTATGCTTTGATAATTTGGCTATCCATCATAAAATTACTGTCAACAAGATTAGATAGAACTATATTTGCACGTGCTTGTGCAGCAGGTAAATTGCTATGAGGAGCATATTTGGTTGGTGCTTTGAAAAGACCAGCTAATATAGCGGATTCTGCTAAGGATATGTTGCGTATATTTTTATCGAAATAAAATTTTGATGCCGCTGCAATACCGAAATTGTTTCCTCCCATGTATACGCGATCGAGATAGAGTTGCAAAATTTGTTTTTTGCTAAGATTTGCTTCTAGCCATAGAGCAAGATAAGCTTCTTTAATTTTACGTGTTATGGTTCTTTCATGTGTTAAAAATAAATTTTTAGCGAGTTGTTGTGTAAGGGTTGAACCACCTTGAACGATAATTTTAGCTTGTATATTTTGTGTAATTGCTCGTATAAGACCGTAAAAATCAATTCCCCAATGATGAAAAAAACGTCGATCTTCTGTTGCAAGAACTGCTTTGATAAGATAATCAGGCATTTCCTCTACAGGGACGGATAGAGCTGGTAAAGCTCCACGGTGTCCAATAGAATTTCCATAGCGGTCCAGAAAAAGAATGGAAAAATTCTTCGATGAATACCAATCTTTTTTTGTTAATTCAAAAACAGAAATACCGATGATGGTGAATAAAGTAAAAGCAATCACCCCTAATGTTAATGTTTCATCGAGAATTTCAACGATACATCGTTTCCATCCTCGTACACGAAAACGTTGCGAAATAAGGGCTGTTCTATTCCAGAAGAAATTGTGACAAATACGGATATTGTAAAGTGTTGTGTCTAGCCACGCATCTAATTCAATAAGTTTAGGGCTATGGAATGGTTTATTTTGTTGGATTTTCTTTTTTTTCAAAAAATCAAACATAAAAAGCCTATGCTAAAGTAATACAATTAAATAATCTGATAATAATTATATGGAGTATAAGAACTTTTTTGCTATAGGCATGGCAAAAAAAGAATGTATTTGAGATTATGATACTTAATTTATCTGAAATATATATTTAGTTTTATATTTTAAAAATTTTTGTTATTTAAATTTCGCATGCCATTAAAAAAAATGAACTTATAATTACTAAAATTTTAATATGATGATATATATATAAAGTTATATTTTTCTTTATGTCATTTAAATTGGGGAAATGAATTAATTTCTTTATTCATTTTTTATTCACATAAAATAACTTATAAAAAATCTATGATGGGAAAAATTTTCTTTTTTGCGATATTCATAGGCCTTATCGGTTTAGATTTTGTTTTAGCAGCTGATTGTATTGAAGTAGGAAAAAAAGTTGCTATGTAACAAAAAGGGACACTAACTCGTTCAACACCGAGTATTCAAGGTGGCAAAAATATGTATGTGGTTGTGATTGTTGTTCCTGCGCATAATGGGGATAAATCACGACGTGTTGAGGTTGTTATTGCTGCCGATTAACTTTTTTCAGGTGTAGTGATGCGTATTTTGATTGTTGAAGATGATCGCGATCTTAATCATCAATTAGCAAAAGCAATAAAAGATGCTGGATATGTTTTTGATAGCGCTTTTAATGGTGAATACGCTTATTTTTTAGGAAGCACAGAGTCTTATGATGCTGTAATTCTTGATATCGGTTTGTCAGGTATGGATGGAATTCAAGTCGTTAAAAAATGGCGTAAAGAGGGATATTCTATGCCTGTTTTAATGTTAACAGTACGTGATCGTTGGTCTGATAAGGTACGTGGTATTGATGCCGGTGCTGATGATTATGTTGTTAAGCCATTCCATTTAGAGGAAGTAATGGCACGGTTGCGTGCTTTAATTCGCCGCTCGACGGGACATGCAACAAATACATTATCTTGTGGGGAGGTGTTATTAGATACTAAAACTTCTCGTGTTTTTATTGATGGACAGTTAATTAAATTAACATCATATGAATTTCGGCTTCTTTCTTATCTTATGCATCATAGTGATAAAGTAGTTTCAAAGACAGAGCTTATTGAGCATCTTTATGATCAGGATTTTGATAAAGATTCGAATACAATTGAAGTGTTTGTAAGGCGGTTGCGTAAAAAACTTGGGGTAGATTCGATTGAGACTGTTCGTGGACTAGGCTATAGAATAAAAATGTTAGGTGATAAATGAGGGCTTTGAAGAATAATAATCGGTTGAAACGGTTATTTTTTTTTGTTGGAAAATCTCTCAGTCTGCGTGTTATGATTTTATCAACATTATGGGCTATTATTTCACTTTCATTTATTTCAGCAGTCAGCATTTTATTCTATCAGCGTTCAAGTGAACAAAGTTTGGATCGTATTCTTTCTTCTCAGCTTTATAGTCTGATTACAGCTGTAACTGTCACACCTGAAGGATATTTGAGAGGGAATCCTAGATTTGGTGATATTCGTTATTCAGATCCAACGTCTGGATGGTATTGGGAGGTATTGCCTGTATCATCTAATCTATATGGAAGATTGGTATCACAATCATTAGGAACTAAAGAAATTTTTTCACCGAGCATTGTTGATATTCCTTTTAATAGTGAATTTTTTCGTTCTTATCGAATAAAGGGTATAGATGGGGAAAACCTAAAAGTTATTGAAAGTGATGTTATTCTTGATAATCAGAATCGTGTTGCTCGTTTTCGCCTTATTGGAAATATTGATGAAGTGCATGGACAGGTAAAAGAATTTGAACAGACTTTACAAATTTTTCTGTGGAGTTTTGGTATAGGGAGTGTTCTTATCAATTTGACTCTTATTTTTTTTAGTTTGCAGCCATTAAGACGAATTCAACAAACATTGAATGATATTCGTACGGGAAAGACTGATTATATAAGTATGGATTTATTAAGTGAAGTTATGCCATTGGCACAAGAAATGAATGCTCTTATTGATAATAATCAACGTATTATTGAAAGATTTCGAACTCAGGTTGGTAATCTTGCTCATTCATTAAAGACACCTTTATCAGTTATCATTAATGAAGTTGATGGCATGACAGGGGAAGCAGCCCTTTTATTGCGCGAGCAAGCTAAAATAATGCATGCACAAATTAATCATTATTTACGACGTGCGCGGATTGCAGCACAGCGCGATAGTATTATTTCTCATACGTCTGTTCGGGAAACACTTAATCGTTTGATTAGGGTCATAAAAAAACTCAATCCTGATAAACATATTCAATTTACTATGGATGTTGATGATATTATTTTTTCTGGTGAAAAAGAAGATCTAGAGGAAATTGTGGGTAATTTGCTTGAGAACGCTGCTCAGTGGTCTCGCACTAAAATCTTAATCTGTTGTTCTTTAGAAGAAAGTTTTGAAGAAATAGCATTCTTTAGTATTGTTATTGAAGATGATGGTCCTGGTTTGACAGAAGAGCAAATTGATAAAGCTTTAAAAAGAGGTCAACGTTTTGATGAAAGTAAGCCAGGAACAGGATTGGGATTAGCAATTGTCTCAGATATGGTTAGTGAATATGGTGGAAGCTTTTCTTTGTCGCGTTCTAAACTGGGTGGATTATATACAAAAATTGTATTACCAAGGTGATAAATATGTTTTCTTTTTCTTGGTGTCTATACCAAAGATAATATCTGTAATAAAAAGCGATATTTTGTATACAGCTTAAGGTAGTAAGTAAAAATATTTTCGTACCTTAATTGTTATATTTATATGTCATGGAGGATATAAATGAAAATTTTGTTTTTATGGTTTTATAGATGTCAGAAAAATTGATGATGAGTTTTATGGTGTCATGATGCAGAAAGTCTTTTTATCATTAATTGGTATGTTGATTGTCAGTTTATCGGGGTGTAGTCATACGTTGAAATTAGATACAAAGGATCTCAATGTAGAAGAAGTTCATTTTGATAAGATTAATAGCATGGGGACTGGTCTCCTTGGATCTTCTTTTACGCTATTATCTATGGATGATCGTTATAAAGTTTTGCAAGCAGAATATAATGCGCTAGAATATGCTGGTGCTGGAAAAAAAGTAAGCTGGGTATCTAAAAAAAGAGGTATTTTTGGTGAAGTAAGTGCAGGGCAATTTTATCAGGTTGGTTCACAAAATTGTCGTCAGTATAGTCACTCTTTTACTCTTAATAGTGTATCTGAAATAGTTTATGGTAGTGCATGCCGCAATGCTGATGGAAGTTGGGTGCCTCTTATATAAGTGCCACAATAAAAGCATGAAGGAAATTGGTTGTAGTTTTTTGATTTCCACATAGGTGTTAAAGTGATATGCTATTATCAGTCTTGGTTGCATTTTTTTTAATTTTTTTAACAATTATTCTTTTTTTGTTTTTTTATTGTGGAACAAAACAAAAGAAAATGTCTTCTTTCAACCTTGATCAAACTCAAAACTGTGAGAGTGAAACTAATTTTCAACGTTGTACTTTTGATGCAGGAGGTGTGCGAAGACTTTATAAATATTCAAAAAGTTTTTGCGCACTTATGGTGCTAAGTGTTCTATTTATTTTTTTTGTAACATGGGGTGTTTATAGTCTGACGGGTAATCCAGGAGTCAAAAGTTATTTTTTTAGTGAATTGATGGAGAAAGATCCCAATACGTTAAATGAGCATGAAAAACTTATTCGTTTAGAAGTGCTTTTTTTTCGTATGCCTCATGATGGAAAGGTAGCAGATGCATTGGCAGTAGCGTATCTTGAGGCTGGTCGTTTTCAAGATGCTGTGAATACCTACTTATATGCACTTCATTTAAATGGAGAAACAGCTCCAAGGCTGTTAGGATATGGTTTAGCGTTAGTTAATTATGAAGGAGGAATAATTACGCAAGAAGCACAGGATATTTTTCAGAAGGCTGTTAATTTAGCACCAAAAGATTTTTATCCTCATTTACTTTTAGCAAGTGCTTTTCATCAATCAGGTCAATCTTCTCAAGCGGTTCAGCTTTTACAAAACTTCCTTAATCAGACACCTAAGAATATTAAAGGAAGATCACGTATTGAAGAAATGATTATTCAGTTGCGTAGTGTTTCTGATGAGCAAGATTTAGATTAATTTATAATTGCATAATTGGGTGAATTTGTTCAGAAATAGACAAAATACTTATAATCAGTTTTACTTATATAAAAGAATGTGCAAAACTCTTTCAGTACACAATAGGGCATGTATACAATACACATTAATGAAAATATTTTTCATGAGTAGGCCATGAACAGTGCACCTTTAAAGGATTCTTTTTCACTTGAGCTTGTTTTGAAGACGCAAAAAAAAAATAGACTACTTATGGTTTTATCATGTCTTTTTATTATAGCAATTGTTACCGGTTTCATGTTGTATATGATCCGTAATACAGTCAATTTTTTTCGAATGCCATCTGAAATTACAAGAGAAGATATTTTAACGGGTCGTTCCTTACGTTTAGGTGGTTTTGTTGAAAAAGGAACTGTTGAATACAGTGGAAATATGCAAGTTACCTTTTTTGTAACTGATAATCTAAAACATGAAAAGGTTATTTTTACTGGTATATTACCGGATCTTTTTCGCGAAGGACAAGGCGTTATTGTGGAAGGATATTTCAATAAACAAAGAATTTTTATAGGTACGCGTATTTTGGCAAAACATGATGAGACTTATATGTCTAAAGAAATGGCTGATCGCGTAAATAAATGTCAGAATATGAAGGGACAATTCGATTGTGCTCGTTGAATTGGGTCATCTTTTTTTAGCGGCAGCATTGGCAGTTAGTTTGTTGCAGGCATTTTTACCAACTTTTGGGGTTTTACAAAAAAAGCGTTTATTGATGCAATTAGCAGTACCGCTAACATATATCATTTTTATATTATTGCTCTTATCTTTTTTGATTATTGTTTACGCTTATATTGTATCTGATTTTTCTGTTCTTAATGTTGTTGAGAATTCTCATTCAGAAAAGCCAATGCTTTATAAAATCGTTGGTGTGTGGGGTAACCATGAAGGATCAATGTTATTATGGGTTTTGCTTTTAGCCTTTTTTAGTACATTGATTGCATTATTTTCTCCACAATTACAAGAACAGTTTAAAGCATTAGTTTTAAGTTGCCAAAGTTGGATCATAAGTGCTTTTCTTTTGTTTATTCTCTTTATGTCTAATCCATTTGTACGTGTTCATTCACCGGTATTGCAGGGAAATGATCTTAATCCTGTGTTACAGGATATTTCTTTAGCAATTCATCCCCCACTTCTTTATTTGGGCTATGTTGGTTTTTCGGTTTGTTTTTCTTTTGCAATAGCTGCATTGATTATAGGATATATTAATAAGATTTGGGCTTGTTGGATACGACCATGGGTTTTGCTTGCATGGATTTTTTTGACAATTGGCATTACCGTTGGGTCTTATTGGGCTTACTATGAATTAGGTTGGGGTGGTTACTGGTTTTGGGATTCAGTTGAAAATGTTTCATTAATGCCTTGGCTTTCGGGAACTGCTCTTTTACATTCGGTGATTGTTTTTGAAAAACGAAACTTATTGAGAAGCTGGACCTTATTTTTAGCTATTCTTACGTTTTCTCTTTCTCTTATGGGAACTTTTCTTGTTCGTTCAGGTCTTTTGATGTCTGTGCATAGTTTTGCTGTTGATCCAGCACGTGGGAAGGCAATTCTTGCTATTTTGTTTTTTTTCACGGGAGGAGCTTTTCTTCTTTTTGTTATACGGATGCCTATTTTGAAAACAGGGGGACTTTTTCATCCAATTTCGCGTGAAGGTTTTATTATTTTAAATAATTTACTTCTTACAACAGCAACAGCCACAGTTTTAATTGGTACACTCTACCCTTATTTTTTCGAGGCATTAACAGGGCAAAAAATCTCTGTGGGTGCTCTTTTTTTTAATCTTACATTTGGATCTTTAATGATAGTACTTTTGTTATTTGTTCCATTTGGCACGATGATGGCTTGGAAACGTAGCGATTTTTTTGCAGTTTTTGAGCGATTGTGGTGTGTTTTTGCACTGGCTTGTGTAGCGTGTTTTATAACATTTTATGTAGATTCTTTACGTGATATTTTTGCTGCTTTAGGGATTGGATTAGCAGTTTTTGTTTTTTTGGGTGGTTTGGCTGATCTTTGGAACAAAAGTGGTTATCATAAGGTGTCTTTTAGGGTTCGGGTTAAGAGATTTTTAGGATTACCATTATCTGTTTTTGGTGCAGCGTTGGCTCATATGGGATTAGGAGTTACATTATTCGGCATTATTTGGGTTGCAACTTTTGGGCAAGAACGTATTTTAATTATGCAAGTAGGAGAGACAGTTACGATAGCTGATAAGACTATTCGTTTTGATGAAGTTCATAATATTGCAGGTTCGAATTATTCAGCGATACAATTCGATTTTAAAATATACGAGAATAAAAATGTGATAAGTAATGTGACAGCATCGAAACGTTTTTATTCAAGCCAAAATAGATCGACGACGGAAGTTGGTATTCAAAATCATGGCTTTTCTCAGTTTTATATTGCTCCTGGTCGTATAAATGATCAAGGGCTTGTCGTGCATATATGGTGGAAACCGTATGTGATATGTATTTGGTTTGGTGCGTTCATGATGGCGATAGGAGGAGGCTTTTCTCTTTTAAATCATTGGATGCGTGTAGGTTGGGTGCAATCGATTATAAAGGGATCAAGATGAGGAAGCTTTTCTTTTGGATTTTTACATTCTTTATTCTCATTTTTTCTATGCAATTAGTGGGAGCGGTAGAGCCAGATGAGATTTTAATGGATCCAATACTCGAAGGGCGCGCGCGTGATATTTCATCCTATTTGCGTTGTCCAGTTTGTCAAAATCAAACAATTGATGATTCAAATTCCTCCTTAGCACGTGATTTACGTCTTTTAGTTCGTGAGCGCTTGAAAGCAGGTGATAATAATCAGCAGGTTATTGATTTTCTTGTTGAACAATATGGTGAATTTATTTTACTAACACCCCCATTTAATAAAACAACATGGTTTTTATGGTTATCACCTCTGATCATCATTATTATTGGTGTAAGTTTCATTTTATTTCGAATAAGGTGGGCAAGCAGAAAAACACCCATTTCTTTTGATGCTCATTAATAGAAGCGATTCATAATATTGTTGAAATTAAAATGGATATTATATGGATAAAGAAAAGTGAGGGATTTAAACGGATAGTTTAGATTTATTTCATCTGAATGTTATTTATCATCAACTTTACAAAACTTTAATAATTTAGACAGAAAACAGTAATATTTACTGTTTTATTGTTAATTACAGTATGGTTAAAATATTACTGAGTAGGAGCATAAAAAATGATCAGATCAAATTTTCGTATGATGTTAACAGCAGTAAGTTGTTCTGTATTTTTAGCAAGTACGATGTTTTTTACCGGATCAAGCTTTTGGGTGACAAATACCTATGCGAATCCTGTATTTGTTCCTTCAGTACAACAACAAGGATTTGCAGATGTTGTATCTAAAGTAAAAGCAGCTGTTGTTTCTGTGCAAGTGAAGAGTAATGCTAAGAAAGAAGAGCGTTTCTTTAGTAATTTTTTTAGCAGTCCAGGGATTGATCAGTTGCCAGATCAACATCCTTTGAAAAGATTTTTTAAAGATTTTTATAATCATGCTCTTCCTAATAATAAGCCTTTGAATCGTTCGCGTAAATTTCGTCCTATTGCCTTTGGATCTGGCTTTTTTACCTCTTCTGATGGTTATATTGTTACCAATCATCACGTCATTGCGGAGGGAACGAGCTATGCTGTCATTCTCGATGACGGTACAGAACTTGAGGCAAAACTTATTGGAGCAGATCCCCGAACTGATCTTGCGGTATTAAAAGTAAATGATAAACGGAAGTTTCCATACGTTGATTTTGCAGATGATTCGACAATCCATGTGGGAGATTGGGTAGTGGCTGTCGGGAATCCATTTGGCCTTGGTGGAACTGTAACAGCGGGTATAGTTTCTGCGCGTGGACGTGATATTGGTGCTGGTGTTTATGACGATTTTATTCAGATTGATGCTGCTGTTAATCGTGGTAATTCTGGGGGGCCAACGTTTAATCTTAATGGACAAGTTGTTGGAATTAATACAGCAATTTATTCTCCCTCTGGTGGGAATGTTGGTATTGCTTTTGCTATTCCTTCAGCAACAGCAAAACAGGTTGTGAAACAACTTATGGAAAAAGGTTCTGTTCAGCGAGGTTGGATCGGTGTGCAAATTCAGGCTGTTACAAAAGAAATTTCTGATTCAATTGGTCTCAAAGAATCTAAAGGTGCTTTAATTACTGATCCGCTCAAAGGGCCAGCAGCAAAGGCTGGCGTTAAAGCAGGGGATGTAATTATTGCAGTTAATGGCGAAAAAATTAATGATGCACGTGATCTAGCAAAGCGTATTGCAAATACTAAGCCTGGAGAAACTGTTACTTTAGGAATTTGGAGATCGGGTAAAGAGGAAAGTATTAAGGTTAAGCTTGATTCCATGCCAGCAGATGAGGGACAGCGAGAAAAAGGAAAATATTCAAGTGAACATGGTAATTCAGATGAAACGTTAGAAGATTATGGTTTGATTGTAGCTCCTTCTGATGATGGTGTAGGATTGGTTGTAACGGATGTGGACTCAGATGCAGATGCAGCTGATAGGGGAGTACGTCCTGGTGATGTCATCGTAACGGTTAATAATAGGCCTGTCAAAAAAGCATCTGATATTACTGATGCAATCAAAGATGCAAAAAAACTAGGGAGAAATGCGATATTGTTACAAGTGCGAACAAATGATCAGAATCGTTTTATTGCCCTTCCAATTCTAAAAAAATAACATTTATAAGAAGTGAAACAGAAACTGACTAAGGTTTCTGTTTCATCAATCATTGAATAAAATAATGGAGATGCGTTTATGAAGATACTCATTATCGAAGATGATCGTGAGACAGGGCGTTATCTCGAGAAAGCCTTTTTGGAGGCAGGACATACAGCTGACATTGCTTATGATGGAGATACGGGGTATACTTTTGCTGAGACGGTAAATTATGATGTGATGGTTATTGATCGCATGCTTCCATATCGTGACGGTCTTTCTATTGTTACTGAGTTGCGTGCAAAAGGCATCGAAACACCAGTTCTTATTCTTTCTGCTTTAGGTCAGGTTGATGATCGTGTAACTGGTTTGCGTGCGGGTGGAGATGATTATCTGACAAAACCCTTTGCTTTTTCTGAACTGCTTGCGCGTGTTGAAGTTTTACGAAGGCGAAAAAATCCGAAGGAAGCAGAAACTGTTTATTGTGTTGGCGATCTCGAACTTGATCGATTAGCACATATAGTGAAGCGTGGTGACAAGAACATTATATTGCAACCGCGTGAATTTCGTTTACTGGAGTATTTAATGCGATACTCTGGACAGGTCGTTACTCGTACGATGCTTTTAGAAAATGTTTGGGATTACCATTTTGATCCGCAAACAAATGTTATTGATGTTCATATATCTCGTTTAAGAGCAAAGATTGAAAAAGATTTTGATGTTCCCCTTTTGCATACAGTTCGTGGAGCAGGATATATGCTAAAGGCACCAGAAAAGAAAATATGAACCGTTTAATCAACATGATGCGTACGACTGCAGTGAGGCTTTCTGCGCTTTATATTTTGCTTTTTGGATTAGTTGCGGCGGGACTTTCTCTTTATATGACAGCATTCGCTATTTCATTACTGACAGACCAAACGGAACAAGCTTTACGTGAAGAATTAAGGTATATCGAGAGTGCTTATAATTATGGTGGGTTGCCTATATTAATGCGTACTATTGATTATCGTTCACGTCAACCAGGGGCTTTTCTTTATCTTGTCACTGATCCAACGGGTCGTATTTTGGCAGGGAATGTTGCGCACATAGAACCTGGGATTCTTCAATCTAATGGCTTTCTTTCTCATTCTTTTTTGTATTCACGCTTTGGAGAAAATGGCCAGATAAATGAACAAAATAAACATCGTGCTTTAGCGGCTATTATTGATTTACCCAATGCTATGAAACTTCTTGTTGGGCGAGATTTAGATGAACCGGAACGTTTTGTAACAGTTATTCGTAAAGCCGTTATGATTGCTCTTGCAGCAATGGTTGGAGGTGCTTTGTTAATATGGTTTTTTATTGGTCGGCGCGCATTACAAAGGATTGATCGTGTAACAGCTGCATCACAGCGTTTGATGAATGGTGATTTTAGTGGGCGCTTACCCGTTTCTGGAGCCGGTGATGAGTTTGATCGATTGTCAGTTAATCTTAACGTTATGTTAGATCGTATTGAAGAATTAAATACTGGTTTGCGTCAGGTGTCAGATAATATTGCTCATGATCTTAAGACACCACTAACTCGTCTCAGAAATCGTGCCGAAGAAGCACTTGTAGGAAAGAAAACAGAGTTTGAATATCGGCAGGCTCTGGATGATGTTATTGCTGAATCAGATTATCTTATTCGTACTTTTAGTGCTATTTTAATGATTTCACGTATTGAAGCAGGTAGCTCAATTGAGAATCTTGAAATAACGAATATAAAATTGATTCTTGAAAATGCGGTTGAATTTTATGAACCTTTTGCTGAAGAAGCTGGTGTTTCGCTTCGATTGGGACATACTTTTGATAAAGAGCTCAAGCTGAATCGTGAACTTATTACACAATCAATTTTAAATCTTATTGATAACGCAATCAAATATGCATCTATAGGTGAAAAAAAGGCAGAGGTTTCTTTGTCAATGGAGGATGATGGAGGACGTTTGCGCGTTGTAGTTAGTGATAATGGTCCAGGAATAGCAGAAGATAAACGTGAAAAAGTGATAGAACGGTTTGTTCGTCTTGAAGAAAGCCGCACACAACCTGGTTTTGGTATTGGTTTAAGTATAACAAAAGCTGTTATGAAACTTCATGGGGGCGAATTGTTACTTGAAAACGCAAATCCAGGATTGAAAGCTGTTTTATTATTTCCTTAATATTGTTATTGCTTGTTTATTTTATAGATATTGCCTTTTTCTAATTTTGTTATGCAATAAAATAGAATGAAAACTAAAATGCTTTCTTGATGGAATGCAGATGAAGACAGCTTTTTTAAAAACACGGCTTTTTCCTTTACGTCCTCTTGATGAGAGTGGTTCACAATGGTTGAAAGATATTGAAGAACAAGCAAGAAAAGAAAATTTAGAACCATTGGTTTCCTATATTGTAGGTGGAGGAGAGCAAGTTGATTTTATCTGCGCAGTCATGACTTTATCTCCTTTTTTACGTGGAGTTTTGATTGCAAATCCCTCTTATCTTAGTCCTTTATTGACTACAGATATAGAAACAAGGCTCAGTGAAATTGTAGAAGATATTGCTGCCGTTGATAGAGCTGAAATGATTCATGAAACTTCATTAATGGCGGCTTTAAGGTGCAAGAAAAGAGAAGCGCACACTCTGATTGCTTTAGCTGATTTAAGTCGTGTTTTTACTTATGAGGTTTCTTGCGCATGGCTGACACGTCTTGGTGAAGCAGCATTAGGTGCAGCTTTACGTTTTCTTTTGAGAGAAGCTCATGATTGTGGAAAAATACGTTTAGCTAATCGTGATATACCAGAGAAAGATTGTGGTTTAATTGTTTTAGGGATGGGGAAATTTGGCGCTGAAGAACTTAATTATTCCTCTGACATTGATCTGATTATTTTAATTGATGAAATGTCATCTCATGTGGGAGATTCCTATGAAAGTGTTGATATATTTTCAAAAATGGTGCGCCGATTAATCCGTATCATTCAAGAGCGTACTGCCGAAGGATATGTTTTTCGGCTCGATTTGCGACTCCGACCAGATCCAGGTTCAACACCTTTGGCGTTACCTATTAGAGCTGCTCTGCGTTATTATGAAGGGCGTGGTCAAAATTGGGAACGTGCAGCTATGATTAAAGCACGTCCAGTAGCGGGCGACATTGATGCAGGTTTTAATTTTCTTAAAGAACTTTCTCCTTATGTATGGCGCAAATATTTAGACTATGCAGCTATTGCTGATATTCATTCTATTAAACGCCAAATCCATGCTTATAAAAATTATGGGCAAATTGCTGCTTATGGTCATAATATCAAATTGGGACGAGGGGGTATTCGTGAAATTGAATTTTTCGTGCAAACACAACAGTTAATTGCTGGAGGACGCTTACCTCAATTACGTGGACGTAAAACAGTTGAAATGTTAGCAGAGCTTTGCAATCTTGGTTGGATCGGAGAGGAAATTAAAGATAGCCTTATAAAAAGCTATGCTTTTTTACGTAATGTTGAACACTGTATTCAAATGATTGCAGATGAACAAACGCATGTTTTGCCAGAAGAAGTTACGCGATTTACGAGCGTTGCGTATTTGATGGGATATCAAGAGAGTCACTGTTTTATTCGTGATTTGTTAGAAACACTTCTGATAGTGGAAGAACATTATGCTGCGTTGTTTGAGCACGAGCAAGAACTTGGCTTGGAAATGGGTAACTTGGTTTTCACAGGTGAGGAGGATGACCCTGAAACACTTATTACATTAAGTCGTTTAGGTTTTAAAAGGGCAAGCGATATTTGTCGTATTATGCGTACGTTGCATTGTGGGCGTTATAGGGCCACTCAATCTGCTGAAGCGCGTGAAAGATTAACAGAGCTTACACCAGCACTTTTAAAGGCTTTTGGTGCGACCAAAAGAGCAGATGAGGCAATGTTGCGTTTTGATAGTTTTTTGCAAGGCTTGCCTTCAGGGATACAGCTTTTTAGCTTATTGCAGTCAAATCCGCCCCTTTTAGATATGTTGGTTTGTATTATGGGTGCTGCACCACGGCTTGCCGAGATTATTACACGTACACCACACGTTTTTGATGGGATGCTGGATCCTAAAATTTTTTCAGAATTGCCAACAAAAGATTATTTAGAAAATCGTTTGCAATATTTTCTTGAAGGTGTCACTTCTTATGAAGAAATTCTTGATCATCTAAGGATTTTTGCTGGTGAACAGCGTTTTTTGATTGGTATTCGGCTTTTGAATGGTACAATTAATGGAGATAGAGCAGGTTTTGCTTTTACTGCGCTCGCTGATCTCATGATTGCAAAAACGCTTACTGCTGTTCAGGAAGAATTTTTTCGTCATCATGGCCATATCAAAGGGGGACGTATTGGCATATTGGGTATGGGTAAGCTGGGAAGCTGTGAATTAACAGCAGGATCAGATGTCGATCTTATTTTACTGTATGAGCATGACGAAAATGTAGAAATGTCTGATGGAGAAAAGCCACTCTATGTTTCTCAATATTATACCCGTTTAACACAACGTTTTGTTTCTGCTTTATCTACTTCTACAAATCAAGGAGTTCTTTATACTGTTGATTTAAGACTACGGCCATTGGGCAATAAAGGGCCTATAGCTGTTCCCTTTCAGGTTTTTAGAAAATATCAACGCCAGGAAGCTTGGATATGGGAACATCTTGCCTTAACCCGTGCAAGGGGTATAGCTGGAGATGCTGATTTTTTGCAAAAATTGGAAAATGAAGTAAGGGAAATTATTGCACTTCCTTGTGATAAAAAGAAGGTTGCAAAAGAAGTGCTTGAAATGCGTGCTTTAATTGAAAAAGAAAAACCACCGGCAAATCGATGGGATTTAAAAACTCTACCTGGTGGTATTATGGATCTTGAATTTATTGCTCAATTTGCTCTTATAACTCATGTCATTGATTTTCAAATTGGAGCGACTACAGCTGATATTCTTTCTCGTTTACCACTCGATTTTCTAAGTCAATCATTGATTGCTGATTTACATTACGCTTATTGTCTTTATAACAATTTAAGTCAGATTATACGTCTTTGCTTAAATGAGGCTCTTAATCCTGATGATATGCCACCTGGGTTGAGCGATCTTTTGCTACGTAGTATTGGCGAGCCTGATTTGCCACGTGTTGAAAAATTAATTGAAGAAATAGGACAATCAGTGCGTACAATTTTTACACAAGTTATGGGACGCTAGATAGAATGTTTTTTAAGTAAAATCATACGTTGATTTTTTAGTATACAAATGAATGTATGTTAAAATAAACTATGAATATTATACTATGCTTTATTTTTTTTGATTAATAAACTCAGAAAAGCTTTTTTGATTGTCAATCAATAAAGCAGGTGAGTTTATTACACGGATAAGCTTCCTTTTAAGCAATTATTTTCTACTCACAGAAAGCGATCACTAATAATATTTTTATAATTTATTTCTCTGTTCAATTTAATATATGTATCATTTTATATGTAAAATTTTAGCTCAAAGGTTATAGTATTACACGTATGGTGAGAATTGATACAATACAAGAAATAAGTAAGCTATGCTGAAGATATATAATCGTTGTATATTTTATGATGACTATGTACCTTACACATTATAGAGATTCATGCAAATGTTGAAAGAGACAAATTTTCAGGGATCTCTTCTATATCCTATTGTGATGCAAGAAAAAGTTAAAATAAGACTATAGATGTAGACGTGTTATGCGTGTTTAAATTGCTTCAGAAGAAAATAGATCTGTAATAAGGAGAAAAGGGAGAAAAAGTAAATTTTATCAAATTATATGCTGTTATAGTATTTATTTTTCTGAGAAGTATGCTCAATATATTAAATATGTTTATCATTTTAACGTACAATACTTTTAAGTATAATAAGTAAGATTATGATTTTCTTTTTACTTATTGCATCCGTATTTATCTGCAATAAGATTGAGATGAGGTTTAGTGCCCTTACTAAAGTAGAGAAGTTTGTCTTTCATTATAAGTTAATGACAAACTTTATTCCTAGGATTAAATATTTGGGTTTACATTAGATTTTCATACGAGAAGTTTAGAGTTCATTGGAATAAGGTCATTTTTTATGGGTGAAGATTTAATTTGTAGGAGATTCCTATGAATTTAAAGATGTCACAAAGTATAATGGAAAAGCGTAAAAACAAGAGTAGGCAAGATACGATTATTGTGACGGCAAGAAAGACATCTATAGGGAGTCTTTTGGTAGCTAAATCTCATAAGGGTATTTGTTATATTGCTTTAGGCGATTCAACTGAACAATTATTACAGGAATTAGGAACGCGTTTTACCAATATAAAATACAATATTAATGATAATGTGTTGAATCAAGAAATAGCATGTATTGTAGCGATGGTTGAAACTCCTAAGTTGGTAAAACATCACAATTTACTATTCGATATCAATGGCACAGTTTTTCAAAAAAAAATTTGGGCTGCATTATGTGAAATACGATGTGGAGAAACAATTTCTTATAAAGAGTTAGCGCAAAGTATTGGTATGCCAAAAGCGTACCGTGCTGTTGCTAATGCATGTGCATGTAATGAATTGGCATTAGTGATCCCCTGCCATCGTGTAATCCGAAAGAATGGTGCTCTTTCTGGTTATCGTTGGGGTATTCAGCGCAAACAAATTTTGCTACAACGTGAACGATATTAAAGATTTAATTTTGTTGAATTGGCATTATAATCGTTACAATTGTGCCTTTTCCTTCTTTAGAAGTGATTTCTAGTTTTCCTTTATGTAGTTCTAATAAAGAACGAGATATAGCTAGTCCAAGACCTGAACCAGGGTGGGTTTTGGTAAATTGATTTTCAACTTGTTCAAAAGGTTGTCCAAGTTTTTTGATTGCTTCTTGGGGAATACCAACACCTGTATCTTTAATACTAAAGATAAGGTTGTTATTTTTCTGGAAAGCACGGATATCAATGCTGCCACCAGAAGGTGTGAATTTAACAGCATTTGAGATAAGATTAAGAAAAATTTGTTTCATAGCGCGACAATCAACATCAGCATGAAGTTTTTGTTCAATATTTGTTGTAAGAGAAATCTTTTTCGCTTGTGCTTGTGGCGTTAGTGTACGAATTGTTTCACTGATGATTGGCTCAAGGTTGATATTTTTACGGTCAAGGGTAAATCTTCCAGCTTCGATTTTTGACATATCAAGAATATCATTGATAAGAGTAAGAAGATGGGTTCCTGAATTATGAATATCGTGCATATATTCTTTATAGCGTTGTGAACCGAGAGGACCAAAGGTAGATTGTAACATGATTTCTGAAAAACCAAGAATAGCATTAAGAGGAGTACGCAATTCATGGGATATATTGGCTAAAAATTCTGATTTAGCTTTGTTAGCACTTTCGGCTCGCTCTTTTTCTTCTTGCAGGCTTTTATTAAGCTTTTCAACTTCTGTAGCACGTTGTTGAGCATTGCCTCGAGCACGTTTCAGCTCTTGAATGAATGAAAAAAGTCGTCTTTCACTATCTTCAAATTTTTCTTGTTGTTGTTTAAGTTCAGAGATATCAGTGCCAACACAAACAAGCCCTCCATCTTGTGTGCGTCTTTCATTAATTTTAAGCCAGTAGCCATTTGCAGTTTGACGAATACTCGTTAAGTTACCAGATTCATCTATCTTAAGAGGATATTCACTGATAGCAGGACGTGACATGGCTTCAACAGTTGCACGTTCAATTCCTGATTGTAGCATTTGTTTAGGGATAGCAGCATATTCACAAAATTTGCTGTTAGACATAACTAGACGTCCTTCTGAATCCCATAAGACAAAAGATTCAGAAATATTTTCAATCGCATCACGGATACGAAGGTCAGCTTGTGCAGTTTGTTCAGCAAATTGATGTTGTTCACTAATATCAAAGGAAATACCAACTAAGTGAGGTTCTTCTTCATCGGTTACTTCGGCGCGAATGCGCATCCATACATAATGACCTTCAGCGTGACGCATAGGTACATTAATATCGATATGTTTTTTTTTACTCTCCATTAATTCTTGAGCGAGTTCAAAAAAATTTGCATCTTTTGGATCAATGATAGCAGTAATTTGAGAAATTGATAGGAGTGCATTTTGAGGTTCATAGCCAAGCATTTCATACATTGCTCGTGACCAATAAACCCGTCCACTCGCCATATTCCAATCCCATAATCCACAACGTCCCCGCATCATAGCCATATCAATGCGATTTTGAATTTTTTCTGAAATCAAATCTGTATTACGTGCTCGTGTGACTTGATTATAGTAGGCATAGAGAAGAACTAAAATAATACTCACTGTTCCTATCAGTAAAGTTATATTTAATGAGAACTTTTTTTCCCATTCCGTATAGATATGTTTTTTTGTTGCACTAATGAATACTCCATATTGGCCACTGTCTGTTTGGCTGAATGAAGCGAGAGCAGGTTCTTGTTCTATTGTAATTGGTATGATGCCAGTGTTTTTTTTGAGAGGCCATGAAATGATATTCCCAGAAATAAAATCCTGTAAAGACTCCCCTGAAATTATTTCTGAATTAGACGAAGCTAGTATATTTCCATTGCGATCAAGGATAGCTATCATAGGATTGATATGAGTAGAGCTGTGATGATGAAAGGTTATTAGAATATTTTGTAAATGATTAGGAGAAAGAGAGGCTACTTTTTTTTGCTGAGTAAAAGCCAGTAAATCATGATCGATTTTATTTACTATAGAGGAAGATAAAAGAGAAAGTATGGAACGCGCATTCTTATCAATTGTATGGCGCCAGTCATAAAGTGACGCAAAGCGTATTGTTGCTAACACAATCAAAGATATAATAATGGCGAATGGAATAGAACGTCGCAACCAAGGTTCGATAAAGAGGAGTTTTTGGTAAATTGAATTAGAAATACGTGTTACTCCTACCCTGCGATTTGAAGCGCTTGGTTTTGAATCAGAATGCATTCTTGTGGCCGCGTTATACACGTCCAATTTAGCCATTTCTGGGATCCTCTAATCATGAATAATGTAACTAGAAAACTGTTTTGGTACTCATAACAATTCAGTAAGCCTAATGAATCAAAACAAGAGTCTTCTGTCTAGTCTTTTTTTAAAAAAAAGAATAATTTTACTCTGATGAGTATAAATTATGAAAATTAAAAGAACTTTAATATTACCTATAAATAGGCTAAAATAGCTATTTATAGGCTTATTGTTATGAGAGCTGCAGAAGAACTAAATTTGATTAATTAATAGAGCAATATTACAATAATTTAATTATAAATATTTTTATTTTAAGCAAGTGTACGATTGATGATATCTGTTACATCGCTTGATAATTTTTCTGCTGCTGCAATTGTTTTTAATGCAGATTCGAGTTTTTTCTGTCGAATAGGTTCCAATTGTCTCCAAGAGCGCATAATTGTTAATAACCGTGAAGCAAGTTGTGAATTTTTAGGGTCAATTTCTAAAATAGTTTGGCATAGAAAATGATAAGATGCTCCATCAATCCTGTTAAAACCTGTTTGGTTCCCAGAAGCAAAAGTGCCAATCAAAGCACGTACTCTATTAGGATTATCTTGTGAAAAAAGCGGATGTTTTGTGAGTTTTTGAACGCAGTCAAGTGTTGATGCTCCTGCAACCATTGCTTGAATTGCAAACCATTTATCCATGACTAAAGGATTATGATAATATCGATTTTCAAAATCATTTAAAGCATTTTGTGCTTGTTTGCTTGTGTTAAAGCGTTGTACTAAAATCGTTATGCTGGCAATGCGATCTGTCATATTATCAGATGTGGCATATTGTGTGGCAGCGCGCTCTGGATTAGCTTCAGCAATAGAGAGATAGTCTAAGATGATATTGCGTAATGCTCTTTTTCCAGTTTGCTCAGCATTTGGTGAATAAGATTCTTGTACCTGCATTTGTACGTAGAATTCTGTGAAAAGTTCTTGATGGGTGTGTGCAATAGAAGCTAAAAATTGATTACGTACATAGTGTATTCGATCTGGATCAACATTTTGACCGATTGTATGTGCAAGTTCACTTTCGCTTGGTAAATTTAAACAAAATGCTCGAAATTCCGGTTCTAGGTTTTCATCTTTGATGATGGTTTTAATCAGCTCTAGTAAATTAGAGGGCATGGTTGCTTTTTCAGCTGTTTTATCTTGAATGACTTGAATAAGAGCTTGGGTTATGAGAATATTCAGTGACTGCCAACGATTGACTTGATTGCTATCATTTTGAGCAAGAAAAATCAGTTCGTTTTCGTTAAATGGAGTTTGTAAAATAATGGGAGCAGAAAAATCTCGTAGGAGTGATAAAATAGGTTTATTAGGTAGTCCTTTTAATTGAAAGGTTTGAGATTCCTTAGAAAGCAACATAATATCTGATTGAATAGTTGTATCACTTTCGTAGATGAGTGATTGTCCCTCACTTCCTAATAGACCAAAGGCAATAGGGATCAGCATGGGTTTTTTATTATTTTGTTGTGGCGTTGGTGGAATATGTTGCTGTGCATGAATTGTTAAAGTACCTTCATTATAATGGCTATCAATTTTCACATGAGGAGTACCTGCCTGTTCGTACCATAGCATAAATTGTGAGAAATCTTGATCCGATACTTCAGCAAAACAAGCGATAAAATCTTCAATAGTACACGCTTGTCCATCATGGCGTTGAAAATAGAGATCCATACCTTTACGAAAGAGCACAGGACCTAAGATAGTCCGTATCATACGCACTACTTCTGCACCTTTTTCATAGATAGTTGTAGTATAAAAATTATTGATTTGACTATATTGACGAGGATGTACAGGATGAGAAAGAGGACCAGCGTCTTCAGGAAATTGTGTAGCTTTCAACATTTTTATGTTTTCAATCCTTTGCAGACTGCGTATATTTTGATCTGCAGAAAATTCCTGATCACGGTAGACAGTTAATCCCTCTTTTAAACAAAGTTGAAACCAGTCACGACAGGTAATACGATTACCAGTCCAATTGTGAAAATATTCATGTGCAATGATACGTTCAATATTTCTATAGTCTTTGTCTGTTGCTGTTTCGGGATCTGCAAGGATATATTTATCATTAAAGATGTTAAGACCTTTGTTTTCCATTGCGCCCATATTGAAATCAGAGACAGCAACAATATTAAAAACATCTAGATCATATTCACGGCCAAAACATTGTTCATCCCAACGCATGGAACGTTTGAGGGCATCCATGGCATAGGTTGCTTGTTTAGCTTTACCTTTTTCTACATAGATACCAAGTTTAACAGGCCGTCCAGATGCTGTGATAAAATGATCTTCAAGTTGGTCAAGATTTCCACCAACTAAAGCAAAAAGATAAGATGGTTTTGGATAAGGATCCTCCCAAACAGCAAAATGCCGATTATTTTCAAGGATGCCTGTTTCAATGAGATTACCATTAGAAAGCAAGATTGGAATCGTCTGAGAATCTGCTGTAATTTTTACTGAATAGGTAGAAAGAATATCAGGACGGTCATAAAAATAAGTTATGCGACGAAAACCTTCTGCTTCGCATTGTGTGCAATAAACACCGTTTGAAAGATAAAGTCCCATAAGTTGACGATTACTTTCGGGGTTTAATTCTGTCACTATTTGTAATGTGAAAGAAGTTGCAGGAGGAGCAATAATTTCTAGGTTCGAAGGAGTGCTTTTATAAGCATTTTTAGCTAATTCTTCGCCATTGATAGCAACAGAAATTAATGTCAGTTCGTCACCAGAAAGTACGAGAGGTGTTAATTCTTTTGTATGTTGACGCGGTTCAATAGACAATGTCGCTTTAACGACAGTTTTTGTTGGATTCAGACAAAAATTAAGTTGTGTTTTAGGTATAGCATAGGGTGTTGGTTGGTAATCTTCTAAATGATAAACAGGAATTGTTTCTTGCTGCATAATTGTTTCCCTTGCTATATTTGGAGAGTATAATTTGTTGAAAGGCTGCTTATTGCTTAAGAAAAGGCAGAATTTAAAAATGACTAAAGATTATTTAAACGGTTTTTTACTTCTAAAAAGTCCATCCATGTAAGCTTTTTTTGACTAGGCGTCCTTAAAAGATAAGCGGGATGAAAAGTTGGCATAACAGGGATTTGAAGATCTTCATTTTCATAAGTAAGCCATTTTCCTCTTATTCGAATAATGCCACTCTGAATTCCCGTAAAGAATTGTGCGGCAGTGCTTCCTAGTGCTATAAGAATACGAGGCTTGGCTAATAAAATTTGACGTTCAATAAAAGGGCGACATAATGTAACTTCGCGTGGTGTTGGTGTGCGGTTTCCTGGTGGACGCCAGGGAATAGTATTTGCTATGTAAACATTTTGTCTTGAGAGACCAATTGATGCGAGTATTTTGTTGAGTAGTATGCCTGCTTTTCCTACAAATGGAATTCCTTGTATATCTTCTTCTCGTCCTGGAGCTTCACCTATGAGCATAAGAGGACTTCCTGCTGTTCCATCAGAAAAACAGGTATTTTTGGCTGTTAGTTTTAATGAGCAACCATTAAAAGAAAGAAGGGCGGATTTCAACTCATCAAGAGTTTGAGCACTTTTTGCTATCTCTACAGCTGAGAGTACAGGTTGTGTTTTGTCTGGATTATCAAGTGCAAGAGTATGCGATTTTATGGTTGGAGATATTTTTTTATAATAGGGGATATCGTGTGCTTGGTTTAATTGCGGTTCTAAAGAGGCAGCTTGATTAAAGTGATCAATAGGAACGTCAGTAAGCGCAGCATCAACACCACTTTCTTTGTAGAAGCTGAGTAGATCTTCATTGGAGATTACATCTTTATTTTTTTCTGACATTTTGCTTTTTGCTTTATACTGATCTATCAATCAATAAACTAAGAAGAATTATTCTTCAAGATTTATAATATGTTTATTGTAAATAGAAGTTCAGTATACTCTCAGAAAATGGAATGGTATTAGATTTTTAATGATCCTTTTTACAATGCTTTAGAAGCAATGTGTAAGTGTACGCTTTAGCATTTTTTATGGCTTCAATCATCGATTGTTTTAATGCTAGATTTGCAGCAATAGCACTTGAAAGGATGCAACCTGTTCCACGCATCGTTCCTTTTAAACGCGGAGAGGAAATATTTATAATTTCAGTTTTATTAATTAAGCTGTCTGTTGCAAAATTACCTTCGGTATGTCCGCCTTTTATTAATATATGGCGTGGACCAAATGAAAGAAGTCTTTGTGCTTGGTGGATTGCTTCTTCATGATTAGAAGCCAAAGGGCTTTTACTGAGAAGAGAAAGCTCTGCCATATTGGGTGTTAAAAGATCAATATGAGGAAGCAGTTTATTGAGCATAATATCTGTGATTGTTTCTGTGGTAAGCTGCCCCCCTGATGAGGCGATGAGTACAGGATCAAGAATGGTTGGAATATGATGATAATCTTTTAAGATATCACAGATTCCTTCTATAATTGCTTGGGTTCCTGTCATACCGATTTTGATTGCATGTATTGAGTTATTTTTAAGGGCAATACGCATTTGTGCAGAAATAGTTTCTTTACTCATGGGTACAATTTCAGCAACATGGTTGTTATCTTGTACGTTGACAGCTGTGATTGCTAAACTTGCTTTTGTTTGAAAATGTGTTGCTGTTTCTATATCACGAGCAATACCGGCTCCTCCTGTTGGATCGGTACCTGCAACAATAAGTATAGAAGGCATTAGCGCCATGCTTGAGTCACCTTTATCCACTGTTGGACACGTTCTTCGGGCTTTTTATTTAAAATAATATCAGTGACAACAGCAGCGCTATTTGCTCCAATTTTTAAAATACTTATTGCGCGTTCTGGTGTTAAACCACCAATACCTATTAAAGGCAAAGAACCAATTTTCTTTCTCCATTGCTTGATTTTTTCTAGTCCTTGTGGAGCCCATTTCATTTTTTTTAAAATTGTTGGATAAATGGGACCAAGTGCAATATATTCGGGAGAGATAGATAAACTGATATCTAGTTCGTGTTCATCATGAGTGCTAAGACCAAATTTTATACCACTTTTACGGATTGCCAAAATGTCAGCACTTTTTAAATCTTCTTGTCCAAGGTGAATAAAATCACATTTTTCGTCAATGGCTATTTTCCAATAATCGTTAATGACTAATTGGACTTTAAATTTATCACATATATTCTTTGCTCGTTTTATATGTTGAATGATTGTTTCTGTATCTTTATCTTTTATGCGTAGTTGTATCAGCTTAATTCCAAAGGGAACTAAACGTTCAACCCAATCTGCACTATCAACAATGGGATAAAATGGGTCAAGTTTCATGAGAATATTGCTTTGCCGATAACTGGTGTTGAAGGCACTGCTACATTGCGTGCTTTAAGGAGGCCTGCTTTGTAACCGATATGTCCTGCTATAATAGCTTTAGAAAATGCTTCAGCCATTAATACAGGATCACCCGCTTTAGCAACAGCTGTATTGAGGAGTACTGCATCATAGCCAAGTTCCATAGCAATGGCAGCATGCGATGGACGTCCAATGCCAGCATCGATAACAAGAGTAAGATCAGGAAGATACGCACGGATAGAACGTAATCCATCAGTATCACGAGGACCTTTAGCAGATCCAATAGGCGCACACCAAGGCATAATGACACGGCAGCCAACTTCAAAGAGTTTTTCAGCAACAATAAGATCATCTGTTGTATAGGCAAAAATTTGAAAGCCTTCATTATTTAAAATTTGTGCTGCTTCAACTAAAGAAAAAACATTTGGCTGTAATGTATCTGAATTACCAATAACTTCCAGTTTAATCCAAGGTGTTTTAAAGAGATCTCGTGATAATTGAGCTGTTGTGACAGCTTCCTTAACAGTATAACAGCCGGCAGTATTGGGAAGTACAGTTATGTCAAGTTCTTTAAGAAATTGCCAAAATTGTCCACTCTGTTTTCCCCCTGCAGTTTCTCGGCGTAATGAAATTGTTACAATTTCTGTACCAGATTTATGAATAGCTTTACGGAGAACTTCTAGTGAGGGATATTGAGCTGTACCTAACAAAAGGCGGGAAGAAAATTCACGTCCATAAAAATTCAACATCGTTTTAGCCTCCTTGCATTGGGCTTAGAATTTCAATTCTATCTCCTTCATGCAAAACAAATTGGCTTCGTTCATCAAGAGAAACAACTTCAGAATTAACAGCCGTTGCTAGCCAATTACCTTCATAACCTAATTCATCAAGAAGTAAATTAAGATAGGTTGCTTTTGTTTCAATTATTTCACCGTTAACAGATATTTTCATGCTTTATTCCAACGCTAATTTTACCCCTTGTTTTGCCATTTCTGGAGATAAAAGAAAACCATGTCTATAAAATCCATTAATAAAGATATGATTATCATGTTTATGAACATAAGGTAAATTATTAGGATAGCAGGGACGAACGCCAACGCCGGATTCAATAATTTCTGCTTCAGCAAAGGCAGGATGGAGAGTATAAGCTGCGTTGAGAAATTCCATCATTGATCTTGCCGAGATAGCACCACTAAAGTCACTTTCAATCATTGTTGCTCCAATCATAAAGATATTATTTGGTCTAGGGACTACATAGAGTGGAATACGTGGGTGGAGAAGACGAATTGGACGAGAAATTTTAATATCTGTGCTGCGCACTAGAAGCATCTCACCGCGAACTCCTCGTATATTTTTATCTTTTCCTAAACGTGCTATTCCTGTTGCATCAATGATAGTATTAAAATTCTCTTCGGATATTCCTATATCAACAAAACAGGCTCCATTTTTTATAAGAATTTCTTTTAAAGTGATCAGTGCTTTGCGTGGATCAATGTGTGCTTCAGTTTCATAAAAAAGTGCACGGTTAAAACGTCCAGCAAGATCGGGTTCAATATGTGTTATTTCTGTATTATCTATGATTTTATGATTATTTGTACGCATTGAAAATCGTTCGAGCTCTGCTATATCTCGCGTAGGAGCAACGACCAAAGTACCTTTTTGTTCTACAATATTAGGAAGTGTTTCTTTCCACCATTGCATAGCTTGTATACCAAGATCTTCGATAATTTGTTCAGAACTTTCTTTTTCACAGTGAGGTGCTAACATACCTCCTGCATACCAGCTTGCAGTTCCTATAGGAGAATGGGGAGGCGCAGATACAGTGATAGGGATACCTTTTTGTTGTAGCATAAAAGCAACTGTTAAGCCCCCTACACCTGCGCCTTTGATAAGAATATTTTTCAATTGTTTGCTTTCTCTTTTCTAGAGTGAGCATTTTCTATGTAGAGATCACCGCTTTTTTTATATTTTTCAGCCATAGCAATCATACCTTCTTCTTTTCTTTTTGTTGCTGCATCACGGATATCATGGGAAATACGAATTGAACAGAATTTAGGTCCACACATAGAGCAAAAATGCACTAATTTATGGGCCTCTTTAGGCATTGTTTCATCGTGAAAGGAGCATGCGGTATCTGGATCAAGGGAAAGATTAAATTGATCACGCCACCGAAAATCAAATCGTGCACGTGAGAGGGCATTATCGCGTAATTGCACTCCAGGCAAGCCTTTAGCAAGATCAGCAGCATGAGCTGCGATTTTATAAGTGATCACCCCGGTTTTTACATCATTTTTATCTGGTAGTCCTAGATGTTCTTTAGGTGTTACATAGCAAAGCATGGCAGTACCAAACCAACCAATCATAGCGGCACCAATAGCCGATGTGATATGGTCATATCCAGGAGCAATGTCAGTTGTAAGAGGGCCTAAAGTATAAAAGGGTGCTTCGTGGCAGAGGGTTAGTTGTTTTTCCATATTTTCTTTAATTTTATGCATTGGTACATGACCAGGTCCTTCAATCATAACCTGTACATCTTTTTCCCATGCAACTTTTGTTAGTTCTCCCAAAGTTTCAAGTTCAGCAAATTGGGCTTCATCGTTTGCATCCGCAAGAGAGCCTGGACGCAATCCATCTCCTAATGAAAGAGAGACATCATACATGCGTGCAATGTCACAAATTTCATCGAAATGTTCATATAAAAAATTTTCTTTATGGTGATGCAGACACCACTTAGCCATAATAGAACCACCTCGTGAAACAATACCTGTTACGCGATTAATCGTTAAGGGGATGAAGGGCAATCTTAATCCTGCGTGAATAGTAAAATAATCAACACCCTGTTCTGCTTGTTCAATTAAGGTATCGCGAAAAACATCCCATGTTAAATTTTCAGCAATACCATGTACTTTTTCAAGCGCTTGATAAATTGGGACAGTCCCAATAGGAACAGGAGAATTGCGAATAATCCATTCACGAATATTATGAATATTACGACCTGTTGAAAGATCCATAACTGTATCTGCGCCCCAACGAATGGCCCAAACCATCTTTTCAACTTCTTCTGCCATGGATGAAGTAACTGCTGAATTACCAATATTAGCATTAATTTTAACACGAAAATTACGACCAATAATCATTGGTTCGCATTCTGGATGATTGATATTGTGAGGAATAATAGCTCGTCCGCAGGCAATTTCATTGCGAACAAATTCTGCAGTATAGGTTTCTGGTATTGATGCGCCGAATGTTTCTCCCGATATTTTTTTTTGATCTTTTGCTACCAAACCTTCATTTTCACGTATAGCAACATATTCCATTTCTGCAGTAATAATACCTGCACGTGCATAAGCCATTTGTGTGACTGCTTTATTATTTTTTGCGCGAAAAACGGGACGAGTTTGTTCAAAAGTTGGTGCAAGATTTTTATCATGAGTAAAACCATTATCTGCAGGTTGAATTAATCGTGCTGGATAGGATTCAATGTCAGAACGCTCAGATAGCCAGGGTGTGCTAATGGCAGGTAATCCTTTTGTAATATCAATAGTCGCATTTTCATCGGTATAAGGACCTGAAGTATCATAAATCGTCAAAGTTTCTTCATGACTATTATCTGTCAGAGAAATTTCACGGAATGGTACGTGTACATTAGGAAAGAGAAGGCTCTGTCGATAAATTTTGCGTGACGCAGGGAAAGGAGAAAAACTAATTGATGGAGTGTTTTTTTGCACAAACTTTTTCCTTATAGATTCGTAGTGAAAAAATGCTTTGCAAGGTTATTAGGAATGCGTTCAGCTCAATAAATCAGGTCTCTTTAATAAGATTACGCACAATATCATTTTTTGTATCAATACACATCCGACAAAATTCATAAAATTTTATTTTGAGGAAATCAAGAACAATATTTTTTGTAGTGTCTATATATGTACTCCACTCCTAGTCAGAGCATTTATTTGTGCAATTATGATCAGCTGAAATACCTATATTGTCAATTGCAAAGATGTATTTTGAATAATTTTGAAATGTTTTTTGAATAGAATCAAGAAAAATTATAAGTCATTAACATACAATATTAGCAAAATAGTATAGGTAGAAAGTATATTCTTATGATTTACTTCATAAATAATTTATTGATGCAAAAAGTATAGCTCTATTATTAGTAGAGCGCCTTTAATATATATAATAAAATTGTTCTTTTATTGAGGACTATCAATGAATGCAAGATCGCAAGAGATTTATGATTATTACAAATATTATTAGTAAAAAAGACACCGGTAACCTAGGTTACCAGTGTCTATAAGCTTTCTTTTTAAGAAATTAGAATGAACGTTGGAAACGAATCATACTTTGCAAAGCACTTTTTCCATTCAAAGCATTACTATAGTTTGTATCACTATTCGCTTTACCTTTGAAAGTACGGTCATCGTTCCAAGAAATGTAGGTTAGTTCAGGTGTAATAACAAATCCTGGAATCAGTTTATATGCAACATTAACGGATGTTGCGAAAGTTTTTATAGCACTATAAGACACTTGAGCATTCAAATTTGCTTTTGGATTGATTTTGTAAGTTGCACCAGCCCACGCTGCCCATTTACCACCCCAGTTTGCATAAATGGTGGTATTCTGACGCGACAATACATTATTAGAATCCTCTACAGTATCTACTCTATAGTAATCTAGGTTATTTTTATAGCCTCCCATTGCCCAAAGATTTAAATTATCATTGATATTCAAATCTACACGTGCTTTAGCAGCCCATTTTTTGTAATAAGCATCATAAGCGACAACAGTTGAGGCTCCACCCCATTTTTGCATAAATTTCATACCAAATAAGATATTAGGGTTATAGTCTTTTGTTTGTTTACTTGGGAGATCTGTTTCATCAACACGAACAATTTTGCTATCTTTATCGATGTAATAGTATTCGATACTGTTACCAGCGTTTGTTTTAAGAGCAGGACCTGACGCATTACCCAATTCAACTCCAACAATAGCGGAAAAACCAGAATCAGCATTAAAAGTGTAAGAAATAGTATTCGTGCGTATATCACCTGCTGGTGCTATACTATCGCCATTGATAACTTTACCATAACCACCGGTCCAACTGTCGAAAATTGTGCTATCAAGACCTACACGAAAGCCACCAATTTCTATATAAGCAGCACGAAGTTGACCACCAGAACTATCCTTTCCTTTGCTCCATTGTGAGCGAATTTCCGCATATGAACGAAGCGTTCCTAATTCTGTTTCAGAAGCAGCTTGGAAAATAAGGGTTAAACGTGAATTTGTGCGATAAGTTTTTTTACCATTTGCTAAATCCGCATCGGTTATTGCATTAACATTGTCACCACCTGTAAAATCTGCGCGGACATTACCAGATACGCGAATACATGTTTCTGTTCCAGGAATATAGAAATATCCCGGACCGTACGCATCACAAGCACGTACATATTCTATAGGTTCAGGTTTTGCTGGGACAGTTGAAGCCGCTTGAGATCCAGAAACTGCAGAAAGAGCTAATGTAGAACTTAGAAGGAAGGTTTTAATATTCATAAATGATCTCCAGTCGGTTTTAATTATAAGAGTGTGTATTGGGTTTATTTATAGAGTGTATAAAGGTTATATATTATGTCCGCTTGCTAAAAAAATACGCGAGAACTAAGCCAAACATTACATAATGTTAACTATACGAACCTTTATTTTGAGATACAAATATAAATTAACCTTGTCAAAAGTAATTTATGTACTATTTATTCTTGTGTGATAAAAAAGACACAAACATTCATTATTTTTTAATTTAATCCAATCAATTAGAACTAAAATTTCAGATATTTTGAAAAAAATCGAAAATATCTTGAATTTTTTATTGATACTGTTTATGCACCTTAATTGGAGAGGTGGCCGAGTGGTCGAAGGCGCTCCCCTGCTAAGGGAGTAGGGCTCAAAAGGCTCTCGAGAGTTCGAATCTCTTCCTCTCCGCCAAGTATCAATAAAATCAATGGGTTATCTAAAAGCTAAGGGTTTTTGACTCCATTGATTTTATTATGTTTTTTCTGTTTTATCCTGAATCTTTTTGAAGCTTTTTTATTGCTTCTATTGCGAGGTGCTTCCTATCCGCTGTTTTAGTATAGAGGGATGCCATGCTATTTTCTGTCTAGCCAAAAATTGCCTTGAGTTGTGAAGCTGTAGCACCAGCATTGGCAGCACGTGTTGCTGTTAGTTTTCTTAATCCATAGGCTGATTTTTGATTCCCGCTTGATTACACGCTTCATGAAATAAGTTGCCAAAGTTTTCTTTTACAAGTTTATTTCCACCCTTTTCGCAAATGAATGTTTCATCACCTACGGGACCAATTTTAAGAGTTTCTGCAAGTTCTAGTAAAATCAGAAGAAAAACATCTGTTTTAAATTGGCTCTTTTCTATTTTGAGATGAATAATATTATCTGTTACATCTTTCCACCTAATCCGAACGGCATCACCACGGCGTAAGCCTGTATATAAAAGAACATCAATCCAGACGCCTTCATGTGTTCCTCTTGTCTAGCAATAGTAGTATTTTTCAATGTCTTCTTCTAGCCGTGGAGCGAAACCTTCTGCGTTCAAGGATTTTGGTGCTTTAATATTCAGAGCAGGATTTCTGTTTAACAGAGCATTCTCAACCGCCCAATTAAAAAGACCATTCAAAGCCGTTAAGAAATGTTTTGTTGCTGCAGGTGTTGCACATCTTCTTTCTACAGCATCAAGAATATGATGTTTTTCTATACTTTTATATGCGTATACGTGCGATCACCAATATGTTTATACACATTGTTCAGAATCCTGTGCTTAACTTTTTTAGTGGATTCTGATTGGTTGTGCCATGATATGCTTTGTAAATATTGATGCAACAACCAATCAAAAGACCCTTCCGTAAGTCTTGTGCGTCTTATTGTTTTTAAGGAGCCATTTTGCGCGTCTTTCAGAGCAAGCGTATAATTGTCAACAAATTCTTGTGTTCCATAGGTTCCATGCACTCTGCGACGTTGTTCATATCAATACGGACATACCATATGATTTTACCATGGCGTGTACGTTCACGCACAAGATGTGGTGGACGACGCTTTGGCATGGTTAGAATTTTATGCCATCAACAGAAAGGCAAGATGGGTTAGTACGAAATTCTTCTTGCTCGTTTTCAAGTGAAGGAAAATTATTGATGCTATACACATCATTTGTTGTTGGTGATACTACAGTTTTATTGATATGAATTAATAACTCTCCAGATGGTTTAATTTCTATGAGTTCACATCCTTGTTTTTTTGCTTCTTGCAAGGCGCGAACAATAGCGGGTTGAGTTATGGTGGGAAGGCGGTGTGCCATGTTTTTCTCCTTTAATTGAGATGCAATTCGCCTGTGGCGTGAAGCACGCATGTTTTTAAAGTTGTTAGGAAAGGGCAGGGACGCTGGAGGGAGATGGCTGGAGCGTCCCCATAACTTTAAGCCGCTTGAGCTGTAATCTTTTTGATATCTTGTTCGATTTCTTTTAAAAATGCTTCCACTGCTTGATTGATGGATTCTATCTGTTCATCATTGCGATGGATCCGCTGAACCTTGAGACGTAAGTGAGCAGATTGTCCTGAAAACCCGGGATCATAGCTCAAAAATCACACCACTGACGTCCTGTACAAGCCATTTGAAATTGCATTTATGCTAAATATTCTGGTTTGATTTTTTCTGTCATCCAGAAACGAAGGTGGTTTACAGATTGGGGACATTTAATCTCTATGAGCCCATTCTCACCTATGAGACCATCAGGGCTTGCACTGGCCATTTCGATTGTAGGATATGGGATGAAACCACATGTAACTTCTCTATCATAGATAAAGCTATATTCTTTGAGGGCATCCTCTTCATGTTCAATGCCCCTGTTGAAAGGCAGTTTCGCTTTTCAGACAATAAAGTCATCAGGAAAAGCCGTTGTATTATATATGTTATAAATGAGATGCTGTTTGTGGTAATATAAAAGGGATGTTTTTTTTAGGTATTTCGGAAACTGTGAGCGAGCAATTATAAGCTTTACGCAGATTTTCTGTTGTTAAAACAGTGGAGGCATCTCCTTCACAACAAATTTCTCCTTGTTTTAATAGTATGATTTTATCGGCATAGTGAGCGGCAAGATTGAGATCATGTAGAACAGCAAGAACGCCACCACCACAACGAACAAAATTTTTTATAATATTCATGACAATAAGCTGATGTTGTATATCAAGGTTGGCAATGGGTTCATCTAATATCAGCCAACGAGCAACTCCATTATAAATAGGCTCCCATACTTGGCAAAGAACACGGGCAAGCTGGACTCTAGCTTGTTCACCACCAGATAATTGGTGATAATATCGGTTTTCATAGTCTGCCAGACCAACACGTTTTAAAGCTTTTTGAGGGAGGTTTTTAAATTGAGCTTTTGTGATGTTAATCTGGTTGATAGAAAGACCAAGTCTTACTACTTCATGAACGAAAAATGGAAATGCTAGTGTTGTTGATTGAGGCAAAACTGCACGCATCATTGCCATTTTATTTGCTTTTGTTTGTTTAATATCATGGCCATTCAGGGTCATTTTACCATTATAAGGAATTTCTCCACTAAGCGCTTGTATAAAGGTACTTTTTCCAGAGCCATTTGGACCAATAATGATGGTGAGGGTGCCACTTTTAGCTTGAAAGTGAATATGCTTCAGAATATTTGTTTTTCTGCGTTGAATACAGACATTGATCGCTTCAATCATGAAAAATTTATTCCTCGTTGGTATATAAGGATCCAAAGAAAAAAAGGTGCACCAAAAAGTGCTGTGACAATTCCAATGGGTAATTCTGCTGGAGCAATAATACAACGTGCAAAGGTATCAGAAAAAGTCAGTAATACTGCTCCTAAGAGAGCTGAACAAGGGATGAGATAGCGGTGATCAGGACCAATAAGCAGACGTAGAATATGTGGAACAACAATACCAATAAAACCAATTCCACCACTGACAGCAACTGCTCCTCCGCACATTAGAGCAACAAGTAAAACAGCAATGTTTTTAATCCGTTGAATATGAAAACCAATATGTTGAGCGACAGCTTCTCCGAGTGCGAGTGCATTAAGTGCACGTGATAAAAAGGGAGAAAAAAGCAAGCCAATCCAAACAATAGGTAAAATGAGACAAACTTTTAACCACGTAGCACCCGAAAGGGAACCAAGATTCCAAAAAGTAATGTCACGCAATTGTTGATCATTAGCAGTAAAAATTAAACTTCCAACAATAGCGCTGCTGAAAGCACTAAGAGCAATGCCTGCAAGAAGCATCGTTGCAATAGAGGTAAAACTGTGTCGTGTTGCTATTACATAGAGAATCATTGTTGATAAAAGTCCACCAAGAAATGCACCTATGACAATTTTGTAAGATTCTAGAAAAGGAATAAAGAAAGGTGGGAAGGAAATACCAATAACAATGGTTAATACAGCGCCGAGACTTGCACCTGCTGATACACCTACGATTCCAGGATCTGCGAGAGGATTACGAAAGAGTCCCTGCATAAGAACACCAGAAACAGCGAGAGCGGCTCCGACCAATGAGCTTAAGATAATACGAGGTAATCTGATCTCAATGAGGATAAGGTAGTCATACGTCTTGCTAGCTGCTGAAAAATTTTGCGTAAGAATTACATGAATGAGATTAATGAGAGAAGCATTTGATGCACCACTGAATAGTCCACTAAAAATACTGAAGATAAGAATTACTATTAAAATTAATAGCGCAATTTTTCCTCGATTTGTGGGGGGTACTTTTGTATTGTCTATTATTTCAGAGATGTGCGTTGTAGAAATATGCTTAACCATTTCTATCAACTCTTGCCATTTTGTTCTGTGCCATAAAGCATATTAATTAGCTCTTTTGATGCTTCTGCAGTGCGTGGACCAAAACCTAAAAAATACATGGCATCTATTTGTTTAATAGCATGATTTTTAGCTGCAGGTGTTGCTTGAATTGCTGGTATAGCTAAAATTGTATCAATTTTAGTTGAATTTCCATTGTGATTGACAAACAATATGAAATCAGGATTTGAATTTAATAAAGCTTCATTATTTAAAAGCTTATATCCTTTATAATCAGAAATGGCATTTATACCTCCTGAAAGTTTGATCATACCATCAGCTGCAGTATCTGTTCCAGATACCATAACACCTCCGTTTTGTAATGAAAAAATAAAAAGAACGCGTTTTGGTTTAGTTATTTTTGTTAAAAGCATATCATTGTTTATAAAGTTATTGTTCAATTTTTTAATCAGTTTAGCTGCTTGAACTTCTCGATGTAGAGCTTTACCAACAAGGCGAATTTTTTCTATGACACTTTCACGTGAAAAGTTTTCTGGTATGATTACGAGAGGTATTGATGTTTTTTTGAGAATCTCAATTGTTGAAGGAGGACCGCTTCCTTCAATAAGTAATATACCTTCTGGAGAAAGAGATAAAATACCTTCAGGAGAAAGATGGCGCATGTACCCAAGTTCAGGAAGTTTGAGTGCAGCTTGTGGATAGATGCTTGTGCTGTCACGAGCAACAAGTTGATCTTGAGCCCCTAATGCATAAACAGTTTCTGTAAGAGCACCACCAATGGAAATAATTCGGGCATTTTCAGGAAAACTTGTTGTCAGTTCAGCCATTACTTGTTTAGAGAAACAAGTAAAGAACAACAACAAATATAAAAGAGAAAGGCCTGATAGTTTATGCAAAAAAGGTCTCAACATATCTAGGTCTTATCCTTTAAGTAATATTTGTCTCTTGGTACAAAGGCAAATCATTTAGTAAAGAGCGCCATTTTTCGCATTCTTTTTGACCCTCTTTTCTTAGACCAAAGAATTGGACAATCATTTCACCATTTTGATCAAAAACTTCAAGAGAACTAACATAACCCTCACTTATAGGTTTGCGAACATGCCATACTTTGTTAACACCAGAAATAAGCATATGTAAATGAAAGTTGTCATCAAGAATATTGAGCCAAGGTCCCATTTGTTTAATATTTTTAATTGGACCGCTGAAAATTTGAATGCAGCCTTTATTACCAACAAAACACATAATTGGTATTTCTTGTTCAACGGCTTTATTCAGCATCATTTCAATGGATTCTGCACTTAATTCATTAGTAAACTCGTTGCTAGCATGTTTTACAGCATCATGCCGACCAATTTTAAATTCGGAAGTAATTTCATGGAGCTGATGCACATCAGTCATGTTTCTCCAACGATCACGAAATTTCTCAATGTCTAAATTTTCTGTATTGTGTTGTATAGGTGCAGGAGTTGGAGGAATATGAAGAGCAGATGATTGATCTTCATGAAGTAATTTTTCAACAAGTATATTCCATTGTTCCATATTTGTCATGTCTTTAGAATAGACTTTAAAAATAGCGGTACCATATTGATCAAAAAATTGTAAACTTTTTGTCGGCTTTCCAAAAACCATCATTTCATATTCAAAACCAAATTCCCATTTTTGGGGAAAAATCCGCAAATCAATTTCTCCAAATGTCATAGGGATATGTTCATTCAGAACAATTTTTTCAAAACATCCTGTTTTTTCATGAACAGCATATTCATTGCGTGTTAATGCCATAACGGTTTCAATTTTAGGAGCATTTTCAAGGAGAGTAGGAATATCAACTTTTAATCTTTTTGCTTTTCCAATTGTACGATATGCTGCTATGAATTCCGCTTCAGATATACCAATCGAATTAGCAAAATCACGATTACGCATATCTTTTTTTTCTTCACGCATTTTTATAATCATTTCAGCTGTATAAGACATAGGCTTTCCTTACTTTATTTAGAGTCAATTTTACTTCATTTTAAAAAATTATGCTGAGCCATTGTAAACAATGGCTCAGCTTGTCAATCAATTGCCCCTATCAATAATAAAAATTGAATCTGATAAATTAAAAATATTTACAATCCTTTTCCCAAATTTTGGGTTAGAATAAAGTAAGGATTAAAATGCAATAACATACCTTTTTATCAATTATAATTTCCTCAATAGTTTAAAGACTGACAACAATAATTAAAATTCTTGTACATAAGATATCTTAAAGTTACGACCAGGCTGACTAAAATAATCTTTTGGTGGTAACGATTGGCGTCTAGGAATAGGAGAAGGGGAAGGTAGATCAGCTGCATTCCAGTATTTTTGGTCAAAAAGATTATAAACACCAGCTCTTATAATTGGGCCTTTCTCACCGAAAGGTTTCCACCAACCCAATATATCAACGACACCATAGCCTGGAATTTTGTTGTAATCAGAATTTCCTTCTACTTTATCACGCTTAGCAGCCAAAGTCAGTATAATATCTGTTCCCCAAAGTTCTTTTTCATATCCCAATCCAAAGACTGTTTTAAAAGCTGGAATTGAATTGAGATATTCATCTTTATCGAGATCTTTTCCTTGTGTATAAGCAAGGGCAAAATTACTATAAAGGCCATTCATCAAGGTGAAATGTGCTTTCGTTTCGACACCAGAAATACGCACATGCGCACGGTTTACATAATGTTTGCGCGCATACATAAATTCTTTTGAAGGTCCTTTATCTATAACATCAATAAAGTTTTTATATTCATTGGTGAAAACACTGAAAGAACCATTTAAATGCATGTTATTGTATTGTACACCAATATCATATCCATTACTGGTTTCTGGTTTAAGATCAGGATTTCCAATCATATAGTAAAAAGGAGATTTGACAAAGGTTAAGTAAAGCTCCGAAACGCTCGGCGCGCGAAAAGCTTGCGCCCACTGAGTATAAAATAATACTTGATTATTAGCATTCCATTCTATCCGCATTTTAGGAGAAAAATGTGAGCCGCTACTTTCTTCAGGCATTATCCTGGAACCTAATGCTTTTTCAAAAGCAGGTGTTCTTTGAGGGATATGTTTATACCAATCATAACGTATTCCGGGGATAAAACGAAGGTTATTATTAGAAAAACCTATTTCGTTTTCGAGAGTCAGACCAAAACCTTGGCTATTTGTGTCAGGTGCATCTGATTTATTTGTACCTAGGAATACACACCCACGCTCATTGCCTCTTAAATGACAATTATCTTTACCTGATGCATATTGATGAAATTTAGATGCAAAAACATTTGCAGCAAACTTTAACTTATGACTCATAGAACCAATATCCACTTTTTTAAAGCTATAAGTGTTAAAGCCATAATCCGTATTGCGCATAAAGTTATCTCTTAAATAATCTCCTTTGGGCATTTGTATGCGATATCCATTTAAGATATGATTATTTGATTGCTTTTGCCAATAAAGTTGCCCATGAAATGCATCAAAAACAGCATCTCCATTGCCGTTATAATCATAAGAAACAGAAAAACGTTTACGACGTGTATTCCTCTCATTATAAACAGATTTTGGAGAAAATATTTCAGTTGAAGCATTCAATGAATGAGTGTCTTTGTTGTAAGAAAAACGTTCTGCTGTAAAGCCAAATCGATGATTATCATTAAGATATTGATGGACTTTAAAGAGCAGATTATTTTTGTCAAAATCAGCAGGATTTTCGCGTGTGCGTTTATCTCCATCAACCTCTACAGTACCCATATTCTTACGTTGATGACCTTCTGCACGAGAGCCCTGAAAAAGAAGCAAGGTTTGGTTAGCACGCACTGCAAAAGCTTGATTTACATGCCAACTTTTATCAGCAGAATTGTAGCTGCCTTTTGTAAGGGCTCCCCAATTCTTTTCTTTTGTAAGGAGGTCTTCAGGATTAAGAGTACGCAAGGCAATAATTCCGCCTAATGCACCAGAACCATAAAAACTAGAATCTGAACCACGAATAATATCAATTGTAGAAAGCGCATTAAAAGCAAATGCAGAACTTCCACCTTTAATACCACGTACTCCATCATTCAACCATGGAAGAGGAACACCATCTATTGTTGTTAAAACACGATTGGCATTTAAACCACGAATTACGAAACTGTTATTATCTGTATTATAGTTTATAGAGGGATTAAGATGGCTAATATCGTGAATATCATTTATTTGTTTTTTATCAATATTTTGGGTAGTTTCACGATCAGTCAAAACCGTCGCTTTATTCAAAGAATTTTCTATTTTTTTTTCAATTACGATTGGTTTAAGTTTAGTTATAGAATCCTTATTATTACCATTTTGTGCAAAAACAAATGAAGGTATACAAACTGAGAGCATACCTGAAATCATATACTTTTTATAGATATTTCGCTTTATTCGCATAGTTCACCATCATTTTTCTTAAAAACACCCCCTACCTAAGTTTTCGTATATAAAACACACACAAAAAATATTCATCTTACTAATTACACACTGTAATCACATAATTGGTAAGCTAAACACTTAATTACTAATATAATCATATTAAACATGATAAAAATCGTCAAGAAAAAAGTTGTGCTTTAAAGATGACATGTTTTAATAGAACTGAGCTTCGATTATTTAGCTTAGAATGGTGGTAGATGAGATGATGAAGAGTGTAAGTATTGGGCGAGTATTAGCTCTTTGGATAGGTGCTTTTTTGTGTTCTTTTGCTTTACATATTGGAATAGGAGCACGATTTTATTTTAAAAGTATTTATATGAATGATTTTATGTTCTCACCGATGGCTATGTTAATTGTTGTACCAGAGATTATGCACTCCGATGTTAATTTAGATACAGAAATAGTAGAGTTTGATATTTTAAAACAAGAAGAAATATCAAAATCAGAATTCAGTAAAGTTCAATCAGAAAATTCTCTATCAAAAGAGGGGCAGATTACGGAAGAGTTGCAGTCTATCGCAGAAAAAAATGATTTGAAAGTGTTGAAACCTTTGGAAAAATCTTCTCCATCAGAAATAAATCGTAAAGTTTTTATAAAAAAGCGATCATCAACACTGAATGTTACAGCGAAGAAAAGTAATGAAAAAAAAGCACATTCATTTTCTGAAAGTAGGGATAATCATATAATGGCATTTGACAGTGCATTATCAGAACGTTGGTTAGCAAAGGTACAAATACAGTTAGAAAAACAAAAAAGTTACATTATAGGACAGCGTATTAGTAGTGCACAAGGAGTCGTGCAGTTAGAATTTAAAGTGCATGAACAAGGAGGTATTTTTGCCAGCCGTATTATGCTTTCTTCTGGTAATCGGGAACTTGATTGGTTGGCTATGACAGCACTTAAACGTATTGACATGTTTCCTCCACCACCACGTGAAATGGTGAATAAAACTATTAGAGTATCTTTGGTGTTCGAGTAAAGAAAGTAAAATGACTATATAAAATCATATATCGTATTTGGATTTTTCAGAAGGGTAATATATTGAAACTTATGATATTCTTGGTTATCGGGAGGGAATAACTGAGATGGTTTCTGTTAGATTTATAGAGATAGAAAAGTTTATAGCATTATTAGTATGTCTAACTACCTATCTACGGGACTAAAAATGTTTACGCTTATGACAAAGATACAGTTGTAATTATGTAGGGGGTAGGGAAGAGAAGATTATTAAAAACGCTTAACCTTATGACAAAACGAACTTTGCGAGATTTACGAAATTGAGATTACTTTGAATTATGTCTTTGAAAAGAATGTATGTTATTCAATAAACACTAAAAGGAGAAACTGAAATTTATGTGGATACTCCTTTTAGATACTCAATTGAAAGAAATAGAAAAGGTGAGCAAAGAAGAAAATCATTCCTTTTAAAAGTAAAACTATTTTATTGTACATAGAAAATGAGCAATGCATTTATATACTAAGGTAAATTATTTAACTGTTACGCTATGTGGTAATAGTTTACACTACTTACTATAGCGCTTGCAGAAAATAGGTAGTGATGTAAAAATGGGTGCATGTTTTTTTATATTCGCGATTGTTAGATATGTTTGATGTACCATTTCAGCCAAATTTTTCATATGAACTTGATTTGCAAAAAAAAGGTTTCTTTTATATAGCAGGCGTTGATGAAGTTGGTCGTGGACCTTTAGCTGGGCCTGTAGTGACGGCAGCAGTTATTTTAGATAAAGACCGTATTCCTGAAGGCTTGAATGACTCAAAAAAACTCTCTAGCCAACAGCGTAATAGACTTTATTATGAAATTTTGCGAAATGCATTAGCGATTTCGGTTGCTAGTCTTTGTGCTCGGACAATTGATAAGTCTAATATTAGAAAAGCGACTTTAGAGGCAATGCGGCATTGTATTACAGGGCTTGCTATTTCAGCGCATTATGCGTTGATTGATGGGCGTGATATTCCTTCTGATCTGCCCTGTCCTGCAGTTGCTTTGATTAAAGGTGATCAGTCTTCAGTTTCAATTGCGGCAGCGTCTATTATTGCTAAAGTAATTCGTGATAGGATGATGCAATATGCTGGGCGGATTTATCAAAATTATGGTTTAGAGAAGCACGTAGGTTATGGAACAGTAGCACATCGAGCAGCTATCGATAAGTATGGGCCTATTGTAAGATTACATCGTTATAGTTTTTCTCCTCTTAAAGAACGCTATAAGGATAGTATTTAATGACGATCTTACCATTTAATAATGCTGCAATAAACCAAGCAGTTGCGATTTTTCAACAAGGACAATTAGTGGCTTTGCCGACAGAAACTGTTTATGGATTAGCTGGAGACGCGACAAATGGAAAGGCTGTGGCGTCTATTTTTTCTACAAAGGCACGACCACTCTTTAACCCTCTTATCGTTCATGTAAGTGACATAGTTATGGCAGAATGTTATGTGAAAATTGATTTGCTTTCACGTCGATTAATGGAAGCATTTTGGCCAGGTCCTTTAACTGTAGTTTTGCCATTAAAGGCTCATCATAATATTCACCCTTTAACAACTGCTGGCCTTAATACATTGGCTATTCGCTCTCCAAAGGGAGGCTTTGCAGAAGTTATTCGTCATTTTGGACGTCCTTTAGCAGCGCCTAGTGCTAATCAATCAGGAAAATTGAGTCCTACTTCAGCTTTATCTGTGTTTACATCTTTAGGAACATCAGTGCCTTTAATTATTGATGGTGGAGCTTCAAAAATAGGGATTGAATCAACGATTATTAAAATTTGTGATGAAAATATTTATTTATTGCGTCCAGGAGGATTAGCTATTGAAGAAATTGAAAAAGTGGCAAAGAAGTCTGTAAAACGTTTGGAGCAGCAAACTGCAATTGAAGCTCCAGGGATGTTAAAATCACATTATGCACCTAATACTTCTATGCGTTTAAATGTAAAAAAGGTGAAAAGCGGTGAAGCACTTTTAGCATTTGGACCTAAACGTATTGAAGGTGTTGAAAATGCCGTTGCTGTTCTGAACCTGAGTACAAGTGGTCGATTAGAAGAAGCTGCATTCCATTTATTTCAATATATGCAGCAATTGGATTCACTTGAAGTGAAGTGCATTGCAGTGGAGCCTATTCCATTCTACGGATTAGGGGAAGCTATTAATGATCGTTTAATACGCGCTGCGGCTCCAAAAGGGAAATAAAAATGGAGCAAGGTTTAATTGAGTCTTTTAAAAGCATTGTCGGTTCTGAATATGCTATAACAGATCAGGCACTGATTGCACCTTATTTATTTGAAAATCGTCGACTTTTTCATGGTAAATCGCCATTACTTTTACGGCCATCTTCTACAAAAGAAGTATCATTGATTATGCATTTGGCTAGTCAAACGTGTACGCCGATTGTTCCTCAAGGAGGAAATACTGGTCTTGTAGGTGCTCAGTTGCCAGATGATAGTGGGCACAGTGTTATTTTATCTATGGAACGTTTGAATAAGATTCGATCATTGGATCTTAAGGATAATTTCGCTATAGTAGAGGCTGGAGTTATTCTAAAAACGTTACAAAAAAAAGCTGATAAAATGAATCGTTTTTTTCCTCTTTCTTTGGCTTCTGAAGAATCGTGTCAGATAGGAGGTAACCTATCTTCTAATGCTGGAGGAACGGGGGGATTAGCTTATGGTAATATGCGTGATTTGTGTCTTGGTTTAGAAGTCGTTTTACCTGATGGACGTATTTTGGATGATTTGCGATTTGTGAAGAAAGATAATAGCGGCTACAATTTGAAAGATCTTTTTATTGGTGCGGAAGGGACTTTAGGAGTTATTACCGCAGCAGTTTTAAAGCTTTTTCCAAAACCAAAGGGGAAAGAAGTTGCTCTTGTAGGTTTAGATAGTCCAGCGAAAGTTGTAGAGCTTTTATCTCTTGCTCAATGCCACGGGGGGACATTATTGACTGGTTTTGAGCTCATGGGAAAACTTAGTTTTCAAATGGCTTTAAATTATAAGATGTGTTCCCGATCTCCTTTTGATCGTGAGCATGAATGGTATGTTTTGATTAATATGTCATCATCACGAAGTGACAACGATGCATTATCAGCATTGCATATTGTTTTAGAAATGGCTTTAAAGAATTCTATTATTGACGATGCAGTTGTTGCTCAATCATTAAAACAGCAAGATTTTTTTTGGCAATTGCGTGAAAGTATATCACCTGCACAGAAATTAGCAGGAGGATCTATAAAACATGATATTGCTGTACCTATTGCTTCCATTTCTGATTTTATTACTGAGGCTGCTCTTATTGTTGAAGAAATAATTCCAGGTGCACAAGTAGTTTGTTTCGGACATGTGGGTGATGGGAATCTTCATTATAATATTACACAACCAGTTGGAGCGGATACTGCAGCATTTTTAAAATTATGGCCGAAAATAAACCATCGTATTCATTGTTTAGCAATACAATATCATGGCACATTTTCTGCTGAACATGGAATTGGTCAGCTTAAACGAGAAGAACTACGTACTTTTAAGTCATCTGTTTCATTAGAAATTATGCAAGAGATTAAGAAGATATTTGATCCTTTAGGAATTATGAATCCTGGAAAAATATTATAATTTCAGAAGAATAAATATTTTTTGTATTTTTATTTAGAATTTAATAACCAAAAAGAAACTAAGTTTTTTTATATAACTTTGTTAATAATCTAATGAAGAAAATCTGCTAGATTGTGTGGCTTATTGAAAAAATTGGGAATATTATGTATGGCTAATCAATGCTTTAATCAGGCAAAGGCGGTGCTTGAGTTTCGACTAGATCCGTATCATTTGCCACAAATAACGACATATTTTGTATCAAAAACGGGTAATCAAATAGTTTGTTCGTTAAATAAATGTGGTGTTTTTTTTAAATTGGGGGCTTCTTCAAGACTGTCACGTTTGATCCCAGCTCACCATTTTAGAGGGGTTGTAGCCCGTATAGTTGATACTCTCTCAGGTGAGAAAGCCATAACATTAGAGCTATTTCATGTAGATGAGGAGATTTGTATTCCACTGTTAGTTTCTAGAAAATTAAATAATGTTTTTCTGGATTGGCGATTGTGGACGCAGATTTACAATCTTCCTATGCTTATGATTGATGAGTATAGCAATATTGTCAAGGTTCAAGATCGTTCTATTATGCATCAATTTTTTCATATGGTATCACCTAATTCTGCACAGAAGCGTTTTTTACTTCGTGGGCATAATTCATTAGGTTTACGTTTGATGATTAACAATCAGACTGCATTGTAGAAAATATACGTTCATTTTTATATGTTGTGCAGTCATGTATATTTATTTCATTTGCGTTTTGACTTTTTATTCATGATAATTGAATTCCTATCTAATAAAAATAGAAAAGAATTGTAAGTATTTGAAACATTCAGAAAAAATTAAAAGGCGTATGCTTGTCTTCGAACTTGATCAAAAGAAGGCAATAGAAGCGCAAAAAGCGCATTGTCGTCGTTATACCAGAAGATTGAAGACATTTTTACATTTATTAATATTGTGGCTGATTTGTGTTTCTGTTTATTGTGGTTTTCTCATCATGATTGAGGGACAAAATTGGACGCATTATTGGGGAAAGTCTCTTATCAAAACGGCTTGCATTTATGCTGCAATTATTTGTGTTATTTGGGCACTGAATTATTATGTTTTAGTAACGCATAAAGCGTATCGTTTAGTAAAAAATAATCAGCAAATAGGTCTTAAACAAGTATGGCAATGGGATGATCATGCGCTTGCGATTCGAAACTCTTATATACAGGGCACTTATCCTTTTCGTCTGTTTTATGATTGGCATGAGTATCCAAATTTTTTAGCACTCTATATTTCAGAGGAAAAATTCAACATTCTTCCTAAAGCTATCATGACTAAAGAGCAGTTAGCTGATTTACGCACTATTCTATCACGTGAAATTACGAGTCCTAAAAAAAGACTTTAAAAATCTAATTTTCTCGCATGATAGCTCGCCATCCAATATCACGGCGTACAAAACCTTCTGGCCAATCAATACAGTCCACCGCTTCGTAAGCGCGTTTTTGAGCGATTTTTATGGTTTTTCCTGTTGCTGTTATATTTAAAACACGTCCGCTATTCGCAATTAATTCTCCATTGCATAAGGCTGTACCAGCTTGAAAAACTTTTACATTAGGGAGAGAATTTACTTTATCAATATTGCGAATTACACTCCCTTTTTGAGGAGAAACAGGGTAGCCATTAGCGGCCATAACAACTGTTAAAGCAGTTTCTTCAGACCATTGAAGATTTTTCTTTTCAAGGTTTCCTTGAGCCGCTGCAAGAAAAAGTGGAAGAATATCATCTTTTAGACGCATCATTAAAACTTGGCACTCAGGATCACCAAATCGCACATTAAACTCAATTAATTGGGGACTTTTTTGTGTTATCATCAACCCAACGAAGAGAATTCCCTTAAAAGATATATCCATTTCAGCTAGACCGCGTAGAGCTGGTGTAACAATTTCTTGAAGAGTACGGTTAACCATTTCTTCCGTCATGATAGGAGCTGGTGAATAGGCTCCCATGCCACCTGTATTGACACCTGTATCACCATCACCAATACGTTTATGATCTTGTGCAGATCCAAAGGGGATAGCTATTTTGCCATCACAAAGGCAGAAAAAACTTGTTTCTTCTCCTTCGAGGAAAGCTTCAACAACTACTTCTTTTCCTGCATCGCCGAATGTCCCTTCAAAACAAGAATCAATTGCATCAAATGCTTCTTCCATTGTCATAGCAACTACAACGCCTTTACCGGCAGCTAAACCATCAGCTTTAATAACGATAGGAATACCTTGTTGATGAATATAAGATTTAGCTTTCAAAGCATTATCAAAGCGTTGATAAGGAGCTGTAGGAATATTATTTTTGTAACACAGGTCTTTTGTAAAACCTTTTGAGCCTTCTAGCTGAGCAGCTTTTTGATTCGGTCCGAATACACAGATATGAGCTGCATTAAGGGCATCTGTTATACCCCCTACTAATGGGGCTTCTGGACCGACAACTACGAGATCAATAGTATTTTTTTTACAAAAATTAATGATACTACAATGATCATTAATGTCTAAGTTAATATTTGTACCAAATTCCATTGTTGCAGGATTTCCAGGAGTACAATATAATTTCGTTAGCAGTGGAGATGCTGCTATTTTCCATGCTAAAGCATGTTCTCGTCCGCCTGAACCTATAAGAAGAACGTTCATTGCTTGCTCCTATCATAGAAGATGGTTAAACTGATTATTTGTCATAAGAATGAAATATTTCTATTGCAAGTCTAAAAGGTGAAATCATTTAATGAAAAAAAGTAAAGATATTTTGCATATTCAGTCCTGTGATAAGCAGGGACGAGTTATGGATGCAGTGCCAAAACAGTGGGTTTATGATTTTCTTCCTTGTTCTTTATGGCTATATGCTCAATTAGCTCGATGGGACAGGCCTATTGGATGGAAACTATTGATGTGGCCTTGTTTTTGGTCAACAACTATGGCTATTTCTTGTGAGATGTCACAATTATCTATTTTGTCGAGTGTTGTTAATTGGATTTGGTATCTTTTTTTATTCTTCGTAGGCTCTATAGCTATGCGGGGTGCAGGTTGTACATGGAATGACCTTGTTGATCAAGAAATTGATTCTAAAATAGAACGAACACGTTCTCGCCCATTGCCCACTGGTCAAGTGAGTCGGTTTCAGGCAAAAATTTTTATATTGATACAATGTATTATAGGCCTAGGTGTTTTATTGCAATTTAATAAATTTACTTTTTTTTTAGGTCTTTCATCACTGGTAGCAGTTATACTTTATCCTTTTATGAAACGTATAACAAATTGGCCGCAATTTTTTTTAGGTATTGCATTTAATTGGGGAGCATTAATGGGATGGGCTGCGGTACATGGGAGTTTAAGTTGGGCTCCAATAGCACTTTATGGAGGCTCAATTCTATGGACGATAGGATATGATACAATTTATGCTCATCAAGATAAAGATGATGATGTGATTGTTGGTGTTCGTTCTACGGCACTTCTCTTTGGTAAAAAAACGAAATATGCATTGATATTTTTATATGGTGGTTTTGTGATTTTAACCAGCTTGGCATTTTATTTGGCTCAAGTTCCTATTCTGAGTTTTTTAGGGATTTTTATCGCAGCGATCCATATGTTTATACAAATTAAAGTTATTGATATTGACAATAATTTACAATGTTTACGACTTTTCAAGTCTAATTCGTTTGTTGGTTTTTTGATCTTTGTTGGTTTGGTATGCGGAGAAATCTCGGCGGTATTATATTCTGTGATTTTGTGATATTTATGACAATATAAAATAATCTATGAAGTAGAAATTTGTTATCATATAAACAGGAAACGTATTGTTTTGAGAGTTTAAGAATTAAGGATAGAGTTTTTGCTTCTTCCAGCTGTTTTGTTTAATAGAGTCTCGTGTAAAGAGTAAGCGATCATGTAAACGGAATGGGCGATCACGCCAGAATTCAATAGAAAGAGGGTTTACACAAAATCCAGACCAGTGAGGTGGGCGTGGGATTTTTTTTGCAGCATATTGTGCGGTATATTCGGTGATTGCTTTTTCAAGAGCAAAGCGGTTCTCTAATATTTGAGATTGTTTAGATGCCCATGCGCCAATTTGGCTTCCACGTGGACGTGATTGAAAATATGCATCTGCTTCCTCAGTGCTGACTTTTTCAACGTTTCCCCTGATTCGAACTTGACGACGGAGTGATTTCCAATGAAAGCCTAAGGATGCTTTCATTGATGCTAAAATTTCTTGTCCTTTGCAACTTTCGTAGTTTGTGTAGAAGATAAATCCTCTAGAACTGAAATCTTTGAGAAGAACCATGCGAACGTTAGGTAAGCCTGTTGTATCTACTGTTGCTAAAGCCATAGCATTTGGATCATTGATTTCGCTTGTTGTTGCTTCTTCAAGCCACTGTGTAAAGAGTACAAAGGGATCTTGTATTTGTACAAAGTTATCATTTGTTTGTGTTGTATTGTTCATAATAGACTTTTATCAATTAGCATGAATGAAGGATTATCAGGGTCGTTTTTTATATCAGCTAACAAAAGACTGCTCTTTTTATTTTGAAAAATTAATAATATTACATATTTTTATCATAGTTTTTTAATGATGTTGGTTTTTAGTATGAGTTGCAATACATTATGTTAGGTATAAAAATATTTATTCCATATGGTATTTCCATTTATTTATAAACATATAGATAAAGTAGAAATTACTTTAGTTAAATTGATTCAAGAATAAAATTACTAAAAATATACCGGTTGATATTAAAAATGACAAAACTGGAAAGAAGACAATATGCGTGATCCCTATACAGTTCTAGGTGTGGCGCGCACCGCAAGACCGCAAGAGATTAAATCTGCATTCAGAAAACTAGCGAAAAAATATCATCCAGATCATAATATGGGTGATGTGAAGGCTAAAGAAAAGTTTGCTGAAGTGAATCAAGCCTATGAAATTATAGGAGATAAAGATAAAAAAATACAATTTGACCGGGGTGAAATTGATGCAGAAGGAAAACCACTCCATCAAGCTTATAGCGCTGGAGGACATTTTAGAGAAGGACATAATCCTTTTTCAGGAAGTACAGGAGGGTTTGACTTTGGTTCTTCAAGTGGTGTAGGTTTTGACGCAAGCGATATTTTTCGTGATTTATTTGGAAAAGGAAGAGGTTTCTCGCATTCTACACAACATAATCAGTCTCAACAAGGAGCTCATATTCGGACTAGTCTTTCTGTAACCTTGGAACAGATGGTTGGTGCAGAAAAGGTGGAAACAATTTTTCCTAATGGCAAAAAACTAAAAATTAAGCTTCCGGTTTATGTTGAAGATGGGCAAACTATCCGTTTAAAAGGTCAGGGAGAAAAAGTTCCGTATGGACAATCAGGGGATGCGTTGGTAACGATTCATATCCAAAAACATCCTCGTTTACGAGTTGAAGGAAGGGCACTTCATCTTGATTTGCCAATTCCTCTTAAAGACGCTGTGTTGGGAACAAAAGAGGAAATTCAGACATTAGAAGGACGCGTCGTTGTAACAATTCCTGCATGGTCAAGTTCTGATCGTGTTTTACGGCTAAAAGGGAAAGGACTTCATTTAAAAAATGGAGAAAGAGATGACCTTTATGTGCATGTTCGTATCATGTTACCCAAAAAGGATCCTGCATTAGAACAGTTCTTGCAAATGGAGAAGAGTTAAGATTGTTTATAAGACGAAATTATAGTTTTGATTTGATTTTAAACCAACTGCTTGAAGAAAAAGTTTACCTGTGCCATAGGCAAGTGGGTAATATTAATTTTTTGTTGCGATGAGGCAATGTTAATGGCTGATAGTAATAATTTATTATGCGGTAAGCGTGGTCTAATTTTGGGGTTGGCCAATAATCGATCTATTGCATGGGGAATAGCTAAGGCAGCAAGTGCTGCAGGAGCAGAGCTTGCTTTTACTTATCAAGGTGAAGCATTGAAGAAGCGTGTTGAACCTTTGGCCGAAGAAGTAAGAGGAATTGTTTGTGGTCATTGTGATGTATCTGATAGTAAATCTATTGATACAGTTTTTAATGAAATAGAAAGAAAATGGGGTAAGCTTGATTTTTTAGTTCATGCTATTGGTTTTTCTGACAAAGATGAATTAAGCGGTCGTTACATTGATGTCAGCGAATCAAATTTTATGATGACAATGAATATTTCTGTTTATTCTTTGACAGCTCTTACACAGCGTGCAGAAAAGTTGATGTCAGGTGGTGGTTCGATTTTAACATTGACTTATTATGGTGCTGAGAAAGTTGTTCCTAACTATAATGTGATGGGGGTTGCTAAGGCTGCTCTTGAGGCTAGCGTAAAATATTTAGCTGTAGATTTAGGACCGAAGAATATTCGTGTTAATGCTTTGTCAGCAGGGCCTATAAAAACGTTGGCTGCTTCCGGTATTGGTGACTTTCGTTATATTCTTAAATGGAATGAGTATAATGCTCCTTTACGTCGTACAGTGACAATAGAAGAGGTTGGTGATTCTGCGCTATACTTTCTTTCAGATTTATCTCGTTCTGTTACGGGAGAAGTACATCATGTAGATTCAGGGTATCATATTATAGGTATGAAAGCCGTTGATGCACCAGATATTTCCGTTATTAAAGAGTAAGGGGTGAGCTTACTTTATCAGTAACAATTTGACTACAGTTGAAATGGTTAATAATAGTCTTAAGTGAGATGATCTTGCTTGCAGATTAATGTACTTGATTATCTGTATTTTGTGTGCTGTGGTTTTGTATATTTAAAAAATGAGACTGTTTCCATATCGCCTATACATTGATCATTTATTTCGTGTGACAATATGGTATGAGAATATGGAGTTAAGTTGTGCGTTGAGTACATTATTGAGGATTGTTCTCTAGGGATTATTTTCACTTTTACAGAAATTCAGTCATATTTTGATAATGGTGAGCAGAACAATCAAAATTAAAGCATAACGTCAAGAATTAAGTCAGGTAGAAGTTCTTTCAGGAGTTATTACTCAGGTTGATGCTATAACATGAGTAACAATAGGAATGCTAGTTTCAATATTTATTTAGGGTACAGATCAGTGATTAGAAGATTATAATATAATAGTTAATTATTATTATCTAAGTTATGCAGGTTTTATATATGATGTTAAATATGAAATTCTTTATTGTTATAATGGTGAGCGTACTGCAACAGCTGAAATAATAGAGCATGTTGCGCTAGGTATATTTGCACGCAAAATTATTCTTGATTTGATTGTTTGGGGGGCGGTGATAGTGATTATCCCTAATCAATAATTGTGGTCGATGGAAGTGGTCAGAGGTCGATAATAATCCTTTTTTACATTTTCTGCTTATGAAATGTTTTCACTGATTATATAAATAAACTACTTCCATTGATATTATTGCAGAAAATGTTTCATTATGGTTAGGAAAACTTAATTTATGCAAGACTTGATCAGCATATTGTATCATTTTAAATGTTAATGAATACAGTTTAGGATATAAAATTTGTGAAGGCTATGCTGTTACCTGTTGGATCAGTGAAGGAAATATAGCTGAAATGCGAATGATAAGTGATAAAAATTACATTTTTAACCGATATTATAAACAGAATATCAAGGAAATAGCCGATTTTTGTGTATTTTATAGTTAAGCCCATATTATTGATTTTAGCTTTTTATTGTTCAATTGATGTTGATGGTAAAAACGTAGATGTTATCACGAACGAGTGTTGCGATTCGGATTATTATTTTTAGTGAATCAATAGTTTCTTGTGCTATTGCTGATCATTAGCTGAGGAATTGCGATCAAATTGGTTGTATAGGAAGGAAAAGCAATAATGTATAATCAGAAAAAGGTTGTTTCTGCTATTCAGGCTTTTGAACGCGGCGAAATTGTTGTGGTTATGGATGATAATGATCGCGAAAATGAAGGTGATTTAATCGTTGCTGCTGTCCATTGTACAGAAAAAAAAATGGCATTTATTATGCGTTATACATCCGGTATTATTTGTGCTCCTTTGCCGAAGGAGAAAGCGCAACGATTGAATTTAACTCCTATGGTATCAGATAATGATTCAATGCATTGTACCAAGTTTACTGTTACTGTTGATTTTAAATATGGAATAACAACAGGGATTTCAGCACACGATCGTACATTAGCAGTGCGTAATCTTGCTAATCCAAATGCTAGTGCTAATGATTTTGTGCGTCCGGGACATATTTTTCCTTTAATTGCACATGAGGGTGGTGTTTTGATGCGATCAGGACATACTGAGGCTGCGGTTGATTTATGTAAATTAGCTGGTTTGTCACCAGTTGGTGTGATTGGTGAACTAGTCAATGATGATGGCAGTGTTAAACATGGAGATGAGGTTATAAAATTTGCGCAAGATCATCAGTTGCATACAATAACAGTTGCTGATCTTATTGCTTATCGCCAGTGTAAAGAGACGCTAATAAAACATGTCGGAGAAATGCAAATTGAAACATTCGTAGGGCCAGCTGTGGTTCAAAGTTATCAACTGCCTTGGGAGAGAGTTCAACATGTTGCGATTGTTTTTGGTGATATCCGTGATGGTGAGGATATTCCAGTACGTTTGCATCGTGAGAACATTTTGAATGATGTTTTTGGTCAAGCTTCAAATATTGAAGTTATTATGCGTCGTATGGTAGAAAAGGAAAAACGGGGTGTATTTGTTTATCTGCGAGGAGGATTTGTTGGTGTTGATTGTCAATCAGCTATTGATAATCAGGAAATAACAAAAAGAGATTTAGAAAATCATATGCAGGCGATTGAACGTGAAAAAGAGTGGCGCCAAATTGGTTTAGGAGCACAAATTTTGAGACATTTAGGGATTAGTTCTGTTATTGTTTATGCTTCTAAGGAACGTCATTATGTTGGTTTAGAAGGTTTTGGAATTCGCATATCTAGAACAGATATCTTGTGAGGATTATATGAAGCAAGGCACGAAAAAAGAGGATATTGCTACGTTGAGTTTTGAGGAAGCGCTAAAACAGCTTGAAGCGATTGTCGAAAATTTAGAACGTGGAGATGTTCCTTTGGAACAATCGATTGATATTTATGAACGTGGTGAAGCTCTTAAAAATCATTGCGATAAGTTATTAAAAGTAGCTGAAGCTAAAGTTGAAAAAATTCAACTTTCAGATGAGGGAAAACCCGAAGGGGTAGAACCACTAGACCCTGAATGATGTAAGTCATTTTTTATTTTTTGAGTACAAGAAGTACAAAAAGCTTATATGCAATAAACTTGTTAATCTCATTTCTTGACATAAGCGAGTCAAAAGGGCGTATATGAAACATCAAAACATATGGATATAATTGTAATTATATCTACATAATTATCATGCATTGTGTATATCCATATTGTCTTTTATTCTTGATCATAAGTGATTGTTAAAAATATTATTTATGCAGTGTATAAGACTCTTATGATGAGAGCTATCTACACTTCATTGAATATTCGTATACATCATGATATCTACATCATTATTTATGTTTTATATTCTGTTCATACAGGACCATTTTTTATAAAGAACCAGCAATTGAAACATCTGTTAAGGTATGAATTCTAAAAAGATATCGAAGGAACAAGATAGCATAATTGATTGCTCTATACTGATAATATAAGGAGTTCTTTTTGTCTCGCCCATTAACGCCACTGCTTGATCTGATTCATTTACCGCAAGATTTGCGAGCATTGCCGGAGTCTGATTTGCTACAGTTGGCTCATGAATTGCGCACCGAGACAATTGACGCAGTTTCTGTAACAGGCGGTCATCTTGGGGCAGGGCTTGGTGTTGTTGAACTCACTATTGCACTGCATTATGTTTTTAATACCCCTGATGATAGGATTATTTGGGATGTTGGGCATCAAACCTATCCTCATAAAATTTTAACGGGTCGCAGAGATAGAATTCGCACATTACGTCAAGAGGGTGGTCTATCAGGTTTTACAAAGCGTTCGGAAAGTGTGTATGATCCATTTGGTGCTGGCCATTCTTCCACTTCTATTTCGGCAGGTCTTGGTATGGCAATGGTTAGTGCATTGGAAGCTGAAGAAAAACGCAACATTATTTCTGTGATTGGTGATGGCGCTATATCTGCAGGTATGGCTTATGAAGCGATGAATAATGCTGGTGCTTTGGATGCACGTTTGATTGTTATCCTTAATGATAATGATATGTCTATTGCATCTCCTACAGGCGCTATGAGCGCTCATCTTGCACGGTTAGTTTCACGTCCATCTTACCGCAGTTTGCGTGAACGGGTAAGGATTTTAAGCAAAAAGTTACCAAAATTCTTTTCGGAGAAAGCGCGTTATTCAGAAGAATTTGCACGTAGTTTTTTTGCTGGGGGAACCTTGTTTGATGAGCTTGGTTTTTACTATGTTGGGCCTATAGATGGTCATAATTTTGGACATTTGTTACCTGTTTTGAAAAATGTTCGTGAATGCCCTGATGGTCCTGTTTTAGTGCATGTGGTAACGCATAAAGGGAAAGGGTATCCACCCGCAGAGGCATCATCTGATAAATATCACGGTGTTAATCGTTTTGATGTCATTACAGGTAAACAAGTTAAAGCACAAAGTAGCTCTCTTTCTTATACTAAAGTGTTTTCTCAAGCTTTAATAGAGGAGGCTACACATGATAATAAAATTGTTGGCATTACGGCAGCAATGCCAAATGGAACAGGGCTTGACTCTTTTTCTGAAAAATTTCCAAAAAGGATGTTTGATGTCGGTATTGCTGAGCAGCACGCTGTAACTTTTGCTGCAGGGATTGCATGTGAGGGATATAAACCCTTTGTTGCGATTTATTCTACTTTTTTACAGCGTGCTTATGATCAAATTGTTCATGATGTATCACTCCAAAAATTACCGGTGCGTTTTGCTATTGATAGAGCAGGATTTGTTGGAGCAGATGGTGCGACGCATGCGGGGAGTTTTGATATTGTTTTTTTGGCAACTCTTCCTGATTTTGTGGTTATGGCACCTTCTGATGAAGTTGAACTTATGCATATGGTGCGTACAGCGGCAGCTTATGATCAAGGACCTATTTCTTTTCGTTATCCCCGTGGTCAGGGTGTTGGTATGGATTTGCCGCAGAGGGGTGAATTGCTTGAAATTGGAAAAGGGCGTCTTTTGTGTGAAGGAAGTAAAATCGCTCTGGTTTGTTTTGGGACACGGTTGTCTGAAGTATTGGTTGCAGCTGATGAATTAGTGGCAGAAGGATTGTCTACGACTGTTGCAGATGCTAGATTTGCAAAGCCTTTGGATAAGGATTTGATGCGTCGGTTAGCGCGGGAGCACGAAGTCTTAATAACAATTGAAGAAGGAGCAATAGGTGGCTTTGGAGCGCATTTACTACAGTTTTTGGCACAAGAAGGACTCTTAGAGCATGGCTTAAAAGTCCGTACCTTAAAGTTTCCTGATGAATATTTAAATCATGGTTTGCCAGATAAAGTTCTCTCACAGATTGGGCTTGATGCGACAGGTATTATTAATGCCGTTTTTAGTGCTTTAGGGCGTAAACCTCGGCCTATATCGCGAACTCGAGTGTAAATATGGCAGTCACAAAAAGACTGGATGTTCTCTTAGTTGAAATTTTTTTTTTGTAACGCGTTCACGGGCACGTGATGCAGTGGCACGAAAAACAGTTAAAGTGAATGGAGAAATTGTTTTTAAAGCTGGAAAAATGATTCCTGATGACGCGACGATTACGGTTTCTGATCTTGCGCAAAGTTATGTATCTCGTGCAGCATTGAAACTTCTTTATGCACTTGATGTGTTTCCTGTGATGACAAATAAAATTACTGCAATTGATGTTGGTGCATCGACGGGTGGTTTTACACAAGTTCTTTTAGAACGAGGCGCTTCTCATGTCATTGCTCTTGATGTTGGTCACAATCAATTTGATGTTCGTTTATCTGGTAACGATGCGATAACTTTACTAGAGGGTCTGAATGTTAGAGATTTGAAACAGGAACATTTAAATGGTCATGAGATTGATCTTATTGTATCAGATGTCAGTTTTATTTCTCTTAAACTTGCATTACCATCGGTTTTATCTTTAACAAAAAAGAGTGCTCAAGCAGTTTTATTGGTAAAACCTCAATTTGAAGTTGGTCGAGCGGGTATTGGTAAAGGAGGAATATTAAAAGATCCGTTAGTAGCCAAAAGAGTTGCTGAAGAACTTTTTGATTGGCTGAATACTCAAATAGGATGGACAGCAAAAGGTTTACTTCCTTCACCTATTACAGGTGTTGATGGTAATTTAGAATATTTGTTATTCGGAGAAAAAAGTGAGCAGTGATGTTGTAATTGATCATGTTGGCGTGAATGGTCATGGTATTGCCAAAACAGCATATGGTTCAATTTCTGTACCTTTTACTCTGCCTGGAGAGGTTGTTAATGTTGCCCTTCATGGAAAATACGGTACACCTATTACTCTAAAAGAGAAATCGCTAGAGCGTGTTGATGCTGTTTGTCAACATTTTGAGGTATGTGGAGGATGTATGCTTCAGCATTGGCATTTTGATGCTTATCGCTCTTGGAAGCGGCAATTGGTTGTTGATGCATTTAAAAGATATGGTCTTGATGCTGTTATTTCTCCATTAATTGAATGTGGAAATTATACTCGTCGACAAGTTACTTTAACAGCATCTGTGATTCAAAAAAACCATATTGTTGGTTTTAATCGTTATCGATCTCATGACATTATAGCTATTAAAGAATGTCCAGTTACTCGTTCAGAGATTTTGTCTAAATTGGATGATATTAGGGCTATATGCGCTCTTTTAAGAAATAACGCCAAACGGTTTCATGTAACAGTAACAGCTGTCGAAAACGGTTTTGATGTTGCTTTAAGTAATTGTGTTGTCCAAAATGAGTTTACTCGTCAAAAAATGATACGTGTAGCTCTTTCATGTGGAATTACACGTTTATCCATTGAAGGTGAGGTCTTAGTTGAACAAGAAAAACCGGTGATCTACTTTGGAGATGTTTGTGTTGAGTTTCCTATTGGTGGTTTTCTTCAAGCAACTTTTGAAGCGGAAACTGTTATGGGTGAGATTATTTTAGCTCATTTAAAAAAAGCAAAAAATGCTGCTGATTTATTTGCAGGAGTAGGGACTTTTACTTTACGCATGGCGAAAAAGATGAATGTTCATGCAATAGAAAACAATGGAGAAGCTCTAGCTAACCTTGATCAGGCAGCACGTATTGCTACTGGTTTAAAGACAGTGGTTTGTGAAAAACGTGACTTATTTCGTCGTCCACTTTCTGCAAAGGAGCTTGAATGCTTTGATAGTGTTGTTTTTGATCCACCACGGTCTGGAGCAGAGGAGCAGGTAAATGAGTTGGACAAGACAACGGTAGCACGTGTGGTAGCTGTTTCGTGCAATCCTATTACATTGGCTCGTGATTTATCACTTCTTGTTGCTGGTGGTTATATAATTGAAAAAGTTGTACCAATTGATCAATTTTTATGGTCACCTCATATTGAAATTGTTGCAACTTTAAGAAAACAAAAAACGAAGAAAAGTTGGAAGCTTTAGCTGAACAATAAAAAGGCTTTTTTAAATAAAATTGGGAAATTTCCAGATTAATTATATTCAATTCATTCTATGAAACTGCTGTTCCACCAATTGTCATATTATTAATTCGCAAATGAGGTTGTCCCACACCAACAGGAACGCTCTGTCCTGCTTTGCCGCACATTCCTATGCCATTATCAAGTTTGCTATCATTACCAATCATTGTAATGCGTTTCATAGCATCTGGTCCATTACCAATAAGGGTTGCACCTCTGATTGGAGCTATGATTTTCCCATTTTCTACTCGATAAGCTTCGGTACATTCAAATACAAATTTTCCAGATGTAATATCGACTTGTCCGCCACCAAAAGAAACAGCATAGATACCGTTTTTTAATGAGGATAAAATTTCTTCAGGTGTCTTATCTCCACTCAACATTATTGTATTGGTCATTCGCGGTATTGGTGCATGTGCATAGGATGCACGGCGTCCATTTCCAGTTGGTTTCATTCCCATCAGTCGAGCATTTAGTCTATCTTGCATATAATTAACGAGTTTTCCATCTTCAATCAAAACATTATGATTTGATGGCGTTCCTTCATCATCAACTGTGAGTGAACCACGGCATCCAGGGATTGTACCATCATCAACAATGGTAACACCTTGCGCAGCAACCTGTTGGCCTAAAAGTCCAGAAAAAGCAGATGTTTTTTTACGATTGAAGTCTCCTTCCAGACCATGTCCAACAGCTTCATGAAGCATAACACCAGGCCATCCATTGGCTAATACAACATCAAATGTTCCAGCTGGTGCTTCTTCTGCTTCTAGGTTGATTAAGGCTATTCGTAAAGCTTCATCAGCAGCTTTTTTCCAGTTCTCTTCACAAATGAATTGGTCAAACATTTGTCGTCCACCACAGCCATAGGAACCATTTTCGCGTCGATTACCATCGGCAGCAACTACGGATATAGAGAGCCGTACGAGAGGACGAATGTCACGAACAAGATGTCCATCAGCTCGTAAAATTTCAATATGCTGTAATGAACCAGAAAGAGCAACAGTTACTTGATGCAATTTATCATTTTTTTCACGTAAATATGCATCAATTTTTTGCAAAAGTGCACTTTTTTCTTCAAATGATGGAGAAACAAGAGGACTTTGGGATTGATAAAGACTTTTGCTTGTCGGTTTAGGAGCTGCACTATAAGGTCCCGCATGATTATTATAGGTTGCAGTTTTAGCTGTTTCACTCGCACGTTTAAGTGCAGCTGCTGATAGTTCATCAGAGTGAGCATATCCAGTGGTTTCTCCGGCAACCACGCGTAAACCAAATCCTATATCTTGGTGAAATGAACCATTTTTAAGTTGTCCATTATCAAATAGAAGAACTTCACTTTCTGTATATTCAAGATAAAGTTCACCATCATCAGCCTTATGAAGCGCTTCTTGTACAAGTGATTGTACTTTTTGTGAAGAAATATCAAAATGGTCAATCAGCGATTTCATAGTGATTATCCTATTTTGTTGGTACTCAAAATTTGTCCATTTTGTTTTATTTGTGGAGCTAAAAGCAAAAACTATTTTATTTATAGGGGGAGTATTTATGATGACAAAGTCGCATAGGCTTCTTTAAGACCATTAAGATCAATTAGAGCTCCGATTCCTTGTTCAGGAGTTGTAAAGATAATATAGGTTGCTACTTTACCTTCTAAAAAGTGTTGTATTGCATTTTCTTTAAGAAGCGCTTCAGCAACACAATTATTACCTAAACAACGACGATATTCCATTCTTCCTATATTTTCATTATCAATTTTAATTCTAATTCCAGACTGCAATTCAACTCGGATCGGAACAAAAACACGCATCAAAACCCCTTGGTTTTGAGGCAATTTTTGAAATGCTACACGAAAGGTAATATCGCGACGCTCTTGTGTACGAACCTCTTGGACAATTTCACATTGTACGTTAGGCGTGCCTGGTGGCAAAGAACAAATTTTTGTCCATGCACCATAAGTTTGTGGAGCAGGAACACTTTGCGTATTGGGTGTTTGTGCAATAACGTGATTGGCGAAGACATTGCAAAATGCGTAAATAAGAATGCTAAAAAAGTTTTTTTTGAGAAATTGATAAAATGTCATAAAAAGCCCTACCCGAATCGCTATCATATTATTGTGTATAGCTTTTCATGAAAAGTAAAATTTTGATTTTTTTGATAAAATAATTATAAAGTCAGGTTTTTTCGAAGATATGAGTTCGTAAGATATACAACAAAAATGGAAATTTAAAATGGTTAGTATTTGATGAAAACATAGTCTTTTAGTGTTTGATATATGATATTTGGTAGAGTGTTTTGTGGTACATTTCTTGAATACAATTAAAAAGTATGCTCTTATTACAGTTATTTCTAATCTACATTAGGTATGTGTCAAATTAAGAGTATTGTACATTCTTTAAAAAACTGTAACACTAATTGGTTCTTCCTATATTTTAGACAATGTTTGTTTGTGGGTAATATAGATGAAAAAGGTTCTTTGACGGAATGTCTGTTTCAAGAGAATTATTGGTTAAAAATGGTAAATTAAGCTCGATAGTAGCTAAGATTTATAATTATATTACATTGATGAAGCCGCGAGTTATGTCGCTTGTTATATTTACAGCTCTGGTTGGGTTAATATTATCACCTGGTGCTATGAGTCCGCTGCATGCTTTTTTAGCTATTTTGTGTATAGCTTTAGGTGGTGGTGGTGCGGGAGCGCTTAATATGTGGTATGAATCTGATATTGATGCGATGATGAAACGTACCCAAAAGCGTCCTATTCCGACTGGTAAAATCAGCCGTAGGCAAGCATTTATTTTTGGTTTAGCTCTTTCTATATTCTCAGTTTTGATTATGGGAATTTTCATTAATTGGTTTACGGCGTTTTTTCTTACTTTTACAATTTTCTTCTATGTTGTTATTTACACAATTTGGTTAAAGCCTATAACATCTCAAAATATTGTGATTGGTGGTGCAGCTGGAGCTTTTCCGCCAATGATTGGGTGGGCAGCTGCAACAGGTACAGTAAGTTTTGAGAGTTTCCTCTTATTTTTAATCATTTTTATGTGGACTCCGCCACATTTTTGGTCTCTTTCTCTCTTCTCATCTTTTGATTATGATGTAGCGGGTATTCCTATGATGCCTAATATGCGAGGAGAGCAATCGACGAAAAACCAGATTTTGATTTATACGATTATTATGGCAATATGCGCTATTGGACCTTATATTATAGGTTTTTCAGGTATTATCTATGGTATTTTTTCAACAATTTTAAGCACTATTTTTATCTATCTTTCTTATCGTTTATGGAAAGCTAAAGGATATGATGAAACAGTTGTTATGGCAAAAAAAGTATTTTTCTTTTCGCTATTTTATTTATCTGCTATATTTGGGACCCTTTTAGTTGAATCCTTTCTTAAGCAATTTATCATTTTTTAGTGTTTTTTAATTTATCAAAAAGTTATACATTAATATAATAATTATATATCGTAGGTGCAGCATTTCTTTTGAGAGATCTAAAGTTATCTGAAGATAAGAGATCTTATTAATAGGTAGATATTTAGTTTACATCCTCTGAAAAGTTCAGAAATATTAATAACTCTTATCCTTGATGATCTGCAGAAAAAGTGCGTTTTAAAATCAGTATTAATGGAACTCAGATAATACTTTTAGATTGTTATCTGTTTAGCTATGAACAATGTTTTCCTACTGTTGAAAAGGCCCAAAATACCAAAATCAAAGTTGTAAGATCACATGATAACTCGTTCTTTGTATATAAAGCTTAAAAATTATAGACAGTTAAATGAGCAAAGCAATATTATACTTTAAAAATAGATGTATCTTATGAGCCGTTCATCTTTTTTAATTTCCAATTTTTTTAAAAAATATCAGCGATTTTCATTGTTTGCATTTATGAAATATTTTTTACAATCTTTTTTATAAAGTGCAATGTTTGTGATTTAGGATACATTAAATCATATTATAAATTTGCTATTTAGTTCCAAATTTTTTAGTGAATATTCTTTTACAGTACAGTATTTTGCGGCATAGCTTCAACACCTAATACCTCTGGAATAAAATGCCGTAAAAGATTTTCAATACCATGTTTAAGGGTTGCTGTTGAAGAAGGGCATCCAGCACAAGCACCTCTCATGTTGAGGTAAACAATCCCGTTTTCAAAGCCGCAGAAGGTGATATCACCCCCATCATTGGCTACAGCTGGACGTACACGCGTTTCAAGCAATTCTTTGATGACAACAACAATATCAGTATCTTTTTCATCAAAAAATTCTTTATTAGGCAGATTGGCTTCTGTAGTGATAACAGGATCATTGGAGAGAAAATGTTCCATAATTGTACCTAAAATCGCTGGTTTAAGATGTTGCCACTCTCCATCATTTTTAGTTATAGTAATAAAATCATATCCCAGAAAAACGCTTTTTATATTTGGAATATTGAATAATTTTGCCGCAAGAGGAGAATTTTTAGCAGCTTCTTCGCGATTGTGAAACTCCAGGGTTCCTTGAGGAAGGACAATACGACCTGGTAAAAATTTAAGTGTCGTAGGGTTCGGTGTGCTTTCAGTTTGAATAAACATATATTACTCTTTCATTACTTACAGTTGCAGAAGAGAATTCATATAGAAGTATTGTTTCTAGGCAACAACTTTAATTTCTTCCTCAGGGAGATCACTTGGAATAATAGTAACGGGGACAGGAAAAGTACTTCCCCGATAAGCAATGGATTGGATAAGCGGTCCTGGTCGTTCTGTATGACAACTTGCAGCTAAAACAATGAGGGCGATATCCTGATCTTCATTAATTAGTTTAAAAATTTCATTAATTTTTTCTCCTTCACGCATAATTGTTTCTGCTTCAAGAGCTTGAGTAGTGCGCACATCATCAGCTATTTTTTCTAGGATTACACAGGCGTGTGCTGCTGATTCCATCCGCATAACTTTGTCGACACCCAGGAAAGGCTGAAATCTTGAGTTGTCAATAATAGAGAGCAAAATTAAGGTACCGTTCGTGTTTTTAGCATGTTGTGCAGCAAAAATCACAGCACGCCGACATTCAGGTGTTTCATCAATGATCACCAAAATTTTTCGTTTATGATTTATTTCTTGACTTTTTCGCTTAGAGAGCATGTCATTTTATTTCTAATTTTAAAGGTTAAAGTTTAGCTATTTTCTTTTATATATTGTGTACAAAACCGACAATTTCACGAACTTTTTTCATATTTTTTTCTGCTAAAAGACTTGCACGTTGTGCACCATCAAACAGGACAGAATTAATATAGGTTTTTTCTTGATATAGACGGCGCAATTCTTGTGTTATTGGTGCTAGCTTATGGACGATGAGGTCAGCTAAAGCTGATTTAAAAAGTGAAAATTGTTTTCCTGAAAACTCTAATAGTGCTTTTTCTTTGCTGATTTCAGCAAAAGAAGCATAGATGCCCAATAAATTATTAACTTCTGGACGTTCTTGTAAATCATTTAGCGTATCAGGAAGAGAAGTGGAGTCGGTTTTTGCTTTGCGTATTTTTTGTACGATAAGATCAGTATCATCGATCAAATTAATTCGTGAAAAGTCGGAAGGATCTGATTTTGACATTTTTTTTGTGCCGTCACGTAAAGACATAATACGCATGGCTGTTTTGTTAATAATAGCCTCTGGCATTGGAAAAAAATTTTGTTCATTTTTTTCACCATTTGGCATAGAAATACCAAAATTTAAATTTGCAATACGATCAGCATAAATACTGTTGAATTTTTGTGCAATATCGCGTGTTAATTCAATATGTTGTGTTTGATCCTCTCCCACTGGCACATGTGTTGCGTGGTAGATTAAAATATCAGCAGCCATTAAACTTGGATAGGCAAAAAGTCCAAGGGATGTTTGTTCACGGTTTTTTCCTGCTTTATCTTTGAACTGTGTCATGCGTTGGAGCCAGCCGATACGTGCAATACAATTAAAGATCCACGCCAATTCCGCATGTTGAAAAACACGTGATTGGTTGAAAATAATTTGTTTTTGAGGATCTATGCCGGCAGCTAAAAAGGCCGCTGTCATCATATAAGTAGACTCTGCCAAACTAAGTGGATCTGGATTAATGGTCAGGGCATGCATATCGACAATACAATAGAGACACTTATAGGATGTTTGCAGATCTACCCACTGTTTGATGGCTCCAAGATAATTGCCAAGATGCAGATGACCACTCGGTTGTACACCAGAAAAAACAAGAGGTGTAAAGGTATCCATAGAAAAGGCCTTTCTCTTTCTTATGATATTATATTATATGCTAAATATATTGTGATAAAATATATTTCTGAAAATAATAGAAATATTAGAGGTGCTGTTTCACATTTTTACGTAAGAATGACAAATAATTTGTTCCAAATAAAAGACAAATAATAAAATAAACTGATGTTGCGATAATAAGTAATCCTGCTAAGGAGCTTGCACGCAAGAAAAATGATGCTTGTGGTGATAAAGGCGCGGAAAAGAAGCTGATGGAGTAATACAAAGTGAGAGCCATGAAGAAAGAGGCGATTATGAGAGATGCTATTCGCTTTATTAGTTGTGCATCGTATTTCCAATAGCCTCGTTTAAGGAGAGTGCCACACAGCAATAAGATGTTAACCCAGCCGGCAGTAATTTCAGCAATGACAATACCTCGTGCTGACAAACATGAGAATAATGTTAAGGCTAGGCTGATATTGATAAAAACACAAATGCCTGCAAAAATCATGGGTGTTTTTGTATCTTCGCGAGCAAAAAAATTAGGAATAAAAACTTTTATGAGTACAAAAGCTGGAAGACCAATTCCATAAAGCTGAACCAATTGAGCAACATTATTTGTTGAGGCACTGGTAAATTGACCTCGTTCAAAGAGAAGGCTGATAATGGGATTAGAGATAAGCAGAAAAGCAACCGATGCAGGGAAAGTTAAAAATAAAGAGAACTCAATTGCGCGATTTTGTAATTCATCAGAATCTGTGTGTTTTTTGTTGCGTAGCGCTTTTGTTAATTCGGGGAGAAGAACCGTAGCAATAGCGATACCGACTACTCCAAGGGGCAATTGATAGAGACGATCAGCATAAACAAGAGAAGAAACCGCACCTGATTGGCTAGAAGCGATATTAGTATTGATCAATAGATTAATTTGTGTAATTCCTCCTGTGATAGCAGCAGGGAAGGCTAAAATTAACAGTTGACGGACATTGGGGCTAAAATGAGGTAGGCGGAGGGAAAGCTTCATTCCGCTTTTCCGTAAGGCTATTGTTATAAGAGCTAATTGGACGAGACCTGATACTGTTACCCCCCAGGACAGATTTAATCCAATATGCCAAGTATCAAGTTGATAGATCCAAGCATAGGTGAGTACGCATATCAAGATAATATTTAGAAAAACAGGGGCAATAGCTGCAACAAAATAATGTTGGAGTGCATTCAACATTCCTCCCATCATCGCTGCTAAAGACATACATGCTAAATAGGGGAACATGATAGCAGTAAAACGGATTGTAGCGTTAAATTTTGTAGCATCTTCTGCAAAGCCTGGTGCAATCAGTGTGCGAACCAAAAAAGGCATACTCAATTCCATAACAATAGTGAGAAGTAAGAGTAATGAAAATAAAACACCAAACACTTCTTCTGCGAATTTGCATGCGTTTTCTGATCCATTTTCTGTGATTTTTTTAGAAAAAAGAGGAACAAACGCTGTTTGAAAGGCTCCTTCAGCAAAAAAACGACGGAAGGTATTAGGAAAGCGAAAGGCAGCGTTAAACGCATCAGATACAGGACCTGTTCCAAGAGCTGCTGCCATGAGCATTTCACGGACAAAGCCAAAACAACGGCTTGTGAGAGTTCCAGAAGCTACTGTTATAAATTTTTTAATCAGGTTCATGAGGATATATCGGGTTTGTAATAAGGGAGAATATAATAGTTATTCTCAATAATAAAATATGGTAAATATATTATAGAGTATTTTATGATGATATTTGTTTTTCTGTCAATAAGAGCATATCTGCATCATTGATGACATTTCTATGGCTTTTTTCTCATGGATAGAAAGCAACTAACTATTTTTTATAGAGAGAATTGTATAATTTTATAAAAGGAATTTTATTTATTTGTTAATTTAGTACTTTTTTATGAAGAAATTACCTCTTATAAGCTCTTCATTTAAAAGAGATGAAAGAATAGATGAAGTAAAATTCTATATAAAATCATACCATTTTACATTTTATTCTATAAAACATATTATAAAAATTTTTATAATATTTTAAATAAAAATATTTCTTATTATAAGATAAATTTATCTTATATAAATGACTTATTTTACTATATTAGGGAGTTAACTTGTTCTTTGATTTTTTTAATATTCAAAACAATTTCTGGTCGTCTTGCACAAAGGACATAGAAGAATTCCAAAAATGAATAGAAATCTTTTCAAGAAAAAGGAACATTGTATAGAGTTTTATAAGAGAGAGTTTGAAAATCCTCTTCTTTAGGCTTATGATACTGTTTGTAATTTTTAAAATATAGAGAGATCAATATATTTAAAATAAAAGAATTGGCATATTGATATACAAACATAAGAGATAGCCTAAAAAAATCGAACACATCAACAGGTGTATTTATGAAAGAACTCACACATATCGATCCTCTCATAAGGCAATATGATGCTGTTTTTTGTGACGTTTGGGGTGTTGTACACGATGGTGTGCAGGTTTTTGAATCGGCAGTGCAAGCATTGAAAAAAATTCGACAAATGGGGAAAAGTGTCGTTTTATTGACAAATTCTCCTCGACCAAAAGAAGATGTGGTGGTCCAATTACAGATGATGCAAGTGGATACAGAGTGTTATGATGAAATCGTTACTTCAGGTGATGTAACACGTGATCTTATTTGCTCTGTGCCACGTAAAGTTTTTTTCATTGGTCCACAACGTGATTTGGTTTTATTAGAAGGATTATCTTGCGAATTGGTTGAAGAAGGAGAAGCTTCTGCAATTATTTGTAGTGGTTTTCTTGAAGATTTAGAGGCGATACCAGAAGCTTATGAAGGGATGTTTCGTCGTTTGCGAGAAAGGAATTTACCTTTTATTTGTGCGAATCCTGATATTATTGTTCATTGTGGAGATCAAGAAATTTGGTGCGCTGGTGCTTTAGCGCGTTTGTACCAACAATTAGGAGGTGAAGTGCGTATTGCTGGAAAGCCTCATGCTCCAATTTATGAGTGTGCTTTTAAAAAATTACAGAAAATTCGTGGAATAGTGGATAAAAACCGAGTTTTGGCTATTGGTGATGGGCTTTTAACCGATGTTAAAGGAGCGATTCGTTTTGGTCTTGATTCCCTTTATATTATGGGGGGCATTCATCATCATGATTATAGTCACAATGGTATTGTGAATAAAGAAGCTTTGCATGCCTTTTTCGATCGTTATGGTTACCAGCCACACGCAATGATGTGGATGCTTCAGTAATGTTTGATTTTTTGCGTCTACAGGAATGTAATCTTCTTCCTTTAGCATGGCGTGGTGCGGTGCTCGCGATTGGTAATTTTGATGGTGTTCATCTTGGTCATCAAGTAGTTTTACAAAAAGCTCTTGATTTATCACGTGAAAAAAAGAGACCGGCCCTTGTTTTAACATTTGAACCGCATCCAAAAAGTTTTTTTCAAGGTTCAACTTCTGTTGATCGTTTAACGCAAGCTGCTGAAAAAGCTGAAATTTTTAAAATTCTTGGTTTTCATGGAGTAATAGAGCAACCTTTTGATGCACAATTTTCTGCTCTTTCATCCGATGAATTCATCACTGTAATTTTAAAAAAAACTTTTGATGTTTCTGCTGTAGTAACAGGAGAAAATTTTCGTTTTGGTTGTCAAAAGAGTGGAAATATTCGTTTTCTTTGTCAAAGAGGTGAAGAATATGGTTTTGAAGTGGTGCAAATTCCTTGTTTATGTACTGCAGAACAACAAACGATTTCTTCAAGTTTTATTAGGAAGCTCTTATTAAAAGGACAAGTATCACAAGCAGCTCATTTGCTAGGTTATCACTATCGGGTGCGCTCAAATGTTATACAAGGTGAAAAACTTGGGCGGCGATTAGGGTTTCCTACAGCCAATCAGCTTTTGCTTCCTCAGACGGGTTTAGCACACGGTGTTTATGCGGTCAGATTCCGTCGTGCTAATGGTACTTTATATGATGGTATTGCAAGTTTTGGATGTCGGCCAACTGTTGTTAGTAATGGAGTACCAGTACTAGAAACTTATTTATTTGATTTTGATGGTGATCTTTATGGTGAAAATTGTACGGTTTCTTTTTTGCAGTTTTTACGAAGACAAGAAAAATTTTATGGGTTGGAAGCTTTGGTGGCACAAATGCAACACGATGAAAAAGAAGCACAAGCAGTTTTGAGGACAAAACAACCACTTTCATTGTTAGATGAAGCATTAACTTTCAAAAATATACCTTAAAAATGATTTAAAAAGGAAAAGAAAGCAGAAAAAACAGCGCTTAAACTCACTATGAGCACAAGGCTATATTCCAAAATATCATGGACAATATGGAGTTTCCGTTTATAGGTGGGTGAAACAAATATTTTAAGATCTGAGTTAATCATTGTGTGTTTCTTCCCTATTTGTATAAGATATATTGTACAATGTTTAGAGCTTCTTTCTTTTTAGTTAATAAAAAAGTTAAAATATGTTTAATAATCACAATACATCATATGCATTCTTATTCTTGTGGTAATTTGTTTAAGGAAGAAAAAACATAATTTTCAAAATAACTGCTTGCCTTAATGTTTCTTTGTTCTGTGTTATAGAGTGATAGGAGTATAATGATCTTTACTTTGGGGTTATGAGTTGCTGATTAAAAAACAGAATGAAGTAAAAAAACTTTTTATATAGACTTAATTGCAAACTATGCTTTAAGAAATTACTTTCATTTATGCCTGAATATTTTCAACTCCAATCTATACATTGATACAAAATAATTTCCAATTTGCTATCAGCTTTTTCAGTACACTAGATACTTATCTTGTTATTAAAGCTCTTTAAAAATGGAGTATAAAAACAAGGAAAATATCAAAAGAGTCTATAGCTATTTATTATGCTCCCATAATTAAGGCAATTACAATAGCAATGTTAATACCAACAATTAGCGTTGAATAGAGCATAGTAGTCTTAATAATATCAATCACTAAATTCTCCTTTTCGACTTGTATTATTCATGATTCACATAATGTTACATGATGTAATATATGTTGATATGACCTGCTCAGCAAGCTTAAAATAATCCTTTATTTATTATGGTTTGATATATTTTATATTTATGCATTTGTTTTGATACAGAGAGATTGCATGGTACAGCACAATTTTCACGCAAGCTTTATTATTTATTTTATACAATGAGATAATGGATTAGAGAGCAAAGGTAACTCAAAGGAAAATGAACTGGATATGCTTTGAAAATAAGCTAAAGAAAGCTTTTTATAAAAGGTACTCAGTTGTGATTATATAAGGAGAAAAGCGTGCAGCAGCATAGTTCAACGGTCAATATCATTCCCCAGGATAAGTTTTCTGGTCGAGATATTGCGTTTGCGGCAGGAATTATTATTATTCTTATGGTTCTCTTTTTACCAGTTCCTGCTTTTGTTTTGGATTTAGGGCTTTCTTTTTCTATTGCATTTTCTGTTTTGATTTTGATGGTTTCATTATGGATCCAAAGGCCCCTTGATTTTTCAGCCTTTCCAACAGTTTTGTTGATTGCAACTTTATTGCGTTTATCGCTTAATATTGCAACCACCCGTGTAATTTTAACCCATGGTGATGAAGGCTATAAAGCTGCAGGGTATGTGATTCAAGGTTTTTCACAATTTGTTATGGGTGGGGATTTTGTTATTGGTCTTGTTGTTTTTGCTATTTTAATTATCGTCAATTTTTTGGTGATAACTAAAGGTGCGACGCGTATTGCTGAAGTGGGAGCACGTTTTACACTGGATGCTATTCCAGGAAAGCAAATGGCTATTGATGCTGATCTTTCATCGGGTCTTATTGATGAAAAAGAGGCACAGCATCGTCGTCAAGAGCTTGAGGAAGAAAGTTCATTTTTCGGGGCAATGGATGGTGCGTCAAAGTTTGTGCGTGGTGATGCTATTGCTGGTCTTATTATTACGGCTGTTAATATTTTTGGTGGTATTGTTATTGGCGTAACGCGGCATGGAATGTCATTGTCTGGTGCAGCGGATGTTTTTACTAAGCTTTCTGTAGGAGATGGTCTTGTTACGCAGATACCTGCATTGATTGTTTCTTTGGCAGCCGGTCTTTTGGTTTCAAAAGGGGGAACACGCGGTTCTGCTGAAAAAGCTGTTTTGGGGCAGCTTGGAGGATATCCTAAAGCTCTTTTTGTATCCTCACTACTGTTATTAATGTTGGGGTTGATGCCGGGTTTACCCTTTTTTCCTTTTTTCCTTTTTTCTGTTCTGATGGCTTCGATTGGTTATTCTATTCCACGTCGTTTAAAAAGAGAAGCGCTTGCACAAGAAGCTTTGCGTAAACAAGAAAATCAGATAGCTCGCCAGGAAGAGAGCCAATCAGTAAAAGCATCTCTTGAAATAGTACAAATTGAAATTGCTATGGGTAAGCAATTATCTCAACGTTTATTGCCGCAAAAAGTTGAATTAGCTAATCGTGTCGCAAAAATGCGCCGTAAGTTTGCACAGGAGTATGGTTTTGTTATTCCTGAAATTCAAATATCCGATGATTATACAGTTCCCGGAAAAAGCTATTGGATCAAATTATACGGTACGGTTATTGCTTCTTATGAAATGCGTATTGGTGATGTTCTTATTATGCCAGGCAATAAGCCTATTCCCAATATTCCAGGTGAATATGTATCTGAGCCAGCTTTTGGGATGCGTGCTTTTTCGACTTCAGAGACATTTCGTTCTGAATTAATTCGTGAAGGCTATATGGCAGTTGATAATCTTTCCGTATTATTAACGCACTTGAGTGAGGTTTTGCGCAATAACTTAGCACAATTATTTTCTTATAAAGATATGCGCATTCTTCTTGAGCGTTTGGGTAGCGAATATCGTAAATTATTGGAAGAGATTTGTTCTACACATCTTTCCTATTCGGGCTTACAATCGATTTTAAAACTTTTATTATCAGAACGTGTTTCTATCCGTAATCTTAATCTTATTCTCGAAGCAGTGGCTGAAATAGCACCTCATGTGCGGCGTTGTGAACTGATTGCTGAGCATGTACGGTTGCGTATATCACAACAAATTTGTGGTGATTTATCTGAAAATGGCATTTTGAATGTTTTGCGGATGGGAAGCCATTGGGATCTCGTTTTTCATAAGGCGTTAAAGCGTGATGCGAAGGGTGATATTATTGAATTTGATATTAATCCAGTTGAACTTGAAAAGTTTGGGACAGATGCGACGGCACTTATTCGACAACATATGGAAAAAGCAACGCGTTTTGCACTTATTACATCTCCTGAAGCGCGGCCTTATGTCCGCATGATTATCGAACGTCTTTTTCCAACTTTGCCTGTACTTTCCCATGCAGAAATTGCTCGTGGAATTGAAGTTAAAACATTGGGAACCATCTCTTAAAAGGTAAGGGGTTTATGTCATTAACATCTGTTCTTCCCCTAACATCTTTTTCAATTGAGCAATTGGTAACCATTGCTTTGTTAATTTTTGCACGGGTTGGGGCTTGTTTAATGTTAATGCCAGGAATGTCTAGTGTACGCATTCCTATGAGTTTGCGTTTATTTATTGGCATTTCTTTTTCACTTGCTATTCTTCCTTTGGTTACAGAATCCTTTAAGGTTCTCGGTGATAAACCCAATCTTGCACTGCTTGTTCGTGCTTTGTTTGCTGAGATGTTAATTGGGAGTACTTTTGGGGTAATTGCTCACGCTTATTTATGGGCTTTGCAATTTATGGCCTCAATTATTGGGATGTCGATAGGATTTTCTGGCCAACCTGGTCATAGTATCATTGAGTCAACGCCAGAATCACATGTTGCGAATATCTTAGTTTTTGCAGCTGTCATACTCTTTTTTGCAAGCGATTTGCATATTATCACTATTCAGGGCCTTCTAACATCTTATGATATTGTGCCTCTAGCTTTTATTCCAAATCCAGAAGCTGCTTTGACAGACTATCATGAAGCTTTATCGCGTGCGTTTTTAACTACATTGTCGATAGCAGCGCCTTTTATTATTTATGCAATTTTGATTAATATTACGATAGGATTGCTCAATAAATTAACGCCTACCATTCCGGTTTATTTTATTTCATTACCTTTTGTTATGTGTGGAGGCTTATTTTTACTTTATATTTTAATGCCAGAACTTTTACACTTGTTTAATTCTGAATTGCGTGATTGGCTTAAGAAAGGATCTTAATGGCGCAGAAAAGTAAACGTTATGGAAGACTTTTAAAAGTGCAAAGTCTTGTTGAAGCACATCATAAAGCTGAATTGGAATATATGAAGGGTCAACTTTTTTCTTGTCAGGAAGAGACGCGTGAACTCTTCTCATTGATGGAAAAAGATTCGGCTTTCAATTTTTGGAATGCTTCTTTTTTAGCAAAACGTTTGCATCATAATGCTAAGTTTGAAAAGAACCTTCAAGGAAAAATTGCACAACAAAAGCAAGTTGTGTGTGAAGCTTCTAGTCGTTCGAAAAGATTAGAAGACAAGTATAAAGAAATTCAATCAATAGAAAAACAGAAACAATTTAGTAATATGCTAGAGGAGTATATTATAAATAAAATCGGTAAGACATCAGCTTGACATAAGTTTGGATGTTTATATCTATTACTATAGTTATAAATTATGAAGATTTTTCTTTTTATAAAGAGCTATTAAAAGGAAGAAAAAGTTTTATAAGATAGAAATTTAATTGCAAAGAAAAGCGAGAGTTAGGTAAAAAGGGGAAATCTATGGCTATTCAGCCTCCTTCTGATATTGTGCTTGATGTTGCCCGTGCGGCAGATCCGCTTGAATATCGTGCTTCTGTCGAAAGATTGTATTCTTTACAAAAATTTGCTCGCGTACAGACGACTGAACGAGAGGAGAGTAGTTTTGCAGATTTGGCACAGACTACTTCGGCTTCAGAAGTACGAGATAATTTAGTTTCTGATGGGCTTATTCAACAGGTTCATATCAGGCCGCAATCTGTACAAAGTAAAGAAGCTGCAGTTTTTAGAAATTTTGAAGCTTTTGTGTTGCAAACTTTTGTTGAGAGTATGTTTGCAACCGATATACAATCGATTTTTGGAAAAGGACAAGCAGGACAAATTTGGAAATCAATGATGGCTGAACAATTGGCTAAAGAATTTGCAGTATCTGGTGGAATTGGCATTGCACAGATGTTAGTTTTTGATCACATGAGAAAAGAAACGGGCACATCATTATCTACGTTAGAAACAGATCAAGAATTAGGTGCTAAAGATCATCGTATATTAGCAGATGAAGTTACTTACAAAAATGAACTAGATTTGGTGAGTGAGGATCAAATAAAAACGAAATGAACATCTTGTTAAGATGAGAATTAATAAACATTTTAGAGGGGAATGGAAATGTCTGTAGTACAATATGATGATGAAAATGTTGCGTTAAAAACAAAAATTCTTAATAATAATCTCATTGGCCGTGATTGGGCGATGACTAAATTTAATGCTGCCATTAAAGGGTTAGCAGAAGTTGTTGATTATGAAAGCAATATGCTGGAAAATCACGGTGCTCCAGATTATGAAGAAATTAATTTGCGTAAAACGCGTGGTTTGCGTGATCTTAATAAATCAATGAATGATGTAAAACGTTATATGGATCAGGATATTGAAATTGAGATACAGAGTTTGTTAACGGATTTACAAGAAAAATTAAACCGTAATAGTGAACTTCTTCGTATTCATTTGGAAGCAGTGAGAGATTTATCTCAAATTATGCAGGTTGCTGTTCGTGCTGAAGAAACAGATGGAACTTATGATCCAGTTTTGGTTAATGCTGGGCGTTCTAGATGATTAGAATGATTGCAATGGGTTTGTGGGTTTGTTTGGTGGCTTTGGGCGCTTTAGTCTTTAGCCTTAGGGTCAATGCGGTTGATCCTAACACGTCAGAAAAGTCCGCTCCTGTTGCTGTAGAGATTGGTTCTAATAATACGGAAGTCATGAGTGTTCCGATTTTGGTTGATGGTGATGTACAGGGGTATATCATTGCGCAGTTTGCTTATGTAGTAGATAAAACAGCTGAAAAAGAGATATCTATTCCTGTAGGGGTTTTGATTAATGATACTATTTTTCAATATTTTTGGGGGAGTTATTCTGATGTGCGTGCAATTGAAAAAGTAAAATTTGAGATGATCAAAGAACGGATTATTGATGATGTCAATAAACGCTTTTCAAAAGCTGTCCTGAAAGATTTGCTTGTCAAACAGTTTAACTATCTTTCAGTTGATCAAATACGTGGAATGAAAAATAAACGATAAGGGTGTTTATCAGCTTTTAAAAGGCAATAAAGTATAAAAACAAATTCTAAATTTGTTAATTAGTTTTATTAGTTTGTGTATCATTCTTAATGCTTCACCTAAGCTTAAAATTTGATATCTCTAAACTAAAAATTGATAAGATTCATAAAAAAGGTTTACTCTCATTGGAGAGCTTATAATAAAACCAGCACTTATAACAAGTATATTTGGCATTCTTGTTTCCATTATGTTTATGAATATTTATTTCTAAATCTTATAATAAATACCATAAAAATTAGCCGTTACTATCTAATGTAGTGATATAATACATTGTAAATAAAGTTTGTATCTATAAAAGATTGACCACATACCTATTGTCGAAGGAATTTAAGAATTCTTCGATTTTTTGTTCTTATTGCATTCTTTTACATTAATTTGATTTGAAAGAAAAATAACAATTGATAAAAGTGTTATGTGAAGATTTCTTTTCTAAAGACATATGAGATTAGATCATAAAAAGCAGAGAGAATCAAAAGCGCTTCAACTTACCTTATTAGTTTACATACAGGTTTATTTCTAAAGTGCTGAGTATTTTAAGCTTCTACTTATTTGCGAAGAAAAGAACATTTTTTATGCATAATTTTTTCACTTTATGAGTCAATATTTTTAGATCAATATAGCTTTATCTTAATGCGTAAGTGGTTTTTGTATTCGTGCATTATTAAGCGCATTCATGAAAGTGCTGGTATTGGTTTCTTCATCAGAAGGATTATCAAAAATACAATTATCCAGCTCAACTCCAAATTCTTTAGCAGACATAAAGATACGGAAAAAAGCATTGACCCCTTCATTAGAAAACTCCATGTGAAGTGATATATTGGGTGTGGTATTCCAATCCAGTTCATAACTGGCATTTCCGGCAAAGCGCATTGTATGAGGATAAAAACGCAATTCTGTTGCACTCTCAATGAGATCAGAAAGATAATTAAAGCGTCCAGTATGGATGTATGCAATAAAATCACCTACGTCAATTAATCGTAGTTCTGGAATAAATTGCGCAACCTGTTTCGCCAGGACCATTTCACGAATTTCAGTTATATAATCTTTTTTCATTTTATGACTTTATATCATTATTTAAGCATTATTGTTTTAGTGATTTTTTTGATTGTTGATAAAACGAATTAAGGCAGCAACACTTTCATATAATTCTGTTGGAATTGTTTGGTCGATTTCAACCTGTTTGTACAACGTTCGTGCTAAAGTGACATTTTCAAAAATGGGGATCTCATGTTCGATGGCAATTTCACGAATATGTAGTGCTAGGATATCTAGTCCTTTTGCAATTACAACTGGTGCATAATCAAGCGGTGGTTTATAGCGTAAAGCAACAGAGAAGTGAGTAGGGTTTGTTACAATAAGAGTTGCTGTAGGGACATTTGCGATCATTCGGCGGCGGATACGGTCTCGTGATAAAGAACGCATTCGTGCTTTAACCATAGGGTTTCCTTCAAGGTTTTTATGTTCTTCTTTAATTTCTTGTTTCGTCATGCGTAATTGTTGACGCCAGTGAAAACGGGACCATGCGATGTCTAAACCTACAAGAGCAATAACTGTTGTAATAAAAGAGAGGGACAGGTTAATCAATTCTTTATGAATATATTTTGGTAAAGCTGATGCATCTGTTAAAAGCGCATTAATGAAAATTGTGTTGCTTTTGAAAAATATTATATAAATAATTAAACTAACAGCGATAAGCTTGGTGAGTGATTTTAAAAATTCAACTAATCCTGCTTTACTATAGATTCGCTTAAATCCATTGGCAGGAGAGATACGCGACCATTGTGGACGAATACGCTCTATGACAAATCTTGGTACATTCTGTACTGCTGATGCGGTAATGCTAAGCAAAGGGATAAGAATTAAGATAGGAGCTAAGGCTAAGCCTACACTTCCACCTACTAAATAAATCAAGTGTTTGACATCTTCTGCAGTATTAATACGCCAGGATTCTGGACGTTCAAGCCATTGGATCAAAAAATAGGTAAGTTTTGAAATAGCTGGAAAGGAGATAAAAACGCAAATAAGACTAAAGCTTACAAGTGAAGCAAAGACAGGCAATTCACGAGAAAAAGGAAGATTTCCTTTTTCCTCTTCTTTACGAATTTTATATTCGGTTGGTTCTTCTGTTTGACTTTCTTTATCTGGTTTTTCATCTGACATATTGGTTCAGTGCGCCCTTTAGGACGTTCCTTCTTCTCCTAAAAGATTGATTGTTCCTTGTTCTGATAGTTTAATAGCTGTTTGAGCAATGCTACGGCGTGCATTGATAATCGCTTCTTGTTGAATAGTGTCATTCTCTGTAGCAAGCTCTGTTTCTACCATGCGGCGTGTCCGTTGTGAAAGAGAATTAAGAATAAGTTCTTTCATAAGATCTTCCGCATTACGCAAAGCTGTAATTATAGTATCAGCTGCAATTCCATCAAAAAGAAGCAATCGTGCTCTTTCTGTCAAACGTGGAATATCTTCAAAAACAAAAAGTTTTGCTTTGATTTTTTCTACATCTTCTGGATTTAGATTGTCGAGATTTGCCAACATTTCATCAATGTCTGTTTTATCAAGCTCATTTAAAATTACAGCTACTTGACTGTGATGTGCTTTGTCTCCTTCATCATTGTTCTTTAGAAGCGCAGGTCGTAGGGCTTGATCGAGAAGCGTTTCCATTTCTGGCGAAACTGTTCGTAGGTGTAATCTTCTGCGTGTAAGATCACTTCGTGTAGACATTGTTTGCGCCATAAAGATTTTTGCTGCTATTTCAGAAGGAAGACGAGAAATGATATAACTGACCACTTGCGGATGTTCTTGTGCAAGATGTTTTTGTAAAGTATCAACGTTTAATTTTTTAATGATATCCCAAATACTTTCTTGAGGTAGTGTTGGTGCTTTTGAAGGATCAAAAATTAACGCAGCTTCGTCTTCTGGCAATGTTTCTTGTATTAAATTATCGAATTTTGCACCGGCTTCTGAAAATGAAACGCCTTCTGCAAAAGCATCTTCGAATTGACGAACCAAAATTTCAAAATCAGCAAGAGAAATATTGGGTAAAGTATGTGCATGCCCACTAAGATGGCGTAAATCATCTGGTGTAAAGTATTTTAAAAGACGTGCAGCAGCAGGTTTCCCTAAAGCAACAAGCAGAGCTGCAACCTTTTGTTGTCCAGAAAGCGTATCAATAATTGTAGAAGAGCTCTCTTTATCAGAGGGTATATTCTCTGATATAGTATGAAGTTCTTCCGTAGTTTTTGTTTCCTTTGCCTGCGTCATATTTATCTTTCATAAGATTTGAAATCAGTTATTTATCAATAATTTCGGTAAGACTAACCCCAAAACGAGAAGGATCATCCTCTAGAACAATGACTTCGCCGCGGGCGATAATACGGCCATTGACCACGATATCAATAGGATCTCCAATTTGTTTGTCAAGTGTAATAACTGCACCTCTTCCTAAATCCATTAAGGTTGCGACTGGCATAGTTGTTGAACCAAGTACGACTTGAACTTCAACAGGAATACTCATAATGAGTTCTGTATTACTGGATGTATCACCTGGGCTTTTGGGCGCATTTGAAGCACCTGTACCTCCAATAGTTGTTTTTCCTGCTGCTTCACCTCCAAAAGAAGGAGTGCCTGGATTTGTTCTAAGGTTAGGTGTTGCTGTTCCTGGTCGTGGTGCTCCAGCACCAAAACCTCCTGGCATTCCGGGTTTTGGCGCTATACCTTCTCCAACTTTTGGTGTTGTGGGGTTGGGTGCTGTTGCAGGATTGATTCCTTTAGGAATTCCGGGGTTTTTTATGTCATTAGTCATTCTGTCACCGTACTATTTTTTCTACCTTTAAAGGTTTTAAAATTTTGTTTTTAAAAGTTGTATTTTGTCATTAAGAGGTGTTTTATGCGCTTTGCGTTGCACAAAGACAGGAAGGCTTTTAGGAACGATAGGTTGCCGGCGAAGAGTATGTATTGCACCAGATGCTGCAGATGGACCATGAGCTTGTGTAGCTAAAATACTGCGGAACTGATTGAAATCACTTTTCAATTGATCACGGACATTTTCCATATGGGAGATTGAACGATCAATATCACGTCGAATACGTGTCGATTCAATCATCCGTGCATCCATTTTTCTATTTTCATCTCGGAATTCTTGATGTTCTTCACGCAGAGTTGAAAGGGCTTGATCAAGACAGGCTGTCCCCATTTGAACTTGTTTTGCAAGCTCACGTCCCATTTGGATAGTGGCAGCTAGTTTGCGTATTGTAATAATCAAAACACTCAATGAGACGAGAGCCAAAAATGCACTTATAAAATTAAACATGAACCAACTCATCAATCATTTCCTCTTCTTCATCAATAGGATTTGTAACTCGGATAGAAAAACTTGTCCCAATTTTACCAAGGGAGCATTTATAAAGTGATTTATTGCCACTGCGTAACCTGATTTGTTTCGCAGCATTGGCAGGAAGGGGTAAAATCTGCCCTACTTTGAGGGTAGATAATTCATTTAAAGTCATTGATCCCTGTTGAATAAAAGCTTCAATGCGTACACGTGAACGACTGACTTCTTGTTTTAAACGTTTGGCCCAAAGGGGATCCGTTCGTTTTGCAGGAGCGCGGAGTGCACGTGTAACGGCTTCTTGGATAGGGCGATGGCAAGTGCGTGGCATTAAAATATTCACGTAGGTTTCCACTTCACCGCATTTCACTCCGAGAGTGCAGGAAAACATTTGTGATTGGTTAAATGTTTCCGCATTAAATTCTTGTGCTTTACATGTTTGTTTGAAGATTAAAAGTGATCCATCACCGATACCAAAAACACCATCTAACGCATAGGCTAACAATTTTCCAAAAGTTGCACCGACTTTTCTTTCTATCGGACTAAAAGGGCGTCCATTGCGATTTGTTACCATGGGTTCTGAAGCCCCAAAAAATACTTCTGTTGCTAGTTCTACGAGTGTTGCATCAAGAACAAAAATAACGTCATTTCCCCAACGATCGGAGTTGAAATAAACCAGAAGTGCTTCTGTTCCAATTGCTTGAGTAATCTGATCCGCTTTCAGTGTGTCAAGTGATTGTACATCTGTCGTAAATTTTAAAGAGGTATAATTGCTTAAGCGCATACACAGATTACTTGCTGCATCACGGAAGACATATTGAAATGACATGAGGTCATCACTTGATAGGCCAGCTGCACGTAAAATATGTTGGGTCAGCGCATCTTGTTTTTTATCTTCTTGCGCTTTTTCTTCGTTTTCTTGTTTTTCGATCGGTTCAGTCATATTTAGGCGGCCTCTTTTTCACTACCTTGACTAGCGATTGCGTGTTGTTCCATAATATCAATTGTTGGACGGTCTTTTGCTGAGATGGTTTTACGACCGTACTCGAGTGCTATTTGTGGCATTGCGCCGTTCATGTAAGCCAACAGTGTTTGTTTAACAACAATGTAAATACGCACTTTTTTATTGCGTACCGTTTTTATTTTTGAGGCAAGAGGGCCAAAGATACCATAAGCGAAAAAAATACCAGCAAAGGTCCCTACAAGAGCAGCTCCAATTAAGTGTCCTAATACTTCTGGTGGTTCACTTATGGCTCCCATAGCTTTAACTACACCTAAAACAGCTGCAACAATTCCAAGAGCTGGAAGAGCATCAGCCATATTTTGCATTGCTTGATAGGGTTTTTGAGAATCGTATGAAATTGTATGAATTTCTTCATCCATTAAAGCTTCAATTTCAAAAGGGCGTGTATTTCCCATGACAATAAGACGGCAATAGTCACAAATAAAATTGGTTAAAGATTCATCTTTTAAGATCAGAGGATATTGCTGGAAAAGCGCAGATTCTTTTGGATTGTCAACATGAGCTTCCATTTCAGATTTTGATTTTGAACGCATTTCCCGCATAAGAACATAGAGTAAACCCAATAGTGATAAAAAATCTTTTTGTTTTGGAACAGCATCTTTCATTGCTTCTATCGTTGCTTGCAATGTGTCTTTAATAGCGGGAATAGGGTTGGAAACAATAAATGTTCCAATAGCTGAGCCTAAAATGATAACAAATTCCCATGGTTGTACTAAAACATCAAGATGACCTCCCATAGCGACATAACCGCCAAGTATGCATCCAAAAATAATTATTAATCCTATAATAACACCCAAGGCTGTGAGCTCCTTATTTTTAATTTTTGTGGAGAAATAAATGTCTATGCTTGTGTAAAACTTACCATTTATTTTCTTAATATTGTATAAAAGTATTACAATATTTTATAAAAGTGTTAAGAGATATAATAATTTAAAAATAAAAAGCATTTTATCTATTAATAAAGACTTGTGAAATATTTCTTACGTTAATAATAAAGTGGTTTTATCATAAGCTTTAGGCAAGTTTTATGCTTTAAATTGGGGCTTGTGTAGAGAGGGGTTTCCTGTGATTAGCACATATACGAGTTATAGAAGTACAATTGATAATATGAAGCAAACGTTTGATAGGCTTTTTCAAAAGCCACAAGTCAAACGTGAGACAGACTATTATGTTAAGCATATTATTGGTGTGAAGTCGGTTGATGATTTTTTGGCAAATGATAAAATCTATAATTATGCTATGAAAGCTTATGGATTGGAAGATATGATTTTTGCTAAAGGCATGATTCGTAAGGTTCTTTCAGATCCTGAGTATGCATCTCAATTAGTAGATAAGCGTTATCAGCAATTTGCAGAGGCATTTAATTTTAGCAAATATGGTGAGAAAGCGACACAAAGAGAGAGTGCAAAAACGGTCACCGTGAATAAATATATGCAACAAACATTAGAAGTTGAAGTAGGCGAAGTTAATGAGGGGACACGTCTTGCTTTGTATTTCACTCGGACTATCGGAGGAATGGTGCAGAATAATGTTCTGACAGAAAAAAATTGGGCTTATCAGATTTTGAGCGATAAGGCTTTATCAGCTGTTATTTTTAAGGCCTTCAATATTTCTGAGAATGTGCTTACGTCGCCAATTGAAGTGCAAAAATCTTTGTTAGAGTCGCGTATGTCACTTAAGGATTTACAAGATCCAAAGAAGTTAGAACACCTCATTGCAAAATTTTCTGCTATGTATGATGTACAAAATCAAACAGTTGTTAATCCTGCTTTAATGATTTTGCAAGGATCAAATGTAGGTAGAGGTTTAGCTTTTTCAAATGAAACAATAATGGCTTTACAATCTTTCAAACAGGGTGGTCTGTAAGTAAGTATTGATAAGATTCAGAAGGGACTAGGTATATGCAAAATCCGATTTATGTGGGTGTTTCAGGCCAAATTGGCTTGGAACGGCGGATGGAGACTATTGCGCAAAATATGGCAAATGTGAATACACCAGGTTTTCAAGCGGGTGGTATGAAGTTTGATACATTATTGTCTTCCGTTGCACATGAACAGGGTGATCGTGTGTTTTTCACAAGTGCTGGCAAGGGATATATTTCCACTGATCGTGGTTCTTTGGTAGAGACGGGTAATGCGCTTGATATTGCTGTAGTAGGCGATTCCTATTTTTCTATGCAAGCATCTTTCGGACAAGTGTATACTCGTGATGGACGAATGATTATGACTCCGGAAGGGGGATTGGTTTCTGTAACAGGGTTACCTTTTTTAGATGAGGGAGGGGCACCAATTCAGCTTAATCCAGCAGGGGGGACACCACGTATTGTAGCTGATGGAAGTATCTATCAAGATAATGCATTCGTTGGGAAAATTGGTTTATTTCAATTTCAGCCAGGTACCCAGTTGCGTTATGGACCGAATTCTTCTGTGATACCTGATAAAGCAGCTTTTCAATCAGAAGGGGGAAGCGGTGATACTGTTGTGCAAGGGTATATTGAAAGTTCGAATGTGAATGGTGTGATAGAGATGACTCGCCTTATTGAAGTAAGCCGTGCTTTTGAACGTGTTGAATCAATGCTTCGTCAGCAAGAAGAAATGCGTTCTAAATCTATTCAAATTTTGAGTGGAAAAGTATAAATATTTGATCATAGAGGCTTTGTATTGAAGAGTATGTATGATGCTAGAGAGTGAAAATAATTTTATGCCAGAAGTTGTTTTAGTTAATGCTACGCCAACAACTGATTCAGTTATAAATTCTTCTCTTGCTGATGCAAAAGATACTGATATTCATGCTGAGGAATCAGATGATACGGTAAATCTTCTCAAAGATGTAACAAATGCTGATTCAAATACTGACATAATTGAGACACCTCCTTCTCCTACTGCTTTAAATCGATTGCTTGATTTTGCAAAACACAAAAACGATCATTATTCTCACCTTGTGAGTCAAGGTGGTGTTATTAGCGATGTAGCACGAGGGACATTAGTTGCACGTGGTTTATCACAGTCTGTCTTATTAGGTGATACAGTATCCGTTGAGTGTGAGTCACAGTTTCTACGAGGTGAAATTATTCGTGTTAATGAAGAAAGCGTTTTAATTAAACCTTATGATGAAACTGTCGTTCCTATGCTTTCTGCTTCTGTTTTTCCAAAAGGTCCTCTTTTTGTTGCTCCAGATCGTTCTTGGTGTGGACGAATTGTTAATGCTTTTGGAGAGGCTATTGATGGCAAGGGAGGATTATCTTCTGGGCCACGAAATATGGCAATTGAGACCTATGCACCTCCAGCACTGAAACGTGCGCGTGTGGGTGCAGGATTACGCACGGGCATTAAGGTTATTGATATTTTCACGCCCCTTTGCTTTGGGCAGCGCATTGGGGTTTTTTCTGGTTCTGGGGTAGGGAAATCGACTCTTTTGTCTATGATGATGCAAGCTGATCATTTTGATACGGTTGTTTTAGCGCTTACAGGAGAGCGTGGCCGTGAAGTGCGTGATATGCTTGATGATGTATTACACGATAAATTACACAAATTGATTGGAGTGATCGCAACGGGTGATGAAAGTCCGATGATGCGCCGTTTAGCCCCAATTATGGCGACAACAATTGCTGAATATTTTTCTTCTTTAGGAGATAATGTTTTGCTTGTTGTCGATTCTGTTACGCGCTATGCGTTAGCAACTCGAGAAATTGCTATTACTGCTCATGAGCCACCTGTTTCACGTGGATTTCCTCCACGCGTTTTTAGTGAATTGCCCCGTTTATTGGAACGTGCAGGTCCCGGCAGGGAAGGAAAAGGATCTATTACGGGTGTTTATGCAGTATTGGTTGATGGTGATGACCATAATGATCCCATTGCTGATACTATTCGTGGGATTTTGGATGGTCATATTGTTCTTGATCGTGCCATTGCTGCACAGGGAAGATTTCCTGCCGTTGATATCCTTTCTTCTATTTCACGTTTGGCATCTTATAACTGGACCCCTGAACAATGTACATTGGTTAAAAATTTGAAAGAGATGATTTTTCGCTACGAAGAAACACGTGATTTACGCGCTATGGGTGCTTATCGTCCAGGGACAGACCATGTTCTTGATCAAGCAGTTTTTTTAGTCCCATCTATTTATGCTGCAATGAAGCAAAGTCCCGATATGGCACTTATCAGTGATCCCTATGAAGAATTAGCTAAGTTATTGAAAAGTCAGTAATAGTTGCTAGCGGTAAAAGGGAGAATTATTTTTCAAGAGATTACATTTTGTTGTGTACAGGCTTGTGTTTGGTTAGTATTTTTTCTTTTCATGGTTTATGATGTATTTAGAGAAGTTTGAAAGAGGCAACATAGGGTGTTTAGAAAGCTTGATCGGTTTTCTATAAATCTAATAAATTAAGAGTATGTTTGCAAAGTTCTATGTGAATCTGTTGATAGAAAAAGGAATACTGTTTGAAAAGATTTCTCTCCCATTGCTGATAAACCGTATAGATTAATTTTGAGTTAAGCCTTCATAAACAAGATAAGTTTTTTCTTGGTTGAGTTGTGAAAATTTCTTCTTATCAAAGAAATGAAGGGTAGCATCGCGATGATTAAGTGTGATGCGTATATTGTTTATCAAGTCAGGAAGTTAATTCATTCATGGCAGTTAATATTTTGTTATTATGATTGATAAAAGTAAGGTGTTGTAAAGACATCTATAGTGCGGGGCTGGGTATGATTTCATTTTCTTGTAGATTTAAAATGCGAAAGCAAGTCTCGCACAAGTTTTCTTTATTATGATGGTTTGAAGTAAAAAGGGTAAGAATTATGGATTCGGTTAATTTTTTTGAGATGGCAAATAAACAAGCAAATTGGTTATCTGTTCGCCAAAAGGCAATTGCGAGTAATGTCGCGAATGCAAATACACCGGGGTATAAAGCCCGTGATGTAGAGGACTTTACAGCCGTTTTACAAAATAAAACGATTTCTATGGCTGTGACGAATGTTCATCATATGGATATAACCGAAAATGGTATGGAAACGCATATTATCCGCCCTGAAAATGTTATGGAAGTTACGCATTCAGGTAATGATGTCAATTTAGAAGAAGAAATGCGTAAAGGAGGGGATGTTAGTCGCGAAATATCTCTTAATACTGCTATTGTAAAAGCTTTTCATCGAATGACAATGGCAACAGTTAGAGGAGGAGCTTAAAGATGTCTGATCGTCTTATTGCAGCAGAACAAATTGCTACAACCGGTTTGAGTGCTCAGTCAACACGTTTGCGTGTTATTGCTGAAAATTTAGCCAATGCGAATTCAACGGGAAAATCTCCAGGTGCTCGACCTTATCAGCGCAAAACAGTGAGCTTTGAAGCGACGCTTAATCCTTACATTGATGCACAAGGTGTACATGTAACACGGATTAGCACTGATAAAGCGCCTTTTATTATGCGTTATGAACCAGGTCATTTGGCTGCTGATAGTAATGGTTATGTGAAATATCCTAATGTGAATTCGATTATAGAAATGGCAGATATGCGTGAAGCAAATCGCTCATATGAAGCAAATTTACAAGTAATTCGCCAAGCACGCGATTTAATCTCACAAACGATTGATTTATTAAAAGGATAAGCTGTTTTATCACCTTAATTAATAGGTTTTATTTTGAATTTTGTAGGAGCATATAAAATGATTGAAGCATTTACTTCTGTTGTATCACACAATACCCTTGATTCTTTGGGGCAAGCCAGCAAACAAATGAGTAGTCTTAATGGGCAGCAAATCTTGCCTGGTGTAGTAGGAAACAATGTCAGTTTTGATCAGGTTTTATCTGAGGTTGTAGAAGTTGTTGGTACAAAATTACAAACAGCAGAAAGTCTTTCCATAGATAGAATCTCTGGAAGTGATGTTGGTGTGCGCGAAGTTGTAAATTCGGTAATGGAAGCTGAACGGTCTTTAAGTACAGCTATCGCTCTCCGTGACAAGCTTGTACAAGCATATCTTGAAGTAAGTCGGATGCAAATTTAGCATGAGCACGATAGTGTTTAGATTAGCATGAGCACGATAGTGTTTAGAAAAGTATAGGAAAAAATTATGGTCATGAAATCACTGTCAATTGCGGCAACAGGTATGGCTGCCCAGCAAACTAATCTTGATGTTATTGCTAATAATATGGCGAATATTAACACGACGGGTTTCAAGCGTGGGCGTGCAGAATTTGCAGATTTGATGTATGTTGCAGATCGTGCAGTTGGTGTTCCTAATATGCTTAATCAAGCTGTTATACCTGAAGGAGCAATGATTGGGATGGGTGTGCGTACTGCTGCTGTTCGTACGATTAATACCCAGGGGGCTTTTGTGCAAACTGGTAATGCCTTAGATCTCGCTATTAATGGAAATGGTTGGTTTGAAATACAAGATCCCAATGGCAATGTTTTTTATACTCGTTCAGGTGCTTTTAATTTAAGTGAAACAGGGCAGATAGTAACATTGGAGGGCAATTTAGTGCAGCCTGTTATTACTATTCCTATAGGGAGCAAAAATGTCACAGTCAGCCCTGATGGGACAGTTTATTATCAAACGGATACAGATCCTAATGCTGTGGAAGCGGGACGGTTTCGTTTAGTTAATTTTGTCAATGAGGTTGGTCTAGAGCCAATAGGGGATAATCTTTTCCGTGAGACGCAAGCTTCTGGTGCACCGGTTCCAGGAGATCCAAAGGAGGATGGATATGGCAGCATTATGCAAGCAATGCTTGAAGCTTCTAATGTTGATCCAGTCAAAGAAATGACAGAGCTTATTGCAGCACAGCGTTCTTATGAAATGAATTCTAAAGTAATTCAAGCATCAGATGAAATGGCAGCAGTTGTTTCTAAAAATCTGAGGTAAATGGTATGAAAAATTTTTCGCTTTTTCTCATAAGTTTTTTTCTCTCGTTTTTTTTATTAACAGCAGCTTATGCTGATCGGATTGGTTTTCTGGTTCCTGATAAGTCTATTTATGCTGGTCAACGTGTAAGTGATATGGGTTTAAGCGAAAAGCATTTTTTTATTAAATCTGATGCAGCCTCCTTGTATGTGACGGATATGAAACAAATTCTTCACAAAGTAGCAAAACGTACCTTAACAGCAGGTCGGCCTATTCCTCTTTCTTCTTTAGGAGATCCAGTTTTGGTAGAGCGTGGTCAGGCAACAAAGTTGATTTTCCAAACACATAATTTGCAAATTACAGCTCTAGGAGTTGTTTTACAGTCGGGATCTTCTGGTGATGTCATTCGTGTTCGCAATTCCGATTCAGGGCGTGTGGTTACGGGAACCGTTTTGCAAAATGGTGATGTAAGAGTAGGTTTTTAATGATTATGCGTTTTTTTGCTTGTTTCTTGTCTTTTTGGATTCTCTTTATTCCAGCATTTGCAGATGAAGGCGGGAAAAATGTTGAACAATATAACTCTACAGTGGAAGCTGATGCTGCCTGGTTGGGGTCGGGCGGTCATCCTGCACAAATGCATTATTCAGATTTAGCGCGTTCGAGTGCAGTAGCTCGTTTAAAAGATATTGCGATTATCCAAGGTGTTCGTTCTAATCAATTAGTGGGTTATGGTTTGGTGATTGGTTTAAATGGTACTGGTGACTCTTTACGAAACGCACCTTTTACAGAACAATCTATGCGAGCTATGCTGGATAATTTAGGAATTAGCCCTCCTGCGGGTGCATCGCGTGTTAATAATATAGCTGCTGTTATTGTAACTGCTGAAATGATGCCTTTTGCAACTCCAGGATCACGGATTGATGTAATGGTTTCTTCTTTGGGGGATGCAACATCTTTACAAGGGGGCACATTAGTGATGACACCGCTCCTTGGAGCAGATGGTAAAACTTATGCGGTGGCACAAGGCAATATGGTTATTTCCGGTTTTGGGGCTAAGGGAGCTGCAGAAAGTGTAACTCAAGGTGTGCCTACATCGGGTCGTATTCCAAATGGTGCACTTGTAGAACGCAAGATTGATGGAAATTTCAACCATAGTAACGAGATTATTATAGAGTTACGGAATTCGGATTTTTCGACAGCAGTCCGTATGTCTGATCTCATTAATATTTTTGCTAATAAGCGTTATAAACAAAGTGTTGCTAGAGAGCGTGATGCGAAAACTATTGTTTTAAACAAACCGCGTAATATTTCAATCGCACGCTTTATTGCTGACATTGAAGGATTACCTATTCCTACTGATGAGGTGGCGCGTGTAGTTGTTGATGAACGTACAGGAACTGTTGTTATTGGTGAAAAAGTACGTGTTTCACGTGTTGCTATTTCACATGGTAGCTTAACAGTACGTGTGACGGAGGAACCGAGTGTTTCACAGCCTAATCCTTTTAGTGAAACAGGTGATACAATTGTGGTTCCGAGAACATCAATTGATGTTGATCAGCCACTCTCTAATATTGGTATTTTGAATGGCGTCGATTTAGATAGTCTTGTTAAAGGGTTAAATCAAATTGGTGTCAAACCAACAGCAATTATAGCAGTTCTGCAGGCAATTAAAACCTCAGGCGCTCTTCATGCGGAGCTTGTTGTCCAATGATAAAATTACGTTTTTATGTTTTTTCTTTATTTATAGTAATATTTATGGCTTTTCCGGTTGGGAGGGGATATGTGAAAAATGCACCTGTGCCAATTCCTGCACCAAATAAGATTGCTTCATCTATAGAAAATGTAGAATCTATAGAAAATGTAGAACAGTCACCAGTTTCTACTGAAGTGCCTAAACAAAAAATTGAAACTGTATCCCATCAGTCAGTTCAGCCGAAGGAGGCAATAGAGACTGAGGTAGATACGAAAGCTCCTATTGTTTCATTGATACAAGAGAAGTCTGGAGGAAGATCTGAGGGGATATCTGGAGTAAGTACAGAAGAAATAGAGCGTTTTTGTAGCAATATTGGGAGTCAGGCTGCAGATGCGCGTTTTCAGTTACAACGCAAACAATTACAAGAATTACGTGATCAAATTAGTGAACGTGTGAAAATTTTAGAAGAAAAGCAGAACGAATATCAAATTTGGCTTAATAAACGCAATGAGTTTTTATCAATGGCAGAGAGTTCTTTAGTTGAAATTATTACGAAAATGCGTCCTGACGCTGCAGCTGCTCAATTGGCTTTGATGAATGATCTTGTTGCAGCTTCGCTTGTACTTAAGCTGAGTCCTAAAGTGTCGAGTGCTATTATGAATGAATTACCGCCTGAAAAATCAGCGGAATTAACTCAAATATTAGTGAGTGCACAACAAGCATCAACAAAAAAGAAATAAATGCAATATGCGATAGAAGTAAAGATAGTATAATTATGCAAGTAAAACAGATAAAAAGTACAAATAAATACTCTTCTTTCTTATATTTAATAATTGGTTTGACTACCATGTCTATAATATTAGCCAGTTGTTCTTATAATGTAAAAGATTTTAATTCAGCACCAAATTTTTCACCGGTTCGTGCTGATTTAGGATATGCTTCTTCGCATGCAGCAAGTATTTATCCACCAGCACCGAGTGAAAGTCGATATTCGCTTTATCGTTCAAGCGCTAGTAGCTTTTATCGGGATCCGCGTGCAATGAAGCCAGGTGATGTATTGACCGTGCAAATTTTCATTAATGATCGTGCTAGTTTAAACAATAAAAGTGATTTAAAGCGTGATTCTAATTCCAAATATACAATTGGAGCCGGATATTCATTTATGGACAAGTTAGCTGGTAGTATTGAAGGTGGCTCATCGAGTCAGTCTAAAGGGGATACTAAGGTAGAACGACAAGAAAATATTCGTTTGTCTATTGCAGCTATTGTAACAGATGTTTTGCCAAATGGTAATTTGGTCATTAATGGTTCACAGGAAGTTCGGGTTAATAATGAATTGCGTATTCTCAATATTGTAGGATTAGTTCGTCCACGTGATATTTCAGGCAATAATATGATTGATTATGATAAAATTGCTGAAGCGCGCATTTCATATGGAGGCCGTGGACGTATGAGTGAAATACAACAACCTCCTTATGGTCAGCAATTACTCAATCAGATTGCGCCTTTTTAGAGAATGAATATATAATTAATTTTATTGTTCATTATCAAAAAATAGAAACTTATCAAAAGTAACTTTTAATTACATTATTTATGTGACAAGATTTATGTGACAGGGAATTTTTATGGCAGAAGAGTCGAAAAAAGAAGAAAACATTGTGCAACGGGAAAGTAGCATAAAAGTTTTTCTGATTGTTGGATTTGTTTTGACATTGGTTGCTGCTGTTTCTGGGTGGTTTTTAGGAGCATGGGTGAGTCGGGAGATGGCGCCAACTTCTAGTAATTTAAAAGAGTTACCAATGACTAAAACTCCAGAGAATCTTATTGCTGCTGATTCCCATATTGTTACTTTGCCCCCTATTTTAACTAATATTGCAGTACCAGAAAATGCTTGGATTCGAATGGAAGTCTCTTTAGTTATTAAGCCTGATGAGAATATTGAAGCTACACTGACAGCTGATATATCAAATGATTTTTTAGCATTTTTGCGACAAGTTACAATCGATCAGGTTAAAGGGCCGTCAGGGTTAATGAATTTGCGTGCTGATCTTTTAGATCGTGCCAGAGTTCGTTCCGGTAATAAAGTAAGTAATATTTTGATTTCAAGTTTGGTAGTAGAATCATGAAGCGGCTTGGCGGCTTTGTATTGATGATATTTTTGTTAGCAACAACAGTTGCTTTTGCGCAAAAAACAGGTGCTGAGAATGCTAGTGGTATTGCTGGATTATTTTCTTATCCTGAAGGTTCAATTAGTGGACGGATAGTCCAACTTTTCGGCCTATTGACTATTTTATCAGTAGCTCCTGGTTTATTGATCATGGTTACCAGTTTTACTCGTTTTGCCATTGCTTTTTCACTGTTGCGAACAGGTTTAGGATTACAAACAACGCCTTCCAATCTTGTGATGGTCTCATTAGCTTTGTTTATGTCCTTTTATGTAATGGCTCCGACATTTAATACGGCATGGGAGGAGGGGGTCCAGCCTTTAGTAAATAATAAAATCAGTGAACAACAAGCGATAGAAAAAATTAGTCAGCCCTTTCGAGAATTTATGATATCGCAGGTCCGTGAGAAAGATCTTGACTTGTTTGTTAATCTCTCTGATTCTTCTCTTCAAGTTAAAACAGGTTCTGATATTGATTTTCGAGTTTTAGTTCCTGCTTTTATGATTTCTGAATTACGTCGTGGGTTTGAAATAGGCTTCCTTATTGTTCTTCCTTTTTTAGTGATAGATCTTGTCGTGGCTACGTTGACAATGTCAATGGGAATGATGATGTTGCCACCAACGGTTATTTCTCTACCATTTAAAATTCTATTTTTTGTATTAGTTGATGGATGGAATTTATTAGTTGGAAGCTTAATAAGATCTTTTTAAAGTTATATTTAAGCTTATAAATTAGTTTTATTGTATTAATTATTTTTAATAAAATTAATAGAATTATAATTTATTCCTACTAGATATGATATTAGTTTCTTTTATAAGCTACTATATATATTTTAATAGGATATATTTGAAAAAAATATTATAATTTATAAATTCTTATTGAACATTTAGCGTTTGAAATTATAAGACTAATTAAGAACACATTGTAAGCTACTAAATAGGCCGTACTCATTATTAGTTAACTTTATACTATATCGCTAACAGTATAAACTTTGTTTAAGTTTTCCATTTATTATAACTAAGTATAAATATAGACTATATTCATCTTATAATAATTTTGCTTGTAAATATTATATTTAAATAAAATAGTTGGGATAGAAACAATCGCACCTAAATTCCCAGTAGAAGACTACCAGCATTGTTCTCTGTGAATTCAGGTCCAGAAAAATCTGATGTACATAAACAACAGTCTCCATTAATAAAAATTCATTATGATGCTAAAATCAAAATAAATCAATAGTCAATAATGATTTAAATACTTGAATTTATTTGTGATTTATTAAGAACATTATCAATATCTCTCATGCTTTAGTGAAAATGATAACCAAGATTGATAACTTTACATATAATATTTTTTGTTGCATATAAAATCCGTTTTAAATTTTATAGTTTAATGGTAGGGTAAATTATGCACAAAATGCTATATATAATCTTTACGTTTTTGAGTTTTTTCTTATTGAATGTGTTTTACGTTTTGGCTGAAGTTAATGGCAATCACAGTGTAGTAAATGATGGATTTTCAGGGGTACCTATCGTTGCAATCGAACCAAAGGGTGCGCCTCTTGTTATTAATGGAGGAACATTTAAGGCAGTTTCTGTAGGGATTTTGGCTAATGGTATTGGAGCATTTAGTGCTACAGGAATTGATATACAGGCAGGTATTGTAGGTATAATGCCTGGAGGTGCAACTGAAGTGCATTTAAAAGATTCAGTTATAAATATTAAGAATCCTGATGGACAAATAAGTGATGGGTATGGTATTTTTTTTGGATATGATAAGATGCCCTCTAAGAGCGCTAGTGACAAGAACGGAAGCGGTGGTATAAGTTTCGTTGCTCCAAGTCTTGTAGATCTTACCAATACAAAAATTTTATTTAGCGAAGTAGGTATTATGGCATTTCAATCAGGTATTGTGTCACTTAAAAATTCAGAAATTCGTTCTAATATTTTATTAGGAAGTTATGCTAGTGATAAAGAGGTTTTACCTTCCGTTAACATGTTGAGAGTTTCTGCAAGTCATTCTATTCTAGAAGGTTCAGCACAAGCTGAAGGAGTGCAATATTCATTTTTAACTCTTAAAGACGATTCAAAATGGATCATACCAGTTAATTTTAATATTAGTGAAGAAAAACTGAGAGCAAAGGAGCAGCAAGAATCTGTTCTGCATATGCTTACACTTAATAATAGTACTGTTATATTTGATCAAAAAGGTAGTGGTATTTACCAAACTTTACGCATAGAAGATCTCAAACAAAGTGAGATGGGACATTATATAGCAGTTGGTAATGTTAATATTCATTTTAATATGGGGGTGAGCAGTTCTGATGAAAACGGTTCTAATAAATACGGTTCTGATAAACTTATAATCACCAAAACTGATGTATTCGGTACTACTAAAGTTCATATTAATTACGTTGAAGATCAGAATGTAGAGGAAAACCGTAGTGCAACACGTGTTACTAAAAATGCAGTTATTTTGCCAAAGGAAGGAGTTACGATTATTGAGGTTCGTGGTGGAGCTGCAAATAAAAAGTCCTTCCAATTAGTTCATGGTTATACTGTATTTAATAGCTTGCCTTATAGGTATGTTCTTAATAGTAAAAGAGAAACTTCTGGTATTTGGAAATTCAATTTGTCAAATGGATATGTTGATGCCCAATCACAAGTGAAAGCCCTTGTACCACAAATGGCTAGTTATGTGGTTATGCCGAATGCTTTATTTTCTGCTGGTTTCTCTGATATCAGTAATCAGAATGGTATATTAGCTGATGTGCAGGAAACGTTAAATGTTGCAGGTAAAAAGACGAGTTCTGTCTTTTTATCTTCTTATGGTAATGCAAAAACTTTTTCATCTATTCGTAATCCGTTGCAATATGGTTATGGTGCGGATGTACGTTATGCTGCTCTACAAACTGGTGCTGTGTTAGGTTCTTTTGAAAATGCAAATACGGTTACCAGTGTCGGTATGTTAGGAACTTATGGTCAATTATCTTTTACGCCAAAAGATATGGAAGATTCTGCTAAAAGTACTCTTGATAAGTGGTCCATTTCAGTTTTCGGTAATATGCAGCATGATAACAATTCGTATATGAATGCGCTCTTTTCTTATGGTATCTTGAAAGGGCATATTAAGGCTGCTGTTGTCGATAATGTAGCAAAACTTGATGATAAAAAGATATTAAGTGTATCTGCAACTGTCGGTCACAAATTAGCAACTGGTAATAAAAGTGTATCTTTTGAACCGCAGGCGCAAATTGTTTATCAACGTTTGATGTTTGGTACTATTTTAGATAGCGATAATCTTGAAGTTAATATGAAGGATCCTCATCAATGGTTAATGTGTGTAGGTGGTCGTTTAACCAAAACGCTTCCTGTTGTTGAAAAGAATAGTTTCATTGCTTTCTATGGAAAAATGAACATTATAAAGACTCTTAGTTTTAGCGATACCATAGAAGTTGGTGATACTTTTTATCTTGATTCTATGGGCTCTGCTATTGAGGGTGGTTTAGGTGTTAATGTGCAGTTAACTAACAATATTTTTGTACATGGTGATGCTAGTTATCAGCAAAGGTTATCAAAAACTGGTATGTCTGGGGCATCTTTTTCCGGAAAGCTGCAGTATCGTTTTTGATAGGTTAATGCGACTTTAGTAAAGAGGTAATGTACTTTATTTTCTTCTTTATGTATAAATCTTTATTCTTCTTAGAGCTTTGTGGTCTTCAGAAGCGTCCCAAAAGGTAGACTTTGATAATAAAGATCATTTATGATTTCATACTCTTTCTTTCCGCATTCATTTAATAGTGCTTTTATCTCTTGATGAAAAAGCGGATAGAAAGAGGGTTTTCGGGGATGAAGAGAATATAGGTTTCGTGAATAGAATTATTATAAAAAAGGGCAGTATTTATACTGCCCTTTTTGTTGAAGTTAATATCAGTATTGTTTTAGAAACGGTAACGTATTCCACCTGAGAAAGAGGTTGCTGATATACCTGCTCTTTGAAGTTTGTGTTGGTGACTGACGTCACCATGCAATCCCAATTTTTTATTTAATTGTGCATTAATTCCTACACCACCTTCAACAGAAGTTCCCATAGGGTCAAGATGGAAATTATCCGCAACCTGTATTGTATCACCATCACCAAAAGCGTTGATCATGTTCAGTTTTCCATAAAGGGAAATGATATGACCGTTTTCTGCTGCAGTGACAGTTTTGGTTAAACGTCCACCAATACGAACCAACCATTGGTTAGGATTATTCATATCGATTTCAAGATCATTACCATCTGAAATATTATCAAACATCAAGCGCTGATAAGCAAGTTGTGCTTGTGGTTCAAAGACTAACCCTTCAACACCAGTTGCAAATTGTTGACCAATGGTTGCAGAAGCACTCAATGTGTTGACGTCATCTAATTTTGCAATGTTACCAATATCAGCAACTTTAATGTTTCCTTTCACAACGCCATAGGAAAAGAGTGTATCAAGGTACAAGCCATTCCGATGATGTATACTACCGAAAGCTGAAATTGACCACTTATCAAGTGTACTCTTGGCAGAGCCTTCCATGTCTTTTGGAGTGAAAGATACTTGTCCATAAGAGCCTAACAAGCCGAAATTTGTTGTGGTATTTTGATTTTCCAGAACACCTAACGCGACCCCTAATTGTAGAGCACTGTAGCGAAGATCAGCTCCATAACCATATTCCATAGCAGTATGTTTGGATGATAAAGTTGCTGTATTGCCATAAGAAGATAAGAAGAAAGCATTTTTCTTATTGTTATCATTTTCCAACGACATAATCCGCAGATTGGATAAGGATGCATTTTGCTGATTGATATCAGAGAAACCAGCAGAAAATAAAGCATTTGGCATCACCAAATAACTGGCCATTTGTGGGACCAGAGCTTTCACCTTTGATTTAGGGTCGAGATAGGCATTTTGCAAACGGAAATCCCAATATGATTGGCCATCACCAAACAGACTTTGATTTTCACTTTTACTAGAATCCTCAGGACCGTAGGCATTAAGAGTGTATTTATAAGGAGAATTATTTATTGTGGTATAGCCATTTGCCAATTTAAAGGAGTCTTTATTTGCTTCTCCAGAAACTTGGACGAGTGAGAGACCATTTTCATTTGCAGGAACAGAAGCATTTTCTTCTAGTTTCTTCTTTCCCTTGATACTGTTGACATAGATTGTCGTTGTTCCTGAAGCATCACCATTAATTACAAGTCGATCTGTTTTTTGATCTTTTGTTTTAAGTCCGCTACTCCATTCAGTGTTGAAGTAAATTTTTGCATCGCCTTTCGCATTATAGACTTTTTTCGCATCGTTTGGAAGAGCAGGTCGTGCTGGATCAACTTCTGGTATTGCTGGTCCTACATGTAATATCTGATATTGACCATCTGTCGGTTTGTCAAAAACAATGGTACTGTTATCGAGATTAAGCGTAGAAACAGTAGAGTGTGATCTTTGAGAAATATCAAGCAATGCTCCATCTTCATCTGCACCTTCTTCTTTTTCTTCTTTACTGATTTTAAGCGTCCATACTGTACCATTGGTCAGATTAAAGACTGTTTTAGCCTTGTCTTCAGTTCTAACACCACCTTCTAAGATTGAATGATCTGCATCGAGTGTAAGAGATGCTTCCTTGTCATCTTTAGAAGTGTATCTTAATAAAAGATCAGCACGTATTTCTGAATTTTTGAGTTTGATAGCATCTTTTCCAGATTTGTCTCCAAGAATACCTACACCTTTTTCAACGGTAAGTTTTGTATTCGTGAAATTAACATTATTTTGTTGATCACCATTCTCATCTCTAAGTTCTAGGCCATTTTTAGCAGCTGTTGCAGAAACATTGGAAATATCAATTTTTGCACCGTTTTCTACAACGAATGCAGCCTCGTGCGCATCAATTGTACCACCTGTCATTTTAACAACTGCTTCTTTCCCAGATACAGAAAGACCAGTGCCTTCTTTAGATTGAATGGAAACATTTTCTAAAGAAACTGTGCTTCCTTCGGCTTTAAATCCAGACCCTTTGACAACGCTAATTTTTGTATCTTTTAGTTTGTTTTTATTATTTTTACTGTCTACAAAAGTAACACCGTCTTTTTCTGCTTTAATAGAACCGCTGGTCATATTTAATATTGCTTTATCCTCTATTTCAATACCAATGTTATCTGAAGAGATTTCTACATCATTTAATGTAACGCTAGTCCCTTCTCCAGAAGCAACAACTGCTTTCCCAGGAGCATTCTCATAAACGCCATCCTTTTTTATTGTAATAGAACCACCATTTGCTACAATTGCGGCACCTTCTTCTATTCTAAGGCCTTCTTTTTTTGAAGTAATGTCCACATCGCTTAATGTAACGGTTGTACCTTCATCCTTAGCTTGTACAGCAGTTTCATCGGCCTCAATAGAGCCACCTTTCATCGTGAATTTAGCTCCATCTGTTAAATCAATACCTGTCGTTTTTGAAGTAATCTTTACATCGCCTAGTGTAATAGTTGTATCTTTACCTTTAACTCTTACGGCAGTGTCACTGACATCAATGGTACCACTTTCCATTGTGATTGTACCACCATCACCCGCAGAAAGACCAGAATCAAGATCTTTAATAGTTGTTGTGCCTTTTAGAATAATTTTACTGTTCGACCCTCTAGCTGTTGCGCCGATTCCTTGTTTCCTAGCATTGCCAATTAGTGTTAAATCTTCACCTGTGATTGTACCACCTGTTTTTCCATCATTTCTAGCTTTATCGCCAGTACCTTCAGCTCCGTCAATTTCTTCTTTTTTATCACCTACGTAAAGAGCACTTTTTTCTAATTCCGGAGCTTCATAAGTTTTGCCTTTACCGGCATCCCTAAAGGCGCCATTAATTATAGAGATGCTTTTCTCATCACCAGCTGCAGCAGCAACATTAAAATGAGCACCAAACAAAATTATAGCAGCCGCAGCTGTACACGATAGAAGATAATTTTTACACATAAAGATTGTCCTAACTTATAAAACCCAAAATATCCCCCCCGCTTATAAGAAGGATATTGAATCGATAATTCCTATTGGATGAAGTAAATTATTTTTCCTTATATGTAAAGATAAAAATTATTTTATATAAAGATAAATAATATTTATTATTTATATACATAATGTATTATATATTATTATTAACAATACATAATGTATTAAATTATTCTTTTAATAAAGAGCTCATTTTTCATATTTATATTTAAAATGAATGCTAAAACAATAACATAATATTATCTTTAATCTTTCTAGTATAGAGGCTTATTATAAGCTCAATTTAAAATACTGATAAGTTTTCTATTTTTATAAAAATGATGGATATAGTTAAGAATAACTAATCAAAGAAATAAAATATAATGGAGACTTAATATTTGGGCCTTTTTTAAAAAGAGGGAAGTGAAATAAAATAAAAAGGGCAGTATTTTATACTGCCCTTTTTATTGAAACTAATATCAGTATTGTTTTAGAAACGGTAACGTATTCCACCTGAGAGAGAGGTTGCTGATATACCTGCTTTTTGAAGTTTGTGTTGGTGGCTGACATCGCCATACAGTCCAATCTTTTTACTCAATTGCGCATTAATTCCTACCCCACCTTCAACAGAAGTTCCCATAGAATCAAGATTGAAATTATCGATAACTTGTATTGTATTTCTATCAGCAAAAGTTTTGATCACATTTAGTTTTCCATAAAAAGAAATAATATGAGCGTTTTCTGCTGCGGTGACAGTTTTGTTTAAACGTCCACCAATACGAACCAACCATCGGTTAGGATCATTCATATCGATTTCAAGATTATTACCATCTGAAATATTATCAAATATCAAGCGCTGATAAACAAGTTGTGTTTGTGATTCAAAGACCAACCCTTCAACACCAGTTGCAAATTGTTGACCAATAGTTGCAGAGGCGCTCAATGTGTTGACGTCATCCAATTTTGCAATGTCACCAATATCAGCAACTTTAATATTTCCTTTCACACGGCCATAGGAAAAGAGTGTATCAAGGTACAAGTTGTTCTGATGATGTATACTACTAAAGGCTGAAATTGACCACTTATCAAGTGTGCTCTTGGCAGCACCTTCCATGTCTTTTGGAGTGAAAGATACTTGTCCATAAGAGCCTAACAAGCCGAAGTTTGTTGTGGTACTTTGATTTTCCAGAACACCTAACGCGACCCTTAATTGTAGAGCACTGTAGCGAAGATCAGCTCCATAACCATATTCCATAGCAGTATGTTTGGATGATAAAGTTGCTGTATTGCCATAAGAAGATAAGAAGAAAGCATTTTTCTTATTGTTATCATTTTCCAATGACATAGCCCGGAGATTGGATAAGGATGCATTTTGCTGATTGATATCAGAGAAACCAGCAGAGAATAAAACATTTGGCATCACCAAATAACTGGCCATTTGTGGGACCAGAGCTTTCACCTTTGATTTAGGGTCGAGATAGGCATTTCGCAAACGGAAATCCCAATATGGCTGATATAGAGCAAACATACTTTGATTATGGTTACGACGAGAATGCTCAGGAGCATAGACAGCAAGAATATATTTATAAGGAGAATTATTTATTGTGGTATAGCCATTTGCCAATTTAAAGGAGTCTTTATTTGCTATTCCAGAAACTTGGATGAGTGAGATACCACTTTTATTATAGACAAGTGGGGTACCACTTCTGTCAGGAATAGGAGCACTTTTTGGTTTCTTCTTTCCCTTGATACTGTTGACATAAATTGTCGTTGTTCCTGAAACACTACCATTAATTACAAGTTGGTCTGTTTCTTGATCTCTTATTGCAAGCGCGCTACTATATTTTGTATTGAAGTGAATTTTTGCATTGCCTGTTGCATTATAGACTTTTGATAAGGAAGGCGTACTTCGTTGAGATGCACCTCTCTCTTCATTTCGCTCTGTAGTTGGTAAGGGACCTACATATAATATCTGATATTGATCATCTGTTGGTTTGTCAAAAATAATGGTACTGTCATTGAGATTAATGGTAGAAAAAGTGGAGCGTAGTTGATCAGTAACAGGTAAATCCTGACTTGCATTTTGCTCTTCTCCCTCTGTTTCCCTTTTATTAATTCTGAGTGTCCATACTGTACCATTATTCAGATTAAGGGCTGTGTTCTCATTTCCTGTAGGTATGGAATCACTCTGTGGAGCAGCATATAGAGAATTACCACTTAAAAAATGAAAGAATACAGTACTTATAAGCGTATACCGCAATAGGTAATTTTTGTACATTCTAAAGGACCTTTGAAAAAGTTTACGATTTTCAATAAAATGACCGGCGATTACCAGCGATTATATGGCAAGAATATGTCTACATGATGGCGCAATGTATTATGCACAGTATTATTGTGTTATTTAGAATAGATAAAGATGGCATGATAGCGAAATATTACCTTTAAATAAATCTATGATATAAGCATATCATGGGTTTTCTATCAAAAACAGGCATCATTTTCACGCAAGTTTTGTTTTTTATGATTTAAGCAGTAGGAGTAGGAAAACAGTTGTTTAACAGCTGTTTTCTTTGTTTTACGCGAGATTGTCTTTTCAATAATAATGGTGCAAATCTATGCTTGATAAATTTTTGGCTTTTCTTTCTTCTTCTGGAAATGCGCTTCATAAACTAGGAGTAAAGCGCCTTATTGCGCTTGGTATGGTTGGATTAACTTTGTTTGGAACAATTTTGTTTTCTAGCTTTTATTTAACGCGTCCTATTTATGAAATACTTTATGTTGGTCTTTCACGTGATGATGTGAATCGAATGGGAATGGCGTTGGGTGAAGCAGGGATTGCTTTTGATGTTTCTTCTGATGGTAGTACTGTTCAGGTTCCTGTGGGGCAAGCAGAGCAAGCACGAATGTTTCTTGCCGAAAAAGGACTACCAACATCAAATAATGCTGGATATGAATTGTTCGATAATATGGGATCTTTAGGGCTTACGTCTTTTATGCAAGAAATTACACGCCAACGTGCTTTAGAAGGTGAAATCGCACGGACGATTCAAGCTGTACAAGGTGTAAAGGCAGCACGTGTCCATATTGTTTTACCAGATAAAGGATCATTTCGTAAGGCTAACCAGAAGCCTACTGCTTCTGTTGTAATTCGCACTAATAGTGGTTTTGCAGTTGAATTTGCTCAGTCTATTCGTCAATTAGTAGCGGCAGCTGTTCCTTCACTTGAAGCAAGCTCAGTGACAGTAATGGACACACGTGGACAGTTGCTTGCATCTGGAGTGGATGCAATGAATGGAGCTTCGATGATGATGGCATCTCTTGAGCAACAGGTTGCTTCGCAAATTGATGCGAATATTCGTAAACAATTGGTTCCTTATCTTGGTCTTGATCATTTTCAAACTAGTGTACAAGTTGTTTTAGATACAGATCGTCGTCAGACAAATGAGACCGTTTTTGATCCAGAATCACAGGTTGTGCGTTCCGTGCGTTCCGTGCGTGATCAAGCTGATAGCCAAAATAACCGTAATAGTGATGCTGTCGGCGTAGAACAAAATATTCCGCAAGAAGAAATTGCTAATGGTGGTGGAGAAAGATCAACCGATAAAAAAGATCGCCGTGAAGAGATTACTAATTATGAAATTAACTCTAAGACTATTTCTACAGTTAGTGATGGTTATAGTGTGAAGAAATTAGCTGTTGCTATCGTGGTAGATCGTGCGCGTTTGGTTCTTCCAGATGGTACAAAACCAACCTCTGAAAATGCTCTTAATGATGAAGTAAATCGTATCCAGCAGATGGTGGCAACGGCAGCAGGACTTGATCCAAAACGCGGAGATATCATTAATGTTACAGCCGTCGATTTCGTTGGTAATTCTGAGGCTGATATGGCACCTGTTCAAGAGCCTCTTTGGAAATCATTGTCACGTTATACATCTGGTTTGATCAATGGAGTTGCTTTAGTAATTGCTGTTTTCTTGATTTTATTCTTAGGGGTACGTCCTTTGATGCGGGAAATGCGGGAAGGAAAAAAGGCACTTGAAAACAGTGAAAATGCTGTAGCTGGTCTTGGAAATATACCTGCTTTAGAACACCAATATCAAGATAATGCAGAATTTGGTGGCGTTACAGGCACAAATAATGATACACTTCACAATTTACGCAATCGTATGCGTGTTCCACCACAGAATCGTCTTGAGCAAATGATTGCAATGGATGAAGAACGTTTTGCTGGAGTTTTGCGTGAATGGGTCCATGATACTGACACAACTGTGGCTGTATAGATTTGTAAAGTGAAACGTTAAATGGAAGTGATAAATAGAATGGAACAAACAGGTGGAAAATTTGAAAAACAGGTAAGTCTTCCCTTATCTTCTTTTCTGAGTGATTTTTCATCCCGCTACATTTCTGCTGGAGATATAGAGGTTTTGCCTTCTGATGATGAAAGCGAACTCATGTATAATAATGAGAAGCAGAAAGACTGTTCATTATCTGATACTAAACCTTCAGAAGAATATATGGAAGAAATATTATCTTTCCCTTCTGAAGGGGTTGTTGATGTTGAAGTAGCTCGAAAAGAAGCTTTTGATCAAGCTGTGCAAGAGGTAACAGAAAAATTGCAAAAACAGTTTGAAGAAGAAAAGAAATGTTTGGAAGAAGAGCATGCAAAAGCTATTGAAGCGGCTAAACAAAGTATGGTTGAATCGCTAGGAGCCAATGTACAGCGTCAATTAACAAAAGAATTTTCTGATTTGCGTCAAGAAATTTCTCGAGAGATTGCACAGGTTCTTTCCGTATTTATTGGTGAAAAAATTACAGAAGAAGCACTTCAGGAATTTGCTACAAAAATATTAGATCAGGCTCTTTCTGCAGGGAAACCTTTAGTTCTTGAGGGGAATGAAAAATTATTTGAACAGCTCAAAAAACAGCGTGATTTTGATTCATCTCAATTTGAATTTCAACCGACCAAAAGTACAGAGTTACGTTTACATCGTGGTGAAATGGTTATTGCTACACAGCTTACTCCATTGCTGACGACGTTGAAGGAGTTGATACAATGAAATCTGAAGACCAACAATCTTCTTCTGAAATTATTATTGTTCGTCGTGGGCAACATGGAGATCATGATGATCATCATGGTGGTGTTTGGAAAATTGCTTATGCTGATTTTATGACAGCAATGATGGCGCTTTTTCTCGTCTTGTGGCTTGTTAACGTCCAGGATGATGAGACAAAGGAAGCCATCGCAAACTATTTTAATCCAATCAAACTTGTAGATCCCCAAACAAGTAATCGGGGTATTCAACACAAAGATATTGAACAAGATAAAAAAAGTTCTCTTGATCAAGAGCGTAGAGATGATGATCAGTCAGAAAAGTCAAATGCTATGGAGGAAACAGAGTTAATGCATAATCCTTATCCTGGATTGGAAAAAATTGTTCAATCAGAACACCACGCAAAAAATCCTTCCGAGCAGCAGTTTGAAAAAGGGGATCTTGTAGGGCAGGGAGTTGGTGATTCTCAAGAAAATTTACAACTAGGAACAGAGCATCATGATCCTTTTTCTCCGCATTATTGGAGAGAAAATATTGATTTTTCTCAAAAAAGAAAAGACCAAAAGCAAAAAACGTTGGTAAAAGAATCTATACAAGAAAATAATTCTTCTGAGAATTCTCGTGCTCTTGCACAAGAATTAACGGATTTTATAGAGGGGGAAAACAGCAATATATTGGCTCATGTGAAGCCGATTAAAGAAGGCGTTATGATTGAATTAATGGATCAGCCAAAATATGAAATGTTTAAAGTTGGCTTATCTGTTCCAACAGCGCGGACTATTGATTTAATTAGTAGTATGGCAGGAATTATTGCGAAATATCAAGGGGATGTCGTGATTAGTGGGCATACTGATGCACGTCCTTATCGTAGTGCTGTTTATGATAATTGGCAACTTTCAACAGCACGTGCACAGATGGCTTATTATATGTTGGTGCGTGGTGGCTTTGATGAGAAACGAATTTTGCGTGTTGAAGGTTATGCAGATCGGGATTTGAAAAATAAAAAGGATCCATATGCTGCTGAAAACCGGCGTATATCTATTTTTATACGAGATCCAAAGACTGAAGAAGTACAGGAAAAATCGGCAGTAGAGAAGTCTTCTTCGCAAAAGATTATACAAGACAAGTCAGTTCTTGAAAAGGAAAAAACACCATGATTATGAAAAAGGCATACTCTGTCTATTTTTTATCTTTTGTGGTCTTTATTCAAGGAATTTTTATACAAGAGGGTAGAGCTTTTTTACAAAAGATAGAAAGAGATTCTCAGGACATTTTTATCGCACAGGTAGAGCGTGAAATTAAAGAGCCCTCTATGTTATCAAAAACTATTGTCTCTGAGCCAGTACATCTTGTGCGTTCTTTACAAAATTTACAAGATAAAATTATATCAGGACAAGAGGAAGAACTGCAAAAACAACTGCAACTTTTGGGAGAAATTGGCGATAAATTTTTAACTTTTGATGCTAGTGTTTGGAAAGATAAGAACAATCTTTATGCTTTATTGATTTATCTTTTTAATGGTGGAAATCCTCGAGTAGTGCAAAGCATTTTAGAGAAATATGGAAAGGGAGTGATTTCAGAGAATGTAATGGATGGTGCTTTGGCTTATGCATCTCATAAAAAAACTACTTTTTTAAAGACATATACACAATTAACTGAAGAAGATATTCGATCTATTCCTCCTGCTTTATTTGCGTCTGTTGTACTTTCTACGGTTGTTAATATCATAGAAAAAGATCCTGCTTTAGCTTTGAAACAATTAGATCAAGTAAGGCTTTTTGCTCCGGGAACTTTATTTGAAGAGGGTGCTATTCGTCGAGAATTAAAAGTTGCATCAATGCTTGGTGAGATAGATCTTTTGGCTTTATTAATTCGTCATTATGTGCATCGTTTTTGGAAATCACCTTATGCTTATGACTTTTGGCATGAGTTTATTCCTGCTGTATTGCGGCTTGATGAAAAATTAAGTATTGATCAATTGGAAGCATTGCTTGCTTATGCACCGACAAAGGTGCAGTTTATGGCATATATGGCAGTGAGCCGTGCTGCGTTAATTGATGCACGTATGGAAAAAGCAAAACTCAGTGCTCAGAAAGCTTTGACATTAGCACATGAAATCGGTGTAGATGATACATCTGTGCGTTTGTATTACGCTATGAGTCTTTCTGGTTCAATCGCTGCACAAGAAGCTCTACAGATGATACAAAATATCATCTACAAAGATTTATCAGAGAAAGATCGTTTTTTATTTATTGCTGCACAAGCTGTTGCGCAAAGAGTCGTTTCTTTTCCATTGGATGTTCTGAAAGAGAAAAACACACAAATTGCATCACAACTGCAAAGTCATAAAGAATTGAAGTTAACCTTAGAAAAAGATGATAAACAAAAAAATACAGCATCTCTTATAGAAGCAGAAATGAAGCAATTTATTCAACATACACAAGAAAAGATAAATGAAATCGACCAATTATTAGGATACAAAAATGATGATAAGCGCTGATGGATTGTGCGGTTTTCTTTCTGTACAAATGGCTACAATAAATAAAACTACAGCAGATAAAGTTGCAGTTCAATCAGAAGATTGTGCGGATAATCAATTACCTAAAACATTTGATACGTTACTTAAACAAAGTAAATTTGAGCAAGATAAAAATTTTCATGAAGATTCTTCGCTTATACATAGGGTGAAAGAAGCTTTAGAAGAATCCGTAAAACAGACAATTCTAGATGAGGGTGCAGAGTATTTAAATAAAGGACAGGATCCTTTAGCTAAAGTTATAGAGTCGGAAATATCAGAAGAAATTGTGGAACAAAATGTAATTAAAGCTTTTGAGAAAAAATTGCAAAAAGCCAAGCATGGTTATCTTGGTAATAAAGAAAATATGTCTTTTCAAAATTTTTTGAATCCACTTTATTTGGCACAGAGGTTTGTAAAGCAAGAAAAAATTGGAGAAAAAATTAGTGAACATGTAAAACATGGGAGCATTACAGCTTCTATAAATGGTGATGTACAAAATCAGTGGGTTGCAGATATTCAAAAAGAATGTGCTATTGAAGACAAGGTTCAAATTAAAGCAGTTGACAAACATTTTCTCACACACCCAAAAATGCCACAGTATAGTATACAAAATTTTGCACATGAAAGTGAATCCTTGACACTACGTGTGGGGATGGAGATAGAAAGAACTCAATCTCTCAAGAATTTAGAAATAGGCAATAGGCTTATTCTTCAAGAAGAAAAACCTGATTTTATGATGCAGTTAAGTGGTGTTGATATTACGTGTAATAAAAAAGTTGGGGATGTAAGGATTTTGCATTTAAAACTTACACCTGTGGAGCTTGGGACAGTTGATGCTAAAGTGAGAATGACTGCGCAAGGGCTTCATATTGAATTATGTACTCAACATCGCGAAACAGCGCGCCTTTTAATCAGCAATCAGCAGATGTTATCATATGTTTTAGAAAAGGCACATGTTCATGATAGTGGTCATTTATTAATTAGTATTGTGGATAAAAGTTCTCAAGTTATTCAACAAAATCAATCTTTGCAAATGGAGCAAAGATTAGAGCAAGATAATAGTGGACAGCATTTTAATGGTCAACGTCAAGCGTTTGGTGATAATGAACAGAATGGAAAAAATGAATCAAAGCAATTTTTCAAGCAATTTCCGTTATCAGATGCAACATTTTTGGATATTCCTTTTGAAGATATTTCTTCACGCATTTCTTATCGGTTGGTCGTCTAGCATTATAGTATTGAATTACGCGGTAGCTGAGAATATTTGTGAAGCAGAAATGATTACGGCTTCTAAGCGCTATAATGTACCATTAGGTATCTTATATGCAGTTGGGCTAACAGAAACAGGCCATAAAGAATCGCTCCAACCTTATGCATTAAATATTGATGGCAAGGCTGTTTTTGCAAAAAACCAAGCGGAAGCTTTACATATCTTTAAAAATGCTAAACGCTCTGGAGCTAAATTCATTGATGTAGGTTGTATGCAAATTAATCATTATTACCACGGTAAGAATTTTTTTTCTGTTGTAGAAATGTTAAAACCTCGTCTTAATGTTGATTATGCTGCGCGTTTTTTAAAAAAATTATACGAAAAAGAAGGCAGCTGGACTATGGCAGTTGCACGCTACCATGCAGGGCCTAATAATGATCCAGCTCAAAAGGGCTATGTGTGTCGTGTTATGCGTAACATGATTGCTAGCGGTTTTGGTCGATGGACTCCTAATTCTCAAGCTTTTTGTAAAGGAGCCTTATGAATCATTATGACAAAAATAGTAAATTATTTTGATAAAAAAATGAAAATTTGTTTCATTTTGAGATGATATTAATTTTTGTAACAACCTATAGGTGTTTTTTGTGTCAAAAAACACAACCAAAAATAGTAATCGCGTCTTTATAGATAATAAATCGTAAAAATAACTTGTGTTTTTAAAAATTAAAGTTGTATAAATTTAGCAATATGTAGATTTCCTGCGTATACATTTTAAATTTTAGTTCTAAATTGCTGAGTGAGTGCTTATGATTGTTGTAGTAGATGACCGTAAATTGGTAACAGATGGCTATGCTACCTTATTTTCTCGCGAAGGAGTTGCTGCAACAGGCTTAGCCCCTTCAGATTTTAGTCAGTGGATTTCAACAGCTTCACATAATGAGATATCTTCACTTGAAGCAGTTCTTTTAGGAAAATGTGAAAACCAAATCGAATTACCAAAAAAAATTCGAAATTACAGCTCGACTCCAATTTTAGCTCTAACAGAAACAAACATTTTGGATCATACAATAGAACTTTTTCAATCAGGTATCGATGATGTAATCCGCAAACCAATCCACGTCCGCGAAATTCTAGCGCGAATCGCTGCTATCCGCAGACGAATTGGAAATGATATACGAGGAGCAAATACCGCAGTCGAAGTTGGCCCTATTAGCGTCTTCAACGATGGACGTGACCCACAAATCAATGGAGTAAATCTACCTCTTCCACGCAGGGAACGCCGTATTCTCGAATACTTAATAGCAAACGCAGGAAAACGTGTTAATAAAACACAAATATTCAATGCGGTATACGGAATCTTTGATGAAACAATAGAAGAGAACGTTGTAGAAAGCCACATTAGTAAACTTCGCAAGAAACTAAAAGCAAAACTCAACTACGACATTATAGATTCGAAAAGATTCCTTGGTTACAGCTTACAAATTAAAAATCAATTAGATTAAATTTGTATATAATTCCTCCACTTTTAAAATAAAACACCTAATATTAACACTCTAATTCAAAACCAATACAAACCCACTAAAAACAAATTATGTTTTTTTTATGATCATATAATTTATTTTTGTAAAAACATTTAAGCAAAAGCTTCACACAAGGAAGTTTATTTATAGTAGTGTTATAAGCTAAAGATCATAGGAGATGATATGGGTATTTACGGAATGATGCGTACTGGTGTTTCTGGTATGAACGCTCAAGGAACGCGGCTTTCTGGTGTAGCTGACAATGTCGCTAATGCTGGTACAATTGGATATAAACGTACGAATGTCCAGTTTTCTAATTATGTAACGCCTTCAGGACAATATGCTTACGTTTCTGGCGGAGTGAAGAGTCATATTGGTCATGATATTTCGATTGGTGGTCCAGCGCGTGCAACAGGTCGTTCTGGTGATACAATGATTCACGGAAATGGCTTTTTTCGTGTAGCAGATGAAAATGGAAAAGAATTTTTAACGCGTGCAGGGTCTTTTGTACGCGATAAGGATGGGTATCTTCGCAATACTGCAGGATATTATCTTTTAAATGAAGATGGAGAAAAGATCCAAATTAAAGGCGGTCCAACCGATTTATTCGGCCCTGAAGCGACGACGAAAATTGATTTTAAAGTAAACTTTAATCCGAGTGCAAAGGTTGTTGAGCCGAAGGATGGTAAAATTGATCCTGAGAAACCTGAAACTTATAGTCAGAAAAAATCAATGACGACTTATGACAGTCAAGGTAAAAAGGTTCAGGTTGATTTCTATATGAGAAAAACTGCTGAAAATAAGTGGGTTGTTGATGCTTATTCTGACGGGAAAAAAGTTGGTTCTACAGAGTTTAACTTTGATAAAGAAGGAAATCTTATAGCGCCTACAAAAGAATTTAAGTTAACATTGCCAGATAGTGAGGGGAATACTTTTGAGGTCAATGTTAATTTTGGCGGGGTGGGGGCAGATTCCCTGGTGACCCAAAAGGGCAATTTATTTGCTTTTGAAGGGGAAGCAGATGGTATGGAGTCGGGTGCCTTTGATGGTTTCACCTTTGGTAAAAATGGTGAAATTGAGGTTATGTATTCCAATCAAAAAACGCGGACAATTGGGTATATAGGTGTTACGACTGTGGCTTCACCAGACAGTTTGACTTTTTTAGGTGGGACTGTTTTTGAAACTAATAGTCAGACGGGGCCTCAAATGATGGGGCGTCCTGGTGATGGTGTCTTTGGTACTCTATCTTCTGGTTATTTGGAGGATTCAAACGTTGATATGGGCGATGAACTGACAGATATGATTGAGGCGCAACGGAATTATACAGCGAATTCCAAAGTATTTCAGACGGGTTCGGAGTTGATGGATGTTATTGTTAATTTGAAACGATAATGTAAACACAATCAAAAAGGGGATAAGATTATGTCGCTTAACTTAGCACTTAATTCAGCCCGAAACTCGTTAAAAGCGACTACAGGTCGACTTGATACTGTTTCGCGTAATGTTGTAAAAGCAGGAGATCCGAATTATACGCGTCGCACTTCATATTTAGAATCGGGGCCGGGGGGAGCGGTTCATGTTGTTGTACGTCGTGATGGTGATATCCATTTATTGAATAATTATTTGGTTAAAGCAAGCGAGGCTGCTGCTGCTGGCAGTCTTTCTAATGGGCTGAATCGTTTATCTGATATTTATGGATCGGATCGATTTTCAAATTCACCTTCTAAATTGCTTGGTGAATTTCAAAAAGCACTTCAATTGTATGCGAATGATCCACAACAGCGTTCTAATGGAGATGCAGCAGTCGATCGTGCTCGTGATTTAGCCAAAGGGTTGAATGCAGGAAGTCGTGAAATTGAAAAGTCATATAATGATGTGAATAGTGATATTCAAGATTCTGTTGATTACATTAATGATTTATTGCAAAAATTTCATGAGCTTGATCAGTTGGTAGCGCGGGAGAGAAATGCAAATCGGGATGATAGTGTTTATATGGATCAAAGAGATGCTATTTTAAAAGAGTTGTCTCAAGAAATCGGTATCAATACAGTTAATCATTCTGATGGAACAATGTCCATTTATGGTATGGATGGCAGTACTTTATACGATAAAATGCCACGGACAGTATCATTTCAATTCAGCACTTCTTTGCCATCTGGTATTTCTGGAAAACAGATTTTCATTGATGGTGTCCCTTTAGGTCATTCATCCTTTATTGATCCTAATGGAGGTGGTAATCTCGGTGGTTTATTGAAGCTACGTGATGATATTATACCACAATATCAAAAGCAGTTAGACGAAATAGCAAATGCTTTGATGCAGGTGTTTCCTGGTCCTCCTTCTTTATTTTTAGATGGAGAGCAGCCTAGTGGTCAGATCGGTGCTCTTGAGGGTTTAGCAGGAAGGATACAACTTAATCCTATATTTGACAGCAAAACAGAAGGTGGTGGTCCAGAACATTTTGGTGATAAACTTCAAGAATTAGTAGATTCTTTTAATGAGAAACAAAAATTTGGAACGGGTACAGGTTTGGATCTAGAGCAGTCAATTATGGATTTTGGTAAAAACTCAGTAGGCTGGCTTCAAGGTTTGCGGTCAAACGCAGATAAAGAAGCTAGATATAAAGGCACAATGTTTTTGCATGCTGCTGAGGCATTATCCAATGCAACGGGTGTCAATACAGATGATGAATTAGCCTTGATGTTGCAATTAGAGCAGACATATGGAGCAACCTCTCGTATTATTAGTACGGTTGGTAAAATGCTAGATGATCTTCTAGCAGCAGTTAGGTAGGTGTAAAGTGAGAGTTCCTTCAATTTCGACATATGTTTTAAACAATGCAAGGCGTAATCTAATTTCTGAGGGGAAGTCTGATTTGATGAAGGCTGGCTATGAAATGGCTACTGGACAGGTGTATGATCCAGGTCTTACATTGGGGCGTAAAACAGGACGCTTAATGGATATTGAGAATCAGATGAGTTATCTCGAAGGTTATAGTACAAGCAATAAACTTCTTTCATTGAGATTATCTTCTGTGCAGGCTGCGATTCAAAGTTTAATTGCGTCAGGTGATAAAGAATCAACGCCAGGGTCATTGGTTGTTTTTAATAATATGCTTGTCGGTGATGCAGGAAATGCGGCACCATCTGCAGCGCAAGCTGTTGCCCAAAATGCTTTGAGTGCATTTATTTCAGCTTTAAATACTAATTTTAATGGTGAATATATATTTGGTGGGACAAATACGAGTGAACCACCGTTAAAGTTTTATAAAGTAGGTGGTGAAACGGGTCCCAGTAAAATTGTGCACGAAGCGTTTGAGAATTTTCTAAATGGCAGAAAACCAGAAGATCTCACCAGTGAAGAGATGGAAGAATTTATTGATGGGCCTTTTAGTGATTTATTTAATGAAGAGAATTTTAAGGAATTTTTTTCAAATGCTAAGGATGGTTCTACTGAGAAGCATATTGCACCCAATGGTGATAAGGTAGATGTTGCAGTAAGTGCTAATGATAAAGGTTTTCGCGATGCTATGAAAAATCTGATTTTAGTCGCAGAATTTGGTGATATCGGTTTATCAAAAGAAGCACAAGAAAGTCTTTTTTCAAGAGCGCGAGTGTCTGCTGACAATACATCTACAAGTAGTGTTGTGGATGAAATTACTGCAACAGCTTCTAGAGTAGGAAGTACAGAAACAAGGGTTAAAGCGGCTACGCACCAAATTGAAACTCAAGTAGGCCTTCTTAAAGGAGCACAAATTGATATGATTGGTGTCGATGCGGCAGAGGTCGCTCAAAAAGTCAAAGCTTTGGAGGCTATGTTAGAGGCTTCTTATACTTTGACAGATATGATAAGGCGATTAAGTCTTATTAATTATTTAAAATAAAGAGGTTTAGCTGTTTAATGTATCAAATGCGATATGAAGATGTCATGGAAGATGATGCAATGAGCGCACGTGAGCGCGAACGATTTTTATTTGATCGTTGTATCAAGCTGCTTTTAGCTGCAAAAGCCAAAGGTCCTGGTTCTTGTGAAGCTAAGGATGCAGTTCAGTTTGCCCGAAAGCTTTGGGTTATTCTTATTGAAGATCTTGGGCAAGCAGCAAATGCTTTACCACAGGCATTGAAAGCTTCTCTTATTTCTATTGGTTTTTTTATTTTAAAAGAAATTCAGAAATTAGATGAAGGAGAGATTACTGATTTTGATGTTCTTGTTGAGATCTCTGAATCTATTCGTGATGGTTTGGCAGAAAATGCGGAGATATATGAATGAGCAAAAAAACAATCCGTTTGACACTCAAACCAAATGAAAGAATCTTTCTTAATGGTGCTGTATTACGGGTGGATCGTAAAGTAACTTTTGAATTATTAAATGATGCAACTTTTCTTTTAGAAGGGCATGTTTTACAAGTTGAAGATACTGATACTCCTCTTAAACAGCTTTATTTTTCTGCTCAGCTTGTGTTGATTAATCCAAGCGAAGCGGAGAAAGCATTAACTGTGTTTGTTAATCTGTTAAAAAAGTTACTTCAAACCTTTACTGATTGTGACCTTTTGAAAGGCTTAAAGGAGTGTATTTATTTAACTGAGCAAAATAAAATTTTTGAGGTATTAAAAGTTCTTCGTAGTTTGTTTCAGAAAGAAGCACAGATTATGGGTAAAATATCCTCACCAAATACGACAAGTATAAGTGTAAGACAAGTTGGAATGTAACGTTAACGAGGTGTGATATGGCATTGGACGCGGTTAGTGCTCCTAGAAGTTATTCTCAAGATGATGGTGGACAGCCGGAGATGGCTGGAGCAAAGAAGAATGCAGATTATGATATGTTTATAAAGTTGTTGGTAGCACAGATGAAAAATCAAGATCCAACAAAACCTATGGATTCAACAGAATTTGTATCGCAATTAGCAAGTTTTTCATCTGTTGAACAAGCTATAAAAATGAATGAAACACTTTCCCAGATGCTTTCTAATGGATTAATCAACGGAGCAGAGGGGTATGTCGGTAAATATATACAATTTACAGATGAAAAAGATAAAGTTATTGAAGGATATGTGGTTTCTATTGATATTTATAGTGATGGGATAGTTGCGACATTGGACAATGGTGAAAAAGTTGTTATTGGCCCAGGTGTTAAGGTTATGACTGAAAAACCTGATGTAGAGGGTGAGAAACCTGGCGAAAATGGTGAGAAACCTGAAGCTGATGGTCATAAATCTTATGTTGGTAGGTTCTAGAGTATGAATGAAGCTGATGCTATTGATATGGTAACAGCAGCTATATGGACTATTTTAACTGCTAGTGGTCCAGCAGTTTTTGCTGCAATGTCTGCAGGTATTATTATTGCTTTATTTCAAGCTTTAACACAAATTCAGGAAATGACGCTGACATTTATTCCAAAAATTATTATTATTTTTTTAGTGTTAGCATTTACAGCTCCGTTTGTTGGAGGGCAGATTTATGCTTTCACACAATTAGTTTATAATCGAATAGAAACGGGATTTTAGAAGTTTTTGTTAACAGTATATCACAAGATACTAGAATATTTTTATATTTGCATACGTAAAACTATTAACTGATAAGCTTTCTTATATAAGCTAAATTATTATATTTAATGCATAAATAAATGTAATATCATTGAAATTTTTGGGAAAATTCCCTGTAAAATGCACATTAAATTTTAAGAAAAGCCCTTTTTGCTTTTATAAATAATAATTATTTACTTCACACTAATTGTTTTAGTTCAATTATCATTCTGCAAATTTCATATCTATTTTATGCAGCACTTTCTTTCTCTATCGCAATTAATTTCCCATCTGCTTTTTGTGCTGTAGGCAGCTCTTCTTTCTTTACCATTTCACGTTGTTGCATCGGTTGATACTTATATTCTTCTTCAGCATTTAAAAAGAAAAAGTTATCATTGTCTGTGACTGGTTTCATTATTTCCTGACGGATAAGCTCATTAATATGTGCAAGCATATCAGAAATATTTGCTGAAAGAGGATAATGAGGCATGGGTTCAACAATAGGAGCCATTTTTGTAAGTTTTTGAGTTTGTTGCACTTCATTTTTAGAAAAGGCTATTTGTGGCATTAATGCTGCAAAGTGCATTGTTGAAGCAACTCCCCTCGGTTTCATAATCACTACCCCTCGTTACATTAACTACTCAATGACTCGCAAGAATAATCGACTTTTTTTATAAAATCAAGCTGCTAATAGGTATTCCTTATATTTAATTCAAGAGCTTAATTTGTAGACAGCTTTTTAGAAAAGCGAGTGTTAATAATTGATCGTACTTATATATAGGAAAAATATATATAAATAAGATGCTTAGATAAAGAAAAACTGAATTTTCATTTTATATAATTTTTTTCTGAATATTTCTCATTTATAGAATAGGATTATTCAAATCTGTTTTATAGACTTATCAAAATTATTTTGAAATGTTTTTTTGAAAGCTATTCTTTGTAAGACACTAAAATAAATAAAATTTTCTTTGTTAAAATCCAGTATATTAAGAGCTCCTTTTTTCATTTTATAAATATTTAAGGTTATGTAGCATTAGTTTCTTTTTATAAAAAATGACTGAATTAGAATTGTCTTACGTACACTTGTTTTGTTTTTTGTAACACTATCTTCTGTTTTTGAAATAATAATTAGCAGACTCTTTGAAATTGTGTTGCTACTTTCTTGTCATTAGAGTTGATATTTTAATGATTAGCAATCAGGATCGAGGCAAAATTAGTTAGATAAAGAAAAAAGGATCAAGTTTTGAATGTAGAGTATAAATCACTAAATTTTATTAATTTTTTCAGAACTTAGATTATACCAAGATTGATGGTATCAGAGTCTACTATTATTCAATATTCAAATTTTACTTTTTGTAGAAAATTTTGAAGAGTATGCAAGTGCTAAAGACGAGTTTTTATTGGTAATAAAGAGCAATAGGTACATCATTGATGGTTGTTACTTGAATATCCATATCATAAATGTCTTTAAGAATTTTAGGCTGGATAATTTCTTTTGGACTCCCACAATAAATAGCTTTACCATTTTTGATTGCTACAATCAAATCTGAATAATATGAGGCAAAATTAATATCATGCATAACAAGAAGAATGGTTTTTTTTAATTCATTGGCTGTGCGGCGCAGTTGCTTCATCATTGAAACGGAATGTTTCATGTCGAGGTTGTTCAATGGTTCATCTAATAAAAAATAGTCAGTATTTTGACAAATGACCATTGCAATAAAAGCACGTTGACGTTGTCCTCCAGAAAGTTCATCTAAAAAGCGCATTTCTAAGTTTTCTAAACCAAGATATTTAATAGCACTGTCAATAAACTGTTTATCTTCATTGTTATACCGACCTTTAGAATAAGGATAGCGCCCAAAGCTTACTAAATCACGAACTGTTAGACGGACAGGTAAAGGATTATCTTGACGTAAAAGTGAAAGTTTTTTAGCTAAAATATCGTGTGGTGTCGTTTGAATATCAAAGCCATCGACATTAATTGTACCTTTAGTAATTGGCAGAAGGCGTCTAATCATCATCAAAAGAGTTGATTTTCCTGAACCATTAGGGCCAATAAGAGAAATAATTCCTCCCTCTGGTAAATGAAGGCATAAATTATCAATAACCTTCCTAGCTCCATAGGTTTTGGAAAGATGATTGATTTCAATCATTTTAATTGTCCCTTCATCAATAGAGTTAAGAAGACGATACCACCAAAAAATTCAATAATAAAACTTAGTCGTCCTCCCATATTCAAGATTTGTTCTAAAATAAATTGTCCGCTTACTAAAGAAATTATAGCTAGTAATATGGCAATGGGGACAACAACATGGTGTTTTTTTTGAGGTGAGAGTTCATAAGAAAGATTAGCGACTAATAGTCCAAAAAAAGTGACTGGCCCAACAAGTGCTGTAGAAATCGATACAAGAATAGAGATGAAAATAAGGATAGTTGTAGCACTTTTGTGATAATCAACACCAAGATTAACAGCAATTTCACGTCCAAGAGAAAGAACATCAAGTAAGTGGCATAAACGCCAACCGAGCAAGCTTACGATAAAAACAATGATTGTAGCAAAGCCAATTAATGATGTATTGAATTTATTAAAATTTGCAAACATAATATCTGTTAAATTCATCATTTGATCTGGATTCAGTTGTAATTGCATAAACATGCGTAAGCTGAAAAAAAATCCACCAAAAACAACACCGATCAATAAAGTAAGATGAAGACCTTGAATGTTTCCTGAAAATAACCAGCGAAAGAGGCTTGTTGAAAAAATAATAAGAATAATAGCTTCAAGAATTAATTGCCCTTCCTCACTGAGGAATGGTAAAGAAAGAGAGTCGAGAAAATAAAGAATAACGGTTTTGATTAAAATATAAAGCTGATCAAATCCCATGATTGAAGGTGTCAAAAGACGATTATTAACGACTGTTTGAAATAAAACAGTAGAAACAGCAATTGTATAAGCAATGAGAAGAAGAGAAACAAGTTTTGCGAAACGAAATTTCCAAGTAAAAGTAGTTATATTCCATAGCATATAAAGACTAATCATGATACACGCTATTATGATCAGCCTTGTCAATATCATTATAGTCGCTTTTTTTCTATCCAAGACGCTGTCTCCAGTGTAAAAGCAGTATGATAAAAATAAAGCTACCAATAACACCCATTACAGTACTGATAGGAATTTCAAAATCGTGATGAAGGACCCGTCCTAAAAGATCACAGATTAATACTAATCCAGCTCCACTAATCATCACCCAAGGAGCACTATGACGCATATTGTCCCCCATGAAATTTGAGATGAGATTTGGAATAATCAATCCGATAAAAGGAATACGGCCAACTGTACAAGTGGTCAAAGCGGTAATTGATGCAACGATAAAGAGCCCAAAAAACATAACAGTACGGTAATTAAGGCCAAGATTATTGGTTAAATCTTCTCCAAGGCCAGCTACGGTGAAGCGATGAGCAGCAAAATAAGCAAGAACGCATAAGGGAAAAGACAGCCATAAAAGTTCATATTTCCCATCAATAATCATTGAAAAACTACCAAATAAATGAGCTTGAAGGGATGGAAGAAGCATTTCATGGTCAGCAATAGCATTTGTTAGGGAATTAATAACATATCCCAGCATGATTCCTATGAGTGGTACAATGAGAACAGATTTTAAAGGAATCTTGTATAATAAAAACATAAAAATCAACGTACCAATCATTGCAAAAGCTGTGGAAACGGCCATTTTTCCAAGTACAGATATGTCAGGAATAAAAATCATGACGAAAAGAATGCCGAGTGACGCGGATTCAACTGTTCCAGCTGTTGAAGGTTCAACAAAACGGTTACGTGTTAACAATTGCATAATCATTCCTGAGAGAGCAAGTGACATACCCGTCAAGAGTACTGCAATTGTTCGGGGAAGACGCGTTTGCCAAAAAAGAAGCCACGCTTTTAAGTTGCCTGATAATAAATCAGCGAGTGTCATATCAGAATAGCCAACAAAAATACTACAAGCAGAAAGTACTGCAATGATCGCTATGGCTATCCAATAATTTATCACATCAAATTCTTTAAAAAAAAATAACAGAAGCTCTTTGTATAACAGCTTCTGTTATTAAATCTTATTTTTATAACGAGCAAGCTATTTTAACTGTTTTTATTTACTTTCTGCGAAAGCTTTGCTGATTTGCTTTGTTGCTTCGTTAAGTCCAGTTAAGCCGCCACTTGCACGATACCAGCTCCAAGAATCTAGGTAAATAATCTGATTTTTTTTCCCAGCAGTTGTGCGGTGAACAAGTTCATTGTTTAACAACTCTGCTGCAGATTTTCCTTCCCGTCCAATTGCTGCATCGCGATCAATAACTAGTAACCAATCAGGATTGGTTTCAAGAATGAACTCAGGAGAAATAGGTTGACCATGTTTGTGCACAACTATCTTATCAGTTGCAGCAGCAATTCCAAAGTCAGTATGAATAATATCTATACGTGACTTTGGACCCAAAGCATTTATTTTTCCACCTGAAGTCATTAGAACGAGGCCCGTTCCTTTTTCCTGCGTATTTTTACGAACCATTGCTAAATTTTCTTTGAACGTTGCAATTTCTTGTTCTGCTTCTTTTTCTTTACCAAAAATTTTTCCAAGAATGGTAACATTCCGTTCAATATTTTGGAGAGCATTTTCATACCCTACTGTCAGATCAATCGTTGGAGCGATTTTGGATAAGTCTTGATATTTAGATTTCGTTCTTGAAGAAATAATAATAAGGTCAGGCTGGAAAGCAGCGATTTTCTCATAATTAGGTTCAAAGAAAGTACCTATTTTCTCATATTTTGCATCATCGAAATGTTGCAAATATATGGGTTTTTTTCCTTCAGGAACACCAACAACAGCATTAATGCCTAAACGATTTACATTATCGAGTGATGCAAGATCAAAAAATACAACCTTTTTGGGATTGTTAGGAACAGAAGTCGTGCCTGAAGCGTGCTCAACCGTTAGATTTGCGCACGCAGTAGTTATAAAGCTCATTATTACAGTTAAAATAGAAACTGCCCGTATTAGACGTTTAACAATCATTATTTTGTCCTTTTCTTTTAAAAACACTTTTAAGATCAAGATCCTTATATCGAATTTTTCTACATAATAAATATACAGTAAGAACACACTATGTTATCAAAATGATTTAAGATACGTACTGTTTAGTGTATAATGCAGTGCCAATCAAGAATTAAATTTATTTTGTGTTTTTCGTATTATACACACTTTTTGGGGTAGTTTGCAAAAAATTATTAAGTGAGCTGATAAAGCATATTTATAATTTTTTATTTTTTCGCAAAAATTATTCTTTTCCTTTTATCTCATATAATTTTGAGTGTGTTACGCAAAGCGAATTTGAAGCTTATTTGAAAAAAGAATGAAGGTTTATAAGATTATTTATAATTTTATTTCTTTTGTTGATTAAAGCTTATTAATATTTTCGTTCTTTTAAAAAAATGAGCGATTAAAAGAGTTTGCGATTATTAAATGCTTTGGCTTAAAAAGATGAGCGCTGTTTTTCTTTTTTAACCTAAGAGGTGATTTCGTTTCTTTTTCTATTTATCTAGAGTGTTTTATGCAGTTTAGTGCAAAGTATGGTTTATGCGAGGAGGATATTCAACGCAGTAAGAGGTCTTGTTTATTGCGTAGACGTGCAATCCATTGATTTTCGCGAATAGTTGTATTGTATATTGTAATGAGTTCATTCTTTTTAATTGTGGCTGTAACAGTTGCTTTTTCTAACAGTCCGCAAGGAATAGCTTGATGAGCACGTGCTTCTTCAACGCTCATGATCCAAGCACGGTAGCTGTAAAGACCTATAAAATCTAATTGTTCACCAGGGTGTAAATCTTTTTTAGCAATGGCACAAACCTCTGCTACTGGGTAGTGAAGTGGTGCCATATCTGTTTTTCCATATAACATAATGCGCGCGCAGGTAAGCGGAATTTCCATTGCAGTTAAGTGATAGGGACGGTGAAAGGTAAAATAAGGTCCTTGACCGATTTTTAAATCTTCCATACGTTCACGCAAACGTGGATGCGTTATTTCTGCAATGACGAAAACACCAGGGGCAACTCCTTCACCTATTGAATAATCTACAACACCGCATCTGTTTAAAATACCACCATCTTGTTTTGGAATAAGTACTTTATTTAAATCTTTGAGTGCAGCTTTAGGACCGTGCATTCCTGGGCAATCAGGAAGGAGTCCTGTTGCATTAGCAATTGCTGCCATTTCAACCATTGTTTTGGACCCATCGATAAATTCAACCAACATTCGAACATTCATGTTGCGCCGTTTGGCTTCTTCTTCGTAAGCATCAGGGGTAGCATCTAAAATGAGTGGATTATTTTTTCCTTTACCTACTGCAACAATTTTATGACCAAGTGCTGAAACAAATTCAATGAGTTCCATACAAGATGTCGGTTCATCACCGGCACCAAGTGTATAAATAAGACCTCGTTTATCTGCTTCATATTTGAGATAAGCACCAATCGTAACATCCGCTTCCACATTCATCATGACAAGATGTTTATTGTTACTAAGTGCTTTGTAACCAATTTCTGCTCCTGCTTCAGGATGTCCTGTCGCATCGACAATAATGTCAATTTGTTCATGGCGTAAAACAAGGTCTAAATCATTTGTAGCAGCAATCAGGCCTTTTTCAATAGTTTTGGTTAAAGCAGTAGTGTTTTCAACTTCACGTACATGCCCTTCTTCTCCATAGGCTAATGCAGCAGCATCAAAAATACGCGATGGTGTGCGGGTTGCAACAGCTGCGATTGTTATGCCATCTATCTGTGTAATACTCGATAATAAATCTGTTCCCATTTCACCACAACCAATTAATCCAATACGAATGGGGTTATGGGTCTCTGCATGCTGTTTTAAATCACGCGCTAAACCTGTTAGGTTTATGTTGCTGGTCATTGTTGTTTCCTATTTGAATTTTTCTTTAAGAAAACATTTTATTATTAATAAATGCGCTTATCGATGAGATATTTAGGATTTATATTGTTGATGCTCTAAACAATAGCTTTTATAAAAGCAAGAGGGAAGGCATTTAGTTTTTTATTCAGCAAAATAAGGATAGTGTTATGCAACGAAAAATAGCAGTGCAAGATATAGCCAATTTCATTGGAAAAGAAATTGGCTTATCGCAGTGGCGTCTTGTTACTCAAGATATGATTAATCAATTTGCATATGCAACCGATGACCATCAATGGATTCATGTAGATGAAGAAAAAGCGAAAAAAACGCCTTTTGGAGGCACTATTGCTCATGGTTTTTTAACATTGTCACTTTTGTCTGTGTTAGCTTATGAGGCATTGCCAGAGTTGGAAGGTGCAACAATGGGGATTAATTATGGTTTTGATAAAGTTCGTTTTATGAATCCTGTAAAAACAGGAGCACGAGTCCGTGCTCGTTTTATTTTAAATAATGCTAAAGTTCGTCCTTCTGGTCGTGTTGTTTTTCATTATGAAGTAACGATGGAGATTGAACAGTTAAAAAATCCAGCTCTTATTGCCGACTGGCTTATTATTGCTATGATTGGGGAAAATAAGTCCGCATCTGAAACTGTTTAATTTTGTTTTGTCCAATTTCTATGCAATTTGATCATCAATTTATTCGACAATTATATTGAGAATAATTAAAAAATAATCACTATCGTCATTAGTGCGGTATTGTATAGCGTTGGTAGCCATAGCTAATTGCTAGAATACCTAGACTGCCACCATCAAGATATCCAGCGAGCAAAGTAGCACTGATTAAAGAAATGACTATGATTGTAAAACCAGTAATGATACTAGTGAGTGGTACAGGGGGATAAGGATATTGTCTGATGATCTGAAAGTGGTTGGTTTCCATAGAATGGATGGCTTCAACTAAATTATGCTCGATTGTTTTAAAAGATAATTCTGCTATGCATGCATACTGTGCAGTTGTATGAAGCAACAAACCAAGCTGCGGTCCTAAAATAATGGACATAAATAAGCACTGATTGTCATGAATAATGTAAAAATAGCAGTGGGAAGCTCAACATAAAGAATGTTAAATGTAGCCAAAAACCTCACAATATTGACTCTTTTCGGTCAACTATTAAATGGCTTTTTAGAGCTACTTTATTGTGTTCAGGAAGACCTAAAAAGACGTACGATAGTTTTTCTTTGGACTGTATCAAGATTACCTATGAAAAATACGCGCTCTTAAGCTTGTTTCATTTTCAAGGAGATTAAGAAAAGTTCTTTGAACAATGTCACTGGCAATGTTGTTTAGGTAACGGCTTCTTGACCTGTTGATTTAATTTTTTGCAAATTACATAGGAAGCTGTGGCGTTACAGTTTTGGCATAGCAATAGTTGCATCTCTTTGAAGTGAGGTGAAATTTTTTGATACATTTTTCTTCTGCAATTTATCCTTGGTTAAGAACAACAGTATAGGAAGTGTGAAAGATAAAGGGAGAGAGAAAAAGAAATAATCCAATGATTGTGCATTGCAGCAGTTATTCAACTTCATACGTGTTTATCTTTCTTTTGTTTTTGTATAAAGGTTTTACAGGACAATTTTGTGTATTCGAATTATCTTGAAAAAAATTAAAAAGTATAAAAGCTTTAGAGAGTACTCAATCATTTTTATTTTAAAAATGATATTATCTTTTTATCCTCTGTTACGAAGTGCTTATCTTTGAACAAACATATCCTATTAATGGAAGAGGTTTACTCTGACTTAGGTCAATATATTTTAAATTGTGATCTTTTTTGTGGAACCAATAGTATTTTCAAAACTTCTTTAAGAACTGATGATCAGGTGATCAAATGATATTTTTGCATGCAATGATCGATAAGATCAGCATTGTTTGCAAGAGAAGAGCTCGTGTCTATAGGGTGGTGGGAGACACGTAAGAGAGCTTTTTCAATTTTCTTAAGATGTAGCAGTCTTTTGAGAAATCAAAAAATTTACCACCATTTTATTGAAACGAGACAAATTTTTGCACAGGCAAATTTGAGTTTCTAAATGCTATGGAATAGGAAAGAGAGAATGTTTAAAAAGAGTTTTTTATCAGCAACAATGATGTTGACATCTTTGATGGGAGCGGGGTTTATGTTGGCTACTTCTGATGTAGCTGCTGGAACAGTTGCTAAAATAGAAAAAGGTAAAGCAATTTTACGCGCAGGACCAGCTACAACTTATAAAGTTACGGCGGTAGTTCCTACTGGAGCGAAGGTACAAATTAATGGCTGTCTCGCTGATAAAGTATGGTGTTTACTTCAACATAATGAAACGGTTGGTTGGGCATCTGCAAATTATTTTAATGTTGACAATATTCCCGTAATTTCTTTTATGCAGATTAAAAGAAAGCCACAACCTGTTATTCAAAAGCAAATAGTACAAGAAAAACAGGTTATCTCTCATCCAAACAATACGCCTACTGCTACAGTAGCAGAGAAAAAGGTGCAAAAAAAAGATGAAACAAGTGCGACGATTAATAAGAAGCCTGTAGATATTAAGGATATTGTACCCACGGGTGTGAAAAAAACTGATGATCGAATAATTTTAAAACCTTCTGAAAATACACGTGAAATATCTATAAAACGAGTAACAGCTTATAATCCTTTATTTCCAGATAATGTCAATTTTGAAAATGCTGAACGCAATGAAACACGCTATCGTGTTATAACATATCCTACTTTATAAAAATAAAGAAAACTTTCTTGTATTTTTCTGAAGAAAAAATAAACAAAAATAGCAGCATAAAGAGAATTTTTATGCTGCTATTTCCGTTTAGATAGCTGATTTAGGTGTGATTAAATTACGAGAGATGAGAAGTTCAGCAATCTGAACTGCATTTAATGCTGCTCCTTTCCTTAAATTATCAGCAACAACCCAAAAAGCTAAGCCATTTTCGACGGTAGCATCTTCGCGAATACGGCTAATAAAAATATCATCCTCTCCTGTGCATTCATAGGGAGAGATGTAACCACCATCTTCTTGTTTATCTATGATTTGGCAACCAGGTGTATTGCGTAGGAGCGCGCGCGCTTCATGGGCACTTAATGGTTTTGCAAATTCAACATTAACAGATTCAGCATGACCAATAAAGACAGGGACTCGAACAGCAGTAGCCGTTAATTTGATCTTGGGGTCAAGAATTTTTTTTGTTTCGGCCATTATTTTCCATTCTTCTTTAGTATAGCCGTCTTCCATAAAAACATCGATATGAGGAATGATATTAAAAGCGATGCGTTTAGTAAACTTTTTTAATAAGATTGGATCAGCAACGAAAACAGCTCGTGATTGTTCAAATAGTTCATCCATTTCTTCTTTACCAGCTCCAGAGACTGATTGATAAGTGGATACAACAACGCGTTTGATGATTGCTGCATCATGGAGAGGTTTTAAAGCAACAACAAGTTGAATGGTTGAACAATTAGGATTGGCAATAATGTTACGTTTAGAAAATGCTTTAATGCTTTCTGCATTTACTTCTGGCACAATCAAGGGAACATTGATATCATAACGCCATGTGGAGGAGTTATCGATGACTACACAACCAGCAGCGCTAATCTTAGGAGCGTATTCTTTGGAAATAGTTCCTCCAGCAGACATGAGACACAAATCAGTGTCAGAAAAGTTATATGTATCAAGCGCTTTGACTTTTAAAGTTTTGTTGCCATAAGAAACACTCTGTCCTATTGAGCGTCGTGAAGCCAAAGGAACTATTTCGCTAGCTGGAAAGCAACGCTCTTCTAGAATTGTTAATATTTCACGCCCAACATTTCCCGTAGCACCAACAACTGCAACTTTAAAATTCATATTTTCACTTCTTTCTCTATTTTATAAAACAGATATGACGCTAATTTTTTTTAGGTTAAATCTAACAAAGAGGGTAAATTAGCCAAGAAATTTGCATATTTTAATTATTACTTTCTTAGGCCCAATTGTATACATACAATTATCGTGATGAGGGTACTATAGATCACTTTACTTGACAATACACTTCTTCCTTGGTTTTTTTAGAACTGGAGAGAGTTTCAATTTTTTCTGTCAAATTAATAAATATTATTTTTCATGAGGTTTTGATTGAGCAGACTGCTAATCTGTTATTGATTATCGTTTTTTCAGGCTTTTTTGTTGCATAAGGAACAGAGTTTAAGGCAACAGGTCTATTTTTGTTAGCAGGTGATGAGTAAAATTATTTTATGCATTTATCAATTGATATTCAAAGAAATAATATGAGTTTTATGGAAGCAGAGAATGAGTTTCTTTGTTGAAAAAAATTAAAGCTTTAACGTTATTAGTCAGTAGAATAGTTTTCTTAAGATTTTCTTTGGGTATGTATTTTAAAAAACTGATCGAGAGAAAATATGTTTTGATATAAAATTTGGTTTTATGAAAAGGAAAATAAAAACTATTTTTTTTCATTATGTTTTAAAGGACGCGCTTCTGAGGTAAGCATAATGGGAACACCACTACGAATAGGATAGGCGAGTTTTGCTTTTAATGAAATTAATTCTTGTGTTTTTTTATTTAAAGAGAGCGGCTCTTTTGTGAGTGGGCAGACCAGTAATTCAAGCATCTTAGGATCAGTTGTCATTTTTTTCATGTTTGAAAATCCGTTAATGTAAGAGATGATATGCCCCTGTTTGTTTCATAAGTGAACGTTCAGTTAAAGCAAGGAGAGTTTGGGCGCGACTTGCAATATCTGGCGCTTCCAGTAAAGCTTGCTTTTCTTCTGGAGTAAAGGGAATAAGAGTTGAAAGAGCATTAACGAGTACAGGTGTAGGCGTTTGTAAAATATTATTCCAATTATGTTCAATTTCATGAAGTACAAGATAATTTTCGATCGTATTGAGTAAATTTTCTCGATTAATATTCTCTGAGTTTTCATATTCTTGTAAATCTTTTATATTAAATTCAATGATGGCAATCCGATAAGGCTTTTTGCTCGCTAATTCTTTTTTTAAGGTAAAACGACAAATACCTTGTAATACGATAAGAAGTCGTCCATTTCCTGTTTCATTATAATTTGTAATACGACCAACACAGCCCATTTCATAGAGTTCTGAGGATAAATCATCTGTACTCGATGATAACGGCTGAATGATTCCTAATAGACGATTAGATGTCATAGCGTCTTCAATCATTTCAAGAGCACTTGGTTCAAAAATGTTAAGCGATAAAAAACCTCCAGGAAGCAATAATGCGCCTTCTAAAGGAAAAATGGCAATTTGTTTTGGTAAGTCATGTTCACAATTATAGTGGATATTACCAGCTTTCATGAGTGTTCTATAACCTTTATCCAATACAGTTTCGTACCTAGAATTATTATAATTTTTTATTATAAGAAAATTATATTATTATGAGCGAGACTATATCACATAATAACATAATATAAGTCATTATAATGAAAAAAACTATAATCTCTCCTTATAGAGAAAAGTAAGAGAAACAACAATATCTTGGGTTGTTTTCAGTAAGATTTTAAAGAATATGAGTTCCTCTCAAGTAAAGATTTATAAGGGTAGTTTGAAAAAACAAGGTTATTATAAAAAAATTTGAAATTTAGAGTGCTATAATCAGTTTTTTAATGACAGTGTAGAGAAGATAAGTTATAGCAAAAATATGTTGGAAAGAATGTCATTGCTTCTTTCATTCTTTGCGGGAGAGTGCAAAATGTGAACTTTCACATCTGCCGCCAAAGAGAAAAATAATCCGCAATCTTGCAGGTTTGAGACAAAGGGTAAGAAAGACAACCACAATATAGAGTGGTAAACGTGGCTTTGGAGAAATTATGGACACCGATTTGCAGACATTTGAGACATTGCCTTTAAAAAAACTTCCTTTACATAATTTACATGAAAAAGCACAAGCGAAATTTGGCGCTTTTGCTGGTTGGATGATGCCTTTAGTTTATCCTCTAGGTGTTTTGAAAGAGCATTTGCATACACGTGCTCAGGCTGGTCTTTTTGATATCTCTCATATGAAGTTAATAGCTATTGAAGGGCAAGAAGCAGCTGAATTTTTATCTTATGCACTTCCTATTGATGCATTCCTTTTAAAAAAAGGCCAATCACGCTATAATTATTTGCTGAATGAGCAAGCTGGTATTCTTGATGATCTTATTCTTACGCGTTTAGATAAATATCGTTTTATGCTGGTTGTTAATGCAGGGAATGCACAGGCTGATTTTGCCGAACTTCAAAAACGTGCAGTTGGTTTTGACTGTAAAATAGTTGCGCTTGAGAGAGTTTTGCTTGCTCTTCAAGGTCCGCAGGCTGCCTCTGTTTTGGCTGATGCAGGTTTGCTTGGTAATGAGCTTTTGTTTATGCAAGGGTTTGAGCCATACCAAGATTGGTTTGTAACACGTTCTGGTTATACAGGAGAGGACGGTTTTGAAATTGCACTTTCAGAAAGTCAGGCACGTTCATTAGTTGAAAAATTACTCGATGATTATCGTGTTGAATGGATCGGTCTTGCTGCGCGTGATAGTCTTCGACTGGAGGCGGGATTGTGTTTACATGGTAATGATATTACACCTGATACCACTCCTATTGAGGCTGCACTGACATGGGCTGTGTCCAAGAGTGTTCGGGAAAAAGCTAAGTTTTATGGGGCAGAAGCTTTTCTTAGAGCATATCAGAAAGGGCCTTCTCGTTGTCGTGTTGGTTTAAAACCACAGGGACGTCAGCCTGTACGTGCAGGTGCAGTTCTTCTAGATGATAAGGGGAAACAGATTGGAATAGTGACATCGGGTGGTTTTGGTCCTTCTTTTAATGGTCCTGTAGCAATGGGCTATGTTCCTATTGATTGGAAAATCGAAGGAACAGAAGTTTTTACTGAAGTGCGTGGCAAAAAAATCATGTTGTCTGTTCATTCGCTTCCTTTTGTTGAACAACGTTATTTTAAGGGATAATTGTTTATGTCTAAAATTTATTTTACGCAAGATCACGAATGGATAAGTGTTGAGGGACAGATCGCTACGGTTGGAATTACCAATCATGCTCAAGAGCAGTTAGGTGATTTGGTATTTGTTGATTTGCCACAGAGCGGAACACATATTTCTAAGGGAGATGCAGCTGCTGTTGTTGAGTCTGTTAAAGCGGCATCGGATGTTTATGCACCTATTGATGGAGAAGTGATTGAAGCTAATGAAGCTTTAGCAGGTGATCCTGCGTTGGTAAATCAGCAAGCCGAAAAGGAAGGTTGGTTATGGAAAATGAGGATACAGGATAAGACACAGCTTGATGAGTTATTAGATGAATCTTCTTATCGTGCATTGATTGGGTAAAATTATGCAAGAACATCGTTTTGTTTCGCGGCACATAGGGCTTCGATCTGATGAAATACAAAAAATGCTTAGGGTGTTAGCGCTTGATTCAATAGAAGCTTTAGTTTCTCAAGCTGTTCCTGAGTCTGTTCATTTGAAACGATTGCTTAATTTACCAGAAGCAGCAAATGAAGAAAAAGCTTTGGAAGAATTATCGAAGATTATGGAACGCAATAATGTCCGGAAGAGTTTTATTGGACAAGGCTATTATGGAACATTTGTACCACCTGTTATTTTGCGTAATTTTTTTGAAAATCCGGCTTGGTATACCGCTTATACACCCTATCAGGCAGAGATTAGCCAGGGCCGTTTAGAGCTTTTGTTTTATTTTCAAACATTAATAAGTGAATTGACTGGATTACCTGTTGCGGCTGCTTCACTTCTTGATGAGGCAACAGCTTTAGCTGAAGCTAATGCGGTGGCTGTCCGTTTTGCACGTGAGAAAAAAACAAAAATTTTGATTCAAGGCCTTTTACATCCTCAAACATTGAGTGTTGCGCAGACACGTGCTGAAACACAGGGCATTCACATGAGCGAAAAAGGTGAAATTTGTTCTGATACGGCCGCTGTTGTTTTACCATGGCCAGATACAAGAGGATGCTTTAATGATTATAATGAAGTTATTAAAGAGGCAAAGGAGAAGGGGGCTCTAGTTATTGTCGTTGCAGATCCTTTAGCTCTTACCCTTATGGAAGCACCAGCCAAATGGGGAGCTGATATTGTTGTTGGTTCTATGCAGCGTTATGGAGTTCCAATGGGTTTTGGTGGTCCTCATGCAGGTTATCTTGCCGTGAGTGATGCTTTAATGCGTTTAATTCCAGGGCGTATTGTTGGGCAATCGACAGATACAAAAGGGCGTACTGGTTTTCGATTAGCATTGCAAACGCGTGAACAACATATTCGACGTGATAAAGCAACATCGAATATATGTACTGCGCAGGCTTTGTTGGCTAACATGGCAGTGGCTTATGCTATTTGGCATGGTCCAAAAGGTCTACAGGAAATTGCCAAACGTGTTCACAGTTTAACATGTCGTTTTGTTGCTGGTTTAGAAGCGGTGGGTATCCATTGTGAGGGTAAATATTTTTTTGATTGTATTAGTGTTTTTGTCGAGAAGAGAGCTCAAGATATTGCAAATCAAGCAAAAATGGGTGGGCGGCTTGTGCGTGTTCTTAATGATGATTGGGTTGCAATTAATTTTGATGAATTATCAACAGAAGAAGATGCTATTGCTTTAGCACAGCTTTTTAACGCACAATTAACTGATGAAACTGCTACAAGGCTTTTTGGCAAAGAGCGTGATTCTGCTTTTCTTTCGCAGTCATTTTTTCACGCAGTGCATTCAGAAACCGACATGATGCGCTTTTTACGTCGCTTATCAGATAAGGATTTAGCACTGGATCGGGCAATGATTCCACTTGGTTCTTGTACAATGAAACTGAATGCTGCGGCTGAGTTAATACCTGTGAGTTGGCCTACAGTGGCTAATATACATCCTTTTGCACCTAAAGAGGATGCGTTGGGATATCAGGAAATGATGAACCAGTTAAATGCATGGTTATGTGAAATTACAGGGTTTGCTCAAGTTTCTTTTCAGCCTAATTCTGGTGCTCAAGGTGAATATGCTGGACTTTTGGCTATTTGGCGATATCATCAATCTCGTGGTGATCATCAGCGTAATATTTGTCTTATTCCTGCATCAGCACATGGAACTAATCCAGCTTCAGCACATATGGCAGGGATGGAAGTTGTAGTAGTGAAATGCTTAAGTGATGGTGATGTTGATATTGATGATCTTAAAGCGAAAGCACAATTGCATAAAGCTCATTTGGCAGCTTTAATGATTACTTATCCTTCAACACATGGTGTTTATGAGGAAAACATTAAGGACATTTGTGCCATTATTCATGAAAATGGTGGGCAAGTCTATTTCGATGGAGCTAATTTAAATGCACTTGTAGGCCTTGCACGTCCTGCGGATATGGGAGCGGATGTTTGTCACATGAACCTTCATAAAACATTTGCGATTCCTCATGGTGGTGGAGGTCCTGGTGTTGGCCCGATTGGCGTTGGAATGCATTTAAAACCGTTTTTACCTGGCCACGAACAAGATAAGACGACTCATGCCGTTTCAGCAGCTCCCTATGGCAGTGCTTCTATTTTAGTGATTACATGGATGTATATTCGGATGATGGGAGCTGATGGATTAAAATGTGCAACACAGATAGCAATATTAAATGCTAATTATGTTGCTGAGCGGCTCTCAAAGGCTTATTCTATTCTTTATCGGGGTAAACATGGGCGTGTTGCACATGAATGTATTGTGGATACACGGTCTCTGAAAGAGCAATATGGAATCAGTGTTGATGATATTGCAAAACGTCTTATTGATTATGGATTTCATGCTCCAACAATGTCATTTCCAGTTCCTGGAACTTTGATGATTGAGCCAACTGAATCAGAACCGAAGGCAGAAATTGATCGTCTTTGTGATGCTTTGTTATCTATTGCTGAAGAATCTAAGAAAATTGGTGAAGGCATTTGGCCGAAAGATGATAATCCATTGGTGAATGCACCGCATACATTAGCAGACACTTTAGACGATAATTGGAAACGGGCTTATTCGAGAAAAGAAGCTGCTTTTCCTGATCCTCGCTTTGATCCAGCAAATAAATATTGGCCGCCTGTTTCACGTATTGACAATGTTTCTGGTGATAGAACTTTGATTTGTTCTTGTCCACCATTGGTGAACACGGTTTAAATTTATTTTCTTATGTTTCAATTAAGCAAGTCTATATCAAGCCTGTGGAGTTGGATATAATTTATTTCGATTTTTGTTTAAGGCTGATCATGGCTATCTTAGATTCATTTTATGAGAATTCGAAGATTTAAATGTAAATACGTTTATAACGAGAACCAAGAGAAGTAAGAATTTCGTAAGGAATAGTCCCTGCATCTGCAGCAACATTTTCGACAGTTTGATGTTTTCCAATAAGTTCTACCCAATCACCACGTTTTGGTTTTTCATGCTTAAGATTGGTTGCATCAACAATAATAGAATCCATAGAGATTTGTCCAATGATGGGTAGTTTGTGTTGGTTGAAATAAACGGAACCTTTGTTAGAAAGGTTTCGTAGCCAGCCATCGGCATAACCAATAGAAATGGTGGTAAGAATGCTGGGCTTTTGAGTGATGAAACTTCCCCCATAACCCACAGGAGTTCCCGCTTCAGTGCAACGGCTTTGAATAACTTGAGCCTTAAGTTTTAAAACAGATTTAAGAGATGTGGGATGTTTTTGATGGGGATCAATTCCATAAAGTCCAATACCTGGGCGGACAAGATCAAAATAAAAGTCTGGGCCAAGAAAGATTCCTCCAGAATTAGCAAGTGAAGCTTTACAGGCAGGAAGTTGTGCAAGTGCTTTTTTCATAGCGTTTTTTTGTTCGCAATTGGATGTGTGTGTTGCATTGTCTCCATTAGCAAGGTGGCTGATAATGTATTTTATGTCTGCTATTTCGAAGAGAGTAGGATTTTGGATCAACCATTGTAGCTCTTCTTGATCGAGCCCTAGTCGATTCATATTAGTATCAATTTGAATGATTGCTGGAAATTTTTTACCATTTTTTTGACAATGCATTTGCCAGTTTTCAATTTCATTCCGAGAATTAAGAACAGGGACAATACCAGTTTGAGTCACGAATTCTTCTGCAGTAGGGGGAATACCATTCAGAAGGATAAGGGTAACATTATTTGGTAAAATAGCTTTTAATTGGAGTGCTTCTTTAAGATGGGCAATAAAAAAAGTGCGGCAACCAGCTTGATAAAGTGCAGGGGCAATTTTTTCAGCTCCTAGCCCATAGGCATCAGCTTTTACAACAGCTGAACATTCTACAGGAGCAACACGTTGGACTAAGGTTTTATAATTAGCAATAATTGCACCAATATCAATAGTTGCTATCGCAGTATAGGGTAGTATTGCATTTTCTTCATAACCAACAAACTTGTCCATTTTGTAATCCTATCTCTATATAATAAGATACAAATTCCCTTTTAATTATTATTCTTATAACTGTGCCTATGATACACAAAAACGCGAATATTATTTTTACTTTAAAATATATAAGTGGTGAAAGCAATTAGTGAAGTGAGAGATGCAATTTTGATACAATGAATGGAGTGTTATTTTCTTTGAATGATAGCTCCTACTGGAATAATGTTTTTTCATTTTAATTTTTCTTTTTGAAGCAAACAAAACCATTTATCTAAACGTCATAAGAAAAAAGAATAGATGATAAATTATTTGAGAAGGAATTTTACAATACCTTTTAGGAGACATCTACATAAGAAAGAAGTTGTAATGTTAGTGAGTGAATAAAAATATAGAAGTAATGATGGTATTGGTTTTTTGCTTTATAAATATAAAGGTAAAGATGGTGGCAATTCGGTTGAGCTTGTATTATATTTTCAGTGGACGATGATAAGAAATGAGTTGGGGAGAAAGTATAAATATCTTTTAAAACGGATTCGTAAATTAATTGTAGACTATTTTTTCGTAAGGAATATGATCCTATTAAAGGATGAAAAAAGTATGAAGTTATTGTTAATCTTCATTATTTTGAATGTATTGCTTTAGACAATTTTGAAAGACGGAAAGTTGATTTAAACAAGTAATAAAGCTGGACATTGGTGTTACTTTAATTATGCTCTTTTCAAATTGTTATCTCTTTATTGTAGAGATAAGCTAAATTAGTGTATTTAACGTTTTCATTTCAGTCTATTCTATATAAAACTGGGATAGCAGTGAAAATTTGAAACTGTCTCAATGTGTCATTGCATGAGAGGTAGATACTTAATTTACAGGTAAGAGCTAAAGTATGCTTTTCAAATTAGGCTAATAATGTAATAAAAGATATCACCATTATAAACTAAAGTGATATTCTGATTTTTATTAAATGCTTCAAAAGCAATAACATATATGGTTTTACAGATGCTTATTTAAAAGGCATTTACATAACTTCATTATACCGTATCCTACAATAAAAGATAAGAAGAGGATCTATTTTGAAATAGACGAGAGTCTATGACTTCCTGTAGCCAGCAATGAGATCAGATTTGATATCTGTGGTTCCAATGAGACGCGCTTTGTAAACTTCATAATTTTCTATAACACGCATCACATAGTTACGCGTTTCTGTATAGGGGATACGTTCGATCCAGTCGACAACGTTATCAAGAGATTGTCCTCTAGGATCACCGTAACGTTCTATCCATTCATTTGCGCGACGGAAGCCTGCATTATAGCTGATAAAAGCCAATATATAAGATCCGTTAAAATGCTCTAATTGTTCACTTAAAAAATGAGCACCTAATATAGTATTATAATTGACATCACTGCTAAATTTTTTGTGAGACCACGCAATTGAATGTTTGTTAGCTAATGCTTTTGCTGTGGTAGGTAACAATTGTAACATACCTTGGGCTCCAGCTTTTGATATAGCGACAGGATTAAATTCACTTTCTTGGCGTGCAATGGCATAGATGAGTGCCTTTTTTGTTGCAGAAAAGTTGATGGATGTTGGAATAGCCCCGATAGGATGGGAAAGAGCGCTGACGGCCTTACCTTGAACAACAGCAGTTTTACCGATTTTGAGGCTGGTATAATAGTCGCCACTTTTTTCTGACATAACAGCTAAAAGAGCTAATTCACCAGGATTGTCTATTGTTGTGCTGAGCTCTTTATAAAAAATTTTAGCGAGATTAGCATAGCCAGCAGCTTCAAGCCTTTGGATAACTTGAACACCTTTTCGTGCACTAAAACTTTGCCGCTCATTCATTGTTGGCTTAGGAAAATAAATTTCAAGTTTTTTTTCGTTAAGTCGAGAGGCTGCTAATTGACCATAATAAGTTGTACCAAAATGAGCAGCGCGCTGAAAATAATGTTGAGCATTTTTATATTCACCTAAGGCTTCTGCTGTTCGCCCCATCCAATAATAGCCACGGGATGTTGAGAGAGGAGAAGAGGAGAGTTGAGGGATATGCGTAAAGTGATGCATTGCTGTCTTGGGGCTATGAAGAAATCGAAGTGCATACCATCCCGCGTGAAACGCAGCATCAATTTTAAATGAGGGTGTTCCTCCAATATGAGCTGAAACAAGTTGATAAGCGATTTTAGGCTTGTTTAAATCAAGCATTTCACGAGAAAGAACACGTCGTTCTATCCACCATGCATCAGGGTTAATAAGATTTATCGGATCTCGTGGTGCTTGCATCATGAGTTGTGCAGCAGTTTCATATTGTCCAGTTCGTCGAAAATAACGAATTTTAGCAAATTGTAAAAGAGGATCTTTCTTCCATGATTGATCAACAGCTTTTAGTTTTTGTGCGGCTTGAGGTTCATTTTTTTCAACAGCAGCAAAAGCATTAAAGAGAGATTGGGCATGGGCTAATTTTGCAATCCGCTGAGCTGAATCAATACGATTTGCATAAAGCATAATCTTCATACGTTTCAGATGATCAGAGGGTTTTAATGCAGTGCTTGCATTTTTAAGAATAAGATCTTCTTCTTGAGCGTTGAGCTGTACTGTATGCCACCACGGTGCAATAATTTGTCGTGCACGGGTGGTTTGTCCAGTTACGATAAGGGCTTTGGCAAGTGCAGCCATTCCTTGTACAGTGAGGGGAGAATGGTGAGTAAATTTTTGAATAATCGCTTGTGTAGAATTGTTTTCATTAATGAAAGCACGTTCAGCATTGCGTTTCATTATATTCATACCTGGCCAACCTTTTAATTCATTGATGGCCCTTAATATTTCAGAGCTTGGTATATTCGTTTGATATGATGTGTTGATTGCCCATGTTAAAATATGGCGATCAAGACTGTTTTGAGGCATTGTATTGCGAAGCGCTATTGTTTTCATAATATCTTTGTTTGAAAGAGTATCTAAGCCGAATTTAAGCTGGTTATTTTTAGTAATCTTAATTTTTGTTGGGATATTATTCTTTATAGGATGATTAGCCTCAAAAGATTTTTTAAGTTTTTCTATGGTGATAGAAGAGTGAGGATGAACCAAGGGAATTGGTCCGTTTTGTGGTAGAAAAACTGTTTGTGCTGAGGCATTTGAGAGTAAAATGATAGTTGCCAATTTGAGTATAATAAAGATTGATACAAAATAGTGAACAGAGACTATATACATTGATGAAAGACCTTTAGATCTTGCTTTTTAGGTAATACTTTATAAATTTTAAAAGAGAAGCATGAACGACATGTTAACAACTTAGTTGTGTTTTTAGGAAATGTTCAGCATACAGAAATTATAAATTAATATTGTAAGATCTTTATGAAATTCAACTTGCTTCAGCCATAGAGCAAGACTATGTTATTATAATAAGGTGGTTATTAAAAATAAAATTTAATATTATCAGGAGTTTATTATGCTCAAGGGAGCACTAACTGCATTGATTACACCATTTAATGAAGATGGTGTTATTGATGAAAAGTCATTTTGCAATTTTATTGAATGGCAAATCGGACAAGGTATTCATGGTGTGAATCCCGTTGGGACAACAGGCGAGTCAGCAACTTTAAGTCATGAAGAACATAAGCGAGTTGTAGAATTATGCGTTAAACAAGTTTCTAAGCGTGTTCCTGTTGTTGCAGGGGCGGGGTCAAATAGCACGGATGAGGCTGTCGAGCTTGCACAGCATGCAGAGAAAGTAGGTGCAGATGCAGTTTTAGTAGTAACTCCTTATTATAATAAGCCTAATCAAAAGGGATTATATGCTCACTTTTCTGCTATTGCGAAAGCTATTTCTATTCCTATTGTGATTTATAATATTCCCGGGCGATCTGTTATTGATCTCACTGTAGAAACTATGAAAAATCTTTGTCAGGATTTTAAAAATATCGTTGGTATTAAGGATGCAACAGGTAAAATTGAGCGGGTAAGTGAACAACGAGAAAAATGTGGTAAGAATTTTATACAGCTTTCCGGTGATGATAAAACAGCATTAGGCTTTAATGCACATGGAGGTGTAGGGTGTATTTCAGTTGTATCTAATGTTGCTCCAAAGCTTTGTTCAGAGCTTTATACTGCTTGCCATCGTGGTGATTATAATACAGCATTAGAATTAAATGATCGTTTAATGCCCCTTAATTGTGCAATATTTATTGAACCAAATCCAGCGGGTATTAAATATGCTGCTGCAAAATTGGGAATTTGTAGGGATACTGTTCGTTTACCGATTGTTCCATTAGACAATACTACAAAGAGGATTATTGATGCTGCTTTGCAACATGCAGGTCTTCTTAAAGAATAAAATTATGTTGAAATAGCTATGAACAACAAAAAAAAGACAGCATCAATACGAAAAGTTATTGCCGATAATCGTAAAGCACGTTTCAATTTTGAAATTCTTGATACTCTTGAGGTCGGTATTGTTCTTCAAGGAACAGAGGTTAAGTCTTTACGTTCCAATCATGCCAATATTTCTGAAAGTTATGCTAGCTTTGAGAAGGGAGAGTTATGGTTGATTAATTCTCATATTCCTGAATATACGCAAGCGAATCGTTTTAATCATGATGCACGTCGTTTGCGTAAATTATTACTTTCAAAGCGTGAAATGGCGCGTTTCTTTAATGCAATTTCTCGTGAGGGTATGACGATTACTCCACTTAAACTTTATTTTAATGAACGGGGGCGTGTTAAATTGGAAATTGCTTTAGCACGTGGTAAAAAACTTCATGATAAACGTGAAACAGAAAAAAAACGAGATTGGGAGCGTGAAAAGGCACGACTTTTTAGAAAGTATGGATAATGGAAAAGAAATTTCCATATCTTCGTTAGAAAGATTTCAACATTGATTTAAATAGGTTTTTGCAGCTTCGAAGATTTGATAGAACATAGTATCTGTTAAACGGCCGGTATTAGTATTATAGCGTGAACAGTGATAGCTTGAAAAAATACGTAATCTACCAATATCACTAATTTTTCCATGACCAAAAGGGTGTGCTGAGGTTTTTGCATTTAAAGCTCGTAGAGTGGAGTTATGCGCAATGCTGCCAAGAGTAATGATGGCTTTTAGCTGAGGAAGATTTGTTAAAAGAGGTGAAAAAAAATGTCGACAAGTGTTGATTTCAGTGCCAGTGGGTTTATTCTCTGGTGGAACACAACGTACTGAATTAACAATTGCAGTATCGATGAGCTCTAGGGAATCATCTGATCTTTCTGCAAAAGTACCTTGAGCAAAACCAAACTTTTTTAACGTTGAATAAAGAAGGTGTCCAGCATAATCGCCTGTGAAAGGACGTCCAGTTCGGTTTGCTCCGCGTAATCCAGGAGCAAGTCCAACAATTAGAAGGCGTGTTGTTGCAGCCCCTTTATGAGGAAAAAATGGACTAACAGGTGCATTATGCCAATGAGGTTCTTTAATACGCCAGTCAGCGATAAAGTTATTTAGGCGAGGACACAAATTACAATTTGGAGGTGGTTCTGGGCACAATGATGTTAATTTACTGTTCATGGATTGCAGGTACCAATTATATTTTATCAAAAATCTTTTAAGCTATTTTATTTGATATTCAGTCGAGTATATTTTTGTAAACAGCTTTATAATATGCATACAGAGATTTTTTCACAATATGATTAGATGAATTTGTTGCTGATTGTGTTATAGAGAGAATATGTATTGCTATGATTAGTTGTAATGTATTGACCATACATTACCAAAAGAATTTAAAGTTTTTTCTTTTTTTAAGGGGGATATGTTATTTTCTTAATTATAGAAACTTAATTTTTTGCATAGTGATGGATTAAAAAACTATATTTTTTAAAGATGCTTGTGGATTAGGTATATTTAGTTTGTCGGTGGAGGAAGGTTCGGATATTTATGCCAAATAGCCTTATAATATAGTGCTTTATAATTAATAAGTTAATTAAGGCTTTGTTCTCTGCACTTGGTTTTTCAGCTGTAATATACTACCAGTTTTCATTTATATCTGAATAAATCTTTATGGTTGTAGAAAGAAAAAATACAGCACAATGCCGTTTATATTGTAATTTTTTTGATGAATGCGCTTACTTTTTTGTGCGATCCATTTTCTTTAACTATGAATAATTACTGTGTTATTAGAATGCAATAGTTTAAGATTGTTTTATTTCCAAACGCTTATAGATCTTAGTGTTTTTATAAACCTAAATTTTTTTCAAGAGTTTTGCTATAGTGCTATAGTTGGAAAAAATAATAAGGTGTGTATTGTTTTTCTTGTTTTTTGTTTTGATTATTGTATATATTCTAACGTAATTGTTAATTTTTGAACCTTGAAGAAAGGGACATAAATGGCCCGTGTAACAGTAGAAGATTGTATTGATAAGGTTGATAATCGCTTTGAGTTGGTGCTTTTAGCTGGGCATCGGGCTCGCCAGATTTCAGAAGGTGCACAGATTACAATTGATCGTGATAATGATAAAAATCCAGTTGTTGCTTTACGTGAAATAGCAGATGAAACTTTGTCTCCTGCTGATTTGAAAGAAGATCTTATTCACTCTTTACAAAAGCATGTAGAAGTTGATGAGCCAGAAGGAACAATGGAGTTTATTTCTCACTCAGGCGAATCCAGAGATATTTTTGGCTCTTCATCAGAAGAAAACACTGGTTCATTTGATTATATGTCAGAAGAAGAGCTTTTGGCAGGTATTGAGAGCTTAGTTGTGCCAGAGAAAAGTGATGATTATTAATCATCATATTTTATTGAAAAAGTAATGCATAGATTATCATTTGGTAGATTTGTTTTTTCTTTATTCGTAGGGTATTTAATAATAATTTAATTACAAAATTTCTGAGGATATCTATATGATGCGTCAGTGTGAGCTGGTTGAGCGTGTACGGCGTTACAAGCCTGACGTAAATGCGGATTTATTAAATAAGGCCTATGTTTATGCAATGCAGAAGCACGGTCATCAAAGGCGTGCTTCAGGTGATCTTTATTTTTCTCATCCTTTAGAAGTTGCTTCTATCTTAACGGATATGTACTTAGATGAAGCAACAATTGCCGTTGCTCTTTTGCATGATACAATTGAAGATACAAATGCTACAAGAGAAGAAATTGATCAACTGTTTGGAGCTGAAATTGGTAAATTAGTTGAAGGGCTTACAAAGCTTAATAAGCTTGATCTCGTATCGAAGAAAGCTGTGCAAGCAGAAAATCTTCGTAAGCTTCTTATTGCTATTTCTGATGATATTCGTGTTCTTTTGGTTAAATTAGCAGATCGTCTTCATAATATGCGTACCCTTGATGTCATGCGTGATGATAAGCGTCGGTGGATTGCTGAAGAGACAATGGATATTTATGCGCCGCTTGCTGGTCGTATGGGGATGCAAGATATGCGTGAAGAGCTAGAGGATCTTTCTTTTTTTTATTTAAATCCAGAGGGTTATCGTACTATTAATGATAGGCTTTCTGAATTATTAGTGCGCAATCGCGATTTGCTTTCCACAATTGAAAAAGAATTGACAAAACTTTTTTTGAAAAACGGTATTAAAGCCAATGTTAAAAGTCGTCAGAAAAAATCTTATTCAGTTTTTCGTAAAATGGAAAGCAAAACCTTATCTTTTGAACAATTATCTGATATCTTTGGGTTTCGTGTAATTGTTGAGAGCGTAGATGATTGTTATCGCGCTCTTGGTATTATACACACTACATGGCCGATGGTTCCTGGGCGTTTTAAGGACTATATTTCTATCCCTAAACAAAATGATTATCGTTCAATTCATACAACAATTGTTGGGCCTTCAGGGCAACGCATTGAATTACAAATTAGAACTAGTGCAATGGATAGGATTGCTGAATATGGCGTTGCGGCACATGCCATTTATAAAGATCACGGTTCTGATTATTCATCATCACGCTTATCAAGTGAGACTAATGCTTATGCATGGTTGCGTCAAACAATTCAATCTTTGGCAGATGGCCATAATCCAGAAGAGTTTCTAGAATATACAAAGCTTGAGCTTTTTCATGATCAGGTTTTCTGTTTTACGCCGAAAGGGCAGTTAATTGCATTTCCAAAAGGCGCTACACCCATTGACTTTGCTTATGCAGTACATACCGATATTGGTAATTCTTGCGTGGGAGTAAAAATCAATGGTCGTATTATGCCCATAATGACCAAATTAAAAAATGGTGATGAAGTTAATATTATATGTTCGCAGATTCAATCTCCACCAGCGGCGTGGGAATCCCTTGTTGTAACAGGTAAGGCACGTTCTGCAATTCGTCGAGCAACACGTTCAGCAATACATAAGCAATATTCAGGTTTGGGGTGTCGTATTCTTGAACGTTCATTTGAGTGTGCGGGAAAACAATTTTCACAAGATATGCTTAAGCAAATTTTACCGCGTTTGGCACGTAAGGACGTAAAAGATGTTTTAGCAGCTGTTGGACGTGGTGAGTTGGCTGCTATAGATGTAGTTAAAGCGGTTTATCCAAATCATCAAGACGATTCTGTGGTGAAAAAGCCATCGTTTAAGTTTAAGGAGAGAAGCTGGTTTAATATTGAAAATGCTCAAGGTATGATTTTAAAGATTCTTGAAAATAAAAAAGGAAAAGCTTCAAAGAAAGAGCGTCAATATAGAGTGTTACCTATTCAAGGCACAAAAGGCGACATTCCAATACAATTTTCTCCTGAAGGAGCTGTGCCAGGAGATCAAATTGTTGGTATTATGGAGCCGGGTGTGGGTGTTATTATTTATCCGATACAATCTTCGGCTTTAACGGCTTATGATGATCAGCCAGAACGGTGGATTGATGTCCGCTGGGATCTTGATTCTGAGATGAGTGAACGTTTTCCTACTCGAATCAATATTTTAGCTGTAAATAGTCCTGGTTCTTTGGCTGAAATTACTCAGATCATTTTTGTAAATGATGCCAATATTGAAAATTTATCTTTTGTTCGTAAGGGAACAGATTTTACAGAAATTATTATTGATCTTGAGATTTGGAATTTAAAACATTTAAATCGTATCTTTTCTCAGTTAAAAAGAGCGAGATCAGTGAATATGGTACATCGGGTTTATGGGTAAAGAGATTATGCAATGAATACACAAGATGTGATTAATATTTTCAAACAAGCAGATGCTATTTTAGAAGGGCATTTTATTTTAACATCAGGTCGTCATAGTGCTACTTATTTACAAAAGGCAAAAGTGTTTATGCATGCTGATCTTACCGAAAAGCTGTGTTATGCTTTGGCTCAAAAAATTAAGAAATATGTGAAAGAAAAAATTGACTATGTAGTTGGGCCTGCAATTGGTGGTCTCATTCCTTCGTACGAGACTTCACGTCATCTTTGCGTTCCCTCTATTTGGGTAGAGCGTGTGAATGGTATATTCCAATTACGCCGCTTTGAAATTGAAAAAGATGCGCGGGTTGTTATTGTTGAAGATATTATGACAACAGGTCTTTCTATTCGTGAGACCATTGAAGCATTGGTTGAAGCAAAAGCCAATGTGGTAGCGAGTGCGTGTATTCTTGATCGGTCTGGTGGTAAAGTTAATATAGGAGTCCCACTCATTTCACTAGCCGAGTATGAAATTGCATCTTATGATGCTAATGCTTTGCCTCCTGAGCTTGCTGTGCTTCCGGCGATTAAGCCAGGAAGCCGAAATATTTGAATTTTATTAATTTTTCTACGAAAATGCTTGATGAAATAAATCTGAATAACATAAAATATAAGCATTAAATATAAGCATTATTTAGTGTGTACAAGGTATATATGAGTAACCACATATTTTTTAATTATCAGACATTGAAGAATTTTGGAAAGTGTGTTCGACGTAAGCTTAGCCTGTGTGGTTTATTTTATCGTATGCGTGAACGTATTTTACGTATATCAGCAACGCCCCATAAAGTGGCGCTGGGGTTTTCTATTGGTATTTTTGCAGCCTGTTCACCTCTTTTGGGATTGCACATCATTTTAGCAATATTTTTTTCTTGGGTTTTACGTGGCGATTTTGCTGCGGCAATTATCGGAACTGTTTTCTCTAATCCATTGACATTTTTTCTTATCATCATGGCTGATTATAAAGTCGGTCGCCTATTTTTACTGTTCTTTGGTCATGAAAGTGAAATTTCTTTTTCACAAATTCGCAATATGTTAGATGGTTTGACGTTTTCGCAAGCATGGTTATTTTTTTGGGAAACATGGAATTTGATTATGATGCCGATGTTTGTGGGTGGAATATTTTTAGGTATTATTTTTGGTAGTTTATCTTATATAGGTATTTACAGAACAATAATTCATTTTCAAAAAAAATCTCTATCAAAAGATGGTAAGAGAAAGATATTCAAAGCAAAAAAGCTTAGGTAATATTTATGATTATTGGTCTTGGCAGTGATATGGTTGATATAAGGCGAATTGAGAGGATGTTGGTTCGCTATGGTGACCGTTTTATTCAGCGTATTTTTACAGATGTTGAACAGGAAAAATCTGAAAGTCTTTGTCAGCGATCTAGTTCCTATGCTAAAAGATTTGCTGCTAAAGAAGCGTGCGCTAAAGCTTTAGGAACAGGAATTGCTTGTGGTGTTAGTTGGAAAGATATGGGGGTAGTTAATTTACCATCTGGCAAACCGACTATGAGGCTAACGAATTGCGCACACGCACAGTTAAAAAAATTATTACCTCCTCATCATGAGGTGATGGTTCATCTCAGTATAACAGATGATTTTCCTTGGGCGCAGGCATTTGTTATTATAGAAGCACTTCCACGTGGATAGATTCCATGAGAGATTGTGCTTTTATTATTTGGACATTATGATTGCAAAATAAGTTTTATCTATAAAAAGGTAGTACAGGATGAAACAAGAAGAGAAAATGCAAAAAAAAGATAAAAAAAATGAAATTATTGAATTTTTTTCTGTTTTAATTCAGGCTTTATTTTTGGCTGGAATTATTCGTACACTTTTTTTTCAGCCTTTTACTATTCCTTCTGGTTCGATGCGTCCTACTTTGCTAGTGGGAGATTATCTTTTCGTTTCCAAATATGCATATGGGTATTCTCGTTTTTCTATACCTTTTTCTCCTCCTATTTTTTCAGGACGGATTTGGGCATCTCAGCCTAAGCGTGGGGATGTTTTGGTTTTTCGTTTACCTAGCAATCCGGATATTGATTATATTAAACGTGTTGTTGGATTACCCGGTGATCGTGTTCAAGTTCGTCAAAGTGTTCTCTATATTAATGATGAAGCTGTTTCACGTCAGTTTATGGGAAAGATTGATGATCCTGATGTGACAGAGGTTAATCATCCTGTTGATGTTTATCGCGAAACAATGTCTAACGGTGTAAGTTACAATACACTTAATTTAGGTTTTATCCCTCAGGTTGATGATACAAAGGTTTTTGAGGTTCCACCAGGACATTATTTTGTGATGGGTGATAATCGTGATAATTCAGATGATAGCCGTTTGAATGTAGGATATGTTCCAGATGAAAATCTTATTGGTCGAGCTAATTTGATTTTTTTCTCTATTAGTAATGGTTCGAGTGCGTGGCAGATTTGGCGTTGGCCATTTGACGTGCGTTGGAATCGTTTATTTTCTTTCATTCATACTATTCGTGACTTTCCGCTTGATAAATAAGTAGGAATTCTGTGATGGAGCATCAAATTATTGATCAGCTAGAGAAGCTGACAGGGCATAGTTTTAAAGATGCAGACAGATTAAAAAGAGCATTGACACATTCTAGTGTGCAAAGTTCAGAGCAGGGTAATTATGAAAGATTAGAGTTTTTAGGTGATCGAGTTCTTGGGCTTTTGATTGCTGAAATGCTTTATCAAATTTTTCCACAAGCAAGTGAAGGTGAATTATCCGTACGTTTGAATGGCTTGGTCAATGCACAAACATGTGCCGATATTGCATTGGAAATGGGTTTACCCGATATGGTTCATGTTGGTTGTGAAATGAAAAACTTAGAAGGTCGTCGGTTAGTTAATATTTATGCTGATGTTATTGAAGCCTTAATTGCTGTAATATATCTTGACGGAGGTTTAGAGAGCGTTCGTCCTGTCATTCAAAGATATTGGCATGATCGAGCCCAGAAGATGAATGCTGGTCGACGTGATGCTAAAACAGAATTACAGGAATGGGCTCATACACAAGATAGTGCACAACCTCATTACCAGGTCGTACAGCGTTATGGTCCAGATCATGATCCGGTTTTTATGGTGGAGGTAAGTATTTGTGGTTATGCACCTGAGATAGGGCGAGGTAGTTCTAAACGTCAAGCCGAGAGAGATGCTGCTGAAAGAATTTTGCGACGTGAAGGTATATGGAAATAGAGGGGAAACATAATCGTGAATGATCTTATTAAAACGCGTTCAGGCTTTGTTGCTCTCATTGGTGTGCCTAATGCTGGAAAGTCAACGTTAGTTAATCAGTTAGTTGGAACAAAAGTATCAATTGTAACGCATAAAGTACAAACAACGCGAACTTTAGTTCGTGGTATTGTAATTTATGATAAGACTCAAATTATTCTGATTGATACACCAGGTGTTTTTCGTCCTCATAAGCGATTGGAGCGAGCTATGGTTTCTGCTGCTTGGGGTGGCGCGAAGAATGCTGATATTCTTCTCGTTCTTATTGATGCTCAGAGTGGTTTTTCAGATGAAGTTGATGCAATGTTAGATATTTTAAAAAGTATTGAGCAGGATAAAATTCTTGTTTTGAATAAAATTGATACGGTTGTTAAATCATCTCTCTTGGCATTAACGGCTAAAGTGAATGAACGAGTGAATTTTTTACAGACATTTATGATTTCAGCTTTAAATGGCTCTGGGTGTAAGGATTTGCTGCATTATCTTAGTACAATTATGCAGGAAGGGCCATGGTATTATCCAGAAGATCAAATTTCTGACATGCCTATGCGTCAGCTTGCTGCTGAAATTACGCGTGAAAAACTTTTTCTTCGTCTCCATCAAGAACTTCCTTATTCATCAACGGTTGAAACAGAAAATTGGGAAGAGTGTGCAAATGGTTCAGTTAAAATTAATCAAGTCATTTATGTAGAACGTGATAATCAGAAAAAAATTGTTTTAGGAGCGAAAGGTAGCACCATTAAAGCTATCGGTCAGGCAGCACGTAAGGAATTAATGGATATATTGGGACAGAAAGTTCATCTTTTTATATTTGTAAAAGTGCGTGATAATTGGGATGCGAACCCAGAGCGTTATCGCGAAATGGGATTAGGTTTTTTTTGATGCAATGAAGTGGAAAGAACAGGCTATTATTCTCGGTACACGCCAACATGGTGAAACGAGTGTTATTCTTGAAATTATGACACGTCAGCATGGTCGCTATATGGGAATTGTAAAAGGTGGACGTTCTCGTCGTATGGCTCCTCTTCTTCAGCCTGGAAATTTTGTTGAAGCTGAATGGTGGGCACGTTTAGATGAACATTTAGGATTATTTAGGCTTGAAGCGCTTAATTTACATGCTTCAAGATTGATCGTTTTACCAGAGGCGCTTTATTCTCTACAATTGATGGCTTTTTATTTACGTCTTCTTCCTGAGCGTGATCCTCATCCTGTTTTGTATGATATGTTATATTTTTTTATGCAAAATTTTGAGGATCCATTTATAAATGCTGAACTGCTTGTACGTTTTGAGCTTCTACTGCTTGAAGAACTTGGTTTTGGGCTTGATTTATCTTGTTGTGCTGTAACAGGCCGTCAAGAAAAACTTTATTATGTTTCTCCAAAATCGGGACGTGCTGTATGTGAAGAAATAGGACGTCCTTGGAAAGATAAGCTTTTACTTTTACCACAATTCCTTGTACAAAAAAGCGTTTATCCTGTTGATTTTAATGATATAAGCAAAGGATTAATTCTGACAAATTTTTTTTTAACACGCTATGTTTGGGAAGCGAGAGGTATAAAACAGTTGTCTTTGCGTGTTAGTTTGATACAATTGTTTGAACGGCGATTTTGTATGAAAGCATCAACATTTTGATTTTGTGAAAGTAAATAAAATGCAAATTTTAAAAACAATTGCTGGGTTGCGTCAACACCTCAGAGAGGAGAGGCACTTAGGGCTGTCAATTGGTTTTGTACCGACTATGGGGGCATTACATAATGGCCATCTTGCATTGGTACAACAGGCACGGTCAATGTGTGATCGTGTAGTGGTTTCTATATTTGTTAATCCCAAACAATTTGGTCGTCATGAGGATTTTAATGTATATCCAAGAGATCTAGAAGGGGATTGCTCTTTATTGAAAAGGGAGAATGTTGAGTATGTTTTTGCGCCTTCTATAGAAGAAATGTGGCCGTTAGGCAATGAAACAATTGTAGAAGTAGAAAACTTATCACGTATTTTGATGGGGAAATTACGTCCAGGACATTTTTGTGGTGTGACCAGTGTTGTTGCTAAGCTTTTTAATATTGTTCAACCAGATAAAGCTTTTTTTGGGGAAAAAGATTTTCAACAGCTTTTGATTATCCGTCGTATGGTTAAAGATTTGGCTTTTCCTGTTGAAATTGTCGGTGTACCTATTTTACGCGATGCAGATGGAGTTGTTAGTTCTTCACGTAACAAACTTTTGACATTAGAAGATCGCAAAGCTGCAAGGATTATTCCTGAAAGTCTTAAAGCTGTTAAGAGGCTTTATGAGCAAGGTGAACGATCCGTTGATAAATTGTGTGAAGTTGTTCGCTCTGTTTTACAAAAAGAACCACGTGCTGTGATTGAAGCAATAGATTTATGCGATCTGGAAACTTTGTGTGCGATTAAAAAGGAACTAAACAAACCTGCGGTTTTATTGCTTACCGTTTGCTTTGGTAAAGTCAGACTTATTGATCAATATATATTACAATAAAAAGGCTGAAAAAATGAGTCTTCATAAAGATATAAAGCGTATTACTGCTTCTGAAATACGTTCGAGAAAAAAACAAGAACCGATTGTTGCTTTAACAGCTTATCAGGCTTATAGCGCTCGGATTGCTGATTCACATTGTGATGTGCTTTTGGTTGGTGACAGCGTTGGTATGGTTATATATGGGTTTGATACAACACTTCCTGTTAGTATGGATATGATGATTTTACATGGACAAGCTGTTGTGCGTAGTTCTAAACGTGCTCTTGTTGTTGTCGATATGCCTTTTGGTTCTTATGAGCAAAGTCCAGAGCAAGCTTTTGCTAATGCATCCCGTATTCTTGCAGAAACAGGATGCGGTGCGGTGAAGCTTGAAGGTGGTACTTATATGGCAGAAACAATTAGTTTTTTATGCAATCGTGGTATTCCAGTTATGGCGCATATTGGTCTCACACCGCAAGCGGTGAATCGTTTTGGTGGTTTTAAGATGCAAGGACGTAATGAAAGTGATTGGTTACAAATTGAAGCGGATGCTACAGCAATTGAAGCGGCAGGTGCTTTTTCTGTTGTTGTGGAAGGGGTGGTAGAGCCATTAGCGATAAAACTTACAGAGAAACTTTCTATTCCTACTATTGGTATTGGTGCTTCCAATCAGTGTGATGGGCAGATTTTGGTGATGGAAGATATGTTAGGTTATGGTGCTTATATACCTAAATTTGTACGTCGTTATGGTATTTTCGAGCAGGCGATGGATACAGCAATTAGGAATTATGCGAATGATGTCAAATCACGCGTTTTTCCAGCTGATTCAGAGGTTTACAAGCTCAAATAAATTGAATTTAAAACGGCAGTTCTACAAAAGGGATGAAGAAATTTTTGAAGGGATTCATAGGAAGAGATACAATAGAATCTTAATGCTTCACTAAGGTAATGACCGTATGATAGAAATTTTATATTCTTTCAGTTATGATAAAAAAATCAACAACCAGAATATGGCTTTTGAACATCAAGGTCGTTAAAACGAGTTAAAAAGGCATTTTCAATTTGTTGTGTGGAACATGGTTGTAAATTGAGTTCATCAGATCCAATATTACCTGGATGACCAAAATAACGAAGAGCTTCTGCTCTACTAAAACCAGCAAGAGTGGTGGCTTCATAAAAAGCAGCGATGCGATCAGCTTGTTTGATTTTTTTTAGGATCTGTTGAGGTGGATTGACAGGTAAGGAAAAGCGTATGTGGATAATATCTTGTATATGTTTTTCTACGCGCTCATAATATTTTCCTATCACAGCTTTAAAAGGTGAAATTATATCTCCAATAACATATTCTGGTGCATCGTGAAGAAGAGCAAAGAGGCATTCTTCATTAGAGGACTGTGGGAAAAGTTGCTGAAATATTTGTTCAACCAAAAGTGAATGTTGTGCAACAGAATAAGCATATTCTCCTTTTGTTTGTCCGTTCCAACGTGCAACGCGAGCTAGGCCGTGGGCAATATCCTCAATTTCAATATCAAAAGGAGAAGGATTAAGTAAATCGAGCCGTCGACCAGAAAGCATTCTTTGCCACGCACGTGTTGTTCCATCTTGTGATAATTCAGCTTTAGCCATTAGTTAGCCTCTACGGAGTTTTCAGGGAAGGTAAAATTCATATTTTCAGGAATATTAATAGTTACAGGAATATCATCTACTGTAAATTGAAGATTTTTATCAATAGCTTCTTTGACATGGTCAATACGCATTAAGGCTAAAGCTTCATTTTTGACGCATGTTCCTAATTGACTAAATATTTTTGTACCTGCTTGAATGGTAGAGCCTGAGGTTAAGGGAGCTTGGCTTTTAACCACTAAAAAACGGCGGCGAGCTGTTTTGCGATGATACATTCGTGAAATAACCTCTTGTCCAATATAGCATCCCTTGTTGAAGAAAAGTCCATGAATTTGATCATAATTAATATCATAGGGTAAAACTTTACCTATTTCATAATCTTGACCACTTTCTGCTATCCCATAATGGATACGCATTTGATCCCAACAAGTATTATATTCTGGAATAAGAAAAGGAATTTTTCCATAAGTTCGTATAACTTTTTCCTTTTTTGGGAAGCGCTTATCTACAAAACTTAAATTAAAATTTAAATTATCTAAATCATTATTCCAAAAAACATTTATAACCTCTTGTAATGGTTCTGTAATTTCTATTTTTTTATGGAGTTTGTAGAGGGTGAGGCGCTTATGAAAAACGTCAGCTAGGGAAGCCACAATATCAATCATGTAGTTTTGGTCTATTTTACCAATCAGAAAATCAGCGATAACCTTCCCCTGTGGGGATAATAGGGCACCAGGAAAGAGCTCTCGTGAGTTTATTTTTGTTACATCTGTAGTAATAAGAGCTTGCAGAAAATTTGTTGCTTCTTCACCTATGACTTTAATAATTTTACGGTTTTTTAAATTTATGGCATTCTGTTTTTCAATCATGGTTCTTGCCTTTCTGCTTCGAGTTACATAACGATAGAGAGGTTATATACAAGGAGCATGGCTATGTTTAAAACATTTGATACAATTTTTAAAGGCGCAACGCTTGTTAATCATGATGGTATCAGCAAGCGCGATATTGGTGTTGTGAATGGTCGTATTGTTGAAATTGGTGATCTCACACGTGCATCTAGTGGAGAGCTAATTGACTGTACCGGACTTCATATTTTGCCTGGTATCATTGATAGCCAAGTACATTTTCGTGAACCGGGTAAGGAATATAAGGAGGATCTGGAAAGCGGTTCTCGTTCTGCTGTTTTAGGGGGAGTTACAGCAGTCTTTGAAATGCCAAATACCAATCCATTAACGATATCGGAAGAGGCTTTGAATGATAAGGTTAAACGTGGATATCATCGGATGCACTGTGATTATGCATTTTGGGTCGGAGCAACGCGTGATAATATTTATGAGTTAGCAGAGTTGGAAAGACTTCCTGGTGTTGTTGGAATTAAAGTGTTTATGGGATCATCGACAGGTAATCTTCTCGTGGACGATGATAAAAGTGTACGTCTTATTTTGCAAAATACACGCCGTCGCACAGCTTTTCATTCTGAAGATGAAGCACGGCTTAAAGAACGTAAAGCTTTTTGTGTTACAGAGGATGTGTCATCACATCCAGTTTGGCGCGATGAGGTTACAGCTTTACAATGTACACAGCGTTTAGTTAAAATCGCACGTGAAACAGGGGCACGTATTCATATATTACATCTTTCTACAGCGGAAGAAGTTGATTTTTTGAAAGAGCATAAAGACATAGCAACAGTTGAAGTTACTCAGCATCATCTTACTTTGAGCGCTGATGATTATCAACGGTTTGGTACATTAATTCAGATGAATCCACCTATTCGCGAAAAACGTCATCGTGAAGGTCTTTGGTATGGAGTTCAGCAAGGTATTATCGATATTTTAGGTTCTGATCATGCTCCACATACACTTGAAGAGAAGCATAAGCCTTATCCCTCATCGCCTTCAGGGATAACAGGTGTACAGACAACAGCAGCAATCATGCTTACTCATGTTAATGCAGGGCAAATGTCTCTTGAACGTTTTGTTGATCTTACTTCGCATGGTCCTAATCGCGTTTTTGGTATAAGTTGTAAAGGACGTATTGCTGTTGGATATGATGCTGACTTGACTATTGTTGACCTTAAACGTGAGGAAATTATTACGAATGCATTAGTTGGTTCGCGTGCTGGTTGGACACCCTATGATGGTAAAAAGGTAAAAGGATGGCCTGTGGGGACGATTATTCGTGGTAGGCGGGTTATGTGGGAAGGTGAAATTGTTACGCCTTCGCAAGGTGAACCTGTTAAATTTATAGAAGCGTTATCGTAGTACTACTCTTTGGGAATGGATAAGTATTATTGCAGAATTTTGCAATTTCTATTTGTCGTCTTTTTCTTTTAATTCTTTGGATTATTCTTAATAAAAAGACGAATATTTTATCTATAAAACAACTAAACTATAGAGTAGTGTACATACTCGTTAGAAAAGGATGTATGAGATAGTAGGATCGTTTTTTAATTACTTTGCTAGGAGTAATAATTATTGGAATATTACTTCTTATTATAACGATGATAATATGCAAGAACAGCTTATTTAAATTGTGTCTGCAGCTAATAGTATATTTTAAGCAACAATTATTTCATGGGCTTTCATGAGACAAGTTGGTAAGATTTGAAAACTTAAAATTTGGATTCTCTGAGAAAATCATAAGATGTTATTATTTTATGATAGGGATATCTCACGGGTCTTAAGGATTCTAGATAGAGTCATTTTCTGATTATATAAAAGCGTTGGGTAAAGTTGATAAAGAGAGAGAAAAGTTACTCAAAAAATTTAGAAATGTAGAGATTATAGAGATTTATAGTAGAAGAGTAGCAAAAAATTACGTTTATCAGGGGTCAAATTTTTATACTGCCTATAGGTAATCTATTTGTTTTCTAGTTATTTATGTCAGTTAAATAAGAGTGCTATCAATTTTTTCTAGTTTTCATTATTGAAATGCTTAAGTAAACTTGTGGATAAGGCATTACCTTCTTTTACATATCTTTGATCTGCTTCGATTGCTGAATCTGTACAACGATGATAATTTTCTGAAAAAGCGCTGTAAGCTGCATTAAACGTTTCATATAGGTGAGCACGTATTTGTGGAGTTGGTTTTTCTGCTTCAATTAATGCAACCATGTGATCATACCATTGATTTGTTGGAAGGCTACAAAGATTACGTAGATAATGCAGAGATCCTAAAATTTCTACTAATCGTAAAAGTTTGATATGATAAGGTGGGTATTGTTGTGCAAAAGTTTGTGTTGGAATTAAGAAGAAAATTAAAAAAAATATATTTATCAATATCTTATTCATTATTTTTATTACTCGCTTTTAACATTATCTCTATGAATTTCAATAGTGGATAGAGGAGTTTTATTATGGACTGTATATTGATAAATAGAGTCAAAATAGTTCACTCATTCTTATTCGCTATAGGTGTGCAGTAAGTATTTAGGGCATGATAGACGTAAGAAAATAATCATGAAAATATTAAAATTGAATATTTTAGAGTATTTATTTTTTTTCATACAATCAATTTTCTTTCTCCATCAGATTACAGAGTATTTCTTGTCCATAATTCTATTTTGATGAAAATTATTATCTAATAGATAATGGCAGTTAACATTTGCTCATAACGAATAAAGTGACTTTTAATTATCAGTTAGATTTTTTGAATGCAAAAAATATGGTATGAAAAAGACATAATTTCATTCATCCTAAGGATATCGGTTTATTGGTTCTGCAGAGTTTATGGAAATCTAGAATGGTGCAGATGTATTACTGATTGATACGGGTGCAATTATTACGTGGTCATTTGCTTCAATATTTATATGCCATTCATCATCGTATTCCTGTTATGGTAAATCGTGCTAGTATTGTGTGCTGGCTTGATTGTTCTCGTTACAAGAAAAATGAGGTTATAGACCTTATGATAAGCTTAGTATGATGATTTCGAATTTTATCTCATTTCAAATCAAGTTAACAAGACAACCTATATGTTATCAAATATTTTTTTAGGTTATATCTTTACCAAATTAAACAGTTAAATTATCCGATATTCAAAACAATCAACAGTTTGATTTATTTTAATTATTTGAGTATGCATAGTTAGTATGTTTGTTAATGAACATTTATTGCTATTTTTTTATTATATATAAAAATTGATGTTAGTAGTAGATGCAACAGGGCGAGATTTCTTTTCAAACAGTGCTATTACAGTGCTATTAATGCATTGATGTAAACAATTTTAAGGGAATGGCTAAGAAGTATCACTAATGGAGTGTGATGATGGGAGAATTGCGGTTTTATAATACGCTGACACGGAGAAAAGAAGATTTTATACCAATCGATGCTACTAAAGTACGCCTTTATGTTTGCGGTCCAACAGTTTACGATTACGCTCATATCGGTAATGCTCGTCCTGTTATTGTTTTTGACGTTTTATTTCGTTTGTTACGTCATATTTACGGTGAAAACCATGTTATATATGTTCGTAATATTACCGATGTGGATGATAAAATTAATGCAAAAGCAGCTCTTCAGTATCCCGATCTAGAACTTAATGATGCTATTCATCAATTAACAGAACATACATCTTATCAATTTCAGCAAGATACATTGGCGCTTGGTTGCTTGCCGCCGACCAGTCAACCGCGCGCAACGGATCATTTGGAGGAAATACGGTTTTTGATTGAAAGGCTTCTTGAAAAGGGCCACGCTTATATAGCGGATAATCATATATTATTTTCTGTCAGTAGTATGGGAGATAACCCTCGTTATGGTATGTTTGCAAAACGATCACTTGACGAAATGAGAGCAGGGGCACGCATAGATGTAGCTTCTTATAAAAAGGGGGAAATGGATTTTGTTTTGTGGAAACCTTCTGCTCAAGGAGAACCAGGTTGGACATCACCAGCAGGAATTTCCGTTTTAGGTCGTCCTGGTTGGCATATTGAATGTTCAGCAATGTCGATGGCGAAGTTGTTATCTCCTTATGGTGGTGGTTTTGTTTGTGAAGATCCGACGGCAAATATTTTTGATATTCACGGCGGTGGTATTGATTTGATTTTTCCTCATCATGAAAATGAAATTGCGCAAAGTTGTTCAGTTTTTGGGACAGAACGGATGGCTAATTTTTGGATGCATAATGGTTTTTTGCAAGTTGAAGGTAAAAAAATGTCTAAAAGTCTTGGGAATTTCATTACTATTCGTTCACTCTTAGAGGATGATTTTTTTGAGTTTGCAGATATTTTGTCAGCTGAAGTAAAACAGATCTGGGCTGGTTTATCTATACGTTTTTCGATGTTACAAACGCATTATCGAGAGCCTTTAAATTGGACAATGCAGCGTTTAATACAGTCCAGTAGTGAGTTGTATCGCTGGTATGAATTGCTTCGTAGTGAAAAATACTGTTTGGAAGATAATCAAACTGTTGATTCTTCTTTAATTAAAACATTAAGTAATGATCTTAATACTTCAAATACAATTACTATTTTACGGAAATTTTATAAAGAGCACAATGTTATAGCTCTTGCACATGGTATGGATTTTCTAGGGTTATTGAGACAGGAGTTGGTTAAGGAAAAAGAATGTCCACTCTTCATTGGCAAGACACATCTTAATTTACAATTTATTGATCAGCGTATTGCTGAAAGGCTTGCTCTTATCCATAATAAGGAGTGGGCAGCTGCGGATAAAATTCGTGATGAGCTTGCAGTGGAGGGGATCTTTTTAAAAGATAGCAAGGATCCGCAGACTGGTGAGCGTATAACCACGTGGGAGATGAAACAATTCTAATTTCCATTTCCATATTCGAGTAGCTCTCATAAATATGAGGAGAGAATTTTATGGAATTATACGGTTATGGATATGTCACACTTAAGCTAGTTGTGGGTCTTATCGCTTTTTTGTTTATTTTAAGGACAACAGGTCGTGGTAGTCTCAGTCAAATTACACCAATTGATTTGGTAAGTAATTTTGTTATGGGAGGTATCATTGGAGGCGTTATTTATAATCCAAATATTAGTGGTATCCAATTATTGCTTGTTTTATTTATTTGGCAAATCTTAATTACATCTTTTAATTTTTTTGCACGATATTCAGTATTTTTTCATCGGCTTATTGCAGGAGGAAATGCTAAACTTATAGTAGATGGTGTTTTTCAGCTTGATGAGATTAAGCGTTTAGGGATCAGTGTAAATGATTTAGCGACAATGTTAAGTATTAAAGGGTGTCGCTTACATGAAGCAGATTTTGTTCGATTAGAGACGAATGGTGATTTTTCTGTTGTTAAAAAAGAAGAAGGTAAGAGGTCTGTTATTTTAGTAACAAATGGTGAAATACTTGAAGAAAATCTTAAAGAGATTAATAAAACAAAGAAATGGCTTAAGACACAGTTGAAAGAGAAGCGTGTAAAAATTGAAGATTTATTTGTTGCAGAGTGGTATGAAAATATAGATAAGAATAATAAGCGTTCCAGCGGATTATTTCTTGTTCCTTTTCCAAGAACGGTTTAATTTAAATGTATTTGTATTGTACAGTTTACTAGAGTTAGATAAAAGGTATGATATAATTTTATGAAAGAGCAATATAGGAGCTTGTTCTTGTGCGTATTAAATGGGTAATAAAGAAGTCAAGATTTTATGAAACAGAATAGAATCATAAAAACAGTGTCAGCGGCTTCAGGTCAGACCCTACGCACACTTTATAACTTATGGCCTTATATGTGGCCATCAGATCGATCTGATCTAAAAATGCGCGTTGTATGGGCGGTATTTTACCTTATTTTAGCAAAGCTGATTCTCGTATTTGTTCCATATTTCTTTAAGTATGCTACGAATGCACTTGATATAGCGTTTAAGATACCTGTGTGGTCTTCTTCATCGATTTGGGTAGTGCCTATCATATTAGTTTTGGCTTATAACGTTGCGCGTATTGCTCAGGCTGGATTTAATCAATTGCGCGATTCTCTTTTTGCGACCGTTGGTCAGCATGCTATTCGCCAATTAGCATATAAGACTTTTGTTCATCTACATGAATTATCTTTACGTTTCCATTTGGAACGGAAAACTGGTGGCCTTTCTCGCATTATTGAACGCGGCACAAAGGGAATTGAGGCCGTTGTTCGATTTTCAATTCTTAATACAATACCAACTATTTTAGAATTTATTCTAGCAGCATTTATTTTTTATATAAGTTATGGGTGGTATTATTTTCTTGTCGTTACGATAACAGTTGGTTTGTATACCTGGTTTACAATTAAGGCAAGTGATTGGCGCATTAGTATTCGGAAAGAGATGAATACGGCGGATACAGAAGCAAATACACGTGCAGTTGATTCTTTGTTGAATTTTGAAACAGTTAAATATTTTTGCAATGAAACTCTAGAAGCGCGTCGATTTGATGATTCTATGGCTGGTTATGAAAAAACTGCAGTGAAGATTTGGACTTCTTTAAGCTGGCTTAATTTTGGTCAAGCCCTTATTTTTGGTATTGGGATGACAATTCTTATGTTAATGTCAGCTTACGAAGTAGCTTATGCGACGCAAACTTTGGGAGATTTCGTCTTTATTAATGCGCTGTTAATGCAGCTATCTATTCCATTGAATTTTATTGGCTCAATTTATCGTGAAGTTCGGCAGGGTTTAACGGATATTGAAGCAATGTTTGATCTTTTGGATGTTCCGCAAGAAATTATTGATAAACCAAATGCTAAGTCGCTTGTGGTGACTCACGGTACTATTCGGTTTAATCGAGTGAAATTTTCCTATGATTCAACTCGTCCAATTCTCAAAGATATTGATTTTGAAGTATCTGGAGGTAAAACTGTTGCAATCGTAGGCCCTTCAGGCGCTGGTAAATCAACTATTTCTCGATTACTTTTTCGATTTTACGATGTTAATGAGGGAGCAATAACCATAGATGGACAGGATATCCGTGATGTCACTCAAAAAAGTTTGCGTGAAGTGATTGGCATGGTGCCACAAGATACAGTTTTATTTAATGATACAATTGCATATAATATTTATTATGGACGCCCAAATGCTACAGATGCAGAGATGCGCAAAGCTGCTGAAATGGCACAGATGTCGAAATTTATCGAAATGCTTCCAGAGGGATTCCAATCTTTAGTTGGTGAACGTGGTCTTAAATTATCTGGTGGTGAAAAACAACGCTTAGCTATTGCACGAACACTTTTAAAAGCACCACCACTTCTGATTTTAGATGAAGCAACTTCAGCTCTTGATACAACGACAGAGCAGGAAATTCAGCAAGCATTGAATATTGTAAGCAGCGGGCGTACAACATTGATTATTGCTCATCGTCTTTCAACTGTGGTTGGTGCAGATGAGATATTGGTGCTTAAAAATGGTTGTATTATTGAAAAAGGGACACATGCTGATCTTTTATGCAAAAAAGGTTTATATGCATCAATGTGGAATAAGCAGCTTGAGGCTTCACAAGCTGAAGAGAAATTACGAAAAATGCGTGAAGAGGATGAACTAGGTGTTGTTAATCGTGATAAATAAATTACATAAAATGGTAGCTGATTGTATGTATAATGATTGATTAAATATACAAATAGGGGGAAGAAAAATATTTATTAATTATTAAATTATCTATGAATAGGAAGTTATATGACTGTTGTAAAATCTGTCCAAAATGGATTTGTCCCAATTCACAAAGAAGGTTATCCATTTATTGTAGCATTTTTTGTCGTTTCACTCATTTTAGGTTTAATCTGGAGTCCATTGTTTTGGTGTGGTCTTGTTCTAACAATGTGGTGTATATATTTTTTCCGTGATCCAGAGCGAGTGATACCTGTGAATTCGAATTGGGTTCTTTCTCCTGCTGATGGTCGTATTTCTTTTGTTGAGCCATGTGTTCCGCCTGCAGAGCTGGGATTAGGCGATCAAGAAATGGTACGTGTTTCTGTGTTTATGAATATTTTTGCATGTCATATCAATCGTGTTCCTATGAGTGGGACAATAGAGTCTATCGTTTATCGTCCTGGTAAATTTTCTAATGCTGAATTTGATAAAGCTAGTCAATTTAGTGAATGTAATGGAATGGTGATTGATAGTGAACATGGAAAAATTGGTGTCGTTCAGATAGCAGGATTGATTGCTCGTCGGATTGCTTGTTGGCAAAAAACAGATGATTCAATTATTGCTGGACAACGTTTTGGATTAATTCGTTTTGGTTCTCGTCTTGATGTTTATATGCCAGCTAATGTAAAATTGCGTGTTGCAGTTGGTCAGATAGCAATTGCGGGGGAAACAGTTTTAGGTTCTTTTGGTGATGACGTTGCTGTAAGTGACTTTAGACTTGATTAGGATGAGACATGAAAAATTCTTCACCGTTTTCTTCATTTGAACCTGAAAGACAAAGTGGTGATATTGCTCGTCGGCAGCGTTCACCTATACCGATGCGGTATATTATTCCTAATATTATTACTATTTTAGCAATTTGTGCAGGAATGAATGGTATTCGTTTGGCTTTTGAGAATCGCTATGAATCAGCTATTTTGGTAGTACTTTTGGCAGCAATTTTAGATGGAGCTGATGGTCGTGTTGCTCGTTCGATGGATGGTACTTCATCTTTTGGAGCGCAGATGGATTCACTTGCTGACGTTATTAATTTTGGTGTTACTCCTGCTCTTGTTGTTTATTCTTTTATACTGACTCAGGCTCATCAGGTCGGTTGGGTAGCTGCGCTTGTTTACTGTGTTGCGTGTTGCTTGCGGTTAGCTCGTTTTAATGTGATGCTAGATGATTCTGGTATACCAGAGTGGCAGAGGAATTATTTTATTGGTGTTCCTGCACCAGCAGGTGCATTAATGCTTTTATTACCTGTTTATTTAGGGGGAGTCGGTTTAATCCCCAATTGGGGATGGGCTTTATTCTTTAGTTTTTATACTGTGATTATTGCTTTTCTCTTAGTAAGTCGTTTACCAGTTTGGAGTGGAAAAACAATAGGTAATAATTTGAGGCGAGATATTGTCATACCATGTATGCTAGTTATTGTTATTTATGTTGGTTTTCTGGCTACTTATATGTGGTATACTTTATTAATAACAGCTTTTGGTTATATGGCTTTTCTTCCCTATAGTGCTTGGACTTATAGTAAAAAAGCTGCTTTAGAAGGAAAAATCAAAAACATTATAGGTAGCTAATGAATAATTAGAGAGTTCTATAATTAGCTATAAAAAAGTAAAGTATTTGTTCTAGAAAAGCTGTAATTGGTTTTGTAGTATATATAGATTACGGTTAATCAGGAATATGATAGTTCATAAATCGTTTTTTACGAACATCAAAAAGCTTTCCTGTTTCTTTTAAGTGAGGTGATGAGAGATAGACTATTTCTGCTGCAACTTCTTGCGGAGAAGGTAGGGTTTGGGGATCTTCATCAGGAAGAGCTTGTGCGCGCATTGTAGTACGTGTTGCACCTGGGTTAACGCAATTAACTTTAATAGATGTGTGTTTGAGTTCTTCTGCCCAGCAACGAGCAAGAAGTTCTAGGGCGGCTTTAGAAGCTGCATAAGGTCCCCAGGAAGCGCGTGCGCAATGAGCAACACTTGATGACAGAAGGATAGCACGTCCAGCATTAGATTTGAGCAATAAAGGTTCAACCGCTTTCATTAAACGCCATTGACTGGTAAGATTTATTTGCAAAATGTCTTCAAACATTGCATTTTCGATATGAGCTATTGGTGAAAGAGTCCCTAGGATTGCAGCGTTTGCAACTAAAATATCAAGTTTCTTCCACTTCCAACATTCGTCAATTGATACATTTAATTCATCAATGGCTTCCATATTATGCAAATCGAGTGGTACTAATGTTGCAGAACCACCTTTTTTTTTAATTTCATTATTAAGCGTTTTTAAACCACTTATTGTTCGTGCAAGTGCAATAATATGAGCGCCGCGTTTTGCTAGCTCTAATGCTAGATGATAACCAATTCCTTTAGAGGCCCCTGTGACAAGAGCAACACATCCAGTAAGATCAAAATCAGATTTTATCATTATTAATTTCTTGTTTTCAGGACAGACAATTTATGAACTATTGGAGTACTTTTTTGATCAGTAAGATGTGTAGGATAATGACCAGTGAAATAATGATCAGTAAATTGTGGATGAGAATTGTTTCGTTTTTCTCCTATAACAGCAAGATATAGACCATCAGTTGAAAGAAAGTCTAATGAATCAGCACCAATAAAATTGCACATGGATTGTAGGTTTGGATATTGATTAGCTAAAAGATTCTCAATTGTAGGTGTATCGATACCATAAAAATCGGGATATAAAATCATTGGGCTGGAAATACGCATATGAACTTCTTTTGCTCCTGCGTTGCGGAGCATTCTTACAATCTTTACAGATGTTGTTCCACGTACAATTGAGTCATCGATTAAAATAACACGCTTTCCTTCAATAATAGAACGGTTTGCAGAATGCTTTAATTTAACACCGAAAGCACGAATTTGTTGAGTTGGTTCAATAAAAGTACGACCAACATAATGATTACGAATAATGCCCAACTCAAAAGGAATTCCAATTTCTTGTGCATAACCAATTGCTGCAGGCGTACCCCCATCAGGAACAGGAACCACAACATCACCGTCACAAGGTGCTTCTCGTGCTAAATGTATACCCATATTTTTTCGGACTACGTAGACACTTCGTCCTCCGACAATTGAATCAGGACGGGCAAAATAGACATATTCAAAAAGACAAAGCCTTTCTGGCTTCTCTATTTCTGGTTTAATAATTTTTGTAGTGATTTGACCATCTTTTTGTATTTCACATATAATGATTTCACCATTTTTAACATCACGAATATATTTCGCTCCAATAATATCAAGAGCACAGGTTTCTGAACAAAAGATTGGTTTACCATCAAGCTCACCCATAACAAGTGGTTTAATGCCTGTTGGATCACGTGCGGCAATTAGTTTAGTACGTGTTAATGCTAACATAGCATATCCACCTTCTACTTGCCGAATAGCATCAACAAAGCGATCGGATGATGATTCATGGCGTGAGCGAGCAATAAGGTGGAGAAAGACTTCAGAATCTGATGTTGATTGACAGATAGCACCAGAGGCAATTAATTCACGGCGTAATGTGAGGCCATTTGTTAGATTGCCGTTATGAGCAATAGCAATGCCTCCAGCATTTAATTCTGCAAAAAGAGGCTGTACATTGCGTAATGCTACTTCACCTGTGGTTGAATAGCGGGTATGTCCAATAGCACGATCTCCTGGTAGGCGAGCTAATGTTGCGGAATCTGTATAGTGATCACCTACAAGACCTAAATGTTTTTCTTGGTGAAACATCTTGTTATGATAAGAAACAATCCCTGCAGCTTCTTGTCCACGATGCTGTAACGCATGTAGCCCAAGAGCTGTCAGTGTTGCTGCTTCTTCATGTCCAAGGATACCAAATACCCCACATTCTTCATGAAGTGTATCGTCATCTAACGAAAATTCCTGACAAGAGACGTCGATTTTTGTCATCATATTCTTTCAGTTATGACGTAAGAAATAGCCGATATCATAGACTCCATATGATTTAAAGCTCATTCTTAATAAAACCATTTCTTATTCTGTGAATAAGAGCATCGTTAATTCGTCTAATAATATTTGTAATTTAATTATCTGAGGTGTCATCTTTTTTAAAGAATTTTTCTATTATTTCAAAGGTATAATCAAGATCTTTTGGCATCATTTCTGCTATTTTTTTACTCAGTGAATCTAACATAGGTTTTGTTTGTGCATTTTTTAGCCAATCGGATTGTTGTTCAGGTTTAACAAGTGCATTAATAAGCAGTATGCTGATGACAGCGATTAATAAGCCACGAAATGCTCCGAAAATAAATCCAACGGTGCGATCAAGTGCGCCAATTCGACTATCAATAATAAAATCAGCAATTTTCATAGTGATGATAGAAGTAATGACAAGAACAGTGATAAAAATCATGAAAAATGTGATAACCAATGCTATCATTTTATTCGAGAGATATTGTTCAGTGAAGGGTAATATAAGTTTAAATGAATAAAATGTTGAAACTGCTGCAATTATCCAGGAAATGAATGATAACACTTCACGTGAGAAACCGCGAAGCATGGCTAGAAAAGAAGAAAATAGGATAACTACTACGACAATACCGTCTAGAATTGTTACACTCATTTTTTGATTCCTTATATATGATATATGCGTTGCATTTCGTTATAATCAGTATAAAAATGTATAGAAATATATTTTTGATTTTTGGTTATGTCGACTTTCTATTTTTATATCAAGAATCTTTTGCGTTTTATGGAATTTTCTCTTTAATTATTTTTTGTAGTACAGAGCGTTTTTCATCTGAAGTAATAGCCGCAATCAATTCAGGAAGATCAGAGAATGTATGTTGTTGAAAATTTTGTGATTTTATTATTTCTGTTGTTGTTATAGGTTGAAAAGCTCCTTGAAATCCTAGCTTTTTTGCTTCTTTAATGCGTTGTCCTGAATGTGCAACGGAACGGATTGCTCCTGAGAGGCTGACTTCACCAAAATACACATAGTGAGTTGGAAGAGGGATGTTTGCAAGAGAAGATACCAAAGCTGCTGCAACTGCTAAATCAGCTGCAGGTTCTGATATTCGGTAACCACCTGCAACATTAAGATAGACATCATGTTGTCCAAAGCGGATACCACAATGAGCTTCTAATACGGCTAGAATCATCGAAAGACGATTCCCATCCCATCCCACGACAGCACGCCGTGGCATACCAAGCGAAGAGTGAGCAACAAGAGCTTGAATTTCTACTAATATAGGGCGTGTACCTTCCATTCCTGCAAAAACCGCAGCTCCTGGCGCTTTTTCATTACGCTCACCTAAGAATAATTCAGATGGATTAGAAATTTCCCGTAATCCTCTATCAGACATTTCAAAGACGCCAATTTCATCCGTTGGTCCAAAGCGGTTTTTCATAGTTCTTAAAATTCGATAATGGTGTCCACCTTCACCTTCAAAATAAAAAACTCCGTCAACCATATGTTCGACAACACGAGGTCCAGCAATTTGTCCATCTTTTGTGACGTGACCAACAAGAACAACAGAAACTCCTGTGTTTTTTGCAAAATGGATCATTGCTTGAGCACTGATGCGGACTTGTGTTACGGTTCCAGGTGCTGAATCTGCTAAATTTGACCACAAAGTTTGAATGGAATCAACGATGACCATATCAAGTTTTTTATGTGTATTTAAAGTTGCTAGAATATCTTCAACATTAGTTTCAGCAGCGAGTTGAACTGCTGTATTTGTAGCATTAAGTCTTTGTGCACGTAAGCGAATTTGTGTAATAGCTTCTTCACCTGATACATAGATGACATTATACCCTTTTTGCGATAAAGCTGCTGCTGTTTGTGTTAGTAATGTTGATTTTCCTATGCCTGGATCGCCAGCAATCAGTAATGCTGATCCACGGACAAAACCACCTCCGGTAACACGATCAAGCTCAGCAATGCCAGAATGGATACGCGGAACATTTTCGATATCTCCAGAAAGAGATGTAAGTGTAACTATATGACCTTTACGAATATTTTTAGGAGGGCCACTTCCTACACCGCTATTTGTACCTTCTTCAGTAAGAGAATTCCAATTTCCACAGGAGTGACATTTTCCAGCCCAACGTGAATGAACTGTGCCACAATCTTGGCAAATAAATTGAAGACGATTACGTACCATAATGGTTTAACCATATTGTTCTGGAAGATAATTACTGTCTGCCAGATCACTGAAGCGTGTGAAATCAGCTTGGAAAGAGAGTTTGACTATGCCTGTTGGTCCATGGCGTTGCTTCGCTACGATAATATCAGCTTTTCCAAAAACTTCATCCATTGATGCTTGCCATTTTAAATGTTCTGGACCTCCTATCTTAGGCTCTTCATTTTTGAGATAATACTCTTCACGATATACAAAAATAACAACATCCGCATCTTGCTCAATTGAACCAGATTCACGTAAGTCTGATAGTTGTGGACGTTTATCTGTCCGATTTTCGACTTGGCGTGAAAGCTGTGAAAGAGCAATAATGGGAACATTAAGCTCTTTAGCTAAAGCCTTTAATCCTGTGGTGATTTCTGTAATTTCTTGAACGCGACTTTCAGATGAGCGTTTTGAATTGCTTGTCATTAACTGTATGTAGTCAATAATCAAAACATCTAAACCGTGTTGTCGCTTGAGGCGACGTGCACGTGCAGCTAATTGTGTGATCGATATGCCACCCGTTTGGTCAATATAAAGTGGAACTTTTTGTAGGCGATTCATTATGCGTAATAATTTTGCAAATTGTTCTTCTGAGATATTGCCTCGACGAATGTTAGAAGAAGAGACCTCTATTTGCTCAGAAATAATACGTGTTGCAAGTTGTTCTGATGACATTTCAAGCGAAAAGAATCCGACAATTCCCCCCTCATTGTCTGGCGATGATTCTTTTTTTGTATCACAGTTATAAGTATTAGCAATATTGAAAGCAATATTGGTAGCAAGAGCAGTTTTTCCCATACCAGGACGTCCTGCAATGATAATTAAATCAGAAGGCTGTAATCCTCCCATTTGTTCATCAAGCTTTTTTATGTGAGTAGCAATACCTGATAATCGTGAAGATCGCTTTTTTGCTATTCCTGCCATATCAATAGCTTTTTTAATAGCTTCATCAAAACTCTCAAATCCACCACCATATTTTCCCTTTTCTGCTAGCTGAAATAAATCACGCTCGATTTTTTCAATTTGTTGAATTGGTGTCAATTCTAAAGGGGCATCAAATGAGGTATTGACAACTTCATTTCCAAGATTAATCAAGGAACGTCGGATAAAAAGGTCATAAATTACTCGTCCATAATCTTCAGCATTAATAATTGTTACCGCTTCTTTAGCTAAACGAATAACATAATTAAATACAGTAATATCTCCAATTTTTTCTTCAGCTGGAATAAAAGGTTTGATAGTGACAGGGGTTGCCAGTTTTCCTTTTTTGATAATTTGTGATACAACTTCAAAGAGTTGTTGATGTAATTGTTGGAAAAAATGTTCTGATTTTAAAAAATCTGACACGCGATCAAGTGCATCGTTATTAATAAGAATCGCGCCAAGCAATGCTTGTTCAGCTTCAATATTATGTGGCATCTGCCGAAAAAAGGTGGATTCTTCTTTTTGCTGAGGGATCAGATTAGAGATGCCGGTTTCTTCCATAACAATCTTCCTATTAATAATATTTAGCCTTTCGGCTAAATATTATCATGATATACCAATTTTAATGGGAGAGAAGAAAAAACAAACAGTTGAGTAAGAAAAAGATGTTCATTAACTGTGACTTTCTTCATTAAGATTGTTTTCTACATGGTTATCAGTTTCTTTTGTTAATGGTTGCTCTTGAGTACTATATATTGCTTCAGTAGAAGTCAGATTTTCACCTGCTTCTTGACGCTCCGCTTCACTAGTTGAGCGTGCAATATTAATTGTTACAGAAACTTGAATTTCGGGGTGTAAGCTGAGAGAAATGGTGTGAAGACCGATGGTTTTAATAGGGTGATTAAGTTCAATTTGGTTACGTTCAATCGAAAAGCCATTCTCTGTTATAATATCAGCAATATTACGTGTTGATACGGAACCGTAAAGTTGTCCTGTTTCACCAGCTGAACGGATAATAGTAAATGATTGTCCATCAAGTTTTTCAGAAATTTTTTGAGCTTCGTTTTTGCGTTCAAGGTTACGAGCTTCAAGCTGTGCGCGCTGTGTTTCAAAGTGCTTTTTGTTGGCTTCATTAGCACGTAAAGCTTTACCTTGAGGTAATAGAAAATTGCGCGCATAGCCATTTTTAACTGAGACAATATCACCAATCTGACCAAGATGAGTGATGCGTTCAAGCAAAATGATATCCATAGTTTTTCCTTTCGAATTAAATCAATTAGTGAGATTTGTGTGATTGGCTGTTATATTGAATGGTTGCCCAAATGCCCATAAGCAGCAGCATAAAAGAAATAGGTACAGTAAAAATAACAGTTAAAATAGCAATGTAAACAAAAGATAATATTATCGTTCGACCACTTATTTCTTTTGTAATATTATGGAGATATGCTAGACCAGTAATTGATATGATAAATGTATAGGCAGTGATAAAAACATTTGCGCCTAAATTTAAAATAGAATTGGTTTCAATCATTGCGGCTATAAAAGCAAAAATGAAAATGATAAGTCCCCAAATTGGAAGGCGGAAATTTTGTTTCCAATCATCACGAGGTCTTTTCAAACAATTTATATGGCGTGCTATCATCATTGAAAAGTAAAGATTTGCAATAAAAAACAATAAACTGTAAACGGTCAATATTACTGCTGTTAGAGTTGCTGTATGTGTCATTACAAGTTCAGTAAAAGAAAGAATATTAGTTTCGTTTATAGACTGCGATTGTCGCATAGTCTGTACTATATTCTCGGTAATTTGCTTTGCAATAATAGGAGAAGATGGATGATTTTGAATATAAATTCCAATAAAAGTTGATATACAGGCAATAAAATTTGTTAAAAGAAAAATAATTGGTGGTAATGGATACCACATCAACGAATTTTCTTCTTGTATTGTTTGTACTGGTTGTGCAAATCCAAGGAGCCAAGAAGCATAAACAGCAGGAAGAAAAAACAACAACATAAAACTAAAACCAATATAAATATTATTGGTTATGGAAAGAACAAAAGTAGCGCTAATTAAAGCAATAAGGCTAGGTAATGTACCATATCTAAATGCTGCGATAAAGATTGGAAGAGAAATAAAACAACCTAAAAAAAGAGAACAATAGGGAATGATATTTGAAACATTGATGATTGCCATCCCTATAACAGCAGTAAACAGTCCTGCTAAAACGCCGATTATTGTTTTATAAGAATAGGAATCTTTCATTGATCGCTGTCCTGCCTTTTGCAGTTAGAGGTATATAATACCCCAACTTTTTTGGATATATTATAATTAAGATATGTTTTGTAAAGTATTAAAGAAAAAGAATAAGTAGCCAGAAAAAATTCTGGCTACATAATAAATTAAAATTTATTTGACAACATATGGAAGTAAGCCAAGAAAACGAGCACGCTTAATAGCATTTGCTAATTCACGTTGTTTTTTCTGACTAACAGCTGTGATGCGCGAAGGAATAATTTTCCCACGCTCTGAAATATAACGCTGTAACAGCTTGATATCTTTATAATCAATTTTAGGAGCATTTGCACCCGAAAATGGACATGTTTTACGGCGGTGATGAAAAGGACGACGTATCGAAGTTTGTTGAATATCAGTCATCATGCTATTCCTCCTGTTGGATTTTCATGTTGACGGTGCAGATTTTGAGCTTTCTCTTCATTTTGATTAGAGAAGCTATCACGGTTGAGGCCTGAAAGTGCTGTCGATTGTTCTTTTTCATGTTTTTCTACGCGGACAGTCATATAACGCAAAATATCCTCATTAATACGCATTTGACGCTCAAGTTCAGCAATTGTTGATGCTGGAGCGTCAATATTTATCAATACGTAATAAGCTTTACGATTTTTGCGGATTCGGTAAGCAAGAGAACGAAGACCCCAATTCTCTACACGCCCAACTTTTCCACCATTCGCTTCGATAACGCCTTTGTAAGTTTTTAAAAGCTCATCAATTTGCTGTGGTGCAATATCTTGTCGGGCAAGAAATATATGTTCATAAAGAGCCATTATTTTGCCTTTCTTCAATTAAATTCTACTAGTTTTGGCGCAAAGCCTCTGCGACTTGTCTTTATTGGAAAATCCAAAGAAGAAAGGGCGCGTTTGTATTCGAGACACTCGAGAGCGGAGACACAGGAGGCCGGAATTATTATATTCCCACTGGTTTTTCCCAGCCCTCCGTTCAACCCCCAGCCAAATACCGGTAATGAACATTGAATATTTACAGCTTATCTTTAAAAATAGCAAGTTAGTGTTTACAAAAAATATCATTTATTGAGTCTTGGGATATTTTTTATACATTTTGCGTTTCACTTTAACTTTATCATATTACTGTTTCCTTTAGTAAAAAATGATATAATAGGAAGATAATAATATATTAAGTGAGATAAGAATGAACGTTTTACACCAGATTGATATAGCACTTTTCGAAATGCTTGCTAAGAGTAATCAAATGGATTTGATTTTTGTTTGGTTTGGTATCATTTGTGCAAAGTTTTTAATTTATATTATTCCTATACATCTTTGTGTATTATGGTTTTGTGGTGGATGTACGGAAAGGCGTGTTGCTTTAAGTATTGGTCTTAGTATTTGTGTTGCTCTTATTATAGGTTATATTATTTCTCTTATTTATTATCGTCCACGTCCATTTGTTGCAGGTTTGATGCGACCTCTTATTAAACATCGGGAAACAGCTTCTTTTCCAAGTAATCATGCATTAGTTATTGTGTCTTACTTTGTTAATCTTTATTTGTATCGATACAAAATTGCTTCTAAGTTTGCATTGATATTTTTGTTATTAATTTGTTGGGGACGTGTTTTTACAGGTGTACACTATCCTTTTGATGTTTTGGCTGGTGTGGTTTTAGGAAGTTTTGTAAGTTGGTTTATTATTCGGTTTGTTGCATCATATTTTCCTAAATTTCTATATCAAATTCCACCTTTGAAATATAATTTTCATATAGGTACTCAATTTTAAATTAAGTTGATTTGTTGTAATTTATGTTTATTGAATTGGTTGAAAAGAAGATAAATCTAAAATTTAATTTTGGAGATGATGATGGTAGCAGCATTCACTTTCCCAGGACAGGGAAGCCAAGTTGTTGGTATGGGAAAAGTACTTGCAGAGCAATTTATTGAAGCACGCATGGTTTTTGAGGAAGTTGATGATGCTTTAGGTGAGAAATTATCACAAATTATTTTTGAAGGACCAGAAGAGGTTTTGACATTAACGGCAAATGCACAGCCAGCATTGATGGCCGTGTCTATGGCAATTATTCGTGTCATGGAAAAGTTGGGATTTGATATAGCAAAGAAGGTGAAATTTGTTGCTGGCCATTCTTTAGGAGAATATTCGGCACTTTGTGCTGCTGGTACATTTAGTTTAGCTGATACAGCAAAACTTTTACGGATTCGGGGAAATGCTATGCAAACAGCTGTTGCTGTTGGTGAAGGTGCAATGGCGGCAATTATTGGCTTGAATGAGCAAGATGTTGAAGAAATTTGCAAGTTCGTTTTAGGAGAGGGAGTGTGTCAAATCGCTAATGATAATGGCGGTGGACAGATTGTTATTTCAGGTGAAGCAAAAGCTGTCGAGTCAGCTATCAAGATTGCTTCACAAAAAGGAGCTAAACGTACATTGCTTCTTTCTGTATCAGCGCCGTTTCATTCAGTTTTGATGAGTTCTGCTGCTGATGCGATGAAAGACGCCCTTAGAGCTGTTAATAAAAAAGCACCTGTTGTTCCGCTTGTTGCGAATGTTTCTGTTACACCAGAAAGTGATCCGGAACGTATTTTTATGCTTCTTCTTCAACAGGTTACTGGGCGGGTGCGATGGCGTGAAACAATCGAATGGTTTGGAGCTAATAAGGTTGATGTTCTTTTTGAAGTTGGCTCTGGAAAAGTATTAACAGGTTTAGCGCGCCGTATTAATAAGGATATTAATGGTTTGACAATTGGTACGGCTGAGGAAATTGAATCAGCATTACAAGTGCTAGGTGTTTAATCTTAAGGAGTCTAAAAAATGTTTGAATTAACAGGTCGTAAAGCTCTTGTAACAGGAGCATCAGGAAATATTGGTGAAGCAATTGCTCGTGCTTTACATGCACAAGGAGTTATTGTTGGGTTGCATGGAACGCGTGAAGGAAGACTCACAGAAATTGCTGTAGATCTTGGTAAAGACACTTTTATTTTCCCCGCTAATCTTTCTAACTGTGATGCTGTCAAGCAATTGGCTAAAACAGCAGAGAAAGAGATGGATGGAATTGATATTCTTGTTAACAATGCTGGTATTACTCGAGATGGTCTTTTTGTACGTATGCAGGATCAGGATTGGGATGATGTATTGGCAGTGAATTTGACAGCTGCCTTTACTTTAACACGTGAGCTAACATATAATATGATGCGGCGGCGTTATGGACGTATTATTAATATAACTTCTATTGTTGGTGTTGTTGGTAATCCTGGACAAACGAATTATTGTGCTGCGAAAGCTGGTTTAATAGGATTTTCAAAGTCATTGGCACAAGAAGTTGCATCGCGAAATATAACAGTTAACTGTATTGCTCCAGGATTTATTCAATCCGCGATGACTGATCAATTGAATGAAAAGCAGAAAGAAAAAATTATGGCTACAATTCCAATGAAGCGTATGGGAATAGGGCAAGAAATAGCCTCTGCAGTTGTTTATTTAGCGAGTGATGAGGCAGGATATGTGACTGGACAAACAATACATGTCAATGGTGGTATGGCAATGATTTGAGTATTTGCTGTATTCTACATTGATTTATAATCATTATTATTTTAGATAACGATAAATGAAATAAAACAGTAAGTTTATTTCTTTAAGTATGGTAATTGTTCGACTTATCAGGGTATCAATTTAGTACATTTAAGAGGAGATATTCACGGAATGTTCTATGTTTTATCGCTAAAGTTTTGGAGCAATGCATCTATTACTTGATTATATGAACTTATATCGCTAACCAAGTACAGGAAAACAATATAATTCGAGGATTCAATATGAGTGATACAGAAGAGCGCGTTAGGAAGATTATCGTAGAGCATCTCGGAGTTGACGCAGATAAGGTCGTAGAAAATGCTAGCTTCATCGATGATCTAGGAGCAGATAGCCTTGATACGGTTGAACTTGTGATGGCTTTTGAAGAAGAGTTTGGTATAGAAATTCCGGATAATGCTGCTGAGACAATCTTCACAGTTGGTGACGCAGTGAAGTTTATTGATAAAGCTTCTCTATAATCTTACTTAAAGGGCAAAAGTATTTTATGCTTTTGCCTGATTTTTTAGTTTAGGGCATATTTTGACAATATGGTTTCTAGAGGTGGGTGGTTCAAGGTTAGAAACATGAGACGTATTGTTGTTACTGGTTTGGGATTAGTATCTCCACTCGCTAGTGATGTTGAATGGAGTTGGAAGCGGCTTCTTGAAGGGAAAAGTGGTATTCGACGCATCACTGAGTTTGAGGTGGCTGATTTACCATGTCAAATTGCTGGCCGTATTCCTTTAGGGGATGGAACAAATGGTACATATAATGCTGATTTACATATGGAGCCTAAGGATCAGCGTAAGGTTGATGCATTTATTACTTATGCAATAGCTGCTACTGATCAGGCACTTACAGATGCTGAATGGTTTCCCAAAAGTGATGAAGAGCAGATACAGACGGGTGTTATGATTGGTTCTGGTATTGGTGGTGTTGAGGGCATTGTTGAGGCTGGTTATACACTTCGTGATAAAGGTCCACGGCGAATTTCTCCTTTTTTTATTCCAGGCCGTTTGATTAATCTTGCTTCTGGTTATGTTTCCATCAAATATGGTCTACGTGGTCCTAATCATTCGGTTGTAACAGCTTGTTCGACCGGTGCTCATGCAATTGGTGATGCAACTCGTTTAATTGCATTAGGTGATGCAGATGTGATGGTAGCAGGGGGGGCTGAATCTCCAGTTAATCGCATATCTCTTGCTGGTTTTGCTGCCTGTAAAGCTCTTTCTACCGGGTATAATCATGAACCTGAGCGTGCATCACGTCCTTATGATGCCGATCGTGATGGTTTTATTATGGGTGAAGGGGCTGCTGTTGTTGTTTTGGAAGAGCTTGAACATGCAAAAAAGCGGGGCGCTCGCATTTATGCAGAAGTGATTGGTTATGGTTTGTCTGGTGATGCTTATCATATTACAGCTCCTTCGGAGAGTGGTGAAGGTGCGCAGCGTAGTATGATATTGGCTCTTAAGCGTGCGCAAGTGAATGTGAGCGATATTGATTATATTAATGCTCATGGTACATCAACGATGGCTGATGTTATAGAGCTAGCTGCTGTTGAGCGTGTTTTAGGTCATCATGCGTTGAAGGTATCAATGTCATCAACTAAATCATCTATTGGGCATTTACTTGGTGCAGCTGGTGCAGCTGAGGCTATTTTTTGTATTTTAGCTATACGGGATAATATAGCTCCAGCAACACTTAACCTTGATAATCCATCTGTTAAAACAAAAATTGATCTTGTGCCGTATACACCACGTGAGAGAAAAATTGATATAGTTCTTTCTAATTCATTTGGTTTTGGTGGAACAAACGCATCTTTAGTAATGCGGCGTTTTAGTGAATAACTAAGTAGTTTCATTTGTTATGGCTGCCTTGATGAGCTTTTTGACTATAAGATTTGAGTGAGAAATTATTAGTAAAATACCTGAAATTATTAAGGTTAGTAGGTTATGTTTGATGCAAAAAGTAAGTCATCATTGAAGAATATAAATGACTTTTCATTAAGTTATCCGCCAAATAATAATGGATTGTTACATGAAAAACGGAAAAGATCGCATATTTTGCGCAATCCGTTTATTATTCTCGGTAATTTTTTTCTAACGCTTGTTGTGGTTGTTCTTTTAGTTGTTGGTATTCCTCTCTATATTGTAAAGAACATTTTTGAGGGTAAAGGGATTGCTGAGAAAGAACAAGTTATTCTTATTGATTCTGGAAAAGGAATTCGTGAAATTGCATCATTGCTTGAAAAACGTAGTCTTATTCGATCATCTGATATTTTTATTTATGGGGTTGGTTATTACCAAAACACAACCCGTCTTAAAGCCGGTGAATATTTAATTCCGGCGTATGCTTCGATGCATGATATTATGAATATTCTTGTAAAAGGAAAGTCTGTTGAATATAGTTTTACAGTGCCTGAGGGTTTAACGGTTCAACAAGTATTTGACCGGTTATCAGCCAATGAAATTTTGATTGGTGATCTTCCGGAAGTTTTACCTCCAGAAGGCAGTTTGGTGACGGATACTGTTCATTTTATTCGTGGCACAACACGTGTCGAAATTATAAAAAGGTTATGTGAAGAACAAAAAAAATTAATTAATGCAATATGGGCTACTCGTTCCCCAGATTTACCCATCAAGTCTATTGATGAGTTTGTTATATTGGCATCAATTGTTGAAAAAGAAACAGGGATTGCAGCAGAGAGACCGCAAGTGGCTGCAGTATTTTATAATCGTCTTGCTAAGGGTATGCGTCTTCAATCTGATCCAACGGTAATTTATGGCATTTTTGGTGGAAAAGGTAAACCTGTAGATCGTCCAATTTATAAGTCAGATCTTGAGAGAGAAACGCCATATAATACTTATAAAATTGATGGGTTGCCACCAACAGCTATTGCAAATCCAGGTCGCGATTCTTTAAAGGCAGTGGCAAGTTTTCCGAAAAGTGATGCACTTTATTTTGTAGCCGACGGTTCAGGTAGACATGTTTTTTCTAAAACTTTGGAGGAACATAATGCAAACGTTCGTAAATGGCGGGCGTTAGAAAAATAGTAAATCTTCTTAAATTTAGAATTCATATTTAGAAAATTTTGAAAAAAGTAACAGTATGACATTATTTGATAATGAATTGAGTGCTCAAAAAAAAATAAACGTCGCGGTTTTCTATTTATTCTTTCTTCTCCTTCAGGTGCTGGCAAATCAACAATTTCGCGGTTAATTCTAAAAGATCAACAATTAGAGCTTTCTATCAGTATGACAACGCGGGCAAGGCGCCCTAGTGAAGTAGATGGTGTTCATTATCATTTTATTTCGAAAAAAGAATTTGAACGTAAGTGTGCAGGAGACGAGTTTATTGAGTGGGCAGAAGTTCATGGGAACTATTATGGAACTTTACGTGAAAGTGTTGAAAATGCATTGAACGCTGGTCGGGATATGTTGTTTGATATTGATTATCAGGGGACTGAACAACTTCAAAAAAAAATGCCGGGTGATACTGTTTCTGTTTTTATTCTTCCTCCATCAATGAAGGAGCTTGTTGCTCGTTTACATCGTCGAGCAGAAGATAGCCAAGATATTATTAATTTGCGATTAAACAATGCAAGAACAGAAATTCAGCAATGGCGCTCTTACGATTATGTTGTAATTAACGAAGATTTGAATCAGTCGTTATTGCTTATTAAATCGATATATTTAGCAGAAACAATGAAACGTAAGCGTTTTCTTGAGTCTTTTATTGATGAGCTTATTGTTGAAAAAATTGATTAATAGCTTATCATTTTAAGAGAATCTTTAAATTAATAAGGATTCTATTTCTTTAAGTGATTAGGTTAGCTAAAGTTACAAATTCAGAAATAGAAAGTGTTTCCGCTCGGCGTGTTCCATCAATACCAGCTTTTTCTAAAAGTGTTTCACCTCCAATAGTTTTAAGACTTTGTCTCAGCATTTTACGCCTTTGTCCAAAAGCAATTTTTGTGACGAGGCTTAATTTTTGTGTAGAGCAAGCGAGAGGTTGTAAGCGTGGAATAATGTGAACAACGGAAGAAGTTACTTTTGGCTCTGGTATGAAGGCTCGAGGAGGAATATCAAAAGCGATTTTTGCAATACTACGCCAACCAGTCAATATGCTGAGACGACCGTAGTAAGGAGATTGAGCAGTTGCTGTAATACGCTTTGCGACTTCACGTTGAAACATTAAAGTCATTGACTCATAAAAAGGGGGCCATGATTTTGTTAAAAGCCAATTTAATAAGAGTTGTGTTCCAATATTATATGGAAGATTTGCAATAATTCGCGGTTTTTCCGGATATGCTTCAAAAAGCTTTGGAAAATCTTGTTTTAATGCATCATTAAAAATAAGCTTGAGTTTTTGTGGATAGTGCTCTTCTATTTCTAAAAGAGCTGGCATACAACGCTCGTCACGTTCTATCGCTGTTACAATAGCGCCTTTTGCAAGTAAGGCGCGAGTCAAACCACCAGGACCAGGACCAATTTCAAGAACAGGTTTTCCTTCTATATTGCCTGCTTGATGAGCAATCTTAGCTGTTAAATTAAGATCGAAAATAAAATTCTGTCCCAAAGACTTATTAGCTTGTAACTTATATTTACTGATGACGTTACGGAGAGGAGGAAGATTATCTATTAGCATATGATTGGATTGTTTTTTGCAAGTTGGTCTGCAAGTTTAAGAGCAGCAATAAAACTTTCAGGAGAAGCTATTTTTTTATCTGCAATATCAAAAGCAGTGCCATGGTCTGGGGAAGTGCGAATGAAAGGTAATCCTAAGGTAACATTAACAGTAGTATCAAAGTCTAATGTTTTAACAGGGATAATAGCTTGATCATGGTACATACAAAGAGCAACATCATATGTTTGCCTTATACGTTCATGAAACATTATATCAGGAGAGAGGGGACCTATAATATTCAGTCCTCTTTTTTTAAGATATTCAATAGCGGGAATAATAATTTTTTCTTCTTCTTTTCCTATTGCACCATTTTCTCCAGCATGAGGGTTCAGACCAGCAATAGCTAAGCGTGGTGAATTTATTGCAAATCTGGTTTTTAAATCATTTTCAGTAATTAATGCAGTTTTAATAATTAAATCACATGTAAGAGATGAAGAAACTTTATTAAGTGGAATATGAATAGTAATTGGTACCGTTTTTAATTGAGGTCCAGCCAACATCATAACTGGATGATATTGTTTATTGGAAAACTTTTGAGCAAGATGAGCAAGAAATTCAGTATGACCTGGGAAGTGAAATCCAAAATCGTAAAGACTTTTTTTTGCAATAGGGCAAGTAATTAGTGCGCATCCCTGACCCCTTTGAATCAATTGAACGCTGCGTTCAATTGATTCAATTACTCCAGCAGCATTATCCGGTGAAGATAATCCTAGTTGATCACTTTGTCGATTTTTTAAGGGAATTATAGGAAGAGATGTTGAAAAATTTTCTACAGGATTATGAGTAGAAACAGATTTTATATCAATATTAAGTTGTAAAAAACGAGCACGCGAATGAATAATTTCAGGATCGGCTAAAAGAACAAAAGGTGGAATTTGACGTATATTACGCATATTCCACGTTTTTATAACAATCTCAGGACCAATTCCTGCCGGGTCTCCACTACTAACGATTAGCGGAGCCATTATGAATTTTGAATACGTGCTGTTTGTCTCAATTCTTTTAAATACTTTTCACTGAGAGCTTCAAGAAGTTGGGGAATATCTTTCTTTTGATGATCTTGGATGGAAAATATAAGCCGAGCCACACGGTCGTCAGAAACTCTTTTTATTTGACAGACAGCAACTGCTTCAATACCATTCTGCGTTTCTTGAAAGTTAGTCATTTTTCCAGCTGGCGTTGCAAGGATAGCTTTTTCCCAATTTTGAGGCAGTTGAGGTTCCAAAAATTTTCCTAAATGACGGATAGTAATATCTAAAATACCTTTTGCCTGGTTTTTAGCGCTATTACATCCCTGGAAATTGGCACGGAACTTATTTGCTTCTTTTTTACGTTTTTCTAGAATTGCTGACCGCCGATGTTCAGGAATAACAAAAATAATTTGTTGTAGTGTATATTCGTTTGTTGAAGGTTTGACACCGCCATTTTTTAATATTCTCTGTGAGGCTTCTTGTTCTGTAATTACTCCACCTTCAGCTTGATAACGCGCATTAACAAGACGTGCCCAGCCCATTTGCCCCAAAATATATGCTTTAAAGTGTTCTACCGTGACATCAGTTTGAGTGAGCATTTGATTGAGTTGATCAACAGTCATATTATTTTGTGCGGCAAAATTTTCAAAAGCATTCTCAACTTCATCTGTGCTAACTTCAATATTTCGCCGTTTTATTTCATTATTTTTAAGGACTTCATCAATAAGATCATTTTTAGCTTGTGTGGCAAGATTTCCTTGCTTCTGTTGCAATTTAAGAAAAGCAATACGCCTTTGAATATCATAATTTGTAATAGCGCTACCATTAACTGTAACGACAACTGAAGTCTGTGCAAAAGCTTGTGATGTAAAAAATGTGCTTACGGATAAACTACTTACACTCAAAGAAGTGATACAAAATAAAGCAAGAGCACTATTTTTTAGTATATTCATATAAGTAAACCTTTACAATCAATTTTCATCTATTACCCAAAATATATGTTTTTCTGCATAAAAACAATGATAAGTTAAGATTGATATACTTTCTATTATAAATCTGATTTTATTTTTTTGCCAATAGCTGTGATAGTACGTAATGAAAAAGAAACATTAAAGTTTTTAAAAGTCATATTTCTCTCTGGATTTTTTACCTGTTGATAACCAATCGTTATTCCAAAGCATTCATCTATATAACTTAGATTTATTCCTTGTTTTACAAAAGCATTAGATATTAAATCATAACTAGCATTATTATTAATTGACCAATAGTTGGAAAATTTAAGTCCCACTTGAAAAGAAATCTCTTGCTGATCTTGTGTATATTCATCATTTTGTTGATGTGAAATATAAGCATATTGCATAGACGTCCAAAGATTAGACCATTTTTGTGATGCTTCTAATTCACTACGGCGGACTTTCCCTGTTGTTTTATCAAAACGTCCACGAGATGCTATAGAAAAGCCATGAGTATGATTTGCTTCAAACATTGTCACATAGTCTGAGTGTGCTGTTTCAAGACCAGAGTATGCACCTAAATTGACAAAGTCTTTCTCTGCGAACGAATTTTTTCCTGCGAGATGAAATGATTGTCCAATAAGTCCATAAAGTGACCAATTATTATTCAAACTTCCGGAATATCTAAGACCTATATTTACTCTTGTGCCGCCTTCTACACGATCATAACCAGAGAATTTATCTCGTTGAAATAAGGTGGTTGTATCAAATACAAGGCTTTGCGCGTTTTCATTTGGTAATTGTCCTACATATTGTTCGTTATTGCGTATAAAAATTTGTGTTATTGGCTCTAGTATATGTGTGGATATTTCAGTAGTAATAAGAAGAGGATACCGTAACTCCAAGCCTGCTGTTGCCATACTACGAATTGTTGAGGAAGCAATATTAAAATTTTTCGAAGAGACATTTTCTATGCTAGCAATATAGTTATTGTGAGTATTTATTGCACTTGTATCAATTCGTAAGGCAAAGATAGGCGTTAATATTAAACCATTTTTGGTATTGAAACGTTTTTTCCATTCTAGTTCGTTTGTTAAACGAAAACTGTTTCCAGCTATACCGGAGAGTTGAAGAGTATTGCTAGGGTAATCTGGCAAATGTGTATTATTAAAGTCATTATGACGACGATAAATTGATTGTATATTACTACGGAAGGTAAGATTTCCAGTGTAAATTGATTTATTTGGTGTCAAAGAATAATCAATGATAGGTAGGCCCCATGCTTGCTGGGAATGACGATCGTTGAGGGTGTTTTTAAGCAGTGAATTTTGGATATTGAAATGGTAAAAACGCATGTCAAAATAATTTTTGTCTGCAAGACCATTTAAATAAAACTGAGAAATTTTTACAGGGTCGCTATAATTTTCAAGTTTGTATGTACGACTAAAGTTTCTGTCTGACTGTGCAAAGGCATCCCAGCCGTAAATCCACCGCGAATTAATACGAAAATTACCTCTTGTTGCTATCATATAACGATTAGTATTTTGTGAATCAACTCTATCATTATCGAAGTTGTAAGGATTGGTTTGGTATATATGAGCAAAATGGATGTTATAATAGCCTGTTTTTAAACGTTGATGCCATGTACCTTCATTTAAAAGTCCTTGTTTTGTATAAACTGTAGCAGAAAGTGTGAAATCATTGTAGAGTGAGAGATTCCAGAAATAAGAGTTTTTTACGCCAATACCAAGATTATCAGCATAAAAAAAGCGAGGAGCAAGAAAACCACTTATACGTTTTACTGTTGGATCAGGAAGTTCAATCGTTGGAAAATATAAAATTGGGATGCCGAAAGTTTCAAAATAGCTATTTTCAAATCGAATTGTTTTTTTGACATTGTTCCATATGATCTTTTTTGCTTTGATTTGCCACGAAACTGCACCATCTGATTTGTTATGACAAAGTTCACATGCTGTATAAATAGCATTGTTAAAAATTGTTATTTGGTTCCTGTTACGATTAGCATTTTCAGCTGTGAAGTATGTATTATTCGTTGTTTTGATACGTAAAGAATTTACAAATCCTTCTCCAAAGTCTTTTGTCATATCAATATAATGAGAATAGATTTTATTTCCATCCTTTTGAGTAATCTTAACATTTCCTTGAGCTATGACACGTCCTGTTTTTTGATTGTAAGTGACTCTTTGAGCGACGGCTTTATTACTATCATATTCAATTTGGACATTTCCTTGTGCAGAAATGGTGTTTGCATCACGATTGTAAATAAGTTTATCAGCAGAGAGTAAGAAAGGACTTTTTGTATTCTGTGGATGATTTTGAAAAAAAGGATTAGAATTTTGTGCTATTTGTGCTATTGTAGAATGAGAGATAAGAACACCTCCAGAAAAACTGATGAGGCTTTTTATAACCAATATTCTCAGTGTTTTAAAAATTCTCCTTTTATTTGCTAACATTTTTACTTAACCATCCTCTGTATAAAGTAAAAAGGATATTGCAAAAAACAATGCCACTATAACTGGTACCCAAGCAGCAATGATTGGTGGAATGTAACCAGCGTTACCAAAACTTCGAACGAGCATAGAAATAACATAAAGTATAAATCCTGCAATTACACCACCAAGAATTAATGTTCTCGATTGTCCAAAGCGTGGAATTTTTAGTGATACAGTTGCTGCAATAAGAGTCATTGCCACAAGTAACATTGGTAAAGCAATCAGTGATTGTAAATGCATATCAAATTTATTGGCAGAATAACCAAGTGAGCGTGCAACAGCAATTTTTTTTGGTAGGGTGTAAAATGGAATAGTTATAGGATCGGTTAAATATTCAGTTAAAAACTCAGGCTTTAAGTGAGTTTTTATTCGTAATTCAGTAAATTTTTCAGGAGTTTGTCCTATCTTATAGATTGTCCCATTTGTTAATAACCAAGCACCATCTGTCAATGTTGCTTTTTTAGTATTAATCCAGTTTTTTACTGTTGCATTCTCATTATATTGTACAAAGGTTGCATCAATAAGAGAAAGATCTTGATATATGATTGATTTAGCACCAACGGTTATTCTTCCTAAATTTGTGTGTTGTGTTAACCATGGAATACGCGTGTCAGTGGTAGATATTTGGGCACTATTACTACGCCATTCTGCTATCATTTTTTTTGCTTGGGAAGAGCTCCATGCAGCTAGTGGATTAATGAAAAGAATGGAGAATAATCCGAAAAGAAAAGCTCCAAAACAAGCTGGTGCGAGAAATTGCCATGCGGAAATACCGATTGAACGAGCAACAACAAGTTCAAGTTTTTTATTAAGGGAGATAAGCATTGTTATTGCAGAAAATAATGCAATAAAGGGAAAGAGTTGTTGCATAATTAAGGGAATTCGCAGCAATGAAATAAGGAATGCTCCTTTTGCTGTATAATGAGGAAGTAACGCTAGTTTGCTAGAGTTTTCTGTAAAGTCGATTAAGAGGACGAGAATAAAGACACCCAAGAGGAAAAAACAGACTGTTTTAAGATAAAGCATGAAAAAATATCGTCCGAGCGTCAATCCAATCATGATACCTTATCCGAGAGATAGTAAGAGTTTTGATGTGTAGATATCATGATGCATGCGAATATTCAATGAAATGCGAAGTAAGCTTTATCATGAGAGTTCGTAAAGTGCATGATATATTCTACTACAATATAAAAAAGCATTAATTAAGAATTCAGTAGTTTGAAATTTTACTAATTTATTATCACTTTGATTTATAGTGTATAAATGATTTTACATAATCTAAAATTTTAGATACTGACAATTTTAAAGATTTTGCATAATCTACTTTATATAAAAACAGATCTTGTAATTTGTCAGAAATGATAACTTCCTATAATTATAATTTAGATTTAATCAGTTTTCTGTATTTTGTATCGGTGTTATCTATAGAAAATTCCTTGGTATAATAAAGTACTGCTACATTGAGATTAAAGATAAAAAAATGCATAGTAGGAAACTTAGCTATTATTAATCGTTTCCATATTGATTCACTATCATGAATGTGAGCTATAATTCAGTTTGAATAAAAGAAGAATTATTTTTGTAAATCAATTTTTTATAATTTTTTGAAAAATTGTTTGAATGACATGATTAAATTTTTCAAGGATACCAATTTTATAGTCTTTTAGTAGCATAAAAAAGGTAAGCAAGCTTATTCCTATTGGAATGACATAAAGTAGTGGAATATAAGAAGGGTTATTTTCTGTTTTCCGTGCAAAAAAGTATCCTAACCAATAAATCAATAAGGAAAAAGTAATTGTAGAAAAAGTCGCAGAGATACGCGCTTGTCGATATGAGTGTGCATCTCCTGCTATGGCTATTGCAATTAATGCAAAAACAATAGGATAGAGACATTCTGTGAAACGACGATGCAACTCAGCTCTATATTGAAGCGGTTTTCGTTGATAATGAGGATCACTTGGATTGGGGTTGAATAAATAAGAAAGAGGCCGATCTTTAGGATAAATATTAGGTGTTTTCTTATTGGGAATAAATTCGCTTAGACTAAAAGTATGGGAGCTAAATTTGATAATTGAAACATTATCATTTTTATAATCAATTCTTTCTATTTCGCCATCATTAAGGATTAAAAATTTACCTTTTTTATTGTTAACAATAGCTCCTTTTGTTGCATAATAAAAAAGTCCAAGCTGAGGATCGCGCTGATCAGCAATGAAAAGACGGCCAATGGTTCCGTTTGCATTTCGTTCACCAATTTCTATGTAAAGATTTTTAGTTAATTCTTGGAAACTACCTTCACGAATGAAAAGACTAATAAGATCGGAATGAGAACTTGCTAATATTTGTCGCATATTAAGACGCGCGTGAGGGGCAATAAAATTAGTAATGGAAAAGGAAGTAAATGAAGCCAGAATTGCTAAAAGAAGAATTGGCTTCCAAACAATATTTTTGGATATGCCTGAGGCGCTGATAACAGCTAATTCTGAATCTTGATTCATTGTCAAAAGGATGGTTGTAATTGCAACAACTAATGCGAATGGCATGATAAGAGAAGTAACAGAAGGAATTAATAGAGATGAAAAATATAAAATTGTTAAGAATGTTTGCCCATTTGTTGTAAGAAAATTGACTCGTGCAAGAATTTGTACTGTCCAACTGATGCCAACTGCTCCAAGCAGCACAGCACTAAAAAGAATAAAAATGCGTTTTAATATATATAATTCAAAAATCCGCATAGAATAAATATTATCCTCAATTTTCACTTCAAAAGTGATATTCTATAATGCGTTAAGTTTAAACATATAGTCAAAATTTAAAGACTGTTTTTTTGTGCATCTTTCCTATGAGCAATAGAAAATGATTATAGTCATACAGGCAGTTTATTTATTATTTTGAATAATAAGTTTCCAGTCTCTCTGATTTTTAATTAACAAGATGTTTTATGTATGCATTACGTAACGAGACTAGTATATGAATAAAATCTGTTTGAGAAAGGATGCAAGATGTTTTGTCTGCAATATCTAAATACAACGAAATTATAATATTAGGAATTAGTAAAATATAATGGTGATGTTAGCTTGTTATTCTATAAACAGAGCACTGTTCTAAGGGCTTTTTATATTTGTGGATGTTTTAAAGAAATGGGATTAGGGGTAAATAAAAATTCCTTTTTAAAAGTTATATAAATTAGCTGCATGATACGTAAAAGAAAAATTCTATTAAAAAATGCAAAAAGAAAAGCTATGATTGCAGCTATAATAATTCTATTTTCTGACTTGTACGAGAATAATATGATTTTATAAATATTAATATATGGCATTATTTTTTCAGAATATAATCATTAGAATAAAACGAGATTTTAATTCTAACTTACTTTATCGTATCAAAATACTGAAGCTCTAATAGCACTTTATAATGAAAAATATTGAGGATTAAAATGGTTGATATTCTTTTCTATCATTTAACAAAGTCAACTTTAAAAGAGACTTTGCCTGTGTTAGTAGAGCGTGCATTGAAGCGTTTTGGTAGAATAACAATACAATGTATGAATAAAGAACAATGCAATTTTATAGATACTTGTTTATGGGTTTATGCCGATGAATCATTTATTGGGCATGGGACAGAATATGATAAGTATCCAGATTTGCAGCCTGTGTTTCTTACTACAGGACAAGAAAATCCGAATGATTCAAAAGTACGCTTTCTTATAGACGGAGCGGTTTGTTCAGATGTTGATATTTATCAACGACTTGTGATTATGTTTGATGGTCATAATGATACGCAATTGAATCTTATTCGTGAACAGTGGAAAGACTATAAAACAAAAAATTATAATTTAACTTATTGGCAGCAAACTGAAGATTATCGTTGGGAGCAGAAGGTTTGAGGTATAGGATATCTTTATTTTGATTTTTTTAGTATTGAACTCTCATAAATCAGAGCTCTTGGTTACAAAATAATCAGATTGAATTTTTCTTATGATTTTTTTAGGAGCGCTAAAATATAGCCTTAGATTAAAATATTCAAATGGAATGATAATGATATTTGACCGAATTTTACTTATTCTATGGGCTGTAATATTAGCTTTTTTTTGTGTTTCATGGTTGGGAACAACAAATATTCTATCACAGATATTTTCTGTCTCTTATATTAGTATTATTATCGATATCTTATTCTTTTTCCTTTGTTTATTATTTGCTGGAATATTGTGGTGGATTACACCTAAACCGATGTCTTTAAAAATGAAATTAGCGGCATTTTTGCCGCTAATATTAGTTTTATTATTCATTATTATTGTATGTTAGCGTGATATCTCTTCATCTTTAAAACCAATAAAGCAAACGAGTGAGATAAAAGAAGATACGAAGAGATAATAACTAATATAAGAAACACTAAAATGTTGTACTAGATATTCTGCAATATAAGGTGCAACAGCTGCGCCTAAAATACCAGCTAAATTAAAGGTTATAGAAACACCGCTATACCGAACTTCTGTTGGATATGCTGATGAAAGAACTGCGCCGATCTGACTATATGTCATTCCCATGAGAGATAAACCAATAACAGACATTGCACAAATACCTAAAATTCCATTATCGAAAAAGTAAGGAATTGCAAAGGAATAGATACCGGTAGCTATTGTAACCCAAATCATCAAATTTCTGCGGTTAACATGATTAGCAATTTTTCCTGTAAGAACAGTAAAAATACCAAAAAAAACAGCGCCGATCATTTCTACTTGAAGTGCTTGATTAAATGATAATTGCAGATGGTTTGTTGAATAACTTAGCAAATAAGTCGTAACCAAGTAAAATAATACAAGAATTGTCATGCTACAAAATGTACCAAGAAACAAAATTCGTGGGTGTTTGAAGAATACATCTAGAACAGGTATTTTAGAGGTTTTTTCATGGTCGATATTTTTGAATTCAATTGTTTCATTGATCGACATACGAAGCCATAATCCTAAAATAATGAAGACAATTGAGCCAACAAAAGGAATACGCCATCCCCATGAGAAAAGTTGCTCTTCATCAAGTGTATGCCATAGTGCTAAGTAAGCTATAATAGATACGCATAAGCCAATTGGAGCCCCTAATTGCGGAAACATTGCATACCAACTACGTTTTTCTGGGGGAGCATTTTCTGTCGCAAGCAGCACAGCTCCTCCCCATTCTCCTCCTAATCCGATTCCTTGTCCAAAACGACATATTGTTAAAAGGAAAGGAGCGATCCATCCAGCTGTTTCATAAGTAGGCAAAATACCAATAATAATTGTTGAAATACCCATTGTAAGAAGAGAGGCAATCAGCGTTATTTTCCGTCCAATTTTATCACCAAAATGACCAAAAATAATTGATCCTATAGGGCGTGATATGAAGGCGACACCAAAAATAAGGAAGGATTGCAAAATAGCGAGCTGCTCATTTTGGGATGGAAAAAATAATCGAGGAAATATGAGAGCTGCAGCAGTTGAAAAAACATAAAAGTCAAAGTATTCTATTGTTGTGCCGATAAAACTCGCGAACAAAATTCGACCGGGTGAAGATTCTCGGTTAGTGTTGCATTTTTCTATACTTATAGACATGGATAGAAAGTTCCTTTTTGTGTGAAATTGAATTACAAAACATCTATAATTATAAAAAATTCATATCAGTGTCGAGTCATTATCACTACCGATTTTAATTATTGCTGTGGATGTTTAAAATATATAAATGAAAATGAAGGACTATATATCCGCATCAATAGAGTTGTCTTTGTCTGTAATAATTACATTTAATCTTTTAAAAGAATGAGTGATCAGTGTAATCAAACGTCGCTTATAAGTAAAATTGACTTGATTATGTTTTTAATTTTGATTAAAAAATCAAAATGTATAAAATTTAGTATGAATTGTAATCACTAGTCTTAAAGTATTTTAAAAAATTTGAGAATTCATATTTAATTATTTAGTACTAGTCAAAAATTTTTTTGATGATTTACTTCGAACGTATGCAGTATTAGAAGTATAATCAAGATGTTTTTTATGTTCTAGGTGCGATGTGAAGAGAGTTAATAGTAATTTTAAAAAGAAAGAAGAAAAATTTACCTAACAAGGATTCATTAATGTTCAAGAGAAAAAAAAAGATAATTTCAAATTATGAGACGGATTATGCTATACCTCAGTGCCTAATACAAAAGCGTCGTGAAGTAGTAAATTCAGTGATTAGTGCGCATATGATTGAGGGATATACTTTTAACTCTAAAACTTTAGGTATTTTAGAAGAATATGTGAACGGGGATTATTCACTACAGAAGCTTAATACTCAGTTGGATAATTCTATGAAAAAACTCATTAAAGTAAAGGCACAAAAGGAACATTCAAGCTATTCTGAAAAAAAGCTGATAAATAAATATGGAATTCTGGTAAATAAATGTGGAATAACAGATACAGTTGCTCTTCGTGACAAAATTGCACACGATGTCGCAAAAGCAATTGTTAATTTGTCTTATGAAAAGGTACCAGAACAATTTGACACTTCTTATCTAAAACGTCTTCATAAGAGCTTATTCGGGAATATTTTTGATTGGGCTGGAAAGACTCGTGACGAGCTTAAATTTTCTGATAGTAGAATAAATGCTAAGTTGTCATTAATGGGAGAATTGAGCTCTATAAATAATGATAAAATTCAAGATAGTGAGGAAATTCAGGAAAGTTTGCAAAAAATTGATAACATTCTTTTTGAGAAGAATAATCTAAGAGGTTTATCATCTGAAGAATTTGCTCATAATGTAGCAAGAATGTTTTCTTTTCTTAATTATGTATGTCCTTTTGTAGGGGGGAATGAATGTACGCAAAAGGTGTTTTTTGAACAACTTGCTAACGCTGTTGGTTATAAACTCGATTTTTCGGTTGTAACAGAAGAGCGCATGAAATTTGTTAGCCATGCTTCGGAAACATTAGAAGAAACATTAGAAGGTGATATAGATGCTTTAACTCCTATGGAGCATTTGTTTGAAGATATTTCTGATCCAAACAAAGTGTGTATGCTAAAAGAGTTTGTTAGCAATAACAAGTATAAAGGTGTAGAAAAACAGATTATTGTAGCTGCTCGTAAAGATGTGGTTTATAACGGTATTTATAGAGGCCGTAGTTCAAATTCGGTTCTAGTCGAAATACCAGATCGCTGCGTCGTGTGCCACAAAGATTGTTTTATGCCAGAAGAATTACAAGCCTTAAAATTAGGTGATACAGTTGCTTTTAAAGCTGTAATACCTAAGGTTTTTGAAGATGTTCTCATTCCAAAAAGAGTATGTGTTCCTTTGACAAGAGAAGAAATTGCTGAGAAAGTTAAAAAAGATTTCTCTGTTCAAAGAAGCTGGAAAGATGTTGAGTATTATTCAAAACTTGTTTATAATAATTCGGCAATCTTTAAAAAAGATATCGAATTAATTGATAAATTTTCATGTTTTGATAAAGCGCTTGCAAGACAGTTTGCAAAACAGTTTGCAGAAAAGTTTATGGAATCTCCTCAATCTATTTCTCGCCTTGCAGGTTTTGCGGTGTTAGGTATGAAGGATTTAAAGCGAAAAGAAGCTGAAGCGTCTTGTGCTGAACTTAGTGATGCAATTGTTCGGTATGCAGATATTGTAATATGGGCTAGAGATGGAATTTTAGAACAACAAGAAATACAAAGTGGTATTTCAAGTAGATCTGTAAAAATGCCCAGTAAGGAAATGCAAGATATTTTAAATTTGCCAGAAGACACGCGAAAAGAAATGCTTGAGGTTTCTCCTTCATTACGTCAGGAATGTTTTGATTTTATGCATGGAATCATGTGTCGTCTTTCATTGAATGAGTATAAAGCACTTGATGATAATAATTATGCAGAGCTTGCTGAAAGTTTGGGGGTATCAGAGAGTAAAGCAAAGCAAATTATAACAATCGTTCAACCGATTGAAAAATTGTATTTGGATGTTAAAAAAACTCTCTCCGTTAATCTTTCGGAAAATACAGCTATAGTGCAAGCCAATTAAATTGTAAGAAGTTGTTGCATCTTCATTTTTATGTGTGGAGAGTATTAAAAAACAGAGGATCTGTTTTTTAAAAAGTTTCAATTCATTTTAGCTAAAGCAGAAGAATTTTTTGCGAATGAGTGCAGTGAATAGGTGGATGGGTACACGTCTATTTTACTGATTGAAATAGTTAATTATATAAAAATTTAGCAGTTGTCATAAATTTTACAGACACATATATTAAAAGGATGTAATTTAGTTCTAGTTAGCATATTCTGTATTGATTTACAGTGAGTTTATTCATGTATTGTATTGTCGCATATTGATTTATTTGTATCGGATCGATTTTACTTAATAATACTCGTAAAAGTCTTCTTTTAAAGTTATCTACATTAATTATATTGCACTATGAATGCAGCATAGCGTGTTTTTATGTACAATATGTTTTTTACTTAATGACAAGAATGACAAGAATGAATAATTTGATGTTTTGATGTTTAAAAAACATCAAATTTATATTGTTTAACTCTGGAAAATGTTTCCTAAAAAGATAAAGCAATAAAAATATATGCTTGTTGAAAGATGCTTTTTATAGAGTGTTAATGGGATCGTTTTGTATTTTAAAATACAAGCTATTAAAGGTTTGTACACTTTACATTTTTGGTAAATTTTGATGGGTTATGGTTGAAATGTACTTTTGCAGAGCTATTTACTTCTCAGTAGTTTGTTCAAGACGGAATAGTAAGGATGTAGTTATGCAATACAAATGGAAGTTAGGTTATTGGGTGTTTATAATCAGTAGCTCTTTTGTGGGAGTTGCAAATGCAGATAAGAATGAAATGCAAAGATTGGATGGCAGTTATAGGGGGAGTGTTGTTTATGATCAGTATGATAATGAGAAAGAAAAAAAAACTGAGATCATTAGAAAACGTGACATCACTATTATTGAAGATGGAGCAATTTTAAAAAATTTCGTAATAGAGAATAATAATGAAATCTATGTTGGAAATGTTGGCCAGCAAGATAATCCAGGTAAGTCAATCAATAACATAATTAGAAATTCTGGAAAGCTTTATGTTTATGGAGGTGGTTTGAGTGAAGGTACTAAAATTGAAAGTGGTGGTGTTGAAACTGTTGTAACTTTCAAGGGTAAACAAGGTTTTTCAAGAAATGCTGTTATTTACACAAATGGACAACAACAGGTTAAGTATGGGGGAAAAACAGAGGGAACGAAAATTTATGGTGGTAAACAGTTTGTTTATGGGAAAGGTGATGTTGGAGGAAAAATAACAGAGAGTTTTGCTGACGGTACTATTATTCATGGTCAAGGTGATATACTAGGAGAACAGAATGTATATGAAGGTGGTGTGGTGTGGAATACAAAAGTGATGGAAGGAGGCATACAAAATCTTTATGCAAAAAGTAATCAAGAAGAGGGGGGGACTGCAGTAAATACTGAAATTTTTAGGAATGGAAGACAGCGCGTTTCTGCAGAAGGTACAGCTATTACTGTTACTTTAAATGATAATGCTGTTCAAGAAATATATAAGGATGGTTATGTATATGGTCTAACTGTTAATGATCGTGCGAGTTCATGGGCATATGCGGGTGCAACATTAGAAGGAGATACGACAATTAATGATTTTGGAAAGTTTCTTCTTTATGCTGGAGATAAAGAGCATCGCTCTACAATAGAAAACTTTATTTTAAAAGGAAAAGAGACAGAATTATTTGTTATTAGTGCACGTGATGAAGATAGCGCTTTGATTAAGAAATTAAGTGGTCAGGGAACTGTTAGTTTTATTCCTGATCAAGCTCAACCCCGTTATTCTCATCTTTATATTGAGAAGCTTTCTGGTGAATTAGGAAGTTTACATTTTAGATTTAATACCACTATTGCAGAGGATCGCGGTGATTATCTTTTTATTGAAAGTGGTGATGGTCATCACATGATAAGCGTAGCTGATTCAGGTGCTGAAATTACCAATCCTCTTTCACAGCACCGTGATTTGGTTACTGATAAAAGTGCAGGCTCTCATTTTACTTTAGTGGATCTTTCTGGTGTAAAGATTAATGCTGTTGACGGTGGCACTTATATGTATGCCTTAAAGCAAAGACAAGATGATGCTAGCAAGATTTGGTATTTAGCAGCAGATCATTTTGATAAGCCAAATTTAGATCTGTTGCCAACACCAACTCCGTCTACGACACCATCGACAGATGCAGTGTTATCTTTGGCAGTAGCTCCTGAACTTGTTTTTAATAATGAGTTGCAAAGTTTGCGTGTTGGAAGAGGTATTTTAGGCAGGAACAAGAAGAATACGGCTTTCTGGACGTATGGGATCAAGGGTCGCGATCGTTTGGCTACAGGTCATACGCATTTTAGACTTGATCAGACAGGTATCATATTAGGTGTTGATTGGCTGCAAGAACTGATGAAAGGGGATTTTTACATTGGTGGTTTTGGAAGTTATGATCAAGCGCGTATTACCCATGCACGAGGCGGTGTCAGTAATATGGACACTTATAGTGCCGGGGCTTATGCGACTTATTTTGATAATCAAGGGTGGTATTTAGATAGCGTTTTAAAATATAATTATTACACAAATAATTTAAAGGCTATTTCGACAAATGGTTTGGGTGTTCAAGGTGATTATAACCAATGGGCAATAGGGACTTCATTTGAAGCAGGGTATTATTTTAATGTAGCACCAGATACCTGGATACAGCCTTATACTCAACTAACAGGAGTCCGTGTTTCGGGTAAGGAAGTAAAGCTTTCTAATCAGATGGTTGGTAATGTGAATAGTTCTACTTCATTGCGCAGTGAAGCTGGATTATCTGTTGGTCATAAGTTTAATTTGAATGATGACGCTCACTTAATGACTTATATAACAACGGCTTGGTTACGTGAATATATAGATAGGAATCATACGATAATTAATAATCAGCATAAATTTATCACTGATTTATCGAGAGATGCAGGAAAATTAGGAATTGGTTTGCATAGCCTTATTGGTGATAACTTATCGCTTTATGCTGAAACTCAGTATCTCAAAGGGCATAAGGTGGAACAGTCCCTTCAAGGTATTGTAGGGTTACGCTATAGTTTTTAAGAGCTCGCTCTGTTTTGTTTTCTGATCATTTTGGAATTGTATTTTTTACAAGCCAGATATTAATGATCAGAAAACTCTTTTTGAGAAGATACAGATATTGAGATATTTTTGTATTCTAATATGCAAGATCAGTTTTGTTTATTAAATTCATTTTGATTGTTTTGTGAAATACATAATTTGCATATATTTTTCTTTCTATTATTCTGATAATCCAACATTATTTATGATCATTGCGCTTTGTGAGATATTATTATGTTGTAATATAAAACACATTATGATATATATAAAATACATTATGATATAATAGAATGAGCTATTTGATAGTCGGGAGACGTTAATCTAGCTTTCAGTGATGGAGTGTAGATCGTGCAATATTATAAATTAAGTTTTTCAGTATTAATGGTCAGTACTTTTTTCATACAAAGTGTAAGCGCGCGGGAGAAAATGCAGGAGATGTCTGATGAATCTTTGGACTTAAGTGAAGTAATAAAAGCTTTTTCCTCTATTCTTACACAGGGAAAGGTATTGAAAAACTCTTCAATTGTTACTCAGGGTATCAGTATGAATACCAAAATTGAAGAGGGCGGTGTTGAGATTGTTGAAAATAATGGAACCTCAATGAATGCCATTGTTGGTAAAGGTGGAAAACAGGTCATTACGCGTGGAGCCACTGCAATGAACACTCAAGTTAAGGGTGGTTTGCAGTTTGTTTTTGAAGAAAGCAATAGACTTTTGGGTATAGTGAGTAAGCGAAGTAGTGCATATGAATCTTCGGTTTCTGGTATAAATGGAAGTGTCGGGCAACAAAATCTATATGATGGTGGGGAAGCATGGAATACAAAAATCATGGGAGGTGGCATACAATATCTTTATAAAGGAAAGACAGGAAAAGGTGGTTACGCATCAGGTATTGAAGTTTCTTCGAATGGTAGACAATTTGTTTTAGCGGGAGGTAAAGCTTCAGGAGTTACCTTGAAGGATCAAGCTCTTCAAGTCGTATATTCTGGTGGGACAGTGGAGAATTTAACGATTCAAGATCAAGCGCAATCATGGGTATATGTTGGTACAAGTTTGACAGGGGCAACAAGAATTAATGGTCAAGGGCGTCTTTGTCTTTATGCTGGTGATGATAGAGGTCATATTACAAAAGAAGGTATTACTATCGAAGGGCGAAGTCCTGAAAGATTGTTTTCTATTGGTATGCAGAATGGCAGTCGTAGTTCTGAGGTTATGATTGAAGATTTAGGTGGGAATGGTGGAACAGTAGGTTTTTCCTCTGTTGAATATGATAAACGTCATTCTAAACTTAATGTTAGGAAACTTTCAGGGAATTTACATTTCAATTTTAATATTAGTGATGTTGGGGAGGGAAGTGATTATATATTAATTGAAAATAGCTCAGGTAGCCATACAATAAGTGTTGCTGATTCTGGTCGTGAAATTGCAGATTCTTTTTCGCAAAAGCATGCTCGTGTTGCTGAGATTAATTTAGTTACCGATAAAAGTCAAAATGGGGGAGCGAGTTTCACTTTAGCAAATAAGGCCGGTAAAACAATTAATGCAGTTGATGGCGGAACTTATATGTATACTTTGCAACAGAGGAGCAAAGGTGGAAATTGGAAGGTTTGGGCTTTGTCTGCAGATACTGGCCAACCTCGTCATATAAATGCTCCTTCTAAACGTTTAATTCAAAAACCAAATTTAGATTTATCATCTACTTCTAATGGTAAAGCGGATAATGGTAAATCAAAAAGTCACAAAAATTCTCCTAAATCTTCAGAGCCTCGATCTCGTCCTCCTCGGTCAGCCATTTTATATAAGAACGATCAAAGCGCTGAACCAAAAAGTCGAAAACGTGTCTTACAGTCTCATGATAGTGGTGTGGATGGTTATCCAGTGCATCCAGTTCCAGTGCTGAGTGGTTTTCCAGTCTTGAATTCAGAGCAATTACAAATTCCTGTTTTTGAAGTGATTCCATATACATCGGGACAACAGATTGATGTTAATGTGGATGGTTATCCAGTGCTGAGTGGTTCTCCAGTCTTGAATTCAGAGCAATCACAAATTCCTGATTTTGAAGTGATTCCATATACATCGGGACAACAGATTGATGTTAATAAAGAGATTCCAGCTTACTCAGGTCATTTGCCTCTAGAAGAAGATATTAATTTAGAAGATCTAGAAGATCTAGAAGATCTAGAAGATCTAGGAGAACAAGAGTCCACACAATTGATTAATCAAGTGATTAATCAAGATAATGAAGAACAGTTGCCAATAGAGGAACAGTTGCCAATATTAGATCCGATATCTACATCTGCTCTGTCTACGACACCATCGACAGATGTGTTATTATCTTTGGCGGTAGCTCCCGAGCTTATTTTTAACAATGAGTTACAAAGTTTGCGTGCTGGAAGGGGTTTGATAGGAAGAAATAAAAAAAACACTTCTTTATGGACATATGGGATCAAGAGTAAAGAACATCTTTCTACAGGTCATACGAATTTTAAGTTAGATCAAACTGGTATAATGCTAGGAATTGATTGGTTAAGCGATCTAATGAATGGGCAGCTTTATATTGGTGGTTTTGGCAGTTATGACCAATCAGATATTGTTCATGCTCGGGGTGGTATTAGTCGTGTAAATACTTATAGCGTTGGGGCTTATGTGACTTATTTTGGTGATCGTGATTGGTATTTAGATAGCGTTTTAAAATATAATCATTATCAAAATAATCTTCACGCCATATCAACGAACGGTATAAATATCAAAGGTGATTATAATCAGAAGGCGATAGGTGCTTCATTTGAAGCGGGACGCTATGTGAAGTTAGTGGAAGATACTTGGGTTCAACCTTATAGTCAGTTAATTTGGTTGCAGGTTGGGGATAAGGAAGTAAAACTTTCTAATGAAATGACAGGTGATATTAGTCCATACACTTCGTTGCGTAGCGAAATTGGGATGTCTATAGGGCATGAATTGAGTTCAGGTACATCCACTCAAATGATGACTTATATAAAGACTGCTTGGTTACGTGAATATATAGATAATAATCACACAATAATTAATAAACAGCATAAATTTAAGACTGATTTATCTGGTAATTCTGGCAAACTTGGTATTGGTTTGAATAGTTTTATTAATAAGAATTTGAATTTTTATGTTGAAGCTCATTATCTCAGGGGGAAGAAGACAAAGCAATCACTTCAAGGTGTTTTAGGATTGCGTTACAGTTTTTAAAAAAATAGTCTCAGTCTCGATTTTTGGTATGTTTTATGGTGATTGAGGCTACTGAATTCGCCAACTTTTAAGAGTAGAGTTTGAATAATGCGCTATAAATTAATTTCTGCGATGCTAGTCATAGATATTTCTCTTGTACAAGCTGTTTCATCTAATTCTAATATCGATACAAAAGTGAAAGCACCTGTACCGGTATTGCTATCTACATCTTCAAATGATTTAAAAACTTTTCCTTATGGTCAAGGTTATATAAGAGAAGAACAGAATGTATCTGGAAGCGAGGTGGTATGGAATGCGAAAGTGATGGAAGGAGGCATACAAAATCTTTATGCAAAAAGTAATCAAGAAGAGGGGGGGACTGCAGTAAATACTGAAGTTTTTAGGGATGGAAGACAGCGCGTTTCTGCAGAAGGTACAGCTATTACTGTTACTTTAAATGATAATGCTGTTCAAGAAATATATAAGAATGGTTATGTATATGGTCTAACTGTTAATGATCGTGCGAGTTCATGGGCATATGCGGGTGCAACATTAGAAGGAGATACGACAATTAATGATTTTGGAAAGTTTCTTCTTTATGCTGGAGATAAAGAGCATCGCTCTACAATAGAAAACTTTATTTTAAAAGGAAAAGAGACAGAATTATTTGTTATTAGTGCACGTGATGAAGATAGCGCTTTGATTAAGAAATTAAGTGGTCAGGGAACTGTTAGTTTTATTCCTGATCAAGCTCAACCCCGTTATTCTCATCTTTATATTGAGAAGCTTTCTGGTGAATTAGGAAGTTTACATTTTAGATTTAATACCACTATTGCAGAGGATCGCGGTGATTATCTTTTTATTGAAAGTGGTGATGGTCATCACATGATAAGCGTAGCTGATTCAGGTGCTGAAATTACCAATCCTCTTTCACAGCACCGTGATTTGGTTACTGATAAAAGTGCAGGCTCTCATTTTACTTTAGTGGATCTTTCTGGTGTAAAGATTAATGCTGTTGACGGTGGCACTTATATGTATGCCTTAAAGCAAAGACAAGATGATGCTAGCAAGATTTGGTATTTAGCAGCAGATCATTTTGATAAGCCAAATTTAGATCTGTTGCCAACACCAACTCCGTCTACGACACCATCGACAGATGCAGTGTTATCTTTGGCAGTAGCTCCTGAACTTGTTTTTAATAATGAGTTGCAAAGTTTGCGTGTTGGAAGAGGTATTTTAGGCAGGAACAAGAAGAATACGGCTTTCTGGACGTATGGGATCAAGGGTCGCGATCGTTTGGCTACAGGTCATACGCATTTTAGACTTGATCAGACAGGTATCATATTAGGTGTTGATTGGCTGCAAGAACTGATGAAAGGGGATTTTTACATTGGTGGTTTTGGAAGTTATGATCAAGCGCGTATTACCCATGCACGAGGCGGTGTCAGTAATATGGACACTTATAGTGCCGGGGCTTATGCGACTTATTTTGATAATCAAGGGTGGTATTTAGATAGCGTTTTAAAATATAATTATTACACAAATAATTTAAAGGCTATTTCGACAAATGGTTTGGGTGTTCAAGGTGATTATAACCAATGGGCAATAGGGACTTCATTTGAAGCAGGGTATTATTTTAATGTAGCACCAGATACCTGGATACAGCCTTATACTCAACTAACAGGAGTCCGTGTTTCGGGTAAGGAAGTAAAGCTTTCTAATCAGATGGTTGGTAATGTGAATAGTTCTACTTCATTGCGCAGTGAAGCTGGATTATCTGTTGGTCATAAGTTTAATTTGAATGATGACGCTCACTTAATGACTTATATAACAACGGCTTGGTTACGTGAATATATAGATAGGAATCATACGATAATTAATAATCAGCATAAATTTATCACTGATTTATCGAGAGATGCAGGAAAATTAGGAATTGGTTTGCATAGCCTTATTGGTGATAACTTATCGCTTTATGCTGAAACTCAGTATCTCAAAGGGCATAAGGTGGAACAGTCCCTTCAAGGTATTGTAGGGTTACGCTATAGTTTTTAAGAGCTCGCTCTGTTTTGTTGATTATAGCCTCTATTGTGTGAAAAGTTTTAAAGATCTTTTCTATGAAGAGCTATTATTCCGTCAAGCAAGAAAGCTAATGGTAGGAGAGCTATGTTTTTGTATGATTTTTTGTTTCATATTGATTAGATAAGGCAAACCAGAGTGCTTCAGATTCTTCTAGTTTTTTTACTGCTTTAGCACGTTCTTTTGCTTTTTCAGAGAACTGATGATGCGAAGAAGCAGGAATTAATTCTTCATCGAGTTGTTTAATTTGTTTTTGAAGAGAATTTATCACTGCTTCAGTTTCAGCGATTTGTTTGCGTAGTGGTGCAAGAAGAGAGCGTTTTTGCGCATTGATTTTTCTTTGTTCATTTTTAGAAAGAAAATGTTCTTTTTTAGGAGAAGTGTTTGTTTCTTTTTTGGGGGAGAGGCCAAGAACTTCTATGCGGTAAGTGTTGATATCACCTTTATAAGGTAGAACAGTTTTATTTTTTACAAGCCAAAATTGATCCATTGTTGCTTCAATAAGGTAACGATCATGAGAAATGAGGATAACTGCTCCATTAAAATTATTGAGTGCATGGATTAGTTCTTCACGACTATCAATATCAAGATGATTGGTAGGTTCATCGAGGATAAGAAGATGGGGACTTTTGAAAACGATAAGTCCCATAAGTAAGCGTACTTTTTCACCTCCTGAAAGCTCTTTAACTTTTACCATCATTTTTTCTGTTAATAGTCCCATCTGTGCTAATGTAGAGCGTATTTTGGTTTCTGACTGTTCTGGCATTAGATAGCGCATATGTTCTATTGCATTTTGCTCTGGTATAAGATCATCTAATTGATGTTGTGTAAAAAAGGCAATTTTTAGATGGGGGGCGAGTGTTATTGTTCCTTGTTCTGGTTGAAGACGGCCTGCGAGTAATTTGGCAAGAGTTGATTTACCGTTTCCATTTGAACCTAAAAGAGCGATACGGTCATCATTATCAATTCTCAAATTTAGTTCTTTAAGAATAGGTTTCCCTTTTTCATAACCAATATTTATATTTGATAATGCAATAATAGGGGAGGCTACAGGTCTATCAGCTATCGGAAAAGTGAAAGATTGACTATATCTTGTTTCCCAAGGTGTGATTAGTTTAAGTTTTTCTAGTGCTTTAAGACGTGATTGTGCTTGTCGCGATTTACTTGCTTTTGCACGAAAACGGTTAATAAAATCCTCCATATGTTTTTTTTGTGCTTCTTGTTTTGCCTGTTCTTTTTGTTGTAATCTAATAGTTTCCGCTTTTTGTTGTTTAAATTGATCATAATTACCACGCCAGAAGGTAAGCTTATTATTTTCAAGATGCATGATAGAGTTAACAGTCTTATTTAAGAAGTCGCGATCATGGCTAGTGAGAATAGTTGTATGAGGATATTGGTGTATATATTCGATGAGCCATAAAGTCCCTTCAATATCAAGATAGTTTGTTGGCTCATCGAGGAGTAAAAGATCAGGTTCAGTAAAAAGTACAGCTGCCAATGCAATGCGCATGCGCCATCCACCAGAAAAAGAGGATAGAGGTTTTTGTTGTGTATGAGGATCAAATCCTAGACCAGAAAGAATTACTAGCGCGTGCTTTTGCCGAATGAGCGTTAATATCACTTAAACGTGTATGAATGTTAGCAATGTGTATTGGGTCAGTTGCTGTTTTTGATTCACGGAGGAGATTAATAAGTTCTTTGTCTGCATCTAAAACAGTTTCGAGCAAGGATTGCTCGGTTATTGGTGCTTCCTGGGAAACTAAACCAATGCGCGCTTTTTGTGGTATGAGAACTTCACCATTCTCAGGAGAAATATCACCTATAATAACACGAAAAAGAGTTGATTTACCAGTTCCATTATTCCCAACAAATCCAGTTTTTGAGCCAGAAGGGATTGCAATATTAGCGCGATCAATCAAAAGGTATCCAGCCATTCGGATTGTGATATCATTCAAGACCAACATAGTGAAAAGTTTCCTTTACATGATTTTCTAATAAGCTCATTTATTCAATTTTTGAAGGAAAAATGATGATATGGTTATTAGGATAAATTACTACTAATATTTTTATTATATGAAGGTTACGATCTCAAAAAGAATTATATAATTGAAAATTAATACAGATTTTCTTACCGTTACTTGGTAGAAAGTTCTTTACTTGTTATAGAGAAGTGAAGATAGTTTTTAAATGAAAGAAAGGTAGATAACCAAATGGCTGTAGAACGCACTTTATCGATGATTAAACCAGATGCAACGCGCCGTAATTTGACGGGGGCAATTACAAAAATGCTTGAAGATGGCGGATTGCATATTATCGCATCTAAGCGCGTGTGGATGAGTCGACAGCAAGCAGAGGGATTTTATGCAATCCATAAAGGGCGTCCATTTTTTGAAGAGTTGGTAACATTTATGTCTTCTGGTCCAACTGTTGTGCAGGTTTTAGAAGGAGAAAATGCAATCATTAAAAATCGTGAAATTATGGGAGCCACAAATCCTATTGATGCGCAGGAAGGAACAATTCGTAAAGTGCATGCTTTATCGATTGGTGAAAATTCTGTTCATGGTTCAGATAGTGCTGAGTCTGCGAAAATGGAGATAGCTTATTGGTTTTCTGACATTGAAATTGTTGGTTAACAAAAGACTATTTAGCAAATGAAAAGTCCCGAAATATATTGAGGGACTTTTCGAGTAAAATTATTACTTTCAAAAGAACATGTTGGTATGGCTATGTCTAAAAAGGTATTTTTCTAGTCTATTAGATTTTAATTATATATTTGCATTATTTTCCAAATGTTCTCTGTATCAGCTTAAGCAATGGTAAATGTCTTATTATTTAGGATAATGAGCCTTTATTCATGTATTGTAATCTCGCCGTTTATTTTTTTATGTGATAACATGTTTCAAACCGGCGCAGAAATAATCCCATCCTGTCCATAATGTAAGCAGAGCTGCAATCCATAGCATAGTAATGCCGAATTCTGTTGTGTAAGGAATTATTTTATTACCAGCCGGACCTGCTAAGAGTAATATAATAGCTATCATTTGTACAAAAGTTTTCCATTTTGCAAAACGAGAGACGGGAACACTCACTTTTAACTCAGCTAAATATTCACGTAGTCCAGAGACAAGAATTTCTCGGCAAAGAATAATAATCGCTGCCCAAAGTGACCAGCCGGCGATAGTACTTTCTGCAGCAAGTAAGAGTAGGCAGGCAGAGACGAGAAGTTTATCTGCAATTGGATCCAACATGCGGCCAATATTAGAGGTTTGTTGCCAAATACGAGCAAGATAGCCATCCAAAAAGTCAGTAATAGATGCAATAATAAAAATAGAAACAGCAATCCAACGAGCAATATCACTTGATTGTAGGCGACCTTCTAAGAAAAAGCACGCTACAACCAATGGTACAGCAATGATTCGTGCATAAGTTAGAATATTAGGAAAAGAAAAAGTATGATTTTTCATAGAGCAATTTTCAGTTTTTAGAGTATAAAATATTGTATAAAAGTAACAAGGCAAAGCTTATGAAACAAGCCTTATTTTTTATTAAAATAATTATGAATTTTGTACGCAATTTCTTTAGAAATGCCTGTAACTTTTGTTAAGTCTTCAATAGATGCTCTGGAAACTGCTTTAGAGCTTCCGAAATAGTTAAGCAAAGCACGCTTTCTCGTAGGGCCTATGTTTTCAATTTCATCAAGTGGATTTTTGAATGTTTCTTTTTTTCGTTTTGCTTTATGAGTTCCAATTGCGAAACGGTGTGCTTCATCGCGTAGGCGTTGTAGAAAATAAAGAATAGGATCATGTGGGGGAAGTGTAAAAGGTTGCTTTCCTTTCATAAAAAAACGTTCTAGACCAGCTTTCCGGTCAGGACCTTTAGCTATGCCAATTACTGTGATAAAATCATCTAAACCTAATTCAGATAATACTGTATTAGTAATATTTATTTGTCCTTGCCCTCCATCAATTAAGATAAGATCAGGCCATAGAGGATAAGAATCTTCATAGCCAATATTTTTATTTTTGTTAGGTAAACCATATGTTTTAAGAAGGCGTAAAAATCTTCTTTCAATTACTTCTTTCATCATACCAAGATCATTACCAGGTTTGATATCGGTCGAGCAAATATTGAATTTACGATATTGATTTTTGACAAAACCTGTTTGGTCAACAACAATCATTACGCCAACTGCATTAGTTCCCATAAGATGTGAGTTATCATAGACTTCTATACGGCGTGGAGTATGGGATAGTTGAAATGTTTTAACGATATTACAAAGGAATTTTTTATGTGCTGATGTTTCAGAAAGCTTGCGTTGGAGTGCTTCATAGGCATTTGTGTAAGCATGATTCACGAGAGCTTTGCGTTCTCCTTGTTTTGGTAAAGATAGAGATATTTTGTGGTTTGCTTTCAGGCTTAATGCTTCAGTGAGGAGTATTTCTTCGTCAATTGTATTAGATAAAAGAATAAGCTTTGGAATTGGCTTATTATCATAAAACTGTATAAGAAAACTTGCTAGAATTTCGGAGCTGGAAAAAGAGGGATCTGCTTTTGGAAAATAGGAACGATTTCCCCAATTTTGCCCCATACGGAAAAAAAATACTTGAATACAAGTCATTCCTTCTTGTTGTGCAATTGCAAAAACATCTGCTTCTTTTACAGTTTGAGGATTAATACTTTGATGGCTTTGTATGTGAGAAAGAGCTGATAAGCGGTCACGATAGGTTATAGCACGCTCAAAATCAAGATTTTCTGCAGCTTTATGCATAGCTTGAACCATATCATTTTTAACTGATTGACTTTTTCCTGAAAGAAAAGCTTTTGCTTTTTTGACAAGTTGTAAATAATCACTACTGCTAATTTCATGTGTACAAGGAGCTGAGCAGCGTTTAATTTGATAAAGCAAACAAGGCCGTGTACAGTTTTCAAGAACTGAATCAGTGCAGGTTCGTAATAAAAAGGCGCGTTGTAGAACATTGATTGTTTGCGTAACCGCTTCCGAAGAAGCAAAAGGACCAAAATAATGAGCTTTTCGTGTTCGGGCACCACGGTGTTTATATAGTGCAGGTGCTCGGTGATCGTCCGTGATAATGATATAAGGTAAAGTTTTGTCATCACGCAGTAAAACATTAAAACGTGGTTGTAATCTTTTAATTAAATTAGCTTCTAAAAGGAGTGCTTCTGTTTCTGTATGGGTAACAACAAATTCCATATGATTTGTTTCACGAATCATACGTGTAATACGGTTATTGTGTCCATGTTCACGGGTATAATGTGAAACACGTTTTTTGAGGTTTCGTGCTTTGCCAATATAGAGAATATCACCATTTTCATTGAGCATCCGATAAACCCCTGGTTTATGAGGGAGATTTTTGACAAAATATTGGATGAGTGCAACACCTTTAAATTGATTATTCTCATTTTTTTTATGAGCATCATGCCATATAATATCAAGATGAAAAAGGGAATTTTTCTTCATTTTTTGTATAGCGGAGTATATGCTTTTCTAAGCTCATTAATTTACCTGAAACTATTTTATATTTGTGAGATATGAAATGATTGTTTCTAGTCAAGCGCTTTGTTTATGAATTGCTGTTTTTTCTATTTATGGTATCGGAATTGATAATTTTTAGTGTGTATTTTTATTAAAAATACTAAAGAATAGGTGCGTTCTATGAAAGCCATTTTTGTATAATATGTGCATGCTCATCTCTTCCAAGATGATTGATAAGGAAAGGAGCGATTTTTTTTATTTCGTCTTCAAGAAGATAAGGAGGATTAATAAGAATCATGCCACTACCATTCATTTTAGGTGGGGATACGCTTTTCCCAATATGCATCTCGAGCTGTAAAATTTTTGGAATTTCTGTTTTATGAAGTGCATGAAGAAAAAGTTTAATTTCTTTATTATATTTAACAGGGTACCATAAAGCATATACTCCTCCAGAAAAACGTCGATATGCTTTCACTATTCCTTCAATGAAGCGGGAAAATTCTCCTGGTTGTTCAAAACAGGGATCAATGAAAATAAGTCCACGCTTTTCTTTTGGTGGTAGATGGGAATTTAAAGAAAGCCAACCATTTAAGTGCAGAATTTTTGTTTGGTAATCACCAGAAAAGTGGCTGGCTAAAATTTGGTAATCTTCACGGTGTAATTCAATTGCAGTTAATCGATCTTTTTTACGCAATAGTTGGCGAATAAGAATAGGTGATCCAGGATAGAATGCAATTTCTTTAGTTCCTTTATTGATTGCAAAAATAACATCATACCATGGGGCAAGAAGCTCTTTTAAGTCTTGGGGGATGGGAATCGATAGAAGTCGTCCGATGCCTTCACGCCATTCTCCTGTTTTATGTGCTTCTACAGAAGAAAGATCATAGAGTCCAATACCCGCATGCGTATCTATGACGCGAAAGGCTTTTTCTTTGCGCTTAAGATATTCTATGATACGTGTGACAATAATGTGTTTAAAGACATCAGCAAAATTGCCAGCATGATAAATATGCCGATAATTCATTAGCAAACTTTATCATATATCTGATTGTTTACCAAACTTCTTTTTAACGTAAATAATGACTTTTATACCAGTAAAAGATTTAAGATTTAGAAAAATTTAAATCCTTGAAATCTATGAAGATTATTAAAGTTTTAACAGCATTTAGGATTTTATTGTGAAATTTTTATAATCTTTAATGTAAAAGTAAAATTTTCAGAGTGATAAAAATTTTGAGGACTATTGATATTTTCGAGTAAGTTAAATATGTCCTTCTAATATCAGGATATTTTGTAGAGATAAATGGTAAAGTACTTTTTAGATTTAAGAGTACACTGAATTTAAAGTAAATCAATTGTGAGCAGAAAAGATACTTAAATCTAATGGCAGTATATTTTTATAATTTTATTTATGTTTTTTTATTAATAAATTATCTTTATTGGTGGGTGATGAGGGAATTGAACCCACGACCCGCTGATTAAGAGTCAGCTGCTCTACCATCTGAGCTAATCACCCACAATTTTAAAAGAGGTAAAAATGAATAACCCTCTATAATCCTCTAAAAAGAGGATGTCTAGATAGCCTTGTTGTTTTTGATCTATTTCTATGAAATAAAGAGAGCTTATAGTTACGCTATAAGTTAAAAAATATTCTTCTCCTCTTGATATTCTATAAAAATAAACCTATTAATTAAGGTATTCTATAAATAGATGTTCTACTCAATATAGAACGATAATTGGAGGGTTGTCGAGCGTAATGCCCGGGCAAGATTCAGGAGAGCCTTCTTGTAGTAACAAGTGGTGTGGGTTATTGTTATATTTTCTCAACGATCATAAGAGTTTAAGCACTGCTTTGAATATACTTAGCTACTTATTTTCCCATGTAGTTTATTTGTATTCAACATTATTGATGACTTATGCGGATGAAAATTTATGATTTTTTTCATCAGCAACATGTATTTAAGCTTTTTAATTTTCAAGATCTTTTTAAATGGTGAGTTATGATGGAATGGATCACTGATCCCCATGCGTGGTTTGGCTTGGCCACATTAATTTTTCTCGAAATTGTATTAGGCATAGATAATCTTATTTTTATTGCGATTTTAGCAGAAAAATTACCGTTACATTTACGTGATCGTGCGTGTTTTATAGGTCTAACTTTAGCATTATTGATGCGACTTTGTCTTCTCACGGTTATTGGTTGGGTAATGAGTTTTGATAAGGTAATTTTTTCTATTTCGTCCTTTGTATTTAGTTGGCATAACCTAATCTTGATTAGTGGTGGAGCTTTTTTATTAGCAAAAGGAACACTAGAATTACACGAAAGACTAGAAGGTACGATGCATACACAAAAAAAAGGAGTTATTTATGCTGTTTTTTGGCAAGTAATTATTCAAATTGTTGTGCTTGATGCAGTGTTTTCTCTTGATAGTATTATCACTGCAACGGGTATGATTGCTAAAGACCAAACAATGGTTATGTATATAGCGGTTATTATCGCTATGGGGGTGATGATGTGGGGATCAGGAACTCTTATGCGTTTTATTAATCGTCATCCCACTATTGTGATTTTGTGTCTTGGTTTCTTGATGATGATTGGTTTTACTCTCATTGTTGAGGGCTTTGGTTTTCATATTCCCAAGGGTTATTTGTATGCTGCTATTGGTTTTTCAGTTGTTATTGAAGTTTTTAATCAAATTGGACGTCGTAATCGTGAAAAGATGATTACAACAAATGATCTACGTGAACGGACGGCTGATGCTGTCTTGAGGCTTTTAGGAGGTGGGAAAAAAGGTGGAAATCTTAGTGAAACTGTAGACGTCATTGTTGAACAAGCTGCTACTTCAGAAATTTTTCGGCCAGAAGAAAAAGAAATGATTCGTGGTGTCCTTGATTTAGCAGATCGTCCTGTGCGTTCTATTATGTCTCCACGTAATGAGATTGAATGGTTAGATTTAAATGGTAATGAAAATGAAATGCGTGAAGAGTTGCAACGCGTTAAGCATAGTCGCTTAGTTCTTGCACGTGAAAAAATAGATGAATTTGTTGGTGTTGCTTTAACGAAAGACCTTCTTTTAAATCTAGCTGAAGGTAAAAAGATTAATTGGCAAAAAGCTATGCGTGAGCCACTTGTTGTTCATGAGAATACAGGTGTTTTACGATTAATGGAGAAATTACGCCATTCTCCAATTCAAATTGCGATTATTGTTGATGAGCATGGATCTTTGAAAGGTATTGCGACACCAACAGATATTTTTGAGGCGATTGCAGGTGATTTTCCTGATGATGAGGAATCTGTTGTGGCAGAAAAGCTCGAAGACGGAAGCTTACTTATTGAGGGATATGCTGATATTCGTCGTTTAAGCGGTTACCTTGAGTGTAATCTTGTTGATGAAGCAGATCGTTATACTACGCTTGCAGGGTTTATGCTCTGGCGTTTGGGGCATTTACCAAATGAAGGGGAAAGTTTTGAAGCAGAAGGTTTATGTTTTAAAGTCATTGAAATGGATCGCCGGAATATCGCTAAAGTTCTTATTTCTCCTATTGTTGTGCATGAGAAGGACTAATTATCATGGTAATGAAATCAATGGAGAAGCAAATTTAGTTATAATCAATATTGCAATATAATAGAAAAATCATTTGCATCGATTATATAACCATTATCATAATCGCAGATTACTAATTATATGGAACAGATTAAGTTTTAAACGAGTTTTCCTGTGGGTATCTTATTAGTTAAGTTTAGCTATTAGCTTGTATCAATATAGTATAAAAAAGAAGAAATTATTTTTTATTCAGGCGGGGTTTGTTGTATTCGTTTTAAATATTGTTTAGTTTCAAAGATTGCTATAAAGAATAGTGAAATGATAAGTGGTATGATCAAATAGAGCATTCTAAATGCTATAAGTGCTGCGATAACATCGGTTGGGTCTGTATTAGGCATGCCTGTTATAAATAAAGCTTCAAGTACTCCCATACCTCCTGCAGGAGCATTGGAAAGAAGAGTTATAGAGAAAGATGCAAGGAATACACCAAGTACAGAGATAAAATTAATATCAGCATTATGTGGTAGTACAGCATATATAATTCCTGCTGCTCCTAAAATCTCTAATGGGCCAATAATAAGTTGTCGAATAACAATTTGAAGACGTGGATAAAAAAGATAAATTTTTTTGCTTATACGTAAAGGTTTTAATTGTAGCCAACTACCGAAAATATAAAGAGCTATACAGGAAAGTAAAATCACACCAATTACCTTCCCTAACCATTGAGGAAGATCATTGTGAATGAGGGTAATAATTTCTGGTTGTAAAATTAAAACAATGCCAGAAAGTAAGATTGTACCAATTACAAAAGTGAATGAACAAAAACCCACTAATATAGCAATTTCTGTTCCACTGAGTCCTTTTATTGTATAAGCGCGATAACGTATAACAGCACCAGAAAAAACTGATGCACCGATATTATGTGAAAGTGCATAAGTAGTGAATGAACATATAGCTATAAATATCCAAGAAATTTTACGACCAAGATGTTGCAAGGCAATTCGATCATAACCAGCGAGAGCTGTATAAGCGACGAATGAGCAAAGACATGCTAAAAGCCAATGATGCGTGCTTAAATTAGAAAGACGTTCTAATACAGCACTAAGCGAAATAGTAGATAATTTTATATAAAGAATGCGAATCGATATCAACATTGCTAAGATGCCAATCAATGGCCATATAAATTTCTGTAGTTTCATACTTCTTTATCCGTTTTTGTTTTTATTTACATTTTTTGTAAAGTTAATTCATTATTAGACGTATCCATTACAGATTGTTGTCCAATTATATACCCAATAAAACTATTAGCGATTTCTTTGTCATTCGTCACTACAATATCCGCTCCTAAATCCATTAAATAAGATGTTTCTGTTTCAGATAGTGCATGAGCAATTATTTGAAGGTTTTTGTTCAGATCGCGTATGTTTGCTATACATTGTCCTGCTTCAATAGTGCTTCGCATTGTAATAACGACCTTACGTGCACCTCTAATATTGGCTGCATTAATAATTTCTTTTTTAATGATATTACCACAAATTGTTTCGATTCCGTTTGCTATTGCTTTATCAGCAAGACGCTTTGATTCTTCAACTACTATAATCGGCTGACCTCTTTCCATTAAAGATAGTGTTATGTATTTTCCAACACAGCTATAACCAATAATCACAATATGATCAGTTCTTGAAGTAATTGGTAGCGCTTCTTCGTCGGAATCTTCAGGATCGATATTAATAATTGTTTGTTTATCTTGCGCGTTAGCAGAAGAATTTTCTAGATATTTTTTAATTTTATCAACAGCAACAAAAACAAGGGGATTGAGGAGGATAGAAAGGATTGCACCTCCAAGAATTAAATCGCGAGCGTTGTTATTTAAAAGTCCAAGGTTTGAACCTAGTCCTGCAAGGATAAAAGAAAATTCTCCGATTTGTGCTAGGCTAGCTGAAATAGTTAAAGCTGTTCCATTAGAATAGCGGAAAGCTTTAACAATAAAAAAAGCAATAGCCGATTTTCCTATGATGATAATCGATAAGGTTGCGAGAAAAGAAAAAAAGTTGGTTAGAATTTTCATAGGGTCGAATAACATCCCTACAGAAACAAAAAAAAGAACTGAGAATGCATCGCGCAGTGGTAAAGATTCTTCTGCAGCACGATGACTTAATTCTGATTCACTCATCATCATACCTGCAAAAAAAGCACCAAGAGAAAGTGAAACACCAAATAAATGAGCGGCTCCAAAAGCTACTCCTAATGCAATAGAAAAAACACTAAGACGAAATAATTCACGCGAGCCAGATTGTGCACTCACTTTTAGTAACCACGGTATAAAACGCCTTCCAATAATGAACATTAGAGCAACAAATACGATGACTTTTAAAATCGTTAGACCAACAATGCCCCAGACATTTAAGTTGAACCATTGAACAAGAGGGCCGATTGGTTCTTTTTTTGTACTACCGAGGATGTTTGCTAGTGCAGGTATAAGAACTAGTATTAGAACCATAGCTAAATCTTCAATGATTAACCAACCAACGGCAATACGTCCTTTTTCTGTTTCAATTAGGCATCGTTCTTGCAGAGCACGCAGCAAGATCACAGTACTTGCTGTTGATAATGCTAAACCAAATACTAAACCATCACTAAATCGCCATCCTATAGTCCAACCGAGGCATAAACCAAGAAAAGTAGCAAATACCATTTGTGTAATGGCTGCAGGAATAGTTATGGCTTTAACAGATAAAAGATCTTTTAATGAAAAATGCAGGCCAACACCAAACATTAGCAAAATAACACCGATTTCAGCAAGTTGGTTGATCAAAACAGAATCTACTTTAAAACTACCTATATTAGGTCCCACAATGACACCAGCTAATAGATACCCTACTAATGGAGAGATACGCAAACGATTAGCAATCATTCCGAAAATAAATGCTAAACATAAACCTGCAACAATAGTTGTAATTAATGGCGTATCGTGAGGCATAACTGTAGTGTAGTACTTTCTTTAGAAATAGTTGTCACAATGATTATAATTAAAAAAAGAAATAGAGTAACATATTATATAAATTAACGCGCTATTTTAATTGGTAGTTATATAATTTGAGTTGTTTTTTTATTCTTCTTATAGCACCAATTATTTAATAATAATAAAATGGGAGCTGCAATAAAAATAGAAGAAGATGTTGCAATAATAATGCCAAAGACTATAGGCCATGCAAAATTATTAACAGTATTTCCTCCCCATAGAGCCATAGGTAACATAGCTAATATCGTAGTGGTTGATGTAAAAATACAGCGTACAAAAACCTGATTAATTGAAAGATCAATTATTTCACGCAGTGGTGTTTGTTTATAAAGGCGCATATTTTCACGCATTCGGTCATATACAACAACTTTATCATTAATTGAATAACCAACAATTGTTAAAAGAGCAGCAATGGCTGTTAAATTGAAATCAAATTGAAATAAAACAAAAAAACCAACCATTTTTGTAATATCAAGGATAAGTGTAACTATTGCTCCAATAGCAAAAAACCATTCAAAGCGCCACCAGATATAGAGAGACATAGCGACTGTTGCTAGAATAACAGCAATAATACCAGCTGTAGCAAGCTCTCCTGAAATTTTAGGACCAACAACTTCCGTTTGATCGAATGTTGTATCTGGGTAAATACTTTGCACAGTTTTTTTGACTTTATCAATAGCGATAATGTGTTGAATTTCTCCACCACTTTGTTGCTGTATACGAATCAGTATCGTATTTTCGTTATCAATATTTTGTAGTGTAACTTCACCAATATTAAGAGCAGAAAGATTTGAACGCAAAATTGCTAAATTTGCGGGTGTTTTTGTTGTAATGGTCATTTGACTGCCACCAACAAAATCAATTCCAAAGTTTAAACCAGGTTTAAAAAACAAAAAAATTGAAGATAGAGATAAAATAATTGAAATACCAATACCAATGAAACGAGCGTTCATGAAACGAAAAGTAGTATTTTTAGGGATAAAATTGAAAACAGATTGAAACTGCAGTTTTTTTATTTTCCATTTATTTACTACCCAAATCATCATAATTCTTACTATGGTGATTTCAGTAAACATCGATATAATGATGCCAAGCAACATTGTTACAGCAAAACCACGAACTGGGCCGGTACCAAACCAAAATAGTAAAACAGTTGCAATAACAGCTGTCACATTGGCATCAAGGATAGTTGCAAAAGCTTGTTTAAAACCACGATCTAAAGCAGCAAAGGCACTTATACCTTTTTGACTTTCTTCGCGAATACGTTCATTAATTAAAATATTGGCATCAACAGCAATACCAATACCTAAAATAATACCAGCAATGCCAGGTAAGGTTAGTGTTGCACCAAGGAGGCTTAGAGCTGAAAATATCAAAATAGTATGCAGTGCTATCGCTATATCAGCAATAATACCCCAGATGCCGTATAAAAGAAAAATAAAGACTGTAACGAGAATAAAACCTATGATGCCTGTATACAGGCCCATTTTAATAGAATCAGCACCAAGATTTGGACCTACCGTTCTTTCTTCAATAACGGTTAATGGCGCGGGCAAAGCACCAGCTCGTAGTAGCGCAGCAAGAGTTGAGGCTTCTTTAGAATCAAAATTTCCTGTAATTTGTCCTTGTCCATTAGGAATGACACTATTAATGACGGGAGCAGTTAAGACTTTATTATCCAGAACAATTGCAAAAGGACGGTTAATATGTTGGCGTGTTATGTCTGCAAATATTTTTGAACCGATAGAATTCATAGTGAATGAGATGATAGAGCGTCCTGGTATTTGCGGATCAAATCCTGCTCGCGCATCTTTAAGAACATTTCCATCCAAAGCAATTTGGTCATAAATTGCATATTTTTGATTTACATCTGTATAACCAGAAAGAATTGAAACACCTAGAGGTGGGTTATTGATATCAATATTAGAAGGTACAAGATGAAAAGTCATTTTAGCAGTAGTTCCTAGAAGATCACGTAATTGTTTTGGATCTTGTAGGCCAGGCAATTGTACCATAATACGATTGGTTCCTACCTTTTGGATGGCAGGTTCAGTAACACCTACTTGGTCAATACGGCGGCGAATAATTTCTAAACTTTGCTCGATAGCTTTGCTAACACGATCATTTATGCCAGATTCAGTTAATGTCACACGAATAGTTTCATTTTGATTGTTGATTGCAATATCACTAGCTGTGGTACCAAAGCTATTGTGTATAGGCATAATTAATGTTTCTAAGGTAGTAATGGCTTTTTTATTTTGCGTGGTATCAGAAAGAACAACGACAATATTATCTTCAATGATACGGACACTCGATGTTTGAATTTTTGCTTCACGCAGTTTTTTACGTACATTACTTAAAACTGTGTGTAACTGATCGCGTTTTAATGTTTTGGTATCTACTTCGAGTAAGAGGGAAGATCCTCCCTGAAGGTCAAGTCCAAGTGTTACATGGGTATTCGGTAGGAATTTTGAATTTTTGATTTGTTCTTGCGAAAATAAGTTAGGCAAGGCAACGTAGATGCTGCTTAAAAGAATAAAACAATAAAGAGTAGCCAGCCAGGCAGGTGTACGCATGATATATTCCAATTAGTAGATACGTTAAAATAATTAAAATGAGATAAGAAGAATACAATAGAATTATTTTTATAGATCAAGGAGAGAAAGGTGCATGTTGATTTAAAATTTTGTGTTTGAAGGTTTTAAAATTGTATAGGAAAATTATGGCAGGAATTGAAAACACATTCAATACTAATATCTTCAAAAAAGTACAGCTGTTAAGTTATGGTATCTATAGGGTATTACAATTTTTTATTTACGACTTTTGTAATGGAATTAATTATATCTGTTTCTTTGAGAAAAGAGCACTATTTAAAATTTTATAATCAGTGTGTTGTTTAGATAGAGATAGGTTTTTGAACTAAACGTTATCCAAAATGCTAGAATTGGATAAAAAAAAACAAATTATAAAGGAAAAGAATTTCTTTTTTGCAATATGAATGCAAAAAAAAACACAGTTAAGTGTTTTTTTTTTCTATTGTTGATTTTAACTTAATTTATCTACTTTTTTATCAGTATTATTGGATGAGAAAAGGTTTTATAAGCTTGTTTGATAAAAAACTGAAGTGTTTGTTGAATATCATAATTTTAAGGGAGTACTTAATAAATGCTTATTCTGAGGATGAATATGTATTCATTTTTAAATGGAACCTTCCTTTTTTTCTTAATTTTTCTGACCAATGTTTTCTCTAGTTTTTGTGCATGGGGAGCTTTAACATCGCCAACTGCGATAGTTGTACAGTCAATAGAGTTACAATCAGTGGATAGAATTATTCAACAACAAGAAACGGTTATTGATACTCTTGTACAGGATATTAAAATTTTACAAACAAATTTAGAAAGCAAACCAGAAAATGAACATTTTTTGACAAAATGGAGATTACAAGCACGAGATATCAGTAAACGAGCTTTGGCAGGAGCGTTTGTTTTGCGGACTTCTCTTAATGAAATTAATGAGATTATGAACCAGTTGAACGCACTAGATGATAATCGAAAAAATTTCGGAAGCGAAAGAAAAAAATACTCAGATATCCTACAACAAAAAAATAGAATTAATAATGCACTTCATAAATTGGAGGCAATATTTTTAGCTGCAAATGAGATAGTAAAAGTTACAATTTCTCAGTCTCGAGAGCTTTTTGGATATATGTTTAAACAAGTTAAATTTTCAACGTCAATGGTTCAAGAGGTTGTTGAAAAAACAAAAGAGGCCTTTTCAAACGTTACTTTATTTTTTGATTCTTGGTGGAAATTTGCATTTTATTTTAAACCTCTACAATTATTTTGTGCTTTTTTTATTCCATTTATTGTTACCTTAGGTCTTTCATATTTTTCTAGTAAATTTATTGGGTATGTAAAGTATGATGTTTTCAAAGAAAATGATGAGGTATCTTATCTACAACGTTTATTGGTTGTTTTGATTTCAATTTTACTGCCTTCTTTTGTATGTGCTATTTATGTTTATCTGACATTATTTTTATTTCGCAGTTTTGGTTTAAATTTAGGGACACTTACAGACGTATTTCATACGATTGGGCATCAAATTATATTGGTCTTTTTGTTGAATCGTGTAGCAGTTATCCTTTTATCACCGTATAGACCGCATATACGTCCTTTAAATGTTACACCATTGGCAGCATATCAATTGATAGTTTGTATAACTCTTTTAGGTGTGGTGTTTGCATTAGATACAGTTCTGGATAGTATCTATCGAATGATATCAGCATCTTTTTCTTTGATTATTGCGAAAAGTTTTATTGCTGTTTTCCTTATAGGAGTCTTGTTGTTTATTATCTCGTTTATACCTTTGCAATTTAGACGCCAAAGTACAAGAGAGGAAACTCCATCTTGGCTGTTGTATATACGTATTCTACCGATGACACTTGGATTATTGTTAATTGTAATGAATTTCTTAGGTTATATTGGTTTTGCTCGTTTTATTATGCAACAGATTGTGATCTGTAGTACATTTTTAGTGTTGATGTATTTGGGGATGCGAAGCGCTTATGCCATGGGAAACGAAGGAGAGCTTATCAGAACGAATGTTGGTCGTGCTTTGATGAAAAGGTTTCATTTAGAAGAAAAAACAATGAATCGATTGGGGATTGTTAGCAGTATTTTTTTCAATTTGGTTGTTATTGTATTTTGTGCAATGCCAATTTTTATGCAGTTTGGTTTTTCGTATTCCGATATAAAAACAATATTGTGGCAATTAATGACTAATATTCAAATTGGGAATATATCTATTTCTTTGATTTCTATTATCATAGGAATAATTTTCTTTTTTGTTTGTTTGTTTGTTAGCCGCTTATTTATTAGTTGGTTAGATAGTACAATAATGGTGCGTGGAGAGTTCGATTCTGGTGTACGTAATTCTATCAAAACGGTCATAAATTATGTTGGTATTGCTTTATCAGCCTTAGTAGGATTATCAATTGCAGGATTAAATGTTAGAAATTTTGCGCTTATTGCTGGTGGGCTTTCACTTGGTATTGGTTTTGGTTTGCAGAACATTGTCCAGAATTTTGTGTCTGGTCTTATTATTTTAATTGGGCGGCCATTTAAATTGGGGGACTATATAGAAGTTGGATCAGTACATGGTATTGTAAAACGTATTAGTGTACGTGCGACAGAACTTGAAACATTTCAGCGACAAACAATTATTGTTCCCAATTCAAGCCTTATTAATAATAATGTGAGTAATTGGACCCGTCCTAGTAAAATGGGGAGGATTGATATACCTCTCACTGTTGCGATTAACGTTGATCCAGAACGTGTTGTTGAAATGTTATTAGAGGTTGCTTCAACAATAGAAGGAATTTTAAAAAATCCTGCACCACAGGTAAGTTTTACAGCATTTGATAGTAAGAATTTTTCATTTACTTTAGCTGTTTATGTGTCCAATATTACTTCTACATCTAAGGTGACTAATGCACTTCGTTTTGTACTTTATAAACGTTTTGTGAAAGAAGGAATTTTGGAATGCTAAAATATGGCTTTATTTTTATTGTGATGATCCCTCAACGGTGAAAAATACTGTCTCAGAGATGTAATAGTTTTTCTGAAGGGAATGTATTTTTCAAGTATTTGGTTAGATCCTGGTTAAGCCATTAAAATGTTTAGAGAGAGCTACTTTATTATCGTTTTCAGGTAAGAATTTTGTTGTAAAAGCAGAAGGTCTTATGGAAGATCAGTGAAGATAAAGAATTGTTCAAATAAGGTAGTTTAAAATTTGAATATAAAAAAGGTTAATTGTTTTTTTCAAGTATTTTGTACAAGAATTGTACACTTTATTTTCATTAAAGAAATTTTCTATATTTTATGTTTATAAATAAACATTATTTATTTTAAATAAGCTGTTTAAATAAAGAACCAAATTTTTATTGTTATTAGAATAGAAATTTATACTAAATAGATATTAGTATTTTTTAGGAATATTATTATTTGCTATAAAATAATCTTTGAAGTTTATTTCTAGATCAAAATATGCTTTTTTTATAACTTTAAGGTCTTGTTATTTGCAATAGGAAAATTTAAATTTATTCAGCTGCCATTTTATCATAAGTGATAGTATGATTATCTGTGAGATATAAAGTGCTCAATGCGTGTTGCTTGTTGTTCATCAAGGTTTTGAAGTTCAATTTAAATATGTCTATGGGAAAGTATTATTATGCATGTTTATTACGATAGTGATGCAGACGTTAATTTAATTAAAGAAAAGAAAGTGGCTATTATTGGTTACGGTTCTCAAGGACGTGCGCATGCATTAAATCTTAAAGATTCTGGTGTTAAAGATATAAAAATTGCTTTGCGATTAGAGTCAGCAACAGTCAAAAAAGCTGAAACAGATGGTTTTGAGGTTGTGAATGTTGTTGATGCAACAAAATGGGCAGACTTCATTATGATGGCAGTGCCTGATGAATTACAAGCCGATCTTTATAAAGATTCTATTCGTGATTATTTGCGTGATGGAGCAGTAATTGCTTTTGCTCATGGTTTGAGTATTCATTTTGGTTTAATTGAGGTCAAAAAAACAGTTGATGTCGTGATGATTGCACCCAAAGGGCCAGGATACAAAGTACGTAGTGCATATCAACGTTGTGGTGGTGTGCCTTGTTTAATCGCAGTTGAACAGGATAATTCAGGGCATGCGCATGATATAGCATTGTCTTATGCTTGTAATATTGGTGGTGGACGTGCTGGTGTGATTGAAACAACATTTAGAGAAGAATGTGAAGCAGACTTATTCGGAGAACAAGTCGTGCTTTGTGGTGGGCTTGTCGAGCTTATTCGTGCAGGCTTTGAAACACTTACAGAAGCAGGTTATGCGCCAGAAATAGCCTATTTTGAGTGTTTACATGAAGTTAAATTAATTGTGGATCTTCTTTATGAAGGTGGTATCGCAAACATGAATCGTTCAATTTCTAATACAGCTGAGTGGGGCGAGTATGTATCTGGTCCCCGTTTAATTACTAATGAAATTAAGGCTGAAATGAAACGTATTTTGAAAGATATTCAGACAGGTAAATTTGCATCAGATTGGATACAAGAATGTAAAGCGGGTTCTGCACGTTTTAAAAGTATGCGGCGTTTAAATGATATCCATCCTATTGAGGAAGTTGGTAAAAAAATTCGTGCTATGATACCATCGATTAAAGAGTGCAACTAAATTTTATATTGAACTAATAAAAACTGATGAACTATCTCTAAAAGAGTAATCTTTGATATATTTTTATATGAAAATTTATTCTTTATTTTTTCTGAAAATAAAGTACATGCTTTCTAAGAAAATAAACCACAGTGGAGTGTACTTTAGAGCTATTAAAGTATCAGATTCTAATGTTAATAAAAAAAGAATAAATATAAAAAAAGCTAAGACAAACCAACACATTAAAGTCCCTCCTGGCATTTTATACGTAGAAGTAATGTGTTGCATAGGATAATCACGACGATAAATAATATAGCTGATTAAAATTATAGACCATACAAATATAAATAAAATAGCTGCAATGGTAGTAATAATTGTAAAAGCACTTATAGTCGTTGGAGATAATGACAAAAGTATATAGCTTAACAAAACACATAAACAAGAGAAGAATAATGCATTGGCCGGAACATAATTTTTAGAAAGTTTTCCTAAAAAACTAGGTGCTCCTCGTTTAGTCGCAAGACCATATATCATCCTGCTTGTAGAAAAAATGCCGCTATTTGCTGAAGATGCTGCTGACATGAGAACAATGAAATTAACTAATCCAGCAGCAGTTGGAATACCAGCTAGCAAAAACATTTCTACAAATGGGCTTTTATCTGAAGCAACTTGATTCCAAGGGGTAACGGACATAATTACAATGAGAGAGAAGATATAAAAGAGTATAATACGAATAGGGATTGAATTGATCGCTTTTGGTAAAATTTTTCCTGGTTCTTTGACTTCAGCTGCAATTGTTCCAGCAAGTTCAATACCAACGAAGGAAAAAATACTAATTTGAAATCCAGCAAAGAATCCCCCAAGACCTCGGGGAAAAATATCTCCATCATTCCATACATTACGGAGAGAAGAAAGAGTACCATGTGGGGAGGTAAAGCCAATAAAAATCATATAAAATCCAATAATAATTAATGCTAAAATTGCTAAAATTTTGATCAGGCCAAACCAAAATTCAAGTTCACCAAATAATTTTACTGCGACAAGATTAAATATTAAAAAGAAAACAATACAGATGAGCACAGGAATCCATGGATTGAGCTCAGACCACCAAAATTGTGCATAACTGGCTATCGCAATAATATCTGCTGTTCCAGTTACTATCCAACATAACCAATAAGTCCAGCCGATAAAAAATCCAACCTTTGGTCCCAAAAAATGAGCTGAAAAATCAATAAAAGACCGATATTGTGTATTTGAAAGCAGTAATTCTCCCATAGCACGCATTACAAAATAAAGTATGCAACCAATAATAGCATAAACTAATATGATTGAAGGGCCAGCAATACTAATTGTCTTCCCAGATCCCATAAATAGACCAGTTCCAATAGCACCACCAATGGCAATGAGTTGTACATGACGATTGTCTAATCCACGTTGTAATTTCCTTTGATGATTTTCAGCTAAATTTTGTTTATAGTCCATTTTTATGAAGACCTCCTTATTATTAAGGCTAAATTACGCTAATCAAAAAGGCAATTACTCGTATAAAGGCATGATATGAGTGAATCGCAAAAAAGAAAACATTTTTAATGATTTTAGATAATGTATCGATTGAGAAAATTAAGCGAGTTGATAAAGATTTGATTGCTGTGTTGAGACGAGTAACAATAGAAACTCTTAGATATAATGCTTTAACTACTCTTTGGAAATTGATATTATTTTTTTACTGGGGTAATGCATAAACGTTATTCTCGCTTATATAGGAAAAACTATTTTCATGCTTATCAATGTATTTTAATATCTGTTGGGTTGTAGGCGCTTTTGATTATTTTAATCATTTTTCTAAACCATTGATTACACATATTTTCGTTATATCTATTTTACTCAAAATTCATAATAGTATTAATATTATATGTTTATATTAGTACCATCATTTTACCTTTATATACTCAAAATTTTAAAGAAATCAATAAAATACTTTTTGTTTTTTATTGTTGATCCTCTAGAAAAAGATCAGGATTCTTAAGTAAAATAGCAGATTTTGTAAATGAAGCAGTTGAAGGTTAAGAGTCATATATTAGTTGTAATTTTCTTTTTTATAAATTGAAGTAACCAAGGCTAATTGTAGTACCGATTTCGCTTACTACGTTTGTTGGGATAGGGATGTTACATGCTATGATAGACTAAGAGATGTAACTTATATATATATCGAGAAAGTTTTTCTAGATCGGCTTTTAGCTATTAAAGCTGAGTAAATCCAAGATAGTTTTAAAGTGGATAATATAGTTGTGGGAAGAAAATAATATTAATTTTTATTAGTGATGATGCAAAAAGGCTAAATTATGCTCTATTAGTATTACATCAAGAAAAAGCTATACTGAGGAGAAAGAGTTTGCGTTTATCAAATATTGTAATAAGTCTTGAAACTAAGGGCAATAATTAATATGCAGGGATAGATAATTAGAGAAATTTTTCTCAGTTGAAAGTTAGAGTTGTTATCCCACAAATTCCGAGTCTGTCTTCTTTTACTTAAGCTTTCTTTCTATATAAATTTAATGAATATGAGCAATCAAAACAGCTTTTTGATTAGCATGGATCATTAGGGATAGCTTCTGCTTGTTTGCAACATAAGTGGGCTTTATACGAGTACATTTATAGCTTATAATCTATTTCAAGATGATATTTTGTGCAAGCCTCAGTAAAAATAGCACCATTACGAGGTAAATCACATAAATGTTTTTTTGAATAGGGGGATAAATTTTAGTAACAAGTTATCTTTTTATTGAATCTTAATTTCCGATACTTAACAATGTCTCATGTTTAGACAAGCTCGTAGTATTGATTATTTTTAGGGAGACGTGATTAATAATAGTGCGTGATTGGTAGTTGTTTAGCAAAATTATGATCATTCCTGAAAAAGACCCTGTTATTTCATTTGATAGTAAATTTCAATAGTAAATTTCATTTGCGGATAATTATAGAGGCAAAGAAGATCTGCATTTTTCAACTCGATATATTCAGTTTGGCTACAGAATTTTCTTTAAGGATTGATACCTAATTGTTTGATATAATGGTAATTTTTATGATCGTTTATTTAGCATAAGCTCTTTAAAGTAAAATTTTCTGGACTAGTTTTTCATTTGAAATACACTAATATAGCTCTAATTCATTTATCAGGAAGTTATCCGAGAAAACTAAAAAAGAACAAAAAGGGTTAAAATATAATAGAAGTTGCAGTAGTTATAATATTTTTTTAGCTAGTTGTTATTATTCTTTATATTCAGAAATTATTCATTACAAGGATAATGAAGGTTTTGTTAAAGTTCTTTCATATAAAAACAGACTGATTTATTATTATATTAATAGTCTACGATACATGTACCCATTAGGGTAGGTAAATATGTATTTTTATTTAGACAAGAAAAAATTATAATTTTAGTACTTTATTGAAAATTACTGAAAATCCGAGTGTAATTAGAACTGTTAATTTTTATAGGATATTCTTTGTTTGCAGCCTGTAACATTTCTAATTTTAAATCTTCTCTTATCATTGTATCTATATTAGTACGTATATCAGACGAAAGAGTATGAGCTGTAATATCTTCAGGTACGATTGATGTCGTTATTTTATAAACAATACGATTTGTCGCATTTACACCTTTTACTACGCCGTAATGATCTTTGGTACCATAAAAAAGTGCTTTAACTCCTTCAACGCCGAAGATTTGTGATGGATCTTGGCGCCGGAGAGCTGGAGTTGTTTGTTTTATGATACCAAGCTCAGTTGCAAGAGCATCAAGACTTTTTCCTTTAGCGAGTTGTTTGAGGATATCTTGGGCTTTTTCATCAAGAAGACGTTGGATTTCTTCTTCTTTCCATTGGACAATGGCATTTTGTTTTACTTCTGAAAGTGTTCTATCACGGGCAGGGATAATCGTATCAACTTGATACCAGAGATATCCTCCTTCTGGAAGAGAAAGAGGATCCACATCAATACCTTCATGTGATTGATAAATAGCATTTAATAAAACCTCTTTTTGAGGTAGGTCTGTGAGTATGATTCCTTCAGTTGTTTTTCCCGTTTTATCAATAGTAATTTTGCGGTGAGGCAATTTATATTGTTTTGCTAACTCTGTAAGAGAAGCACCTTTAAAACGAGCATTTTCAATTTCTGTATACTTATTGCGCAGATGAGTTACAGCATAGTTTTGGGCAAGCGTTTGACGAATATCGTTTTCTACCTTTTGAAGGGGAATTTGAGTTGAGGGTGTAATATGTACAACGCGAATAATGACAGGACCTTGCAGATCATTAATGACAGCACTAATTTCTCCTTTTTTGAGTTCAAAAATCTCAGATGCTAAATGATTAGGAAGCTCATTTTCTGCTAGAGGCCCCCTCGTTATATCACTGAGGTTTTTTTTCTCTTCTTTAACTAAAGCATCAAAACTTAAGCCCTCTGCTATTTTTTTTGCTGCATTATCAGCGGCTTCACGTGTAGAAAAACGAAGTTCTTCAATTATACGTTTTTCAGGAGTAATAAAACGCGAGGTATTTTGAGTATAATAAGTCTGTATTTCATTTACTGATATGTTTTGTGGTTTTAAAAATTCTTCTGATGTTATAGAGAATAAAGAGACAGTACGATATTCTGGAGCACGAAATTTATTCTTGTGAGTATCAAACCATTTTTCTAATATCTCTGGATTAGGATCAGCAATTTTTTTCTCTTTTTTTAGGTCTATAACAAGATAATCAGCGATACGTTTTTCTTCGTGATAAGTAGCAAGTGCTTTATAAAAAATATCGGGCGCTCTCATACCAGCTAATGAAGCTGAAATAAGCTGATTACGTTTTTCTTTTTTTGTATAGTATTTTAAGAAATTATTTTCGTTAGTCTGTAATTGTTGAAGATAGTTGAGAAATAAATCGCGATTAAAAACTCTGTTATACTGAAAAATATCGTCATTACCAATGATACGGGCTATCATATCTTTTGAAAGATTAATTTTCATTTTACGCGCTTGTTCATCAAAAAGCACATCCTGTTGCAACTGATTGAGAACAAAAAAGGGAATTTTATATCTCTGTATTTCATCTGGTGTAAACATTCGTCTAAGATTAGAAGTAAGGGCTAAACGTAAACTTTGGTCAGCAAGTGCGAGATGATAAGTATCAACAGTTATTGTGGATTTTCCGGAAGTAAGAAGCTCATTTTTATTCGTTGTATGTAATTGTGGTACACCCCATAGAAGGATAAAGCACAAAAGCAAAGTGCTAAGAAAAATCTTAGCAACCCAAGAATTTACAGAGTTTCTCATGGTTTTAAGCATTATTCAATTAATCCTATAATTGGGTATATTGATTATCAGCAATGATAGAATTTGCAATAAAGATGAAGAAGATGCAAGCTTAAAGACTTGCTTTCGTTGTATAATTTGATACTTAAAGCAAAAAAAATATTAAGATAGCCTTTGAGGTGAAAATATGGCTTCGGATCTTCGACCTTTGGTTGCTGGAAATTGGAAAATGAATGGAACAGGCGAATCTCTTGGAGAGCTGCGCGCTATTGCTGCTGGTGTTAGCTCTGATTTGGGTCGTTTGTTTGAAGCACTTATTTGTATTCCAGCCACACTTTTGTCACGTGCTTCTGAAATATTACATGATGAAAAGCTTCTTTTAGGAGGGCAAAACTGCCATTTTAACAGCAGTGGCCCTTATACCGGAGATGTTTCGGCATTTATGCTTAAAGAGGCCGGAGCGAGTTATGTTATTATTGGACATTCAGAACGTCGTATAGCCTATCATGAAAATGATGCTATTGTTTGTGCTAAAGTAAAAGCTGCATGGCGAGAAGATCTTGTTCCTCTTGTTTGTATTGGTGAGACGTTGGAGGAGCGTGAAGGTGGTAAGGTATTTGATGTCCTCATACAGCAACTTGAGGATTCTTTGCCAGATGATTCAACAGGAGAGAATATAGTTATTGCTTATGAGCCGGTATGGGCTATAGGCACAGGAAAAGTTCCTGCTTTGACAGATGTTGAGAAGATCCACAGTTTTATTCGTGAGAAGATTAGTTTTCGCTTTGGTGATGAGGGGTGTAAAATACGCCTGCTTTATGGTGGATCAGTAACGCCATCTAATGCATTTGAGCTTTTGAGTATTCCCCACGTTAATGGTGCTTTGATCGGTGGAGCAAGCCTAAAAGCAGTTGATTTTTTAAATATTTGCGATGTTTATCGTAGATTATAAGGAGAAAATCATAATTACCCCTTGGATTATACTTAATTTGTGTGTAGGTAGTTGTGAGTAATTATTAAAGAGCAGAATTTATGCAAACAGTACTCATTGTTATTCATTTTTTGGTTGTTATTGCTTTGATTGGTGTTGTGTTACTTCAGCCTTCAGAAGGCGGTGGGCTTGGAGGTGGTGGCTCAAGCTTTATGAGTACGCGTGGTGCCAAAAGTGCATTGACGCGCTTGACAACTATTTTAGCGGCTTGTTTTTTCATGACATCAATTGGACTTATTGTGATTGGAAACTTATCAAATTCTAGTTCTGATATTCTCAATCGTATTCCAGTTAATTCAGGACAAAATTCAACAAAAGAGAATGAATCAGGGAGTGCGCCATCAGTTGAGGGTGAAGCTCAGCCTTCTATTATTGATCAATTGGGCAGTGGTCCTGCATCTTCTCAACAACAAAATGGCTTAGCTATACCTGAAAATGAAGATCCACTTCCTCCACCAGTAGGTAATCCGATTTCTAAATAATAAGCCTAAATAGTTTTATGTAGAGTTGGTATAGATCATTATGGAATATGGTTTTTCTACATTTTTGTTTTATGAAAGAGAGATTATTTTTTTTCATTTTTTGCTGGAAAAATCATTATGAATTATTTATCATCATAATCCCATGGCACGTTATATTTTTATTACTGGTGGTGTGGTTTCTTCTCTTGGAAAGGGCATTGCAGCGGCAGCTTTGGCTGCATTACTTCGCGCTCGTGGTTATCACGTGCGGATCCGAAAGCTTGATCCTTATTTGAATGTTGATCCAGGAACAATGTCGCCTTATCAACATGGTGAAGTATTTGTCACTGATGATGGTACAGAAGCAGATCTTGATCTTGGCCATTATGAGCGTTTTACTGGGTATTCTACAAATAGCCAAGATAATATTACGACGGGGCGTATTTATCGCAATATCATTGAACGAGAACGGCGTGGTGATTATTTAGGAGCAACTGTTCAGGTTATTCCACATGTGACAGATGAAATTAAGACATTCATTACTACAGGGAATGAAGAATTTGATTTTATCTTGTGTGAAATAGGTGGAACCGTTGGTGATATTGAAGCTATGCCTTTTCTTGAAGCAATTCGTCAATTGCATAATGAATTGCCAAAGCAAAGTGCTATTTATATGCATCTCACATTAATGCCCTATATTTCTTCAGCAGGAGAATTAAAGACAAAGCCGACACAACACTCTGTTAAAGAGCTGCGAGCAATTGGTATTGTTCCTGATATTCTTTTAGTGCGTACAGATCGCTCTATTCCAGAGGCAGAACGGCACAAGTTATCGCTTTTTTGTAATGTTCGTCCAAGTGCAGTTATTCAGGCATTAGATGTTCCAACAATTTATGATGTGCCTATAGCGTATCATAAAGAAGGCTTAGATTTGCAAGTCCTCTCTGCTTTTGGAATTGATTGTGCTCCTGAACCGGATATGGATTGTTGGAAAGATATTACATATCGGATTCATCATCCTGAAGGAGAAGTTACGATTGCAATTGTTGGAAAATATACTGGTTTGAAAGATGCTTATAAATCTCTTATCGAAGCGATTGTGCATGGTGGAGTAGCAAATAAAGTAAGGGTTAATATTGAGTGGATTGAAGCAGAGCTTTTTGAGAAAGAAGATCCTACGTCTTATTTAAAAAAGGTTCACGGGATTTTAGTTCCTGGAGCTTTTGGTGCGCGTGGTGCAGAAGGTAAAATCGAAGCGATTCGATTTGCAAGAGAAAATAAGATTCCCTTTTTAGGTATTTGTTTGGGTATGCAATTAGCTTGTATTGAGGTTGCACGCAATGTCGCAAATATTAAAAATGCTTCATCAAGTGAATTTTGCAAAACAAATGATACAGTTGTCGGTTTAATGACTGAATGGTTTAAGGGAGATGTTTTTGAAAAGCGCACTGAATTTGGAAATCTTGGCGGCACAATGCGTCTTGGTTCTTTTGTGGCTGAATTAAAAAAAGGTAGCCATATTTCGGGAATTTATGGTACCACAAAGATTTATGAGCGGCATCGTCACCGTTATGAGGTGAATATTCATTATAAAGATAGGCTAGAACAATGTGGGTTGATTTTTTCTGGCATGTCGTCAGATGGTATGTTGCCAGAAACAGTAGAATATATAGATCATCCGTGGTTTATCGGTGTTCAATATCATCCAGAATTAAAGTCGCGTCCATTTGATCCTCATCCACTTTTTTCTTCTTTTATCAAAGCTACTGTGAAGCAAAGTAAGTTAGGGTAGTTCATAAATTTATTTGCTTACTTTCGAGGAATAAAATGTTTAAATCAAACATTACTGTTAAAGTTGGAAATGTTGTTTTTTCAAATGAAGCACCACTTTCTTTAATTGCAGGTCCTTGTCAGATGGAGAGTCGAGATCATGCTTTTGAAATGGCGGGGCGGATTAAAACAATTGTTGATCAGTTTGGTATTGGTTTTGTTTATAAATCTAGTTACGATAAAGCCAATAGAACATCTTTAAGTGCGACACGTGGTATTGGTCTTGAAAAAGCAATAGTTATTTTTTCTGATCTTAAGAAGGAATTTGGATGTCCAGTTCTGACTGATGTGCATACAGAAGAGCAATGTATGGCCGTTGCTTCAGTTGTAGATGTTTTGCAAATACCAGCTTTTTTATGTCGTCAAACAGATCTTTTAGTTGCAGCAGCTAGAACAGGGCGTGTTATTAATATTAAAAAGGGACAATTTTTAGCTCCTTGGGATATGGAAAATGTCTTAGAGAAAGTGACAAAAAGTGGTAATCCTAACGTTATGCTTTGTGAGCGAGGTACTTCATTTGGTTATAATCGTTTAGTATCTGATATGCGTTCATTACCAATTATGCGTTCATTCGGTGCTCCTGTTATTTTTGATGCTACGCATTCTGTGCAGGAGCCAGGTGGTCAAGGGAGTTCATCTGGTGGACAACGTGAGTTTGTTGAAGTATTAGCACGTGCTGCTGTTTCTATTGGAGTTGCTGGTATTTTTTTGGAAACGCATCAAGATCCGGATAATGCGCCGTCTGATGGTTTGAATATGATCAAAATTGATAATTTATACAGATTACTTGAAATTTTGATAGATTTTGATCGTTTAGCAAAAAAACAAATTCAATATTGAGTATAGGAAGTATTTTAGCACTATGTTGTTTGTGAATAAAATTAATAAGGATTTTTGCTGGATGAGGGATTTCATATGACTATAATTACAGGTATTATTGGGCGTGAAGTTCTTGATAGTCGTGGTAATCCGACTGTAGAAGTTGATGTTCATTTAGAAGATGGAGCTTTTGGTCGTGCTATTGTTCCTTCAGGCGCATCGAAAGGTGCGCATGAAGCTGTAGAACTTCGTGATGGTGGTTTGCGTTATCAAGGTAAAGGTGTTAAAAACGCTGTTGCTGCAGTTAATGGTGAAATTTTTGAGGTTCTTATCGGAAAAGATGCAAGAAACCAAAGAGAAATTGATCAAACAATGATTGATTTGGATGGAACACCTAATAAATCTCGTCTTGGTGCTAATGCTATTCTTGGTGTTTCATTGGCAGTTGCAAAAGCTGCGGCAGAATCATTAAACTTACCCTTGTATCGTTATATTGGTGGTACGCAAGCGCATGTTCTTCCTACTCCAATGATGAATATTATGAACGGGGGTGTTCATGCTGATAATCCGATCGATTTTCAAGAGTTTATGATTATTCCAATCGGGGCTCCTACATTGAAGGAAGCAGTTCGTTATGGTGCTGAAATTTTTCATACGTTAAAAAAACATTTGCAAAATGCGGGCTATAATACCAATGTTGGTGATGAGGGTGGCTTCGCACCTAATCTTAGGGATGCTAGTCAAGTAATTGATTTTATTTTAGATTCTATAATATCGTGTGGATATAAACCAGGTAAAGAAATTGCTATTGGTTTAGATTGTGCTTCAACAGAGTTTTATAAAAATGGTTCATATTTTTACGAAGGTGAGAATAAATATCGTAATACACAAGAACAGATAAAATATTTGACTCAACTTGTTGATACTTATCCTATTATTACAATTGAAGATGGGATGGCCGAAGATGACTGGGAGGGTTGGAAGTTACTAACTGGTTCGATTGGTAAAAAATGTCAGTTGGTTGGTGATGATCTGTTTGTCACAAATTCAGCACGTTTACGCAATGGTATAAAAATGGGTGCAGCGAATTCTATTCTTATTAAACTGAATCAGATTGGGACTTTAAGTGAAACTCTTGGTGCTATAGAAATAGCCCATAAAGCAGGTTATCGTGCTGTTATTTCCCATCGTTCAGGTGAGACAGAAGATTCTCTGATTGCGGATCTTGCGGTTGCGACTAACTGTGGACAAATTAAGACGGGCTCATTGGCACGTTCGGATAGATTAGCGAAATATAATCAACTTATTCGTATTGAAGAAATGTTAGGAAAACAGGCTCGTTATGCAGGTAATTTTTATCATTAATGGTTTTTAGCAGAAAGATGGAAAACATTGTATGTTAAATATAATTTACAATGACAAACTTAAGCATTTATAGACAGCATTTTAATATACTGAGTTTTTTGAGAGGTAAGAGTGAGAGGTATAGTTATTAGCCAAGATCAGGGCATTTATCTTGTATCAGGTGATGATGGCAAGCGTTATCAATTTGCGACTTGGGATTGGTTAGGAAAAAATTCACCACAAATTGGTGATTATCTTGATTTTGTATGTGAAGATGGGGTTGCTAAGTCTGTATTTCCGATTTTAAAAAAAGAAACAAAACAATTAAAATTGATGCTTGCACTTATTTGTTGGTTTACTGGTATGTTTGGTATTCACCGTTTTATAGTTGGTAAAATTGGGACTGGTATTGTAATGCTTGTTCTTTCTTTATCAGTTGTAGGATTAGTCGTTACTACGGTTTGGGCAATTATTGATTTTATCTTTATTTTATCGGGAAACTTTACTGATAAAAACGGGAATAAAATTACGTATTAGCAGGTCTTTATTGCGCTAAGATAGTTTAAAGAAGGTAATAAACTACTTGTGTATGATTGTTTTGGTAATGAGGTGTTAATTAAAATAATGCATAGTTAAAATAAATCTTAAAAAAGACTGTGCTGTATGTGGACAAAACAAAAACAGAGATCAATAAAAGCGCGCTTTATATTACCGCTCATAACAGTGGGGGTGTTAGGTTATTTTAGTTATCATATTTATCATGGGAAATATGGACTTTATTCACGTAGCAAGATTAATCAACATATTATTGAGTTGCAAGAAGAACTTCATCAAGTAAAAGCTGAGCGGATATCTATTGAAAAGCGTATTTCTCTTTTACGTGATGGCCATATTGAGAAGGATATGCTCGATGAGTATGTTCGGAAAAATTTAAACTTTTCCAAGCCGAATGAGCTAACAATTTTAATTTCTCCTTCTGATCTGAATGAATTAGAAGTTAATTAAGCTAAAGAGATATTTTAAACAATTACTATAGTATAGTTTGAATTGATTTATAATACTTGTAACTTTTATTCGTAGAGGTTATTTCTAATAATCATTGAAGGGAGTTTAAGTATGGCAGGACGGGCTAAAAAAAGTTCTATGTCGACAGTGTATGCTGGATCATCAGATACTACTAAAACGGCACAGATAGCTAATTTCACCAAAGAAGAAGAAATTGATGCTTATCGTGAAATGCTTTTGATTCGGCGTTTTGAGGAAAAAGCGGGACAATTGTATGGTATGGGTTTGATTGGTGGCTTTTGTCACCTTTATATCGGACAAGAAGCTGTTATTACTGGTACATTAAAAGCAACAAAAGCAGGTGATCAAATTATTACATCTTATCGTGATCATGGTCATATGTTAGCAGCTGGTATGAGTCCACGTGGTGTGATGGCAGAATTAACGGGGCGTCAAGGTGGTTTTTCTAAAGGAAAAGGTGGCTCGATGCATATGTTTTCTAAGGAAAAAAATTTTTATGGGGGACATGGTATTGTTGGTGCGCAGGTTCCAATTGGCTCAGGTCTCGCATTTTCGAATCAGTATCTTGGTAAAGATAATGTGACATTAGTTTATTTTGGTGATGGGGCTGCAAATCAAGGGCAGGTTTATGAGAGTTTTAACATGGCTGCACTTTGGAAACTTCCTGTCATTTATATTATTGAGAATAATCAGTATGCTATGGGGACATCTGTCTCGCGCGCATCTGCAGAGACTGATTTTTCTCGCCGAGGTCTTTCTTTTGATATTCCAGGCATTGCTGTTGATGGTATGGATGTTCGTGCAGTGAAAAAAGCTGCTGACGAAGCAATTGTTTGGGCACGTTCGGGTAAAGGACCAATTATTCTTGATATGCAAACTTATCGCTATCGTGGTCATTCTATGTCTGATCCGGCGAAATATAGGTCAAAAGAAGAGGTAGAGAAAATAAAGTCTGAGCACGATCCGATTAATCAAGTAAAAAATCGGCTGATTAAACAAGGTTGGGCAAGCGAGGATGATTTAAAATTTATTGATAAAGAAGTACGTGCGATTGTAGCAGATGCAGCGGATTTTGCACAAAATGATCTAGAGCCAGATTCTTCTGAGCTCTATACTGATATTCTAGTTTAAAGCAGGGGAAGCAAGTATGCCCATTGATATTTTAATGCCGGCACTTTCGCCAACAATGGAAGAAGGTAAGTTATCTAAATGGCTTAAAAAAGAAGGTGATAAAGTTAGCTCCGGTGATGTTATCGCTGAAATTGAAACAGATAAAGCAACAATGGAGGTGGAAGCTATTGATGAGGGTATTGTTGGAAGAATTTTTGTACCTGAAGGTACTGAAAATGTGAAAGTTAATACTGTTATTGCAGTATTATTGGAAGAAGGTGAAAGTGTTGAAAATATTTCACAAACTTTAAAAAAATCACAAGGAGGAGACGCTGCTACTATGCTATCAATTCCTGTACAACCTATTCCTATAATTGCTTCTGATCCTGATATTCCTGTAAATACGGAAATGATTATGATGACAGTGCGTGAGGCGCTTAATCAAGCTATGGCTGAGGAAATGCGGCGCGATGAGACAGTTTTCTTAATGGGGGAGGAAGTAGCGCAATATCAGGGGGCCTATAAAGTTAGTCAAGGTTTATTAGAAGAATTTGGGGCACGCCGAGTTATTGATACACCTATTACAGAGCACGGTTTTGCAGGGTTGGGTGTTGGTGCTGCATTTGGAGGCTTACGTCCTATTGTTGAGTTTATGACATTTAACTTTGCTATGCAGGCGATAGATCAAATTATCAATTCAGCAGCAAAAACTCGTTATATGTCTGGTGGACAAATGTCCACTCCTATGGTTTTTCGTGGTCCTAATGGTGCTGCTGCACGCGTTGGTGCTCAACATTCGCAGTGTTATGCGGCATGGTATAGTCATGTGCCGGGCCTTAAGGTTGTTATGCCTTATAATGCAGCAGATGCCAAGGGTTTGCTTAAAGCTGCTATTCGTGATGATAACCCTGTTATTTTCTTAGAGAATGAAATTCTTTATGGTCATCAGTTTGAAGTTCCAAAGATAGATGATTTTGTTTTACCTATTGGCAAAGCGCGAATCCATAAGCCTGGTAAGGATGTAACAATTGTTTCTTTTGGAATTGGAATGCATTATGCAGTCCAAGCATTGCCAGAAATTGAAAAGCTTGGCATTGACGCTGAATTAATTGATTTACGAACTATTCGTCCAATGGATTTACCAACAATTATTGCTTCAGTTAAAAATACAGGTCGTCTGGTAACAATTGAAGAAGGGTATCCTCAGTCATCTGTTGGCACTGAAATAGCAACGCGTGTTATGCAACAGGCTTTTGATTATCTTGATGCACCAATTGCTACAATTGCTGGAAAAGATGTTCCTATGCCTTATGCAGCAAATCTTGAAAAATTAGCTTTACCAAGTGTTGCTGAAATTGTCGAAGCCGTTAAGGCTGTAACTTATAAAGCATAATTAAGGAGAGCACTATGCCTATTAAGATTACGATGCCTGCGCTTTCTCCTACAATGGAAGAAGGAAATTTATCAAAATGGAATATCAAAGAAGGTGATAAGGTTGCATGTGGTGATGTTATTGCTGAAATTGAGACAGATAAAGCGACTATGGAAGTAGAAGCTATTGATGAAGGAACGGTTGCTAAAATTGTTATACCTGCTGGAACACAGGGTGTTAAAGTTAATAGTTTGATTGTCATTTTAGCAGAAGAGGGAGAGGATTTATCTGAAGCTGCAAAAATTGTAGAAGAATCTTCTTCTGTTGAGATGAAAGAACAAGTTGTTAAACAATCTATGGAAGCAGCAAGTGTACAAGCTGCTCATTCATCAACAAACCAGAAATTAGCAAAACAGAATGGAGATAATAGAGGTCTTTTTGCGTCTCCTTTAGCAAGACGACTGGCAGCTCAGGCAGGGATTAATTTATCGCTTATTTCTGGTACTGGTCCTCATAAGCGTATCATTAAGCGTGATGTGGAAAAAGCTCTGAATAATGGTATTGCAAGTTCCCATGCATTGCACATCGATCAGTCAATAATTTCAGGTACTTCTGATAGACAGACTTTGCAACTGTTTAAAGAAAGTGAATATACATTTGCGCCCCATGATAATATGCGTAAAACAATTGCTAAGCGTTTAGTTGCATCAAAGCAGATGGTACCGCATTTTTATGTAACTGTAGATTGTGAATTAGATGCATTATTGGAATTACGTACGCAATTAAATGCTGTAGCTCCAATAGTTGAGATACAAGAAGGTATTAAACCTGCTTATAAGTTATCCGTCAATGATATGATTATTAAAGCTGTAGCACTTTCTTTAAAAGCTATACCTGATGCTAATGTATCATGGCTTGAGGATGGAATGCTGCATCACAAACACTGTGATGTTGGTGTTGCTGTTTCTGTTCCGAATGGATTAATGGTACCAATTATTCGCTGTGCAGAAGAAAAATCTTTGTCAATTATTTCTAATGAAATGAAAGATCTTGCAACGCGTGCTCGTGAACGTAAATTGAGAATGGAAGAATACCAAGGAGGGACAACAGCTGTATCAAATATGGGGATGTATGGCATAAAGAATTTTTCTGCTATTATTAATCCGCCGCATGCAACGATTTTTGCAATTGGTTCAGGTGAGAAGCGTGCTATTATTAAGGATGAAGCATTAGCGATAGCAACAGTTATGTCAGTTACTCTTTCAGTTGATCATCGTGCTATTGATGGAGCATTAGCGGCAGGAGTTGCTCAGACTTTTAAGAAGATAATTGAAAATCCATTAACAATGTTAATTTAATTATTTTTAAATATTGCACTTAAGAGTAGAGAGAATGTGATGGAAATAGCAGATCTCAATAGTTTAATGATGGTTTATAACCTCTTTTGACTTCATATAGCTTTTTCTATAGTACTCGGAGCAGTATACAGGGAAGAAGCTTATTTATTTTTGGTCTAAAGTTTGGATAATACATCCATTTTTGCATATATCCATGGAGGGATTATTGTGGCGGGTCTTTATGATGTAATTGTGATTGGTTCAGGACCAGGTGGATATGTAACCGCGATTCGTGCGGCACAATGTGGTTTTAAGACTGCAATTGTTGAACGTGAGCATTTAGGTGGAATCTGTTTAAATTGGGGATGTATACCAACAAAGGCACTCTTGCGTTCAGCAGAAATGAAACATTTTGCTGAACATGCAAAAGACTATGGATTAAAGCTTAATGGTTCAATAGAAGTTGATATTAAAGGTGTTGTAGCGCGTTCTCGTGGGATTTCAGCCCGTTTAAATACTGGTGTTGGGTTTTTATTGAAAAAGAACAAAATTGATATTATTTGGGGAGAAGCGAAACTAACGAAGGCAGCTAACGGTAATCAACCTGCAGAAATTATGGTTTCTGCATCATCCAAAGAAGTTATGCAGCCACAAAATCCAATTCCTAAAGGAATATTAGGGGAAGGAGCTTATCAAGCAAGGCATGTAATTATCGCTACTGGTGCGCGTCCTCGTGTTCTTCCTGATATTAAACCAGATGGAAAACTCATTTGGACTTATTTTGAAGCTATGGTTCCTCCTGCTATACCAAAGTCTCTTTTGGTGATTGGATCTGGAGCGATAGGTATTGAATTTGCTTCTTTTTACCATGATATGGGAACTGAGGTAACTGTTGTTGAAATGATGCCTCAAATTATGCCAGTTGAAGATATTGAAATTTCAACATTCGCTCGTAAACAGCTAGAGAAAAAGGGCATACGTATTCTTACTGAGGCAAAAGTAATTAAAGTTGAAAAAGCTGCTGATTTTGTTACAACGCGTATTAATGTGAAGGATAAGATAGAAACAATAATGGTTGATCGATTGATTTCAGCTGTTGGGGTGCAAGGTAATATTGAAAATCTTGGATTGGAGGCATTAGGTATCAAAACTGATCGTGGATGCATTGTTACTGATGAATGGAGTTGGACAGGAGTGAAAGGAATTTACGCTATTGGTGATGTTGCTGGTCCTCCTATGTTGGCTCATAAGGCAGAAGAGGAAGGTGTAATATGTATTGAACATATTGCTGGTTTAAAGAATGCTCATCCGCTGGATAAAACAAAAATTCCAGGATGCACATATTGTACGCCGCAAGTTGCTTCTGTAGGATTTTCAGAAATGGCAGCAAAAGAAGCAGGTTATGATATACGCGTTGGACGTTACTCTTTCTCAGCGAATGGTAAGGCAATTGCTTTAGGAGAAGATCAAGGATTAGTTAAAACTATTTTTGATAAAAAAACAGGACAGCTTCTTGGTGCGCATATGGTAGGGTCAGAAGTGACAGAGCTCATTCAAGGTTTTGTTATTGCTATGAATCTTGAAACAACAGAAGAAGAATTAATGCACACTGTTTTTCCACATCCAACATTATCAGAAATGATGAAAGAGAGTGTATTGGATGCTTATGATCAGGTTTTAAATGCTTAATGATTAGGTTACATGCAAATTTAGATTATGTGATTTTTCATCAACGTTTTATATCTAAAAGACAGAGGTCTTGAATGGTTACGGTGCTTGATAAAGTTACGAGTAGACGTATGCGGCATCCTGAAAAGGCGCATCTTCCCGATACAAGTATTCAGAAAAAACCGAGTTGGATTCGTGTAAAAGCACCAGTATCACCAATATATAAGGAAACACATAATGTGGTGCGTACCAATAAATTGGTTACCGTGTGTGAGGAAGCAGGCTGTCCAAATATTGGCGAATGTTGGAGTAAACGACATGCCAGCTTTATGATTTTAGGTGAAATATGTACGCGAGCTTGTGCTTTTTGCAATGTTGCGACAGGTATTCCATTTGCAGTTGATGATAATGAGCCCGAGCGCATAGCAGATGCTGTTGTGCAAATGGAGTTAAAGCATGTCGTTATTACATCTGTTGATCGTGATGATCTTTCTGATGGTGGTGCACAGCATTTTGCTAAAGTTATTTATGCCATTCGTCAGAAAGCTCCAACGACGACAATTGAAGTATTGACGCCTGATTTTCGGAATAAGGATGGTGCATTGGAAATTGTTGTTGCTGCTAAGCCTGATGTTTTCAATCATAATTTAGAAACAGTGCCATCAAAATATTTAAAGGTCCGTCCAGGAGCACGTTATTTTCATTCGATTCGGTTATTACAACGCGTTAAAGAACTTGATCCAACAATCTTCACAAAATCAGGAATTATGGTTGGTCTTGGGGAAGAGCGGAATGAAGTTCTTCAACTGATGGATGATTTGCGTTCTGCGGATGTTGATTTTATGACAATTGGGCAATATTTGCAGCCTACACGAAAACATCATCCTATTATTCGTTTTTTAACCCCTGAAGAGTTTGAGTCTTTTGCCAAAATTGGTAAAGTAAAGGGTTTTTTACATATGGCGTCTAATCCTTTGACACGTTCATCTCATCATGCAGGAGATGATTTTAAAGCTTTGCAAAAAGCACGTGCTGAAAAATTTTCCCAATAGAGATAATTATGCCGACTTTTACAACACATCGGCAAGTTGCCTATACTGCTCATGAAATGTTTGAGCTTGTTGCCGATATTGAGTGTTATCCTGAATTTTTACCAATGTGTGAATCTTTAATTATACGTTCTCGGAAGGAATGTGAAGAGAAGACTTTGCTTCTTGCTGATATGACAGTTGGTTATAAGATGTTTCGAGAAACTTTTACAACTCAGGTGTTTCTTCATCCTAAAGAAAATCTTATTGAAGTTAAATATATTGATGGTCCATTCAAATACCTTGAAAATCGTTGGGTTTTTCATGATCTTAAAAATACAAATGCATGTGATATAGAATTTTTTATTGATTATGAGTTTAAGAGCAAAATGCTTGGGTTGGCTGTAGGATCAATGTTTAGTATTGCTTTTCATAAATTTACTGATGCTTTTGAAAAACGCGCACATCAAATTTATGGTTTTTCAACAGTATGATTTTTCAGTGGAGAGCTATGAGAAATATCTAAGAATAAGATTTAAAGCATTTTCAACAGTTTTATGGCGAATAATATTGCGATCAGAATTCTCAAAACGCATTTCTTGATGCATAGTTGCGTGATTTTTATAAGCTGTTGCACAATGGACAAGTCCTACTGGTTTATTTAAATATGCTCCTCCAGGTCCAGCAATGCCTGTTACAGCAACTGAAATTGAAGCTCGTGAGTATTTCAGTCCACCTTCAGCCATTGCAATAGCAACTTCTTTTGAGACCGATTTATATGTTTTAATAAGTTCAGGGCACACGCCAACAAGATTAATTTTAGATTCATTTGAATAAACAATAAATCCACAGTCAAATACATCTGATGATCCTGCAATGCTGGTAAGATTTGCAGCAATAAGCCCTCCTGTGCAAGATTCTACAGTGGTTAGGAGCAAATTTCTTTCACGACAAGCTTTAAGGACAGTCTTCGCCAGTGTTTCACAAAGGTATGTCATCGTGGAGTTTCTCCCGGATAAATAACTGTAGTAACTGCAAGAGCTGCAATGCCTTCTGCACGACCAATGAAACCAAGCTTTTCATTGGTTGTTGCTTTAATAGAGATGCGATTAGTTGAAAGTTTGAGTATGTTGCTAAGGTTTTCTGTCATTATATGACGATAAGGATTAATTTTAGGTTCTTCAGCAATCAAAGTAATATCCACATTAGCAATACGGCCATCTGCTTGCTTAATTATATTAATGGCATAACGTAGAAAAACTTCTGATGATACATTTTTCCATTGAGAATCAGAAGGAGGAAAATGCGTTCCGATATCTCCTGCTCCTTGAGTTGCTAAAAGAGCATCTGTTAAAGCATGAAGAGCAACATCAGCATCAGAATGTCCACTTAATTTCTGTTTAAAAGGGATTTTTATGCCACACAAAGTGAGATAATCACCTTTTTCGAAAGCATGGACATCATAACCATGTCCAGTACGGATATCAGGGAACATTTGCGTCCTCTTTTGTAAATATGAATAGGCAGTTTCAAAATCTTCTGGCCACGTAATTTTTATATTATTCGGATTTCCAGGAACCGTTCGCATAGGGATTCCAAACCATTCAGCGATTGCTGAATCATCAGTAAAATTTTGTTGGTTAGATTGTCTTGCTTTTTCATGAGCTGCTAAAATGAGTTCAAATGGAAAACATTGTGGCGTCTGTGCAGTATAAAGATTTGTTCGTGGGATTGTATCTAAAACATGGCCTGTGTTACTTAAACGTTTAAGGGTATCTGAGATAGGAATGATGGGGAGTACACCTTCTCGATGATTAACAATAGTATGTATTTGTTCAAGAAGCTTTTTTTCTACAAAGGGACGTGCACCATCATGAATATGAATATATTCTGGTTTGATATTTTTGAGTGCGTTTAGTCCATGTAAAGTGGATATTTGGCGTGTATCACCCCCTTCAACAATGATGAGGTGCTCTTTCAAATCAGCTATAGCGTTTTCACATATTTGACGATCATCTGGATGGATAACCAAAACGATAGTTGTAATAGAGGAGTGTTGTAAAAAACAATTTATAGTATGATAAATAACCGGTTTTTGTCCTAAAATCCGGTATTGTTTAGGGCCATTTTGTGAAGATCCTACTCTTTTGCTGCGCCCGGCAGCTAATATTATGGCTGCAATAGAAATATCGAGTTTCCTTTTGAAATTTCATTTTAATTAGTGAGTTGTTTGCTTTTTCCTTTATCAATTTTAAATTGAGGTTGAGAGGATAATAATTGTAAATCAGCAATGGATGTTAATGATAATACATCAAAAAAAGAGTCTAAAGCCTTTTTCAATACAATATTTAAACCACAGAAATTTATTAGTGGACAATTACTTGATTGATTATCGAAGCATTCTGCCATGGAAAAGTTATCTTCTGTTATCTTAATAACATCAGCTACTGAAATCTCTGTTGCAGGTTTGGCTAATTTAACACCGCCATTACGTCCTCTTACTGTTTTCATAAAGCCTGCTTCGACTAATGATTGAAGGATTTTGAATAAAAAAAGTTCAGAAACAGCATATGTGTTGGCAATTTCAGGAATACGGCTTAGTGCTTCTTGATTAGAGGCACAATACATGAGCATCCGGAGTGCATAATTTGTTTGTTTGGTTAATCGCATTGCAAATCCTATGAAATATCCCCTGAATAATATAACCACTTTTAAAGTGACTATGAAAAATGTGGAAGCTCTTTCTTAATTTTAGATTAGTTATATTTTAAATCATAGTATTGTCAATTTTTGACATAAGGATTTATATGAGAGCAGTAAAGAAAGTATTGTAAGGTAATTATGAATACAACATTCGTAACGAATCCCAAAGGTATAGATCAAAATATCTCTAAAGATGAGTCCCGGCGTTTGAACAGTGTGTATACGTTCTTGGGTGTTACAATTATTGTATTAGCTTTGCTGACTGCTTCTATCTCATTTATTATTCTTATTGGATTAACGCCTATTGTTCCCAATAGGGCTGTAACATTATTTTTTATAGCTATTAATAGTATTTGGATTTTGGGACTTATAGTCATTGTCTTGTATGAGGTAATTCCCATTATTCATGCTTGGAGATTAAGGCGTGCTGGTTCGCGTCTTCATGTACGGCTTATTTCTTTGTTTGCGCTTGTTGCGACATTGCCAGCTGTTGCCGTTGCTCTTGTATCTGGTCCTGCTCTTAATCTAGGTCTTGATCGATGGTTTGATACGACGACTCGACAAATTGTAGGTTCTTCTATTGATTTAGCAAATGCTTATGCAGATGAAATGCTTCAAAATTTAAAGAATTTATCCTATGCTATGGCATTAGCACTGGATGATAAAAGACTTTTGGCACGTAATCCAGCTGAATATCGAATGCAATTGACACGTCATGCTGTAGGGCGTAATCTTCGGGGTGTTTTTTTATTAAGCTCAGATGGAACTATTTTTGCATCAAGTGATCTTGGTGATGAGGAACAGCTCCCTATTCCACCACCTTATCTCATTGGTCAAGCAACCAGTGCAAGGCCTTTCTCTTTTCAGCCAGGAGTTCATGATTATTTTGGTATTATTTTGAAATTTAACAATATTTCAAATACATTTTTGTATTTGGTGCGTGATGTTGATCGAAGTGTTTTGTCTGCCTTGCGTTTGACAGAGGTTAATACAGACCGTTATCGTGATTTGAATGAAAATCGGCTACCGACCCAAATTGCATTTGGGATGCTTTATTTATGCCTTTTTTTAAGTTTATTCCTGTCCGCTATTTGGACTGGTATCGCTGTTGCTGATCGTTTGGTGTGTCCTATCCGGCTTCTTATTAGCGCAGCTGATGATGTTGCTTCTGGCAATATGGAAGTTTTTGTACCAGTACGTGCAAGAGATGGGGATATTGGACAGTTGTCAAAGACTTTTAATTATATGGTTAGTGAGCTTAAAAGCCGGCGTAATGAACTGATTGCAGTTCGTGATCAAATTGATGAGAGACGACGATTTTCTGAAGCTGTTTTATCTGGTGTAACAGCAGGAGTGGCTGGGATTGATGTTAATGGCAATATTACAATTATTAATCGGTCTATTGAAACAATGTTTGGTATTCGTTCTGAGCAAGTTATTGGGTGTAATCTTGTATCGTTAAGTTCTGAAATTGGACAGGTTTTTAAGCTTGCTTGTTCATTAGGGCGTAAGAATTATCGTGAGCAAGTGACTTTAAAAGTTGCAGGACAAGAGCGTGTTTGTAATGTGCAAATGACAATGGAAGAAAATGATGGACAGGAACAGTCATGGGTGTTAACAATCGATGATATTACAGATCTTGTAGAAGCGCAGCGCTCATCAGCATGGGCAGATATTGCCCGCCGTATTGCGCATGAAATTAAAAATCCCCTTACACCTATTCAGTTATCAGCTGAGCGTATTCGTAGACGTTATAACAAAATTATCACACAGGATCGAGAAGTTTTTGATCAGTGTATTGATACGATTATTCGGCAGGTGGGAGATATTGGGCGTATGGTCGATGAATTTTCTTCTTTTGCACGTATGCCGAAACCGCAAATGCGTATTTTAGATATACGGGAATTATTGCATGAAGCCTGTTTCTTGATAGAAGTTACTCGTCATGATATTCATTTTGAGAAAGATTTAGGAAATGTACCGCTGATAGGTGCGTTTGATAATCGTCTTATTGTTCAGGCTTTTGGCAATGTTATCAAAAATGCGAGTGAAGCAATTGATGCTGTGGCGCGAGAAAAAAGTGTTTGCGGTCATATTCTGATACGCTCTTATCGTCAAGAAGAGTGTTTAGTTGTTGAGATTATTGATAACGGTAAAGGATTTCCTAAAGAGCAAAGACATAAATTATTAGAACCTTATATAACAACGCGGGAGAAGGGCACAGGGCTGGGGTTAGCCATTGTACGTAAAGTCATTGAAGATCATGGTGGTTACATGGAATTGCATGATGCGTTAGAAAATTTTTATGAAGGCCGTGGTGCAATGATTCGCATGGTATTTCCAGTCGATAAAACAGAGTATAAAAGCGTTACACAGAGCACAAATCATGAGATAGGTGAGTAAAGATGGTATCAGATATCTTAATTGTTGATGATGAAGCGGATATTCGTGAACTTGTTGCTGGTATTTTGGATGATGAAGGTTATGAAACGCGTGTTGCATGTAACTCTGATGAAGCATTAACACAAATTAGTGAACGTGTTCCAAAGTTAATTTTTTTAGATATTTGGTTACAAGGAAGTCGTCTTGATGGTTTAGCGTTGTTGGATGAAATCAAAGTTCAATATCCTTCTATTCCGGTGATTATGATTTCTGGTCATGGTAATATTGAAACAGCTGTTTCTGCTATAAAACGGGGAGCATATGATTTCATTGAAAAACCTTTTAAAGCTAGCCGACTCCTATTAGTTGCAGAGCGGACTCTTGAAAATTCACAATTAAAGCGTGAGCTTTCAGAATTACGAGAGCGGTCAATTGAAACACCGGAATTACTTGGAACATCTAATGTTATGAAGCATTTGCGCCAAGTCATAGAAAAAGTAGCTCCCACCAACAGTCGGGTTATGATTGTTGGTCCTTCTGGTTCAGGAAAAGAGATGGTCGCTCGCTCTATTCATGCACTTTCAGCGCGTTCTAATGGCCCGTTTATTACAATAAATGCTTCAACAATTACTGCTGAAAGAATGGAAATAGAATTATTTGGTAGTGAATTGGAAAGAGAGGAGCGCAAGATTGGTGCATTAGAAGAAGCGCATGGCGGAGTCTTGTATATTGATGAAGTTGCTGATATGCCGCGTGAAATTCAAAATAAGTTTCTTCAGGTATTAACGAATCAGACATTTGAAAGAGTTGGTGGCACGAAACGTGTAAAAGTAGATGTTCGTGTCATTTCTTCTACAGCGCAAAATCTTGAGCGTCTCATTGCTAATGGACAATTTAGAGAAGACTTATTTCATCGACTTTCGATTGTTCCTATTGTTGTTCCACCGCTTTCTGCACGCCGTGAAGATATCCCAGAACTTGTACATCATTTTGTTAAAAAGATATCGCAGCAAGTTGGTATTAAACCTCGTGAAATTAGTAATGATGTTATAACTATTTTGCAAACGCATACTTGGCCGGGTAATGTGCGTCAGTTACGCAACAATATTGAACGCTTATTGATTCTTGTGCGTGACGATGATGGACCAATAACAAAAGAATTACTTCCTGCTGAAGTTAATGATTCTATCCTCCATATTCAAATGGATACAGATAAAAATATAATGGATTTACCACTACGTGAAGCACGAGAGTTATTTGAAAAAAGGTATTTGATGACACAGATTGAGCGTTTAGGCGGAAATATATCACGTACTGCTGAATTTATAGGTATGGAGCGCTCAGCTTTGCATCGTAAGCTTAAGGTGCTTGGAGTTTCATAAGTTATGCATGTTATTATTTGTGGAGCAGGGCAGGTTGGTTATGGGATAGCAGAACGTCTTGCTGCAGAGAATCATGATGTTATTGTTGTTGATACCGAAGCAAAATTAATTGAAAAAATTCGTGATACATTAGATGTTAGATGTATCATTGGTCATGGTTCAAGGCCTGAAGTTCTTTTGGCAGCAGGTGCTGATGAGGCTGATATGTTGATTGCGGTGACTTTATTTGATGAAGTCAATATGGTAGCCTGTCAAGTAGCACATTCATTATTTAATATTCCAACTAAGATAGCCCGTATTCGCTCACAATCATATTTAGAACCACGTTATAAGAATCTTTTTGCAAGAGAGAATATTCCTATTGATGTGGTTATTTCTCCAGAAGTTGAAGTTGGGGAAATGGTTTTGCGTCGTATTACTTTGCTTGGAGCTATAGATGTTCTTTATTTTTGTAATGATGCTGTTGTTGCGTTAGCTTTAGAATGTATGGAGGACTGTCTGGTTATTAATACGCCTTTACAGCAACTAACAGAGCTTTTTCCTGATTTACAAACAACCGTTACTGCTATTAAACGTGGTTCAGAATTATTAATCGCGTGTTCAGATACACAATTACGCGTTGGTGATATCATTTATCTTGTTTCAGCTCGTGATCAAGTGCGCCGTGCACTTAGACTTTTTGGTCATAAAGAACAAGAAGCACATCGTATCATTATTGTAGGTGGTGGTCATATTGGTCTTTATGTGGCTCAAGCTATTGAAAAGCGATTACATAAAATAAAGTTGAAGATTATAGAAATAGATAAAGAAAGAGCACTAACTATTGCTGACCAACTAGAAAAAACAACTGTTTTATATGGTAATGTTTTAGATCCAGTTATTCTTCAAGAAGCTGGCATTGGTCAAGCTGATTTAATGATTACGTTGACCAATCAAGACCAGGTGAATCTCTTGAGCGCTATTATAGCTAAAAGATTAGGATGCAAGGCCAACATGGTGTTGATTAATAATGTGGCTTATCAAGAATTTAGTCGTGCGGTTGGTGTGGATGCATATTTTAATCCTCGAAGTGTAACTGTATCAAAAATTTTACAACGAATGCGTCGTGGACGTATTCGCGCTGTGCATTCTGTTTTTAATGGTGCTGCGGAAATTATTGAAGCTGAAGCAATGCAAACATCTTTATTAGTTGGTAAACCGTTGAGAGAGCTTAATTTACCAGAGGGTTTGAGAATTAGCGCTATTTATCGTGATGAGACAGTCATACAGCTTTCAGGAGATACACGTATTTTGCCTGGTGATCGGGTAGTAATTTTCGCTCTTGCTGATAGTGTGCGTGATGTTGAACAATTATTTCGTGTAAGCTTGGAATATTTTTGATAGATTATTTATGGATATTTGTACTTTTTGGTATGGAAAACAATTGAGACTAGTTGATTGGTTGTGTTTGTCATCAATGGTTAAGGTTGGTCAGCGTGTTAAGCTTTTCAGCTATGAAAAAGTGGAGAATATACCTGTTGGTGTTGAATTGCATGAAGCCGAGTCAATTTTGCCTCATTCAGTATTTTATCGTCTTGATCCCAATTTTCCTGATTATGAACCTTGTCGTACAATTGTTCAATTTTCAGATCTTTTTTGCATTATGTTAATGAAATATGAGAAAGGAGTTTGGTTAGATACGGATGTTTATCTTGTTAAACAGTTCCATCCAGAAGTAGGTCAGGTTTGGTTAGCAAAAGAAAACGCTGCAAGAGTAGGAGTCTCTGCACTTTATTTACCACCTGATAACCCTATTATAAAAGCATTTGAAGATTATTTGGCGGGTGTAGAGATTATTCCTCATTGGTTAGGTTTTAAACGTCGTGTTTGGATGCCATTTTTGCTGAGAAGAAGGAAATTGCCGGTTTTACCGGGAAGGATTGGAATTACTATATTTGGTAATGATGGTATTTCACGGTTAGCGAAAAAGAATGGTTTTTTTCAAGAAGCAAAGGAGAAAAAAACTTTTTATTATTGGACAGGACGAAAAGCTGAAAGAATTTTTGATCCAGCTTTTGGTGTTGAACCAATGAGAGATCCAAACTTTATAGGATTTCATATTCACAGAAAGGAAAAAACAATTCAGAAACCTCAAGAAGGAAGCTTTTACCATTGGGCAGTATCACGTATTTCTGGTGCTCAGAGTTTATTTGAGTAGGTATTATTATCATTTTAACTATTAATATTTTAATCTTACTGAAGCATAATTGATTGTGACTTGCGTCAGAGAGCATTGTTGGCCTATGGATAGGCTGTTAAAAATGTAAATGCCAATTCTTAGTTATTAATGGAAGTGAAGATATGAGTGATCCAGTAAAAAAAGTCTTAAGTTTAGTTCCTATGGTTGTTGAACAAACTAATCGTGGTGAGCGAGCTTATGATATTTTTTCTCGTCTTTTAAAGGAACGGATTATTTTTATTAATGGTCCTGTTGAAGATAATATGGCAATGCTTGTTTGTGCACAGTTGCTTTTTTTAGAGGCCGAGAATCCTAAAAAAGAAATTAATCTTTATATCAATTCTCCAGGTGGCGTTGTGACATCCGGTATGGCGATTTATGATACTATGCAATTTATTCGTCCTTCTGTTTCTACTTTGTGTATGGGACAAGCTGCATCTATGGGATCATTACTTTTGACAGCTGGGGCAACAGGTCGCCGTTTTGCCTTACCGAATGCACGTATCATGGTGCATCAACCTTCTGGTGGTTTTCAAGGACAAGCTTCAGATATTGAACGGCATGCGCAAGATATTATAAAGATGAAACGGCGTTTGAATGAAATTTATGTTCAACATACAGGGCAGAGTTATGAGGTGATTGAAAATACTCTTGATCGCGATCATTTTATGACAGCAGAAGAATCTAAACAGTTTGGTTTGATTGATGATGTTATACAATATCGTGCAGAAACTGAAAAAGAAGAAAAAGATTAAGAGTTTTTATAGAAAAGGCAGTTAATTTGTGAAGCGTATAAGAATTGCCATTAAAATAGCTATTTTTAAAAATACGATCTCGTAAAAATAATAAAGAAAATTACCTAAAGATATTATGTATGTTTTTAATTGTAGTTAAGAAAAATTATCTTTAAATAGATAAAATATTCATATATCGCAGTGAAAGGAAAGTGAAATGAGCAAAACTAGCAATAGCGAGAGCGAATCGAAGAATACTCTCTATTGCTCATTCTGCGGCAAAAGCCAGCATGAAGTGCATAAGCTTATTGCAGGGCCTACCGTATTTATCTGCGATGAGTGTGTAGAGCTTTGTATGGACATTATTCGTGAAGAAAATAAATCTTCTGGAATTAAGGCGCGTGATGGTGTTCCTACTCCGCAGGAAATTCTAACAGTTCTTGATGACTATGTTATTGGTCAACGTCATGCAAAGCGTGTTCTTTCTGTTGCTGTTCATAATCATTATAAACGACTTGCTCATCAATCTAAGAGTAGTGATGTTGAATTAGCAAAATCAAATATTCTTCTTGTTGGACCGACAGGATGTGGTAAAACATATTTAGCGCAAACCTTGGCACGTATTATTGATGTGCCCTTTACTATGGCAGATGCAACGACTTTAACTGAAGCAGGCTATGTTGGTGAAGATGTTGAAAATATTATTTTAAAGCTACTTCAATCTGCTGATTATAATGTTGAACGTGCGCAACGTGGTATCGTATATATTGATGAAGTTGATAAAATCTCTCGTAAAGCTGATAATCCCTCAATTACAAGAGATGTTTCTGGTGAAGGTGTTCAGCAAGCGCTATTAAAGATTATGGAAGGGACAATAGCGTCGGTTCCTCCGCAAGGAGGGCGTAAGCATCCACAGCAAGAATTTCTTCAGGTTGATACAACGAATATTCTGTTCATTTGTGGAGGAGCTTTTGCTGGTTTAGAGAAAATTATTTCAGGACGTGGTGAAAAGACTTCAATTGGTTTTTCTGCTGCTGTTAAGGCTCCTGATGAGCGTCGTGTTGGTGAGATATTCCGTGATTTAGAACCTGAAGACCTTATTAAATTTGGTTTGATACCGGAGTTTATTGGTCGCCTTCCTGTTATAGCGACTTTGGAAGACTTAGATATTTGTGCGCTTGTTCAAATTTTATCACAACCCAAAAATGCGTTAGTGAAGCAGTATCAACGTCTTTTTGAAATGGAAAATGTTCAGTTAGTTTTCCATGAAGATGCTTTACGTGTTATTGCTAAAAAGGCTATTGAACGTAAAACTGGTGCACGTGGTTTACGCTCTATTATGGAAAGGATACTTCTTAACACTATGTTTGAATTACCGGCTCTTATAGGTGTTCAAGAAGTGGTGATTTCTAGCGATGTAGTTGAAGGCAAGGCTTGTCCTCTCTACATTTATTCAGATCATATAGAAAATAAAGAAAATGTATCAGCGTGATCTATAATATAAATTTAGCTATTGTGTTATTTTTGTATAGATATTTTGTATATAACAGCGTAATTACTTGATTTATTGGTCCATAATTATCATTTCATTTATTGTAGAGAGTTGGCTTTTTAAAGAGTGACTTGTATTATGAGCGAGTCAGAGGCTCTAGAAAGGAAAAATATGCAATATATTGATGAAAAGACAGGCGAGGAAATAGAAGGGTTTTACGCTATTTTGCCACTTCGTGATATTGTTGTCTTCCCGCATATCATTGTTCCGCTTTTCGTAGGCCGAGAAAAGTCGATTTGTGCTCTTGAAAAGACAATGGTAATGGATAAACAGATATTACTGGTTACGCAAAAAAATGCTTCTGATGATGATCCAACTTCAGAAGGTCTTTATGATGTTGGTACTATTGCTAAAATTCTTCAGCTTTTAAAACTCCCCGATGGAACTGTAAAGGTTTTGGTTGAGGGGACTGCACGTGCAAAAATTAACCAATTTATTGAGAATGATGATTATCTTCAAGCTTATGTAACTATCGCAGAGGAAACTAAAGATGATGATGTTGAAATCAAGGCTCTTTCTCGGTCAGTGATTTCTTATTTTGAAAATTATGTAAAACTAAATAAGAAAATTTCTCCTGAGATTGTCAGTGCTGTTAGTCAGATTAGTGATCCTTCTAAACTTGCTGATACTATTGCATCCCATTTAGTTATTAAACTTGCAGAAAAACAAGAAATACTAGCACTATTGCCTATACGTAATCGTCTTGAGCGTGTACTTTCTTTTATGGAAGGAGAAATTTCCGTTTTGCAAGTTGAAAAGCGTATTCGTTCACATGTCAAACGGCAGATGGAAAAGAATCAACGGGAATATTATCTTAATGAGCAGTTAAAGGCTATTCAGAAAGAATTAGGGGCAGGTGATGAGGGGCAAGATGAACTATCTGAACTAGAAGAGCGTATCAGAAAAACTAAGCTTTCGAAAGAAGCGCGAGAAAAAGCTGGGGCAGAGCTCAAAAAATTACGTAATATGTCTCCAATGTCTGCAGAGGCAACAGTTGTACGTAATTATCTTGATTGGCTTTTAGCTATTCCTTGGAATAAAAAATCAAAAATTAAAAATGATCTTAGTTTTGCTGAAAAAGTTATGGACAATGAGCACTTTGGTCTTGAAAAAGTCAAAGAGCGAATCATTGAGTATCTAGCAGTGCAGAGCAGATCATCAAGAATACGAGGTCCTATTATTTGTTTGTTAGGCCCTCCTGGTGTTGGAAAGACATCCCTTGCGCGTTCTATTGCAAAGGCAACGGGTCGGGAATATGTTCGTATTTCATTAGGAGGTGTTCGTGACGAGGCTGAAATTCGTGGGCATCGCCGAACTTATATTGGTTCTATGCCTGGAAAAATTATTCAGTCTATGAAAAAAGCAAAAAAATCTAATCCGCTTTTTTTGCTTGATGAGATTGATAAAATGGGACAGGATTTTCGTGGAGATCCTTCATCAGCTTTATTAGAGGTTCTTGATCCTGAACAGAATGGTACATTTATTGATCATTATTTAGAAGTAGAATATGATCTTTCCAATGTTATGTTTATTACAACTTCTAATACACTGAATATTCCAGGTCCATTAATGGATAGGATGGAAATCATTCGTATTGCTGGTTATACTGAGTGTGAAAAGATGGAGATTGTTAAACGGCATCTTTTGCCAAAAGCGTTAAAGGATCATGCTCTTTCTAAAAGAGAATTAAGTGTTTCTGATGATGCAATAAGATCAATTATTCAATTTTACACGCGTGAGGCTGGTGTTCGGAATCTTGAGCGTGAGTTGATGAAAATAGCACGTAAATCAGTTACAAAAATTCTTAAGACTGATCAAAAGTTTATAGAAATTAGGGATGATAATATTAATGATTTCCTAGGTGTTAAGCGTTATCGTTTTGGACAAATTGATGGTGAAAACCAAATTGGCGTTGTTACAGGGCTTGCTTGGACTGAAGTAGGTGGGGAGTTGCTAACCATTGAAGGCGTTATGATGTCAGGTAAAGGTAAGATGACTGTAACTGGTAATTTGCGCGATATTATGAAGGAATCAATTTCTGCAGCAGCGTCTTATGTGCGTTTTCGTGCTGCTGATTTTGGTATCGAGCCCCCATTTTTTGATAAACGTGATATTCATGTTCATGTTCCGGAAGGTGCTACACCTAAGGACGGGCCATCAGCGGGGATTGCAATGGTAACAGCAATTGTTTCAGTGTTAACAGGGATACCTGTTTATAAAGATGTTGCTATGACTGGTGAAATTACTTTGCGTGGATGTGTGTTACCGATTGGTGGATTAAAGGAAAAACTGCTTGCGGCTCTTCGTGGGAAAATCAAGAAAGTACTTATTCCTGAAGAAAATGCGAAGGATCTGGTTGATATTCCAGATGATGTCAAAAATAACATGGAAATTATTCCGGTAACTCATATAAGTGAAGTTCTTAAACACGCTTTGATTCGTTTTCCCGAACCTATTGAATGGACAGAATCTTCCACAATATCTGAAACTGTTAAACCAGAAAGTGATAATGAGGGAATGTTAGTTGCGCACTGATTCACATTATGCGCTATAATTATGCTATAAAAAGCACAAAAGAGCCATTTAGGAAGTTGTAATTTTGTCTATTTTAGAGAAATAATGAAAAAATTCCGTGAATAACTACGATTATTTCTAAAAAACAATGCATTGAGGAAAAATAGCACTTCTGTTTCCTGTACTTTTCAATAAAATTACTTATAGCTGATTAAATTTTATTACTCGGCAATATAGGGAAAGGAAATGTTTAATGAATAAAAGTGAATTGGTTAATTCAGTTGCTGAAAAAGCAGGTATCTCGAAAGCTCAAGCTGGCGCTTCTGTTGATGCTTTTATTGCTTCTGTTACAGAAGCTTTAGCTTCAGGAGGTGATGTTCGTATTCCAGGTTTTGGTTCTTTTGAAGTTTCTCATCGTGCTGCTACAAAAGGACGAAATCCTTCAACGGGTGCTGAAATCACTATTCCTGCACGTTCTGTACCTAAATTTTCTGCAGGAAAAAGTCTTAAAGAAGCTGTTAATAATAAATAATTCAAACTACTTTTTAAAAAACCGGTTTATAAATAAACCGGTTTTTTTTTAGAAATGCTTAGAAATAGTTAGTACATGTTTGTGAGATACATTGTTTAGCTTTGTGGGTGAAATATAAGAACTGTGTGTTAATTTATGTAGTGGGAATTCAAGTAATCACTCGAGTATTTATGTTAAACAGTAATTGAGATAATATCTATTTAATTATTTTTATCATTATCATAGCTGTTTTTAGTTAATTGATAATTTGCTTCTTAATTTTTTGTGTAAAAAAGCGTAGATGTTTCTACTAACGTTATTAATGTTGGATAGTGTATCTAACTGACAAGTCGTGTTCTTTCATTTATTATATTAAAATATTTAGATAAGTTATTGTTAAATATTGTTTTTATAATAATAGAAATATATTATTTAGAGTATTAATATTTATATAATTACGACATTTTCTTTTTATAGCGAATTATAGTGAAAAATGAGACATGTGTTAGCAAAATGAACAATCTTAAATTATTTTTTAGCAATAAACTAAATTACTTAATAGATCAAAAATTAGATTAGCGAATGTAGTAATTATAATCAAATACAATGGTTCAGTTAAAAACTATTTTTTAACCATTGAATACAATCGTTTAAGGCTTGTTCAATTATAGCTTGTTTTTTTTTCTTTATGTGATCGTTTTTCTAAGTCATTGGTCGAAATAATAGGCGGAAAAAGGCCAAAATTGATATTCATTGGCTGGAAGGATTTTTTTCCTTTTTCGATAGTAGCAATATGACCGCCAGTAATATGATTCAATAGAGCTCCAAATGCTGTAGTTTTGGGTGGTAAAGAAGGGCAAGCATGATTATATTCAGCAGCAGCAAAACGTCCAGCGAGCAATCCTATCGCTGCTGATTCTATGTAGCCTTCACAGCCTGTAATTTGTCCAGCAAAACGCAGTTGTGGTTTTTGTTTTAAACGAAGACTTTCATCAAGAAGGATTGGTGAATTGAGATACGTATTGCGGTGAAGGCCACCAAGGCGTGCAAATTCTGCTTTTTCAAGACCAGGAATCATTCTAAAGATGCGTGTTTGCTCACTATATTTCAATTTTGTTTGAAAGCCGACCATATTGTAAAGCGTACCCAGCTTGTTATCTTGACGTAATTGTACAATAGCATAGGGTTTGATTGTAGGGTGATGAGTATTGGTGAGCCCCATAGGTTTCATAGGACCATGTCTTAGAGTTTCAAGTCCACGTTCAGCCATCACTTCGATTGGTAAGCATCCATCGAAATAGGATATATTTTCAAATTCACGAAATTCTACTTTTTCTCCACTTATCAATGCTTCAACAAAAATTTTATACTGTTCTCGATCAAGAGGACAATTAAAATAATCTTTTCCTGTTCCTTCAGGACCAATTTTGTCATATCGAGATTGGTACCAACAAATGTCCATATTAATACTTTCAGTATAAATAATGGGTGCAATAGCGTCAAAAAAAGAAAGCGCTTCTGTTCCAGTTATTGCTTGTATTGCTTGAGAAAATTCTGGTGTGGTAAGAGGACCAGTGGCAATAATAACATTATGCCAGTTTTCAGGAATCTCATGAATTTCTTTGCGTTGTATGGTTATAAGAGGATGTTTTTCAAGTGTTTCTGTAACAGTTTTTGAGAATTCATCACGGTCAACAGCAAGTGCACCTCCAGCTGGTACTTTATTACTATCTGCAGCCTTCATGATTAACGATTTGGCTAATCGCATTTCAGCATGTAAAAGTCCTACAGCATTTTTTGATGCATCATCTGAACGAAATGAATTTGAACAGACGAGCTCTGCAAGTTTATCTGTTTTATGAGCATCAGATTTTCTTTTTGGGCGCATTTCATGCAAGACAACAGGAATTCCTAATTGAGCAATTTGCCAACTTGCTTCACTGCCTGCAAGACCGCCGCCGATAATATGGATTGGAGTTTTCGATTTATTTAACATGAATTACTTTTTAGTGTAAGGAGTCCTTTTTGAAAAGGATGAATTTTATCTCTATAATTTTGTGAAAAGAATTATTTATTGAGTTAATAAAGGATACCCATTTGCTTTTTTTCTTTAATTGGTTGGAATTGAATGCTATAGAAACGCCGCTGACATGAAGTTTTTGTTTATAAATTTGAGCGGATGTGGCGAAATTGGTAGACGCACCAGATTTAGGTTCTGGCGGGAGACCGTGGGGGTTCGAGTCCCTCCATCCGCACCAAAGTAATAGCTTTAAGCGCTACGGATAGCTGTGTATACGAAGTCCGTTTATCTAGATCTAGCATTTAAAGTGTTAGAATTATTGTTGTTATTGGAGTAGGTTTATCTATCTCCTCAGAGAAATAAAGGTTGTTCGATGCAAGTTACTGAGATGCTTAACGAAGGACTGAAGCGCGAAATTAAGATTGTGGTTCCAGTGAAAGATTTGGAAGCAAAATTAAATGAACGGTTGGATGATACCAAAGGTAAGATCAAACTTAAAGGATTCCGTCCGGGTAAGGTTCCATCTGATCATCTCCGAAAAATGTACGGTAAATCTTTTATGGCTGAAATTCTTAATGAGATCATTAACGATGCTCCGCGTTCTATTTTAGCAGAGCGTAATGAATATTCAGCAATGCAACCGCAAATTGATATAGATGAAGATAAAAAAGTTATAGATGGTAAGGCTGATTTTGTTTTTAGTTTGAAGTACGAGGTTTTGCCAAAATTTGAGGTTAAAGACTTCAAAAATATTGAAATCGTTCGCGAAATTGCTGATATACCTGAACAAGAAGTTGATGAGCAAGTAACGCGGATTCTTTCTTCTACTCGTAGTTATTCGCAAAAGAATGGTCCTTCAAAAGAAGATGATCGCATAACAATTGATTATTTAGGGAAAATTGATGGCGTCCCATTTGATGGTGGTTCTGATAAAGATGCACAACTGATTCTTGGTTCGAAACAGTTTATTCCTGGTTTTGAAGAGCAATTAATTGGTTTAAAAGCAGGTGATGTAAAAACAATTTCTGTTAAATTTCCTGATGATTATAGTGCTGCGCATTTAGCTAGTAAAAATGCAGAGTTTGATATTACTGTTAAAACTGTTGCTAAACCGGATGAATTGAAAATTGATGATGAAGCAGCAAAAAAACTTGGTTTAGAGTCTCTTGATCGCTTACGTGAAGTCGTTCGTGGACAGGTTGAAAGTCGATATGGTTCTATGACACGTCAAAAAATTAAGCGACAAGTTCTTGATGCTTTAGATGCAGATTATAGTTTTGATATTCCTGAACAACTTTTAGAGATTGAATTTAATAATATATGGAATCATATCAATAAAGATTTAAAAAGGATGGGCAAAAGTTTTGAAGATGAGGGCATCACAGAGGAACAAGCGCGAGAAGAATATCGCATGCTTGCGAAGCGTCGTGTTCGGCTTGGTTTAGTACTTTCTGAAATTGGTACAAAAGTTGGAGTTCAAGTAAGTGAAGATGAATTAAAGGCTGCAGTTTTTGAACAAGTCCGCCAATATCCTGGACGAGAAAAAGAAATGATGGATTTTTTCCGCCGCACACCAGAAGCTGTTGCTAATCTGCGCGCTCCAATCTTTGAAGAAAAAGTTATTGATTATTTGCTTACACAGATAAAAATAACAGATAAAAAAGTGACAATTGAAGAGTTGATGAAAGAATATGATGAAGCAGGTTTAACTGACAAGACTTCTGCCAAGAAAAAATCGGCAGTAAAAGAAAAAGGTATAAAAAAGGCTTCAACTAAAAAGAAAATCTCTAAAACAAGTTAAAATTTATGCTAATAAAATAGTTCTGATAAATTATTTTTTGATGTGTATTCTAGGCTTGCTCTGGCAATGGTTTTAGGTTAGCCATTGGGTGTATTTGAAATGTTGATAGTGAGTTGATAATGAAAATTGTTGATGCTCGTCTTCCTGATCCTAAGCGTTTTATTTCTGGAGCTACAGGTGATTGGGAAGTTATTATTGGCATGGAAGTTCATGCGCAAGTCATATCAAATTCAAAGCTTTTTTCAGGTGCATCAACTAAGTTTGGAGCTGAGCCGAATAATCACGTGTCACTTGTTGATGCAGCTATGCCTGGTATGTTGCCTGTTATTAATCAAGCATGTATTCGTCAAGCTGTTCGAACTGGTTTAGGATTAAAAGCTAAAATTAATTTAAAATCTGTTTTTGATCGTAAAAACTATTTTTATCCAGATTTACCGCAGGGGTATCAGATTTCACAATTTCAGTATCCTATCGTAGGTGAAGGGAAAGTAGTTGTATCTATTGGACCAGATTCGAATGGTCAGTTTGAGGATATTGAAATTGGGATTGAAAGGTTGCACCTTGAGCAAGATGCTGGAAAGTCTATGCATGACCAGCATCCAACAATGTCTTTTGTAGATCTTAATCGCTCAGGTGTTGCTCTTATGGAAATTGTTTCTAAACCAGATATGCGATCATCAGAAGAAGCAAAAGCCTATATGACAAAATTACGTACAATTGTTCGTTATTTGGGTACTTGTGATGGGAATATGGATGAGGGCTCTATGCGTGCAGATGTAAATATATCTGTTCGCCGTCCTGGTGGACCTTTTGGAACGCGCTGTGAAGTTAAAAATGTTAATTCGATTCGTTTTATTGGCCAAGCAATTGAATATGAGGCACGTCGCCAAATTGCAATTTTAGAAGATGGGGGTGTAATAGATCAGGAAACTCGACTTTTTGATGCAACAAAAGGTGAAACACGATCTATGCGTTCAAAAGAGGAAGCATATGACTATCGTTATTTTCCTGATCCTGATCTTTTACCGTTAGAGCTTGATCAGGTTTTTGTAGATACTTTAGCTTCAGAATTACCTGAATTACCTGATGATATAAAGGCGCGCTTTATCAATGAGATGGGGTTAACCGCATATGATGCTTCTATTCTTGTAACAGAAAAAGCAATTGCAGATTATTTCGAAGAAGTAGCACATGGGCGGGATGGAAAGATGGTTGCTAATTGGGTGATCAATGATCTTTTAGGCGCTTTAAATAAAGATAATCGTGATATTGAAGATACTCCGATTACAGCAAACCAATTGGGAGCAATTATTGATCTTATCAAAGTTGGAACTATTTCTGGAAAAATTGCAAAAGATCTATTTGAAATTATTTGGAATGAAGGTGGAGATCCACATCAGATTGTAGAAAAGCGTGGTATGAAGCAGGTAACGGATGCAGGAGTTATTGAAAGAGCTGTTGATGAAATTATTATCAATAACCCTGATAAAGTTTCTCAAGCACGAGAGAAGCCTGCTTTGATTGGTTGGTTTGTTGGACAGGTAATGAAGGCAACAGAAGGTAAGGCAAATCCTCAAACAGTTAATAAATTAGTTAAAAGTAAGCTTGGGATAGATTAATATATCAGGATGAAAATCCTGTAAGTATGATATTAACGTATGATATAATTCGTACAGATTAATAGTTAGTTATTTGGTTCAACTGCAATTGATGTTTCTAAGTATCATAATAAATTTATTCTTGTTGGAGTGATCTTATGAGGATTCGAAAGAAATAGGAGAAGAAATGTCTGGTTTTTTCAAGCAAATTTTTACATGGTGGAATGGTAATACTATTAATACACGCTTTTTTACATGGCGCCATGGTAAACGTATAGGAGAAGACCAGTTTGGTAATGTTTATTATGAAGGTAGTCGCCATAAGGATGGCTATTTACGCCGCTGGGTGATTTATAAAGATTATTCTGAGGCTTCTAGTATTCCTCCAGGTTGGCATGGATGGATTCACCACCGTTGTGATGTACCACCTACGGAAGAAAATTATCAATCATATAGTTGGGAGAAATCGCATATTTTAAATATGACGGGTACAAGTGAAGCTTACCGGCCAAAAGGATCTATTGCTTATAATCATGGAAACTTTTATGCTCGTGAAGATTATGATGCATGGTTACCTGAGGAGTAATAGGTGTATTTTTTCTTTGGTTATGTTTGTAATGATTTTTGTCAGGTGTAATTAATTTGGTATTATGAAGCTTTTATTATCAAAATTTGAGTATTTTTTTTATACTTTTTTATTAGGGGGTATAGCGGTTTTATTTACAGTTAGTTTTGTACAAGCTGAACGTATTAGCAATGAAATTGTTATTTTCACAGGTCTTGATAAAATTACGGGGCAGGTTACTAGTTTTGAAGTTCATATCGGTCAGGTTTATCAATATGGTGCTTTGCAAGTAATACCGCGAGTGTGTTATACAAGTTCTAAAAATGAACCAGCTCGTACTACTAGTTTTATTGAAGTTAGTGAAATGACATTGGAGAAAAAAACACGGCGTATTTTTACAGGATGGATGTTTGCAGATAGTCCTGGCTTAAATGCTGTTGAGCATCCTATTTATGATGTATGGCTAAAAGATTGCAAAAAAAATTCTGATATTCTTACAGATGAATGATTGTTATTACTTTGTTATGTAAGTCAAGAAATATGTGGTTACCTTTTTGATTAACAGATAAGTGATTTCCATTGTACTTTTACCTATATTGTGTGGGATGCTATTTATCAAGCCAATCAGCTATTTAAGCATAATAGTTATAGGCAAGTAATGAAAATTCGTTTTCCGGATGCATCATCGAATCCATATTTGGCCTTTTCAGCGCTTATTATGGCTGGTCTAGATGGTATAAAGAATAAGATACATCCTGGTCCAGCTATGGATAAAGATCTTTATGATCTGCCACCGAAAGAGCTCAAAGACATTCCTACAGTTTCTAGAAGCCTAGGCGAAGCACTTGAATTTCTTGATAAAGATCGCGATTTTCTTAAATCTGGCGATGTTTTTGATGATGACCAAATTAATTCCTTTATTGAATTAAAGCTGAAAGAAGTTCTGCGCTATGAAACAACCCCTCATCCTGTTGAATTTGATATGTATTATTCTGTTTAATGTAAGAATGAAAATTTTTGTTTGATTGTGATGGAATGCTAGAGCATTCTCATTAGAGGATTATCCTTCTATCAAATAGATTTTTATAAGGCATGTTTATTAGGAGATCATTTGAAACTAGCGATGAGAAGATTATTATCATTACGCGTTTTAGACTATTTTTCAAAAATTATGTTTGGTTTATTTTTGTATTTTGAAGTTTAATGGAATATTTCTGCATTTTATTTTGATTCAGACATGAACTGATGGTGGTTATCGAAAGGGTTATAGGTTCCATACTTTTTGCGCCACTGTATAGGCTCAGTAAAGTTGCTAGACCAAAGGCCAATTTTATTGTTATAGGCGTTTTGTTCAGCACTTAAATATGTTGTTGGAACTGAATATTTATTGTCTTTTGATAGGATCAGCATGCCTTCTGCAAGCCCTATTTCTGCTAGATCGACTCCTTGCACAAAGCACTGAGCATAGTGAGTTTCTTTTTCTATAACAGCTTGTTTACAAGATAAGTTATGTCCTAGAGTTTTTGTGACCAGCCATGCTGTTGTGACAGCTCCACATGGCCATTCTTGATTATCTAATTTTGCTTTTTGACGGGGTGCACATGTATCTACACCATATAAGTGAATATTTCGGACGATAGGTTTATGCTGAGGTTGTTCAGCAGGAATTATTAATTTAAATGTGACACCACTAGTCACAGATGCGATACCATTAAACACACCTTCATGATTATTTGAATCGCTATTGATCCAATTGAGATCTGGGTCATTTTCTTCTAATTTTTTTGGCACACTTGTTTCATAGTGCTTATTTTGTTCGATCTTGATCTCCATTGTATCTTGGTTTTCTTGCATTTTTAATGGTTCGAGAATATCTAGATCTGTTTTGTAATGGTTTTGGCTTATTATCCATATTCCTATAGAGCAGATAATGTAGACAAGAATAATCGATTTAAATCGCATTTGCCCAATCCTTATTGTTTCTATATCCTACAATTTTTTATGCATCTCTGCTTTTTTTCTAGATCTTAAAGAAAGCGTCTCAACAGCATTTGTTGCAAATTAAACACATTTTGCAAAGAAAAACATTATTTTACGCTCTTGATATTGTCATTTTGATAAAATAACAATATCCACATTAGCCTTTTTGGTTATAGATTTGATTAATTTCTGTCTCTCAGTCGGAGAATTCTAGTAAAGAATTTTTGTGATAGTTTGGTAGAACACTTGCGATTAAAGAATCTTAAAGTTGTAGGCCTGTAGTTTTAAAGTTTTTAAATTTGTAAAAGTAATATGATGTCAGTTTGTAATCAATATTCTTTCTGAAGAGGAGATTAAATGCCAAACATTATATCTAAGCATATTTATTATATCGCTTTTGCGCTACTTTTATCAATGTTTGCAGTGTTAACCCCTGCGTATGCTAATTCTGCTACTGCCAGTATGGGAAATCTTGATACGGTTTTGCGGAATATTGTTACAATGATGACAGGGACAACAGCGAAGCTCATTGCAACGATCTGTGTTGCCGCTGTGGGTATTGGTTGGATGTATGGTGTTATTGATTTACGCAAAGCAGCATATTGTGTTCTTGGTATTGGTATTGTTTTTGGTGCTTCGGCTCTTGTTACGTTATTAATGGGGAGTTCATCATAAATGAATGAAGATACTCTTTTTCTTGCTTGCACACGACCAGCGATGTTTGCAGGTGTTACCGTAGAAGCAATGGCCTTAAATGTCATGGCAACATCTACTCTTTTTATCATAACAAGCAGCTTTTCAATGATCGGTCTTGGAGTTGGTTTGCATTTTATTTTACGCGAAATCACAAAACGCGATCATAACCAATTTCGTGTTTTATTCGCGTGGCTCAATACTCGAGGGAAACAAAAAAACCTGACAAGATGGGGTGGAGGATCTACGTCTCCTCTCCGTCTTGTCCGTACATACAAGGAGCTAAAATAAGTGAGACAACTGTCAGTGATGAAACGGGAATCTCTACCTGAGGAATTTATCCCTTATGTTCGTCATGTCAATCAGCATGTGATTGCATTAGACTCCCGTTGCTTGATGACAGTGATTTCTATCGAAGGAATCAATTTTGATACTGCAGATATCAGCCAATTAAATTCTTTACATACCCAATTAAATACGCTTTTGAAAAATATAGCAGATGAACGTGTCGCTTTATATTCTCACATCATTCGCCGACGCGAAAAAATTTACCCAGAGAGTCAATTTTCTTCATCTTTTGCAACAGCTTTAGATCGGCAATACAAACAAAAAATGATTTTGCAAGATCTTTATCGAAATGATCTATTCCTTTCGGTTATCTGGAATCCTGCAGCAGATAAAACTGAACAGTTAGCTTCTTTTTTTCACCGCTTAACGCAAGCAAAGAAGATGCAATCGGAACCAGATTCTGAAGCTATTCGGAAAATTGAAGAGTTAAGTCAAGATCTTATACAAGGTCTGGAGTGTTATGGAGCACGGCTTTTATCTACTTACGAATACAATGACATTGTATTTTCTGAGCAAAGTGAATTTCTTCATCAATTGGTGGGAGGAAGACGTGAGCGCATACCCCTTACATTTGGTACTATTGCCTCAACGATTTATTCAGATCGTGTTATTTTCGGCAAAGAAATTATTGAAATTCGTCATGAAAGCAATGAACGCTTTGTTGGTATGTTTGGATGGAAAGAATATCCTTCTAAAACACGTCCTGGTATGACAGATGGCTTATTGACGGCGCCCTTTGAATTCATCTTAACGCAATCCTTTGTTTTTAAAAGTAAAGCAGTTGCAAGCGCTATTATGAGCCGTAAACAAAATCAAATGATTAATGTAGCTGATCGTGCCAGCTCACAAATTGATGGCCTTGATGAGGCCCTTGATGATTTAGAATCGAATCGTTTTGTTTTGGGAGAACATCATCTCTCTTTAGCTGTTTTTTCTGATCGTCTACAAGAATTGACAGAATATCTGTCGAAAGCCCGTTCATATCTTACTAATGGTGGGGCCGTTATAGCCAGAGAAGATTTAGGGTTAGAAGCAGCATGGTGGGCACAACTTCCTGGGAACTTTAACTATCGAGCACGTTCTGGAGCTATTAGCAGCAGGAATTTTGCAGCATTATCCCCCTTCCATTCCTTTCCTATTGGCAAACTCAAAGGTAATGTTTGGGGTTCTGCCGTCGCCTTATTACAAACACAGGCTGGCTCTCCTTATTATTTTAATTTTCATTTTGGTGATGTTGGTAATACCTTTGTATGTGGTCCATCAGGGTCTGGAAAAACAGTCATTGTTAATTTTCTTCTTGCACAATTGCAAAAACACAACCCAACAATAGTCTTTTTTGATAAAGATCAAGGAGCAGAGATCTTTGTTCGTGCTGGAGGAGGCAAATATAAGCCTCTGAAAAATGGTCAACCTACTGGTATTGCTCCATTAAAAGGGATGGAATACACTGAAAAAAACAAACTCTTTCTTCAGCACTGGGTCTTAAAATTAGTTACCGCGGATGGCCAAACAGTAACAGAACAAGAGCGGCAGGATATTGCTAGAGCGATTAATTCCTTAGAAAGTCTTCCTCTATCACAACGCTCCTTCAGTGCGCTTCAACTGTTTTTTGATAATACTTCCACAGAAGGTATTGCCATACGTTTACAACGTTGGATCAAAGGTAATGCTTTAGGGTGGGTCTTTGATAATGATCACGATGATCTCAATTTAGATGCTCAATTTATAGGTTATGACATGACGGATTTCTTAGATAATGAAGAAATTCGTCGCCCTTTGATGATGTATTTGTTTAACCGCATTCTCGATCTTATTGATGGTCGACGTATCATTATTGTTATCGATGAATTCTGGAAAGCCCTTGAAGATGATTCATTTAAAGCTTTTACTCAAGATCGTCTCAAAACGATTCGTAAACAAAATGGCATGATGCTCTTTGCCACACAAAGCCCTAGAGATGCTTTGAATTCAACAATCGCTCACACAATCATTGAGCAATGTCCTACCCAACTGTTTTTTCCAAATCAAAAAGCCAATTACAATGATTATGTTGAAAACTTTAAACTCACTGAACGTGAATTTGAGCTAATCCAATCAGAATTAAGCAGGGAATCTCGTCGTTTTCTCATTAAACAAGGCCAAAGTTCTATTGTTGCAGAACTTAATTTACGTGGAATGGATAACGAAATTGCTGTCTTAAGCGGAACAAGTAGAAATGTTGAACTCGTCAACCAAATTATAAGTGAATATGGGGAAAATCCGGATATATGGCTACCTATATTTTACAAAAGGAAACAATCCCAATGAAAAAATATCTGATTATGTTTTTATCATTATGCTTTATCTCTCATGCAATATCGCAATCGGGAAACACAGAAGTTGATTCATATTATCAAAGTGTCACACAACAAGGAACATCCCTATCAGAAGGTAGTCGGCCCACATCAGAAATAGCTGAATCTATTTATACTTCAGCAGTTGAAAATCAGAAAAAGATTCAAGAAATCAATAACAAATTTTCATCACAGACTCTTAAACCAGAAGAAAAAGAAGCTCTTCAAAGGGAGTTGGCTATTCTTCAAGCTAATCTTCAAGTAGATACTCTAAAACTTCAGGCTTCTTCTATTATGAAATCGGAAAATGCTCAATCAAAAGAACAAGAACGTGAAAAAGAAGAACAGAAAAATCAGGAAGCTCTTCAAAAAACACTGCAAGACAAATTGGATCAAGCTAAAGCTAAGGTCAAGTATTAAATTGACTCCAGTTAGTCAAAAAGAAGAAAAGGAAGCTCTTCAAATGTAGTTGGCTAATTTTCAAATGAATACTCTCATTCAAGCTCTTTCTATTATTAAATGGAAATCATCAATCACAGAAAGAGCATGGAGAAAATGCAACAAAAGATCATAAATTCATATTTATCAAACATTAAAAATAAAATTGGAATGAGATAAAACTGATGAAATTGATGAATGCGACAACTCAGGAGTCAGATTTTAAATTTACTCCATTCGAAACTGTTTCTTCGTATATTTTGACACCACTCAATGATGTCGTAGATACAACAGTCAGTAGCTTATCTTCTGCTATTGCAGCACCATTAAATCTTGCAGCCATTATTTTTATCTTTTTATATGGTTACAATGTTATGACTGGCCACGTCGCCCTTTCGATGCATAGTCTTCTTAATAATGTTATTAAAATCGTTGTTGTGACAACAATGGCAACTAATGCAGACGTATTTAATATTTATATCAAAGATATATTTTTCGGTAATTTAGCCAATGCTATTGGGAATGCGTTTAATAGCAGTCCGGTTGACTCTGATGTTTTTGATTATCTCTTATTAGTTACAAATATGCGTTATCAAGAGTTTCTAAATAATGCTTCATTTTTCAATAAAATTACGGTTGCACTGATTGGTGGTTTAATGTTTTTGGCAGTTATCTTTTTTTGTACAGTCGGTTTTATTATTCAAATGTTTGCAAAAATTACATTAATCATGGTGATAGGTCTTGGACCTCTTTTTATTAGTTTATATTTGTTCAATGTAACCCGCAGATATTCTGATGCATGGATTACAACATTAGTTAATTTTACAATTTTGCAAGTTCTCGTAATGATGCTTGGAACAATGATGTGCAAAATTATGCTTTATGTTTTCGATAGTTCATATACTTCAATCTATTTCTTGCTCCCCCCTGTTCTTGTCGTCTCAATAGTGGGCGTAGATCTCTTCCAATCACTTCCCACCATTGCTTCTGCACTTTCTAGTGGAGGACCATATCATCATGCTGGAGTATCAACAGGATCACAAATGATCTCAATGGCTTCTAATACTTTGGGTTTTGTTGGAAGAAGCTTTGGTGCCGGTAGAAGTGCAGCAAGTGCAGCAGCAGTAACGAGAGGTTCTACGGCTGCACAACACGCTGCACAAGCTGCGCAAATGATGCAAGGAGGTGGACGTGGCTCATTTTAATCTCAAACGTCTCTTCAATGTAGCTATAGTCAATACCTTCACACACAAGATATTAACTGTATGCACAATCCATGCAAAGCTCTCCCAGCTTTTTCAAAAGATTAGTGTTCATGTTTTCGTAAAATCATGGACTGAAAAACACCAATGTTTTATTTTTCAAAATGTTTGCGAGTCCAAATGATGCAACTAAAAATCACTATCATTTTGATCCTTTTGATAACACTTACTGGTTGTGCTTCTTTAAAAAGTGGAGCCCAAAAACTTCCACGCTGTAATGGACAGAATGCTCGTATGCTCAATCATGGTAAGTGGAACTGGAATCATCATAACATCATTCACAATACGGCGATCAAACCTATCACAACTCCTATTATCCTAAATACACAAGAAAATGAGGCACCAAAAGCTCATATTGGACTCCCCGCATCTTCTGTAGACACAATAAACCATCAAATGCCCTCTTATAAAAATGCGGAGATCACACATGAAAAGTGATGAATTTAAAGAATATATAAGAGAAGCGCGGTCATTTGATATTGACCGTATGCGTAGTACGCGACTACAAATGAAAATTGCTGTAGCCTTGACTGTGCTTTTTGGGTTGATGACAATCGCTTTAGCCTTAGCTGTAGTGGCATTAACACCCTTAAAAACCGTAGAGCCTTTCGTTATTCGTGTGGATAATTCTACAGGTATTGTCGATGTTGTCAGTGTTCTAAAAGAAGAACCCCAAAACTACGATGAAGTAATAACGCGCTACTTCGCCAGCAAATATATTCGTGCACGCGAAGGTTTCCAATTATCAGAGACAGAAAATAACTTTCGTATCGTTTCTCTTTTATCTTCCCTAGAAGAACAAAATCGCTTTGCCAAATGGTATTCTGGAAATAATCCAGACAGTCCGCAAAATATCTATAAAAATATGTCCGTGACAATCACAATAAAATCGATCTCTTTTTTAAGTAAAGATCTCGTTCAAGTACGTTACTATAAAACAATTAGAGACTCCAATGGAAAAGAAGATATTTTCCATTGGGTTTCAGTCTTAAATTTTTCTTACGTTAATGCACGCATTTCAGTAGAAGATCGCTTAATTAACCCGCTTGGCTTTCAAGTATCAGCATATAGATCTGATCCAGAGGTGGTCCAATGACTAGAGTCATAAAAATATTTTTTTTAACTCTCCTCGTTGCAATAAACTGTCATGCGTCTTTCTTATGGGCAGAAATTTCTCCCGTAAGCGCACATAAAGACAACCGAATTAGATTTATTAATTATGATCCACACAATGTGACAAAAATCATTGGATCTATTCGCTCTTCAGTACAGATTGAATTCGCTAATGATGAAAATATTGCCTATATTGGAATTGGCAATTCAGTTGCTTGGCAAGTAGCACCAGCTGGTCACTTTGTCTTTCTCAAACCGCGTGAAGTTCAGCCGATTACCAATCTACAAATCGTCACAACTCGTCAAGATGGAACAAAACGATCTTATCAATTTGAACTTCAAGTGCGTGAAGGTGATGTTTCCGTCGGTAATGACACATATTTCCTTGTAAAGTTTCGTTATCCAGAAGATGAAGCATTGCGTAAACAATTAGCTGAACAAGCCAAAGCACAAAAAAATGAAGAAGAATTTGTCGATAATATCCTCAATATGCATGAACATTTTGGACCACGCAATTGGGCTTATATCGCTCAAGGTTCACCCCTCATTGAACCAAGTTCAGTCTATGATAATGGTAAAACTACAACATTTACCTTTTTAGACAATAATGAAATCCCCGCCATTTATCTTGTCACACTTGATGGACAAGAAACTATCGTGCCAAAATCAATTAAAAGAAACCAGGTCATTGTTCACGCCATAGCCATGCAATTCACTTTGCGACGTGGTAACGAAGTCCTGTGTATCTTTAATAAAGGGTTCATACCAAGAGGAATTAACCCAGAAACCGGTACAACATCACCTTCTGTCCAACGTGAAATAAACGTAGAGAAATAGCCATGAATAATGATGAATTGGACGAAATAAATCTTAATGACCGCGATACAATAAAGGATGGTCAAGAAAAAAAAGAGGGCTTTAATTTAGGAAAAGCCATTGCTCTTCTTATTCTCTTTGGTGTCTGTATTTATTTAATATATGCAATCCTTTCAACTTCAAAAGACACAAAAAAACAGCCCATAGAATTGCCGAAAGAAGAAAGAAGCAGACAAACAGAGCTTTTCCAATCGATAAAACCAACAATAGCTCCTCTAGAGCTAGCTGATAAAAATACCCCCCTGCTGCCTAAGGTTGAAATACCAGCGCCAACAATCAATCAGCCAAAATCTGATCATAAACTATTAGAAGCAGCGCAACGTGCTCCCGTTTTAGCCTATTTTAATCCAAATCAGCAACAGGGTATTCCGGAAAATAATAGCGTGCCTTCTAACCAAAGCAATGATAACTCGAATAAAACAACACAATCCTTTAATCAACTTCTCGAACCAACAAAGTTAGATGGTGTTCGTGCATCAACGCTTGGTAACCGAAATTACATCATTGCAATGGGAGCTTCCATCCCATGTATCTTAGAAACAGCAATCAGTAGTGAACAACAAGGGTTTGTGAGCTGTATCGTTTCTAGAGATATCTTATCAGACAATGGTCGTATCGTCTTGCTCGATAAAGGAACGCAAATCATTGGTGAATATCGTGCGGGTTTAAAAAAAGGCCAATCGCGTCTCTTTATATTATGGAATAGAGCCAAAACACCAGACGGTATTATTATAACATTATCCTCACCCGCAACAGATTTCTTAGGTCGATCAGGTGTTGATGGCGATATTGACAATCATTGGTTTGAACGACTTGGTTCTGCACTTCTTGTCTCAATCGTCAGAGATGGAACAAATTATTTAAATAACCGGCTAGATTCACTAAAAATGCCAACAACACAAGAACAAACAACAGATACCGTGTCTTCAGAAAAATATACCCTTTCTGTAGGAACATATATGGCAAAGATTATCGCGGACAATTACGCTAATATCCCTCCAACCTTGACCAAAAATCAGGGTGAAATGGTTAATGTTTTTGTTGCCCGCGACCTGGATTTCTCAACTGTATATAAATTGAAAATTGTTGAAAATAATAAACAGGTCATTCGTCGTGCCTTTTCAGGAGACTTTCATAAAAATTCTACAGTGACATTAAAATGAAACAAAACTTCCAAAATTTAAGCGATGAAACCACTGCTATCGTTTTAACAAAACTTAAACCAATTGATAACTTTCTCAAAGATGAAAGTCTTTTTGAGATCGTTATTAATCGTCCCTATCAAGTCATGATTGAAGGAATTTCAGGATGGAAAACAATAGAAGTACCAGAATTCTCCTTTAATGAACTCATGGGTATGGCTAAAGTGATCGCGGCCTATTCTAAGCAAAGTATTTCCGATAAAAACCCAATATTATCCGCTACTTTGCCAAATAATGAGCGTATTCAAATTGTTATACCACCAGCTGTAAAAGAAAATACTATCAGCATGACAATTCGTAAACCATCATCCCGAAGTTATTTGCTCGAAGATCTAGCCAACAAAGGTCTATTTTCAATGTGTGAACAGATTTCTTTCACTCCATTGAATGACTATCAATTGCGTTTTGATGAACTCAAAAACGTCGAGCATAAATTAGCAATTGATTATTACAATAAAAATTTTGTTTCCTTTTTAAATCAAGCTGTGAAATTGCAAAAAAATATTCTTATTTCAGGGAAAACAGGAGCTGGTAAAACAACGCTGTCAAAAGCATTAATAGCTAAAATTCCTGATGATGAGCGTATTATAACTATTGAAGATACACCAGAGTTAGTTGTGCCGCATCTTAATTGTGTTTCTATGATCTATGCAAAAGGTGGGTATGGCTTAGCTTCTATTGGACCAAAAGAATTATTAGAATCCGCCTTGCGTATGCGTCCTGATCGTATTCTTCTACAAGAGTTACGAGATGGTACTGCTTTCTATTATATTCGCAATGTTAATTCAGGACACCCAGGTTCTATTACTACAGTTCATGCATCAACAGCATTGGCTGCATTTGAGCAAATGACGCTTTTGGTTAAAGAAAGTGAAGGAGGAGGACATTTAGAGCGCGATGATATTCGCGGGTTATTAATTTCAATGATTGATATTATTGTTCAATGTAAACGGATTGAAGGAAAATTTAAAGTTACAGAGATTTATTATGATCCTTTCAAACAACGAAATATTTTTGGAGCTAACTAAAATTGGAGGTAACTAAAAAAAGTATAATAAAAAAATTCAGATTTTAGTATCAATATAAATATCAATACTAAAACATCTAAAACTTTATAAGAATCTATGTGAAAAAGTTGTATTTATTTAAAATAATATTTGAGCGAATGATCATGAAGAAGCAAAATTTAAAATCTTTAAAAAAAATTTTAAAACCTTTAAGAATAAGAAAGAGAGAGAAATTATTAGATGTGTCTTTTTTTGATTGTGATTACACTTATCCTAACAGTGATGTATTAATCAATAAATATGGAATAAAGAATTCTCAAGCTCTTCATGAAAAGAGCGCGTATCATTCAGAGCAAGCGATTATTCGTTTGCGTCAAGAAGCTCTGCCAAATAAGTTTAATTCCTCTTATTTGAAACATATTCATAAATGTTTATTTGAAAACACGTTCGAATGGGCTGGCTATACGCGTGATCTTACATTTAAATTTAAAAATGGCGTAACTGCTAACATCTCAAAGATGCAAATACCAAATTCAGATGCTTTTTTTAAAGAGAGTAAAGCAGTTTCAAAAAGTTTACATAAATTTGATCAAGTGCTTTCGAAAAAAAATAATTTACAAGGCTTATCGCGTGAAGAATTTGTTGATGAAGCAACGAAGCTTTTTTCCTTTCTCAACTATATACATCCATTTAGAGATGGGAATGGGCTTGTACAACGAGTCTTTTTTGAAAGACTTGCTGAAGCTGCAGGCCATAAACTTGATTTTTCAGTTGTGACTCAAAAACGCATGATACATGCTTGTAATGATGCGATACCTGTAGAAGGTAATGTAAATTATGAAACGATGCAACATTTGTTCGAAGATATCTCTAATCCAGAAAAAAGACGCATTTTGAAGGATTATTTAAATGCTGTGTCTAATAATAAGCATGCATGTAATTTTTTGGATGATCAAATTATCATAACACCACGTGAAGGTGTGACTTATACAGGTTTTTATAAGGCTAGTAATGCGGATTCTATTATAGTTGAAACAGTAGACTTTTATATGGTATGCTACAAAGATTATTTTACACCAGAACAGCTTAAGGCATTAAAACCTAATGATGAGATTACTTTTACAGTTTCAATAAATAAAGATTTAGATCAAATTCTCATCCCAGCAGAAAAAATACCTCCTTTAACGTCAGAAAAAATTCTTCAAAAAATTGAGAATCATATTAAACTTCAAAACAATCGAAAAGAAATTGAGAATTTATCACAAATTGTTTATGGAAATTCAAAAGCGTTAGATCCAAGTATTGATATAATTAATAAAGGACGAGAAGTAAGTAAAAAAATTCCTGAGCAAATCTTAAAATATCCTAGGACTATTGCTAAGCTAGCTGGTTTTAAAATATTTGGTATAAGGAGTCCAAAACGCAGAACAGCTGAAAGGAATCTTGCACCACTTAGTCAAAAAATTAAAAATTATATGTCTGCTGTAGAAGTTACTAAAAATATAATCATTAGAAATTATGATAGAGAACAAAAACGCCTTTTACAAGAAGTAAGACTGCCTAGTAAGCTAATGCAAGATATCCTTAGCGTGGTTCAAAATGAGAAATCACAAGCCTTAAATGTAGAAAATTGTGTTAAGATCCAAAAAGAGCTTATTTCCTTTTTGACTAAAGTCAATTCTCGTCTTTCAGAGATAGAGTCTCAACAACTCAGAGATGGTAATTATAGAGAAATCGCTAAAAGTGTTGGTATTTCAGAACATAAAGCGAAAACACTTATAAAGACTGTTAATGACGCAAAAAAAATATGTCAAGAACTTCAACAATTGAAAATAAAAAAGTCAATACAGATGGCTGTGGCCGTTTAAAATATGAGTTTTTTATAACAAAATAAAAACATATTTTTATTTTACAAAAATGGAAAAATAGGAGGGATCGCTTAGTGGAAAGATCCAAAGATCAGGCATCTCTAACGGTAGCAGAACTTCAAAGACGTCGCTGGATTATCGATTCAGCGATTCATACTCATACTATTGAACGTATTGCCTTGCATCCTAATACACTTCTAATTTTAGAAAAATATGCAGAGGGAAGTTCATTAAATGAATTTAATATCCTTATGGATACTGCTATACAAATGATATTGCAAGAAATGGGAAATATGGAGGTAGAAATGAAAAAACTACTATCTACCTCCTCATCATCGTACGACAACTATATTTATCCTGCAACCCAAGTACTAAAAAATAAACATGGAATAATAGACTCAGACAATTTGTCCATGGTAAGCGGACATCATGCGGTGAAAGCAATAGTTAATTTGCACCATGAACCACTACCAGAAAGGTTTAATTCTTCCTATCTAATATATATCCATAAACGCTTGTTCGAGAATACATTTGAATGGGCTGGGAATAGTCGTAATTTCCCGTTTACATTTAAGGATGGCACTACTGCTAGTGTACACACAATGAGAAAGGTAAATTCTGACGATTATTTTTTAGAGAGTAAAAAAATTCCTCAATACCTAGATAATATGGATAAAACGCTTGCGGAACAGAATGATTTTCAAGGTTTATCGCGACAAGCTTTTATTAATAAAGCAGCGAGTATGTTTGCTCTTATTAATTATATACACCCATTCAGAGATGGTAATGGTCGCACACAACGAATGTTTTTTGAAAGACTTGCTGAAGCTGCAGGTCATCAACTAGATTTTTCAATTGTTACAGAAGAGCGTATGAGAATTTGCAGTATACTCTCTATGGTGCGTTCTGGTGTTATGGGCGATATAAGTGCTATGAAGCATATGTTTGAAGATATTTCAAATCCAGAAAAAGTGAGTATTATGAAAGAGTTCATAAGCTCCATGAGTAAGTTAGAGTATAAAAATGCTCAAAAAATGATTATTGTAATGCCAAAGAGAGGGTATAATTATCTAAGTTTTTATGAACGTGAGACTGCGGAACATCTTCTACTCAAAGTAGATCTTAATTATATTTCAAAATCTCTTTATATGGTATTCAAAAAAGATTATTTTTTACCAAATGAAGTTAAGGAATTAAAATCTGGTTGTCCACTGAGTTTTAAAGTTCCAATGAGTAGAGATATAAAAAATTTGGAAAATATTCTTATTCCAAAAGAAGCGGTAGCTTCTTTAACATCAGATCAACTTATTGAAAAAATTACGAGTCATCCTGCTGTCCAATTAAAGCGGCAACAAGTTGATATGTATGCAAAGTATGTTTATAAAAATTTAAAAGACTTTAATGAAAAGATAAGTGTAAAAAACATTATTGAAGATAAAAATTTTCAGGAAATTTTTATAAAGAAAATAGTCGATTGTCCTAAGTCTATTTCTGAATTGGCAGGCAAAAAAATATTATGGTTGAAAACTTCAAAATACAAAACCGCTGAACAAAATGTTGAAGCACTTGCTCAGAAGGTTTATGATTATGTTGATCTTGTAAAAGAGGTAGAAAATGAAATTGTTAGAGAGAATCTAATAAAGGAAAAATGTCTTACGACAGTAGTGGAAATGCCTAGCAAAACATTACAAGATATTTTTAATTTGTCAAAAGATATACAAAAAGAAACTTTAAGTTTTTCTCCTTCACTCCAAGAAGAACTCAATATTTTTATAAAAGCAGTCAATCAGCGTCTTATGCCACTAGAACATAAATGGCTTCGTGATGGTAATTATGATTTGCTAGCTGAAAGCATTGGTATATCACAAAGTAAAGCAAAACAAATTAGAGAGCTCTTTATGCAAGGCAAAAACCTACAAAATTTGTTAAAAGAAATCAAACGTGATCACTCAGAAGTAATCAATATGGCCGTTTAAAGTGTGTGGAGTTATAATTCATTTAATATTTATAGATGGCAATTATTGTAGCAACTCTATTCATGGAAAAGCATAAATATTTTATATAAGTTATTTAAGTTTCTAAATAATAATAGAGAACGGAACAAACAAGAAGATATGCTTCTATTTTATAAGAACAAGTAAAAGAAAGGAAGAGTTCATGAAAAAAACAACTGATCATTCTACATCTTTAACGTCAGAAGAATTACAAAAACGCCGTGAAGCAGTTGATGCAGCTATTAGTACACATGCAATTGAGGGAATCACTCTTCATTCTAAAACGCTTGAAATTTTAGAAGGATATGCGAAGGGAGAATATTCATTAGAGGAATTTAATACTCTTATGGACAATGCAACACTATAAAGAGTGAATAAAACAATAAATGTTGAGATACAATAATATACTATTTATCTTTAGCTCATGATTATATTTATTCTGGCAGCAATATATTAAAAATGAGTATGGGATAAAGAATTCTCAATCTTTTTATAAGAAATCTGCGTGTGATTGAGAGCAAGCAGCTGTTCATTTTCATCGAGAAATGCTGCCAAATAAGTTTGTTCACCTTATTTAAAATATCTTTATAAATGCTTATTTAAGAACATGTTCGAATAGGCAAGGTGTTACTTGCTGATCTTACATTTAAATTTGAAAATAGTATAATCGTTAACATTTCAAAGATGCAAATATTAACTCAGGTGCTTTTCATCAAAAGCTATGTTATTTGATGAGTAAAATCAATTTGCGTTTTTTATCAAGAATTTGAGAATTCTTTATCCTACATTCATTTTTAATAATGTATTATTGCCTAAATAAGTTTAATTACAATAAGAAAATAATGAATAAGACATGTTCGGCTCTTTATCATAATTTATCACTGAAAGAACCTCTTATAGAATTAGACTAACTATAAATAATTTTCTAAAATCTAAATATTTTGTATATCTTATTAAAGTTTTAAGTATTTTAGGAAGCATAGCTTCTTATTTATTACGCCTCTATTATTTGTTTAGAAACTTAAATAACTTATGTAAAACATTTCTACTTTTCCATGAACAGAATATTTTACAATAAGTATTATATTTATTATAGATAACCATATCGTAGATCATCATATGCTCTGCTATAACAATTAAGAAATCTAATTGATGGTTTACAGATTCAGTAAATTTTTCAAAAAATATTTGCTGTATGTGCTTATTGTCATCTCTAATCAGTCTTTCTTTCCTTTGGGAGCAAAACGATTCTGTTCAGTAGTAGCTAGCATCTCTTTTCTTCTAAAGTAAATTGCTCGTCCACATCGCAAAGGTGGTTGCCCTTGCATAAGAATGATTTGTTCATCTTGTCGCATCTTTTGAATAATTTCATGAGGTAAAATTAGCGCTCTTTGTTGATAATTTATATTTTTAGAACCTTTTAAAAATTGTCCTTTAGATTTGCTTGCTCCAGTCACTTCTATAGTCATTTGACCACAACGTTCTGAAATATCTTTAGCTGTTTGTAAATCTTTAATAGCAGCATAACTCACAAACGAACAACTCTCAAACCATGATTGCGCTCCTGATTTTCCAAAGTGATTTACCAACTGACCGGAGGACTGATAAAATAACATTAAGGATATGCCATATTTGCGTCCACGGTCACGCGCTTCTTCCAAAATATTCATATAGCCAAGCAAATCAACTTCATCTAAAACAAACAAAACGCGCTTTTTATAGTTTCCATCAGCTATAACCATTGCATTTAAAAAAGCACCAATAATCACACGCCCAATTCCTGGATAGCTATTTAAAATACTTGCCGGAAGATTCAGAAAAATATCTGTATTCCCATCCGCTATATCTGAAGATGCAAAATCATCACCACAAACAAGATCTGCATAATTAGACAAAGAAAGCCACTGAGTATCTTTTGAGGCAGTTGTATAAACACCTGAAAAGGTTTGATCTGCCATTTCTGTAAAAATACCAACCATTTCGCGAATAAAAGGAGAAGGCGATATATCTTGAATATGGCGTAATTGATTAACAACTGCTGTTTCTGATTGAGAAAGGATTTTTCGCAATGTTTTTAGATTACGTTCACAGTCGTCATATTCATCAGAAAATATGACATGCGCAAGAAGAGCAGTTAAAAGATTATGCGCTTGTGTTGAAAAGTACTCTGCTGAAGAATTTTCTGATTTTTTGTCAGTGAGTAGCAGTTTAGAAAAACCTACGATATTAGCTTCACGTTGTGTTCGCGGTACACTATTGTCTAAAAGCCAATCGAGAACATTAAAAGTTTTCGTTGATATTGAAGTTGGATCAAGAACAATAACATTTCTATTGTCCATCTTTTTACGCGTCAATTGAACCATTGGTGCAACTTCTGTTGAAGGGTCAAGACAAATAATAGAACCTGGATATTTTAAACATACTGGGATCACTGTACTTGTTGTTTTATATCCACCAGAACCAGCGAAAAAAATCATATGAGTTGAACCAAAATCAAGATTAAAGGTTAATAAGGGCGATGTTCCACCTTTCCCCCACGTTGCCTTGTTTCCAGGGGAAAAGGGAATGTTGTACACACTATCTTCGTCAACACGGTATCTTTCACCAATAACAATTTGACCATTCGCAGGAAAAATTTTTTTTGCCTCACTTAAATTCATCCATGATGCATCACCAAAAATTCCTTTTTTGGCACGCTTTACTCCTTTTTTATTTTTAAGCGGAGCAGTTATTAAGAATTGGGCTGCTAAAAGAAAAATACCACCAATTATGCCAAAGATGACCATGACATCAATAAATTGCAGAGCATAACTCCACGTTATTCCTTGTTGGCCGATATAAGGACTTAAGCGTTTAATTTCGCAATTAAGATAGTAAAGAGAAACACCCGTAAAAAAAAACGCTGTAACAATTGTAATCGCTTTGCGTAGATACAGTTTTTGCGATATGGTGTAAACAAATGATACAGCAACAACAAGCAGCTGCACTAATAATGGTTCTGAACGGATATACCAATATTTCTCATAATCTTGTAATCCGTTCGTTGCAAATAATAACATGTAAGGAACAAAAAATATTGTTAAACTGCCTAAAATTATTGGCATTAAAATAAGAAATAATCCCGTTTTAGTATATCTCATTACACCCTACTTTTGTTTTTATTATGCCACAAAATCACACTTATTAACTGAACATATAATGTGAATGGTATCTTAAAAGTTATAATATTATTATAAATAACTCTTAATTTATGAATATTAAACGAAACCTTACATTTTTAGAAGGTCATAAATTGCATTTGTGGATTTTTAGGTTGCAATATGTTCAAAATTTTATTGACTTTATTAACAGTTTCTATAAGAATTTTCGCTTTATTTACTGATATACCAATACTTGCAGAAAGTTCTTGATAATTAGAATTATACATCTTTTGATGTTCTTTTTTTGATAAACGCAAAGTAATTTGACGTATGAAATGATTCATTTCTATATAAGTTTCAGGAGAGGAACGCAAAGCATTTAATTGCAAATTTACAGACAAACTAAGTATATCTTGTAATTTTTTGCTAGGCATCTTTACTGTTTGTAAAAGACGTCTTCCTTTTGCTTTATGTTCTCTCATAATTGTACATCTAATATTTGATACTTTATCTGCATAATTAAATATTTCATTACTAAGTATTTTAGCATTTTGTTCAGAGATTTTATATTTTTGACTTTTGATATACCCAATTTTTCTACCCTTGAGCCGACCAATAGATTTAGGAGAATTTATAATCCGTTCAGAAAGCTCTCTGCCCATTTTAGGATTTGCATTAATATGACTTATATCTTGTTCTAGTATTTCGGGATTATTGTAAATTAATTTTGATAACGCTCTAATTTTTTCTAAGCTTTTTTGAATACAAGCATCATTTTCAATTTTTTCAATTACCTCTTCTTCCTTTAAAGGAGGTAATTGTTCTGCTGGGATGAGAAATTGACCTAAATTGTTATTTATTGAAGCTATAAAGGTAAGCTCATCATTAGGTTTTAATGCCTTAAGTTGTTCTGGTGCAAAATAATCTTTACAGCATAAGATATATGAATCCACCGTTTCGATCGTAATAGAGTTCAAATAACTGTTTCTGTAAATACCGGTATAAGCAACATCTTCATGTGCTATCATCACAATTTTATTATCCAGACTTTCGCGTCTACTCCCAGATTGGGGGTAGATAGCTTCTTGTAAAAGATATACTTTTTCTGGATTGGAGATATCTTCGAATAAATGCCGCATCGCTTCATAATTTGCATTCTTAGGCATTGCATTACTACAAGCATGTATCATGCGTTGTTTGGTCACAACTGAAAAATCAAGCTTATGGCCTGCAGCTTCTGCGAGTTTTTCAAAAAATATTCGTTGCGCATGTCCATTTCCATCTTTGAACGGATGTATATAGTTAAGAAAGGAAAAAAGCTTTGTTGCTTCATCGACGAATTCTTCACGCGATAAGCCCCGTAAATTATTTTTTTCAGAAAGCATTTTATCAAATTCTTGAAAGCTTTTTTCAATTTTGTAACCAGTTAAAAACGTATCTTTATAATCTGATGTTTTTACTATGTGCTGTTTGGCAGTTGTGCCATCTGCAAATTTAAATACACGACCCCGAATACACCCAGCCCACTCGAATGCGTTCTCAAATAAGCGTTCATGAAGATATTTTAGATAAGAAGAATTAAATTCCTCGGGTGATGGCTCCTGGCGCAGAGCAATCATTATTTTTTTTATATCACAAGAATACTGTTTGCGTAATTCTCTATTATTTGTTATTCCGTATTTGTTTTTTAATACTTCAGTATTAGGATAATAATAACCAGAGTACATAGTTTATCTTTTTTATTAATTTTTGTAAAATAGAAGAATGCTTTTGATTTTTATATTCTTTTGATATTATACACTCGTTAAAAACAATTTTTCTTTATTTATAAAATAGTCATTATCACAGAATTTTTTCCTATCCATACAAAAATAGAAGTAAAAAACCTGTATTTTCAAACGGCCATAGCCATTATTTCTGAACAATCAACTTTTTTAATTTTTTCTTTGATCTTTTCAAATTGTTTACACAATTTTGCGCTTTTGTTAACAGTTTTTATAATTGTCATTGCGTGCATTTCTGATACACCAATGCTTTCGGCAAGTTTTTTATCATGATAGTCACAGATGTAATCTTTCTCTCTTGCTGAAAGACGAGAATTGACTTCATTCAGAAAGCTGCGAAGCTCTTCGTAAAGAAGAGGAGAGGCCTCTAAGGCATTTTTTTGCTCATCCTTTGGCAAATTAAGAATATCTTGTATTTTTTTACTAGCTTTTTTCACCACTTGCCCAACACGCTTTTGATCTTTTTCAAATTCTAGAAAAATTTCATCTTTAACATTTTTCACAATTTCCCCATGTTTTTCAATCTCCGAAGTGAGTTTTTCAATATTTCTTTCAGCTATCCTACGTTTTGGACTCCTTATACCAAATACTTTAAAACCAGCTAGCTTACCAAAAGCTTGAGGAGATTTTCTAATCTGTTCGGAAAGCTGTTTACTTGTTTCAGGATATTTACGAATACACATTATCTGTTCGTCTAATACTGTTATGTCTCTATAAACAAACTTTAAAAGATAATCAATTTCCTTTTGGCTTTCTTTAATACAATTAGTACGTGAAACTTTTCTGATTATTTCTTCTTCCTTTAAAGGAGCCATTTTTTCTGCTGGAATGAGAATTTGATCTATATCTATTGGAACTGTAACGGTACACACATCACCAGGTTTTAATGTCTTAAGTTGTTCCGGTGGAAAATAATCTTTAACGCATAGAACATGAGAATCCGCTGTTTCGATTATAACGGAATTTACAGTACCTATTTTATAAATACCTGTATAAGTAATACCTTCCTTTGGCATTATAACATATTCATCATTCAAACGCTCGCGCTCCAATCTAGGTATGCGTCGAATAAAATCCTTTAAAACAATTATTTTTGGGGGATCAGAGATATCTTCAAACAGAAGTTTCATCTCTTTATGAGCCCCATCACCCTCTAGAGTCATTGAATCAATACAGGCACGCATTATACGTTTCTCTGTCGCAACTGAAAAATCTAGTTGATGACCTGCAGCCTTAGCAAGTTTTTCAAAAAATATTCGTTGTGTAGGCTCATTACCAGCTCTGAAAGGAGCTATAGAGTTGAGAAAAGCAAAAAGTTTCGCAGCTTCATCAATAAACTCTTCACGAGATAAACCTTGCAAATTATTCTTTGAAGCAAGTAGTTGATCAAATTTCTTTAAGCTTTCTTGAATGTTCTTACCCTGTACATAAAAAATATCTGAGTCTGGAACTTTCATCATTGGCATTTCAGCAACAGTGCCATCATCAAACGTAAACGAAAGATCACGAGTATATCCAGCCCATTCAAATGTGCTCTTGAATAAGCGTTGATGGATATATTTTAAGTAAGAGGAATCAAATTCTTGGGGCAATGGTTCCTTATTTAAATTGATCATTACTTTTTTTGCATAACGCTTACATTCGTATGCAAGTTTTTTAGTACTCATTATATTATGTTTATTCTTTAATACTTTCATGTGAGGATAAATATAATTACGAGCTAAAGATATATCAGTCATTTTTTACTGTAGTCCTAAAATTAACTATTGTATCATAATTTATATTTTTTTTGACCTACGCCATATTACAACCCCTTTTATAAATTATAAAACAAAAATATGTTATAATTTTGTTATAAAAAAGCTTGTATTTTAAACGGCTACGGCCATCTGTATAGACTTATTCACTTTCAATTGTTGAAGTTGTCGATACATTTTTTTTGCTTCATTAACAGTGCTTATAAGTATTTTTGCTTTATGTTCTGACATACCAATACTTTCAGCGATTTGTTTATAATCACCTTCTCTGAATGCTTGAGATTCTGTCTCTGAAAGACGAGATTCAAATTTAGTCAAAAAGGAAATAAGCTCTTTTTGGATCTTAACACAATTTTCTACATTTAAGGCTTGTGATTTCTCATTTTGAACCACGCTAAGGATATCTTGCATTAGCTTACTAGGCAGTCTTACTTCTTGTAAAAGGCGTTTTTGTTCTATTACATGATTTCTAATGATTATATTTTTAGTAACTTCTACAGCAGACATATAATTTTTAATTTTTTGACTAAGTGGTGCAAGATTCCTTTCAGCTATTCTGCGTCCTGGAGTTCTTATACCCAATATTTTAAAACCAGCTAGCTTAGCAATAGATTCAGGATCATTTAAAATTTGTTCAGGAATTTTTTTACTTACTTCTCGTCCTTTATTAATTATATCAATACTTGGATCTAACGCTTTTGAATTTCCATAAACAATTTGTGATAAATTCTCAATTTCTTTTCGATTGTTTTGAAGTTTAATATGATTCTCAATTTTTTGAAGAATTTTTTCTGACGTTAAAGGAGGTATTTTTTCTGCTGGGATGAGAATTTGATCTAAATCTTTATTTATTGAAACTGTAAAAGTAATCTCATCATTAGGTTTTAATGCCTTAAGCTGTTCTGGTGTAAAATAATCTTTGTAGCATACCATATAAAAGTCTACTGTTTCAACTATAATAGAATCCGCATTACTAGCCTTATAAAAACCTGTATAAGTCACACCTTCACGTGGTGTTATGATAATTTGATCATCCAAAAAATTACATGCATGCTTATTATTAGACACAGCATTTAAATAATCCTTCAAAATGCGTCTTTTTTCTGGATTAGAGATATCTTCGAACAAATGTTGCATCGTTTCATAATTTACATTACCTTCTACAGGTATCGCATCATTACAAGCATGTATCATGCGTTTTTGAGTCACAACTGAAAAATCAAGTTTATGGCCTGCAGCTTCAGCAAGTCTTTCAAAAAAGACTCGTTGTGCAAGCCCATTCCCATCTCTAAATGGATGTATATAGTTGAGAAAGGAAAAAAGCTTCGTTGCTTCATCAACAAATTCTTCACGCGATAAGCCTTGTAAATTATTTTTTTTCGAAAGCACTTGATCAAATTTATGTAAACTTTTTGAAACTGCTTTACTCTCTTTAAAAAAAGCATCTGAATTTGGTATTTGCATCTTTGAGATGTTAGCAGTTACGCCATTTTTAAATTTAAATGTAAGATCACGCGTATAGCCAGCCCATTCGAACGTGTTTTCAAATAAACATTTATGAATATGTTTCAAATAAGAGGAATTAAACTTATTTGGCAGAGCTTCTTGACGCAAACGAATAATCGCTTGCTCTGAATGATACGCGCTCTTTTCATGAAGAGCTTGAGAATTCTTTATTCCATATTTATTGATTAATACATCACTGTTAGGATAAGTGTAATCACAACCAAAAGAAGGCAAATCTTTTCTTTTTAAAGGCTTTAAAATTACTCTTAAAGATTTTTTTCTCATATTACTCAGAACTAATTATATTGAAAATTAAGAATATCCTTTGGATATCTGCAGTATCAAAATTGATTCCTTCGATAGAAATCACTGTCATCAAGCAACGGGAGTCTAATGCAATCACATGCTGATTGACATGACGAACATAAGGGATAAATTCCTCAGGTAGAGATTCCCGTTTCATCACTGACAGTTGTCTCACTTATTTTAGCTCCTTGTATGTACGGACAAGACGGAGAGGAGACGTAGATCCTCCACCCCATCTTGTCAGGTTTTTTTGTTTCCCTCGAGTATTGAGCCACGCGAATAAAACACGAAATTGGTTATGATCGCGTTTTGTGATTTCGCGTAAAATAAAATGCAAACCAACTCCAAGACCGATCATTGAAAAGCTGCTTGTTATGATAAAAAGAGTAGATGTTGCCATGACATTTAAGGCCATTGCTTCTACGGTAACACCTGCAAACATCGCTGGTCGTGTGCAAGCAAGAAAAAGAGTATCTTCATTCATTTATGATGAACTCCCCATTAATAACGTAACAAGAGCCGAAGCACCAAAAACAATACCAATACCAAGAACACAATATGCTGCTTTGCGTAAATCAATAACACCATACATCCAACCAATACCCACAGCGGCAACACAGATCGTTGCAATGAGCTTCGCTGTTGTCCCTGTCATCATTGTAACAATATTCCGCAAAACCGTATCAAGATTTCCCATACTGGCAGTAGCAGAATTAGCATACGCAGGGGTTAACACTGCAAACATTGATAAAAGTAGCGCAAAAGCGATATAATAAATATGCTTAGATATAATGTTTGGCATTTAATCTCCTCTTCAGAAAGAATATTGATTACAAACTGACATCATATTACTTTTACAAATTTAAAAACTTTAAAACTACAGGCCTACAACTTTAAGATTCTTTAATCGCAAGTGTTCTACCAAACTATCACAAAAATTCTTTACTAGAATTCTCCGACTGAGAGACAGAAATTAATCAAATCTATAACCAAAAAGGCTAATGTGGATATTGTTATTTTATCAAAATGACAATATCAAGAGCGTAAAATAATGTTTTTCTTTGCAAAATGTGTTTAATTTGCAACAAATGCTGTTGAGACGCTTTCTTTAAGATCTAGAAAAAAAGCAGAGATGCATAAAAAATTGTAGGATATAGAAACAATAAGGATTGGGCAAATGCGATTTAAATCGATTATTCTTGTCTACATTATCTGCTCTATAGGAATATGGATAATAAGCCAAAACCATTACAAAACAGATCTAGATATTCTCGAACCATTAAAAATGCAAGAAAACCAAGATACAATGGAGATCAAGATCGAACAAAATAAGCACTATGAAACAAGTGTGCCAAAAAAATTAGAAGAAAATGACCCAGATCTCAATTGGATCAATAGCGATTCAAATAATCATGAAGGTGTGTTTAATGGTATCGCATCTGTGACTAGTGGTGTCACATTTAAATTAATAATTCCTGCTGAACAACCTCAGCATAAACCTATCGTCCGAAATATTCACTTATATGGTGTAGATACATGTGCACCCCGTCAAAAAGCAAAATTAGATAATCAAGAATGGCCATGTGGAGCTGTCACAACAGCATGGCTGGTCACAAAAACTCTAGGACATAACTTATCTTGTAAACAAGCTGTTATAGAAAAAGAAACTCACTATGCTCAGTGCTTTGTGCAAGGAGTCGATCTAGCAGAAATAGGGCTTGCAGAAGGCATGCTGATCCTATCAAAAGACAATAAATATTCAGTTCCAACAACATATTTAAGTGCTGAACAAAACGCCTATAACAATAAAATTGGCCTTTGGTCTAGCAACTTTACTGAGCCTATACAGTGGCGCAAAAAGTATGGAACCTATAACCCTTTCGATAACCACCATCAGTTCATGTCTGAATCAAAATAAAATGCAGAAATATTCCATTAAACTTCAAAATACAAAAATAAACCAAACATAATTTTTGAAAAATAGTCTAAAACGCGTAATGATAATAATCTTCTCATCGCTAGTTTCAAATGATCTCCTAATAAACATGCCTTATAAAAATCTATTTGATAGAAGGATAATCCTCTAATGAGAATGCTCTAGCATTCCATCACAATCAAACAAAAATTTTCATTCTTACATTAAACAGAATAATACATATCAAATTCAACAGGATGAGGGGTTGTTTCATAGCGCAGAACTTCTTTCAGCTTTAATTCAATAAAGGAATTAATTTGGTCATCATCAAAAACATCGCCAGATTTAAGAAAATCGCGATCTTTATCAAGAAATTCAAGTGCTTCGCCTAGGCTTCTAGAAACTGTAGGAATGTCTTTGAGCTCTTTCGGTGGCAGATCATAAAGATCTTTATCCATAGCTGGACCAGGATGTATCTTATTCTTTATACCATCTAGACCAGCCATAATAAGCGCTGAAAAGGCCAAATATGGATTCGATGATGCATCCGGAAAACGAATTTCTACACGTTTTGAATGCGGTGAAGCACCAAATGGAATACGACATGCTGCAGAACGATTGCGTGCAGAATAGGCAAGAAGGACAGGGGCTTCATACCCAGGAACTAAGCGTTTATAAGAATTAGTTGATGGGTTTGTGAAAGCATTGAGTGCTTTTGCATGCTTGATAATACCACCAATAAAAAATAAACAAGTCTCTGATAGCCCAGCATATTCATTACCTGCAAATATTGGTTGTTTATCTTTCCAAATTGATATGTGGACATGCATACCTGAACCGTTATCACCTAGAATTGGTTTGGGCATAAAGGTTGCTGTTTTTCCATAACTATTGGCGATTTGATGTACGGCATATTTAAAAATTTGCATTTTATCAGCTTCACGAACCAGTGTATCAAATCGAATACCTAATTCATGCTGAGCTGCAGCTACTTCATGATGATGTTTTTCAACATGTACACCCATATCCTTTAACGCAGTAAGCATTTCAGAACGCATATCTTGGCAAGAATCAATAGGAGGGACTGGAAAATAACCACCTCCCATGCGTGGGCGATGACCAAGATTGCCCATTTCATATTCAGTATCATCATTTGACGGATTTTCACTTGAATCAAGTTTAAAACCTGTATTGTAAGGATCAATTTTATAGCGTACGTCATCAAAAATAAAAAATTCAGCTTCTGGTCCTATATAAATTGTATCACCGATCCCTAAAGATTTCATATAAGCTTCAGCTCTTTTAGCAATAGAACGTGGATCTCTATGATAGAACTCTCCTGAAACAGGATCAAGTACATCACATAATATGATCAAAGTCGATTGAGCAAAAAAAGGATCAATGTGAGCTGTTTCTGCATCTGGCATTAAGACCATATCGGATTCATTAATTGCTTTCCAACCAGCAATTGAAGAACCATCAAACATAACACCGTCGGTGAATGTATCTTCGCAAATTTCAGCAATATCCATTGTAACATGATGCAATTTGCCTTTTGGATCAGTAAAACGTAAATCAACAAAGCGTATATCATTATCTACAATTTGTTTAAGAATGTCTGAAACGGTTGTCATATTCAATTTCCTTATTGGATTGAGGTGAATAGAAAATATAAAAATTTTATAGATATTTAAAGAGCATCAATGCCAGTTTCACCAGTTCGAATACGAATGACGTCATCGATAGGTAAAACAAATATTTTTCCATCTCCTATGTTTTTTGTTTGAGCTGCTTTACGGATTGCTTCAATTGCTTTCTCTAGGATTTCATCAGGAACAACCACTTCAACTTTGACTTTAGGTAAAAAATCAATAATATATTTTGCACCTCGGTAAAGCTCTGTCTGTTCTTTTTGGCAACCAAAACCTTTTGCCTCCGTTATTGTGATACCTTGTAGACCAATTTCTTGAAGCGCTTCTTTTACTGCATCAAGCTTAAAAGGTTTTATGATGGCTTCAATTTTTTTCATACTGAGATTATCTCCAATGATTTTATTTTATTAATTTATATATCATTATACTATATTTACGATTACGATAATGAGATGTATCAAAAAAGTACTTTTTCACGAAAAAATCAAAAATAAGGCATTTTATTCTTATTAGAAATAACTATATTGCATTATAAAATGTAGCGCTATTGTTTTATAGGATAAAAAATATAAAATTTATAAAAGATAATAATGGTGTAAATTAAGGCGTTATTTTTTATTAGTGCTTTATTAGATAATTGATAATTTTGTGATTTATTTTAAAATTTTAAATTATGTAAAGGTCGACGTAGCAAGAGTTCTTTTAGAAATTTACCAGTATAAGAACAAGGGACATTAATAATGTCTTCAGGGCGGCCGACAGCAACAATCTCACCTCCATTATCTCCACCTTCTGGCCCCAGATCAATAATCCAATCAGCTGTTTTTATGACTTCAAGATTATGTTCAATGACTATAACTGTATTACCTTGCTCGACTAGTTCATGGAGTACTTCAAGAAGCTTGGAAATATCGTGAAAATGTAAACCAGTTGTTGGTTCGTCTAAGATGTAAAGTGTGCGCCCGGTTGTTTTGCGTGAAAGTTCTTTAGCGAGTTTTACACGCTGAGCTTCACCACCAGAAAGTGTTGTGGCTTGTTGCCCGATTTTAATATAACCAAGACCAGCTTTAACAAGGATGCCGAGTTTGTTGTGAATAGAAGGAATAGCTTGAAAAAAATCTTCTGCTTTTTCAACTGTCATGTCAAGTATATCAGCAATGGATTTACTTTTAAATTTCACTTCAAGTGTTTCTCTATTGTAGCGTTTTCCTTGGCATACATCGCAAGTAACATAGACATCAGGTAAGAAATGCATTTCGATTTTGATAACACCATCTCCTTGACATGCTTCACAACGTCCTCCTTTAACATTAAATGAGAAACGTCCAGCTTGATAACCGCGAGCTTTTGATTCCGGGAGTTCTGCGAACCAATCGCGAATTTGAGTGAAAATGCCAGTATAAGTTGCTGGGTTGGAGCGTGGGGTACGTCCAATAGGTGATTGGTTGATATCAATTACCTTATCAAGAAACTCTAGTCCTTCAATTTTATCGTAGCTTGCTGGGATTTGATGGCTTCCCATGATATGACGTGATGCCGCTTTGAAGAGGGTTTCAATAAGAAATGTTGATTTTCCCCCACCAGAAACACCAGTTATGCAAGTAAAAGTTCCGAGAGGAATATTTACATTGATATTTTTCAAATTATTACCTCTGGCTCCAATTACTTTAAGTGTTTTTGATTTTGATATTTTGCGTCGTTGAGTAGGAAAATTAATTGTCATTTTTCCTGAGAGATATTGACCTGTAAGTGAAGATGGATTGTTTATAATTTTTTGTGGGGGGCCTTGAGCTATGATTTCTCCACCATGGACGCCTGCAGCAGGACCAATATCGACAATATGATCCGCGGTGAGAATAGCATCTTCGTCATGCTCAACAACAATGATTGTATTGCCAAGATTGCGTAGATGACATAGCGTCTTTAAAAGACGTTCATTATCACGTTGATGTAAGCCAATGGATGGTTCATCTAATACGTATAAAACTCCTGTGAGACCAGAGCCAATTTGCGAGGCTAGTCTAATACGCTGACTTTCTCCACCTGAAAGTGTACTTGAAGCTCTGGATAAGGTAAGATATTCGAGTCCCACACGGTTCAAAAATGTTAAGCGCTCACAGATTTCTTTTAAAATTCGTGCTGATATATTGCGCTGTTTTTCATTGAGATATTGATGAACGTTGGAAAACCAATGACTTGCTTTTAAAATGGAAAGTTCTGATATTTGCCCAATATGCATTCCATGGATTTTGATAGCAAGTGCTTCTGGTTTTAAACGGTAACCATTACAAGTTGGGCAGAGTGAAGAAGATATATAAGGTTCAATGTCTTCATGAAAATGTGTAGAATCTGTTTTTTTCCATTGTTGCTCCATGTTTGGAATAACACCTTCGAAGGTTTTTTTTGTAGTGTAAGACTGTACATCATCTTCATAGAAAAAGGAGATCTCTTTTTTTGTTCCATATAAAATAGCGTGTTGTGCTTCATTTGAGAGCGTGGACCACTTATCTGTGAGTTTAAACCCATAAACCCTTCCTAATGCTTCTAAAGTTTTATGATGATAAGATGAGGATGATTGGGACCAAGGAGCAATAGCTCCAGCTTTTAAAGTAAGATTTTCATTTGGTATGATTTTTATCGGATCGATTACTTTTTTTGTACCAAGTCCATCACAAGCAGGGCAAGCGCCAAAAGGACTGTTGAATGAAAACAAGCGTGGTTCAATTTCAGGAATTGAGAAACCAGATATAGGACAAGCAAACCTTTCTGAAAAAATGAGTCGTTTGTGGGTTTCATTTGTTGATTTATTGAAAGATCCTTTTACAGTTTCATTTTCTGTTAAAAGCTGATCTGCCATTTCAGCAATTACAAGCCCATCTGCTAATTGTAAGCAAGTTTCTATACTATCAGCTAGTCGAGCAGTAATATCATTACGCACGATAATGCGGTCTACTACTACATCTATATCATGTTTATATTTTTTATTAAGAGGAGGTATATCAGTTATTTCATAAAATTTTCCATCAACTTTTGCACGTTGAAATCCTTTTTGTAAAAGTTCTGTTAGTTCTTTTTTATATTCACCTTTTCTTCCTCTAATTAAAGGCGCCATAATAAAAATGCGAGTACCTTCTGGAAGTGTCATAATTTGGTCAACTATTTGACTCACTGTTTGGCTCTCAATAGGGAGGCCCGTAACAGGTGAATAAGGGATACCAATACGAGCAAAGAGCAGGCGCATATAATCGTAGATTTCAGTGACAGTACCAACTGTTGAACGAGGATTGCGGGTGGTTGTTTTTTGTTCAATGGAGATAGCAGGGGAAAGTCCATCTATTTGATCGACATCTGGTTTGTGCATCATTTCCAAAAACTGGCGTGCATAAGTGGAAAGGCTTTCAACATAACGACGTTGGCCTTCAGCGTAAATTGTATCAAAGGCTAAAGATGATTTCCCTGAACCGGAGAGACCCGTTATGACAATGAGTTTATCACGGGGGAGGTCAAGATTAATATTTTTTAGGTTATGTTCACGTGCGCCGCGAATAGAGATATATTTTTGATGAGACATATTAATCCTTGGCACATATTAGCAAAACTTAAATCATGAATATGAAATAAGATTATTTTTTGAAAATTACAATGTGTTCAATTGCTGCATTTAGAAAAGAATACAGACTTTGGTAAATGAAGAAAGTTAAGGTAGTAGTTTTTTGTGTTTTATGTAAAATAAACTATACGTTGATGTTCGATTTTGTTATAATATAAATGGTTTGAAATTGTGGAGTTTATACAATGGCTGGGAGCCTTAATAAAGTTATTTTAATCGGTAATCTTGGTGCAGACCCTGAAATTCGTCGATTGAACTCTGGTGATCAGGTAGCAAATTTACGTATTGCTACTTCAGAGAGTTGGCGTGATCGCAATACGAATGAACGTAAAGAGCGGACAGAATGGCACAATATCGTTATTTTTAATGAAAATCTGATTAAAGTTGTTGAGCAATATTTAAAAAAGGGAAGTAAAATTTATATTGAAGGTCAGTTGCAGACACGTAAATGGCAAGATCAAAATGGAAATGATCGTTATACAACGGAGATTGTTTTACAAAAATACCGTGGTGAACTACAAATGCTTGATAGCCGTGGGGTAGGGAGTGGAGAGCAAATATCCAATGTGAATCAGTCAAGCAGTGGTTTTGATCAAAGAGATGATTTTGATCAGAAAAATACTCAATTAGAAGGAAATTTTTCACATCAATTGGATGATGATATTCCTTTTTGATACCTTTAGTAGTGATATTCTATTTCAGAAGTATTTGTATATTTTATCATATATGTTTATTTTACTTTTTATTGAGCAGCGTGCGCGTTATTCATTGCATATACGATTTTTAATAAAAGAAAATAACGTATTGAAAATTATCATTAAATGTTTACTTTTTGTAAAGAGCTGAATTAGCATTTTGCAATTTTTTTCGATATAAAAGATCAAAATGATTCTTTTTTGAAAGTATTGAAGTTGTGACCGATCTTACTACACAATCAGAACATGATGTCCTGACCGGTATTGAACCAGTTAGTATTATTGAAGAAATGCAACGCTCTTATCTCGATTATGCGATGAGCGTTATTGTATCGCGTGCATTACCTGATGTGCGCGATGGTCTTAAGCCTGTTCATCGGCGTATTCTTCATGCGATGAATGAAATGGGGCTTTCTTTTAATAAATCTTATCGTAAGTCAGCAGGTGTCGTTGGGGAAGTTATGGGGAAGTTTCATCCCCATGGTGATGCTTCAATTTATGATGCATTGGTGCGTATGGCACAGGATTTTTCTTTACGAAATCCATTAATTGATGGACAAGGAAATTTCGGTTCTGTGGATGGTGATCCTCCTGCTGCAATGCGTTATACAGAGTGTCGTTTAGAAAAAGTTGCAGAAGAACTTTTAGCTGATATCGATAAAGAGACGGTTGATTTTCAAGATAATTACGATGGACGTGAGCGTGAACCTATAGTTTTACCAGCACGTTTTCCTAATCTTTTAGTTAATGGATCAGGTGGGATTGCTGTAGGAATGGCAACCAATATTCCTCCACATAATCTTGGTGAAGTCATTGATGGATGTATTGCTTTAATTGACAATCCTAATATAACGCTTGATGAAATAATTGAAATTATTCCTGGTCCGGATTTTCCTACAGGTGGTATTATTCTCGGTCGTTCAGGTGTTCGTTCAGCTTATGAAACGGGACGTGGTTCAATTATTATGCGTGCTAAGGTTGATATTGAAGAAATTCGCAATAACCGACAGGCAATTATTGTAAGCGAAATTCCTTATCAGATTAATAAAGCAACGATGATTGAGAAGATAGCTGAATTAGTACGCGATAAGCGCATCGAAGGAATCTCTGATCTGCGTGATGAGTCTGATCGTGATGGATATAGGGTTGTTATTGAACTTAAGAGAGAAGCTGTTGCGGATATTGTTTTGAATCAACTATACCGCTATACGCCATTACAAACTTCTTTTGGCTGTAATATGGTCGCGCTGAATGGGGGAAAGCCTGAGCAAATGACGTTGCTTGATATGCTTCGTGCTTTTGTTTCTTTTCGTGAAGAGGTGGTCAGTCGGCGCACAAAATATCTTTTGCGTAAGGCGCGTGAGCGTGCGCATGTTTTAGTTGGCCTTGCTATTGCGGTTGCAAATATTGATGAAATTATAGCATTAATTCGCACAGCACCTGATCCTCAGACGGCGCGTGTACAGTTAATGGAGCGGCGTTGGTTGGCAGCTGATGTAGCATCTTTAATTAAGCTTATTGATGATCCTCGTCATATTATCCATGAGGATAACACATATAATTTATCTGAAGAACAAGCTAGAGCTATTCTGGAGTTACGTTTACAGAGGCTTACTGCACTTGGACGTGATGAAATTGCTGATGAGTTAAATAAAATTGGGGTAGATATTACAGATTATCTTCATATTTTGTCATCACGTTTACGGATTATGGGCATTGTGAAGGATGAACTAAGCACTCTTCGCGAGGAATTTGTGACTCCCCGGCGCACTGTCTTTGGTTTTGGTAATGCTGAGATGGACAATGAAGATCTAATTGTGCCAGAGGATATGGTGGTAACGGTTAGCCATAGTGGTTATATTAAACGTGTACCTCTCAATACATATCGTGCTCAGCGTCGTGGGGGTAAAGGGCGTTCTGGTATGTCCACAAAGGATGAGGATTTTGTAACGCGCTTATTTGTGAGTAATACACATACACCCGTTCTTTTCTTTTCATCACGAGGGATCGTTTATAAAGAAAAGGTTTGGCGTTTGCCTATTGGTACACCGCAGTCGCGTGGGCGCGCGTTGGTCAATATGCTTCCTTTACAGGAAGGAGAGCGTATAACAACAATTATGCCATTGCCAGAAGATGAAGCAAGTTGGAGTGAATTAGATGTTATGTTTGCAACAACTCGTGGAACAGTACGCCGCAATAAATTATCGGATTTTATTCAGGTAAATCGTAATGGTAAAATTGCCATGAAACTTGATGACGAAGATGAAATTTTGTCTGTAGAAACTTGTACAGAGCGTGATGATGTTGTTCTGACAACAGCCAATGGACAATGTATTCGTTTTCCAGTCATTGATGTTCGTGTTTTTGTGGGACGTAATTCGGTAGGGGTACGTGGTATCAATATGGTTGATGGTGATAAGGTTATTTCTATGACTATTTTAGAGCATGTTGAGGCAACGTCAGTGGAGCGTTCTGCTTATATTAAACGTGCAATTAATGAGCGACGTTCTGCTGGTGCGGATACGGAAGATGTTGTAATTGTTGATGAAGATGAAGATGGAGATGAAACAGAACTAACAGATGAGCGTTATGCAGAGCTTGCTGCTCGTGAACAAATGCTTTTAACAGTTAGTGAGTTTGGATATGGAAAGCGATCTTCTTCCTACGAATTTCGTATTTCAGGGCGCGGTGGAAAGGGGATTCGCGCAACTGATCCAAATAAAACTGTTGAAATTGGTAAGCTAGTAGCAGCCTTTCCAGTAGAAGCGCAAGATCAAATAATGCTGGTTTCAAATGGAGGACAACTTATTCGAGTTCCTATTGAGGGGATTCGTATAGCTGGTCGTTCTACAAAAGGAGTAACAATTTTTAATACAGCAAAGGGTGAAAAAGTTGTATCGGTTGAGCGCATTTCTGATCCTGAGGATGATGCCAATCAATTAGATGATGACAGTGAAAAACATTCTGGTATGGTTGATATTAATTAAGATAAATAACTCTAAAATCATCGGAAAAAATAGATGACAGTTGCTCTTTATGCAGGATCTTTTGATCCTATTACAAATGGTCACCTTGATATTTTGCGAAGTAGTTTAGTTTTAGCTAATAAAGTGGTGATGGCTATTGGTATACAAGCTATAAAAAAGCCATTTTTTAGTTTTGAAGAGCGTGTTGATTTAATTGCACAAGTGAGAAAAGATATATTGAATATAGGTTCTGATCGGTTACAAGTTATTTCATTTGACAATCTCCTTATTGATAAAGCGCGTGAAATTGGTGCTTCATTTCTTATTCGTGGATTGCGTGATGGTACTGATTTTGATTATGAAATGCAGATGGCGGGAATAAATGAAATGATGGCTCCTGAGTTGCAAACGATTTTTTTACCAGCAAGTATTTCTAGCCGTATGATAAGCTCTACATTGGTGCGTCAAATTGTCACTATGGGAGGAGATATTACGCCTTTTGTTCCTCCAAATGTTGCACAAGCTTTGTATTCAAAATTTAAATCTCAAAGGGAAGAATGATTGTGTTTTTTAGAATTTTTACTTTTTTAACATGTTTTTTTTACTTATTTTCATTTAGTGCTGCTGCAGATGAGCATAATATTCTTGTTTTATCTCTTAAAAATGGTGATGTAATTATTCAGTTGCGACCAGATCTTGCACCAAAACATGTTGCTCGAATTAAGAAACTAACAGAAGAAGGTGCTTATAATAATGTCGTATTTCATCGCGTTATTCCTGGTTTTATGGCTCAAACTGGTGATGTGAAATTTGGAAAAAAAGATAGTGTTGATTTTGATCTGAAAAATGTTGGTAAAGGTGGTTCAGACTATTCTAATTTACCAGCAGAGTTTTCAAAGCAACCTTTTAAACGTGGTGCTGTTGGTATGGCTCGTTCACAAGATTTAAATTCAGCAAATTCTCAATTTTTTATTTGTTTTGATGATGCTACTTTTTTAAACGGTCAATATACTGTTGTTGGAGAAGTTGTAAAAGGAATGGAAGTTGTTGATAAAATTAAAAAAGGAACTGCAGATAATAATGGGTCTGTAACAGATCCTGATGTTATTAATGCTGCTTATTTACAAATTGAGAAAAAAGTGGAAGTAGAAATAAAGGAATGACACTATGGTCGAGCCTAAAGATCCAGAAAATACTTTAATTCTTGAAACAACAAAAGGAGAAGTAGTAATTGAGCTTTTCCCTGATTTAGCTCCTGCTCATGTTACACGTATCAAAGAACTTGTGCGTGAGGGTGCCTACGATAATGTTGTTTTTCATCGTGTTATTGACGATTTCATGGCTCAAACTGGTGATGTTCAGTTTGGCAAAAAAAATGATCAGAAATTTAATTTGTCACGTGTTGGTATGGGTGGTTCAGATAAACCCGACTTAAAAGCAGAGTTTTCAAATCTTCCTCATAAACGTGGGATAGTTTCTATGGCACGTAGCCAGAATCCAAATTCGGCTAATTCGCAGTTTTTTATTTGTCTCGCAGATGCTCCTTGGCTTAATCGTCAATATTCTATATGGGGACAAGTGCTTAAAGGTATGGAAAATATTGATAAAATTAAGCGCGGTGAGCCTGTTGTAGATCCAGATGCAATTATTAAAGCTACAATTGCTGCAGATGCCAAATAATAGAGATGTTATGTAACATTTTTTGCAATTTTACAGCATGAAGGCTGCATATAAATAACGTCTTTTCGTGCAGAAAGAGTTTTGAATGTTGAGATTTCAAAATAGAAAATTGTACTAGAAACTTTTTTATCTAGGTGAAAATATATTTTTCATAAGATTTTTATCATTTTCTAAAGATTTTCAATTAAAAGAGGGTTATTGGCTAGTATCATAAAATATTAGATATTTTTTATTGCACTCAATAATTTTTTTATTTTATTAATCGTTTAATAGCTGATTTTTTTGAATTTTTTTTGACTAGTTTTAGTGTTAGTGAATAAAAGAGATCCATAATTTGTAGCTGCAGTAAAGAAGCCATTGCTTTTATTTTAGTAGTGATATGGGATCCTGAAATTAAAAAGATAAAAATGATGATAAAAGCATTTCACTATGAAAAAAAATCTCAAGATGGATATGCTCGCCAAGGCGAAATTATAACAGGACGAGGACGTATTCGCACACCTGCATTTATGCCAGTTGGAACGGTTGGAACCGTTAAGGCTATGTATATGGACCAATTACATGCTCTTGGTGCAGATATTATTTTAGGTAATACGTATCATTTGATGTTACGACCGGGAGCTGAGCGTGTTGCGCGTTTAGGAGGATTGCACAAATTTATTCGTTGGTCTGAGCCTATTTTAACGGATTCTGGTGGTTTTCAGGTTATGTCTCTTTCGGGGATATGTAAGATTACGGAGCAGGGTGTTATTTTTCGCTCTCATATTAATGGGGCCTATTACGATATGAGTCCAGAACGTTCTATCGAAATCCAAGGTCTTCTTGATTCTGATATTCAAATGCAGCTTGATCAGTGTATTGCATTACCGGCATCAGAGAGAGAAATAGAAGCTGCTATGGAACTTTCATTGCGTTGGGCACAGCGTTGTAAAAAAGTTTTTGGTGATCAACCAGAAAAAGCAATGTTTGGTATTGTTCAAGGCGGAGATAATATGAAATTACGTGAACGCTCTGCTCAAGCATTAAAAGAAATGGACTTGAAAGGCTATGCTATTGGAGGGCTTGCGGTTGGTGAGCCTCAGGATGTTATGACCGCTGTTCTAGATGTTACTTGTTCAATTTTACCGGAGGATAAGCCTCGTTATCTCATGGGTGTAGGGACGCCAGATGATATCTTAAAAAGTGTAGCTCGAGGGGTAGATATGTTTGATTGTGTTATGCCAACACGTGCAGGCCGTCATGGCTTAGCTTTTACTCGTTTTGGAAGAATTAATTTGCGAAATGCACGTTATGCAGAAGATCCAAATCCTCTTGATCCACAGTCGCCTTGTTCTGCTGCACGTGATTATAGTTGCGCTTATTTGCATCATTTAATCAAATCTGGTGAATCTCTTGGAGGCATGTTGTTGACTTGGAATAATCTTTTTTATTATCAGCAACTTATGCAAGGTATTCGTGATGCTATTCAAGCAGGACGTTACGCCGACTTTTGCTCCGATACAGTAGCCTTATGGATGCAAGGACGATAAGGTCCGTAAAGAAAATTGTATTAAAAAAAGTATTCATATAGCTCTTTTAGGGAATATAAATAGCTACCTTAAGGTAAATATGCGCTGTGGTTATTTATTTCTCTATGATATACTCTATTGAATAAAAATTATTGCTCCGGCACGCACTACCTGATCCGGAGAGAAGCAGTTTGTTTTCTGTTTCTAATCACTATCTAAATTAACAATGTTAATTCTAAGTTAGTAAATCCTTAAAGAAGTATGAAAATTACCTTTTTAATATGCTTTTTGTTTATTTTTATAAAACATCATGAAAGTAAAACGTAAAAGTTGTATATTCTTTTTGTTTCAAGAAATTGCTTTTGATATTAAAAACGTATTATTTGCTCATTTTACAGCATATTTAATAGAATAATATTTAGTGTAAAAATAATAAGACAAAGATTTTCTAAGGATAAAATTCTTTCATGTCTTTTAGAATTGATTTTAAAACCAAGCATTTTGGCATTTTAGCTCTTGCAGTAGGAAGCTTTGCTATTGGTACTGCTGAGTTTGTTGCAATGGGTTTACAACCGGAGATGGCGCGTAGCTCACATGTTAGTATTGCTACAGCCGGACAATATATTTCTTCTTATGCTTTAGGAGTTGTGATTGGAGCACCTATTTTAGCTATCGTAACAGCTAAGCTGCCACATAAGGCTGTTTTGATAGGGTTGATGTTTTGTTATGCTTTAGCGAATATTATTAGTTCATTTTTTTCTGTCTTTAACGTATTGGTAATCTTACGATTTATCAGTGGTCTTCCACATGGCATTTATTTCGGTATTGCAACTATGGTCGCCTCTTCAATGGTAGAAAGAAATGAACGATCAAAAGCTGTTGGTAGTGTTATGCTTGGTTTGACAATTGCAACAGTTATTGGAGCACCGAGTGCAACTTGGATTGGTCAACTTGTTGGTTGGCAGTTTGCATTTCTTCTTGTAGGTATTATTTCTTTGATGTGTTGTTTTCTTATTTGGAAATTTTTACCTTCTGTTTCTAACATTACTAAAACAAGCATTTTAAACGAATTAAGTGCATTAAAGAAAAAAGAAGTATGGTTTCTTTTGGCGATGGTTTCAATTGGTGCATCAGGATTATTTTCTGTTTTTACGTATATTAAGTCAACATTGCTTTATATTTCTAATGTTTCTCTTGAATGGGTACCATTTATTATGCCATTGATGGGATTGGGAATGGTTGTGGGTAATATTTTAGGTCCTAAATTTGCAGTTAAGATTGGTTCTTCAGCAACGATATTTTTTGCTATGCTTTGGAGTACATTCGTTTTTTTTCTTTTTTTCTTTTTATCATATACTCCGCTAACAGCAGCATTAGGATGTTTTCTTATTGGGACTTCTTTTGCATCTATGCCTTCTATACAAGCAAAAATCATCGATATTGCTACGCCTGCACAGATGTTAGCAAGCGCTTTGATGCAATCTGCTTTTAATATTGCGAATGCTATTGGAGCGGAATTTGGAGCATGTATTTTGAAATTAGGCTATAGTTATGAACACACAGCTATCCTTGGAGGTATTTTAACTTTGTGTGGATTGCTGATGTTCTGTTTTTTGTGGCACATGGAAAAATATAATCAGTATTTTCCTAAGTAAAGTTGAAAAGATTTTTAAAGTTATTTTAGCCTCTTATATATAAGCGTAGGAATCATCAAAAGAGAGCAGCATAGTAGTGACTTCGATAAAAAATAACACGGCACAGATAATAAAAAGTATTCATATAGAGAAAGATTGCTGTTAGAGCGAATCATAGAATTTGTATGTGAACGATTTAATAATTTATAGAAAAAACTCAAAGTTTTCTATTTAGAAAACTTTGAGTGTGGAATGATGCTAGTGAGTCATTTCTTTTTTTAGGTTTTCATTAATTTTATCAAGAAATCCTGTTGTGGATAGCCATTTTTTTTCGGGACCGATTAAAATAGCGAGATCTTTTGTCATGAAACCTTCTTCAACAGTATTAATACAAACTCTTTCCAATGTAGTAGCAAAGTTTTTTAATTTTTCATTATTATCAAGCTTAGCACGATGTGTTAGTCCACGTGTCCAAGCAAAAATAGAAGCAATAGAATTTGTTGATGTTTCTTTATTATTTTGGTGCTGACGGTAATGACGCGTTACTGTACCATGAGCAGCTTCTGCTTCAACAGTTTTACCATCTGGTGTCATCAGAACAGAAGTCATTAGACCAAGAGAACCAAATCCTTGAGCAACGATATCTGATTGAACATCACCATCATAATTTTTACATGCCCAAACGTAACCACCTGACCATTTAAGCGCAGAAGCCACCATGTCATCGATGAGACGATGCTCATAATATAATTTACGATTTTCAAATTCGGTTTTAAATTCTGAGTCAAATATTTCTTGAAAGATATCTTTAAAACGACCATCATAGGCTTTTAAAATAGTATTCTTGGTCGAAAGATAGACAGGGACATTGCGTTGAAGTCCGTAATGAAAGGACGCGCGGGCGAAGTCGCGAATTGATTCATCAAGATTATACATTGCCATTGCAACTCCTGCACTTGGAGCATTAAAGACATCATGTTCAATAATTTGGCCATCATCGCTAACAAATTTAATACTTAATTTTCCTTTATTCGGAAATTTGAAATCTGTTGCTTTATATTGGTCGCCAAAAGCATGACGTCCGACAATAATTGGTTTTGTCCAACCTGGAACGAGACGTGGAATATTTTTGCAGATAATAGGCTCACGAAAAATAACACCTCCTAAAATATTGCGAATTGTTCCATTTGGTGATTTCCACATTTTTGTTAAATTAAATTCTTTAACACGTGCTTCATCAGGAGTAATGGTTGCACATTTCACACCGACTCCATATTTTTTGATTGCATGAGCAGAATCAATTGTTATTTGATCGCTAGTTGCTTCTCTATTTTCAATGGAAAGATCATAATATTTAAGATCAATATCGAGATAGGGATGAATGAGTTTATCTTTAATATATTTCCAGATAATACGAGTCATTTCATCACCGTCGATTTCGACAATGGGGTTTGTCACTTTAATCTTTGCCATTAGGAGTCCCTTTATTGTATTGAAATAATATTTTTCCTATAGCACTTTCAGATCCATGATGGAAATTAAAAACAGAAATCTAGAAAAAGCTTTTTGTATATATAACTCAGTTTTTATTTTAAATATTTGTTCTTTTAATTCTTCCTTTTTATTTTGAAATCTTTTTATTTGTGTTATATTAATTACAATATAGGGTATTATTGGGGTGTATCATTTAAATGGGGGAAATAATGGTTTCTATTAACTCGTTTCAAGTAAATCCAGGAATTGATAGCTACCAAAAACATAGCTCACATAAAGAGCAGAATTTAAGTCAGATACTTCAGGATACTATTCAGGTGCCATCTGCGCATATCAGTAATAAAAATATTATTCCTTCAGTTTTTCATGATACATTATCACGTCTTCAAGAGTTGCCCGATAATTCTAATAATAAAATTCAATTTACAGAAATCTTACCTTCTTTAATTGATAGTACTTATTCTCTTTCTTTATGGAACACTTTTGAAGTTGATGCATCACAATTTCAAGATTATGATGGCGTTCCAAATGGTCGTTTTCAGGTTTATGTTCCTTTAATAATGGACAGTAATCAATTGAAAAATCTGGTGCATTCTTTAGCAAGAGAAGGGAAATTACTTGGGGCACCACAAGCTTTATTTACAGCTTTAGAACACGATACTGCTAGAATATATAATCAATCAGATATAGAAAATCTTATTGGAAAGTCAGTCAATTGGAAACAAGGTAATGTGTTTGGTACAATGTGGGATCGCCGTATGATTGATGATCAGTTAATCCAACAGTTTCAACAGGAAGGTAAGCAAATATTTACAGGCTCTATAGGATCTCTTCGTTTTTCTATTATTTATTGAATATCACCATTAAGCTATATAGTTTTAAGAATATTGGCTTGTTTGCATTAATTGGCTTGTTTGCATTAATAAGTACAAAGATTTATTTTATTACATGATAAAAATTCACAAGATTATTTAGAGATTACATTGGCCAAATAAAAAAATGATAAAATCAATACTTCACTTTCTTATCAAGGTGAGGGGTTTTATATTGTTGGTTTTGTTTACGTTTTTTCACTATTCTTCCCCTTTTTGTGGCTTTTTATCGTTTAATTTTTATTCCAACATTTTTATAGAAATAATAATCATTCATATTGTTATTTTAAAACATATAATTAATATTTTTTATAATAAAAAACATATTGACAATAAGTGAAAAATACTTTGTATTTATTACTGTAAATAATAATCGTTAAGTTTTAAAAAAGCTGAAAGGTGTGCACTGATCGTTTGAGGTGTGCATGGAAAAATCTCCTAGTTCTAAAGCTTTTACATCACAGAAGTACGAAAACAGAGTGATTAGTATAGACAATAAATCGAGTACAGAGTCGATAGATATTTCTCAAAAGGAACTACGAAAGTCTGTAGAGATGTCTATCAACGTATATATGATTAATGGGCTTTACATTCTTCCTAAGGAGTTTGCCTTTATAAAGAGGTATGTGACTGCAGCTGATAGTTTTTTACGCGATGATCTCTCATCTAGTGATTTTTCACTTAAAGATTTTTTACTTAGAGATTATTTGTTATTCAGAGATCTTACACGGAAGAAATTTAATATTCCGGTGGATGAGGTTTTGCTAAATGGCTATATCTATGCTAATAGTTTAACGCTGAAAAATAAATATGAATTGCAGGGCATAGAGTTTCAAGATATATGTGCCTATGATGTATTAGAAGCAGAGTACAGGCTTAAAAAAGAACCGCTACCAGAAAAGTTTGATTCATCTTATCTAAAATATCTTCATAAATGTTTGTTTGAGAAAACGTTCGAATGGGCTGGGCATACCTGTGATATTCCATTTACATTTTTAGATGGCACAGTTACCACGGTGCCAGTCAATAATAAAATTAAAGACGGTTTAGAGAGAATCGATCAAATACTAGCCGAAAAGAATAATTTGAAAGGTTTATCACATAAAGAGTTTGTTTATGAAGCATCGATGATATTTGCTTTGTTTAGTAATTTAAGACCTTTTGCAGTTGGAAATGGATGCGCACAACGGATATTTATGGAACAAATAGCCGAAGCAGCAGGGTATAGGCTTGACTTCTCGGTTGTAACAGAACAACGCATGCGATCTGCTAATAATGCTGCGTTACCACGTGATGGCAGAGCTGTAGGCAATATCACTCCTATGTGTCATCTATTTGAAGATATCTCCAATCCAGAAAAAGTGGATGTTTTAAGAGAATTCATGAATGCCATAAGGAATGCGGGATCTTTTGATGAGTATGCAAAGGTGATAAATAGGGTTATTGTAGTGCCAAATGAAGGTTCTACCTATACGGGTATTTGTAAAGGTTATAGCCCAGATTCCATCATGCTCATGATAAATGATAAGTATGTTATATGCAAAAAAGATTATTTTGCACCAGAAACATTAACAGCATTACGGCTTGGTGACAAACTTACTTTTAGAGCTTCTGTGCCAGAAAACTTTGAGAATATTCTTATTCCAGAAGAAAAAGTAGCTCCTTTGACGGAAAAAGAAATTGTTGCAAGAATTGCAGGTAATATTTTCGTTCAAAAGAGTCGACAAAAAATCAAAACTTTATCAAAATCTGTCTATAAAAGCTCGAAAATATTGGATGCTGATATCAATCTTGTTAATATAGATTCAGGTTTCGGTGAACAGTATATCAGACAGAATATGAGTCTTTTTAAATATATGTCTAAATTGGCAGGTACGGAAATATTGGGTATTGACAGTCCACAGCGCAAACAAGCTAAGAAAGATTACTTTAATCTCACTCAGGAGTTTGATAATTATATAAGTATTGTAGTTTCTCTTAGAGAGCACATTCTTCAAGAGCACCAAGAAAAACAAGAACGTTGTCAGCAAGCGATAAAAATGCCTAGTCAAGCAGTGCAAAATATCCTTTCTATGTCTGAAGAAGATCAGATCAAAGCTTTAAATGCCAATCCCTCACTTTGCGGAGAAATTACAGGTCTTGTGGATAAAGTCAAAGATCGTCTTACATTTTGGGAGTATCAAACCCTTGATGATAGAGATTATAAGAAGCTCGCTAAAAGTGTCGGTATATCATTCAGTAGAGCACAGAAAGTCACAGAAATTATTAAGAAAGCTCAAAAAGTATGTCAGCTAACTAGAAGCAGAGCTCATGAATCGAAAAAAATGGAGCATAATCTATTACAAATATAAGATTTACATTTTTTATTTTTTTATATTCATGGGGGCAAAGCATTTGTGTAAAGTTTGTATTTATCTCGATTGTAATAATCTGAGGTACCATAATTTTTTGTTCAGTCAGTATTGGATTTATCAAAACAAAAAATAGCTCGGAAAGAACTTTCAATTTATAATGAGCTAAAAAGGAAAATATAAGCTCCTACTTCTTCATCTTTTAAAAAGATTAATAAAACAAACAGATTATGTGAAGGAAAGAAACTGGTACGCCCAAGGGGAATCGAACCCCTGTTTCCGCCGTGAAAGGGCGATGTCCTAACCGCTAGACGATGGGCGCAGACCAATGATGAGGCTTATAGAGAGGATCTTTTTACTTCGCAAGTCCTATAAGTGATTTTTTTTTAAAAAAATGCATTTTATTGAATTATTTTTTTGAGATATGCCTAGGAGATTATATAATCTAGGCTTATTTTACAAGATTTTAAATGATACAATATCTGATAACAATCGGTAATACATTTTAGTATACAACAATAGTAATACTTTTATTTTTTCCAATAAAAAAATAGATGAAGATGATCAAGTTAGGGATTTTATAATGTAATATACTTTTGAGTATTATTTTATTCGTTATTGTAGATTGATTCATAAAAAAGCATTATTAACATAAAAAGTCATTTCAAGAAGATCTGCATCTGCATTTTTTAATAAAAATGAAAATTGTTTATAGAACAATTGACTGAAGTATGGCGATTATATGTTTACTGATCCATTAATAAAACAATCACAAGCTACTGTTTATATAATGTAAATAAGCTGGAAGAAAATACGCATCGCGAAGCTGAAAATAATGTATATAAAGTGAAAAGAGTTCATTAAAGCAGATAAATATTTACAAGCTACAATCCTATATAAAGATTCCTAGGTTAGTTAATGAGTACTAAGAGGAATTAGATTATAGTTTTTTTCTTGTGAAAATCTTTCATCTTTGCAAAAGCTGTATTCTTGATATTTAAGAATAAAATGCTAATGTCGTTTTGTGAATACTAATTCAATAGGATTTTTTATATGACCCAATCAACTCAAAAGATCTTAAATCGACTCGATCGTATTTTAACCCTTGAATTAGTACGTGTGACTGAGTATGCCGCTGTTGCAGCTGCGCGTTGGCGAGGACGTGGTGATGAAAAAGCAGCCGATCAAGCTGCTGTGGATGCGATGCGTCGAGAACTTAATTGTTTACCTATTGATGGCATGGTTGTAATTGGTGAGGGAGAGCGTGATGAAGCTCCTATGCTTTATATTGGAGAAAAAGTAGGACTTCAAAATGGAGTAGCTGTTGACATCGCTCTTGATCCACTTGAAGGAACAACTATTTGTGCAAAAAATCTTGCTAATTCACTTGCTGTGATTGCAATTGCCCAAAAAGGGAATTTACTTTATGCTCCTGATGTTTATATGGAAAAAATAGCTATCGGTCCTGGTTATCCAAAGGGAGTGGTTGATATAGATGCGAATCCTGCCGATAATATTCATGCTCTTGCAAAAGCCAAAGGAATAGATGTTAATCAAATTACTGTCTGCATTATGGATCGGCCTCGTCATGCAGAATTGATTAATAAAGTGCGTATGACTGGTGCAGCAATTCGTTTAATTAGTGATGGAGATGTTGCTGCTGTTATTCATACAACTGATTCAGAGGCAACAGGTATTGATATTTATATGGGTATTGGTGGAGCACCAGAAGGTGTATTAGCTGCGGCAGCTTTACGTTGTACTGGTGGACAAATGCAAGGACGTTTACAATTTAATACAGAAGAACAAATTGCTCGTGCTGCCAAGATGGGGATTAAGAATCCTAATAAGGTTTATACAATGGAAGAAATGGCCAAGGGTGATGTTTTATTTGCAGCAACAGGTGTAACTGATGGTAATATGTTGTCTGGTGTTAAATTTACTCGTGATTATATTCAAACAGATAGTCTTGTGATGCGTTCACATACTGGTACAATTCGAAATATTAGAACACAACATAGAAATCAGTTGAAATTTGGCTGATGATTTTTAGCTGATATTGCATAAAAATAAGGACGCATTGATTAGAGAAATATATCTTTATAAATTTTTGAAGATATTTTTGTTTTTTATTATAGATACTATGATAATTGCACAGAGCGTACCCAGCCGTTTTTATCTTCTATATTTCCTTTTTGTATATCGATAAGTTGTGCACGAAGTTTTTCTGTAATCTCACCATATACTTCATTTCCGATGATACATTCTCCACCTTTATATTTAATACGTCCGATTGCTGTTATAACAGCAGCTGTGCCACATGCAAAAGCTTCTTTAAGGTGACCATTTTGCACATCTTCTTTCAGTGAATCAAAAGAATAAGGGCGTTCTTCTATTGTTAAACCCATTTGTTGTGCTAACTTCAAAATTGAATGACGCGTTATTCCTGCTAGAATAGTACCGTTGAGTGCAGGTGTTACAAGTATATTATTAGCCATAATAAAGCAAATATTCATTCCACCAAGTTCTTCAATCCATTTTCGTTCAACCATATCAAGAAAAAGTACCTGACTACAATTATTTTGAGTTGCATTGTTTTGTGCGATTAAGCTTGCTGCATAGTTTCCGCCACATTTAGCAGTTCCTGTACCACCAGGGCCAGCACGGCTGTAGTCTGTTTCGAGCCATACGCTAATAGTTGTTTTTTGTCCTGTAAAATATGATTCAGCTGGAGATGCTATGACACAAAAGATATATTCTAGAGAAGGATGAACTTTCAATAGGCTGTCGTTGCCAAACATAAAAGGGCGTAAATAGAGGCTAGCATTTGGATGATTAGAAACCCATTTTTGATCAATTTTTACTAATTGGTTCACTGCATCCAAAAAGATACCCTTTGGTAATTCAGGCATAGCTAATCGTTTTGCTGATTCCATAAAACGTTGTGCATTAGCCTCAGGGCGAAATAGTAAAATACGTCCATCCTTTGCTCGATATGCTTTTAAGCCTTCAAAGATTCCCTGCGCATAATGCAAAATGACACTTGATGGACTAATTTCTAAAGGTTTGTATTGAGAAATAATAGCATCATGCCAACCTTTATCTTTAGTCCATTTAATAAGAGCCATATGGTCTGTAAAAAATTGACCAAAACCAGGGCTTTTCAGAATTTCTTCACGCTTTTTATCTGATAAAGGTGAAGGATGTTTATCTATTTTAAACAAAAATGATGATTTAGGAGAATTCATAAGTTAAACTTTCTGAAACAAGATTTTATTTCTATATCTTTTGGCAAGATAATAAAAAGTTTCTATAATATTATTATTGGCAATTTTCTTATGTCAATATTTTCATCATATAATATAGACTCTAGCAACTATTAATAGATATTCTATTATTAGAATTTTGATTATAATTCGTATCAAGGAGTTTGGAACTTTTATATATACACAGCGTTTTTCGAGATACTGTAAATATTTTTATCATTGAATTATGATTAACAAGTAAAGGAATTCGCTATGATTGAAAAAAAATATCCAATATATGATCAGCAGAAAGCTGTAGAAAAAAGAAACTGTAAATGGTCTAATTCAATTGGTAAAAGTATTTTTACTATTATTCTTTCTCTTCTCTTTATTTGGCTTATTGTCGCTTTTTTAGGGTCTTTTTGGAATAAATCATCAGAACATATCCCTAACAGGAATAAGACAGGAGTAAATCAGACAACAACGAATCCAACACAAAATTCAATAGTGCCTCCGATACCTTAAAAAGAACGATACTTTATCATTTTATAAAGTAGATTCTGTATAGATAAAAAATGAGATTGACACAAATAAAGAAAATGAAGCATCCTAAAGAATAATTTTGATATTAACTATAACATCTAGAGAAAGAGAAGAGAACGAATAAAATAGAATGACAGTTGTTTAGGCTGTCATTACATTTGTTTAGTTTGTGATAAAACAGCTTCCCCCAGATTGTTTGATATTTTCACAAAGGCTTACAGCTTCATTACGGTTTTGTGTTTGAATTCGAACACGGTAGTAGGTACCTTTCCCTGATATGAGGGCAGATTGAATATTTAATGGCCAAGAACCAATAATAGATCCAAATTTAGATTTTATTTTTCTCAAAGAATTTTGTGCTAATTCAGGAGTGGGTTGGGATGAAAGTTGCACATAATATTTTTCACCATTTTGTACTGCTGTTTGTCCTGAAGAATTTGAATGAGCGGAAGTTGGCATTGGAATCTTTGAATTCAATTGGGCAGGTGAAGGAATTGGTATAAGTGAATTTCGAGTTTTTTCTTGAATAGTAGAGATAGCATTACTTTCTGTGATAATGTGGTCAATATCAGTTGTAGGAGTATGTTGCGTTTTTTCTTGATTGTTTTCATTGTTCTTTACATCAGGTAATTGTGAAGAAACAGATGATTGTTTTTGAGATTGTTCAGATACAGTTTTTTTAGTCACTTCAGATTGAGCAAAAGGCTCTTCATTTTTGTAGTGAACTGGATTTACTACAATTGTACCATCTGGTTTTACAACAACAGTTTTAACTTCATGTGTCGGAACAGTATGATTAAGCGCTGCAGTAATTGCATCTTCAACATAAGCTTCATTAAGGGGAGAAGTTGTAGGATTTTCAGGTTCTTTTTTATTTAACACTGTTAAATCTTCTGATGGTGCTTCATTAAGAGAAGAAGCTGTAGGATTTTCGGATCCTTTCTTGTTTAACACTATTAAATCTTCAGGTGCTTCAGAATTATCAAAAAGAAATTGCTGCGCATTTTCTTGCTTCTCATTTTTTTCGGTTATCTGTTTGTAAAGATCTAAATTCTGCGTAATATTACTTTCAGATTCGGTTATTTCTGGTTTGACTTTAAAAGGCGTATTATCAGCACGAATAATATTTGGACTTTCATTCGTGTCTGATAACATAAAAAAGTGAACATAACTGACAAGACCAATTGCAGCCAAAATAAGAAAAGCAAGACTTTTAGAGAGAATTCCTACAATAGAAAAACTTTTTGGGGAAGAATTTTCTAATGTATTAGCAGGTATCTCATTTGCATATCCATATTGTGAATCTTCAGGAAAAGAAGAGTAATAATGTTTCCCATTCTCAGGAGAAGAATAGTTGGTATTTGGTTCTTGAGTATTTATATGTAAATTCGCTGTTAGATTTTTTTTAGCAGGATAAAAAACTTCACTTTGCTGTTTTTGAGAAAAATTTTTGGTTATAGTGCTACCTACGCCGAATACATCAGTAAATTCTTTTTCTAAACCATCATTAGATACATCGTATTTTGGTTCTTCATATGAAACTTCTGAGACCATAATTGGTTCAGTCTGTTCTACTATTTCCTCTGCAAATTTATAGGTATCAACATTAGGAGGAGAATTATCGCTATGCGAAGAGCTTTCTATAGGAAAACTATTAGTTTGTGCAATATTAAAAGTCTTTAATGAGGATTGTGTATAATTTAAATTGTTTTGGTTATGTTGCTCTCTTTGTTCATTATTTTGAGAGTTATTTTTAATACTATGATTATCATTTTTAGTATATTGAATTTGAGCATTATTATATAATGAATATTTTGTTTCATTATCTTCTTTTAAAGGTTCTGTTTCATTATGATTAATGATATGCTGTTCTTGTGAAAAGTCTTCTAAACTAACGGATTTATCAGTGGGTGATGAATCCATCATAGATGAAACATTCGTTGATTTATCCATTGTAGCGCTGTTTATATTTGAAACTGTATTAACAGATGAAGAAAATATACGCGTATCCATGGAGGAAATTGGTACATTAACTTGACGATCTTCAACAAAATTTTGTTGAGTAGTTGGTCTTTCATATGAGTAATTTACAGATGTATTGTAAGTATTTTTCTGATAAGCATACTTTGGCTTGACACTATAAATATCTGACTGTTGGTCTTGCATTTGTAAAGGAGTCTTAGCCTCTTTATAAAGAGCTGCATTAGAAGATATATATCTACTTTGTGTACTCACTTCATCAGGAAAAGAATTTTGTATTTGTGCATTGAAATTATTGGTTTCAAAAGAAGAGTTAATATTGACAGTCTCTGAGGTGTTTTGTGTTGTCTGAGAGCTTGGGATAGGTAATGGAGAAAGTGTATTTAAAATTTGTTCTTCATTATGAGGAGAATATTCGGCTACATTCCTATAGTTTTGGTTGTCGGTATCTAATTGTGGAGCCCATTGTTCATTGTCATCAAATGGTAATTCGCCAGCTAAATTATTTTCAGTAATTTCTTCCAGAAAAGGCAAATCAAATGAAGAAGAGTCTCCAGAATTTTCAGATTCCAAATGTTCCGATTTTAATGAAGAATCAGGATTCTGAGCATTCTTTTTTTTATTTTCTAAATTTGAATTGAAAATTTGCGTAAGCCTTTCCACCGGATCATAATGCTCATGATCTTGTTTCATTTCCTCTGGATTTTTGCGATCATTATCGCTCATAGGTTTTCTCGCATGAAAATCTGCATTTTTTTATGTACAACTATTAATTCCATTCCATTGTATATTAAACTAATTTACTGTATATTAAATTTAAGTTTTTACCAATTAAAGAATATACAAAAAATATTCTAAATCAAATACTCATTTTATATATTTATAGAACTTTTTCAACGCATTTCTGTTAGTGCTTTTACTCCAATAATTGTGAGCCCTGATGATAAAATATTAATAATAGCTTGAATTAATCCAAGTCTGGCTAGTGATAATTCTTTATTATCAGGTTTAATAAAACGTAAATTAGGATTGTCATTGCCCTTATTCCAATGTCCATGGAAGTTTGATGCAAGGTCATAAAGATAAAACGCTAATCGATGTGGTTCTTTGTAAATGACGGCTTGTTCAATGATCCGTGGATATTCGGTGAGTTTGCGTATTAACAATATTTCATTCTCATCGACTAATTGGTCAAGATGCGCAATCATTGTACTGTTTGAAGGATTTTCAGTACGGAAGACTTCTTGCGCTTGACGAAAGACTGAATGACAACGTGCATGTGCATATTGTACATAAAAAACCGGGTTATCTTTCGATTGTTCTGTTACTTTTGCGAAATCAAAATCAAGAGGTGCTTCGCATTTACGATAAAGCATCATAAAACGAACTGGGTCACGGCCAACTTCTTCTACAACATCACGAAGAGTAACAAAGGATCCAGCTCTTTTGGACATGCGTACGGGTTGACCATCGCGAAAAAGTTTCACTAACTGACACAAGAGAACAGTTAGTTTGGCTTTATTTCCAGAAATTGCTTTTGCTACAGCTTCTAATCGCTTTACATAACCAGTGTGATCAGCGCCTAGAATGTAAATCATTTCATCAAAGTGGCGATTAAATTTATCACGAAAATAAGCAACGTCAGTTGCAAAATAAGTATAAGAATTATCTGATTTAATTAGAGCACGATCTTGGTCGTCACCAATGTCAGTTGAACGAAATAAGGTCTGTTCGCGTGGTTCCCAATCCTCTACGTTTTTCCCTTTTGGTGGTGGCAGTATACCCTTATAGATATAACCACTTAAAGTAAGATCAGTAATAGTACTACGGATGGCTTGCGCGTTATTTTCGTAAAGCGTGCGTTCCGAGAAAAAGACATCATGATAAATATTAAGAGCGGCTAGATCTTTGCGAATCATTGCCATCATTGCATCAATTGCGTGTTCCTGTATTGTAGATAAAGCTTCTTCTTGATCTATAATTAATAATTTGTCACCAAATTTTTTAGCAAGAGATTGCCCCAATGGTATGAGATATTCACCTGGATAAAGCCCTTCTGGAATTTCACTGATTGTTTGTCCAAGTGCTTCACGATAACGCAACATTACAGAACGGGCGAGTACTTTTATTTGTTCACCAGCATCATTGATGTAATATTCTTTAGTAACTTCATAACCAGCAAACTGAAGCAAATTAGCAAGAACATCTCCAATAACAGCACCCCGGCAATGCCCAACATGCATAGGCCCGGTTGGATTTGCAGAAACATATTCGATATTGATTTTTTTTCCTTGTCCTATTTCAATTTGACCATAGGATATTCCTTTTTCAATCATTAACTTTAAGGCATTTTGCCAAAATGATTGTTTAAATTTTATATTAATAAATCCAGGACCGGCTATATCGATGTAATCAATGTCGCTAACAGATTGATCACTATTGAGGAGCTTTATAATTTTTTCAGCAAGAGCACGTGGATTTAGTCCAACAGATTTAGCAAGTACCATAGCAGCATTTGTTGATAAATCGCCATGTAAAGCATCACGTGGAGGGTCAGCAACGATTTTTGATAAATCTAAGATTTCACCATTTTTTCCTTTTATATCAGATAATTCGATTAATTTTTTAATTTTATTTTCGAAATTCTTAAAAACATTCATGTTCAAATTCCATGTTGTATTCGAAATAGTGAATCGAAATCATCTGTATGCTTAAATAACCGATGGTATTCACGCAAAGCATAATGATCGGTCATACCTGATAAAAAATCAGCAATAAGCCGCGCTAACTCTTGATCGGTTAAATTAGTTATTTTAATGTACCAATTTTCAGGCAATAAGTTTGGATTTTCATAATAACAGTTGAATAATTTTTGTACAATAGATTTCGCTATGTTGCGACGTACAAGAACTTTATTGTGATAATAAAGATTTTGAAAGAGAAAATCCTTTAATTGCTTTTCTTGAGTAGCCATTCTTGGAGAAAAGGTAATAATAGTTTGTTTCGCTTGATAAACATCATTTGTGCTCTTTGGTTTGATAAAAGATAAATTTCTTTGTGATTGTTCGATTACATCTTCAACCATGATTGTTATTTGTCGACGTACTAATTCATATCCACGTCGAGTTTGGTCAAGTTTAGGATATTTTTTTTCGATATCTTTTAATAATGAAGCAGTCAAGGAAACTTGCTCGAACTGATCAATTGTTAAAAAGTGCGAACGTAGACCATCATCGATATCATGAGCGTTGTAAGCAATATCATCAGCAACTGCTGCGCATTGCGCTTCTAGTCCAGCATAGCAATTAAGCTCAAGATTGTGTTGTGCGTTATAGTGTAAAATATCGATAGAAACATTTTTATTGTTAGAATGAGGACCTAAAAGAGGACCATTATGTTTCACAAGTCCTTCAAGTGTTTCCCAGGTAAGGTTTAATCCGCCAAAATCTGCATAACGCTGTTCTAGTTTTGTAACAATCCGTAGTGTTTGTGCGTTATGATCAAAACCTCCATAAGGTGCCATTGCTTCATTCAGAGCATCTTCTCCTGCATGGCCAAAAGGTGTATGCCCAAAATCATGCACAAGGGCAATTGCTTCTGCGAGATCTTCATCAAGATTTAGTGCACGGGCTAATGTACGTGCAATTTGAGAAACTTCGATTGAATGGGTCAAACGTGTCCGATAATGATCACTTTCATCAGCAATAAAAACTTGAGTTTTATGCTTAAGACGTCGAAATGTATTGGAGTGAATAATACGATCACGATCACGTTGAAAAGGTGTACGTATCGTACTTTCTGCCTCATAAAATAGTCTGCCACGGCTTTTTTGAGGATTCGTGCTATATACCGCTCGAGATTGATAATTGTAATTGATATTGTTTATATCCATTGCAAGTTATCCGTTCTCACCTTAAATTTAGAATCATTTATTATTAACAAAATTCTATGTATTTTGGATACTCTTTCTTTACAATTGAGTTCACTAATTCAAGGATCTAGTAGCGTATGAGTGTAAATATTTCAGATATTGCTGCCAAACAAATTGCACAGATACTTGCAGAGCAACCTGGAAAAACAGCTTTACGTATTTCTGTTGAAGGGGGAGGATGTTCTGGCTTTTCTTATAAGTATGATTTGGTCTCTGAAATTAAAGAAGATGATTTTGTTATTAAAAAAGATGGAGCGGTTGTATTTATTGATTCAATATCTTTTCCTTTCATGGAGGGAGCTGAAATTGATTTTGTCGATGATCTTATGGGGCAATCTTTTCAAATTCATAATCCTAACGCTACTTCATCATGTGGTTGTGGTGTGAGCTTTTCAATTTAGAATAATTGCTTTTCTATATTACTCCTTGAAAAGATTACCAATTTGATCAACAATGTGAAAATGGAAATTTTTATAAAAAAATCATACCAGATTTTGTGGTTGATAATAACATTTATCTTGTTGACTTGGAGTAATGTCACCTTTTCTGAAGAAGGAGAATTTCAAAGGAATCAAGGAGAAGAATTAGTTACTTCTATTATGGATTCTCATGATCATGAAGAGGGTGATTCATACTCGCAGCTTATATTACACGCTCAACTAACAAATAAGAGTGAAAATATTATGAGCGGATTAGTGTGGCGTGTTTATGCGCCTATTTTGGGAAGCGACAATAAATTGCCATTGGTTGCAACTTATGAAGGTGGTTCCGCACGTTTTGATTTAAAACCAGGGAGCTATCTTGTTCATGTTTCATTTGGTCATGCAAGTGTTGTGCAACGTGTAAGTTTAGAGAATAGACAACACCTTGTTAAAAATTTTAATCTTGATGCGGGTGGTATTATTTTAAATAGCACATTATTTAATGGCATAATCAATGAAAAAGAATTGCGTTTTACTATATATGAGGATGAAAGAGAAAATGATGATACGGGTGTAATCTTAGCAAATGTTAAACCACAATCGATGGTGCGTTTAAAAGCTGGTCATTATCGTGTTGTTTCTCATTATGGTTCAGTTAATGCCATTATACGTTCAGATATTCAGGTAGAAGCTGGTAAAATTACTGAAGTAACCCTTGAACATCAAGCTGCTCAAATTATTTTAAAGTTAGTACGTCAAGAGGGAGGAGAAGCACTGGCAGATACAAGCTGGTCTATCACTAATGACTCTGGTGATATTATTTATGAAACAGTTGGTGCTTATGTTTTGCTTGTTTTAGTAGAGGGTGATTATATTGCTATTGCTAAAAATAAAGACAAAATTTATCGAAAGGTTTTTTCGGTAGTTTCTGGTCAAGATAAAGATGTAAATGTTATAGCAAATTCGCAAAATGTACAGCAATTTGATGAATCAATGGAGTGATTCATTATCTTGGATGTTAATTGTACTTGGATGTTAATTGTAATTGTTAAAGGGGATATTTAAAGTTTTGGTTATAGAATTTTCAACATTAAGTGTTTTTTTTGCTGGTGCATTATCTTTTTTATCACCATGTGTTTTGCCATTAGTTCCTCCTTATTTGTGCTATATGGCAGGTGTTAGCATTGACGATTTTCGATCAGAAAAACAAGATAGAAGAGCATCTGTACGCTTAGTACTTTTGTCTTCTGTTATTGCTTTTGTTTTTGGGTTTACAACTGTTTTTGTTCTCTTGGGTGCAAGTGCAAGTACACTTGGCAAATTCATCGGTTACTATCGTGATTGGTTTGCTATTGCATCTGGAATTATCATTATTATTTTTGGTTTAAATTTTTTAGGGCTTTTCAAGATTGGTTTATTATTGCGTGAAGCGCGCTTTCAAACACGAAAAACGCCTGCTGGACCTTTAGGAGCTTATATTATTGGGTTAGCTTTTGCATTTGGTTGGACACCATGTATTGGTCCAATTTTAGGGCCTATTATAACGCTTGCAGGAACGAAAGAAACCGTAAGTGAAGGCGCTATGCTTTTGGGTGTTTATGCATTGGGTCTTGGAGTACCTTTTCTGTTAGCAGCTTTGTTTTCAAGTAGCTTCATGGGATTTTTAGGGGCTTTTCGTGTTCATTTAGGAAAAGTTGAAAAAATTATAGGTATTTTTCTGATTATTACAGGTATTTTATTTTTGACAGGTTCTATGCAAAATTTATCTTTTTGGCTTTTAGAAAATTATCCTTCGTTAGGTAATATTGAAACGATTAGTTGGCATGATATTATAAATTTATTTGGATTTTTTCGTTAATTATATGTGCTTTTATGGTTAGAAGTTGTCTTTCTATTGTTCTCGCAGCAGGTGAAGGGACGCGTATGAAATCGTCTCTTCCTAAGGTCCTCCATAAAGTGGCTGGGTTACCACTTGTGTGTCACGTGATAAGACAAATAGAATTATTAAATTCTTCACAATTAGCAGTGGTTGTAGGGGTTGGTGCAGAAGATGTTACTAAAACTGTACAATCATTTGTAAAAAATGCGATGATTTTTGAGCAAAAAGAGCGACTAGGTACTGCTCATGCAGTTTTATCTGCACGAATTGCTTTGGAAAAAGAAGTGGATGATGTTCTCATTGTTTTTGGAGATACTCCTTTAATTGAGCAAAATACATTGGTCAAAATTCGTGAACAACTTTCTAAGGGAGCAGATGTTGTTGTCACTGGTTTTTATACTTCTAATCCAACAGGTTATGGTCGTCTTTTCAATAAAGATGGTAAGATTATTGCGATTGTAGAAGAACAAGATGCAAGCGATGAAGAGAAAAAAATCTCTTTTTGTAATGGTGGAATAATGGCCATTAAGGGAAAGTATGCTCTTTCTCTTCTAGATAAAGTTAATAATAACAATTTGAAAGGAGAATATTATCTAACAGATATTGTTTCTATTGCAGCTTGTGAGGGGTTAAACATTCAGGTTGTGGAAGTGCCTTTTGATAATGTTGTAGGAATTAATAATTGTTTTGAGCTTTTTGAGGTTGATGTTTTATGGCAAAAACGTAAAGCGCGCGATCTCATGTTATCTGGTGTTCGAATATTAAAGCCAGAAAGTGTTTATTTTTCTTATGATACAGAAGTTGAATCAGATGTTGTGATTGAACCAAATGTTTATTTCGGATCAGGAGTAAAAGTGCAATCTGGTGCAGTTATTCACGCATTTAGTTATCTAGAAGGTGTTGTGATTGGTATGGATGCAGAGATTGGACCTTATGCGCGTTTGCGACCAGGAACAGAGTTAGAACGATCGGTTAAGATTGGAAATTTTTGTGAAATTAAGCAAGCAAAAATAGGAGAGTGTTCCAAGATTAACCATTTGAGTTATATCGGGGATGCAGAAATTGGGAAGCATACTAATATTGGAGCTGGTACAATTACTTGTAATTATGATGGTTTTAACAAACATAAAATTGTGATTGGAGACAATGCTTTTATTGGTTCTAATTCAGCACTTGTTTCTCCTTTGATCATAGGGGAAGGAGCCTATATCGCTTCAGGAAGTGTTATCACTGAAAATGTTCCCGCTGACAGTATGGCTTTGGGGCGTGCACGGCAGATTATAAAAGAGGATCGTGCAGAAAAATTACGTGAGCGTTTATCAGCAAATAAAAAAAAGAGTTAATTGTTTTTATTTATTTCTCAGTTTTAATAGTGATCTAATAATTATGGAGACACTTGTTCTTATTTATGACCATGCCATATCAATTTATATAATTTATAGGCTGTTTAGATTTAGAATGTAGATCGTTTGATTTTTTATAATGTTTATTATCAATTTGGGGTGTAAATTGGAGCTTTTTAATGTGTGGAATTATTGGAATTCTTGGAAATAAATCTGTTGCATCCCATTTGATTGATGGCTTGAAGCGTCTTGAGTATAGAGGATATGACTCATCTGGTTTAGCGACAGTGCATAATGGGCGTCTTCATCGTGTTCGAGCTGAAGGTAAATTAGTTCATTTAGAAGAAAAATTAGGAAAAAAACCTCTGGAAGGTAATTTAGGAATTGGTCATACTCGCTGGGCTACGCATGGGATTGCTGTAGAACGAAATGCTCATCCTCATATGACTGAGAGACTTGCAGTTGTTCATAATGGCATTATTGAAAATTTTGTAGAACTACAAAAGGAACTCGTTGAGGACGGTTATACCTTCGAAACAGAAACGGATACGGAGGTTATTGCTCATTTGATTACACGCGAATTGAAAAATGGTCTTTCTCCACAAGAAGCAACGTACACAGGCTGGAAAAAACTCCAGGGTGCTTTTGCTTTTTCTCTTATTTTTGAAGGTGAAGACAATCTTATGATTGCTGTTCGCTCTGGACCACCATTAGTGATTGGTTATGGTAAAGATGCGTTTTTTGTGGGGTCTGATGCGATTGCTTTAGCGCCATTTACAAATCGTATAAGCTATCTGGAAGATGGAGATTATGCAGTTATCAAACGTGAAGGAATAAAAATTTACAATACGGATAATCGGCAAGTAGAGCGCCCTATTACGACTTTATTTGAAGGGTCTTTGCTCGTTTCTAAAGGTCGTCATCGTCATTTTATGCGTAAAGAAATGTTTGAACAGCCTGAAGTTATTTCACATAATTTGACGCACTATCTTGATTTTAGACAAGGTATTCTGCTTGAAAGTTTGATCGATTGGAGCAAGATTAATCGAGTATTATTCGCTAGTTGTGGGACAGCTTACTATTCAACTTTAGTTGCGCGTTACTGGTTTGAAAATTTTGCTGCTTTAAGTATCGATAATGATGTAGCTTCTGAATTCCGTTATCGTGAACCACCGATAACATCTGATGTGTTATCGGTATTTGTTTCCCAGTCTGGTGAAACGGCTGATACTTTAGCGTCTTTACGCTACTGCCGAAATCTTGGTGTAAAAACAGCAACAGTTGTGAATGTTATGCAATCAACGATGGCAAGAGAAGCTGATTTTGTTTTACCAACCTTCGCAGGACCAGAAATTGGTGTTGCTTCGACAAAAGCTTTTACTTGTCAATTATCCACTCTTGCTGCAATGGCACTTAGTGCAGCTAAACAGCGTGGATATCTTTCAAAAACAACAGAACAGCAATTGGTTCAGCAATTAGCAGAAGTTCCTAGGATTTTAAATGAAGTTTTAAAGCTGGATGAAAAAATTGAACAATTATGTCGTAGTTTAGTAAATGCAAAAGGTGTACTCTATCTTGGGCGAGGCACTTCTTATCCAATTGCTTTAGAGGGAGCGCTCAAACTGAAAGAACTTTCTTATATTCATGCTGAAGGTTATGCTGCTGGTGAATTAAAACATGGGCCGATTGCGCTGATTGATGAAAAAATACCAGTTATTGTTGTAGCCCCTTATGATAGATGGTTTGGAAAAACATTCTCTAATATGCAAGAGGTTGCTGCGCGTAATGGCCATATTATTTTGATAACGGATAAAAGAGGAGAAGCAGCAGCAACTCATTTTTCTTCCTTATCGACTATTATTTTACCAGATGTTCCAGAGTTTATTGCTCCTATTATTTATGCTTTGCCTGTTCAGTTAATTGCTTATCATACAGCTGTTTTGTTGGGGACAGATGTTGATCAACCACGTAATTTAGCAAAATCAGTGACCGTTGAGTAAAAAATGATTTATTTTTTAAGAATTATAGAAATGATAAATCAGTATCTGCAACTGATATATAAAAACATTTTATTTTATCAAAATGACTTTTAAATATATCATCAACAATGACCAGAGTGTTTTAATAAGCTTTTTGATCTTTACAGGAGGATATGCTCTCTTTTTGAAGTGGGTGAAAATCTTGTTTAACAGTTGATTTTTTGTTGGTTGTGTTGATAAAATTATTAAAAAACTAACCTGCACGTAATAGCTGAAGAGCATCATCGCGTCCAAAAAGATAAAGAAGTAAGCGCACAGCATATCCCTGTTCTGAAGAAAGATTAGGATCGCGTTGTAATAATAAATTCGCATTCTTTTTTGCTATAAATAAAAGATTACGATGGACTGCAAGGTTTGCTATATAGAATTCAGGCATACCAGATTGTCGTGTTCCTAATAATTCGCCTTCACCTCGTAGACGCAAATCTTCTTCAGCAATTGTAAAACCATCTTCTGTATTTCGCATGATATTGAGACGTGCTTCAGCTGTTTTGGTGAGAGGGCCCTTATAGAGTAAAATACAGGAGGATTTTTTATTTCCTCGTCCAACACGTCCACGTAATTGGTGTAGTTGTGCAAGACCAAAATGCTCCGCATGCTCGATAACAATAATTGAAGCATCAGGAATATCAACTCCTACTTCAATGACTGTAGTTGCAACTAAAATGCATATATTAGCATTTTTAAAGGATGCCATTACGGTTTCTTTTTCATCAGTAGACATTTTTCCATGTATCATACCGACACGAGTTCCAAACCGTTTTTGTAAGCTCGCAAAGCGATTTTCAATAGAAGTAAGCTGAAGAGTTTTGGATTCTTCCACAAGAGGACAGATCCAATAAATTTTTTCTTCTTTTTGTACTGCAGTAGCAATTCGTTCTATAAGTTCATTTATCCGTTCTGAAGGAATTGTTGCAGTTGTGATAGGATTCCGCCCAATTGGTTTATCTGTAATTTTTGATGCGTCCATATCACCATAAGATGTTAGTATCAACGTACGTGGAATAGGAGTTGCTGTCATAACAAGCATGTCAGGCTTATTGCCTTTTGCAGTAAGGGTAAGACGTTGGTGTACACCAAAACGATGTTGTTCATCAATAATAGCCAGAGCAAGGTTATTATAAGTGACATGCTCCTGTATCAAAGCATGGGTACCGATAATGATAGAAGCTTCTCTTGATAAAATAGTATCAAGAATTTTTGCGCGCACTTTTCCTTTTTCTCGCCCAGTTAATAGGGCTGTTTGTAAACCGATTTTTTCAGCAAGGGGAGCGATTGTAGCAAAATGTTGTCGAGCAAGAACTTCTGTTGGAACCATTAAGGCTGATTGCCCTGAATTTTCAGCAATTTGAGCTATTGCCATCAGTGCAACTACGGTTTTTCCTGTTCCCACATCACCTTGAAGAAGCCTTAACATGGGTTCAGGTGAAGCTAAATCATTTTCGATATCTTTAATTGCTTTTATTTGTCCATTTGTAAGCTGAAAGGGTAGGATTTCAAGTAGTTTTTTAGTATAAGCACCTGTAGGTGGGCGAGAAGTACCTGAAAGTGATTTAGTCTCTAGGCGTACAAGGCCAAGAGCTATTTGATTAGCAAAAAATTCATCATAAGCAAGACGCTTACGCGCTGTACTTTCTAGGGTAAGATCATCAGGATTGATAGGGTCGTGAATGCGGCGTAAAGAAACAGCAAAAGAAGAAAAGTTATGCTCCTTTTTTATACTTTCTTCTATCCATTCTGGCAAAGAAGGAATAAAATCAAGGGCTTTTTTCGTTGCTCGTCTTAGTGTCTTTGTGGAAAGCCCTGCAGTAGAGGGATAAATCGGTTCAATAAATGGCATCTGATCGAGTTGTTCATAAAAAAGTATATGATCAGGGTGAATCATTGAAAGCTGCCCTTTAAACCGTTCTACTTTACCTGATACGATTACTTTTTTCCCTTTTGGCAATTGCTTCTCTAGCCAAGAGCGTTGGGCGTGAAAAAATATTAAATTTATTGTACCTGTTCGATCATAACCAATGACACGATAAGGTGCTCGACTGTGATTCGTTGGTGGTATATGTTGATCGATAATAATTTCAAGAGTAACAATATCTCCTTCTTGTGCGAAAGAAATATTGGGTTGTTTTCTGCGGTCTATAACAGAATGAGGCATCAATCGAAGAAGATCAATAAGAGTAGGTTCGCGTTGCACAAGATTAATATTTAAAACTTTAGCAAATAAAGAACATATTTTTGTATTAACTCCAGCGAGGGTGTTAATAGAGGTAAAAAGGGGATTCAGAAGGCTTGGACGCATACGAAAATTTAACTCTCTTTGTTTTTTTCTAGTATTTAGAAAGAACTTTTTGAAGATAAATCACTCAGTATATAAAAATAGTTGCATTATTGTTTTCTTAAGATGTGGGTTATGGAATTAAATAGTCCGATAATGAAGAAAATAAGAACATGATAAAAAGATAATCAACATTAATCATTTTATATGCTACTCTATTTTATTTATATATTTTTTTATTGTGGCTATAGCTATTTGTTTGATGGTCATTTATCGATATCAATGAAATTAGTATGTCTTTTGGATATTCTAGAGTGCTAGGATTGTGGCTTTGGTGTAAGTCAAAGATCGTTTACAAAAATAAAAATTGCAATTTGGTATCTATTTTAATGGGAAATAGTGCAAGTGTCAGGAAAAAAAAGAAAAACACCCGATAATAAAAACTCTCTCCCTCGCTTTATTCACTTGAGGGTACACTCAGCTTATTCACTTCTTGAAGGTGCTTTAAAAGTCAAACAAATCATTCAGCACGCCATTTCTGATCGTATGCCTGCCATAGCTATTACGGATACAAATAATTTATTTGGTGCTTTAGAGTTTTCACAATACTGTTTTTCTGATGGTATTCAACCTATTATTGGTTGTCAGCTTGCTATTGATTTTGGTGATGAAAATTGTAATTCACCTTTAACTAAATTGCATCATTCTTCTGATTATTCTTCCATTGTATTATTTGCTGCGAGTGAAACAGGTTATTCGCATTTGGTTCGGCTTGTTAGTCGTGCATATCTTGATAAGAATGATACGGATCTTCCGCATATTAAAGCTGATTTTCTCTTAAGACACCATGAAGGAATTATTGCTTTAACTGGTGGACCAGGAGGGCCTATTAATTCGGCTTTAACTGAAGATAAAAAAGAACGAGCTATTGAGCGTTTAACTTATTTGAAGAAAATTTTTGGTGATCGTCTTTATGTTGAATTACAACGGCATGGTTCTTATGATCGGAAAGTGGAAGAAGCGCTTATTGAACTAGCTTACACCTATGAGATTCCTCTTGTTGCTACTAATGAGGCATTTTTTCTCAATAAAGAAGGATATGCTGCTCATGATGCGCTCATGGCTGTTGCGGAAGGGCAAGTTGTTTCTAATCCAAATCGTAAACGTGTGACATCAGATCATTATTTAAAGTCACAAGATGAAATGGTTTCACTGTTTTCTGATCTTCCGGAGGCTTTGGAAAATAGTGTTGAAATTGCTTTACGCTGTCATGCTTATGCACCAATTAGAAAACCGATTTTGCCTGGTTTTATAGAGCGATCTACAGATACATCCTCTGTTTTAGAAGCAGAAGCTAAGGAATTATTAGATCAAGCCAAAGCCGGTTTAAAAATGCGTCTTGAGACAATTGGTTTAGCAGAAGGCTATACAATTGCAGATTATGAGCAGCGGCTTAATTATGAAATTTCAGTTATTACGCGGATGCAATTCTCTGGTTATTTTCTCATTGTTTCGGATTTTATCAAATGGGCAAAAGCTCATGATATTCCTGTCGGTCCAGGGCGTGGTTCTGGTGCTGGGTCCCTTGTTGCCTATGCACTAACGATCACTGATGTTGATCCTTTACGTTTTTCTCTTTTATTTGAACGTTTTCTTAATCCAGATCGTGTTTCTATGCCAGATTTTGATATCGATTTTTGTCAAGAACGACGCGAAGAGGTTATTCGTTATGTTCAGCAAAAATATGGCTGCGATCAAGTCGCTCAGATTATTACATTCGGTAAATTGCAAGCACGTGCAGTATTGCGTGATGTTGGTCGTGTTTTAGAGGTACCTTATCGTCTGGTAGACTATCTGACAAAATTAGTTCCTGCTACTCCTGGTAGTAATATTGAGTTAGCACAAGCTATTATAGATGAACCAAAATTTGAAGAAGAAAAGAAAAAGGACCCTGTTATTGGGCGTATGTTAGATATAGCACTTCAGCTAGAAGGACTCTATCGTCATGCCTCTACTCATGCTGCAGGGATTGTTATTGGTGATCGTCCATTATCAGAGCTTGTACCGATGTATCGTGATCCACGCTCTGATATGCCTGTAACTCAATTTAATATGAAATATGTTGAACAATCTGGATTGGTAAAATTTGATTTTTTAGGTTTAAAAACGCTTACTGTTTTAAAGATGGCTGTTGATTTTGTCGCACGAAAAGGCACGAAGGTAGATTTATCGCATATTCCCCTTAATGATGAAGCAACTTATGCTATGATGTCACGTGGTGAAACAGTTGGCGTGTTTCAAGTTGAAAGTGCTGGTATGCGTAAAGCACTTATTGGTATGAGGCCAGATTGTATTGAAGATATTATTGCTCTTGTAGCGCTTTATCGTCCTGGTCCGATGGAGAATATTTCGACATATAATATACGCAAACATAAAGAAGAAGAAATTACCTCTATTCATCCTAAAATAGACCATTTAGTTAAAGAAACGCAAGGTGTTATTGTTTATCAAGAACAAGTGATGCAGATTGCTCAGGAGCTTGCTGGCTACTCACTCGGAGAAGCAGATTTATTGCGTAGAGCTATGGGTAAAAAAATTCATAAAGAAATGCAAGAACAACGTGCACGCTTTGTAAGTGGGGCCGTTGATGGTGGCCTTGATAAGGAGCAGGCTAATGTAATCTTTGATCTTTTAGCAAAATTTGCGGATTACGGTTTTAATAAGTCGCATGCTACCGCTTATGCGATTGTTTCTTATCATACAGCTTATATGAAAGCACACCATCCTGTAGAGTTTTTGGCTGCATCTATGACATATGATATGACAAATACAGATAAGCTCAATGATTTTCGACGTGAGGCATTAAGATTAGGAATTGAGGTTATTGCGCCCTGTGTGCAAACATCACACCGCATTTTTGAAGTTGGTGAGAATTGTATTTATTATTCCCTTTCTGCTGTTAAAGGGGTGGGAGATATGGTCGTTGATCATATCGTGGCTTGTCGTGGAGACAAGCCTTTTAGGGATTTAGAAGATTTTTGTGAACGTATTGATCCTCGTATTGTGAATAAGCGCGCTATGGAGAGTTTGATTTACGCTGGCGCCTTTGATTGTTTTAATGTTGCTCGTGAAGTTCTACTAGCAAGCCTGGTAACTCTTAACGCACGTGCTCTTCGTATTCTTGATAATAATTCTAGTGGGCAAGTTGATATATTTGAGATGGTAGGTGGGTTAAAAGAGCCTTTGATTTTATCTCAAGCATCTCCTTGGTCTGTTGCTGAGAAACTTCATTATGAATTTCAGGTAATAGGTTTTTATTTTTCTGCTCATCCTTTGAGTGAGTATCAAGATGTTCTTATTAAAAAACGTGTTCAGACTTGGAACAATTTTGCTGCTTCAGTTAAAGGGGGAGCTACTGCTGCCCGGCTTGCTGGAACTGTTGTAGCAAAACAAATTCGTAAAACAAAATCTGGTAAGAAAATGGGAGTGATTCAGTTTTCTGATACGAGTGGGCAATATGAAGCAGTTATATTTTCTGAAGGACTTTCTGTATACGGAGATATGCTGGAGCCTGGAAAATCTTTTATCATTACAGTTGTTGCGGAGGATCGCTCTGAAGGAATTAGTTTGCGTATTGAAACAATTCAGTCCTTAGAAGAACAAGCACTGCAATGTCATAAAATGATGCGCATTTTCCTAAAAACAATAGATATGCTACCACAAATTGAGCAGAATTTGAATTCTGAAGGCAAAGGAGAGGTAGCACTTGTACTAATTCAAGAGGACGGACTTCGAGAAGTTGAGATAGCTCTTCCAGAAAGGTATAAAGTGAATGCCCATGTAGTCAATGCTATAAAAGTTCTTTCTGGTGTAGTTGATGTCGAGTTAAGCTAAAGTTTATAGGATAAAGATTATTTTTTTAAGCAAGTAGTATTATATTTCTTTAGTGTTATGAAAATTATATTTTAAGTCAGCTTGAAAGATTAAAGTAAATTAGTATTAGCAAATTGACATTTGCAAAATAAACGCTTTATTTGCTTTACAAATTGTATTATTAACGTTTAAAATTTTTTTATATTTACAATGAAAATAGAATTGTAATTTTGGTTGTTTAAGGCAATGAGACTATAATTTTTATAAATTTTCTACTCAATGCTTTTTAATATTATTTTTTGTCAAGTCCATGGCGTCATAAGAGTATAGCCAATCAAGGCGAGACATAATATTTTCTGGTGTATGAATTTTCATAAAGAAATTACGTGCAATTGCTATCGGCCCAGTTGCATGATAGACAAATCTATTAAAATCTCCACGTTTTTTTACAGCAGTAATACGTGGTTTGCGTATTTTTTCATAAAGTGCAGTGGCTTCAGCGAGTGAGAGATTATCCAGAGAGAGTACTTCTGCTAATGTGGCGGCATCCTCTATTGCCATAGCAGCACCTTGTGCTGCGAAGGGTAAAAATGCATGCGCACAATCACCTACAAAGACTTGCTGTTGTAAACCTAAAAAACGATTATGATTCATTTGAAATAATGGCCAATAGCTCCACTCATCAATGTGATTAAAAATTTGCAGAATTTTTGGATTCCAATCATTAAAAAGAGATTTGAGTTTCTCTTTATTTCCTGTTTGCTTCCATCTTTTTCCTGGATTTTCTCCATGAGTGATGGCTACGAAATTGAATGTTTTTATTGACTCAATAGGATAGGCAACAAGGTGATTTTTAGGTCCCATCCAAGCAGTAATTGTTTTTATATTTTGTAATAAAGAACAAAATTTTGGAGAAAGACTCTCAAATGATTTTGTTGCTCGCCATGCGATGAAGTTAGTGAAACTAGCTTTTTCATGAAAGGGGGAAAACTGTCGCAATGTTGACCAAACACCATCACATCCAATGAGAAGTGGTGTTGAATAAAATTGATATCGTTGTATTCCAGTTTTTTCTTCTATTGTGATTGTTTTTATTTTAATATTATCCCCTGTAGATTGGGTAGATGATATGATGCTTTCTCCCATTTTGTATTTAATAAGAGGGTTCTTAATAACAGCATTATATAAAACGTTCTGTAAATCAGCTCGATGAATTGTAATATAAGGAGATTTCCAGCGCTTTTCAGATAAGTTAATAAGGTCTGCATGTAAATGCGTTTTCAAAGATATACCATCTTTTAATTCAAGAAAACGCGGTTTAATACCTAATTTAATAAGTGTATTAAGCATTCCCCAACGGTCAAGAATGCGTGTTGCATTTGGAGTAAGTTGAATACCAGAACCAATACTATCAAGCTGCTTCCGCTTCTCAATAATAGTACTTGCAATTCCTTTATGAGCAAGTGCTAAAGCAGAGCTTAATCCCGCAATGCCTGCTCCAATGATAATTAGAGATTGATCTTTTAGCTGTTTCATATCAAAGAAAAAGAGAATCTTTTATAAAGAATCTTTGAGATGATACGTACATCCTGTAGGATTTGTCTGATTATGTGGTAGTGTATGATTATAGCGATAAAGTGTTGAACAATAGGGGCAAATTTTTTCATCAGCTGCTCCCATTTCAAGAAAAATATGGGGATGATCGAATGGTTGCGTAGCCCCTATACACATAAATTCTTTTACACCAATTTCGATTGTTTTGTATCCATTATCATTTTGAAAATACGGAATATTATAATCAGCCATAATGCGTAAACTCCAGATAAATTATCTTAATAAGGTATGATTTAAATCATGTGTTTTAATTATTAATTTGTAATACGATATACTATAATGCAAGATGCTTTTTCAGATAACTTATAAATGAGGGTAGATTCAATTGTTTTTAAAATATTCATATAGTTAATATGGAGAGAGTTAGTCATTATATTATGATTGAATATTATGATTGAGTCAGGACTTTTGAAATTTTTGCAGTTTACAAAATTTGATAAAAAATAGATAAAATTAGGATCTTATCTTCATAAGAGCGCGATTTTTATTTTGTAAAGGTTTCTATAAAATATAAAGAATTTTAACTGAATATATGAAACAAACGCTGACAGATCAAATTACTATGCGGGATATAACGATGGATAATCCAGCGCGATTTGTTAATCGTGAGTTTTCATGGTTACAATTTAATAATCGTGTTTTAATGGAAGCTGCAAATTCTAAGAATCCTTTATTGGAACGGGTACAGTTTCTTTCAATTTCAGCAACTAATCTTGATGAGTTCTTCATGGTTCGTGTTGCTGGCCTTGCTGCTCAAATTCGTTCTGGGATTACAGAATGTAGTGCAGACGGACTTACACCGCAGGAACAGCTGGATTTTGTATTAACTGAGATTGCATATTTGCAAGCTAATCAGCAACAAGAATTACGTACCTTACGTTATGAGCTAAAACAAAATAATATTGAAATTGTCTGTTCTGACAAGCTTTCCAAAGTTGAAAAATTGTGGGTTGAAAGGTATTTTTTAAAGGAAGTTTTTCCTGTTTTAGCACCTTCTCTTATTGATTCTATACATTCTTTTCCTTTTATTCCTAATTTAGGTTTTTCTCTTGCGTTCCAATTATTACGGCGCGTTGATCAGCATTCTATAATGGTGTTTTTACCTGTTCCTAATACTTTGAAGCGTTTTATTCTTCTTCCTCAAGAGGAAAATAATTTTCGTTTTATTTTATTGGAAGATCTTGTCTGTCTTTTTATTGATCGTTTATTCCCTGGTTATGATAACAATGGGGCTGGAACATTTAGAATTATCCGCGATAGCGATATTGAAGTAGAAGAAGAAGCAGAAGATCTTGTTCATTTTTTTGAAACTGCGTTAAAAAAACGTCGTCGTGGAGAAGTTATTCGAATTGAATTTAATATGAAAATGCCTGAAAATTTACGCCAATTCATAACGGATGCACTTAGAGTACCTAGTAATTGTGTGAGTGTTATCAATGGTTTGTTAGCACTAAATATGATTTCAGAAATTGCTTCTATTCCGCGCGATGATTTAAAATTTATTTCTCATAGTCCTCGTATTCCAGAGTGTATTCGTGAGCATGGTGGTGATTGTTTTGCAGCTATTCGTGAAAGAGATATTGTTATTCATCATCCTTACGAAACATTTGATGTTGTTATACAATTTTTACGTCAAGCTGCCGCTGATCCTAATGTAATTGAAATCAAGCAAACTCTTTATCGTACATCAAATGATAGTCCGATTGTTAGTGCTCTTATTCATGCTGCTGAGCGAGGTAAGACGGTGACAGCATTAGTAGAATTAAAAGCCCGTTTTGATGAAGAGGCTAATATTCGTTGGGCACGTGATCTTGAATGTGCAGGAGTTCAAGTAATTTTTGGTTTTGTTGAATTAAAAACACATGCTAAAATGTCTTTAGTGATAAGATGTGAAGAGAACTGTCGTCGTTTTTATGTTCACCTTGGAACTGGGAATTATCATCCAATTACCGCTAAAATGTATACCGATCTTTCCTTTTTTACAACTGATGATGACATTGCTCATGATGTTGGACTGCTTTTTAATTATCTTACCAAATACGCACAGCCAAATAAACCAATGAAAATAGCATTTTCACCATTAACATTGCGTAGCCGTATTCTTGAACATATCAAAAAGGAAATTACCAATGCACAACAAGGGCGGATAGCTGCTATCTGGATGAAGGTAAACTCATTGGTTGATCCTGAAATTATTGATGCTTTATACCATGCTAGTCAAATGGGGGTACAGATTGATTTGGTTGTGCGGGGTATATGTTGTTTACGTCCTGGTATTCCAGGGATCTCAGATAATATTCGTGTGAAATCAATAGTAGGACGATTTCTTGAGCATAGTCGCATTTTCTGTTTTGGTAATGGTGAGAATTTGCCAAATAAGAATGCTATTGTTTATTTGGGCTCAGCTGATATGATGCCTCGTAATCTGGATCATCGTGTTGAAGTATTGGTTCCAATTTTAAATAAAATAGTTCATCAACAAGTTCTTTCAAAAATTATGTTGGCTAATATTATTGATAACCAACAAAGCTTTGATATATTGGCCGATGGAACATCAAGACGTAGAAAGCCGCAAAAAGATGAAAAGCTATTTAATGCACAGGAGTATTTTATGAGCAATGTGCTTTTTTTCGAGTATGAAAACTTTTTTCAGACTTCTACTTCACCTTTGATTGAGTTGCTTCAGTAACAAATGAAAACACTTAAAGACTGAAATATCCAATGACATATATAAATACTCAAGGTTGGCTGAAAGGGTATAAACCCGTTGCAGTTATCGACATTGGTTCAAATTCTGTTCGACTTGTTGTTTATGAAGGCCTCGTACGTTCACCAGCAGTTTTATTTAATGAAAAAGTTTTTTGTGGTCTTGGTCAAGGTGTTGCAAAAACTGGAGTTTTGGAAGAAAAATCAATCGAGATGGCACTACGAGCACTGAAACGATTTTATGCTGTTTGTCAACAGGTTGGTGCAGATGAAATCTATACTTTAGCAACAGCAGCAGTACGAGAGGCAAAAAATGGATTAGCTTTTATTCAAAGCGCTGAAAATATTTTACAAAATAAAATACATGTTCTTTCGGGAAGTGAAGAAGCTATTTATTCAGCTTACGGAGTTATTTCTACTTTTTATCAGCCAAATGGTATGTCTGGTGATCTTGGCGGTGGAAGTCTTGAACTTATTGATATTCATGATTCTAATGTATGTGAAGGGATAACGTTGCCATTAGGTAGTTTACGACTGCAATATTTGTCAAATAATGATTTTATTTTGGCAAAAAAAATTGTTCATGAGCAACTTTGTAAATCTTCCATTGTTATGCGTAAAGATATATCTCGTTGCTTTTATGCAGTAGGGGGAACTTGGCGTAATCTTGCAAAATTATATATGGTCATCAAAAATTATCGATTACCTGTTATGCATGGCTATGAGGTTGATGCGCAAGAGATGGAGGAATTTTTGCTTCTTGTTATCAATGGTGGTATTGAAAAAATAAGAGAAATTTCAGTTATTCCCAAAAAACGTCGTCAGCTTTTAGCGTATGGAGCGATTGTTCTTATTGAACTGATTCAATGCATGAATTTAAAAAAAATAGTTTTTTCTGGAGCAGGGGTTCGCGAAGGTTTTCTTTATTCAAAATTACCACGAGAAGATCGTGTTTCTGATCCATTAATTACAGCATGTTTAGAAATGGCTATCTTAAGAGCACGCTCACCAAAACAAGCAAGTGAACTGATTGATTTTACCACAGGTGCATTTGAAGCTTTTGAAATTTTAGAAACTGAAAATGAATGTCGTTATCGTAAAGCTGCTTGTCTTCTTTCTGATATCGGTTGGCGTATACATCCAGATCATCGCGGTAATGAAGCAGCTAACCAGATAGCATTAGGATCTTATCCAGGAATTTCACATAAGGGACGTATTTATGCTGCATTAGCAGTCTTTTTCCGTAATACAGGCTTATCATTTGATAAGGAAGCTCCTGAGATTCTTAAATTAGCAACTAGCGATATTGTTGAAAAAGCAAGAATCCTTGGCGGAATTATGCGTATCGCTAATCTTTTTAGTGCCTCTACTGCAGGAATCTTACCTAATTTATCATGGCAAAAAAAGCTAGACAATATTGTATTACATATTCCAGCGCGCTATGCAAATTTAATAAGCGAACGGCCTTATAAACGCTTACAGCAATTATCAAAAATAACTAAATTTCCCTTAGTTTTTGAAGTTTTTTGATTCCTTTGCAAGGTGAAATATCAAAATATTTATTATAATATTTTCATATTTATAAACTAAAGTTTTTTGATCGTTACTTCTCCGTTGTTATAATAAAATGCTATTTGACCTTTTAACATTTGTTCCGCTTTTTGACCAAAAATTTCATAACGCCAACCATTCATAGCAGCGATATTATGAATAATATTGCCATTAGAAATTTTTTCTAAATCACTGGATGTTGCAATAATTTGAGGTGCAATATTATTTTCGTTTGCAACAAGCTTTAATAGTACTTTAAGAAGATCAATTGTAACAGCTGTTTTATCATCAATAGCATTATACTTGGGAAGGGCAGGTAAAGTAGCAAGATCAGCTTTTAAGCCTTGGTGTATGGCTTCGATTAATGTATGCACAGCTGGTGAATGATGCCAGCTTTTGTTAATGCTACGTAAACGATACAGAGCAGCTTCATCCTTTGGTTGTTGGATTGCAATTTCAATAAGACATTCATCTTTCATTATATGGCGACGAGGGACATTATATTGGCGTGCTTCACGTTCACGCCAAGCTGCTATTTTTTGCAATACGGCAAGTTCGCGTTTTTTTGTGATTCTTCCTTTTACTTTTTTCCAAGCTTCATTTTCTGGTATATCATATGTCGTCGGTGTTAAGAGGAGTGCCATTTCATCATGCATCCAATGAGTACGTTTTTTTTCCTCTAATTGTTTTTTTAGTGCAAGATAGACGTCTCTTAGATAAGTAACATCAGAAACTGCGTAGAGCAGTTGCTTTTCAGAAAGGGGGCGACAGCTCCAGTCTGTAAAACGAGATGATTTATCAAGATGATGTCCAGTGCAACGTTGTACAATTTGATCATAGGAAATAGAATCACCAAATCCACAGATTGATCCTGCTACTTGCGTATCAAAGAGGGGAGAGGGAATAATTCCTCCGAGATGATAAATAATTTCGATATCTTGGCGTGCAGCGTGAAAAACTTTAACAACTTTTTTATCAATCATTAGATCAAAAAATGGTTGTAGATTAATATCTTGCGCCATTGGATCAATAAGTATTGTAATATCTGGTGATGCAACCTGAATCAGGCATAGCTGAGGCCAGAAGGTTGTTTTACGTATAAATTCAGTGTCTACTGTTACAAAATTAGATTTGCGCAAAGCGGCAATAGAAATTTCAAGATCTATAGTGTTTGTAATAAGTTCCATTATTTTATTATAGCTAAGTAGATTAAATTTGTCTTTTATTGTATTTTTTTTAGTCTTTTTAATCATACCTTGACAAATGATTGTTAAAAGGCGTTTGTAACGTATGTAAGGTAAATTACAACCAAAGGAAAAAATATGCACCGTTACCGCAGTCATAATTGCGCTGCTCTTCGTAAATGCGATATGGGAAGGCAGGTTCGCCTTTCTGGGTGGGTTCATCGTGTCCGTGATCATGGTGGAATTCTTTTTATTGATCTACGAGATCATTTTGGAATTACACAAATTGTTGTTGATCCTAATTCACCAGCATTTACAATTATAGAAAAGGTGCGTTCTGAATGGGTCATTCGTGTAGATGGAGAAGTACGTGCTCGTGCTGATGAAGTTATTAATGCAGCTCTCCCAACGGGTGAAATTGAAATTTTTGCGAAAGAGGTTGAAATTCTTTCAAAAGCTGATGAACTTCCTTTACCAGTTTTTGGCGAGCCTGATTATCCTGAGGATATTCGACTAAAGTATCGTTTTCTTGATTTACGTCGAGAGACTATGCACAAAAATATAATGCGTCGTACTGAGATTATTGCTTCCATAAGGCGGCATATGCAAGATTGTGCTTTTACAGAATTTACTACACCAATTTTAACAGCTTCATCTCCAGAAGGAGCACGTGATTTTTTGGTTCCAAGCCGTATTCATCAGGGAAAATTTTATGCATTACCTCAGGCACCTCAACAATATAAGCAGTTGTTGATGATGTCTGGTTTTGATCGTTATTTTCAAATAGCTCCATGTTTTAGAGATGAAGATCCACGAGCAGATCGTTTACCAGGTGAGTTTTACCAATTAGATATTGAAATGAGTTTTGTTGAACAGGAAGATATTCTTGTAACTATGGAGCCAATTATACGCTCTATTTTTGAGGAATTTGCAGATGGGAAATCTGTAACGCAAAATTTTCCTCGTATTTCATATGATGAAGCAATGCAGAAGTATGGTTCAGATAAACCTGATTTGCGTAATCCAATTATTATGGAAGATGTTTCTCAGCATTTCCGGGATTCTGGTTTTAAGGTTTTCTCTCAGATTTTAGCGAGTGATCAGAATGCATGTATTTGGGCTATTCCTGCAAAAAATGGAGGTAGCCGTGCTTTTTGTGACCGCATGAATGCATGGGCTCAGGGTGAGGGACAACCAGGTCTTGGTTACATTTTTTGGCGTGAAGAAAATGGAAATTTTGAAGGAGCCGGCCCTATTGCTAAAAACATTGGTGAGCAAAGATCCGAAGCTATTCGTGTGCAACTTGGACTTGAAAGTGGTGATGCTTGTTTTTTTGTTGCAGGAGATCCAAAGAAATTTGCATCTTTTTCTGGAGCAGCACGTACACGGATAGGAGAGGAATTGGGGCTTATTGATCGAGAATGTTTTTCTTTTGCTTGGATTATTGACTTTCCATTTTTTGAATGGAATGAAGACGAAAAAAAACTTGATTTTGCGCATAATCCTTTTTCAATGCCTCAAGGTGGAAAAAATGCTCTTGATTCTCAAGATCCTCTTTCTTTGAAAGCTTTTCAGTATGATCTTGTTTGCAATGGTTATGAAATTGCATCAGGTGGAATTCGTAATCATTCACCGGAAATGATGCTTAAAGTTTTTAATCTTGCAGGCCTTTCTCAAGAGGTTGTAGAAGAGCGCTTTGGTGGTCTTTATCGTGCATTTCATTATGGTGCGCCACCACATGGCGGTATGGCAGCAGGTGTTGATCGCATCGTTATGCTTTTGCAAGGTGTAAAAAATTTACGCGAAGTTTCTTTATTTCCAATGAATCAGCAAGCGCTTGATCTTTTAATGAGTGCTCCATCCGATGTGTCTGCTGTGCAGTTAAGTGATCTAGGAATTCGAATTACCCCAACAGTTAAAAATAAGTAAGGGAGCTGAATTACACTATTTATGTATGTAACTTTGGATAAAAATATCTATAATCTAACCAACTTTTACAAACCCGTGCCCTATTAACTGCTCAACAAATAGCTCAAACGGTGAAAATGGCAGCTGAACTGGATGAAAAAGCACGTACTGATACTAGAGTAAAACAATAGACTACCTAGGAGTTTGTACCAAGTTTTCCAAAAGATTGAGGAAGCGTAGATTTTAGAGGGGAATAAAATGAAATCAAATTTACTCATTCTAATCATGACAATACTAACAGCAATAGCATTAACAGGATGCGGAGAAGAAAGGCCATACCCAAACGCAGAAAACTGTGCACCAGAAGCATTTGAAAAAGCATATAATAGTCTTCAAAGTAACAGGAATCGAGATGCTTTTAAAGCAGAATGTGATGCATTCAATGAACATCGCCGTCGGACTGAATGGAAGTTTGTACCAAGTGCTCCAAAAAATTGGCTCGACTATGATTTTGGAACAACAGACTATGATTATGAAACAACAAGTGATTAGTAAGTGATTAGTATGAGATATAAACTTACTTTAGGTCTCTTAATAACAGTTGGAACAGTAATATTTGTTGATTCAGCAATGGCGGAACAGCTTACCAGTAATGGAATAATGGATGACGTATTGAATCGTTTTCATAACGCAGCTTCTACATGGGAAGTAGTAGTTATAGCGGCAGCATCTCGGTTATTTTAGGCATTAACTACGATTTCAATGGTCTGGACATTTGGCATGATGGCTTTGTGAAAAGCCAACATTGGTGAATTTTTTGCAGAATTTGTTCGTTTCACCATGTTCATTGGTTTTTATTGGTGGCTTTTGACAAATGCCTCTATTGGCATGAACATTGCAGGCACTATAATAAAATCATTACAAACTCTAGGCGCTCAAGCAAGTAACTTACATATGAAAGCCTTTACACTATCCAGCGTTATTGATGTAGGATTTCAGATATTTCATAATACTATATTGAATGTTTCGTGGATGAGTCCATTTAGTTCATTGGGTGCTTTTTTATTGGCTGCTAGCATTTTGATTATTGTAGCATTAGTTATGATCAATCTACTTCTTGTCATGGTGTCAGCTTGGATTCTACTATATGCTGGTGTTTTTTCTCGGTTTTGGTGGAAGCCGTTGGACTTCTGATATAGCTATCAACTACTACAAAACAGTGTTGAGCATTGCTGTTCAATTCATGTCAATGATACTATTGATTGCAATTGGCCAGACTTTTCTTAATCACTATTATACACAAATAAGTAAAGGCATATCTTTGCAAGAATTGGCTGTTATATTGGTTATTTCTTTAATCTTGTTATCCTTAGTCAATAAGGTTCCTCTAATGATTTCTGGAATTATGACAGGTGCCAATTTAGGTGCAATCGGTAACACAGTGGGTGTCGGCACAGCAATAAGCGCCACTGCGGCAGCAGCCACAGGGGCAGTGATGACCGGTAAAGCGGTAGCAGGAGCTGTTTCCGAAGTAGCTGGTGGTGTGTCTGCTCTTAAAGCCGCATACCAAAAAGCAGCATCTTCTATGAATTTTAGTAATGATACGCCAAGAATTGGTGATGTACTTAAACAAAGAAAAAACAGTGATAAGGATCAGGAAGTGGCCACTATGAGCAGTTCACTATATGCCCAAGCTGCCGGTTATGCCAATATGGATAGTTCTTCAAATATTAGAGGTTTTGACACAGTGGTTCAAGCCGCTAAATTGGCCACAGGAACCACTTCAGAATTGGCCAAAGGCATTGGCTCACAAATAAAAAAAGGATTACAAGAACGAATTAAAGAGACGACAGGTGGAAAAATCGCTCAATCTATCCGTGAAAGCATGGAGCCCAAAGACAAAGAAGAGAGCCAAGAAAATCAATTCTGGGAAAATAGCTTGAGCAAAGCTGATATAAACGACGAAGTTGCAGCATTTAGCTAAAAATAAAATCAGTGAGGTCTATTTGACTAGGTTATTTTTAACTATTCAAAATAGCCAAAATTTTACATCAAATATTTTTAATTAAAGGTACATATATTTTCTATTGTTCTTATTTCATTTTTAAATTAAAAATTAGGAATATATAACATAAGGAGTTTCTTATGAAAAAATGCCTAAGAGTTATATAACTGATGCTGAACGCAAAAAATTGCAAGCAAGTGGGTTATCTCAAAATTGTATTTATATACTTGAAGCAGAAGCAGCAGAAAAAGCTAATGACGGCCAAACAAAATGGGAGTGGTTAGCAATGATTGAGTATCCAGCGCACTCTCTTTTATGTCTTAGAAAATGGCGTGGTGCACAGTTTATTCGTGATATGGGTTTTTCTACCAAGAGTGCAGATGAAGAATATGATTCAGACTGGCTAGATAAAGGCGTTGTGATAGGAGGTCACCATTTCTAATAATTTGAAGAATTTTTTTTGATAAGAGATGGATATAAAAAAGAAATAGAAAAGACATTATTATTTCAAACATTGAATAATGTGCAACTGGATTTTTCTAATAATTTACGCAGTATTGGCCGCAGTGGTGATATATTATTAATTACTGATACAGAGCGCAATTTCATTGGTGATGATTTGTTACGCTATGCTAATAGCAAATTTGAGCGGTTTTATAGAAGACTTGTTCCTTATTTTTAAAATTGCTACCTTACATTATGTCTGATGAGATGATTCGATCCTTTGATAAGGAGCATATTGAGCCAATAGAATTGCGATCTGCTTTGCAAGAACGCTATTTGGCTTATGCACTTTCTACTATTACACACCGTGCTTTGCCTGATGTACGTGATGGGTTAAAGCCTGTTCATCGACGTATTATCCATGCGATGCGCTTACTCAGACTTAATCCTGGACAAGCTTATGCTAAGTGTGCCCGGATTGTAGGTGATGTAATGGGAAAATTTCATCCTCATGGCGATGCATCTATTTATGACGCATTGGTACGTTTAGCTCAGAGCTTTTCTGTTCGCTATCCATTAATTGATGGACAGGGTAATTTTGGTAATATTGATGGAGATAATGCTGCAGCCATGCGTTATACAGAAGCACGTATGACTGAAGTGGCAATATTACTTCTTGAAGGAATTAATGAAAATGCGATTGATTTTCGTTTAACCTATAATGAAGAAGATGAAGAGCCTATCGTTTTACCAGGAGCGTTTCCTAATCTTTTAGCTAATGGTTCAGCAGGTATTGCTGTTGGTATGGCAACGTCTATTCCGCCACATAACGTTGCAGAACTTTGTGATGCCGCATTATATTTGATTGCTAATCCCCATGCAGATCATAAAGATTTAAGTCAATTTGTGCTTGGGCCTGATTTTCCAACAGGCGGTATTTTGGTTGAACCTAAAAAAAGTATTGAGGATTCTTATCGTACAGGGCGTGGATTATTTCGATTGCGTTCACGTTGGCATCAAGAAGAGGGGAATCGAGGTTCTTATATGATTGTTGTTACAGAAATTCCATATCAAGTACAAAAATCACGCCTTATTGAAAAAACAGCAGAGTTATTGCTTGCTCGGCGGTTACCGATGCTTGAAGATATTCATGATGAATCAGCAGAAGATATTCGGATTGTACTAGTTCCAAAAAATCGCACAATTGATCCAGAACTTTTGATGGAGTCACTTTTTAAGTTAACGGATTTTGAAGTGAGGTTTCCTCTTAATCTTAATGTATTAACTTTAGGAAAAGTGCCTAATGTCCTTTCTTTACGTGAGAGTTTGCAGCAGTGGCTTCAACATCGTAAAGAAGTGCTTATTCGCCGTTCAAATTATCGACTGAATGAAATTGATTGTCGATTAGAGATTCTGCAGGGGTATCTTATTGCATATTTGAATCTTAATGAGGTGATACAAATCATTCGTGAACATGATGAACCGAAAAAAGAATTGATTTTGCGCTTTAAATTAACCGAGAATCAGGCTGAATCTATTTTAAATATGCGATTGCGTTCTTTGCGTAAGCTTGAAGAATTTCAACTTCGTAAAGAGTTTGATTCTCTTAAGATTGAAAAGGAAAAATTACAGAATTTATTAAATTCCAACATCAAGCAATGGAAAGTTATTGCTGAGGAGATTACAAGAGTTCGTAAAATTTTTGGTCCTGAAACTTTCTTGGGAAAAAGGCGTACAACATTTGAAGATGCACCAAGGCATGATGAAAATGATATTCATCAAGCGATGATTGAAAAAGAACCCGTTACTATTGTTATTTCCGAAAAAGGTTGGGTGCGTGCTTTAAAGGGCCATTTGAACGATTATAAAACTCTTTCTTTCAAAGAAGGCGATGGTTTGAAGCTAGCATTTCCAGCATTCACTACAGATAAAATCATAGTGATAAGCACTGGCGGAAAGTTTTTTACTATTAGTGCCAATACTTTGCCTGGAGGAAGAGGTCATGGCGAACCAATTCGTATTTTAGTAGATATGAATAATGAGCACGATATTCTCACAGCTTTTGTACACAATGTGCAGGGCAAAAGACTTTTAATTTCATCCTATGGCAATGGCTTTATTGTTTCTGAAACTGATATTATTGCTAATACACGAAAAGGAAAGCAAGTGATGAATGTAAAATCTCTTGATAGTTTGAAGCTTTGCATTCCAGTAGAAGGCGATTACATTGCAATAGTTGGAGAAAATCGAAAAATGCTTATTTTTTCTATTGAACAAATACCAGAAATGAGTCGTGGTAAGGGTGTTCGCTTACAACGTTATAAAGATGGTGGTATTGTCGATGCCAAAACTTTTACTTTATCAGAAGGTTTGAGTTGGCAAGATACAGCTGAGCGTAGTTTTAATCGCCAGGCTAATGAACTCGTTGAGTGGATGGGAACGCGCGCGGGAACCGGGCGTTTAGTTCCGAAGGGATTTCCAAAATCAGGTAAATTTTTTAGTTAGTACGATGTAGTGTGTTTGATTGCTTGCTTATAAAAGTGTCGTAAAAAATATTAAAGATTTTATTATAGCAAAAAACTTTATTTTATTAACTAGATTGATTCAGAATTATGTTGCGTAAAAAAACGCCCATGTTCAGCCCACAAGACAAGAAGAATAGCTGTGAGACTGAGAAAGAAAAATCCTGCTGAATTAGGAATTGTTGTTTCATCAAAGCATTGTGCTATGAAAAAGCCAAGGCCTGTACCAATGGATGTTTGAAGAAAACCAGATACAGAAGACGCAGTTCCAGCGATTTTTCCTAGAGGTTCAAGGGCAAGTGTATTAAAATTAGCCATAATACCACCACATGTAAACATTAACATACAGTATAATATCATAAAGAATGGAAAAGATATAACGCCGTCTTTTAAAACTGACCCAAAAAACCAAATACATGAAATACTAGCAAACAGTAGAAGCATTGTATGAGAAATCCGTCGCATTCCAAAGTGCCCAACGAGACGAGAATTGAGGAAAGATGATACAGCTTGAAATGCAGCGCCAAGAGCAAAGGCAGCAGGAAACCACATGCCTAAATTATAGATTCCTTCATAAACTTGTTGCGATGTATTAATAGCAGTAAAAATGCAACCTAAAATAATAGAAGTTGCGAGTGTATAGCAAAGTGTTGAGCGGTTAGTAATGATAAGCCGTAAGTTATTTTTGACGGAAGAAAAAGAAAGAGATCGTGGTGTATAAAGGGTTTCAGGCAAGCGTATTTGAATCCAAATCATCAATCCAAAACCAACAATTGCCATGAATATAAAAATTAATTGCCATTGTCCAAATAACAAAATAATTTGCCCTATTGCTGGCCCAATCATTGTTGCAAGAAGAAAAATCATCATGACTATGGACATGACTTCTGCCATTTTTCGACCATCGTAGAGGTCGCGTATAATGGATATTGTGAGCACACGCATGGCTGCTCCTCCAACACCTTGCAAGATACGTAGAATAAGTAATATGTGAAAACTGGATACAAATATACATCCAATTGCTGCAAATGAGTAACAAGCAAGGCCTATAAGGGTGAGTTTATGCCGTCCATAACGATCACTTATTGGGCCAAAAAATATTTGCGTAGCACCATAGCTAATAAGATAACAAGAAATGATATAATGCTGGTCATTTTCATGAGTAGCATGCAAGCTGTTTAAAATATCAGGCATAGCGGGCAGCATGATATCAATTGCTATCGAGTTGATTGCCATAAGTGCTGCAATGAGGATAACGAATTCTTTATATCCAATTTTTTTTTTAATTGTATCTATGTGCTTTTGTTCGTCGGCAGAATATGACATATGTATCCTTAAAATAAAAAATTGCGACTGAACAATACTTAAAAGAATCCGAATAAATTAGAGATATTTACGATTTGGTAAAAGTTATGCTTCTCTCTTTCAAAAGTTCTTGTAACTCATTGTTTTGAAACATTTCTTTGACAATATCACAGCCACCAATAAATTCACCTTTAATATAGAGTTGTGGAATTGTTGGCCAATTTGAATAATCTTTTATTCCTTGACGTAATTCATTAGAAGTTAAAATATTAACTCCTTTATAATTTACCCCTAAATAGTTAAGAATTTGAACAACTTGTCCAGAAAATCCACATTGAGGAGAACTAGGGGTCCCTTTCATGAATAAAACAACTTCGTTTGTTTTAATTTCATTATCAATAAAATTATGAACAGTAGTCATTATCATTCCTCAAGATTGTGGATTTAGAAAAACACACATTTATACCCATGTCATTTTTTAATCGTATTCACAGAATGAATGCAAGAGAAAATTTTGAGATTATTTAGGAACACTTGTTTGCAGACTTAAAGCATGAAGAACGTTTCCCATATTTCCTTTAAGAGCATCATAGACCATTTTATGCTGTTGAACACGGCTTTTTCCTCGAAAATTTTCTGAAATAACTTCAGCTGCGTAATGTTCGCCATCTCCAGCAAGATCACGAATTGTTATTTTTGCATTAGGAATGCTTTCACGAATAAGGGCTTCAATTTCATCTGCACTCATTGCCATGGACATTCTCCTCGATTTGTCTATTTTTATGAGAATTAATCTATAATTAGTAGAAGTGAATATTATTTACCTTTGTCCATAAATTTTGGAAACCAATTTTCATAAGCCTGTGTAAGTTCAGTTATTGAAAGTGTGAATACATCTTTTATATCAAGTGTATCATCTTCAACTGTACCAAGCTCTATTAAGGGAATTGTATTTGTTTGTGCAAGCATTTTAAGATTATCTAGTGCATCAGGCTTGACTGCTAAAAGGTAACGTCCTTGATCTTCACCAAAAAGTTCAGCATGATGTGGTGTTTGATTACTTAATTCTACTTTGATTCCTTTATCTGCTTTAATTACCATTTCCGCAAGAGCGATGGCTAAGCCTCCATCAGAGATATCATGAGCGGCATGAACAAAACCACTATGGATAACATTACGAACAAATTCACCATGTTTTTTTTCAAGATGTAAATCGACACAAGGTGGAGCTCCTGCCTCAATATTTAAAATATTATGCATATAGACTGATTGACCTAGATGTGATCCGCAAGAACCAACTAAAACAATAATATCTTCATTCTGCATACCATTGATCGTAGCCATTTTTGACCAATCATCAAGGAGCCCAACACCAGCTATTGTTGGTGTAGGAAGAATTGCCTTTCCATTAGTTTCATTATAAAGAGAGACATTTCCTGAAACGATTGGAAAATCAAGTATTTTGCAGGCTTCACCTATACCTTTGAGTGCTAAAACAAGCTGCCCCATAATTTCAGGTTTTTCAGGATTACCAAAATTGAGATTATCTGTAGCTGCAAGTGGTATTGCACCTGTGGTACTTATATTGCGCCAGCATTCTGCAACGGCTTGCTTTCCCCCTTCATAGGGATCAGCTTCGCAATAGCGTGGTGTTACATCAGTAGAAAAAGCAAGAGCACGTTTATCATTATTGCTTACACGAATAACACCCGCGTCACCTCCTGGTCTAACAAGACTGTTCCCTTGGATCAGGGTATCATATTGTTCATAAACCCAGCGTCGTGAGCTTTGATTCGCAGAATTCAAAAGTGTAAGAAGTACGTTACCAAGATTATCAACTTTTTCAACTTCTTCTACTTTTAGAGTAGGCTTTTTTAAGGGTTCTGTCCAAGGACGATCATAGATAGGTGCTTCATTACCCAGTTCTTTGATTGGGAGGTTTGCTACTTCTTTTTCTTGATGTAGTACACGGAAACGTAAATCATCAGTAGTCTTTCCGATAACAGAGAAATGAAGTCCCCATTTGTGAAAAATTTCTGCAGCTTGTTCTTCTAATTCTGGCTTAAGTACCATAAGCATACGCTCTTGGCTTTCAGAAAGCATCATTTCATAGGCCGTCATATTATCTTCACGAACTGGTACTTGATCAAGATTAAGTTCTATACCTAGATCTCCTTTTGCTCCCATTTCCACTGCAGAAGAAGTCAGCCCTGCCGCTCCCATATCTTGAATAGCAATAACAGCTCCTAATGCCATTAATTCTAAACAAGCTTCAAGAAGGCATTTTTCAGTAAAAGGATCACCTACTTGAACAGTTGGGCGTTTTTCATCAATTGTATTATCAAATTCGGCGGAAGCCATTGTTGCTCCCCCAACACCATCACGACCCGTTTTAGCACCAAGATAAACAACGGGAAGTCCTATACCTTGCGCTTTGGAATAAAAAATAGAATCTATTTTTGCAATACCAGCTGCAAAGGCGTTAACAAGGATATTACCATTGTAGCGTTTATCAAAATTAACTTCTCCACCAACAGTGGGTACACCAAAAGCATTACTGTAACCACCAATTCCAGAAACAACACCAGAAACAAGATGACGTGTTCGAGGATGGTCAGGAGAGCCAAATCGTAATGCATTCATAGTCGCAATAGGGCGAGCACCCATCGTAAAAACATCACGCAGAATGCCCCCAACACCTGTTGCAGCACCTTGATAAGGTTCAATATAAGAAGGGTGGTTATGACTTTCCATTTTAAAAACAACGCATTCGCCATTACCAATGTCAATGACTCCTGCATTTTCTCCAGGACCTTGAATGACACATTTCCCTTTTGTTGGTAAGGTTTTGAGCCATTTTTTCGATGACTTATAAGAACAATGCTCATTCCACATAGCAGAAAAAATTCCAAGCTCTGTAAATGTTGGTTCTCTACCAATTAACTCCAAAATACGTTGATACTCATCAGTTTTTAAGCCATGGTTTGCAATTAATTCTGGTGTAATGGCAATATCATTGCAAAGAGTCATTAGTTTTCATTCCGTTAAATTAATCAAAATTAATATTTATTACTGTCTTTAATCCAGTAATCTGGATTATTAATTTTTTTATTTTTAGATCAACAACAATGTGTATATAGAATAATATATTTTATTATGATGGGTGAGGAAACATAACTGATAAAATTTACTTTATATATTTTTGTATTACTAGCTATTCTGTATAGAAAGTTAATGCGAAAATATTTGAGAATTCCAAAAAATATTTTTTTGTGATCATGATACTAATTCTAAAACACTTTGAAAAAGTAAGCGCCCATCAGTGCCACCATGTGCTGCTTCAATAAAGTTTTCAGGATGAGGCATCATACCAAGCACATTACCAACTTTATTGATAATGCCAGCTATATCATTTATTGAACCATTAGGGTTTTCACCTTTTGCATAGCGGAAAACAATCTGTTTGTTATCTTCCATTTGTTTCAATACATCATTATCAACAAAGTAATTACCATCATGATGAGCAACAGGGCAGCGAATAATTTGCCCTTTTTTATAAAGTCGAGAAAATTTCGTTTCAGCATTGGTTACTTCAAGTTTTACTTCACGGCAAACAAATTTCAATGAAGTGTTACGCATCAGAGCACCTGGCAATAATCCTGCTTCTAACAAAATTTGAAAACCGTTACATATTCCTATAATTGCTACACCCTGTTGTGCTTTTTCGCAAACAGCTCGTAATACTGGTGTTCTTGCTCCAATAGCACCACATCTTAAATAATCACCATAGGAAAAACCACCAGGAATAACAATCATATCCACATTGGGAATTGTTGTTTCTGTTTGCCAAATTTTTAATGGCTGAACACCTGTTATGTCATACAATGCTGCAATCATATCTTGATCACGATTTAATCCGGGTAATTGAATGATAGCAGTTTTCATGGCTAATTCACTTAAAGAAGTTCTATTGTATAATTTTCAATAACAGTATTCGCAAGCAATTGTTCACACATTTGTTCAAGTGTTTGTTTTGCAGATTCAATAGGCATATCATTAAGGATAATGTCAAAAACTTTCCCTTGGCGGATAGATTGAATATTTGTAAAGGCTAAGCTATTTAAGGCATTAACTATTGCTTCCCCTTGTGGATCGAGGACGCTGTTTTTTAAAGTAACTGTGACACGTGCCTTCATTTTTTTCCTATTATTTAAATAACTCTTTTTTGAAGAATAGTATTTTTGTTAAGTAAGTTGAGATTGCACTATTTTTCTTTTTATTTGACTAAAACTGGACCACTAGGTCGTGGAGGTTCATTTTCATTCATGATACCAAGACGTCTTGCAACATCTTGATAGGCATCAATAAGTCCACCCATATCACGTCGAAAACGATCTTTATCAAGTTTTTCTTTTGTTTGAATATCCCATAAGCGAGAAGAATCAGGTGAAATTTCATCTGCGAGAACAACACGCATTGTTTCGCCTGTCCATAAACGACCAAATTCCACTTTAAAATCAACTAACTGGATACCGACGCCTGCAAACAAACCAGAGAGAAAATCATTAATACGAAATGAAAGCTGCATAATATCTTCTACTTCTTGTGGGGCAGCCCACCCAAAAGCAACGATATGTTCTTCTGTTACCATTGGATCATCAAGAGCATCATTTTTATAGTAAAACTCAATGATAGATTGTGGAAGAGCTGTTCCTTCTTCTAATCCTAAACGCTTAGAAAGGGAACCTGCGACGATATTACGCACAACAACCTCTAATGGGATAATCTCAACCGCTTTAATAAGTTGTTCGCGCATATTAATGCGTTTAATAAAATGTGTTGGAATTCCTAAACGACTAAGCTGAGTGAAAATATATTCTGAAATACGGTTATTTAAGACTCCTTTGCCATCGATGATTTCATGCTTTTTTGCATTAAACGCAGTTGCATCATCTTTAAAAAATTGGATATAAGTTCCTGGTTCAGGCCCTTCGTATAGGATTTTGGCCTTTCCCTCGTAAATGCGGTGGCGACGATTCATCATATTTCTCTATTCGTTTAGAGGTGTTAAATGTTGCTATAAAGGAAAACATTATCCTAATTAGTAAGAATTCTCAATGATTGCTATGATATTTACTACAGTTTTTATTATTTAAAGTATGTAAAAGAGAGTTTATAATTGACTTAGAGTTTTGCAAAGAAGTGAGAAAGAATTATTAATCCTTCTGGCCAAGGTCCATGTCCAGAATCTGCATTAATATGACCAGACTGTCCAGCATCAACGAAAAGTGCTCCCCAATCATGAGCAAGTTTTTTTGCTACTGAAAATTGGCAAAATTCATCGTTATGGCTAGCTATAACCACTGAAGGAAAAGGTAAATTTTTACGATGATATGGACCAAATGTCATTAAATATTTGGGACGTATCTTTTCATTTTCTACATCTGGTGGAGCAACAAAGAAAGCACCACGAATTTTTTCTGGATTATGTGCAATTGCGTGAATAGCTGTTGGAACTCCTAATGAATGAGCAATAATAGCAATAGGTTTATTAGCCTGTCCAATAGCAATTTCAACAGCATTAACCCATTCTTCGCGGATAGGTTTTGACCATTGGATTTGTTGTACGCGGCGAGCCGTAGATAATTTTTGTTCCCAGCGTGTTTGCCAATGGTCAGGACCAGATCCTTTATAGCCGGGGATAATAAGAATATCGAGTTGATTTGCTTTCATGAGCTTTTTTATCCAAAAACTTGTTTAAAAATTGTATCAACATGTTTAGTGTGATAAGAAAGATCAAATTTTTCACGAAGTTCTGCTTCACTTAAAATCTTTGAGATATCTTGATCTTTTAGTAATTCTTCTAAAAAATCTTTCCCTTGTTCCCAGACTTTCATTGCATTACGTTGTACAATTTGGTACGCATTTTCACGACTAGTACCAGCTTGTGTAAGTGCTAAAAGTACACGCTGTGAATAAATAAGGCCACAAAATTTATTGAGATTTTTTTTCATATTTTCTGGATAAATAATTAAGTTTTCAATTACAGATGTTAATCGGGCAAGAGCAAAATCGAGTGTAATAGTAGCATCAGGGCCAATATAACGCTCAACAGATGAATGAGAAATATCACGTTCGTGCCAAAGTGCTACATTTTCCATCGCAGGAACTACAAATGCGCGCACCATACGAGCTAATCCAGTTAAATTTTCTGTTAAAACTGGATTACGTTTGTGAGGCATTGCCGATGATCCTTTCTGACCAGAGGAAAAATATTCTTCTACTTCAAGAACTTCTGTTCGTTGCAAATGGCGTATTTCTATGGCTAATCTTTCAATAGATGAAGCGATAATACCAAGTGTTGCAAAAAACATAGCGTGACGATCACGTGGTATAACCTGAGTAGAAATAGTTTCACTATGCATACCTAATGCTTTTGCTACATATTTTTCAACACGTGGATCAATATTAGCGAAAGTTCCAACTGCTCCAGAGATAGCACAGGTAGAAATTTCTTCTCGCGCGGCGAGCAAACGTTTATGACAACGAGAAAATTCAGCGTATGCGAAAGCAAATTTGACTCCAAATGTTGTAGGTTCAGCATGAATACCATGACTACGTCCAATAGTAATTGTATCTTTATGTTCAAAAGCACGTTTTTTCAATGCAGTAAGAAGATGGTCTATATCTTGTAGAAGAATATCAGTAGCGCGCATCAATTGGACATTGAGTGTTGTATCTAATATATCTGATGACGTCATGCCCTGATGAATAAAACGAGCCTCTGGTCCAATAAACTCAGCCAAATGAGTTAAGAATGCTATAACATCATGCTTAGTAATTGCTTCAATTTCATTAATACGATTCACATCAAATTTGGCAATTGCACCTTTTTCCCAGATGGTTTTAGCTGCTTCTTTAGGAATAATACCAAGCTGGGCCATTGCATCACAAGCATGTGCTTCAATTTCAAACCAAATACGATATTTTGTTTCTGGTGACCAGATTGCCACCATTTCAGGACGAGAATAACGTGTGATCATGATTTTTCCTTATTGTGAGAGGATTGCAGCTTGGCGCAGTGCATTAATACGTGTTTTGTAAAGCTCTTTGTTACCATTTTTATAAATTGCAGAGCCTGCTACAAATACATTTGCACCTGCTTTTGCAGTTTTTCCAATTGTATCAATGGTAATACCACCATCAACTTCAAGGTCGATAGGACGATTAGCAATCATATTTTTTACTCGTTTTATTTTATCTTCCATGTCTGGAATAAAATTTTGCCCACCAAATCCAGGGTTAACTGTCATGATAAGGATGAGATCTAATTGATCTAGCAAATATTCAAGTACATGTTCTGATGTGCTTGGATTTATTGCAATGCCCGCTTTTTTACCCATTGCTTTGATCATTTGTAATGAACGATGAAGATGAGTACTTGATTCTGCATGAATGGTTATAATATCTGAACCCGCTTTTGCAAAAGATTCAAGATAAGGATCTACAGGTTTTATCATAAGGTGAACGTCAAAGACTGCTTTTGTTTGTGGACGTAAAGCTTTAACAACATCTGGCCCAAAGGTGATATTAGGAACAAAATGGCCATCCATGATATCAAGGTGAATCCAATCTGCGCCAGCATCAAGAACATCTGATAGTTCTTGACCGAGTTTAGAAAAATCAGAAGCTAAGAGTGAAGGGGCGATAAGATGGGAACGGGACATTAAAGATCTCCTTAGTTGATCTTTTTTAGCATGTAATTTTATATGATAAAATATACATTTTTATTGTTCGTATATGATATTAAGAGAGTGATAGTGTATAATAAAAGAAAATATTGAAATATATTCTGAAATTTTAACAGCTATATAAGTAAAAAATTATGTCTAAGCATAAAATACATTTAACATCGAAATCTCAATCAATAGTTCCTGTTTCATCTCAAGAATATCGGGATACAATGAGTCATTTTGCAGGAGCTGTGCATATTGTAACAACAGATGGTATTAAGGGTAAGCGTGGGGTGACAATTTCATCTTGTTGTTCCTTATCAGACAATCCTCCAACACTTCTTGTCTGTTTAATGCGTTATAAGACTGAAAATAAGCTGTTTATGGAAAACGGAAATTTTTGTGTTAATAGTTTAACAGGAAAACATCGTTTATTAGCCGATGTTTTTTCTGGACGCCATCGTTTCACACAAAATGAACGTTTTGCTGCAGCTGAATGGGGTATCTTGCAGACCGGTGCTCCTAGTTTATTAAATGCTTTGGCTTCGTTTGACTGTAATTTGATTTGTTGTCATGAACATCCAACACACTATATTTTAATTGGTGAAGTTGTTGCAATAAACCGGAATCAAGAAAAAGATGCTTTAATGTATTTTAATCGTGACTATCAGACCTTATCTTTGCCTTTGTAAGTGTGTTTTTTCAAATATTAGTAATTTACTTATTAGTGTATTTAATTTTCTGATTAGCTTATTCTAGGGCAAAAAATCTTTGCTAAATCATACTGATATTTAAAATATAGGCATATTTTGTCTTGCAAGATGATCAATCAGTTAAATTAGGTTGATTAACACTTTTTTGCACTTTTTCTAAAGCTTTACATGTTTTCCTTTATATATACATTTTTTCAAAAAATTTAATTTGATGTAAAAATATGCTTTTTACTGCTCATTTATGAAAAAATCACTTTTGCTAGCACAATATTTATTATCATTCATTCCGTAAAACTTCTATATATAAAGCTTAAGCATATATTTTGAATATAATTTGAGTGATATAATTGAATTACATTTTTTTGATTGGTGAAAATCTATTGCAAAAATAGATATAGTTTTGCAACGTATTGATGATGGTATTTATAGATTTTGTGGAAGAAATAAAGATCCTAAAGTATAAAGCATTTTTGAAGTTAGACGAATTGAAGTGTGGTGTTAGCAACACAAGAATGCTACGAAAAACGAAAATAAATCTATCGTGAGGATTTAAAAAACAGCTGTTTGGGAGAGAATAAATCGATTAAAATTACCATTTAAATTTTAATATAACGATAAAGAGGAAGACAATACTAACTATAAAGAAGTATCAAAATTTATGGAAGAGGATTTTCTTTCTAGAATTTATAGGCATAGAATAAATATTGATGTCTGCTGTATCCATATTAACTAGCTATCTTGTGGTGATTTGTATGAGATATTTTATGCTGTATATTTTTTAACAACATCTGATTCTACACTTGTAATATTTGATTCTATAATAGTAGCTGTTGGTCCACCGATGAGAACCAAATGTTCTGTATTGTCTCGGCGTATTAAAACAAGACGATGTGTACGATCAATAGCGACTGTACCGCATATAGCTAATCGTGGCTGGGACTTGCTGGTAGTTCTAAATTGTATTTTATTTAAGTTAGTTAAAAGCTTAATAACTATAGTGATTGCTACAATTATTATTATGAGATACAAAAAGTTGATCATCACTTGTGTTATCGGCACGTTTATATAATCTGATAACCAACCTTTCATATTATCCCTCCTAAATATTAATAATAGATCTGTTATTTTTATTTATAATATTACAAAAATTTAGACTTTAAAAATTACAGTGTGAAACATAGTATTTTTATATCAATAATTTATAGAGACCGTAAAGGCAATTTGTGACATAAAAATAGTCATAATTGAGGAAAAAATGGATAAAAATTTTGAAAGTATTAATAAATTATTGTCTACTTTCGTACGCTGGGAAGTTACAATTGGAGTTACTATTTTTACAATAATTTTTTTATTCATTATTGGATTAATAGGTTTTTTTTATCCGCAAAGCTATGTCTATAAGACTGCTTTGATATTTCTTTTTGTTTTAGCAATAATAGGTATTATAGCACTTTTTTTATTAGGGGTGAACATTTTCAAATGTAGTGTTATGCAATTACATAAAGATTTAGATTTTAACATTTTTAATGAGATAGATGATGTAATTATAGTCTCTGATTTATCTGGTTTTGTTTATTACTCCAATCAAAGTTATCAAAAAATTTTTACTTATAAGCCTGAAGTTTCTTGTTATGTCGTTATTTCTGATCTTCCAAATACTGGTGCACTCTTATACCGCTTAAAAGTAGCAATATTAGCTGGTTCTGCAGCCCAAGAGGTCTTGAGAACAGATCGATCGATTTTTATTAATTCACAACAGAAAGATGTTATTTGGTATAATATTTCTATTCATCCTACGGTTCATAGGGGAAAAAAGCTTTTATTTTGGCGTATTACAGATGTTTCTCATTTGCAGCAATATCATCAGTATAATGAAACCTTTTTCTTAAATTCACAGGAAGTTATTGGTCATTTAGATGAATCTCCTATTGGATTTTTATCTGTGAATGCACAAGGAATAGTTATCTATTTGAATACTGTTTTTGCTAAATGGTTTTTAATCGATTTAACGAATTTTACTGTTGGTCAATATAGTTTTGATCAATTATTTCATTCTGTTAGAAATAATAGCACATGGAGTGATATTCGTCGAAACAATAATAAATACCAAAATTTAAATGGCACGATACCCTATACGTTCTCTTTATATTCTATTTCTGAAACTGGTAATAAAAGAATATTGAATTGTTTTATGTATGCTTCTTCTCTTGTAGAGGATGAGGCTATTTATCGGATTATTATGATACCACAGCAGATAGAAGAGAATGAAAGTAATAACCAATCAAAATTGCCAAGTATATTAACCAAATATTTTAATGTAAGCCCTTTTGCAATAGCAGTCGTTACTCAAAAAGGACAATTTATATACATCAATAATGCTTTTCTGTTACTTACGGGGAAATCTAGTAAAGTCGTTAGTCTTTATGATATTATATCTCCCTGTGATCATGTTCAATTAGAGCGTGTATTTCAGCAGATTACAGCAAATAGAAACAATTCAATTCCAATAGAAACGGTATTAGAAGGTGATCAAAAACGCTATTTGCGTCTTTATACTATGCTTGTAACATTAGAATATGATAATGCATTACAAGATTTGGTCATTGTATCTGGAACAGAAATAACAGAACAAAAAATATTTGAAGATAAAATGATACAAAGCCAAAAAATGCAAGCTGTTGGACAGTTAGCTGGTGGTATTGCTCATGATTTTAATAATGTTTTAACAGCAATTTTAATGTCATGTGATTTTCTTTTAAATACACATCGCAGTTCTGATCCTGCATACGCTGATCTTATCAACATCAAAAATAATGCTAACCGTGCAGCTGCACTTGTACAACAATTATTAGCTTTTTCCAGAAAGCAAACGCTTCGACCTCAAAAAGTTGATTTTACAGAGCTTTTATCAGATATACGTAATCTTATTTTACCTCTTTTAGGGAATAATATTCAATTAAAAATCATTCATGGAAAAGATCTATGGGATGTCAAAGTTGATCAAGCATCTTTTCAACGCGTTATTATGAATTTAGTTATCAATGCACGCGATGCCATGCTTGATGGAGGAATAGTAACAATTACGACAAATAATATTACAAAACAGCAAAGTGCAGAATTTGATTATGCTGGTTTTGTTGTTGATGAATATGTGCAGTTGACTATTTCAGATACAGGAACTGGTATACCTGCTGTTATACAAGAAAAAATGTTTGAACCATTTTTTACGACAAAAGAAGTTGGTAAAGGCACAGGGCTTGGTTTATCAATGGTTTACGGTATTATCAAACAGACAGGGGGATATATTTACTGTGATAGCCAAGAAGGAGAAGGCACAACATTTCATATTTTTCTACCACGTTATATTTCTGATATGGGTAGAGAGATTTCTCAACAGATTGAAAAAGTAGAAGAACAGGAAAAAAATGCAGATTTGACAGGTTCTGCCACTGTTTTATTAGTTGAAGATGAATATTCTGTCAGAATGAGTAGTGTAAGAGCTCTTCAAATGAGAGGATATACAGTTTTAGAAGCTGCAAGCGGAGTGGAAGCGCTTGCTATACTTGAAAAAAATAAAGGTGCTGTTGATATTATTGTTTCTGATGTAGTTATGCCAGAGATGGATGGACCTACTTTACTCATAGAAGCACGTAAAAATTATCCTGATATAAAAATCATTTTTGTTTCTGGATATACAAAAGATGCTTTTACTAAAAATCTTCCAGAAGATACTGTTTTTGGGTTTTTATCTAAACCATTCACACTTAAACAGTTAGCGCTAGCAGTTAAAGAAACATTGGCATAATAGAATACACATTTTTAGCTTTTAAAGCCATAAAACTTCAACATTTCTAATGTGTTAGAGCTTAAATAACAAAGATATTTCAGTAACTATATTATTAATTTTTTTATTTCAAGCTATACATTTAAGTCAAATAAAACAAAAAATATTGAAATTGAGTAAATGTTGCATGTGTTCCTATTTCAGATATTCTTTTAGCAGTTTTATATTTTTATCTTAAGATTCTTGATAGAAAATTTTAGTTTAAAAAGAAAAAAGCTGTTGTTGGTAATCTGTTGTTTTATTATTTCCTTGAATAAATGCTTTTAAGGCTTCTGGATAGAGTTTATGTTCAGCTTTCAAAACTCTCTCTGCTAAACTTTCTATAGTATCATTAGGGTGTATTGGAACTGCAGCTTGAGCCAGAATTTTTCCTGCATCCATTTCTTCTGTAACTAGATGAACAGTACAACCAGTAATTTTCACTCCTGCTGCTAAAGCTTTTTCATGGGTATTTAAGCCTTTAAATAAAGGAAGAAGAGAGGGATGGATGTTAAGTATTCGCTCTTTATAAAGTTTGATAAAATATGATGAGACAAGCTGCATATAACCAGCAAAACAGATCAGGTCTGGTTGATATTGAGATAAAATAGTGAGGATGGCTTCTTCATGTGTTTTTTTCGTTGAATAATTTTTGCGATCAACGACGTGAATAGGTATATTATTATCATGTGCCTTTTTAATGCCAGCAGCTTGAGGATTATTACAAATAACTGCAACGATTTTAGCAGGATATTCTGTTTGTTGGCTAGCCTTAATAAGCGAAACCATATTAGATCCGTTACCGGAAATAAAAACAATTATTTGTTTTTTCATAAATTAAGTTTACCTTTATAAGTAACTTTTTTATTTTGATATTTTGTTAAAATACCAAGTGGAGTAACGGTTTCCCCTTGAGCTTCAAGTGCTTTCGTAACAGTTGTAGCTGAATTTTGTGCTACAATAACAATCATGCCAATACCACAATTAAAAGTCCGAAGCATTTCTGTTTCTTCTATTTTACCTTGTTGGGCAATCCATAAGAATACTGGTGTAATAGGAATTGCAGAGAGGTTAATTTCAGCGCAAAGAGAAGATGGTAGAACACGCGGAATATTTTCAGGAAACCCACCTCCTGTAATATGTGCGAGAGCTTTAATTCCTTTGTTATTCTGTATAACTGGCAGAAGAGATTTTACATAAATACGAGTTGGTATTAGAAGTGCTTCACCAAGAGTTATTTCAGAATTAAAAGGGGCAGGGGAATTCCATTTTAGATTATTTTGTTTAATAATTTGTCTTATGAGAGAGAAGCCATTTGAATGTACTCCAGATGAGCTAAGACCTAAGATGATATCTCCTTCTGCAAGGTCTTTTGAAGGTAACAATGAATTTCGTTCAGTCGCTCCTACGGCAAAACCTGCTAGGTCATAATCTCCTTTTGCATACATACCAGGCATTTCTGCAGTTTCTCCTCCGATAAGAGCAGCTCCTGCTTGTTGACATCCTGCTGCGATACCAGAAACAATTTCTATTCCTTGTTTTGCATCCAGTTTTCCAGTCGCAAAATAATCTAGGAAAAATAGAGGCTCTGCACCTTGTACAATTAAATCATTAACGCACATGGCTACGAGATCAATGCCAACAGTATTATGAATACCTGTTTCAATAGCAATTTTTAGTTTTGTGCCTACACCATCATTAGACGCTACGAGAATGGGATCTATAAAACCTGCTGCTTTTAAATCAAATAGACCACCAAAGCCACCAATCTTTGTATCTGCGCCTATTCGTTTTGTTGAGTGCACATAAGGCTTAATTTTTTCTACCATTGTATTGGCTATGTTAATATCAACGCCACTATCTGCATAGGTAAGACTCTTATTAGTTTTTTTATTGACTAGTTGTTGATTGCTCATTCGAGTTTTCCTTATAGGAAATCAGATTTTGATATTTATATAATGCCATGATAAAGTTATCTCTGCAAGAGTTATTGGATTTATTATTTAAAATACAATTATTGTTTACTTGACTCAAGCAAAAGAAATTCCATAATCTTTTAAGAGAATTTCAATGATATTTATTAAATGGATATCAATTAGTTAAAAGAACTCTTCACTGCCAATGAATAAGAAAATGAATAAAAAAAACAAGTCTCATGACTATTATACGGCTTATATACCTGCTTATGCCCAAGTACCATTACCAAATAGTATGAAAAAGCAAATTTTTTTCTGGCTAGGTACATTGATTTTTTTCATTGTTTTTATGTTTATTTTGGGATCAATTTTATTTCCTTTTATAGCAGGGATTGTATTAGCTTATTTTCTTAATCCAATTGTACAAATATTTGAAAAAATTGGAATTCATCGTGTTTTTGGCACTACACTAATTACTTTGTTTATTATTATTTTTTTTGTGGTTTCTTTAATAATTTTGATTCCTATTATTAGTGGACAAATACAACAATTTATAAGCAATGGTTTACCGATTTATGTCAATCGTATTCAAACTTTTTTTGTTGAGCATAATTTTAGTTGGGTAAGGCGTTATTTTGATAGTGATCCGAATGAGTTACATACTAATATTAAAGTGCTTTTAGGACAAAGCTCCGACTTTATTACATCTCTATTGAATTCGCTTTTGAAGTCAGGAAAATCTATTGTTAATATTATTAGTCTATTTGTAGTAACGCCAGTAGTAACATTTTATATTTTATTAGATTGGCCACATATGGTTGAGGTCGTTGATTCTTGGATACCACGCAGTCATCTTACAACTGTCCGCAGTCTTTTTCATGAAATGGATAGAGCTGTTGCAGGCTTTGTACGGGGACAAGGAACTGTTTGTTTAATTCTGGCAGGATATTATGCTATTGGCTTAACTATTACAGGACTGAATTTTGCTCTTTTAATTGGTATGTTTGTTGGTCTCATAAGTTTTATTCCTTACATTGGTACAATGATTGGTTTTATATTATCTATTGGTGTTGCATGGGTTCAATTTTATCCAGATAATTGGGGCTGGGTTATTATTGTAATGATAGTTTTTTTTATTGGGCAATTTATTGAAGGTTATATTTTGCAACCGAAGCTTGTTGGTCCATCAGTTGGCCTTCATCCAGTTTGGTTGATGTTTGCACTTTTTGCTTTTGGTTCATTATTTGGCTTTACAGGTATGCTTGTTGCTGTTCCTGCAGCTGCTATTATTGGCGTTCTTGTTCGTTTTGTTCTTCATATTTATCTGAATTCTCAGATGTATGCTCAAAATGAGAATTTGGAGTCAATAGAATGAATAAGTATGAAACGCAGTTACCATTGGATTTTTCTCATAAATCAGTTTTTCAATTTGATGATTTGGTAATGACAGATAGCAATCGCATGGCTTTTCAATTGATTAATCATTGGCCAAATTGGGTGCCTCCTATTGCGGTCTTAATCGGGGATAAAGGATCTGGTAAGACGCATTTTTCTAGTGTATGGGCTCAAAAAGCTAATGCCTTAAATGTTTGTCATGATGAAATTGATCAGGTTATCGCCATGGCTTCTTCAGGTAAATCATTTTTAATTGAGGATGTTGATTCAGGTGAAATCAGTGAAACTGGTCTTTTTCATTTGATTAATAGCATTAAACAAGCAAATCTCGGAATAAATCAAGCTACTTTATTGATGACTGCACGTACATTACCATCTACATGGAATTTGCAATTGGATGATTTGAAAAGTCGCCTTAACTCAGTGATGCTCGTTGTATTAAAGCAACCTGATGATGCATTATTAACGGCTATTGCTTTTAAGCTATTTTCTGATCGGCAAATTACAGTTCATCCGAGTGTTATTCACTATCTTATAAACCATTGTGAGCGTTCTTTATTCTCATTAAAGCGTGTTATTGATTCTGTTGATCGATTAGCTTTACAAAGAAAAAGTAAAGTAACACGCTCTATTATTAGCGAAGTTATTAATATGCAAATTCAGTAAATAATTTTTGATATATTCTAATGCTTTTTTAGCTTAATATTCTCTATGGGAAAGAAAAATGCCCCTTCATTTTTTTAGCTATAATGTTTGTTTTTCAAGCAATAATTTCATTTGTAGTTTTTAGTGTGGTTATATTTCCTAATTTTTTAGCAAATAATAAAAATTTAGAGGCCTAATATTAGTAGGCTATTTTTATTTTATTCTATAAACAACATACTTATTTAAATAAGTCATTAAAATAAAAAATAACTCATCTAAAATAAGCAGTTTTTCAATTTTTTATGTATATTATCTTTTGCAATCATTATAACAGTCGGTTATTGCTATAATGAATTATTATTCAGTTTGTTGAAAATCTATGTTAAGAATATTTTTATTCTGTCTGCTATGGGTTTTATTTTTATAGAGTGTTTTTTGATTTCTATAGTTTATTATTTAATAAAAAAGTGTTTAAAAGAATTATTATATGTTAAGGAATAGAAAAATTAAAAAAGTGTGTTTTGCTCTTGCACTTCTGCTATGAAAATTTTAGGGAAGGTAAATTAAATATAAATGACGGAGCGTAGCGCAGTCTGGTAGCGCACCTGATTTGGGATCAGGGGGTCGTAGGTTCGAATCCTATCGCTCCGACCATTCTTATTCGATTAAGGATAATATTACAAATTGGATGGTATGCAGTAAAGTTATTATTTAGCTATTGCTTTATCTAAGGGAAAAAGAAGATCTATGGTTGCACGTATTTATAGTCCTGCAAAAACACCAATGCAATCAGGCAAAGCAAATACTGGTTTTTGGATTCTTCAATATGAGCCAGTACAGGCAAAAATGATTGAACCTCTTATGGGTTATACAGCGACCTCTGATATAAATAGTCAGATAAAAATTCGGTTTCAAACAAAAGAAGAAGCAATAAATTTTGCTATAAAAAATGCTATTCCTTATCGTGTAGAAAATTTGCATAAAGCTTTACGACGCGCTATTTCTTATTCTGATAATTTTCATAGTAGTCGACAACAGCCTTGGACACATTAACGAGGATGTTGCTTAATTAAGATGTTTCTTGTTTGGTCCCGTAGCTCAGTTGGATAGAGCAACGGCCTTCTAAGCCGCAGGTCACAGGTTCGAATCCTGTCGGGATCGCCAAATATCAATAAAATCAATAAGTTATATAAAGGTAAGGGAATTTTATAGTTATTGATTTTATTATGTTTTTTCTGTTCTATTCCGAACCTTTTTATAGCTTATTCTCAATCATTTTATCCAAATATAAAACTAAATTTGGTTGTATAAAACTTAACCCTTATTTTTATTAATCGTATAGTGATGCTATACAATAAGGGGCTGCAATAGCAATTGTGAGTTTCAAACATAAGGGCTTAAAATTATTTTATACAACAGGGTCTACAAAAGCTATTAGAAGCAGATCACGTAAAAAAGTTATGCGTTATCTTAACGGCTTTAACAAGTGCTACTACGTCCGAAATCTTGAAAGCACCTGCCTTTAAAATGCCTTCTCTTAAAGGTGAACTTACAGGATATTATTCTCTATGGGTGAATGGAAATTGGCGTGTTACTTTTCGCTTTATAGGAACAGATGTGGAGCTTGTTGATTATCAAGACTATCATTGATGAAAGGAACAAAAAGTGATGCATAATCCTGCACATCCGGGTGAAGTTCTAAAAGTGGCTTTCTTGGAAGAAATGGGGCTATCAATACAAAAATTAGCTGACCATCTCCATATGACAAGAGCTTCTCTCTCAAGAGTGATTAATGGTCATGCTTCTATGCGTACAGAGCTTGCAATTAAATTAGAATTAGCTGGTTTTAGTAAAGCTAAATTTTGGTTGGATATGCAAAAAAATTATAATTTATGGCAAACTAAGCATTTTGGTTTGACCATAGAACAGGAAAAAAATCCGCTTTCGAGTACTTACATAGGGTGGCTTTATTTGAAAGGTGAGCTCACTCAAGAGCAATATGATGCAGCACAAAAATATCTACAGATAAGAAACAATTACCTTTGTGCAAAAGGTTTTCCTTGTGCTATTTATGATGAAATGCCTTCCTCTTCTGATGAGAAGGAAAGAGATAAATGGGTTCAGTTGGCAACAGAACAATTTTCAAGTATGCAAAAGATAGTAAGAGAAGTACAATGCCGCTATAAACAATATAACCTGCATTCCGCATTACAATATCTTGTCGTAGAAGATCAAACATTACCGTATCTTGTGTCTTCATTGCGATTTGCTCTGAATGCTCTCCAGAAATATTTTGTCAGAAAAACTAAATGTTAAATGTTTTACTGGTATTTTTATAAAAGCATTAAAAGCTCTTGAGTTCTTGAAATAGTTTTCAGAATGTTATATATTTATATAATATTTGAGAGAGTGTTTTATGCATACAACAAAATTACGTAAAGTTGGAGGATCAGTGATGCTTTCCATACCGCCAGCATTACTTGATGTTCTTCATCTTACAGAAAATACGCAAGTTGGTTTGGCTGTTGATAATGGACAATTGATTGTGAAACCACAGACATTCCCTAGTTATACTCTTGATGAATTATTAGCCCAATGTAATTCCTCAGATGATTTTGCAGATGAAGATATGGAGTGGTTTGGTGCTCAACCTGTTGGTAAAGAGCTGTTGTGATGAAGCGGGGAGAAATTTGGTTTGTATCTCTTGACCCATCTTCAGGCTATGAGCAAAAAGGAACGCGTCCTGTACTAATTGTATCACTGGAGGCATTTAATCGTGTAACGAAAACACCTATTGTCTTGCCTATTACAAGCGGAAGAAATTTTGCTAGAACAGCAGGTTTTGCTGTATCATTAATGGGAGCGGGATTGCATACAACGGGCGTAATACGTTGTGATCAACCACGTGCTCTTGATATTGGAGCGCGTCAAGGGAAGAAACTGGAAACAGTTCCACCTATGATTATGAATGAAGTCCTTGCTAAGCTAGCGACATTTCTGACGTAGTTGGTTTAAATCTTTATCTTGTTGTGCCGTAAAACACCATTCTTTGAGACGGGGGAAAAAGTCATGTAAAAGATTCATTTGATATGAAAAAAAGCTCTCAGTTTTTTAAAAAAATGCGATAAAAAAGAAGCACATCGGATTGTTGATTTTTTAGATCAGCATGTCACTTCTCTTGAAGATGTGCGTGCAATAGGTAAGCCCTTAAGAGGCCAATTATCAGGTTTATGGAGGTATCGTGTAGGAGATTACAGGATACTCTGTGATCTTTATGATAAAGAGCTTGTCGTGTTAGTCTTGGCTGTTGGACATAGAAAAAATATATATAAAGGTTAAGGAAAATCTTTCAGAAAATATTTTGATTGTCAGAGCATTGTCCAAATAAATTTGATCAACGCTATAACTGCTTAAATTTGATAAATACACTTAAGATTATTTTTAAATGCTACAGAATGTTGGAATTTCACTGACATCTGTTTCACGTTCAGCGTGCCAAGCATCATAAGCTGCTTGCATACGTAACCAAACAGCAGCTCCATCACCAAACATTTTTCCTAGACGTGCCGAAACAGAAGGCGAAATAGATTTTTTTGCCGGTTTTTGGAATAATTTCTGCTAATAAATCACCTGGATGAGAGGGGCAGCGGTTTTTATGGCGTTTTGCTGGAAAATCATTCATAATTTTTCCTCAATGATATTGTTCAAGATCAACACGATAGGCATTATATGCCTCAAATTCGAATGTAATACACCATGGTCCATTAACATGGATAGTGTAACGGATAGGATGAAATCCAATCAAAGCATGAAAATTAAATCAAAGTAGAAAGTTTGCCAACAGCTATTATGAATGAGGTATTGGCGAAGGTCGTGACGATCTTTAGTTAACCAATTATATGTAGGAGCCAGTTTTCAGATCAGATATCTTATAGAAGATCAAGCAGTTCAAGTTTATTACGGATTGCTCTTCTGATCTTTGAAGCTGTGAATCTTATGTGAAAAAAGCTAAATAATGTATACATGAATATTTTAAAAAATACGACGTAGATTACAGTCTTTTTATCTGTGTAGTTGCCGTAGAATTGAAACCAGAAAAGTTATAATAGTCCTGTAAAAAATCATACTTAATCTCTTCTAATGAACTCTCTGCAAGCGAATTCTGAAACTGTCGTGCACAAAGAAGCATCTCTGATATACCGGCCATACCAAATTGATACCCCTTTAAAGCGGCCATCAAAGCAAAGGACCTGGTCTTCCCTGATCCTCGTCCGCCCCATGCCGCTCTTACAAAAGAATCTCCTGAAAAAATCGGTATAAGCTTCGGGACAATCCTAATCTGTCTTACTGTCATGAACCAAAGGCGCTATTTCTACGCGCCCTATCATCTGAATTGCTCCACCATTCTCACCCGTAACCTGTAACGGTAAAACTTTACCAAGCAATGCCAAATAAGCCGCTGGACAGTTGACAGCTTGCTTTTCTAAATACGAAACCAAACCATCATTCCCTATTTTATTTCCGGCATTCTCAGCGGCTTTAAGCACTGCTTCTTTCAAAATACGCGTCATTTTATTCGGAACGCCTTTAACACGGCCACTCCCTGCTCTTGGAGGAAGACGCCTCTTGACTGTTGGTGAAGGCTGAGTGATCTTTGCTGATGTCATTAAATACGCCCTCTAAATAACAAAAAACCCCGCATTTGCGGGGTATACAGAAAAATACATCTCAATTTTAGATACAAGTCGACTAAGTACAATAGCATCATTAAACACTAAACAAAACACTTTGTCAACTCAAAAAATCTATATTTTGTGTTTTTTTGTTTCCTTTATCTAAATCTAGTGTTTTTAGTAACAAATAAGATATCGTTGTATCATCTGAAGGAATCGATTACACGACTGAAAACTAACAAATGAAGGGAGAAAATGTGGTTTATCATACAAGTTGTAATAACTATTTACATAATAATCCCACTATTAATTGGTATCACTGTATTAGCATTTTACGTTATTAGCGGAATTCTGGGAGTAGCATTAGCTATAATATGGGCAATAATAATTGTAACACCGGTAACACTATATATAATAACATTACCAATGGTAGAAACAATTAGCTATGCCTTTACAAAAGATAAAAGCAAATGGAAAGAATTAATCGAGAAACGAGAAAAACTTAGAAAACGCATAACAATTAAGAAAAAAATCAATTTGCCAAACACAATAGAATTGTTTTCTTCCGTGCAGCAGCAGGCACTTTCATTATTATATGTCTCATATTAGTCGTTTTTGTATGTCTTCCTGACTCTTTTTCTCCTTATTTGCTAGCGCTAATCATTTTAATGCCTGCTCTTCCTCTTACAGTCTGTATAGCACCAATCCAACGTAGAATACAGGTGCTACCTCTTTCACTTTTAATACAGATAATAGGTCGGAGAGGCATCGATTAAGTCGCGTGATGGTCGTATAGTTTTTCAGTTTTCTGGATTAGACCGGAATATAGCGAGTATCAAATCAATGGGTCGGATTTTGCTTTGTTGGGTTGATGAGACCGAATCGGTGACTGAGATGGCTTGGCAAATGCTGACAATAATGCAATTGTAGAAACATTATAGATTTTTAGTGTTTAGAAAAGTATCATAAGTGATACACTAGATAATGAAAAAATGCTTCTATCATGATTTACTTAGATTTCTCAAAGTTTACAGTTTTTCATCATCTTTGCTTAGTGATAATATATTTTAGTATATAATAGCCTTTTATGTGGAAAGGGTAGGAGAGTTATACGAATGTTAAAAAAAGTCATGATCGTAGAAGATAACGAACTTAATATGAAATTATTTCGTGATCTTATAGAAGCATGTGGTTATGAAACCGTTGAAACGCGTAATGGCCTTATTGCGCTAGATCTAGCTCGTTCCTCAAAACCTTCGCTTATTCTCATGGATATTCAATTGCCTGAAGTATCAGGGATTGATATTATTAAGCAATTGAAAGAAGATGAAGAACTCAAATCTATTCCCGTTATTGCTGTAACCGCTTTTGCTATGAAAGGAGATGAAGAACGAATTCGCGCAAGTGGGTGTGAAGAATACATGTCAAAACCCATTTCTGTTCCTCACTTTATTACAATGGTAAAGTCCTTTTTAAACTAAGAGCCTCATTTTAGATAATAACAATAAAAAATACTGTTTGATAAATAATTTTAGTTATTTGTTTTAAATAAAAAAATCCTGATTGAAAACAAGAACTCAATCTACCATTATAAAAATTAACGTTTTGAAAATTGGAAAGAGCGTCGCGCTTTTGCTTTACCATATTTCTTACGTTCAACAACACGGCTATCACGCGTAAGAAATCCTCCTTTTTTTAAAATAGCGCGGAGTGCAGGCTCGTAATAAGTTAGCGCTTTTGAAAGTCCATGCCGTACTGCACCTGCTTGACCCGAAAGGCCTCCTCCAGCGACAGTTGCAACAACATCAAATTGAGTATCCCTTTTGGTTGCAACAATCGGTTGACGAAGAATCATTCTAAGAACAGGACGAGCAAAATATTTGTCGAATTCTTTATTGTTAATAGTAATTTTCCCAGACCCTGGTTTGATCCATACACGAGCAATAGCATCTTTACGTTTGCCTGTTGCATAAGCACGTCCTTGTGAGTCAAGTTTTTGTACGTGAATGGGAGCAACATTTTCATTAGATTCTACAATACCTGTTGCGGTACTAAGTTGAGAAAGGGAATTAAGTTCAGCCATATCTAAGCAATCCTTTTATTTTTGCAATTTAAAGCACCTACATTAAGAATTTCAGGCTGCTGTGCTACATGTGGATGTTCACTACCAGCATAAACACGCAAATTTTTCATTTGACGACGACCAAGAGGGCCACGAGGGATCATACGTTCTACGGCTTTTTCAATAACTCGTTCGGGAAAACGCCCTTCAAGAATTTGACGAGCTGTACGTTCTTTGATGCCGCCGATATAACCGGTATGCCAATAATATTTTTTATCGGTATATTTTTTTCCGGTAAGAACTACTTTATCTGCGTTTATAACAATAACATTATCTCCATCATCGACATGCGGAGTAAAAGTAGCTTTGTGTTTTCCACGTAAGCGGTTAGCAACGAGCGTGGCAAGACGACCTAAAACGAGGTTTTCTGCGTTAATAATAACCCATTTTTTCACCACTTCAGCTGGCTTTTGTGAAAAAGTTGCCATAGAAGTATCCTTTATAAGAATCCCTTTAGAAAGTAAGGGCATTTTTTGTTGCTTGGCGTTGTGTATTATTATCACAACAAAATACACTGCAAATATGCTATTTATTTGATATAATGTCTGATGATTTGCGTCAAGAGAAAATAAAACTTATATAAATGTGCTGTTATAATAACTGTGCCAATAATGATTTACTCATTATTATATTTTTGTTATTTATTGGAGTATTATCAGCAGTAATGGGACGATTTCGTTATTTACTTAATATTCAATCTTCTGCTTGTAATCAAGCTTGGATTGATGCGCTTGATATGGATAGGACTAATAACGCTCGTGCCATTTCTCAAAAGTTTGGTTTACCAGACCAGCTTGCTCGGGTTCTTGCAGCAAGAAATGTTGATGAATCAGAAGCTGTGGTTTTTATTAATCCTACACTGCGCGCTTTAATGCCTAATCCAAAAAAATTTACAGATATGGATTGTGCAGCAGAGCGTTTAGTTAGAGCTATTATAAACCAAGAAAAAATTACTGTTTTTGGTGATTATGACGTTGATGGTGCTTGTTCAGCAGCGCTTTTAGCACGTTTTTTACATTGTTTTGGTATAATAGTAAAAATCTATATTCCTGATCGTATTATTGAAGGGTATGGTCCAAATGAACAGGCAATGAAAGGATTAGTACAAGAAGGAGCGAGTTTAATTATTACAGTTGATTGTGGTGCGAATAGTCCCAATGCTATAAGAGCGGCGAGGCTTGCGGGTGCTGATGTTATTGTTTTAGATCATCATCAAATGGAAAATATTCATGAAGAAGCAGTTGCCCTTGTTAATCCTAATCGTCCTGATGATTTTTCTGAGCAAGGACATTTATGCGCTGCTGGTGTTGTATTTATTACATTAATGTGGGTTAATCGTTTATTGCGGGAGAAAAAGTGGAAAGGGGCGCTACCTGATCTTTTAAGTATGCTTGATCTTGTTGCATTAGCTACCATATGTGATGTTGTTCCATTACAAGGCGTTAATCGTGCTTTTGTGGTTAAAGGGCTTCAGGTGGCTCGTTCTATGCATAATCCTGGAATAGCTGCTTTAGCAAAAGTTGCACGTATAGGAGAACCACTTAATAGTTTTCATTTGGGTTTTTTATTGGGGCCTAGGATTAATGCAGGAGGACGTATAGGAAATCAGGCCTTAGGGGCATATTTACTCAGCTGTAACGATAGAGATGAGGCAGATAGAATAGCGCAACAACTAGACCAACTTAATAAAGAACGCCAAGAAATGGAGATATCTCAATTAGCTCAAGCCGAAGCTTATATTGATTCCATTTATCAAGAAAGGACAATACCATCATCATTTGTAATTGCTCATAAAGGATGGCATCCGGGTATCATTGGTATTCTTGCAGCCCGTTTAAAAGAACGTTTTTTCTGTCCTGTTTTGATAATAGCTTTGAAGGAAGATGGTAGTGGTATTGGATCAGGTCGTTCGATTAGTGGTATAGATTTGGGAGCGCTTGTGCATGAAGCCGTTGCACTAAATTTATTAGAAAAGGGTGGGGGACACAGTATGGCTGCAGGATTTACAATTCAATCAGACAAAATTGAAGCTTTTCGTGAATGGTTAGAAGAAAAAATATCTTTAATAGTTTCGCAATTACGTGCCGAGAAGTCTCTTAGTATAGATGGTTTTCTTTCTGCTTCTGGTGCTAATAAAGATCTTTTTGATATGATTGAAAAAGCTGGTCCTTTTGGCTCAGGAAATGCTACACCTGTTTTTGTTTTTCCTTCTCACCGGTTAGTTAATTTATATGAAGTTGGAAAAGGCCATTTGCGTCTTATTATTTCTAATATTGAAGGCGAAAAATTGCAAGGAATAGCTTTTGGTGCAGTAGGAACAGCTCTTGGTAAGTTTCTTTCTGAAAATATTGGTAAAACAATTCATTTAGCTGGTAATCTTAGTTTAAATCACTGGAGAGGAAATATCAGCCCACAATTGCGTGTTATTGATGCAGCTGCAGTGGTTTGATCAATATATTTTGAAGATCAAATATCTAAATTATCTGCAAAAGTAGAATTTTCTTGGATGAAGCGAAACCGTGCTTCTGGCTTAGTTCCCATCAAACTTTCTACTGTATTTTTGGTTTCTTGCATATCAACTGCATCGATAGCAATACGTAAAAGTGTGCGTTTTTTGGGATCCATAGTTGTTTCTTTAAGTTGTTCGGCTCGCATTTCTCCAAGGCCTTTAAAACGTCCAATTTCAATTTTAGCTTTTCCAGTAAATTCAGTTTTTAATAATTCATCTTTATGGTTATCATCACGCGCATAAGCAACTTTTCCTCCTTGTGATATTCTATAGAGAGGGGGCACAGCAAGATATAAATGCCCTTGACGAATAAGATCAGGCATTTCTTGAAAGAAAAAGGTAATCAAAAGTGATGCAATATGAGCACCATCAACATCTGCATCTGTCATAATAATGATACGTTCGTATCTTAGATCATCTTCACGATATTTAGAACGTATTCCACATCCTAGCGCGAGGATAAGATCATTAATTGCTTGGCTTGCACTCATTTTTTCACGAGCTGCACTCGCTACATTTAATATTTTTCCACGAAGAGGTAAAATTGCTTGATTAACTCTATTTCGTGCTTGTTTAGCAGAACCACCAGCAGAATCTCCTTCAACAATGAATAATTCAGCTCCAACAGCGGAGTTTTGACTACAATCTGCTAATTTTCCAGGTAATCGCAATTTACGTACAGCCGTTTTTCGATTTATTTCTTTATCTTGGCGCCGTTTTACACGCTCTTCAGCACGCTCAATAATCCAATCAAGAAGTTTTGTAGCCTCTTGTGGAGAATTAGCAAGCCAATGGTCAAAAGGATCGCGTATTGCATTTTCAACAATACGTTGCGCTTCAATTGTTGCTAATCGATCTTTAGTTTGTCCAACAAACTCAGGCTCTCTGATGAAAACTGAAAGGATTGCAATTGCTGAAATCATTACGTCATCGGAAGTAATAATAGCAGAACGTTTATTGCCTATTAATTCAGCATAGGCTTTTAGACTACGCAAGAGAGCTTGTCGTAATCCTGCTTCATGTGTCCCACCTTCTCCCGTTGGAATAGTGTTACAATAAGAGTGTACGCAAGCATCACCACCATACCAAGCGATAGCCCATTCAACTGAACCATGAGCTCCATGCTGTTTTGTTTTACCAGAAAAAACCTCAGATGTTACACGATATTCATTTTTCAATGAGGATAATAAATAATCTTTTAATCCATCAGGAAAGTGAAAAACAGCTTTTTCAGGAATATTTTTTATACCTTCAAGCATTTTAGAATCACAATTCCAGCGAATTTTTACTCCACCAAAAAGATAGGCTTTAGAGCGCGCCATCTTATAGATTTTTTCTGGTTCAAAGGCTACTTTCTCACCAAAAATTTTACTATCGGGATGAAAGCGGACGCGCGTACCGCGACGATTATAAACATCACCTAGATTTTCTAAGCCAGATTGAGGAATACCGCGTGAAAAACGTTGACGATAAAGTTTACGATCTCGTGCTACTTCAACTTCCATATCATCAGAAAGAGCATTAACAACAGAAATACCTACTCCATGTAATCCACCAGAGGTTTGATAAGCTTTCCCATCAAATTTTGCGCCTGAATGAAGTTGTGTCATAATGACTTCAAGAGTAGATTTATCTGGCATTTGAGGATGATTTTCAACAGGGATTCCACGTCCATTATCTGTAACTGTTAAATAACCTTGCTCATCCAATGAGACATCAATTAAATCGGCATAACCAGCGACAGCTTCATCCATTGCGTTGTCGATAATTTCAGAAAATAAATGATGAAGCGCTTTGCTATCTGTTCCACCAATATACATCCCAGGTCGTAAGCGTACAGGCTCTAAACCTTCGAGTACTCGGATAGATAAGGCGTTATACTCATCTTTTTTTATATCATTTTTAGAAGCAGAGGTAGAAATTGACCGAGATGTTTCTTGTGGGGTTACTGAAATTGGCTTATTTTTCTCTTTTGCTTCTATGCGGGACTGAGCATTATTTAAAATACTAAAAAGATCTTTATTATTATCGCTCATATCACTCGATCGTCTATCTAAATTTAAATTGTATAAATAAACCTTTAATCAGAATTAAATTTTATGCCCGTTTTTTAGTTAAAAATCAATGCACTTAGGAAATATCAATTGTCGGACCAAAAATTTGTTCAAAAGCTTGTTTCATAGCAATATCAACATCATGCATTGTTATAGGTAAACCTAGGTCCAGTAAACTTGTTACACCGTGATTTGCAATTCCACAGGGAACAATTCCTGTATAGTGAGATAAATCGGGATCGATATTAATACAAATGCCATGAAAGCTTACCCATCTACGTATACGAATACCAATAGCAGCAATTTTATCTTCAGCAAACGTTCCGTTTAGTGTCAGTGGGCGATCAGGCCGAATAACCCAAACACCAACTCGATCTTCGCGACGTTCTCCTTTAATATTAAATTGTGCAAGTGTTTGTATGATCCACTGTTCTAGTGCACTAATAAAAGCACGTATATCTTGTTTTCGACGTTTAAGATCAAGCATAACATAAGCAACACGTTGTCCTGGACCATGATATGTAAATTCACCACCACGACCAGCTTCATATACAGGAAGAGAATGAGGAGCTAATAAATCTTTTTGTTGAGCACTTGTTCCTGCTGTATAAAGGGGAGGGTGTTCAAGAAGCCAAACTTGCTCATATGCAGTTTTTGCGGAAATATTCTCTACGCGTTCTTGCATATAGCGTAATGCTTCAGGATATTCGATTAAGCTATCACTTATTTTCCACTCAACTGGTGAAGCATTGTGAGTTGCTTTAAAATGATGTAATAAATAATTGCGATCAGTATGTTTCAATTTAGATATCATTAAAAAATATATCTGAAGTTATTTGGTTTTTTATTAGTAAGTAACAAGATACGATATAGGTTTGTTTATTAAAATGAAAATGAAAAATGGACGGTGTAGATATTTTTTCTTAAAGTCATAAAAATAAACTCTATTATTTTGAATTATTATAGTCTAATAAAATCTTAAAATGACTAAGAACTTTTTAATTCATAATTTAATTTATCATTTTTTGTTATATTATTGTTTTTAAAAAGTTATTCTATTTAATATAGAAGTGATTAATCTGTATTAAAGATACTTTACCATCTTCCTGATGCACCACCTCCACCTGATGAGCCTCCTCCACCTTTAAAACCGCCCCTATTTGAATGTCTTCTGAATATATTATCAGAGCGTTTACCATCAATACTCAAATTGATAAACCAAAGAGTAAAAATGATTCCCATCCAACGATATTTTTGTGGACCTACTTTTTGTCCAAAAATCATTGCTAAAATAGGTAAACCAATCACTATAAAAAAAATTAAAAATATAATTGTATTAAATATCATTTCTTCTTGTTTTTCTTGTTTACGCTGTATTTCAACGGCTTTAGCTTTTTCCTTGATTCGGGAAATAAAATCAGAATCATTTTCTATAATAATTTTGGTTATTGCGTTGATTGCTTCGATGATACCTTGTTGATAATTCTTATTACGAAAATTAGGAAGAATAAAATTATTAATAATGACTGAAGAAACCGCGTCTGTTAATTCTCCTTCTAAACCATAGCCTACTTCAATACGTACTTCACGTTCGTTTGGAGCAATAACAAGTAAGACACCATTATTCATCTTCTTTTGACCTAGGGCCCACTTACGGAAAAGTAAATTACTATAGGTTTCGATATCAATTCCAGAAAGAGTAGGAACAGTTACAATAACAATTTGATCACCTGTTTGCTCTTCTAAAGCAGAGAGTTTTGTTGTCAAATTTTTTATTGTTGTATGGTCAAGTAAGTGAGCTGTGTCATTAACGTGACCAGTTAAATGAGGAAATGAGATTTGCGAATAGGCAATATCATTCAACGTAATAATTAAATATAAAAAACTTGTACAAGCTAAAAAAACTAAAATAATACTACGTTGAATAGAATATCGAAATGGTATCATTTAATTGAAATTAACCTGCGGTGTTTGTTGAGCATTACTATCAATTGTAAATGTTTGCATAGATTTTGCATCGCGAAACCATAACTTTGCCCAAATCATTGTTGGCATTGTTTTGAGTGCAGTATTGTACACGCGTACTGCTTCAATATAATCACGGCGGGCGATAGAAATACGATTTTCAGTTCCCTCTAATTGTGATTGAAGAGCTAAAAAATTTTGATTTGCTTTAAGATCAGGATAATTTTCAACAATAGCCATCAGACGTGAAAGAGCACTTGATAAATTTGCTTGATTATTGAGATATTGTTGCATAATTTCTGGGTTATTTAACATATCAGCATTGATAGTTGTTTGCGTTGCTTTTGCACGTGCTTCGATAACATCAGAAAGTACGTTTTTCTCATGTGATGCATAACCTTTAACAGTTTCTACAAGATTAGGAACGAGATCTGCACGGCGTTGATATTGGTTTAAAACTTCACTCCATGCTGCATGTGCTTTTTCTTCATTTGTTGGTATTATATTAAATCCACATCCGCTTAAAAATGGTATTAAAAACGCTAAAAAAACAATAATAAAAAATGATTTTAATATTTTTAATTGAGGATAGATAGCTATAGTTCGTTGTGTAGTTAGTACATCTAGCATAAAATATCTCCGAAAACTTGTTCACGTATATAGGGTATATTTTATAATAGGGTATATTTTATATACGGCAAAGCATTTTGAGTTTTGAAACTGACTCATTAATATTAATATCTTTAATGTTTGTTACCGATATTGCTCATTTTAGAGACGCATCAAAAATTCTTCCTTAAATAGTTCAGGCTTTTAAAAACATGAGTAAATGGATTTCATTATAGCATATAATTCCACAACTCGAATTCTTGTGCGCTTAATCAATAATGTTTTTCAATAGACTCTATGTATAAATTAATAAGAAATTGTCAAGCCGATTCGTTAAGTATGTCTGTCTGCACTCTTAATTAAGAACTACTTATAAGTTATTCACATAAATATATGCTGTTTATTTTATAAATTATATCGTGATTAGTTTGTTCAAAATTCTATTATAATAAATTGATTTTATTAAATTTTAATGACTATTTTATCTTTTTAAAATGGTATTTACTATTCTAATACAATAATAAATATTTTTAACGTTCTGTTAACCTCTTGATAAAAAGTGAACTTTAATAATATCATATATACTCACTTGGGAATAAGAATTTTCATAGCATTAATTCCCTTAACTCATATGCAGAGTTTTGTTTGTGTACATGATGTAAAATAGAAATAAGCGGGTTGATAAATGCTTTTAGATAGCAAAGAAAAATTTATTTTCACTGTTAAATTAATATTTCGATTTATTTTTATAGTAGTTTTCACTCAATTGTTAACAGCTTGTGCAAATCCAATAATGCAGCTTTCAACAAAAAATGTTGATAATAATAAAGTTGTAAAGGCTAAAGCTATTTCTGTGCCTGAAAGAATTTTAAATGGACAGAAACAGAATAAATTAAAAAACAAAGTTGCAAAAGGAGTTGTTATTGGTAAGCCTTACCAAATAAAAGGAAAGTGGTACTATCCAGAATCTGACCCAACGTATCAGCGTGTTGGGCAGGCATCGTGGTATGGTTCATATTTTCATGGACGCCCAACTGCAAATGGTGAAGTCTATGATATGAATCTTTTAACTGCAGCACATCCTACTATGCCATTACCTAGCTATGCTCGTGTTACTAATTTGAAAAATGGGTCCTCTATCATCGTTAGAGTAAATGATCGTGGTCCTTACATGAAGAATAGAATTATTGATCTATCAAAACAAGCTGCAATAATGCTCGGTTATTTAAATCAAGGCACGGCGGATGTTAAAGTGGAATATATTTCTGAAGCGCCTATTAATAATTATGATAGTGAATATTTAATGGCTTCTTATAATCCTGGCAATTATAATCCACCTATGATTATGGCATTTTCAGATACTTCAGATACCTTAGATACCGCAGCAGCACAAAAAGATATTACATTGTTTACTTTTAATGCGAATGATTATAATGCGAGTAATCAGAAGGAAAAAAATGAAACTATTTCAATAAGATTGCCGGAAATTGGTCCAGTTTTGATTGATAAGCCTACATCATTCTATCACGTTGCTTCTATTAAAAATAGACGTAGTAAATTAAATGGTGTTTAAAGCATTTTTATAATCTGTAAACACTTTAATTTAAAAAGAGAAGAAACCTTTTCTTATGTAATAAACCGCCTTATGTTGATTCTAAAAGAGAGGGAGAATCAGCGTGTATCTGTTATTGAAGGTTTTATTTTCCTTAATTTGGATATTAATATTCAATGAACAAGGACAAACAAAAAAGTTTCAAACATCTGCATTGCAATTGCTGATATTGGATGACAATACAGATACAATACTTTTTGAAAAACAAAGTGATATTGTTTTTTTTCCTGCTTCATTAGCAAAATTAATGACAGCTGAAGTGGTTTTTTATCAACTCAAAAAAGGATTTTTAAATAAAACACAAAAATTTAAAGTTAGTGAAAATGCTTGGCGAAAAGGAGGGGCGCCTTCCGGTACAACCACTATGTTTGCAAAGGAAAAAACGGAAATTAGTATTTTTGATCTTTTGCATGGCCTTGTTATTGTTAATGGAAATGATGCAGCTGTTATTCTGGCTGAAGGAATAGCCGGTAATGAGGCTAATTTTGCAAAATTGATGAATAAAAGAGCTAAAACGCTTGGATTGCTACACAGCCATTTTGTTAATGCAACAGGGCTGCCTGAAAAAGGACAATTTACAACCTTACGTGATATAATTACATTAGTACGCCATATTGCTCATGAATATCCTGATTATTATGCTCTTTATCGTGAGCCTAATTTTACTTGGAATAAGATCACTCAGCGTAATAAAAATTCCCTTATTTTTCAAGAAAATGATGTAAAAATAGAAGGGCTAGGTTTTGGTTATAGTGAAGAAGTAGGTTTTTCAACTGTTATTTCTGCTTATAATAATCAGCAACGTATTTTTCTTGCAATTAACGGTCTGCAAAATAAACAAGAGCGTACAAAAGAAGTAAAGCGCATTCTTGAATGGGCTATGACAGCTTTTGATCTTAAAACAGTTTTTACAAGAGATGAGGTGGTTGGTTATGCTTCTGTTTATGGTGGAGCACAAAATTCTGTTCCGCTTATTGTTAAAGAGCCGATAAGTTTTATGCTTTTAAAGCAAAAAAATTTTAATGATGTTAACGCAATAATTCAGTATCATGGCCCATTAAAAGCTCCCGTCACTACAGGACAAAAAGTTGGTATTATTCAAATTTTTTCAGATAAACAACTTCTTGTTGAAAAATTAATTTGGGCTGGAGCAGATGTTCAAAAAGGAAATTTTTTTGTAAAAGTAAAAGATGCATTTCATGAAATAACAATTGGATGGTTACGAAAATATTTATAATGAGCAAACATGCACAAAAATAAGGAATTAAGAGATTCATACATGTCAGGCTACTTTATTACATTTGAAGGAGGAGAAGGTGTAGGAAAAACAACTCAAATTTCTTTGCTTGCTCAATATTTAGGTAGAAAAGGTTATGATGTTATTATAACACGTGAACCTGGAGGAACAGCAGGTGCAGAAGCAATACGCTATATTTTATTATCAGGTAGTGTAGCACAATATGGGCCATTTATTGAAACGTTTTTATTTACAGCAGCACGTGCCGATCATGTTTCTGAAATCATTATGCCTTCTTTGCAAGCTGGAAAAATTGTTTTATGTGATCGATTTATTGATTCTACACGTGTTTATCAAGGGATAAATAAAGGGATAAATAATAAAGTGGATGCACATATTTTTTCTATTTTAGAACATATTGGTATGAAGGGAATAAAACCTGATTTAACGTTTTTATTAGATATACCCGCAAAACTTGGTATAGAGCGTGTAAACTTACGAAGAAAAAAAATAGAAAAAATTGATTATTTTGAAAAAGATGATCTCGCTATTCAAGAGCAAAGACGCCAAGCTTTTCTTGAATTAGCGAAACATGAACCCTATAGATTTCAAGTTATTGATGGTACATGCGCAGTTGAAGTAATTGCGGATCAGATAAAAGATATTTGTCATCAGTTACTACCGGCTTTTCCATGAATGATATAAATTTTTTATGTCAATATGATGATATTGACGGCATTTTATCACCTTCACAGAATAATATTCTCATTGGCCATGAAGAGGCTCGTCATTTTTTAGAACAAATGCTTAGAGAAGGGCGGCTGCATCATGCGCTATTATTTGAAGGAGAACGTGGGATAGGAAAAGCAACGTTAGCATTTCACTTTGCTTGGAATATTTTAAATTCTCAAAAAGATAAATTTTTACAACCAGAACAAGATTCAATTATATGGCGCCAAATTAAGCAGGGTAGTCATCCCAGTATTATACATGTCTCACGTCGTTTTAATACAAAAACAAAAAAGTTCAAAACAGGTATCACAGTTGATGATATCCGCGATATCAAGCATTTTTTAAATCAAACGTCTCAAGATAGCTTATGGCGCATTATCATTATTGATTCTGCAGATGATATGAATAAAAATGCTACAAACGCTATTCTTAAAATGCTTGAAGAGCCTCCAACAAAAACTTTATTTATTATTATTTCGCATTCTTTAGGCAAATTGCTTCCAACAATTCGTTCACGTTGTCAAAAAATCTCCCTAAGACCTTTACATAATGATGAAATGCAAAAAGCTATTTCACATTTTTTTTCCAATCAGGTATTAACTAATCCGCAAAATATTGAAACAATTATTCACAAATCTCGGGGAAGTCTTCGAAAAGCAGCATTACTTCTTTGTTATGATGGGCTTGAAGTTATTCAAACTATTAATCAGCTCTTAGAGCAATCTATTTGTAATCCTGTTATTGTGCATAATTTTGCTCAAGCGCTTTCATCATCTGATGCGGAGATACAATTTCAACAGTTTTGTAATGAAATTCTTGATATAATTCACAAAAAAGCTCTTAAGTTAGTAGAAGAGGGAGCTATTCATTTATCAAAAAAGTATGCGCAAATGTGGCAAAATATTTTTCAAGCAATGATAGAAATGCAATCATTTAATCTTGATAAAAAGCAATTTGTGATTAATCTTCTTTTTAAAATTCATGGGATTGTTTATGAAAATAAGTTTTTTCCGTGACAATGTTATGAACAAACATTATGTCACTATATTCTTTGGTTATATTTTACAATGAGTATAATTATGCGTGACATATACTATATAACGACTCCAATTTTTTATCCCAATAGTGCTCCGCATATTGGACATGCCTATAACGCAATTGTAAGTGATACTTTGGCTCGTTTTCAAAAAGCTGATGGAAAAAATGTATTTTTTCTATCTGGTACGGATGAACATGGTCTAAAGATGCAACAAACAGCAGAAATGTTAAATATAACACCTCAACAACTTGCAGATCGCAACAGTGCTGTTTTTCAAAAAATGCTTGCAGTGCTTAATTGCTCTAATAATGATTTTATTCGCACAACGGAAGAACGGCATCATAAAGCTTGTCAAGAACTTTGGAAAAAAATGGAAGCTAAAGGTGATATTTATCTTGGTTGTTATGCTGGTTGGTATTCAGTTCGTCAAGAATCTTACTATGAAGAGAAAGATACCGAAGTTGATCAAGAAGGAGTTCGTCGTGAGAAAGAGTTAGGATCTCCAGTTGAATGGAATGAAGAAGAAAGTTATTTTTTCAGACTTTCACGTTATGAAAAAGCACTTCTTCAACATTATGAAAAATATCCTGATTTTATTGGGCCTAATGAGCGACGCAATGAAATTATAAGTTTTGTTAAATCAGGCCTGAAAGACATTTCCATTTCACGAACAACTTTTGATTGGGGCATTCGTGTTCCGGGAAATCCAAAACATGTAATGTACGTTTGGGTTGATGCACTAACAAATTATCTTACTGGAATTGATTTTTTCAATGAGACTTCGAAAAAACGTAATTTTTGGCCTGCAGATGTCCATATTATTGGTAAAGACATTACTCGTTTTCATGCAATTTATTGGCCAGCATTTTTAATGTCTGCTGAAATTGAATTACCTAAACGAATTTTCGCACACGGATTTTTACTTAATCGCGGTGCTAAAATGTCAAAGTCTATTGGAAATGTAGTTGATCCTTTTGAAATGGTTGATTGTTATGGACTTGATCAAGTACGTTATTTTTTTCTTCGTGAAGTACCATTTGGACAAGATGGTAGTTACAATCATGATAATTTTGTAAATCGCATTAATGCTGATCTTGCTAATGATCTTGGTAATTTAGCGCAACGTTCTTTATCTATGGTTGAAAAAAATTGTAATATGAAAGTTCCTACGCCAGCTGCATTTCTAATTCAAGATGAACAACTGTTGAAACAATCTCTTCAAGTGCTTGAAGTTGTCCGCCAAACTATGTCAAATCAGGCCCCACATTTAGCACTTTCGGCTATTTTTTCAGTTGTAGCAGATGCCAATCGTTATTTTGCTAATGAAGAGCCTTGGAGTTTGCGTAAAAATAATCCAGAAAGGTTTTTTACAGTTCTCTATATAACTTTAGAGGTTTTGCGGCGAATAGGGATCATGCTTTTACCTTTCATTCCACAATCAGCAACTAAACTTCTTGATAGTCTTGCAATTGCTGAAGAGGATCGATTATTGCATCATATTAGTGATTTAAAAATTAAAGAGGAGACAGTACTTCCACCACCAGTACCAATTTTCCCTCGTTATATTTCTAAAGAAAGCTGATATTAACAATGTTAATTGATACGCACTGCCATCTTGATTTTGAGGATTTTTCACAAGACTTGAGTGGAATTATTCAGCGAGCTCTAGCTGCTAATGTTGGACGCATGATAACAATTTCGACACATTCTCATAAGCTCGATAAGCTTTTAGAAATTACACAAACTTATGATCAAGTCTTTTGTTCTGTTGGAACTCATCCTAACTATGTACATGAAGAACAAAATATTCAAGTTGAAAATCTTATTCATTTATCAAGGCATCCTAAAATCGTTGCATTTGGTGAATCTGGACTTGATTATCATTACAATTATTCTTCGCCTCAAGAGCAAAAGAAAAATTTTATAAAGCATATTATTGCTTCTCAAGAAACACAATTACCTCTTGTGATTCATTCGCGTAATGCTGATTTAGATATGGAACAAATATTACGTGAGAAAATAAAAGAAAAATGTTTTCCATTTATTCTTCATTGTTATTCTTCTGGAATGCAGCTTGCTCATGCCGGTATTGAACTTGGTGGCTATATATCTTTTTCAGGTATTCTTACTTTCAAGAATGCTTCTGAAATTCGTGAAATAGCAAAGATTATTCCTCATAAGCGCTTATTGATTGAAACAGATGCTCCGTTTTTAGCACCTGTTCCTTATCGTGGTAAAACAAATGAGCCATCTTTTTTGTATCATACAGCTACTGTTCTTGCTAAAACTATTAATTTAAGCATTGAAGAAGCAATACAAATAACAACGCAGAATGCTTTTCGTTTGTTTAGTAAAATGAAATAGAGCAAAAAATGTGTCATCGATATCGTTTTACAATATTGGGTTGCGGTTCATCACCAGGAGTACCACGTCCTAATGGTTATTGGGGAGCTTGTGATTCAAATAATTCTAAAAATAAACGCTATAGAACTTCTTTATTAGTTGAACGAATTCATAAATTAGGAATGAAAACAACAGCCATTATTGATACTGGTCCAGATTTTCGTTCACAAATGATTAATGCGCGTGTTAGCCATCTTAATGCTGCTGTTTATACGCATTTCCATGCAGATCATACTCACGGTATTGATGATTTACGCAGCTATGCTCTTGCACAAAAATGTTTAATAGATATTTATGCAGATGCTTTTACGTTAAAACACCTTAATAAAGCTTTTGGTTATTGTTTTCAAACGCCAAAAGGATCACATTATTTACCTATTTTAAAAGAAAATCTTATATGTGAAAAAAGTGAGTTTAGAATCCAAGGGGAGGGTGGAGACATTATTTTAAAGGCACATTTACAAATTCATGGCGCCACTCATTCTTTGGGTTTTCGTATTGGTAATGTTGCTTATTGCACAGATGTTAGCGAATTTCCTGAAGAAACACTATCAGGCCTTATGAATTTAGATGTTTTAATTATTGATGCTCTTCAATTTAAGCCTCATCCAAGCCATTTTTCAGTTGATCAAGCATTATATTGGATAAAATATTTAAAACCAAAACGGGCTATATTAACACATATGGATAACTCGCTTGATTATAATGATGTTGTAAATTATGTCCCAGCACATGTTGAGCCAGCGTATCAAGGACTTACTTTTGAAACAAATGTACTATAAGATAGATATTTTATAAATTATCGCATAATATATATTATGGAACTTTAATTCATTAAAATTAATATAAGAATAATTGCTTTCTTATTTTTTCTTATTTTTTACACCTAATTTTGGAAAAAATTGCATAACAGCACCAATACAATAAATGTAAAAACCAGAGATTGAAATTCCAATTTTAATCCAATTTGGAGCATTTAGCTGGTGAAAAAGTGCAGCTATACCAAAACAGCACCATATAAGAAAAATTAGAAAATTAAGCACACGTAATCGGATAACTCTCACTGGATGGATAAAATAAATAGGTAAAAAAGATATAATTGCCGATAAAGAAATAATAATGAAAGTAACATATTCCCCCGGTCTTAGTACAAAAAGCATAAACACTATCATATTCCAAACTACAGGAAATCCTTTAAAAAAATTTTCTTCAGTTTTCATTCCAGTATCTGCGTAATAAATAGCTGATGAAATGATGATAATGGCGCTTAATATAAATGATAGTCTAGGATTCATAAAACCACTTTGATAAAGCGCAAATGCTGGAATTAAAACATAAGTTATATAATCAATAATATTGTCTAGTATTTCACCAGACCAGGTTGGAAGTACACATTTTATGTCTAATTTACGTGCAATTGGCCCATCAATACCATCAACAAAAAGAGCGAGTCCAAGCCAGAAAAACATAGAGACCCATTCTTTTTCGGATGCAGATATTAGAGAGAGAAACGCCAAAAATGAGCCTGAGGCTGTTAATAAATGAACAGAAAATGCTTTTACTTGCAATATTGTTATTATTTTTGGATATAAGCTATCCCTATTGATTTTAGTCTTAGGTTTCAAGGTTTTCTATCCTAATTAGAGCCTTTATTTATTTTTTAAAATGCTATCTCTGTTTATTTTATGACTGATATCTAAAAAGAGTACAAGATAACTACTTTATATTTATTTAGGTAATATAATAAGATATAATTTATGTGAAGATGTTATAACAATTAATATTAAAAAGGCTTAAACAATCTTGATATCTAAAAAAAATATGCATCAAAATATTGCTGTCATTGGTGCTGGCCAAATCGGTATGTTGGCAGCACTTAATCTTGCTCGTAAAGGGCATTCTGTATCTTTGATTGGTCCACCTGCTAAAAGAGATGAATTACGAACAACTGCTCTTATGATGCCTACAATTCATATGCTGCAAACCCTCAATATTTGGGATACTCTTAAATGTCATGCAGCAGCTTTATCTTCAATTAGAATTATTGATATAACATCTCAGATTATACGAGCCCCTACTGTAAACTTTCACTCCATTGAAATTGGTGAAAAAGCTTTCGGTTATAATATACCTAATTTAAAATTAAATGACGCTTTAACCAATACTATTAAACACACACCAAATATTACAAGGTTTTTTTCTTTAGTAAAAGATTTTAGTCATCAAAAAGATCATATTTGCATTATTCTTGAAGATGAAGAAGTTATTAAAGCACCACTTGTTGTTGCTGCTGATGGACGTTCTTCTCCGACAAGAGCAGCGGCTGGAATTAATATCAAACAATGGAATTACCCACAAATAGCACTTGTTTTTAATTTTTTACATAATTTACCTCATCAAAATATATCAACTGAATTTTATACAAAAGATGGTCTTTTTACGCAAGTTCCTTTACCAGGTAATAAATCTAGTCTTGTATGGATTGGTAGCCTTTCTCGTGCTAAAGAGCTTTTGAATATGGAATTAGAAGAGGTTGCAACAATGATTGAAAATCAAATGCAAGCAATTCTTGGTGAAATAAAAATAGAAACTAAGATTCAAACATGGCCTCTTTTAGGTCTTATTCCTGATCTTTTTGCTGCTAATAGAATAATTTTAGTTGGTGAAGCAGCTCATGTTTTTCCTCCCATTGGTGCACAGGGATTTAATTTAGGGATACGTGATATTCAAACTTTGGTTGATCTCATACCCGATGAAGTATCTACTGCTGCTTTAAAAGAAATTACTGCGAATTATAATCAACATCGTAAATCTGATATATTTATTCGAAGTGGTTTCGTTCATACACTTAGCTATGCCTTACTCTCCAATATGTTACCTGTTCATATTTTACGCAGTGCTGGGCTTGAATTATTACGTAATTGCTCACCATTACGTCATTTATTTATGAGAGAAGGAATGGATTATGGTTATGGCTCTAAAACAATTATGAATATGTTCACAACCAAGTCAATTAATAATTAGATTATTGAGTAATGAAGAAATATATTTTACTCTTCTAAATACAAGTCTAACCATATAAAAATGAAAATCTTTAATTTTTTCTCATTATTAATATAAGCTTTAAGAGCTAGAAAATATTTAAAAAGTTTTTTTCATAAATAAAAACTAATATATAAATGCGCGCGCATTAAAATAAACGCTCATACAATTTGTTAAAACGAAAAAAATCTTACTATTTTCTATAAAATAGTATTGAAAATAAAATATTAGGGAACTCATTAAGAATAAAAGGGTTAAGTTAGATAAATGTGAATATTTGAGGAAATTTTTCCCATCAATGGTACATAAACAATGAAATTAAATAAAAGTTTGAGATTAACTATTCTTTTTATGGTAATTGTTTGTATCTCACCCACTGTTATCGCTTTACCAATAAATATTTACTACGATCCCTGTTATCTAACATCCAAATATATTGTCTTTCAAAAAACAAGCAAAGTAGGAAAAAACTCTTTTACCGCTTCACAAATCAGAAATTATCTTACAAAAAATGGTTTTAGAAATATTAAACGGTTACGTTTAGATGATAAAGGTGTTTGGCGTGCTTTAGCAGAATTTAAAAACTGTTATTTTCTTATATCTATTGATTATTCTGGAACAATAAGCATTCAAAATGAAAGAAAAAAATATGATTAATTTAAAAGCTTGTAGTGATATTAATTCAGAAAATTATGGAAGAAGTTTTTTGAAAAGAATTTATTATTATATTAAAGATTTAGCATTGATTGGAGCCCTCAATGGTAGTTTATCAGGAGCAGTTGCAGCAATTCTTGCGAATTATGGCTATATTTCTCTTCCAGGATTTGGTCCAATTATCGCAATAGGTATACGCCTAACACTTCCCGCCGGAATAATAATTGGTGTTACAATAGGATCAGTAATAGGTATCATTATTAGTATTATTTTTAAGTTTTTAAATAATTGTAATACTTTTCAATAATTATTTTTTTTAAGTTTTGTGATGATAAAAATTTAATTATTTATATTATATATGAATTAATTCTTTTCTTTATATTATCATTTTATTTCATCATTATAGATTTTTATTTTAATAAGTTATCTCATTATATATTACAAACATGTTAATTGATATTTATTAAGGCATTATGCGTTTTTTGTATTTTCTCGTAGCAAATGTTATAAAATATTAACAACTCTCCTCCCCTTTCCTGTTTTCTAATATCCAAATTTACAATTAAGATTCAAAAGTATTATTATATTGATGATGCTTATTCATTTTGATAAAAATATTTAAAACAATTTAATTAAAATGTTTAGAAATAAATTTAGGTCATTGACCTTTTAAAAGAACCTTGTAAAAAGTATATTGCTCTTTGAACAAGGTTGTATTTACTTTGGAGGGGTGGTCGAGTGGTTTAAGGCACCGGTCTTGAAAACCGGCGTGCAGGGAACTGTACCGTGGGTTCGAATCCCACCCCCTCCGCCATAGCACTTTTATCGTGCTATAACATACTGATTTTACATGTGTTTTTTTAAGGTGCAGGATTCTTAAATAAAGGTTAGGGAATAGGATCTCATATTTTCTTCTAAAATCTATTACGAATCAATCTCGTTTTTTGTTCTTTTTATTGACGCCATCTCACCATCACCCCAGATATTTACCAGTGGAACGCTATTTTGTGCTGCGACCAGAATGGCGTTTGCTTCTCGAATCGTTTCGTCTCTGATATAATTGCTGTCTGTCCAGGTCAGGCGGTCACGCTCTAGTGCCGCGACATCATTACGTAATAAATGGCTCCGGACCGGTGTTACAGGCTTCAGCCATCAGCATTGCACAAATGCTGATATTCAGTCCGAGACGCGGGAGCTTTGCTCTGATAAATAGGTAAAGGTACCGGCAAAATGGATTCGGGCATCGATTTCCAGTATAAGTTCAGGAAAATCAACGCGTGGCAACATATCGGCCATTCGCTGCCGCAATACGATCAGTGATGCTGTTTCTTCAATGGCATTCAGAAGACTCAAGATCAGCTCAGCTTTATTGCCATTCTCTGCAAATCTGACTGTCGAGTTTTCCGGTAGTCGGTCCTGCACATCACGATATGTTGAATCCAGTTCTGTTGCGATGAGCCGACAGAGTGGCACTAGGTGCTGATGATAATCCCAGAGAGCGGCAGATTATTGGACGCAGAGCTTCCCATTTCTTACTCATTAAAAGTTAAACGTTATTAGCAGATTGAACAAGTGATGTCACATTATTTACAGCATGTTTCAGTACATATTCGGAAATGGTATTGAAGATATTATCACGAATATCAGTATCAGGTAACTTGTCGTCAAGGATCATCCGACATGCTTTTGCCAGTATTTCTGCTGCACGATCCAGATCTTTAAGTGTTCATTGGTGGTTCCGTTTATTTACCTGGATCGCTTCATTGAACAGACCCCAGAGTGTGTTTCAAGTCATTTAAGTGCATCATCCTACACCGTCACCTCCATACAGTAGAAGAATGCAACAAGCGTAACCAGTTTTCTTTTTTCTGGTAAGCACTGAAGCGCTGTTGTTTTAGCCGTTGAGGTATAACGTACCAGGGCAGCAATACGGGTATCCAGACATAACATGCCTTCCCTCTATACCCAAATAGCGGATAGAAAACACCTAGCAATAGAATCAATAAAAAACTTCGGGATGAAATAGAAAAAACATAATAAAATCAATGGAACCAAAAATCCCTAACTTTTAGATAACCTGTTGATTTTATTTAAATATGGTGAGCGCGCAGGGATTCGAACCCTGGACCTACTGATTAAAAGTCAGTTGCTCTACCAGCTGAGCTACGCGCTCCCCAAACAAGTTAACCTTGCTTATGGAAATTGGACTGAACATACGATTGACTCTTCATTTGGTCAATACTTTATTAAAAAAATATTATTTTCTAATTTTATTTATTAAAATTCTATTTATTTCTTATAAACTTTTTTCATTCTCTTTTAATTTAGAAGATAAATTATAATATTATATTAATTGCTAGGAAAATAGCTTAAATATGTATTATTTATCATATCAAAATATTCTAAAGTAAATTTCATTGTAATTAATTAATAAGGAAAATATTTATCACTAACGGGAAAAAGATTATAAATTTATATTATAAAATTATCATAAAAAAGTTTTAAATAACTTTATAAAAAATTCTAAAGCCTTTAAATATTTAATTTCTTTTTTGGCTAAAATAGCAGAAATAATGAATCAAATGAGATCTTCATTAGAGAATTTGCAGGAATTATTATGGTAGCGCCTCGTATTAGTTTTGTTTCTCTCGGTTGTCCAAAAGCACTTGTAGATTCTGAGCGCATTATTACACGCCTTCGTTCTGAAGGTTACGAAATCTCAAATAAACATAAAGGAGCTGATTTAGTTATTGTTAATACCTGTGGTTTTATTGATTCTGCTCGAAAGGAATCATTAGCCAATATCGATGAAGCTATCAAAAATAATGGAAAAGTTATTGTAACGGGATGCCTTGGTGCTGAACCTAATATTATTCTTCAAGCACATCCTAATGTATTAGCTATTACTGGACCACAAGATTATGAAAGTGTTATACGAGCAGTTCATACAGTAATACCTCCAGTTCATGATCCTTTTTTAGATTTAGTACCTCTGCAAGGTATTCGTTTAACACCTCGCCATTACGCTTATTTAAAAATTTCTGAAGGATGTTCTAATCGGTGTAGCTTTTGTATTATCCCTACTCTGCGTGGTAATCTCATCTCACGTCCTATAAGCGATGTTCTTCGCGAAGCAGAAAAACTTGTACTAGCAGGTGTAAAAGAGCTTTTGGTGATTTCTCAAGATACTGGCGCATACGGGATTGATCTTAAATACGCTGAAAGTGTTTGGCAAAATCGCGTTATAAAAACAAAATTTTTAGATCTTTGTCGCGAATTAGGAGAAATGGGGATTTGGGTGAGAATGCACTATGTATATCCTTACCCTCATATTGATGAAGCTATTGAGCTCATGGCTGCAGGAAAAATTCTTCCTTATCTAGATATTCCTTTTCAGCATGCATCACCAAATGTTTTACGTAATATGAAACGTCCTGCTCATGTCGAAAAAATAAGCTGTAGAATTGAAAGATGGCGAGAAATTTGTCCAGATTTAACGTTACGTTCAACATTTATTGTTGGCTTTCCAGGAGAAACTAATGAAGATTTTAATATGCTTCTTGAATGGTTAGAAGAAGCAAAAATTGAACGTGCTGGCTGTTTCAAATATGAATCAGTAAAAGGTGCTGTAGCAAATAATCTTGGATTAGAAAATATTGCAGAAGAAGTGAAAGAAAAGCGTTGGCATCGTTTTATGACAAAACAACAAAAAATTTCCGCATATCTTTTAAAGAAAAAAATTGGAAAAAGACTTCAAGTTCTGATCGATGAAACACAAGGTAAAATCGCTAAAGGCCGTAGTAAATATGATTCTCCAGAAATAGATGGCGTTGTGCATATATCATCTCGAAAACCACTGCGTATAGGTGAGTTTGTTACTGTTAAAATCGAGCAATCAGATTCTTATGATCTTTATGGCAACGTAATTTAAAAATATTAACAATTTAAACTTATTTTATTAGTACTTATAATTATAATAAATTTTTAAAAGAAAAAAGTTTTTTATCAAGCAAATGACTAGGACGAACATTGGTCAAGGCGCGAATCATGGTGTCTTTACGCCCGGGCATTTTTCTTTCAATATCATTAAGCATTTTTTTCATTGCATTGCGCTGTAAACCATCTTGACTCCCACAAAAATTACAAGGAATGATAGGGAATTGCATCGCTTGGGAAAATTTCTCCATATCTTCTTCAGCAGCATAGATAAGAGGACGTAAAACAAAAAGATCTCTCTCGTCATTTATAAGTTTTCCAGGCATAGCTGCTAATCGTCCACCATGGAATAAATTCATGAGGAATGTTTCTAAAACATCATCACGGTGATGCCCAAGCACCAAAGCAGAACATCCCTCTTCACGTGCAATACGATACAAATGTCCACGTCGTAACCGAGAACAAAGTGAACAATATGTTTGTGTTTGTGCTAATTTATCTGTAACAATTGAGTAAGTATCTTGATACTCAATGCGGAATGGAATCTGATAATAATTTAAAAAATCAGGAAGAATATGCTTTGGAAAACCTGGCTGACCTTGATCAAGATTACAAGCTAAAATGTCAACAGGTAGAAGACCTCGCCATTTTAGATCAAGTAAAAGTGCTAGTAAACCATAAGAATCTTTTCCACCTGATAACGCAATAAGCCATTTTTTTCCTGAAGAAAGCATAGCAAAATCATCTAACGCCTGCCGTATATGGCGCAAAAGCCGTTTACGTAATTTATTAAATTGTACAGTTGAAGGTGCAACCCGGAACATCGGATGACAATCATCAGTTTTTTCTTCCGAAGGATCGCTTGTATCCATATTTTTTTTCATTACACAAAATTTGATTAAGGTTTAATTTATAATATCATAACTCTGTATAATATAATGGCTTAATCCTCCAATGATAAATCATAATGCAGTAGTAGACATAACATAGTCTAAGTCTATGTTAATCAATTTGTACGTTTGAATTATACAAATAAAAAACACTAAAACGCATTGCTATAGAAAATAAGAATAAATCACACTTAGCTTATAGTATTGAAAACATTGCTGCTGCTAATAAATAAAAAATAGCATAACAATTTTTAATATATAGCGAAAATTAAAACAATGATCTCTATATTAAAGCCTAACGAGAGTAAAACTCAACAACCAAATTCGGTTCCATATGAACAGCATACGGAACATCTGCAAAAGCGGGTATACGGGTAAAGGTTGCTTTCATCTTGTTATGATCTACATCAATATATTCAGGTACATCACGCTCAGCTAATTGTATAGATTCCAAAACTAAGACAAGCTGTTTTGATTTTTCACGAACTTCAATCACATCACCTGGTTTACAACGGTATGACTGAATATTTGTACGACGACCATTTACATTAACATGACCATGATTAATAAATTGACGAGAAGCAAAAATGGTAGGCACAAACTTTGCACGATAAACAACAGCATCCAAACGTGACTCTAGAAGACCTATAAGATTTTCACCCGTGTCACCACGGCGACGAGCGGCCTCTTCATAAGTTTTACGAAATTGCTTTTCTGAAATATCACCGTAAAATCCTTTTAGTTTTTGCTTAGCGCGCAATTGAACCCCATAATCAGAAAGTTTTCCTTTACGACGTTGACCATGTTGCCCAGGACCATATTCACGACGATTCACTGGAGATTTTGGACGCCCCCAGATATTTTCTCCCATACGGCGGTCAATTTTATGTTTTGTTGTTTCGCGTTTACTCATCGCATTTCCTTTAAATAAAAAATTAAATCTTAAGGAAACGCACCCTCCTCTGTTTTCAAAAAAGAAAACTGACAGGATAACTCATGCATTAATTGCAAAATCACCCACGGGACACGTTAATTAGTGATTGTTCTCAGAAAAAACACTTTGATTTCTACTTATCTTACAATTTAAAGTCAACTCCCTTCATTACTTTTAAGTGAAATTTTTGCAATAAATTCTCAGTTGCAGGACTTATATTTTGTGATGTAAACAAAGCGAAATCTGTATGTTTCTTCATATTCTTGTTTTGGACATTGATTGGTAATAATGATCTTATATGTTTAGCTATAGCTTTAGCTGGATCGATCCAATCAACGGGCCATAAAGCTTGTTCACGAAATAAGTTAATCAGAAAAGGGTAATGCGTGCAGGCTAATACAATAGTATCAGTTAGTTTACTATTTTTTTCAATAAAACATGGCAAAATTTCATGGCGTAATTCTTCATGATTGACAGGATAACCATGTAAATAATTTTCGGCAAATCCTGCCAGCTTTTCACTTCCGACAAGCTGTACATGACATTGATCAGCAAAAGAATTGATTAATTCATGTGTATATGCACATCTAACTGTGCTAGGAGTTGCTAATACTGAAATAACACCAGATTTTGTTTGTTCAGCTGCTAATTTAATTGCAGGGACAGTTCCTACAAAACGAATATTTGGAAATGCTCGTCGTAAATCTTTTATCATTAATGTAGAAGCTGTATTACACGCAATCACACATAAAGCAGGATTATAAAGTTCTAAAAGATATGTAAAAATCTTTAAAATACGGCGTTTTAAAATCTCTTCTTCCCAAATTCCATAGGGAAATCCTGCATTATCAGCAATATAGATAAATTGGTATTCGGAGACAAAAAGGCGTACTTCTCTTAATATCGTTAATCCACCAATACCACTATCAAAAAAAAGAAGAGATTGTTTACTCATTAGGTATTCACATTTGTTTTAATTTTTTGCGGTCACGCCCTTCGGGGGCTCCACTCCCTCGTGGAAATTTAGGAGAAAAATGATCCAGTGAAGATATAACACCTCGTAGGAGCTGAATTTCAGACTCACTAAAATTTGCGCGTGTAAAAACAGAGCGTATATTGGTAACCATTACTTCTTTACGTTCTTGAGGTCTAAAATATCCACGAACATCCAGAGCATCTTCCAACTGTGACAAAAAACCATGAAGTGTTGCTTTATCAGCTGGTTTGAGCTCTACTGCACGAAAAGCTGTATCATTCGAATCTTCCAAACCTGATTTCATCCATTCGTAAGCTATTAATAAAACAGCTTGAGCTATATTAAGTGATGCGAAAGCAGGATTAACTGGAAAAGTAATGATCTCGTCAGCAAGGCTAATTTCATTATTTTCCAATCCCCACCTTTCTCTTCCAAATAAAATACCTGTCTTATGGCCAATATTCTCATAATAACGCAAAATATTTGCAGCTTCCACGGCACTTTTAACAGTTTTAAAACCACATCTTTCACGTGCTGTTGTAGCGTAAACATAATTTAAATCTGCAATTGCATCGCATAATGTATCAAATATTAGTGTATCATTAATGATATGATCTGCTTTGCTGGCTGTCGCTCTAGCTTTTTCATTTGGAAATATTTCTCGTGGTTTAACAAGTCGAAGCTTCGATAAACCAAAATTAGCCATTGCTCTCGCTACCATCCCAATATTTTCTGATAATTGTGGCTCAACTAAAACAATAATTGGGCCATTCATTACATTTTGACCTTTTCTATTTGTTCCAGCCATTCACTTCACCAGTTTCCATAAATTATGCCTTCATTATTTTTAAATAAATATTTCATGAAATAACCTTATTGAAGGCAACCATAACTAATTTATTTTTGCAAATGATGCTATTCTATTGATTGAATAATCAATAGAAATAATGAATTTTTAAAGAAAAATAACTAAAATATTTATAACAATAATACCTTAATTACAAAGGCGTTATTTAAACACTAAGATAACATTAGTATAATTCTTCAATTATTATCTGAGTTGAATTAAAAGATCATACACTTTAATAAAGGCTGTATGCTCTTTGTTTCTAAACTTCATCCTGCAAAACTCATTTGTCGTTATAAACGCTTCCTTGCTGATGTCAAAAAAAGTGATCAACACATCTTTACGGTTTCTGTTCCTAATACTGGTTCGATGCTTGGATTAACAACTTCTGATTCTAATGTTTGGCTTTCATATAGTGATACCCCAAAACGGAAATACCCATATCGATTAGAAATTGTTGAGGCAGATAATACCTTAGTTGGTATTAATGCAACTTTAGCAAATAAACTTGCTCTGGAAGCAATTCAAAATGGGTTATTGCCTGAATTTAGTGATTATAAAACAATTTTAAGCGAACAATGCTATGGGCAATCACGTATTGATTTTCTCTTACGTAATAATGATTTATCTGAATGTTATTTAGAAGTAAAAAATGTCCATTTCATACGACAAAAAGGTTTAGCAGAATTTCCCGATACCATAACGAAACGTGGTGCACGTCATCTTGAAGAACTCATAAAAATTGTGCAACAAGGAAAACGAGCTGCTATGCTCTATGTAATTCAACGAGAAGATTGTTCAGCTTTTACAGTTTGTCATGACCTTGATCCCATTTATGGATGTAAATTTGATTTAGCATTAAAATCAGGGGTAGAATTTTATGCTATAAAATGTCACGTAAGTGTTGAGGGTATTTTTCCGATTCATCAAGTAAAGATAGAAAATAGAAAAAAAAATGGTTAGTTATGTTGAATATAATAAAGCTCCCTTAAGATTTAATGGACAAATCCGTATTTTCGATGATTACGCTTTTTCTCAAATGCGTAAAATTGGTCGTATTGCCGCAGAATGTCTGGATGCTCTCACCAATATTATTAAGCCTGGTATTACAACACGAGAAATTGATAACTTTGTTTTTGTTTTTGGGGCTGAGCGAGGTGTTTTACCCGCTGATTTGAATTATCACGGATATGAGCATGCATGTTGTACATCCATTAATCATGTTGTTTGCCATGGCATACCAAATGAAAAACCCTTGCAAGAAGGTGATATTGTCAATGTTGACGTCACATTTATTCTTAATGGTTGGCACGGAGATTCGAGTCGTATGTATCCCGTTGGACAAATCAAGCGTGCTGCAGAACGCTTAATACAAGTAACGCATGAAAGCCTTATGAGAGGAATAGCTGTAGTAAAACCTGGAGCAACTACAGGTGATATTGGTGCTGCCATTCAACATTATGCAGAATCTGAACGCTGCTCCGTTGTAAGAGATTTTTGTGGACATGGAATTGGCCAACTTTTTCATGATGCGCCAAATATTTTACATTATGGAAAACCAGGTGAAGGCGTAGAGCTTAAACAAGGCATGATCTTTACTATTGAACCTATGATTAATCTTGGCAAACCAGAAATTAAGGTTTTATCCGATGGTTGGACTGCAGTTACCCGCGACCGTTCTCTGACAGCACAATACGAACATACAATTGGCGTAACAAGTGAGGGATGTGAAATATTCACTGAGTCTCCTAAAAATATTTTTTATACTTTAAATTCAAATAATTAAATAAATATAGAAATACCATGGCAAAAAAGACCTATAAAAATGTAAGCGCCAAAAACAGTCTCTTTGAACTAACATCAAGTGTTCCATCTCATCCAGTATCACAAACGAATAATAAAAAAATTAAGAAAAATTCAAAGATAAATAAACATTATCAAGGACATCGTGAGCGTCTTCGTAAACGCTATTTAAAGACGAAGGGTAATGCAATTGAAGATTATGAATATCTTGAACTATTGCTTTCTCGCACTATCCTTCGAGCCGATATAAAACCGATAGCTAAAAATTTATTAGCGAGTTTTGGTTCATTAGCTGATGTATTAAAAGCTGATATTCATCGTCTTCAAGAAATTGAAGGATGTGGTCCGGCTACTGCTGTTGATCTAAAAATTATTTCAGATGTAGCAGGACGCTTAGCGCGTGCACAATTATATAAACGTGATATTTTTTCTTCATGGGATAAAGTATTAGCTTATTGCAAAGCTGTGATGGCTCATGAAACGCGTGAACAATTCCGTGTGTTATTTCTTGATAAAAGGAACGGTTTGATTTCTGATGAAGTACAACAAACTGGAACTATTGATCATACTCCCGTTTATCCTCGTGAAGTAATTTCTCGAGCTTTGGAATTATCGGCATCAGGATTGATCTTAATTCATAACCATCCTTCAGGTAATGCTTCACCTTCTAAAGCAGATATATCAATGACATATAGATTAAAAGATGCTGCAAATGCATTAGAAATTACTATTCATGATCACATTATTATTGCCCGTAATAATTATACAAGTTTTAAAGAGCTGAAGCTTATATAAAATTCACTTAGAGAGAAATTTCATTTAATCACAATTATGTATTAATTATCTAAGTCGATACTTAATATAGCCATAGAAAAATTGTAAGATACTTCACCGTCATCTTCATCGCGATAAATGACACCTAGAAATTCATCTCCAATATAAACTTCGCAAGAATCATTTTTTTTAGGCCGAGCCTTTATTTGTAAGGACGAATTTTGAAATTTGGTTTTAAAATAACTATCAAGTTTTTTGATCTCATCAACATTCACTGCACTCTCCTCTATTTTGAGATGATCAACTTAATGCATTATTGTATCAATAAGCTGCTTTTATTACCATTTATAAAGATAAAAGATTTAGTCTAAATCCTCAATCAGTAATCCATATATAAGAAAGATTACTTTTTATAAACTTCATTAAATGACCTTTACACAAAATTTGTAATGCTAAAATTTATTCGATAAACACATAGCAGAAAGGCTCTTCCTCCTATGTATAAATAAAAGCCAAGTACTTATTATAATCTTTTAGAACTGGTTATGATAGATTACATATTTTATAAAAATATCACGTATTGTTATTTATTTTTTATAAAGTCTTACGAAAAATTTTTGTTGAGATTTTTACTCATTTCAATATAAAAACTAAAAAAATATAATTTATTCAATAAATTAGTATTATTGATATCCTAAAGTTAAGATTATAAATTCATTTTAAGTCCAGTATCATAAATTTTAATTATTATAACTATTTGTAAATCTCATAATTGTGATTATTGTAATTTTTTTATAAAAGCTCGTATATTGCCTTTTATTAAAAGCGAGCAATTACATTGTGCATTAAAATATAAGACTTTGATAAGGATTCAAAAGAATAAAAATATATATCATTTATATATTTTCTTCTTTTATCAGTCTGTCATTACACATTCGCTGAAATTTCCCGTTTCTTGTGGATTGTGTATTATTTGATAATAAAAATTGTATTAAGTGCATAATATATAAGTAATATATAGTTATAGGGAATGAGATCCATGTATGCTTTTAAATCTGAGTTTTTGCGTATTATAAGCGAACGGGGATTCATCCATCAAATTTCAGATGAAAAAGGCTTAGATGACCTTTTTTTAAAGGAAACTGTAACCGCTTATATTGGGTTTGATCCTACAGCTTCAAGCCTACATGCTGGAAGTCTTCTTCAAATCATGATGCTTCATTGGTTCCAAAAAACCGGTCATCGCCCTATTGTATTGATGGGTGGTGGAACAGGCTTAATTGGTGATCCTTCCTTTAAAGATGAAGCTCGGCGTCTTTTAACACACAATGATATTGCTCAAAATATCATGAGCATTAAAAAAATATTTACGAGCTACTTAACATTCGGTGATAACAAAACTGATGCATGTATTGTGAATAATGCTGAATGGCTATGCAATTTGAGCTATCTAGAGTTTTTGCGCAATGTGGGGAAATATTTTTCAGTTAATCGCATGTTATCATTTGATTCTGTACGACTGAGACTCGAACGGGAACACTCTTTATCATTTCTTGAGTTCAATTATATGATTTTGCAAGCTTATGATTTTGTAGAGCTTAATAAACGCTATGGCTTACGGGTACAAATGGGTGGTTCCGATCAATGGGGTAATATTGTAAATGGTATTGAATTAGGACATCGCTTAGGAACACCGCAATTATACGCATTAACTTCACCATTGCTTACAACTTCTTCTGGGGCGAAAATGGGTAAGTCACTCAATGGTGCTATATGGCTCAATGCAGATATGCTTTCTCCTTATCAATTTTGGCAATATTGGCGTAATACGGAAGATCTTGATGTTACACGATTTTTGAAGCTTTATACTACATTACCAATGACTGAAATTGCCAAACTTTCTGCATTAAAAGGTACTGAAATTAATGAAGCGAAAAAGATTCTTGCAACGGAAATTACAGCAATGCTACATGGCCGTACTCTCGCAAATGAAGCGTTAGAAACAGCACGTAAAACCTTTGAAGAAAAAACATTTGGAGAAAATCTTCCAAGTATTAAAATCAATGCTACAGAGTTAAAAGTAGGCATTGGATTGCTTACTCTCTTAGTACAAGCAGGGCTCGCTAAATCAAATAGTGAAGCACGTCGATATGTTCAAGGTGGTGGTATACGTGTAAATGACCAAATTATTGAAAATGAAACACACCTTATTGTTGAAAAAGATGTCAATGCAGATGAAGTAATTAAGCTGTCTTTTGGTAAGAAAAAACATGTTTTAGTTAAGCCAATATAATTATTTATAACTATTTTAGTTATATGAGATAATTTTCTAGATTGATAAATGAAAAAGTTTATATTTTAAGATGAATATCTCTAATTCATTTTTTGATTATATTAGTACACTATATTATGATAGAGAAATTTTTTTGAGCAATTCATCCTAATGTTCACATCTTATAAAATGGCTTTATGTAACAGATAGAGATAATGTAATGACAAAGTTAATGAAAGGCGATACCGCTCCTAATTTTAATTTGCCGCGTGATGGTGGAGGTCAATTATGCCTTTCCGATTTTAAAGGAAAATCAGTTGTTTTATATTTTTATCCAAAAGATGACACGAGTGGATGCACAAATGAAGCAATTGATTTTACCCGATTGAAAGAGAAGTTTGATGAAATCGGAGTCGCAATTATTGGTATATCTCCAGATAATATTGCTAAACATGATAAATTCAAAGCAAAGCATAAACTTGATATTATCCTTGTTTCAGATGAAGAAAAAACTACACTTGATGCTTATGGTGTTTGGGTTGAAAAAAGCATGTATGGACGTAAATATATGGGTGTTGAACGGAGTACTTTTCTAATTGATTCAGCTGGAAAAATCGCTGAAGAATGGCGTAAAGTTTGTGTATCTGGACATGCTGAAAATGTTTTAGCTGCTGCACGTGCTCTGCGTGTTGTACAATAATGCTACAATTAATTAATATCTTTCAGTTCTTGTTTTTTCCATGAACACGTTGAGCAAGCGCTGCTTCTATGAATGTATCTAGATCACCATTGAGTACAGTTTGTGGATCAGCATTTTCAACTCCTGTACGTAAATCTTTAACAAGCTGATAGGGTTGAAGAACATAAGATCTAATTTGATGTCCCCAGCCAATTTCTGTTTTAAACGCCTCAGCCGCGTTAGTTGCTTCCTCTCGTTTTTTTAATTCTTCTTCATAAAGGCGTGCACGTAACATCGACCACGCTGTTGCCTTATTTTTATGTTGAGAACGCTCCGTTTGACATTGAACAACAATACCAGTTTTTATATGCGTAATACGTACTGCGGAATCTGTTGTATTAACATGTTGCCCTCCAGCCCCTGATGCACGATACGTGTCAATACGAACATCTGATTCTGATAGATCAACTTCAATATTTTCATCAACAACCGGGTAAACCCAAATACTTGCAAAGGAAGTATGTCGTCTTGCATTTGAATCATATGGCGAAATACGAACTAAACGATGAACACCTGATTCAGTTTTTAGCAAACCATAAGCATTATACCCTTTTACAAGAATAGTAGCTGATTTTATACCTGCTTCTTCACCATCATGAGTTTCTAATATTTCAACTTTCATTTTGTGTTGTTCAGCCCAACGAGTGTACATACGCAAAAGCATAGAAGCCCAATCTTGGCTTTCTGTTCCCCCTGCTCCAGCATGAACTTCTAAATAAGTATCGTTTGAATCTGCTTCTCCCGAAAGGAGCGTCTCAATTTGTTTCTTGTCTATTTCGCTTTTAAGTTGACGTATTGTATTTTCAGCTTCAGTAATAATTTCCACGTCATTTTCTTCTTCACCCATTGCTATTAGCTCAATACATTCTTCAAGCATTTGTGTGAATAACTGAGTGCTATTCATCGAATCTTCAAGATTTTGACGTTCACGCATCATATCTTGTGCTTTTTGTGCATCATTCCAAAGCGATGGATCTTCTGCTTTTTGATTGAGATACTCAAGACGTTTTAATGACTGATCCCAGTTAAAGATGCCTCCTTAGCAAACTAATCGCCTGCTGAATTTCATTAACTAATGTTTCTATTTCTACTCGCATAATTTAATACCTGAGCCATTATTTTAAATAATAATTTTTTTGAATTTTTATTCTAATAATTTTACAAAGTTATTTATTAAATCTCAATTATGAATAACCTGGAAAATATTATTTATATTTGTTTATCCTATCAGAAGAATTTCTTTTCAATTAATATAATCCACCGCCACCATCTTGAAGAGCTTTATTAACTTGTGGAGAAGTAGTAACTGTTGGAATTCCTTCTTGAAAAAAGTCTGTTCCACCAATCACTTGATATATATCAGCAGGGCCAGTTCCTGGTTTAAATGCTTCTATAATAACATCATTATCTCCTGCTTGAGCAAACATACCTGTTTTGCGATTAATTGGTATTAAAATCATATCTTCTGGTACTTTAAATGGCACATCTGGTTTACCTTGCAAAGCAGCTTGTATAAATTCACTAAAAATTGGTATTCCTAATGAACTTCCTGTTCCGTTATGCCCCAATGAAGCCGGCTGATCATATCCCATGAAAACACCAACAACAAGGTCAGGTGTAAATCCTATGAACCATATATCTTTAGAATTATTGGTTGTACCGGTTTTACCAGCGATATGCCGATTAAGATAACGTAAACGCGTAGCTGTACCACGTTGAACAGCCCCCTCCATCATCGATGTAATTTGATAAGCTGTCATAGAGTCAAGAACTTGATCTCGTTCATCGATTAATGTTGGTTCGCTTTGATCATCCCACGATTGAACATTACAATTTTCACATAGACGATTATCATGACGGTAAATAGTTCTGCCGTAACGATCTTGAATTCGATCTATAAGAGAAGGTTCAATAGAACGTCCACCATTAGCAATAATTGAATAAGCTGTTACCATCCGTAAAAGTGTTGTTTCTCCAGCTCCTAAAGCCATGGGAAGATAAGGTTGCATTTTATCTGTAAGACCAAAACGTTCTGCATATTCAGCAACAAGAGACATGCCCATATCATTGGCAAGCCGTACAGTCATAAGATTACGAGAGTGCTCAATTCCATAACGTAATGTAGAAGGTCCTGCAAATGTACCACCATAATTTTTAGGTCGCCAAATTTGCCCATTAGTTTGACGTATTTCAACGGGACCGTCTAAAATGACTGATGCTGGTGTATATCCATTATCAAGCGCTGCAGAATAAACAAAGGGTTTAAAAGCAGAACCCGTTTGGCGATAAGCTTGCGTTGCTCGATTAAATTGAGATTCAGAAAAAGAAAATCCTCCTACCATTGCAAGAACCCGTCCTGTATGAGGTTCCATGGCAACAATAGCCCCTTCAATTTTAGGAATTTGTTGTAAACGATAAGTATCATTCTTATTTGATACTCTTTCAACAAAAATAACATCTCCAACTTGCAAAACATTTGATAAATTCTGAACAGTTTTCCGATGACCATTTTTGTCAATAATATTCAAAGCCCATTTTGATTCAGCTTCGGATAATGTCGCAATTTCTTTTTTTTGTGATAGTGAACCTGAATTTTGACGCTGTGGTTGTAAACCAATCTCTACTGTATTCATCTCTGCAGAAAGAACAACTGCTAAACGCCACTCAGGTACATCACTTAATCCAGGAATATCTCTGAGCATAATATCCCAATCATCTTTGATATTGATATGTTTATAAGGTCCACGCCATCCTTGCGAATGATCAAATCTAATTAAACCATTTCTCAAAGAACGTTGCGCAATAAGCTGAAAATTTGGATCAAGTGTTGCACGAACTGAAAGCCCACCCTCATAAAGTGTTGTAGCTCCATAAAGATTCATTAAATGACGGCGTATTTCTTCAGTAAAATAATCAGCAGCAAAAACATAGCTATCACGACCACGCATGACTGCTTTCAAAGGCGTTTCTTTAGCTTTCTTACCCCGTTCTGATGTTATATATCCATTTGCAACCATTCTATCTATAACCCAATTTCTCCGATCAACGGCGCGTTGTATATGTTTGAATGGATCATAATTTGCTGGACCTTTAGGAAGAGCAGCCAAATAAGCACATTCTTCTAAAGTAAGCTCACTCACAGGTTTATTGAAATAGGTCAACGAAGCTGCTGCAACACCATAAGTACCTCGACCAAGATAAATTTCATTGAGATAAAGTTCAAGAATATGGTCTTTTGAATAAGTTTTCTCAATACGCATTGCTAAGATGGCTTCTTTTAATTTACGCTCAAGTGTTGCGTCCGAACTTAAAAAGAAGTTTTTAGCAACCTGCTGTGTAATAGTTGAAGCTCCTTCTGGACGTTGGCCAGAACCAATATTCATAATGTTTTTGATTAAAGCTCTAGAGAGCCCTGCAGGATCTAAGCCAAAATGATGATAAAAATTTTTATCTTCAGCTGAAATAAAAGCTTCTTTAAGAATTTTTGGTATTGATTTGATAGGTAAATAAAGGCGATGTTTGGTAGCAAATTCGGCCATAAGACGGCCATTTGCAGCGTGAACACGACTCATCACAGGTGGTTCATATAATGAAAGAACTTCATAATCAGGAAGCCCTTTAGCTTGATTAGGAGTTATTATTACCCACATCATAACTCCACAAAGTCCAATAACTTTAGAAAAACTCAAAAAATATCTAAAAAAAATTATCATTGAAATGGGTATCACTTTCTTTAGAATTTATTAGACAGAATATACCTTATTTATCACTAATGAAATGTTATTTTCACTAATAGTGAGACAAATGTAAGACTATTATTTATTTTTCATGTTAAGATAATCATGTTAAGATAATAATGTTGTTTACTCTATCTCTCCATATATTTAAAGAGACTGTATAGTTTTCTGTCGATCTGCCGCAAATTGGCGAATGGAATTTGCAATGGCAATAACCATTTTTTCTCTCCATTGAGAATCATTTAATAATTTTTCATCCTCTTTATTAGATAAGTAACCTATTTCTATTAAAATAGAAGGAATATCTGAAGCTTTTAAAACTAAAAAATCAGCATATCGATGAGGATTATTTATCAAATTGATTTTACTTTTTAATAAGTTTAAAATAACACGATCAGCGAAATCAATCGAGAACATTTGAGTTTCACGTCGAGTAAGATCAATTAAAATATCTGTAACCTCAGGTATTTCTTCTGCTATTAATCCATCAAGAAAATCTACTTTGTTTTCATGATCAGCTAAAGACTTTGCAATTGTATCAGAAGCTTTCTCAGAAAGAGTATATACTGTAGCACCACGAAGAGAACGAATCTTAATACTATCTGCATGAATGGATATAAAAAGATCAGCATTAAAATCTTGTGTTTTTTTAACTCTTTCGCTTAATCTTAAAAATTCGTCAGAATCACGTGTTAAGATAACATGAATATTGGAGTCTTTTTCTAATTCATCTCGTAATGCACGAGCAAAAATAAGTGTTATATTTTTTTCTAAAATTCCAGTAATACCTCGTGCGCCACTATCAACTCCCCCATGACCAGGATCAAGAACAACGCGAAAATGATTTTCTGGATTTATTCGTGTTTTTATACCATGATGAATTTTTTGTTGATTTTTCAGTGCTTCGTTAAAATCTTTTTGTGAACTTTGAGTAATATCAATTAATATTTGCCATAAGCCATTATTTAATTTTTCCACCCTACTATTTTTTATAGAAAAAGTAGTTTTACTCGTAAGAATAATACGTGAAGCCTGCGTATCAGAAAAATCATAATGTACATCTAATAGCATATCCGATAAAATATTTTTTTTGCTTGGAGATTTATTTTGCGTTGAAAAATCAACTATAGGTAAATTAATCACCAAACGTGTGGGTTTGTTTAAAATCTCTAAATGAAAATTTGGTTTAGCATTAAAAACTGCAATAATACGTGTAGATGAGTTAATATTAACGGTTTGCAAATTAATAAATTTTAATGCATGAGCGGCTTTAATATGAGGCTGAAACATTAAAAAAAATAGTAAATAGCATGCAAAATGCAAAAAAACATTCCCATAACCACCAATTTTTGGCTTTTTATTAAAAAATCGTCTAATCATAAGTGAAATGCTTTTTTGTATTCGCTATTAATTTTAAAGTATATATTTATATTTTCCAATTTAAGCGTTGAATCTTTTAGCCACAAATGTCAAAAAAATCAAACTCAAGACAGTTATTATATTGTATTATATATTCAGAAGTTACATTATTACTTGCCAAAAGCATAATATCAACATAAAAGAGCATATTAAGATTCTTAGGTAATGTAACCATCTGGTATTAGAAAATTATTGATAATCCATATTAAGTTGTCTTTAAAAGGTTTATCACGTATTATGCGTTTGCGCTTTTTATAAGTAAAAAGTCTTTATTCCTCAATACAGTAGGATTACGTAATTTAAGATTCATTGGTTTGGTTATCCGAACTGTTTTCGAAATTGTTTTGCCGGAGACTTCAAAATATGAGTCATATAAAACAGACAAGAGTAATGACAGTAAATGCTATAATGTGTTTACGTATAGCAGTCTGTTTTGTTATATCGGCCCCCCTTTTTTATGGCAGACAGTCCTTTATTTTTGCAAATAGTTATACTGTTTTTTTTAATAAAGTTACACATGTCGCCTTCAGGATTTTAACTTATGTCAAACAAAATGCTTATCGATGCCTCTCATCCAGAGGAAACACGTGTTGTTGTCGTTCATGGCAATAAAATTGAAGAACTTGACTTTGAGTCAGAACACAAAAAACAACTTAAAGGTAATATTTATTTAGCGCGTATTACGCGTATAGAACCATCACTTCAAGCTGCTTTTATTGAGTATGGTGGTAATCGCCATGGTTTTTTAACCTTCGCAGAAATTCATCCCGACTATTACCAAATTCCTATTGCTGATCGACTTGCTCTCCTTGAAGAGGAGAAAGCCGCTATTAACGAAAATTATGAAGATGCTCCCATTGAGGAAACAACTTCAAATAAAAAATCCTTAAAAAAAAATAAAAGTAATAATGTTATAGCAACGAATATTGAAAATGATGTTATAGCTGATGATGTTGGAGAAATACTTGACTTTTCTAATAATGACATAGAAATGGTTGGAGCAGAAGATGTACTTGAAGAATTACCTGCCTACCCCCGTAAACAGGGGCGTAAATATAAAATTCAGGAAGTCATTAAACGTCGTCAAATTTTATTAGTTCAAGTAATTAAAGAGGAGCGTGGTAATAAAGGTGCAGCACTCACGACTTATTTATCTCTAGCGGGTCGCTATTCTGTTTTAATGCCTAATACAGCTCGAGGTGGCGGTATTTCACGAAAGATTACCAATATACAAGATCGCAAACGTCTTAAAGATATTGTAAAAGAACTAGACGTTCCAAAAGGCATGGGAGTTATTTTACGAACAGCTGGAGCAAATAGAACAAAAGCTGAAATTAAGCGTGATTATGAATACCTCATGCGTCTATGGGATACTATTCGCACATTAACACTTAAATCAACGGCCCCGTGTTTAATTCACGAAGAAAGTAACCTTATAAAGCGTTCTATTCGTGATCTTTATAATAAAAATATTAATGAAATTCTTGTTTCGGGAGATCAAGGATATCGTGAAGCTAAAGATTTTATGCGCATGCTTATACCAAGTCATGCGAAAGTTGTTCAACCTTATCGTAATCCTACTCCTATTTTTACGCATAATGATATCGAAATTCAGCTTGATAAAATGTTGCACCCGCAGGTTAGTTTAAAATCTGGAGGTTATTTGGTTATTAACCAAACAGAAGCGCTTGTCGCTATTGATGTAAATTCTGGTCGTTCTACTAAAGAGCATTCTGTTGAAAAAACAGCATTACAAACTAATCTTGAAGCTGCAGAAGAGGTAGCACGCCAATTGCGGTTGCGTGATCTTGCGGGTTTAATTGTAATTGATTTCATTGATATGCTAGAAAATCGTAATATTAAGCTTGTTGAAAAAAAGTTAAAAGATTGTTTAAAACACGATCGCGCTCGTATTCAGGTTGGTCATATCTCACATTTCGGCCTTATGGAAATGAGTCGTCAACGGATTCGTGTATCCGTTCTAGAAAGCACTACACAACCTTGCCCGCATTGTGCTGGAACTGGAAATATACGCTCTGAATCATCGATCGCTTTACATGTGATGCGTTCGATTGAAGAATATCTTCTCCACAATTCGCAATATAATATTATTGTACGCACTCCTGTAACAATAGCACTCTATGTACTAAATCATAAACGCCATATTCTTGTTAATTTAGAAACACGTTTTGGGCTCAGTATTAACATTGAAGCCGATGATAGTGTTGGAACACAACATTTCACTATTTCTAAAGGCTCAATAGCAAAAGAGGCCCCCCTTTCTTCAACAGTTATTGAGGATAATGATACAAAAGAAACTGAAAATTCTATCTTAATAAAAAGCAAAACCGTTGACAACAACAAACAACGTCAGCATAAAAATCAACAGATGGAATCTAATAATGGTAGTATTTTTCCTGCTACTCATAAAAATGATACTCCCAATGCTGAAGATACTCGTCGCCGCGGGCGTCGTCGTGGACGTCGTGGAGGTCGGTCTAATCAGAGCAATAACTCTCAGTTTCGTATCTCCTATGCAGAGCCTGTTGGAGATTTTGCTAAGAAAGCTTTAGAAGAAATTAAAGCAGAACATCGCCAGCATTATAATGTTCCAGCTGCTGAAACTGTTGGATTTAGTAAAGATAGCTATTATAAAAACGATTTAAGCGGTATACAGAAAAATAAAACTAGAGAGGCCCATACTGCTATTAAATCTAAGAAGCGTAATGTAAAAACTTCAGAAATTTTACAAAATAAACAAGTCCTTACAAATGACAAAAACGTAACAATACCAAAACCAGAACTTGTTGAGGAAAAATTAGTTACCAAGTCTAATCGAAAAACTAAAATAAAAGAAATAAGTGAAATCGCAAATGAAGTGATTTCTACAAATACAAAAAAGTTAGCACTGAAAATACGAAAGAAAATAGCAACTAAGAAATCTGTGCAAACAACTGAAATGACAGAACAAGAACCTGTAATTGAAAAAATTGTTGAACATATTTCTTCTTCAGTTGTAACAACACCCACTGAGCCTGTTGTGACATCATCAGAAGTTGAAACTAATAAAAAAACTGAGCGTGTAGGTTGGTGGAAACGTAAAGGTTTTTTCTCAAAAAAATAATTAATTAAAAACCGCTATAAAATATTTTATAGCGGTTTAAACAGATAAATATTAAAAGATAACTTAAAATTTCTTCTTTAGTTCGCTGTTTTTTTTGCTTTTTCTTGTTCAGCTCTCATACGATCTTCAATCTCTTTTTGCTTTGATTGAATAGCTTTCTGCAATTTTACTTGTTCTTCTTGGAAAGCTTTTTCATCCATACCAGGGCCTGTATATGCTGCAGTAAAACCCTTAAGAGAAAATTCTACAGGATTAGCTGCTCCACGCACATTAACAGTAGTTATAACCATTTTTGAACCAGATTTCATAGCAGAAATAAGCTTATCATCTAAAGCATCGTTGGCAATACAGCTGGTTGAATTACAAACAACATAAGGAATTTTTTTAGAGAAATCATTTCCAATTTGAATATGAACGCCTTCTGGTAACAAACGCCCTGTAGGTATTTGAAGGCCTATGCGTCGTTCATTTTGTTTGCCTTTTATTTCAACTAAATTAATAGCTGTTAAAGGCTGACCAGTATCTGCTACAACTGTATTCATCGTATTACAAATATCAACATCATGCTGTTTATTGCAAACTTTATACCATCCTTGGGATAAACTCTGTGCATTTGCTGGAGTATGGATGGTAAGAAAAAAAGCAACAGCTCCAGCTAATACTGAAACAGAAAAGTAAGTATTTTTATGCGACATGATTAAGTTAATCCTTTCAATACGCTTTCAGAACAATTTCTAAAATATAATAACTTCCAGATAGGACATTAAATATAATTTTCAATAAAGTATAATTAAATTATAGAATGGTATTTCTCTATTTTCTTACTTTAGCACAAAGAAAAAACTAAAATATAGAATAAGTAAAGCTCATTGAATAACTAATTAACTTTTTATATACTATATATAGCATATTTTTTATCTTATTGGCTTTTTTTTCACAGTAATACACAAAATATCCTAATCTTTGAAATATATTAAAGAATCATCGCTAAATTATAATGAAAATAAAATTCTATGTCGTGCTATAGCGCTCATTATCTTAAATTTTTTCTTACCTTTGTAATGTTCTTTTGTTGTCATAATGCTATAGCACATGGTATTGCTATGCATGGATTACCAAAACTATCTGATAATTTTGACTATTTTCCTTATGCTAATCCTAATGCAAATAAAAAAGGAAAAATTACCTATGGAGTTGTTGGAACATTTAATGGACTAAATCCATTCGTCATTCGTAGTTTTCGTACAACTGCACAAGGTCTTGTGGCTAATGAACAATTTTCTGGTCTTATCTATGAAACAATGATGGTACGTTCCCGTGATGAGGCCTTTACGCTATATAGTCTTCTTGCAGAAAAAGTTGAATTAAATGATGAACGTACTGAAATTACTTTCTTTCTTAATCCAAAAGCTCGTTTTTCAGATGGAAAATCTATAACAGTCGAAGATGTTTTATTCACAGTTAATCTGCTTAAAGATAAAGGAAGACCACCTTTTGATCGATATATGAAACGCATAGAATCTATAGAAAAAATTGGTTCTCATGGTATTAAAATGCGTTTTCCAAACTCTAAAGATCGTGAATTTCCACTTCTTTTGGCAAGTGTAATGCCAATATTACCAAAACACGCTATTAATGTTGATGATTTTGAAAAAAACGGTTTAGTTAAAATTCCTGGAAGTGGCCCTTATATTATTGAGCATGTTGATCCAGGTGAACGAATTATTTACAAACGCAATCCTGACTATTGGGGCAAAGATCTTCCTGTTAATAAAGGACTAAATAATTTTGATACCATTCAAATAGAGTATTTCCGCAATGATACTGCACACTTTGAAGCTTTTAAAAAAGGTCTCATTGATATTTTCATTGAAACCAATCCAAATCGCTGGCAGCTTTCTTACAATTTTCCAGCTGTTCGCGAAGGGCGAGTTATAAAAGAAAATTTTTCGAAAGGTACACCTGCCGATCTTATTGGTTTTGTTTTTAATACACGCCGTTCCATTTTTAAAGATAGAAAAGTACGACAAGCACTTTCAATGCTTTTTGATTTTGAATGGATTAATAATCGCCTTTTTAATAATATCTATGCCAGAACAGAAGGTTATTGGGATGGGTCTGTTCTTTCATCTGTTGGAAAACCAGCAAGTGAAAAAGAAAAAGAACTTTTAGCACCTTACCCTGATGCTGTTCTTCCTGAAGTCATGAACGGACATTGGCATATTCCTAAAACAGATGGATCAGGCATGGAGCGTCAATCTGCTCAAAAAGCCTGGGCGCTTCTACAAGAAGCAGGTTTTACTAGAAAAAACAATAAAGCTATTACTCCTGATGGTTTACCTTTTAAATTTGAGATTATGACTCAAACATTTGAAGAAGAGAAAGTCGCCCTTGCATTTCAGAGTACTTTATCGCGGCTTGGTATTGATGTTGAGATAAGAACTGTTGATGATAGTCAGTATCAAAATCGCTTAGGAACATTTGATTATGATATGATTATTGGCAAATTAAAAAATTCTCTGTCGCCAGGCAATGAACAAATAAATCGGTGGGCTTCTATTTCTCGAAATTTGAAAGGAAGTTTTAATTTTGCAGGAACTTCTGATCCTGCTATAGATGTTATGATAACAGCAATACTTGATGCACGCTCAGATGCTGAATTTATTGCAGCTGTACGTGCTTTAGATAGAATTTTGATTTCTGGCAGTTATTATATACCGCTTTATCATTTACCTGAACAATGGGTAGCAAGATGGTCATATCTTAAACATCCTACTTATACATCATTATATGGCTATCGTCTTCAAACTTGGTGGCGTGAGTAAAAAAATATAAATGAAAACGGCCTATGAAAAATATTGCAAAATAAAAGTATCAATATAAAAGTATATGCGATGTATAATACTTTTTCTCTTGTTTGGAAGCATTATATTGTGTATCTCTTTGTAAGCTTTACACTCTGAAGGAATTTCTTTTAGGTGTTGAAAATACCAAGATTCATCACCTGTAGTGAACTTTTTTATAGTACTCAGCACTTCTTTTTTAAAATCAGAGGAAAGAAAACCTTCATATAGAGTCCTGAATTCATTTTTTAATGCGGGACTTAAAGCGATCGCATCTTTTGCCCAACTAAAGTCTTCGTCTTTCCAAGAGAAATTTTCACGCAGTACAGGCCCTATATCACTTTTTTTAATACATCTTCTTGTGTTTTGCACACAAGGGCAGACTGATACAGCTCCAAATAAGAAAACGCCTGTGTCATCTTTTCTGACTGAAATTTGTTCCAATATTTTAGTGCTTTAATCTGTTTTTCTTCATATTCTCCTGTTACATATTCTTTTGCTATAACACGCTTTTCTAACAGTGAGCGCACAATCTCTATTTCATGAAAAATCACCATACTTTCTGATAAAAGATTAGTTATTTTATTTAAAACTTTATTTTTGTCATCAAAAATATGTTCAGGTATAGGAGAATTTTTAGCTCTCTTTTCACGAATTATATTCGTAAAAAGTCATTTTCTTTTTGAAGAGAATCATTTTCATTCTGAATAATTTTCTGTTGCTCTATAAGATATTTGAATCTCTTAATATTGTAATAATTTCCTTAAATAATTTAAAAAGAAATAAATATAATATGATTATTACAAAAAAATTATTAATTATAGCTCTTTTGTTACTCAGTATAATATTTAGAGTAAAGTATGCTTATGCTGAGGCTATTTTAAGTAAAGAATCGCTAAAACAATCCCTAAAGCAATCCCTTTCTGGTTTAACTCTTGATGAGAGCATCAATATAAATAATAAATATATTATTAGAATAATATGTAAAGTAAAATGAGTATAAAAAAATTTTTAATTTAAATTAAGCAGAACATTTTGTTGCCATTTCTGCAAGCTGTGTCATAATATTTGCTACACCAACAAGTCTTTCATTTACTTTAGTCCAATCACGAATAAAAACAATGCTTTGATCTGGTCGAATTTTTGCCATTGATCCTTGTTTCTCAACCCATTGAACAAGAGCAATACCATTTTCAAAGTAATTATTGCGAAATTGTATAACAATCCCCTTTGGTCCAGCATCTATTTTTTCCACATGTGCTTTTCGACATAATATTTTGATGTAAAAAACTTTAAGTAGGTGTTGAACCTCAAGTGGCAAAGGACCAAAGCGATCAATTAATTCAGCTCCAAATTCATCAATTTGTTCTATATTATCAAGTTCTGTTAAACGACGATAAAGCCCCATACGCAATGATAAATCAGGTACAAAATTTTCTGGTATGATCACTGCTGTACCAAGAGAAATTTGAGGTGACCACTGATTATCTCTCTCATGTTGGCCATCTTTTAATTCAGCAACGGCTTCTTCAAGCATTTTTTGGTAGAGTTCAAACCCAACTTCTTTGATGTGTCCTGATTGTTCTTCACCTAATAAATTACCTGAACCTCGAATGTCCATATCATGACTAGCCAGTTGAAAACCTGCACCTAATGTATCAAGGGACTGCAAAACTTTAAGACGACGATCTGCTGCAGGAAGTAAAACTTTACCAGAAGGGAAAGTAAAAAGTGCATAAGCACGTTGTTTTGAACGCCCTACTCTACCACGCAACTGATAGAGTGCAGAAAGACCAAACATTTCAGCACGATGTACAATTAATGTATTGGCTGTTGGAATATCGAGACCTGATTCAATGATAGTAGTTGAAAGTAATACATCATATTGCCCATCATAAAACGCATTCATAATATCATCAAGTTGTCCAGCTGGCATTTGTCCATGTGCTATAACAAATTTAATTTCAGGCACATGCGTTTTGAGATATTCTTCTACATAAGAAAGATCAGAAATACGCGGGCACACATAAAAACTCTGTCCACCTCGATAATATTCACGTAATAATGTTTCGCGTATAACCATCAAATCAAAAGGTGAAATAAAAGTACGTACAGCCATTCTATCGATAGGTGGGGTTGTAATTAATGAAAGTTCACGTAGCCCCGATAAAGCAAGACTTAATGTTCTTGGTATAGGAGTCGCTGAAAGTGTAAGAACATGAATATCACTTTTTAATTCTTTTAGACGCTCTTTATGTTTTACTCCAAAGTGCTGTTCTTCATCAATGATAAGAAGTCCTAATCGTGAAAAACTCACTGAATCATTGAGTAATGCATGTGTTCCAATAACAATGTCGATCGTACCCTCTGAAATACCTTTTTTAATTTGCGCCAATTCTCTCGCTTTTACAAGCCTTGACAAATGAGCAATCTTAACCGGTAGCCCTTGAAAACGAGCAAGAAAAGTTTTGTAATGTTGTCGTGAAAGTAAAGTTGTAGGCACAACAACAGCAACTTGATAACCATTTAATGCTGCAACAAAAGCACTGCGAATAGCAACTTCTGTTTTGCCAAAACCTACATCACCACAGATTAAACGATCCATTGGTTTTCCTGATGCTAAGTCATCTAAAACAGCATTAATAGCATCCATTTGATCATCTGTTTCCTCATAAGGAAAGCATGCAACAAATTCATCAAAGAGCCCTACTGGTGGAGTTAGAGTAGGTGCTGAACGCGTCGCACGTTCTGCAGCTATACAGATCAATTGACCAGCAATTTTTAATAAATGCTTTTTAAGGCGTGCTTTACGTGTTTGCCATCCAACACTTCCTAATTTATCCAACGTGACATTTGTACTTTCTGATCCATAACGAGATAAAAGTTCAATATTCTCAATGGGTAAAAATAGCCGATCGTCTCCAGCATAATTGATTTCTAAACAATCACGTAAAATCCCTGTTGTCATGATAGTTTTGAGACCAATAAACTGTCCAATACCATGATCAACATGTACAACGATATCACCAGAATTTAAGGAAGCAATTTCAGAAATAAAATGCGCATTACTTTTACGCTTTTTTGGTGATCTTACTAATCGATCACCAAGGATATCTTGTTCCGCTATGACAACAAAATCTTCAATTTCAAAGCCATGCTCTATCATTAAAACAGCAGCTAAAATCCGATCACGCGGTGTTGCTTTTACGGTTTGCAATGATTTTGCAATTTCTACTTTTTGTAAACCGTGTTCATCAAGAACTTGCAGTAAACGATCCATAGATCCTTCACTCCAAAAAGCCAAAAGTACTTTCTTACCAGAAGATCGCAATGAAGCAATGTGATCAACTACACTTGAAAAAACATTTTTATCTGGAGCATTACGTTCTTTTATAAAATCATAGCCCTGTGTAGCATTTGTATGAATAACTGTCTGTTTCAGTGTTCGTGAAATATTAAAAGGTGTAAAATCAATACGCAAACCACACTGCTCTACACATGTTAAAACTTGTTCGGGTGTCCAATAAAGAAGATTAGGCTCTATTGGATGATAAGAAACATCATTCTCTTGATTATTTTCGCGTTCTTTGCGCGCATTATAATAATCTACAATAAGACGATATCGTTCAATGAGAGCTTCTTCTATGAGATGCTCAAAAACAACAGGCAGATTACCACAGTGATCAAAAAAACTATTGAGATTTTCATAAAACAATGGGAGCCAATGCTCCATACCTGAAAAACGCCTCCCTTGAGAAATAGCCTCATAAAGCATGTCACTTTTTTTGGGTACCCCAAAAGAACGAATATAATTGCTTTTAAATCGGCTAATAAACTCAGGAGTGAGAGTAATTTCACTCATCGGCTGTAAAAATAATTCTGTTTTATTCGCTATTGTTCGTTGCGTCTCTGGATCAAATACGCGAATGGTTTCTAAAGTTTGGCCAAAAAAATCAAGACGAAAAGGTTCCGTATAACTAGGAGAAAAAATATCAATAATTCCTCCCCTTACAGCAAATTCACCAATATCACGTACAGTTGCAACACGTTCAAAGCCATTATGTTCTAAATAATGAATTAAATATGTCATATCCATACATTGACCAATACGCACATGGATAATTTGATCATCAATCATTGCACAAGGTGGTAGTTTTTGAATAACTGTATTAGCTGTTGTTAATATGATTGAAAACCGTGGATTTTTACGCAGATCTGACATATGAGCCAAAGCTGAAAGACGACGTGCAGTAATAGCTATTCCAGGTGATACGCGATCATAAGGTAAACAATCCCATGCCGGAAACTGAAAAACAGATAAATTAGGTTCAATGAAATTTAAAGCTTGCTGTAAATAAGCCATTTTTGTTCCATCACGAACAACATAAACAAGTGGTTTATCTTGAGCAATTTCTGCACTTAATTTAGCAAGTGCAAAAGCTTCAAATCCATCAACAACACCATCAAAAATCATACCACTAGGCGTATTTGGAGGAATAACAATTTTTTTTAATATAGCCATTTTGATTTAATTAAAATTTATACGAGAGCAATAATTTATAATATCGCGAAAAAGTGCACTATCTACCTCAGGTGGTATAGAAACTTCTCTTGTAATCCACCCTAATAAATCACGATCTTCAAAAGACATAATATATTCAAGTTCAGAAACTGTTTGATCACTCATCTTGGCAATATGTGCATCAACATATTGGCCCAAAATCAAGTCTACTTCACGAATACCTCGGTGCCATGCACGAAAAATCAATCGGCGACGACGTGAATCCAATCGATTTTCATCAATGGCTAAATTTGTCATAAAAATCTCCTAACAGACAAAAATAAACATACACTACACTGTTATTTTTTTAGAATAAATTTGTATCTCAATATTAAGGAAGTTCAATAATTTTTTTTTCTTTAATTGTAATTCGACGATGCATCTGTTTGGCTAAACCATAATTGTGTGTGGCAACAAGGGCAGCAAGACCAGATTGGCGCACAAGTACTGATAGAGCTTGAAATACATATGCTGAAGTTGTAGGATCAAGGTTTCCTGTAGGCTCATCAGCTAAAAGTACAGAAGGCGCATTTGCTACAGCACGCGCAATTGCAACACGTTGTTGCTCCCCCCCCGATAGTTCTGATGGACGGTGTTTAGCGCGGTGAGCAACGCGAAGATAGCTTAATAATTTAAAGGCACGATCTTCTGCAATAGATTTTTTCAATCCTGCAATCATTTGAGGAATCATAACATTTTCTAAAGCCGTAAATTCTGGTAGTAAATGATGAAATTGATAGACAAAACCAATATCATTTCGTCTGATTGCTGTGCGTTCACCATCAGAACGTTTTGCACAAGAAATACCTCGTAACAAAATATCGCCAGCTGTTGGTCTTTCTAATAATCCTGCGATATGAAGAAATGTTGATTTTCCAGAACCAGATGGTGCTACAAGTGCTACAATTTCTCCACGTTTTAGAACAAAATTGGCTTTATTCAAAATAACTAAAGGTTTGTTATTATCAACAAAATGTTTCTCAATCTCAACAAGTTCTAAAACAGTAGACATCATTCATACCTTAACGCTTGTATAGGATCTAATTTAGCAGCACGCCATGCTGGAATAAGAGTCGCAAGAAAAGATAAAAACAAAGACATCATAACTACCATAGCAATCTGTCCCCACTCAATTCGAGCGGGCAACTTTGCTAAAAAATAAAGCTGGGGATTAAAAACATCGACATTAAACAGCCAAGATATAAAGTCCTGAATATGATTAATATTTATAGTAACTATAATTCCTAAAATTAAACCCAATATCGTTCCAATAAGTCCAATTACCATGCCAGTGGTAATAAATATATGCATAATCGCACTTTGATCCGCTCCCATTGTACGCAGAATTGCAATATCATGGCTTTTATCTTTTACAAGCATTATTAAGCCTGAAATAATATTCAAAGCCGCAACGAGAATAATAAGAGAGAGAATAAAAAACATAACATTTCGTTCAACTTGTAATGCTGAAAAAAAAGACTGATTTTGCGTACGCCAATCAATTAAATGAATTTGTTGATTAACTGTTTTTTCTATCACCGGTTTTACTTGATCAATAGCATCAGGATCATTAAGAAATAACTCTAAAGATTGAATTTTTTCCTCTAAGTTAAAGAAAATTTGTGCTTCATGAAGAGGCATAAAAACAAATATTGAATCATATTCTGACATGCCAACTTCAAAGATAGCAACGACTTTATAAGCTTTGACACGTGGCGTAACTCCAAAGGGCGTATCATCACCATCTGGTGTAATGATGCGCAGATGACTTCCAACTGTAAGACCCAATTTTTCTGCCAAACCACTTCCAATTGCAATGCCTTCTTCTTTATCAAATTGAGCGAGTGTACCTGAGATAATATTTTGAGCGACTGTTTTCAGTTTCATCAAATCTTTTTGACGTACACCACGAACTAAAGCACCAGTTCCTCTTTCGACATTACCCTGGACAAGAGCTTGTCCTTCAATAATCGGAAGAACTAATTTTATATCCTTGATAGATTCCAGAGAAGAAATAAGAGTATTATAATCAGTAAAATTGGAATCAATGGTTTGTACAATAAGATGCCCATTCATTCCTAAAATACGATTGAGGAGTTCTGTCCGAAAACCATTCATAACTGCCATAACAACAACTAAAGCAAAAACTCCTAACATAATTCCAATTAAAGAAATAATTGAAATAATAGATGTAAACATATGTTTTTTATTAGGAATCATATAACGGAAAGCAATCATCCATTCATAAGATGAAAATCCTTTATTCCTCAAAACAGTCATGATATTGCCCATCAAATTACCGAAAATCGGTTTAGCACAGCTTCAACCGTTAAAACTTCTCTAAGACCTGTTTTTCGATCTTTAATTTCAACTTCATTTTGTGTAGCATTTTTAGGACCAATAATCATTTGTACCGGCAAACCAATCAAATCCATTGTTGCAAATTTCGATCCAGGACGCTCACTCGTATCATCTAACAGTGGATCAAAACCACTACGTATAAGCCCCTGATAAAGAGTTTCACATATATAACTACATTTTTCATCATCTGGTTTCATATTGATGATACCAAAATCAAATGGTGCGATTGATTTTGGCCAAATAATACCATGTTCATCATGAGAAGACTCAATGACTGCCGCTACAAGACGCGAAGGTCCAATCCCATAAGATCCCATAGAAACAAAGTGCTCTTTTCCATCTTGTCCCATAACTTTTGCCCCCATTGGAGCAGAGTATTTTGTACCAAAATGAAAAATATGTCCTACCTCAATACCACGCGCTGAGAGCTTATTACTGTCAGAGACTTTACTCCACTCTTCTTCATTATGCATTTCTTCTGTTGCAGCATATAAAGATGTCCATTGTCTAACAATATCAGCTAAAACATCCTTATCGGTAAAATCAATTGAAACAGATGGAACTGTAAATTCAAGAAATCTTTTGTCACAAAATATAGAACTTTCACCTGTTTTGGCTAAAATAATAAATTCATGACTAAGCTCACCGCCAATTGGACCTGTATCAGCACGCATAGGAATTGCTTTTAAGCCAACACGAGAAAAAGTGCGTAAATAAGCAACAAACATACGATTATAGGATATTTTTGCACTCGCATAATCAAGGTCAAAAGAATAAGCATCTTTCATCAAGAATTCGCGTGCGCGCATCACACCAAAACGTGGACGAATTTCATCACGAAATTTCCATTGAATATGATAGAGATTTAGTGGAAGATCTTTATAAGAACGAACGTATGAACGGAAAATATCTGTTACCATCTCTTCATTAGTCGGACCATAGAGTAAATCACGATCTTGACGATCTCTAATGCGTAACATTTCAAGACCATAATCATTATAACGCTCACTTTCACGCCAAAGATCAGCAGATTGAATCGTTGGCATCAATATTTCTAAAGCTCCAGCTCGTTCTTGTTCTTCACGAATAATCTTACAAATCTTGTCAAGAACTTTTTTACCTAATGGTAACCAAGAATAAATTCCTGATGTCTGTTGACGTACCATACCAGCTCGCAACATAAATCGATGTGAAATAACTTCTGCTTCCTTAGGACTCTCTTTTAAAATAGGCAGAAAATATTGAGAAAGACGCATTAAAACTATTACTCCTAATTAGACTTATCAAATTACAGCAATTTACAAGTGGTATTTATAGCTATATTCTGAAGGCTTGCAAATATGATAATAATATTGAAATATTATCTTCTATCTTTTCTTTAACTGCACTTACATAAAAAGTGTGAAGTCCGTATTTGTACAATGAGCTAATTGAAATAGTTTTATCTTCTTTTTATAAAAAATAATCGAATATTAAAATACTTTTATTTTGAACGATGTAAAAAAACTACACAAATAGGCTTTTTCCCCCAAATCTTATTAACAGCTGCTCTTACTGCACGCCTCGCAGCTTCTCGGATAAGTTCATTATCTTTTCTTTTTGCACGCGGAATATTATTAATGGCATTTTCAATAACATTTAGAAGAATATCTTCTAATAATTCCCCTGCCCTATCGCTTTTAGGAAGACCAAACATTATAAGACCAATATCATCAATTAAATCATGCTTACTATTCATGTGAAGAGAAACAGAAACATGACCAACATAACTTAACTTGCAACGCTCACGAATTCCTAATTCATCTTCATTACCAAGCAGAAAACCATCTTTATAAATACGACCAACAGCGACTTGATCAATAATTTCTACTGGTTCTGGTGCAAGACGAAATATATCACCATTTCTAATTCCAGCAACAGTTTTTATGCCAACTTGTTGTGCTAAAGTTTCTTGAGCTGTAAGATGTATCGCTTCACCATGTACAGGAATAAGGATCTGTGGTTTTGTCCAATCATACATTTGTAAAAGTTCTGAACGACGGGGATGACCTGAAACATGTACAAGAGCATCTCGATTGGTAATAATGTTAATACCCTGATCAATAAAACGATTTTGTATATCAATAATAGCTTTTTCATTACCTGGAATATTACGTGATGAATAAATAATTGTATCACCAGGAGAGAGAGTGATATTTTTCATTTCATTTCGTGAGAGTTTTGCTAATGCAGCACGTGGTTCACCTTGACTACCAGTTACTACCAAAACAATATTTTGGGGTGGAATATGGCTATAATCTTCTTCTGTTATAAATGGTGCTATATCATCCATATAACCAAGCTCTTGTGCGACCATAACACTACGCTTTAAAGAACGTCCTACCAAAAGAACTTGACGTCCAACAGATTCTGCAGCAAGAGCAATTGAGCGTATACGGCCAATATTAGAGGCAAAAGTTGTAATAGCAATTCGACCTTTAGCTTTCAAAATAATTTCAGAAATACTTTCCTGAACTTGTTGTTCCGATGGTGATATACCATCTTGAAGTGCATTAGTGGAATCACATAATAAGGCTAATACACCTTTATTCCCCAAAGTCCGAAACCGTTCTTCATCTGTTATAGGCCCAAGTGAAGGCGTATGATCAATTTTCCAATCCCCAGTATGAATCACATTTCCTAAAGATGTTGTAATAGCTAAAGAAACTGCTTCTGGAATCGAATGATTAACAGAAATAGCTTCGATTGAAAATGGTCCAACCTGAAAGCAATCGCCAGATTGAAAAATATTAACTGGAATTTCATGAAATTCAAAATCTGACTGTCTTTTACTCTCTAATAATCCAGCTGTAAAACAAGTGCAATAAATTGGAATTTTAAGCTTTGGCCATAAATCAAGAACAGCACCATAATGATCTTCATGAGCATGTGTTAAAATAAGACCACAGACATTATGTTTTTCATTTTCTAAAAAACGAATATCTGGCAAAATAAGATCTACTCCAGGTAATTCAGGACCTGCAAAACTAACTCCCATATCAACAAGTAACCATTCACGACAATCTTTAGGACCAAATCCATAGGCAGCTAGATTCATTCCTATTTCTCCAACTCCTCCTAAAGGTAAAAAAACCAATTCATTCTTATTGGCAACAGTCATAAATGTCTCCTAAATTATTAAGATAACTCATGCTGAAATAAAACTTTATAAGTCAATTACAATCTACATCAGCAGAAGCAGCTAAACCAAAATGAACATCTCCAGATGTTATGATTGCCCGCTGACCATTTTTTTGTTTTACAATACAGTTAAAATCACAATCAAGACCATCAAAAATACCTTCAATGATCCTTTCATCGCTATTTACTGTAATGTGTTGTCCAAGATGAGAACAATATAAAAGCCATTTTTTACGAATTGTATCACATCCATAGGGTTGTTTCCAAAGAAGATAATTTTCAGCAAAATATTGCGTCAGAGCGGTAAACAATTGTTCTTTATCAATATTTAAACCAATATTCTTTATACTTGAGGTTGGATACGGCGCATCTTCATAATGGTATTCTACATTCATACCAATACCAATAACTAATGCATATTTTTGCGGAGTTAGTTTGAAAAGTTCAAGTAAAATCCCACAGCTTTTAGCTCCTTTAAGTAAAATATCATTCGGCCATTTTAAACTAATAATGTCGTTAGCTTGCTTTTCATTCTTTATAAATTGTTTGACAGCCTCTAACATACTTACTCCAGCAACAAAACTAAGTTGAGCAGCAGTCTGATGGATAATATCATCAATTAATAAAAGGCTAGAATAAAGATTTCCTTTTGGACTACTCCATATTCTTCCTCTTCTAGCTCTTCCTTGTGTTTGTTCATTCGCAACAATCCAAAGATACCCGTGATGTCCAGAATGTGCCTTTTGCTGTGCAACAAGATTTGTTGAGTCAACACTTTCATATGATTCAATATCATACCCTTGTTTTTTTGCAAAGTCTGACAACACATAAACCATATTCACTAAAACAATGCTGCAGCTGCTTGTTCTGCCAATTCAGAAAATACAATTCCAAAAAACACATAAAATAAAATGAACAATGCAGAAAAAGTAAGACAAAACTTAAGTTCGCTTGATAAAGAAATAAAGCCAGCTTTTGCATCATCAAACCACATAATTTTGATGACACGCAAATAATAAAAAGCACTAACCACAGAAGCCAATACACCAACGACAGCAAGCGGAATAAGACCTGCATGAACAGCTGCAGAAAATGTATACCACTTTCCAAAAAAACCTGCCATAGGTGGTATACTTGCTAACGAAAAAAGATGTATTGTCATAATAATAGCCATAAACGGATTTGTTTTTGCCAATCCTGCAAGATCATAAATATTTTCAACATTTCCATCATGCGACCGCATACTAAGAATGAAAGAAAACGAACCAAGTGTCATAACAAGATAAATGGTCATATAAATGATAACACCTTTTACCCCAAGTACATTTCCTGCAGCTAACCCAACAAGAGCATATCCCATATGACTAATCGATGAATAAGCCATTAGACGCTTAATATTACTTTGACCAATTGCAGCAAATGCACCTAATATCATTGATGCAATCGCTATAAATACTATAATTTGCTGCCATGCAGGCATAAGGTTATCAGCGTTATCAAATGGAATAAAAGCAACAACAATTATACGAATAATTAACGCCATTGCTGCAACTTTAGGGGCACCAGCAAAAAACGCTGTAATAGGTGTTGGCGCGCCTTCGTAAACATCAGGTGTCCACATATGAAATGGAACTGCAGAAATTTTGAAAGCCAAACCAGCTAAAATAAACACAATTCCAAAAATAACACCTAACTGCAAAACCTCACCTTTTAAAGCCAATGCAATTTCATGAAAGCTAATTTGGCCAGTAAAACCATAAAGTAATGAAATACCATAAAGAAGTAATCCTGAAGACAATGCACCTAAAACAAAATATTTTAATCCTGCTTCAGAAGATTTAACATTATTACGATTAATAGCAGCTAAAACATATAAAGATAAAGATTGTAGCTCTAACCCCATATAAAGAGACAGCATATTACCTGCTGAAATCATGAACATCATACCAAGGGTTGCAAACAGAACCAATACTGGAAATTCAAATATATCAAATTTTTGAGCACAGGTAAAAGAAACAGACATAATGAGAGCAAATAATGCGCCAATAAGCGTTAAAATTTTCATATAGCGGCTAAAAGAATCAATGATGAGCGCATCTGTGCAAAAAAAACCGCTTTTTGGAAAGATCATCACGATAATAATAGTTGCAATAAGAAGAGCAATCGCTAAACCTGTAACAGTTAAATATGAATGCGCTCTAGAATAAACGCCGATTAAGAGCAGTGCTATTCCTCCCAAGGCAATTAAAATCTCAGGAAGAATTAACACTAATTGAGTTATTATTTCAGTTTGCATGAGCGTTCATCTTTTATTTAGTGCAGCTGGTTGATCAAAGATTCTACCGCAGACATTGTTGTTTTAAAAATTGGTGTTGGATAAACACCAAAAAATATTGTGAGAATAACCATTGGATAAAGGGTGAATTTCTCTATTGGTGATAGATCAAGAAGAACTTTCAAGTTTTCTTTTTCTAAAGAGCCAAAAACAATGCGCCGATAAAGATAAAGTGCATAAGCTGCTGATAAAATAACGCCAGTTGTAGCAAAAACAGCAACCAATTTATTAACTTGGAAAACACCTATTAGAGTTAAAAACTCGCCGATAAATCCTGAACTTCCAGGTAACCCAATATTTGCCATAGTAAAAATCAAGAAAACAACAGCATATTTAGGCATATTATTTACTAAACCGCCAAACGCTGAAATTTCACGTGTATGTAAGCGGTTATAGATCACTCCAACACAAAGAAATAAAGCCGCTGAAACAATTCCATGCGATAGCATCTGATAAATAGCACCTTGAATGCCTTGCTCATTAGCAGAAAAAATACCCATCGTTACATATCCCATATGCGCCACCGATGAATAAGCAATCAGTTTCTTTATATCACTTTGAACAAGTGCAACTAAAGATGTGTAAATAATCGCAATTAGCGATAATGTGAAAACTAAAGAAGAAAAATCAGCTGAAGCAATAGGAAACATTGGTAATGAAAAACGAATAAAACCATAACCGCCCAATTTAAGTAATACGCCAGCTAAAATAACAGAGCCTGCTGTTGGTGCTTCCACATGAGCATCAGGCAACCATGTATGAACTGGCCACATTGGCATTTTAACAGCAAAAGAAGCAAAAAATGCAAGCCACAACCACGTCTGCATATGTGTATTAAACTGGTAGGTTAACAAAGTTGGTATATCAAGTGTTCCTGCTTCCCAATACATAACCATGATAGCAACCAGCATGAGCACTGAGCCAAGCAAAGTATATAAGAAAAATTTCATACTTGCATAAATACGACGCGCCCCACCCCAAACACCAATAATAATAAACATTGGAATAAGGCTACCTTCAAAAAAGATATAGAATAAGATTGCATCAAGAGCACAAAAAACTCCAATAATTGCAACTTCGAGAAGAAGAAAAGCAATCATGTAATCTTTTAATCTATCTTGAATAGTATTCCAACTTGCTAAAATACAGAAAGGTAAAAGAAAAGCTGAAAGAACAACAAAAAGAACAGAAATACCATCGATACCTACATGATAACTAATATCACTACCTAACCAGTGGAATTTCTCAACCATCTGAAAATCAGAGTTTGTAGTATCAAATCCTGCCCAAATAACTAAAGAAATAATAAAAACAAACACAGTCGTAAAAAACGCTACATTACGTATATTGCGTTTTGCTGCTTCACTATCATCCTTGATTAATAAAATCAGGAACACACCAACAAGCGGCAAAAAAGTAACAGTAGAAAGAATAGGCCAGTCGGTCATCAATTTAAGCTCCTAATCATCATCCATGTGATGAGTGTTGCCACGCCAATCAGCATTGCAAATGCATAATGATAAAGATATCCTGTTTGCATGCGAATAACTTTATTTGTGATGTTAATAATACGTGCTGCAATGCCATTTGGGCCTAAACCATCAATAACCTTATTGTCACCTATTTTCCAAAAAAAGTTACCAATTCCCAAGGCAGAACGAACAAATAAAATATTATAAACTTCATCAAAATACCATTTATTATAAAGAAATCGGTGTAATATAGGTAAAAATTCAGCAATTCTTTTAGGAATTGAAGGAACTAGAATATAAAATAAATACGCTAAGGTAAAACCAAGAATCATCGCTGTAAATGGCGACCATTTTACCCAGTCAGGTACATTGTGTGCTTCATGAAGAATATGATTATGACTTCCCGTAAATAATGCACCTTTCCAAAAAGCATCATAAAAGTCACCAAAAAAATAAGGCTGGAAAATTACACCAGCAAACAATGCTCCGATAGATAAAATAAATAATGGAACTAACATCACTGGAGCTGATTCATGCACATGATGCATAACATCAACGGTTGCACGTGTCTTGCCATGAAATGTCATAAATATAAGCCGCCAAGAATAAAAACTCGTTAATAAAGCAGATAAAATAAGAAGCCAAAAAGCATATTCTGACGCAATATTATGCGATGCAAAGGCAGATTCTATAATAGCATCTTTTGAAAAAAATCCTGCAGTTCCAAAAAAAGTTCCAGGAATTCCAAAGCCTGTTAAGGCAATAGTTCCTATAAACATCATCCAATAAGTTGTTTTTATATGTTTATATAATCCACCCATTTTTCGCATATCTTGTTCATCAGAAACAGCATGAATTACAGATCCTGCTCCGAGAAATAATAAGGCTTTAAAAAAAGCGTGCGTAAAAAGATGGAAAATGGCTGCTCCATATGCTCCAACCCCTAACCCAACAAACATATAACCAAGCTGTGAACAAGTAGAATAAGCAATAACGCGCTTGATATCATTTTGTACGACTCCCACAGTTGCAGCAAAAAATGCTGTCGTTGCCCCAATAATAATGATTACTGTTAAAGCATTCGGAGAAAGTTCAAAAATCGGTGACATACGCGCAATCATAAAAACACCAGCCGTTACCATTGTAGCTGCATGAATGAGCGCAGATACTGGAGTTGGTCCTTCCATCGCATCAGGAAGCCACGTATGTAAAAGAAATTGTGCTGATTTACCCATAGCGCCAACAAATAAAAGAAGACATGTAATAGTAATTACTGTTTGTCCCCCAAAATGACCACCTAAAAACGTCATACCCTTTATAAAATTATTATCTGCAGCTTTTGTAAAAATATCTACAAAATTAACTGACTGAAATAAAACAAAAATGTTGAATATTCCTAATAGAAAACCAAAATCCCCAACACGATTAACTACAAAAGCTTTCATTGCTGCCTTATTAGCAGAATCCCGCTGAAACCAAAAACCAATCAACAAATAAGATACAAGGCCAACACCTTCCCATCCAAAAAACATTTGAATTAGATTATTGGCTGTCACCAACATCAACATCATAAATGTAAATAAAGAAAGATAAGCAAAAAAACGAGGCCTTGAAGGATCATGATGCATATAACCAATTGAATAAATATGAACTAATGCCGAGACACTATTCACTACAACAAGCATAACAGCTGTCAATGTATCGACATGCAAAGACCAATTAAACACTAATTTATCAATAACTACCCATTGCAATAGCGGTATATCAACTGTTGAAGCATTATTAAAAGCCATACTTAAAAAAGATATCCATGATAACCCAGCAACAATCATCATAAAGCTAGATGTTACCAGCTCACTAGCACGAGGAGCTATAGTCTTTCCACCTATTGCAGCAATTAAAAAACCTAAAAGCGGAAGAAAAACGATCATATAATACATCACGTATCAGCCCTTCATCACATTAACATCTTCAACCGCAATAGAACCACGATTACGAAAAAACACAACAAGAATTGCTAGACCAATTGCTGCTTCAGCAGCTGCTACTGTCAAGATAAATAAAGAAAATACTTGCCCAACTAAATCATGAAGAAAAGCTGAAAACGCAACAAAATTAAGATTGACCGAGAGCAATATAAGCTCAATTGACATAAGAATAACAATTACATTCTTTCTATTTAAAAAAATACCAAGAATGCCAATTGTAAATATCAATACAGAAACAGTGAGATAATGAACAATATCAATGTACATAATAATCTTTCCGCTAAATACCTTTACCTGATTCAACTTTTTTAATTTCAATTGCACTTTCTGGTGTTCTCGCAACTTGAACTGCAATCGACTGTCGTTTAACTCCTGATCTGTGACGGAGTGTCAGAACAATAGCGCCAATCATTGCAACTAATAAAATTAATCCTGAGATTTGAAAGTAGAAAACATAATCTGTATAGAGAATGTCTCCTAGTGCTTGAGTATTTGTTCGCTGTGTTAAATCTGGCGTTGGTTGTGTAGCATGAACTCCTGAAACTGGAAAAAAACTGTTGCTAATAAAAACAAAAATAAGCTCTATAGCGATTATAATACCAATAAAAGCACCAATAGGAGCATATTTGAGTGTACCACTTTTTAATTCAGCAAAGTCAACATCAAGCATCATAACTACAAATAAAAATAAAACTGCTACAGCACCAACATAGACAACCAATAAGATAAGTCCTAAAAATTCTGCTCCTGCAAGCAAAAACAAAGCCGCGGCATTAAAAAATGCCAGTATTAAAAATAAGACTGAATGAACAGGATTACGTGCGACAACAACAATGACCGCACTTATAAGCATAATGAAAGCAAAAATATAGAAAAATGCCGCTGCTAGACCTGTTAGCATAGACTTCCCCTCAATCAATCAATAGGTATGAATTTTCATACCAGACTATCCTTATCGGATACATTATCCAACTACTTTCCATTTAATAATACACCTAACGATAAGGTGAATCTATTAATATATTACGAGCAATTTCCCGCTCCCAACGATCTCCATTATTTAAAAGCTTTTCTTTATCATAATAGAGTTCTTCACGCATTTCTGTTGCAAACTCAAAATTCGGACCTTCCACAATAGCATCAACTGGACAAGCCTCTTGACAAAAACCACAATAGATACACTTCACCATATCAATATCATAGCGAATAGTTCTACGTGTACCATCATTACGTCGAGGCCCAGCTTCAATCGTAATAGCCTGTGCGGGACAAATTGCTTCACATAATTTACATGCGATACACCGTTCTTCTCCATTTGGATAGCGACGCAAAGCATGTTCACCACGAAAACGTGGAGAAACACAACCTTTTTCATAGGGATAATTAATTGTAGGTTTTGGAGAAAAAAACTGACGCATTGCTAAAAAAAAGGCACTTATGAATTCTAATAAAAGAAGTGATTTTGCTGCTTGAATAAGACTTGACATATAAGCTTTCCTCTTAAGCTAAACCAGTGTATTGCAGAACAGCAGCAGTCATCACAACCATTGCCAATGAAATAGGAAGAAATACCTTCCAACCAAGGCGCATTAACTGATCATAGCGATATCGGGGTACAAATGCTTTAACCATAGCAAATCCAAAAAATACAAAACAAACCTTCAGAACAAACCAAATGACACCAGGAATCCAATTAAGCCACCATACATCAAAAGGAGGTAACCAGCCACCCAAAAACAAAATAGTTGTTAATGCACACATTAAAACAATTGCAACGTATTCACCAAGAAAAAAAAGCATATAAGGAGTTGAAGAATATTCAACCATATGTCCAGCAACAAGCTCAGATTCTGCCTCTACCAAATCAAAAGGAGGACGATTTGTCTCTGCAAGCGCAGAAATAAAAAATATAATAAACATTGGAAAAAGAACTAACCAATTCCAATCAAGAAAACTACTGAATGGCAAGCCAATATTCTTTCCAAAACCACTATTCTGTTTAAGAACAATTGCTGTAAGATCTAGTGAACCACTTACTAAAACAACTGTAACAAGAACAAGACCAATTGAAACTTCATAAGAAACCATTTGTGCCGCTGAACGAAGAGCTCCTAAAAAAGGATATTTCGAGTTTGAGGCCCATCCTCCCATGATAACACCATAAACTTCAAGAGATGAAATAGCCAGTATATATAGTAAACCAACATTAATACTTGCAATTTCCCAGCCTTCATTAACTGGAACAACTGCCCATGCCGATAATGCAAGTGCCGCTGAAACAAAAGGAGCAAGAAGAAAAACACCTTTATTAGCTCCAGCAGGGATAATCGGTTCTTTAACAGCAAATTTTATCAAGTCTGCAAAAGACTGCAACAACCCCCATGGACCAACAACATTCGGTCCACGACGTAATTGGACAGCTGCCCAAATTTTCCTGTCTGCATAAAGCAAATAAGCAATTAAAACCAAAAGAACAACTAACAGAATAAGTGTTTTACCCACTATAATTAATAATGGCAATAGCCAAGCCATAAAGAAATCGTACATAACTGTTCCTTTTCCCCTTTGTTCTTACTTCATAGCTTCTGCAGCATGACTTTTTGCAAGAGACGAACATTCTGCCATAATTGCAGAAGCACGCGCTATTGGATTTGTTAAATAAAAGTCTTTAATCATAGAAGTAAATTTGTGTGGCTTCAGAACAATTACTTGTGAACTCAGAGTTTTAAGATCACTAATACATGAAGGCGTTATATTATCAATGGCACAAAGATGTGGAAAATCATTAAATAAACTTTGTCTCAATTGAGATAATGAATCAAAAGGAAGCTTTTTATTTAAAACATCGGATAAAGCACGTAAAATAGCCCAATCTTCTTTTGCTTCACCTGGAGCAAAACCAGCTCGATTTGTCATCTGAACACGACCTTCTGTATTAACATAAAGCCCTGATTTTTCAGTATAAGTAGATGCCGGTAGAATCACATCAGCAGCATGCGCACCATTATCACCGTGGCTTCCAATATAAATTACGAAGGCTTTGTTATTGGTTAATTCTACTTCATCAGCGCTCAGCAAAAATAGAACCTCACAGGTTTTTACAATATTTTCAACTCCCAATTTATGGGTAAAACCAATATCTAGTCCTCCAACAGTTGATGCAGCAGTATGAAGGATGCCAAATCCATTCCATTCTTCATTAAGAGCTCCAACAAGGTCCGCTAATTTTGCAAGACTCTTTAAAACAGATAAACCTTCCTTACCTGAAATAGCACCTTCTCCAATAAGAATAAGCGGTCTCTCAGCTTTTTTTAGTACATCAAAAAATGCATTCTCTCCACTAATAAGTTTATTTAATGAATCAGTACCAGCCCCAAGATAAGAATACGGATAACGCAAATCGACCTGTTCTCCAATTAATGCAATTGGAATTCTTCCTACTCGTTGATGTTTTAAAATACGTGCATTTAAAACAGCAGCCTCAACACGCGGATTAGATCCTACAATTAATATTGCATCAGCACGTTCGATACCTGCAATAGTAGGATTAAAAATATAACTCGAACGGCCTAATTCAGCAGATAGAACCATACCCCTTTGACGACAGTCAAATGCCTTTGAGCCCAATGAAAGCAATAATAATTTAAGAGCGTACATTTCCTCAACAGAAACAAGATCTCCAGCAATTGCTCCAATTTTTTTTGCTGAAGTTTCAGATATAACTGTTTTAATTTTTTCAAAAGCTTCCGACCAACTTACAGGCTGAAGTTTTCCATCTTTTCGAACATACGGTTTATTAAGTCTTTGAGTACGCAATCCATCCCAAATAAAACGTGTCTTATCTGAAATCCATTCCTCATTTATATCTTTATTAACGCGTGGTATAATTCGCATAACTTCGCGCCCTCGGCTGTCAATGCGAATAGCACTACCAAGAGCATCCATCACATCAATCGACTCTGTTTTAATTAATTCCCATGGACGCGCACAAAACGCATAAGGTCTTGAAGTTAAAGCACCTACTGGACAGAGATCAATAACATTGCCTTGCAATTCAGATGTCATTGCTCTTTCAAGATATGTCGTGATTTCAGCATCTTCACCACGGCCAATTAAACCAAGATCTGAAACACCTGCAATCTCTGTTGTAAAACGAACACAACGTGTGCAATGAATACACCGTGTCATCACAGTTTTTACAAGAGGTCCAATATACTTATCTTCAACAGCACGTTTATCTTCTGTATAACGAGAACAATCACGCCCATAAAAAATTGCTTGATCTTGAAGATCACATTCACCACCTTGATCACATACAGGACAATCTAATGGATGGTTAATGAGGAGAAACTCCATAACGCCTTCACGGGCTTTTTTGACCATTTCCGTATTGACAAATATTTCAGGCATTTCACCATTTGGCCCTGATCGTAAATCACGTACTCCCATAGCACAAGAAGCTTGTGGTTTTGGAGGCCCACCTTTGACCTCTACCAAACACATACGACAATTCCCAGCAATTGATAAAGCTTCGTGAAAACAAAAACGTGGAACCTCAGCACCCGCAGCCTCAGCAGCTTGAAGCAATGTGTAATAGTCAGGAACTTCAATTTCTTTACCATCAACTTTAATACTTATCATCACCAATCCAGCTCGCGAATAACCTACTTCTCATTTGTATTTCATTATTTTTAAAAACAAAACTCTTTATTTTATTGTTTCCAAAGCAATATTTTTACTTTGAACTGCACTTCGCGTATAATCATCAATTCTTCGTTCAATCTCTGAACGAAAATTACGGATTAATCCTTGTATAGGCCATGCCGCAGCATCTCCAAGTGCACAAATAGTATGCCCTTCAACTTGTTTAGAAACTTCAAATAGAAGATCAATTTCGCGTTTTTGTGCCCTTCCTTCAACCATACGACCCAAAAGACGCATCATCCACCCAGTCCCTTCACGACACGGCGTACATTGACCGCAACTTTCATGTTTAAAAAAAGCTGCTATACGCCAAATTGCCTTAATGATATCGGTTGATTTATCCATAACAATCATACCACCCGTCCCAAAAGAAGAGCCAACATCTCGCATCCCATCGAAATCCATAATGGCATTTATCATATCTTCTCCACGAACAATCGGACAAGAAGCTCCCCCTGGAATAACGGCTAAAAGATTATTCCATCCACCGCGAATACCACCTGTATGTTTTTCAATCAATTCACGAAAAGAAACACCTAGAGCATCTTCAAATGTACAAGGCGCATTAACATGTCCAGAAACCATAAACAATTTTGTCCCAACATTGTTTGCCCGACCAATCGATGAAAACCACGAAGCACCTCGACGTAAAATCGTAGGAACAACTGCAATAGATTCCACATTGTTAACGGTTGTTGGACAACCATAAACACCCATATTTGCAGGGAATGGAGGTTTTAATCGAGGTTGACCTTTTTTTCCCTCAAGGCTCTCAAGAAGAGCTGTCTCTTCACCGCAAATGTAAGCCCCAGCACCATGGTGAACAATAATATCACAAGCATGACCATATTTAGTCTTTTTACCAAGCAACCCTGCTTCATAGCACTCATCAATTGCAGCTTGAAGCGCTTCACGCTCACGAATATATTCACCACGAACATAAATAAAAGCAATATTTGCTCCCATTGCAAAAGTGGCAATAACACATCCTTCAATTAAAGTATGAGGATCATGTCTTAAAATATCACGGTCTTTGCATGTTCCTGGTTCCGACTCATCTGCATTTACAACCAAATAATGAGGCCGACCATCGCTTTGTTTTGGCATAAAGGACCATTTCATACCAGTAGGAAAGCCAGCACCCCCACGGCCACGTAAGCCTGAAGCTTTCATTTCATCAATAATCCAATCACGGCCTTTTTCAATAATCGCTTTGGTACCATCCCAATGTCCACGCAATACCGCAGCTTTCAATGATTTATCTTTAAAACCATAAATATTGGTGAAAATGCGATCCTTATCAGCCAGCATACCCCACCTTTTTTTCTATAACTGAATGCATTTTTAGCATTTTCCTAATTCAATTTTTTAATATTTTTCCCAAAACTTCTCTTTTATATTAAGATGTTTTATTCAACTCAAAGAAATATTCATTCAACTTCCACACCTTCATTTCTCTTTTTCTTTGAAGATTTAAATGATTTCATTTTATTTTTATTTTCATCAACTAAAGATGTTAAACCACTAATAGGCTCTGATGATTTACGATTATTTTGTGGTCCCACAGCTATATTAGAACCTTTACCTGCTTCAAATGCATCAATAATTTCTTCAAGACGTTCAGCTGTAAGATCTTCATAAGTATCTTTGAAAATCATAACCATCGGAGCATTAACACAAGCACCAAGACACTCAACTTCTTCCCATGACAATGTACCACTTTGATTAGTAACAAAAGGCTTATCATGAATCTTTTTTTGACAAACTTTGATCAATTCTCCAGAACCACGTAGCATACAAGGAGTGGTACCACAAACCTGAATATGCGCCTTTGTTCCAACTGGTTTTAGTTGAAATTGAGTATAAAAAGTTGCAACCTCTAAAACTCGAATATAAGCCATAGAAAGTATTTCAGCAATATGTTCAATTGCAGCACGCGTTACCCAACCTTCCTGCTCTTGAGCACGCATCAATAAGGGAATAACAGCAGATTGTTCACGCCCTACAGGATATTTCTTTATGGTATTTTGCACCCATACTTGATTCTCTTTTGTAAAAGAAAATTCTGCTGGTTGATGGATAGCATCGGCAAGACGACGTACAGACATTAACGATCAATCTCCCCAAAAACAATATCAATTGAACCCAAAATAGCTGTTGCATCTGCTAGCATATGACCTCGAGTTAGAAAGTCCATAGCTTGAAGATGAGCAAAACCAGGAGCACGTAATTTAATACGATAAGGCTTATTGGTTCCATCAGAAACTAGGTAAACACCAAACTCACCTTTTGGGGCTTCTACAGCGACATAAACTTCACCAGGAGGAGTATGAAAACCTTCTGTATAAAGTTTAAAATGATGAATCAGCGCTTCCATCGAACTTTTCATTTCACTGCGTTTTGGTGGCACAACCTTACGATCCAAACTTGAAACTGGTCCATTTTTTTCAGAAGAAAGCAAACGGTCCACACATTGCCGCATAATTTTTGTTGATTGCCTCATTTCTTCCATACGAATGAGGTAACGATCATAACAATCGCTATTTTTACCTACAGGAATATCAAATTCCATTTCATCATAACATTCATAAGGTTGGCTTTTACGCAGATCCCACGGCACACCAGCTCCACGAATCATCACTCCAGAAAAAGCACGAGCCCAAGCTTCGTTAATATTTACCACACCAATATCTACATTCCGCTGTTTAAAAATTCGATTAGGTGTTATAAGTGCATCAAGTTTATCAAGAGCAATAAGAAATGGGTCAATAAAATTACCAATATCTTCAATCAAAGTTTCTGGTAAATCCTGATGCACACCACCAGGACGGAAATAATTTGCATGAAGACGCGCGCCACATGCACGCTCATAAAAAATCATCAATTTTTCACGCTGTTCAAATCCCCAAAGCGGCGGTGTTAAGGCACCAACATCCATTGCTTGTGTGGTTACATTAAGCAAATGATTAAGAATACGCCCAATTTCAGAAAATAGAACGCGAATTAACTGTCCTCGTTTAGGAACTTCAACACCCAACAATTTTTCAATGGCAAGCACAAAAGCATGCTCTTGATTCATAGGAGCAACATAATCTAAACGATCAAGATAAGGTCCTGCCTGAAGATAAGTTTTTGTTTCCATTAACTTTTCTGTGCCGCGGTGCAGTAATCCAATATGTGGATCCACACGTTCAACAACTTCACCATCCAATTCTAAAACCATACGCAGAACACCATGCGCAGCAGGATGTTGTGGACCAAAATTAATATTAAAATTTCGGACATTGACCTCAGCCACTATTAACCCCTTACTTCTCTCAATGCATCCTAAAAACTGAACACAAAGAATGCTATGCTATTATGATGCACGACACAAAATAACTATTTACTGCGAATAAAATTAACTCATATACAATTACAACTTTCTATACACTATTCTTACTAAAAAGGCTTAATTATTTTTAAAAACTTACAATCTTTACCACATCTTCAATTATAGTATTATTTTTCAACATGTGATTTTTTACCACATAGCGAAATATGTTCATTACCTTCCCAAGGCGAAAGAAAATCAAAATTACGCATTTCCTGTCGCAAAACAACAGGCTCATAAATAACTCGTTTGACTTCATTATCATAACGACATTCGACAAACCCTGTTACAGGAAAATCTTTGCGCAAAGGGTGCCCTTCAAATCCATAATCTGTTAAAATACGTCGTAAATCCGGGTGCCCTGAAAATAAAATGCCATACATATCGTAGGCTTCACGCTCATACCATTCTGCTCCAGGATAAATCGAACAAGCAGAAGCAACAGCAACATTCTCATCAGTACGCACTTTTACACGTAAACGTAAATTATGTCGCGGAGATAATAACTGATAAGACACATCAAAACGTTTTTCACGAAAAGGATAATCTACACCACTAATATCTGTAATACTAATAAATTGACAACGAGAGTCATCGCGAACAAACATTAAAACATCAGTAATTGCATCAAGACGTGATACAACTGTCAATTCGCCAAATGCAAGGATACTTTCTTCTATCTTATCCCCCAATTTATCTTTCAAATAGCTAGAAAGCTCGCTTAATGTTTCACTCATTATTATTAAAGTCCCTATCGCTCTATAGACCCAGTACGACGGATTTTTTTCTGCAATAGTAAGATACCATATAGCAACGCCTCTGCTGTAGGAGGACATCCTGGAATATAAATATCCACTGGGACAATACGATCACATCCACGCACAACGGAATAAGAATAATGATAATACCCCCCACCATTTGCACAGGAACCCATAGAAATCACATAACGCGGTTCAGGCATCTGATCGTAAACTTTGCGTAAAGCAGGTGCCATTTTATTTGTTAAAGTACCAGCAACTACCATGACATCTGATTGACGGGGTGAAGCGCGCGGCGCATATCCAAAACGTTCATTATCATAATGAGGCATTGAGCATTGTATCATCTCAACAGCACAACAAGCCAAACCAAAGCTCATCCACATCAATGAACCGGTACGGGCCCAAGTGATCAAAGCATCTACTGAAGTTACTAAAAAACCCTTGTCCCCTAATTCGGCATTAATATCACTAAAAAACTTATCATTAGAACCTACCAACTTACCTGTATTTGGATCAATGATTCCTTTTGCTTTTGGAGCAACAACCGTTGAATTATTAAACGCTAATTCCATTCAAGAGCTCCCTTTTTCCATTCATATATAAATCCAATCGTCAAGATCGCTAAGAATACAATCATCGACCAAAAACCAAATATACCTATTGAAGAAAACGAAACAGCCCAAGGAAAAAGAAAAGCAACTTCAAGATCGAAAATAATGAATAAAATTGAAACGAGATAAAATCGAACATCAAACTTCATTCGAGCATCATCAAATGAATTAAATCCACATTCATAAGCCGATAGTTTTTCAGGATCAGGAGCACGATAAGCCACAATATAAGGTATGATTAAAAGAACTCCAGCAATAATTACTGAAACAATAATGAAAATCAATACCGGTAAATAAGAGTTCAATAAATGGATCATAATCCTTTTCCGCCTTAATGAGGTTCTGAATTAGCGTAATCATCTAATATTGTCTAGATAAAATTACAACACTCATCACGCTAATTCCGCTCGTACAGCTTAAAGGGCATGCCGCGCAGTATTTATTTTATTATAGGTACCGCAGAGAAAAGAAAGACGCAAGCCCTTATTCTCATAAAACTATATAAAAAAGGAAAAATTAAACATCAGCTAAAAATTCTATAGGATGCGCTATAATTATTATAACCCACAAAAAACCACATGCTAAGGAAATTAGGAAATAAAAAATCGAAATGGCGCGAGTGACGGGGCTCGAACCCGCGACCTCCGGCGTGACAGGCCAGCACTCTAACCAACTGAGCTACACCCGCGCACTTCTTGGAACCAATTAATATGGTATCAATCGTCGTGTAAGATGTTCATTCGGTTCTGTCAAGAAAAATGAAACATTTAAAAAAAAAAATTAAATAAACAATAAAAACTCATCCAATTCTCTAAAAAACATTAATAAATAACATTTTTTATTCTTGCCTTTAATTTTTTTTTTCCTTAATAAAGTGCTCATCCAATTGTGAATTATTAAATTGGGCGATTAGCTCAGCTGGTAGAGCGCCTCGTTTACACCGAGGATGTCGGGAGTTCGAGTCTCTCATCGCCCACCATGTTTCTTATAGACAAATGTAACATACTGATTTTATTTATCTTTTTTAAGGTTAGGGATAAATAAAGGTTAGGGAATAGCACTTTATATTTTCCTTTATACGCATTAAAAATCAAAACTTGCTTTCAAGGTGATTTTTAGTTTGTGTTAAGTATCAAAAGCATTGAGCTTCTCTTTACGATTCGATTTTTTATGCACTTTTCCACCTACATATTATGAGCACCTTGTTTGTTATGCTGTAAAGATTTTCCTTACTAAATTTGGGATAATGACCATGAAATCGCTTTTCTCCAAATATATTCAATACTAACTAATACAACCCTAGCTATATTATTGCTCTCTTAATGATAGTCGCTGTTTATTTTTGCCGTTTAGTCTTCTTACCAAAACGAAGAGCCCTCACTCAGGCTACAAAAAAGCTTCTAAAACCACTATCACCACCACAAAATATTTCTTTCCTCAACAAGATCACAAACATTGCTCTTGCAAGCGTTTAGCAATAGGCACTAACCGCATAAGGACTAAGGACATAAACACCTTTTCTAATACTAACCATACTCTTTCCAAGAAACTTTTTCTTTGTTCTTAAGCGTGCACAACAACCACAAAAATCACTTTCACAGCCAACTCTACTTTCATGATTATCAATCCCAGTCTTGCTATTGTCTAAAGCCCCATCTCCAGTTCTATCTTATCAATGATAGCTTCTATTGCCATTACTGTTGCTAGTACTAGAAATTAACTGATGGCTTAAGAAAAGTAGCTGCAACAAAAACTGCAAACTTAGATGCAATAGTATTTCAACTCAAAGAAATTTTTAGCTGCTAACATAGCAGTTCTTTATACAAAGAACGCTGATCGCAAAAAGCTAGTTTATCGAAACAATAAAAAAGCTCAAAAAAGTGATAAATAAGATAAAACAATAATAAAATCAATATTTTATTATTGTTTTATTTTTAATACCATCCAACAGCAATTTGTGCTTCTTCTGACATACACTCAGGTGTCCACGGAGGATCAAATGTCATAATTACTTCAACACTTAAAACACCTTCAACTGCACTTACAGCATTTTCTACCCAACCTGGCATCTCACCTGCGACAGGACATCCAGGAGCTGTAAGTGTCATTTCAATTTTTACCGAACGATCATCTTCAATATCAATCCGATAAATCAATCCTAGCTCATAAATATCAGCAGGTATTTCCGGATCGTAGACTGTTTTAAGAGCAGCAATAATATCGTTTGTCAGACGATTAATCTCAGATTCTGGAATTGCTGGTAAACAAGACTCTTGCTTATCACTTTCTAAACCAACAGGCTCAGCTGAAGAGCATTTTTTAATTAATCTAACCATTAAAAAATATCCTTGCTTTTTCTAATGCTTCAACCAATTGATCGATATCTTCCCGATTACTATACATTGCTAATGACGCACGACAGATAGATGTTAAACCAAAATGTTGTAATAAAGGCTGTGCACAATGTGTTCCCGCACGTATAGCAACTCCCTGTCGATCAACAAACATAGCAACATCATGTGCATGGATACCTTCAAGCTCAAAGGATATAATAGCACCTTTATTCAAAGCACGTCCATAAATATGTAATGACTGAACTGTTTCAAGTCTTTCATGAGCGTAATTTAAAAGCGCCATTTCATGTGTATAAATCGCATTTCTATCCTTTTCTTGTATATAATCAATAGCTGCCGCTAATCCAATAGCTTCAACTATAGGAGGTGTACCAGCTTCAAAACGATATGGAGGAGAATTATAAGAAACCTTATCAAGTGTCACCTCTTCAAGCATTTGTCCTCCGCCCTGAAAAGGACGCATTTCTTCCAACCGACACTTTTTACCATAAAGAACACCAATACCTGTAGGACCATAAACTTTATGACCAGTAAAAACATACCAATCACAATCGAGATCTTGTACATCCACCGTTAAATGTGCCGCTCCTTGAGAACCATCAACCAAAACAGGAATAGCATTTTGATGTGCTAACTTAACAATTTCTTTTATAGGAGATATGCTTCCCAATATATTGGACATATGTGTAATAGCAACAAGACGGGTTCTATCACTTAAAGCGTTTTGAAAAGATTCAATATGTAAAACACCATCTTTATCAACTGGTACAAAAATAAGTTTCACACCTTTTTGTTCACGAATAAAATGCCAAGGAATAATATTTGAATGATGCTCCATAATAGTGAGAATAATTTCATCACCTTCTTTTAATTTAGGCATCCCCCAACCATAAGCTACAGTGTTAATAGCTTCTGTTGCACTTTTCGTAAAAACAATTTCTTCAACTACTTGAGCGTTTAAAAAAGCCCGAACTGTTTCACGAGCATCTTCATAAAATTGTGTTGCTGTATTTGATAAAAAATGCATTCCTCGATGCACATTAGCATAATGATATCGGTAAAAATTATCCATGATATTAAGGACAGATAGCGGCTTTTGAGCAGATGCTCCGCTATCAAGATAAGCTAATCGTTTACCATAAATACTATTTTGCAAAATAGGAAAATCACGGCGAATTTCTTCTACATTATAATTTAATGTTTTTACCTTATTTTCCATTTTTTTGCCTTAGATGTTCGTTACTAACCATTTATTAATGATAGTACTCAAAAGAGTGTGCATGTTATCTTGCTTAATGTCATCAATAAGTTCTGAGATAAACCCTTTTACCAAAAGTTCGCAGGCAGTTTTAAAAGAGATACCGCGTGCCATTAGATAAAAAAGATGATCATGATTAATTTTAGCAACTGTTGCTCCATGGGCGCAAGCAACATCATCTGCAAAAATTTCTAGTTCAGGCTTTACATCAAATTCTGCATCATCTGAAAGAATAAGGCTATTGCAAGCCATACGGGCATCTGTTTTTTGCGCTTTCTGTGCAACGCGTATTACCCCTTGAAAAGCACCACGTGCTTTATCTGTGATAACATTACGTATAATTTCTTTCGAAATTGATTTTTCTTCAACGTGACGTACAGTCATCGTAAGATCACTGTGCATTTTTCCAGACAATAAATTTATTGCTCGTAATTGAAAATTAGCCTCTTTTCCCAACAACTCAATATCAATTTCTTGACGATTAAGTTGACTACCTATATTAATCACATAAAGTGTTAATTCAGCGTTTTCAGCAAGCACAGCACGAAATTGGCTAAATTGTGTAGCACTTTCTCCCCTATCACGGATAAGAATCCATGTTATATTACTGTTAGCAGCAAGATCTAATGAAAAGACTGAACTAACGAAAGTATCTTTATCATTGCCTATCTGGCGTTCAATAATTACAGCCTGACTATTCTTTCCGACTTTGATGCTTGAAAAAGTATGTGATTGCCCTCCCATTTGAATATTTTGCAATTCAATTGGCACATCCAATTGAATATTATCAGAAATCTTGAAAAACCACCCATCTGTAACGAAGGCTGTATTTAATTGTCCAATAAAATTTTCATCAGAAATAATTGAATTTAGTTTAGCACTATTTTTATCTAATGCCGTTACAAGATTCTCTACTTCAACACCCTCTATTTTATTTGAGGTAAGCGCTTTACCATTTTCAATAGAAAAAACAATATTTTCTGGAAGTAATTTATCAATCGTTTGTTCATCATTAAATTCTGAAAACTCACTGACAGATTTTAATAAAACGCGTAAATCAGTATAATGCCAATATTCTACTTTGCGCGAAGGAAGACGCGTTTTTTGAAATAATTCAATCGCCTTCTTACGGATAACTTGCACTGCTTCATCGCCGGGTAAATGATCAATGCGTTGATTAAAATTACTGATAATATCTTCTTCAACTGCAATCAATTTTTGTTGTGAGTTTATGCTCATATTCAATAACCTCAAGCAGTTTTACTGATAATATCAGCATACCCATTTTGCTCTAAATACAATGCTAAAGATTTATCGCCACTTTTAATAATACGACCTTTATAAAGAACATGCACTGTATCAGGCGTAATATAATCAAGCAGACGTTGATAATGAGTAATAACCAAAAATGAACGTTCTTGATTACGCAATTTGTTAACACCATCTGCAACAATTTTTAAAGCATCAATATCTAAACCAGAATCCGTTTCATCTAAAATGCAAAGTTTTGGTTCAAGCAGAGCCATTTGAAGAATTTCAGTACGCTTTTTTTCTCCACCTGAAAAACCAACATTCAGTGAACGTTTAAGCATAGCCATATCTATTTCAAGTTCAGAAGCGGTTTTCTTAACATACTGAATAAATTCAGAAATTTTAAGTTCTTTGTCACCTCGAGTTTTACGTTGAGAATTTATTGCAACTTTTAAAAATTCCATTGTTGCAACACCAGGTATTTCCATTGGATATTGAAATGCTAAAAAAATACCGCTTACTGCACGCTCTGTTGGACTCATTCCTAAAATTGATTGTCCATTATAAAGAATATCACCTTCTGTTACTTCATAGTCATCACGACCAGAAAGCAAATAAGATAAAGTAGATTTTCCTGCTCCATTTTGCCCCATAATAGCAGCGACTTCACCATCTTGAATGGTCAAATTTAAACCACAAATGATTTCTGTATTAGTTTCAGAAATACGGGCGTGCAAATTTTTTATTTCTAACATAGCTTAATCCTGTTTTTGCTGTATTTTATGCAATGCGCAATTAGCCTACGCTGCCTTCTAAACTAATGCCAATTAGTTTCTGCGCTTCAACAGCAAATTCCATTGGTAATTTTTGAATAACTTCTTTTACAAATCCATTAACGATTAATGCAATTGCTTCTTCCTCAGGAATCCCCCGTTGCATAACATAAAAAAGTTGATCGTCAGAGATCTTTGATGTCGTTGCCTCATGTTCAAACTGAGCTGTTGCATTTTTTGCTTCAATATAAGGTACTGTGTGAGCACCGCAATCATTACCAATTAACAAACTATCGCATTGAGTAAAATTACGTGCATTCTTAGCTTTTTTATGTGCAGTAACTTGTCCACGATAAGTATTATTCGAAAAACCAGCAGAAATACCCTTTGAGATAATACGACTTGATGTATTTTCTCCTAAATGGATCATTTTTGTACCGGAATCAATTTGCTGGTGACCATTTGCAACAGCAATAGAATAAAACTCTCCGCGTGAATTATTACCCCGTAATAAACAAGATGGATATTTCCAAGTAATCGCAGAACCTGTTTCAATTTGTGTCCACGAAATTTTGGAATTATCTCCTCTACAATCCCCTCGTTTAGTTACAAAATTATAAATTCCCCCCTTTCCTTCCTTATCACCAGGATACCAATTTTGTACTGTTGAATATTTAATTTCTGCATTTTTTAGAGCGATAAGCTCGACAACAGCTGCATGCAACTGATTTTCATCACGCTGGGGCGCAGTACACCCTTCCAAATAAGAGACATACGAATCTTCATCTGCAATAATCAATGTTCGCTCAAATTGTCCTGTATTGCGTTCATTAATCCTAAAATAGGTTGAGAGTTCCATAGGACAACGCACTCCTTTGGGAATATAAACAAATGAGCCATCCGTGAAGACAGCAGCATTTAAGGCAGCGTAATAATTATCACCAGCTGGTACAACTGCTCCTAAATATTCCTGAATAAAAGCAGGATGCTCAGTGATAGCCTCTGAAATAGAACAAAAAATGACGCCGGCACGTGCTAATTCTTCTTTAAATGTTGTTACAACTGAAACAGAATCAAAAACAGCATCAACAGCTACTTGTCCTGATGCGTAGATATTATCATCAGATGTAGAAAGATCCGTCTGTTTTTTTACTCCAGCTAAAATTTCCTGCTCTTTTAAGGAAATACCAAGTTTTTCATAAGTTGCTAATAACTCAGGATCAACCTCATCTAAAGATTTTGGTCCCGTATGATTTTTAGGAGCAGCGTAATAATAAAGTTCTTGAAAATTAATTTTTGGATATTTAATTCGTGCCCAACGAGGTACTTCCATTTTAGACCACCGGCGAAAAGCTTTCAAACGCCATGTCAACATCCATTCAGGTTCACATTTTTTAGCGGAAATAAATCGAATAATATCTTCATTTAGCCCTTTTGGAGCCTTATCTACTTCAATATTCGTTTCAAAACCATATTTATATTGATCAACGTCTATTTCACTTACCTGGCGTATTGTTTCCTGCACTGCCGGCATCGGTTTTCTCCATTTTTTTCGGTGTCAAAAACCGGTGATAAATGGTAAATATCTTATTTACTTCACAAAATAAAAATAGGTGACTTTAATATGCAAAATAGGAAAATTCCAATCAAGCTTACTCCATTTTTTAAGAATAATGCTTAATTTCTTAATTGATTAATGCTGCCTTTTGTTACCTATAATTTGAGCAAAAATCAATAAAAAATCATCAATATCTTTAGAAGTTGTACAACGTCCTGTTGAAACACGGATCGCACCATTTGATATATGATATCCCATTGCTTCCAAAACTTTGCTTTGTTTTACTTTTCCTGAAGAACAAGCAGAACCTGCTGATACAGAAAATCCCGCTAAATCAAGACCAATTTGCATTGTTTCAGCTTTTATACCCCGTACAGTAAAATAAGTAGTATTTGGCAAACGTTGAACGTTCTTACCAAAAATTATAACATCATGACTAATTTTTAGTAAACCATCTTCCAATTTGTTACGTAAATAGATTAATTTTTTTATTTCTTCTTGAGTAAAACAATTTTCCATTGCTGCTCCAAAAGAAGCAATAAGCGGTAAAGCTTCTGTCCCTCCACGGTGTCCTTTTTCTTGTCCACCAGCAGTAATAAGAGGAGAAGGCATAAGAAGATCTCCACATGAAACAAATGCACCAACCCCTTTAGGTCCTCCAATTTTATGAGCTGATAGTATAAAAAAGTCACCTCCAAAATGATTAATATCAATGGGATATTTATCTATATATTGAACTAAATCAACAATGAGAGTACCTCCAGCATCCCGAACAATAGACGCTATTTCTTGAATGTTTTGGATAACACCAGTTTCGCTATTAGCAGCTTGAATAGCGATAAGCGGTAAACCTTTCGCTTTATCATGTTCTATTAATAAAGATTTTAACTTATCCTGCTGGATCAAACCATGCTGATCAACATCAATTATACTAATCAATTCTTTAGAAAAACGCCCTCCCTCTGCAATGGACGGGTGCTCACTCGCACCAATGTACAGATGCGAAAACTGCACTTCAGACCTTCCAATATGATAAAAAGGTGTCAACAGAGTCATCGCTGCTTCACTAGCACCAGATGTAAATACAACATTATCTGGATTTGCCTTAAGTCTATCAGCAATTTGTCTACGGGATTTCTGTAAAAGTGCTTTAGCAGCACGCCCTTCCGTATGAACAGATGATGGATTACCAAATATCTCTAAAGATTCTAATAATGCCATTCGTGCCATTTTTGTGAGCGGTGTCGTTGCATTATGATCAAGATACCGGCGTTTTACAGCCATTTTAAATCCTAATTATCTATCCCACAAATTGATTTAAAAAAAATAATGCAATTTTCTTGAAAAACGCCTTCAAAAAAGGATATCTAGTAATTAATTAAAGGAAATACCTAAACAAGGTGGATTTTATTGTAAAATTCGACCAAGGTCAATGAAAACATTCATAGCTTTTAAGGAGCATTTAATGCCAGAAATCATTTTTAATGGTCCCACAGGTCGTCTTGAAGGACGTTATCAACCTTCTCAACAAAAAAATGCACCAATTGCGATTGTTCTACATCCTCATCCTCAATTCGGTGGAACAATGAATAATAAAATTGTTTATGATTTATTTTATATGTTTCAACAACGTGGTTTTACTACACTGCGTTTCAATTTTCGTGGCATTGGTCGAAGTCAAGGAGAATTTGATTATGGTATAGGCGAACTTTCAGATGCTGCCGCTGCTCTTGATTGGGTGCAAACACAGCATCCTAATTCTAAAAACTGTTGGGTAGCTGGTTATTCGTTTGGTGCTTGGATTGGAATGCAACTTCTCATGCGCAGACCTGAAATTGAGAGCTTCATATCAGTTGCTCCACAACCAAATATTTATGATTTTTCATTTCTTGCTCCTTGTCCTTCATCCGGCTTAATCATTCACGGTGATATCGACAAAGTCGCGCCTTCGAAAGATGTTCAAAATCTTGTCGATAAACTAAAAATGCAAAAAGGAATTACTATTACACAAGAAATCCTAAAAGGAGCTAACCACTTTTTTAGTGGATATAATGAAGAACTTATTGAACGATGTGGACAATATTTAGATAGGCATATTGCAAGTAACTTATCAACTCTTTCTCCACGTAAAATACCTGCACTTTTAAAATAATAGATTATTTCTTTAATATCTCGAATATCTTTTAAACAATAATTAAACAATAGGATGACGAGCAAGAAAATCGATAACACCTTTTTTATAAACTTTATCTCCAACAGCAAGCATATGATCACGCCCAGGAATTTGTAGTGCCTCACCATGTGGCAATAAAGCCACCAATGGCTCAGCTTCACCACTAATTTCATCTAATGAACCAACTGCAACGAGTGCAGGCTGCTTAATTTTATAAATTTCATGCTCTGTTAATTCTTGTTTTGATGTCATGATGCAAGCAGCAAGAGCACGTCTATCGCTCTTAGTTTGTTCTGCAAATTTACGGAACATCAAACCACGAGGATCAGTAATTGCTGAAACATCTTTTTCTAAAAGAGCTTGAGCAACAGGCTCCCAATCACCTGCCCCCGTTACCATACCAATTCCTAAACCACCAAAAATAACACTATGCACATATGTCGGATACAAAAGAGCCATAAATGCGCTAATTCGAGCTCCCATAGAATATCCCATAACATGGGCCTTGGATAACTCTAAATGTTGAAGCAATTTAACCGCATCACTAGCCATAGCTTGAGGTGTATAAAATAAAGGATCATAGATCTTATCCGAATCACCATGTCCACGATTATCAAAAGCAATAACACGATAGCCTGCCGCAATGAGAGTACGAAACCAACCTGTTGCATACCAATTTATACGCGCAGAAGATCCAAAACCATGAATCAATAAAATAGGAGCACCCTGTCCTTCTTCACAGTAAGCAAAACGCAAACCATCATGTTCAAAAAAGCGAATCTCTTCTGCTGTCATAGTTTATCACTTTCACATTTCTCATAAATAACAGGATGCATCACACATTGACCCTGCTGTATCTTTTTATCAGCGACCTCACCGGCATTAAGTTCTATAGCAAAAGCTGCAGGTACTTTTGACGAAATTATATTTTTTGAAAATGGAAGAGTATTTTCAACAATTGAAACAATAACTCCCTTTGAATTTAAAAAAATTATATCTAAAGGTAAAGATGTATGAGACATCCACATAAACATTTCTTGTTTATCTTCTGGCATACTACCAAGAAAATTCTTGAATAACATAGCACGATTACGAGGAAAATCAGTACGATACATCAAACCAGCGCTCGCTTGAGTTTGTAAAAATGCAATCTCTACCTCATAAAAAATCGCATTCTGTTCCGTATTAATTATTAAAAAATTTGGATCAGTAGGAATCTCTATAGGCTTTCCTGCTATAACAGCACTTGAAATATTAGCGCATAAAAATAGAATAAATTGAATAATTTGTTTCCTCTTTAAGAATTTCAAAACTCTTATCCTACATCATTACTATTTTTCTTTAAGATAAATTACACAACTTAAAAAACAGAGATGATATTTTTCCTTAATAACATTAGAAATTTAATTTGTAACAAATGGAAGCGCTATATCAGGATAAATTTCTGCTGTCATCAAGCCCTTTTCCCCCTTACCAAAACGCACAAGGACAACCTGACCAGAACGGAGTTCCGCTAAACCAAAACGACGTAATGTCTCCATATGAATGAAAATATCCTCTGTTCCTTGCCCCCGGCTAAGAAAACCAAATCCTTTTTCGCGATTAAACCACTTAACAATTGCACGCTCTAAACCACTTTCAGGAGTTACCACAACATGTGTACGCACTGGAATTTCTGAAGGATGAGTAGCTGATGAGCAGTCAATAGACTTAACTTGGATACATTTTAGCCCTCTCTCTGTTTGTTTTACAACACAAATAACTTTAGCTCCTTCTAAAGCTGTTTGAAAACCATCTCGCCGCATCACTGTCACATGCAATAATATATCAGGAAGACCGGGAAGATCAGGAATAATAAATCCGTATCCCTTGCTGCCATCAAACCATTTAATGACACCACTAATTTCAATAATTTCACCACAAATATCGAGACCATCTTCAGATGGAGAATAATCTTTTAATGTATCCTTACTTGTCATAACCAAACGTGATCCTGTAGGTTTGAATTCTACAAATTGATTCTTCTGCGTAAGTAAACATTGTAGTTACATTAACAAGCAAGACCAAAGATAAGATTTCCCCATATTGTCGTATCTACTTCGTAATGTCAGCTCATAAATCATAAAATTTCATCCAAGAAGGTTTACACACATAAATAAATATAATGGTAATCTCGAAGACTTTTTGCACACACTCGTACACACTGATCAATTTTATAAGATGTATAACTTGCATGATAATAAAGTTCAAGATAATGTATACAATTTATAATAAAAATTATAACTGACAATAAGGAAAAGTGCGTAATGCAATTGAGAAAGATCCTTACCGTAGCTTTTATAATAAGTGCATTTCTGACAAATGCCTCTGCAGAAAATCCTATTAAAATTGGTGTTTATCTTCCATTAACTGGACAAAATGCGTTTGGAGGAAAACTTGAACTCGATGGTATACAATTAGCACATAAAAAAAATCCAGAAATACTAGGACGCAAAGTTGAGCTGATTGTTATTGATAATAAATCTGATAAAGTAGAATCAGTCAATGCTGTCGCGCATTTAACCGCTAATGACAAAGTTAATGGAATCATTGGAACCTATGGTTCTTCACTGTCATTAGCAGGTGGAGAAGTATCTGAAAAAGCAAAAACACCTACTATCGCAACTTCATCAACAAATGCACTGGTTACACAAGGCAAAAAGTATTATTTTCGTGCATGCTTCACTGACTCTTATCAAGCTATAGGTGCTGCAACTTATGCAACCCAAATTTTACATGCCAAAAAGGCAGCTATCTTAAAAGATATATCTAACGATTATGCAATTGGTCTTGCACGTTACTTTACCAGTTCATTCAAAAAGTTAGGCGGTGAAATTATCTCAAATTTAAATTATAACTCTGGAGACCAAGATTTCTCAGCCGCTCTTATACAAATCATAGCACAAAAACCTGATATCTTATTCATCCCATCTTATTTTGCTGAAGGTGCCATAATTATAAAGCAAGCACGTGAATTGGGGGCAAAATTTCGCATTATGGGTGGAGATGCTATGGATAATCCAGAAACTATTGCCATTGCAGGACTAGCTGCAGAAGGATTTTTGCATACAACACTTCCTTACAATGAAGCTATACCAAACATGTCAAAAGCCGCACAAGAATTTACAAATCAATGGAAAACTGCTTATCCCAATAAACAACCAAATATCAATTCAGTTTTGGGGTACACAGCATATATGATGTTTATGCAAGCCATTGAAAATGCTGGCAGTGCTGATCGTGAGCAAATTACAGCTGAATTGAGTAAATTAAAAGATTTTCAAACCCCTTTTGGAACTATATCCATAGATGAAAATCATAATCCTCAAGCTTCTATTGGTATAATTGAAATAAAAAATGGAAAGCGTATTTATTTACACGAAATACAGTTTACTGACTTACAAAAAACAATGCAAACTAATAAATTGCTCAATTAAAATTATAAGCTTAGTTAATGTATTCCAAGATTAAATTATTTAGAGCTATCATATTTCATATTAATACATAAGGAATAAGAGATGAGCACTGAAATGTTCATTCAATATCTCTTTAATGCGCTGACATTAGGATCACTTTATGGGCTTATTGCAATCGGTTATACCATGGTTTATGGTGTTCTGAGGTTGATTAATTTTGCTCATGGTGATCTCATAATGTTGGGAGCATATTTTTTTTCCTTTTCTACAATTAGCTTTATGCCTACATGGGTTGCTATTTTACTTATATTGTTCTCAGTTTTTATTTATTATTCAATCTTTATTGGATTTCAGAAACAACAAAAAGTTTATTGGATTTCTATCTTTTTTATTCTTGTTTCAGGACTTATTTATTACTCACAAATTTCTCTGCAAGATTTTAAACCCGTTTGGATTTTAGCTATTTGTTTTTCCATTTTTATTACCGGTGCAGTGGGAATTTTTGTTGATCAGTTAGCCTATAAACCTTTGCGTAACGCTCCACGTATTTCAGTGCTTATCAGCGCGATTGGCATTTCTTTTCTTATTGAAAGTCTTGCAATCATGTTTTTTAGCAGCATTCCAAAAGCTGTAAAACAACCAGATTTTCTTGTAACACCAATCTTATGGTCTTTCGGACAGGATGCAAAGAGTATCATTCGAATTGCTCCCATGTCTCTCATCGTTCCTATTGTTTCATTCATTCTTGTTATTATTTTATTATGGATAATCAACAAAACAAAGCCTGGTCTTGCTATGCGTGCAATATCATATGATATTGAAACAACTCGTTTAATGGGTGTTTCTGTTAATAAGATTATTGCATTTACATTTTGTATAGGTTCTGCATTAGGTGCCATAGCGGGTATTATGTGGTCTTTACGTTATCCTCAAATTCATCCTTATATGGGTTTGCTTCCTGGATTAAAAGCTTTTATTGCAGCTGTTATTGGAGGTATAGGCTCAATTCCAGGAGCAATGCTTGGAGGCTTACTATTAGGATTTATTGAAATTATGGTTGTTGCCTTCTCTCCAACTTTATCTGGATATAGAGATGCCTTTGCTTTTATCCTCTTGATTCTTATCTTATTAATAATGCCAACTGGTTTAATGGGTAAGAAAAACCAGGAGAAAATTTAATGACAAAATCATTAAACATTTTTCTATCATTTGTTAGCATTATAATTTTTATTAGCTTTTTATTTTATGCTGATAACTATTTTAATGACTATACACTGCGTATTATTAATCTTATCGCTATCAATGCAATATTAGCAATTTCACTCAATTTGACTTATGGATTTACAGGGATGTTTTCCCTAGGACATGCTGGTTTTATGGCTATTGGTGCTTATGTATGCGCAATTTTTCTTCTCTCTCCTGAACAAAAAGAAATGATGTGGATTTTAGAACCGATAGCTGAACCCTTAAAAAATTTGCAACTATCGTTTTTTGTTTCTGTGATTATAAGCGGATTATCTGCTGCAATTATAGGTTTGCTAATCGCTTTCCCTATTTTACGCCTTGGTGGTGATTATCTTGGAATTGCAACACTAGGCTTTGCAGAAATTATTCGTGTTGTCATTATCAATGCTACACCTTTAACAAATGGTTCATTAGGAATCAAAGGAATACCTCAATATGCTACGTTATGGTGGAATTTTGGGTGGTTAGCATTTACAACAATTTTCATTACTCTTTTATTACAAAGCAATACAGGTAATGTTTTACGTGCTATTCGCGATGATGAAATCGCTGCGAAAATAATGGGAGTAAATACTTTTTTCTATCGCTGTTTTTCTTTTACGGTTGGTGCATTTTTTGCAGGTATTGGTGGTGCATTAACCGCCGCTCTTATTTCAACTATCGATCCCAAAATGTTCAATTTTATCCTAACCTTTAATATTTTAATGATTGTTGTGGCTGGTGGTCTTGGTTCTATTACAGGAAGCGTTATAAGCAGCATTATTATTACAATAATGCTTGAGTGGCTTCGTATCGTTGAAAATCCATTAAATCTAGGCTTTATAAATATTCCGGGATTACCAGGCCTACGAATGGTTATTTTTTCAATTATATTGCTGGCAATTATCTTATACTGGCAAAAAGGGTTATTAGGCCAACGTGAACTTTCATGGAATTGGATTTCCAATCTTTTAATAAGAAGAAATCTTTTCAAAATGAGAAAAAATCATGAATAGTACGATTCTCTCACTCAATAATCTTACAATGCATTTCGGTGGATTAATTGCTGTAAACAATGTTAATATGGCTATTAAACGAGGAACAATTACTGGATTAATTGGTCCAAATGGTGCCGGAAAAACAACTATTTTTAATATGATTTCTGGTTTTTATGCGCCAACAAATGGAGAAATTCTTTTAGATAATAAAAAAATCTGTGGCCTCCCACCTTATACTATCTGCAAGCTCCATATTGCACGAACGTTTCAAAACATACGCCTTTTTTCAGGATTAACAGTCTTACAAAATATTATGGTAGGTGCTCATATTCGACAGAAACAACCATGGTTTAATGCAGCTTTATTATTACCAAGTGCGCTTAAAGAGAAAAGACAAATTCATAACAATGCAATGGAACTTCTTAAAAAGCTTCAGCTTGATCATCTCGCTCATCAAAAAGCAACCACCCTCTCCTATGGAGCACAACGACGCTTAGAAATTGCTCGAGCTTTAGCAACAAAACCAAAACTGCTTCTTCTTGATGAACCCGCAGCCGGTATGAATCCACAAGAAAGCGATGAATTAAGGCAATTTATAGAAAAAATCAAAAAAGAATTTGATCTTACAATCCTTTTGATTGAACATGATATGAAAGTTGTTATGAAGCTTTGTCAATATATTTGTGTATTAGAATATGGTCGTTGTATTGCTAATGGCACACCCAATGAAATACGCAATAATCCTAGAGTTATTAAAGCTTATCTCGGTGAAGATATATCATGAATATTCTTGAAATAAAAAATCTTCATGTTCATTATGGTGCAATTAAAGCTGTTCAAGACCTTTCTATGTCTATAAAAAAAGGCAGTATAGTTACTCTAATTGGAGCGAATGGAGCTGGTAAAAGCAGCACTGTACATTCTATTGTAGGCCTCAATCGATCGATTCACGGAGAAATTATATATAAAGGCAAATCTATCATAAAAAAACAACCGGAAGAAATTTTACGATTAGGTATTGCCTTAACGCCTGAAGGAAGACGTATTATACCTCACTTTACTGTTTTAGAAAATCTTCAGCTAGGCGCTTATATCTGTAATGATAAAACTGTTGTTACTCGCAATATCGAATGGATATTTGATTTATTTCCACGCTTGCGTGAAAGATCTCAGCAACTGAGCGGTACAATGTCAGGCGGTGAACAACAAATGTTAGCCGTAGGTCGCACCCTTATGAGTAATCCCGATATAGTTATATTAGATGAGCCATCTCTCGGTTTAGCGCCCCTTCTCGTACGTGAAATCTTTTCGATTATAAAGAAAATTAATGATATGGGGAAAACTGTTCTTCTTATTGAACAAAATGCATCTGCAGCACTTTCCATTGCTAATTATGCTTATATTTTAGAAGTAGGAAAAATATTATTTCACGATGAAGCTAAAGCTTTGCTTTCCGATCCACGTGTCAAAGATGCATATCTTGGCAATTAAAAATTACAGTGCCTATTCCTTATTATTTAACTCTAATGATTATGAAGTTAATTAAAAGCTTCTTTTTGTTCATAACTCATTAGAAATAGCTTTAAAACGAATAAGTTTCATATATTTAATTGTTATTTATAATTAGTTTTATTAGCATTAAAATTATAAACTATATCTTTTATGTCCACCATTTTTCAGCATTTAATGTTCCTGCTGCTTGTTCTATAATATATGCTATTTTAAAAATCACTTCCTCAGAAAAAGATCTACCTATTAATTGTAATCCTAGAGGCAAACCATCTAATGATAAACCTGCAGGAACAGAAATCCCTGGTAAGCCAGCCATATTAACTGGCACAGTAAAAATATCATTAAGATACATGGCTATTGTATCATTCTTTATTTTTTCATCTGCAATACTAAAAGCGGATGTTGGCGTTGCAGGAGTTAGGATAGCATCAATACCAAGCCCAAAACAATGATCAAAATCACGTTTAATTAAAGTTCGTACTTTCTGAGCTTTAAGATAATAAGCATCATAATACCCCGCAGAGAGAACATAAGTTCCAATCAAAATACGCCGTCTGACTTCATCACCAAAGCCAGCTGAACGGGTATTTTCATACATTTCAATGACATCTTTTCCTGGTATACGAAGCCCAAAACGAACACCATCATAACGTGCTAAATTAGAAGATGCTTCAGCAGGAGCTAAAATATAATAAGTAGGCAAAGCATACTTTGTATGAGGTAAAGAAATATCAATAATCTCTGCTCCTGCATCTTTTAGCCAATTCATTCCTTTTTGCCAAAGATCAACAATTTCTTCAGACATCCCTTCAATATAATATTCTTTTGGGATACCAATTTTCATTCCTTTGATCGATTGACCAAGATAGCTTTCATAATCAGGTACTGGTAAATCAACTGAAGTTGAATCCTTACTATCAAAGGAAGCCATTGATTTTAACATAATTGCACAATCACGCACATCTCGTCCAATAGGTCCCGCTTGATCCAGTGATGAGGCATAAGCTATCATCCCCCAACGCGAACACCGACCATAAGTTGGTTTTATCCCTACAGTGCCAGTAAAAGCTGCTGGCTGACGTATTGATCCACCAGTATCAGTTGCTGTTGCTCCCGCACAAAGATGAGCTGCCACAGCAGCAGCAGAACCTCCTGATGAACCACCAGGCACAAGCTTCTCATCTGATTCTTTTTTTCGCCATGGATTAATAGTTGGGCCATAACATGATGTTTTATTAGATGATCCCATAGCAAACTCATCCATATTCAGCTTACCTAACATAACTGCTCCATCTTTCCATAAATTAGCAGTTACAGTTGATTCATATTTTGGTTTAAAACCGTCTAAAATATATGAACAAGCCTGAGTATGTATATCTTGTGTTGCAAAGAGATCCTTAATTCCCAGTGGAATACCTTCTAAAATGCCAGCCTTTCCTTTCGCTAAACGGATATCGGATTCAACTGCCATTTTTGTTGCTTGTTCTGCAGTTATTGCTACATAAGCATTCAGAATTGGATTAGCCAATTCAATTGCTTTCAAATAAGCTTCTGTTAGTTCAATTGCTTTCAAGTCTCCCTTTTTTAAAGCATCACGAGCTTGTGCAATTGTTAAGGTTATCAAATCGGTCATGTTGATTCTCGAGTTTTAAAATATAAAAAATTATTCGACTACTTTTGGAACAAGAAAAAAATTTTCTTCTGCTAAAGGCGCATTTGCTATAATATCCACAACCTTATTACCATCCGTAACCTCATCCTCACGTTTTCGTAACGTCATTGGAATTACTGATGTTAGTGGCTCAACTCCATCAACATCAACTTCGTCAAGTTGTTTTACAAAATCTAAAACGGTATTAAACTCCTCTGTTATACGTTCAACTTCATCATTATGGATAGCAATACGTGCTAATTTTGCCACCCGCTTGACTGTTTTACTCTCAACAGACATATTATACCTTCCTACTTGATTTACTCTAATATTATTAGCCTATTCATTTTTTGGCTATACAAGTCTACATCTATAAGCACAAGAATATTGATATTTACACCCCAATTTTTATAGCAACTAACGAAAATATTATGATACTCTAAGTATATAAACATGGCCATTATCAGCATAAATGAAGTTATGACACATCTTTCACTTGGGCAGACAATAGCAAGCTTAGATTTGGGTACCAAAACAATTGGAATTGCTATTTCTGATATTAGTTTAACATTTTCAAATCCGCGACCTGTTATTTATCGAAAAAAATTCACATTAGATGCTCTCACGCTTATACAGATTTTTAACAATGAAAATGTAGGGGCTATTATCATTGGCTTACCTCTTAATATGAATGGAAGCAATGGCCCACGTGTTCAAGCAACTAAAACTTTTGTTAGTAATATGGCAACATATACAGAAATTCCTTTTGCTTTTTGGGATGAACGATTATCAACAATCGCTGCAGAACGTCTTCTTTTAGAAATGGATATGTCACGCTCTAAGAGAAAATCACGTATTGATTCAGCTGCTGCTGCTTTCATTTTACAAGGTGCTCTCGATAGAATTAAGACTCTGCCATCAAACAGTAGGATAGAGAATATCTAATAATTGCGTTGGATTATATCGTGCAATCAACATACCATAAGATGATCTCCATTGTCCTCCAAGACGGCTTTCCATGTAAGCATTTACAATATATTCTACTTCTGTATAACGTAACGCAGCACTAGCAGATGCATATGCCATCTGCTCAACAAAAAACCTACCAGCTCCCTCATTCGTTGAAGCCATATTCACAGCGGATTTAATAATCTCAATCGCTCGTGGACCAGCTTGTCCAATATCAGCTGCAATTTTTTCTAATAATTGCTGAAATAATCCAGGTGCTTTATCTCCTATAAGAATTGCATCCCTTACCAATTGATTCATACCACTATTTTTAACTATTCGTGCAGGACTATCACGCAATATTTGCAACAAGGGATTACTATCCGTAAAACTCTCTATACCAACCTGCGCAATAATTTCACCAACAATTGGAATCACTAATTGACTAACATGACAAGCAATAATAGGTGTCATAATTCTTGCAAAAGCTGCCTCAGAACGATTATCTACAGCATTATCAAATGCTCGGGCTAAACGCATAACCAATGCTTGCGAAGCAGCTATATCAAGTGCAATATCAGCAAAAATACGCTCTGTTAATGGTGGAAAGGGTTGATTTGGCATTTTCTTCCGAAGAAAATCTATACTAAATTGAAGTGCAGACCGCAAAACACCTGCAGATATTATAGCTTGATCGAAACGCATCATCGTTTCGATATCCTTAATCACCTTAGCCCCTTCTCCTACGTTACCCAAAAGCCAACCACAACAACCTCGGAATTCAATAACTCCCTCTGGAGCTGAACATTCTCCAGATCGCTGAATTAAATAACGAATTAATATAGTACCATTTAATAAGCCATTTTCTTGCAACCGTGGAATTAAAAAGCAGCTTAAAAGGCCATCTATCTCTGCGCTTACAATATATCCATCAGCCATCGGATTAACAACATTGGTTTTTATAATGTTTAAACGGTATAGATCACGCCCCATTTTCTCATCAAAAGAAATCCTTTGAACAGCTGGAAAATTGAAAGTATATTTCTCATTTTCCTCAATATTATCAAAAGCACAAGTCAGTGAGGCGCCTGTTTTATTATCAATAGGCTTAGAAGATAAATCATACTGACGTGATAAAAGTGCATCTTGCCATTTTTTAAATAGTTCAATATCACCAATTAAAACTGCAATAGCAGCACTTGCTACAGTGATCTCATTCAAATGTCCTGTTTCCAAACCGGCCAATAAAGCCAAGCGAATAGCACGCGCCTGATAACGTACTCCATTCTCTGAAGTCGCACTTTCCCAAAGCGAAGAAACTAAACCTGCTTGTCTAGAATACCTCTGAAGAGTATGATAAGAAGGATGAATATCTAATTCTTCTTTTGACTGTTTCCATCGATTATTATAGTGCAACCGGGGCCGGTGGCTGTTAGCTAAACGTGCAAGATCCCACGCCTCATCACTAGCCACAAAAGTTCCTATTTCCTCAAAGCTTGCCAACAAGGAAGTAGGTAAAGTAGACGCAATACGAAACATAAGCGTATCACTAAGAAATGCATTTTTTCGCTGTAAATTCTGCGTGAATACAACATTCATATAGTATATTCCTATTATTAGAATCACTCACATCATAGACTATTTGCCTTTTTACAGCTAAAAACATTTATTATATTTAAACAAATGCTGATTTACGCTCTTTAGAGATCTATAGAAAAGAATACTATGACTCATAATACTACTTTTCCAATTTTTCCTCACCGACATCTTTTAGGGATTAAACACCTCACTGTACAAGACCTTAATATATTACTTGATCGCGCAGATGAGAACGTACTTCTTTCCAAGAAAATTAATAAAAAACAATCTATATTGCATGGGTATACACAAATTAATCTCTTCTTTGAAGCTTCCACAAGAACTCAATCTTCGTTTGAATTAGCTGGCAAACGATTAGGGGCAGACGTGATGAACATGGCTATTAGTAATTCGTCTGTAAAAAAAGGAGAAACATTAATTGACACAGCCACAACTCTTAATGCTATGAAACCTGATATACTCGTTGTTCGCCATAGCTGTGCTGGAACTGCAGCGCTTTTAGCACAAAAAGTTGATTGTTGCGTAGTTAATGCAGGTGATGGTGCACATGAACACCCAACACAAGCTTTATTAGATGCTCTAACCATTAGAAGAATAAAAGGTCATATTGAAGGATTAACTGTCGCAATTTGTGGTGATATTTTACATTCACGCGTCGCCCGTTCTAATATTATCAGCCTCAATGCTTTAGGAGCTCGTGTTCGTGCTGTTGCCCCATCAACACTTCTCCCTCCTGGAATCTCAAATATGAGTGTTGAAGTATTTAATACAATGAAAGAAGGTCTAAAAGGTGCTGATGTTATCGTGATGCTACGCTTACAACGCGAGCGTATGACAAGTGCTTTTATCCCTTCTATTCGTGAATATTTCCATTATTTTGGTTTGCATAAAGAAAATTTAGCGTATGCTAAAAATGATTGCATTATCATGCACCCTGGCCCAATAAACCGTGGTGTAGAAATTGCTTCTGATATAGCAGATAGTACACAAAGTATGATTCACACACAAGTAGAAATGGGTATTGCTGTGCGCATGGCGGTCATGGAGGCTTTATTAGATTTGCGCCATAACTGGAGTAAAGAAAAGAAATGACAAAACCAATAGTTTTTCAAAACGCCCGCATTGTTGATCCTTCACGCGCAATTGATGAAATCGGTACAGTTATCATTGAAAATGGACTGATTGTAGCCGCTGGAAAAGAAGCTTTGAATCAAGGAATACCAGAAGGAGCAGAAACCATTGATGCACAAGATAAAGCAATTCTTCCTGGACTTGTTGATGCTCAAGTCTTTATCGGAGAACCAGGAGCTGAATACCCTGAAACTATTGCTTCAGCAAGCCAATCTGCAGCAGCCGGTGGTATTACCTCATTTCTTATGATGCCTGATACACAGACGATAATTGATAATGTAGCTCTTATTAAATTTATTACATGCACAGCGCATGAAACGTCATTAGTTAATATTTATCCAGTTGCTGCTATCACGCAAGGTCTGCAAGGACAAAAAATCACTGAATTTGGTTTATTGAAAGATGCAGGAGCAGTTGCCTTTAGTGAAGGAAAAAAGACACTCCAAAATTCAGCTGTGATGCGGCGGGCAATGATTTATGCACGTGATTTCAATATTGCATTGATTCATGAAACACAAGACCACGATCTTTCTGATCAAGGCGTTATGAATGAAGGTTTATTAGCGAGTTGGCTTGGTTTTTCTGGAATTCCGCGTGAGGCAGAAGTCATTCCACTCGAAAGAGACTTACGGCTAGCTATTCTAACACAAACACGTTACCACGCAGCACAGATATCGACAGCTATGTCTGCTGACGCTATTCGTTTAGCAAAACAAAATAGTGAAAAAATTTCAGCTGGTGTATCTATTAATCACTTATCTTTAAATGAAAATGATATTGGTGAATATCGTACTTTTTTCCGCTTAATGCCCCCATTACGTGCAGAAGAAGATCGTATAGCAATGATTAAAGCAATAAAAGATAGGACAATAGATATTATTTCTTCTTCTCACAATCCTCAAAGCATTGATAGAAAACGCTTGCCATTTCAAGAGGCTGCGCCAGGTGCTATTGGCATGGAAACTTTATTAAGTGCGGCTTTACGCCTTTATCACAATGAAACTGTACCTCTTGTACGATTAGTTGAACTTTTATCAACAGCACCTGCAAAACTCTTTGGTCTCAATGCTGGAACGCTTATGAAAGGCGCTCATGCAGATCTTATTTTGGTTGATTTAGATGAGCCATGGGTCTTATCTGTAGATACGCTACATTCACGTTCAAAAAATACTCCCTTCGAAAATGCTCGTTTTCAGGGACGTGTTCTTCAAACTTTTGTAAAGGGACAATCAGTATTTAAAATTAATCAGCAAAGCAAATGAGATTCTTAATGAGTGAAGTAGAAACACTTTTGCAATTCAATACATGTCTTATTTTCCTGATATCTTATCTCATTGGTTCTGTACCATTTGGATTACTTTTTACAAAATTTTATAAACTTGGCGATATAAGAACAATTGGTTCTGGAAATATCGGAGCGACAAATGTTTTACGAACAGGAAATGAAAAAATCGCAACTCTTACTCTTCTATGCGATATATTAAAAGGCACTTTTGTTATTTGGGTGACAAAATTTCTATTTCCTACTGTAGAAATTGCTCTTCTGGCTGGATTTTTAGCTTTCTTAGGGCATATTTATCCCATATGGCTTAAATTCAAAGGAGGTAAAGGAGTTGCAACTTATCTAGGTGTCTGCTTAGGTTTTGATTGGTTAGCAGCTCTTATTTTTATTATTGTCTGGATAGGAGCGTTTATATTAACGCGCTATTCTTCATTTTCTGCACTTGCGGCTGTAATTATTACTCCAATTTTTATTTACTATCATTCCCCTTCTTTCTATGTTGCTTGCATAGTAATAATAATGAGCATACTCGTTATTATAAAACATCATACTAATATTCGCAGATTATTAGCAGGGGAAGAAAATAAAATTGATACCACAAATAGGAATAAATAAAGGAATTTTGCTTACTGATCAGCAACGATTAAATTGGTTGCGGTTATTACGCAGCGAAAATATTGGAGCAGTTACTTTTCGTAATTTGATTGACCATTATAAAACAGCAGAAAATGCTCTTGCTATGCTTCCTGAGCTTAGTAAAAATGGAGGGCTTCGTAAACCTATTCGAATCGCGACATTAGATGATGCCGAAAAAGAAATGCAACAAGCTGAAAAACAAGGTATTAGGTTTATCGGTATAGGAGAACCAGATTATCCACCATTTCTCAAAATAGTAGAAGCATCACCTCCACTTATTGCCATAAAAGGTGATTGCTCGATTTTTCAAAAACCTTCTGTTGGGATTGTTGGTTCTCGAAATGCCTCTGCAGTCGGCAAAAAATTAACTAATCAGTTTGCTCATTTTATTGGTAATGCTGGTTTTACGATTATTTCTGGACTTGCACGTGGAATTGATAGCACTGCTCATCAAGCAAGTTTGCTAACAGGCACAGTTGCAGTTATGGCTGGTGGTATTGATCACATTTACCCTCCCGAAAATCAAAAACTCTATGATGATATTCTTGCTAATGGTGGAGCAATTATTAGTGAAATGCCCATTGGTTGGAAAGCCCGTGCTATCGACTTCTCAAGAAGAAATCGTATTATTGCAGCTCTATCGCTTGGTCTTTTAGTGGTAGAAGCGGCCATGCGATCAGGCTCCTTAATTACAGCACGCCAAGCTGTTGAAATGGGACGATTGATTTTCGCTATTCCAGGTTCTCCACTTGATCCAAGAGCAATTGGTACAAATAATCTTATTAAAGAAGGTGCTTTGCTGGTTACACATCCCTCTGATATTATAGAAACACTCACACCATTAACATCGAATACAACCGATCCTCAACTTAGCTTTTTTGAAGAAACATATTCAATTCAATTTCCACAAGAAAATACTAGTCCCCCTAAGCAAATAACGAATGAGACTTCTTTGATTGGAGATGATATAGAACGTGAAGCTGTCCTTTCGGCTCTATCAAGCACTCCAATTGATTTAGATACACTCAGCATTTATTCAGGTGTTTCGTTACAAAAACTCTACCTCTTGTTAATTGAACTGGATCTTGCTGGAAAGCTTATTCGGCACTCTGGCGGTTACGTATCATTGTCGACTTAGGATCTTCTCCAAGAGCCTCAGAACTATTAATAATGCTTTGCCCCTCTTCAGCTGCCATATCCAAAAGCAATGCTAAAAGTGGACTATGAGCTTGACGTGCCATCTGGCTCATTTGTTTTGACATATCTGTAATATAGTGGATAATCTTTAAGTGATTTATAAACATAATCTTTTATCCTTGAGCATTCTCCCCACCTCTCAATAGATGTTATCTTAGTATTTTGCCGTATGCTTTTTATATTGGCTGTGGAAAATAAGTTATACGATTTCTTTTATAAGATGTATTTTTAATAATAACAATCAAAAGTTGTATAATATAGTTTTTTTTTATGTGCTCTTGACCAATTGTCATTAGCTATTCATTTGAAAGAAGTTTATAAAGAGAATTTTGTTTCAACATTCGGATAAAATTATGGATATTGTTATCGTTGAATCTCCAGCAAAAGCAAAAACAATCAATAAATACCTTGGATCTCAATACAAAGTCATAGCATCATTTGGGCATGTACGTGATTTATCTGCAAAAGATGGCTCTGTTCTTCCTGATAAAGATTTTGCTATGAAGTGGGATATTGATACTGCTTCAGCAAAACGTTTGAATGAAATAGCAAAAGCAGTCAAAGAAGCCGATAGCCTTATCTTAGCAACAGACCCTGATCGTGAAGGAGAAGCTATTTCATGGCATATCCTTGATGTTCTAAAACAAAAAAAAGTTTTAAACGATCAACGTGTTAAACGAGTTGTTTTTAATGCAATCACGAAAAAATCCGTTCTTGATGCCATGAAAAATCCACGCGATATTGATATATCGCTTGTAGATGCCTATCTTGCACGTCGAGCTCTCGACTACCTGGTTGGGTTTACTCTCTCACCTGTTTTATGGCGCAAATTACCTGGTGCTCGTTCTGCTGGTCGTGTTCAATCAGTTGCTTTACGTATCATTTGCAATCGCGAATCAGAGATTGAGCAATTCATTAAAGAAGACTACTGGTCAATTACAACATACTTGAAAACACTCCAAAATAATATTTTTCATGCACGGTTAATAGAATTTAACCATAACAAACTTGGTAAGCTTGATATTCAATCCCAAGAACAAGCTGATCAAATTCTCTCTATGTTGGAAAAAGCAAATTATCGCACGTTAAGTATTGAAGCCAAGCCTATAAAAAGGAATCCTTCTCCACCCTTTACAACATCTACATTACAACAAGCTGCTTCTTCAAAATTGGGTTTTTCAGCTTCTCGCACAATGCAAGTTGCTCAAAAGCTTTATGAAGGTGTTGAAATCAATGGTGAAACAGCAGGACTTATTACTTATATGCGTACTGATGGAGTGCAAATGGCTTCAGAAGCTATTGATGCAGCACGAAAAGCGATTATTGATTCTTTTGGAAGAAATTATCTTCCTGAAAAACCACGTTTTTATTCAACAAAAGCTAAGAATGCACAAGAAGCACATGAAGCTATTCGTCCTACAGATTTTACACGTCATCCTAATCAAGTGTGCAATTTTCTCGATAGTGATCAAGCAAAACTCTATGAATTAATATGGAAACGCGCAATTGCCAGCCAAATGTGTTCTGCTGAAATTGAACGTACAACTGTCGAAATTGAAGCATCTCAAGAAGAAAATCACGCTCATTTACGCGCAACAGGCTCTGTTATTCGTTTTGATGGCTTCATTTCTGCTTATACGGATCCAAAAGAAGAAGAAAATAGTGATGAGGATGAATCAACACGTCTTCCGCAGATTAATGTTGGAGAATCACTTACAAAAGAAAAAGTTGAATCGGTCAAACATACGACAGAACCACCTCCTCGTTATTCTGAATCTGCATTAATTAAAAAACTTGAAGAATTGGGAATTGGTAGGCCTTCAACTTATGCATCTACATTAAGCACACTTTGTGATCGTGGATATATCATAACCGATAAACGCAAACTTATCCCTGATGTTAAAGGACGTATTGTTACAGCCTTTCTTGAAAATTTTTTTAATCGCTATGTAGAATATGGTTTTACAGCAGCTCTTGAAGAAAAATTAGATCTTATATCCGATGGAAAACTTTCCTGGAAAGATGTTTTACGCGATTTTTGGGATGAATTTAATGCATCTATTACGAGTATCCAAGAACTCCGCATAATGAACGTTCTTGATGTTTTAAACGTAACGTTAGCTCCTCTTGCTTTCCCGACACGTGAAGACGGAAGTGATTGCCGCTCTTGTCCCCTTTGTACAAATGGCCAATTATCATTAAAATTAGGGCGCTATGGTGCATTCGTTGGTTGCTCTAATTATCCTGAATGTAAATATACATGCCAATTAGGTTCAGATACAGAAGAACAAAGCAAAGCGGTGCACAATGATGAACCTGTTATGCTCGGTATTGATCCTGAAACAGGGAAAGATATTTCCCTTCGTCATGGCCGCTTTGGTCCATATATTCAACTTGGCGAAGGTAAAGAAATTAAGCGTGCAAGTTTGCCTAAAGGGTGGCACATAGAAAATATTGATTTTGATAAAGCTTTAGCTTTGCTGTCTTTACCTCGTGAAGTTGGCATTCATCCTGAAACAGGAAAAATAATTACAGCCGCAATTGGACGATATGGTCCTTATCTTGCTCATGATGGACAATACACAAATCTTTTTAGTACAGATGAAGTCTTTGATATCGGCATTAATCGCGCTGTTACAATACTTGCTGAAAAAAAAGAGAGTACAACAAACCGACGTAAAATAACACCTGCTACGCTGGCAACACTAGGAGATCACCCAGAAGGTGGACTAATTACTATACGTAATGGTCTTTATGGTCCATATGTTAACTGGAATAAAATTAATGCTACCTTACCAAAGGATAAAGATCCAGCTACAGTCACACTTGCAGAAGCATTAGAACTTATATTAGCTAAAGCATCGATAAAAAAAACAAAACAAAAAGCTACTTCAAAAAAGAAGGCAACACCAAAAAAATCCTCACCCCGCAAAAAGAAAGCATAAATTTTGGCTAAAAGCGAGAAAAAAACAAAATATTTTCAACTATCTAATACTAAGAAGCTACCTAGTAAATCAGAAATTTTATCCTTTATTACTCATAATCCGAACCAATCGAGTAAACGAAAAGTTGCTAAAGCTTTTAACTTGAATAGTGATTCTCATATGTGGTTAAAAGATATATTGCGTAACTTAAAAGATAACTATGTAATACCAAAAAAACGTAAAAATTTAAGCATCAAAAAGGGATTACCATCAATTACTTTAGTCAAAGTTAGTGCTCTTGATAAAGATGGTGACTTTATTGCAGAACCTCTTGAATGGCCCAATGATCCAAAGCCTAATATTCAAATTTCTTCTTCTCATCGCATAAGAGGAGCAAGCATTAGTATTGGAGATCACATCCTTGTAAAAATTTTTCGAAATAAAGTTTTGCAAAATCTTTCTTATACAGGACGAATCATCCGCAAGATTGATAAGAAAAAAAGAAATATGCTTGGTATAGTGAGAGAATTAGAAAATGGCGAATGGCATATAGATCCCATAGAACGTAAAAATAACGAGCTTATTATTGATATTTCTACGAACATAGATATTAAAGCTGGTGATCTTGTCGAAATTGAAATTAAAAATAGTACTAACTACAGATTCAAACAAGCAAAAGTAAGAAATATTTTAGGGCACATTGATAATGAAACAAATCTTTCAATGATTGCCCTTATATCAAAAGAAATTCCTCATATTTTTCCCTCAGATGTCCTTGAACAAGCTGAAAATATAAAACCTGATAACGCTGTTAACCGCGAAGATTGGCGACAATTACCGTTTATTACAATTGACCCCCCAGATGCAAAAGACCATGATGATGCAGTTTATGCAATAAAGGATGAAAGCCCTGCCAATAGCGGAGGTTGGATTATCATTGTCGCAATTGCGGATGTTTCTTGCTATATACAAACAGGAAGTATTCTAGATCAGGAAGCATTAAAACGAGGAAACTCTGTTTATTTTCCTGATCGTGTCGTACCAATGCTTCCAGAATGTATTTCTAATGATCGCTGTTCATTGCACGAAGGAAAAGATAGACCTGCACTAGCTGTTCGTATGATTTTTGATGCGAATGGAAACAAACGTAAACATAGTTTCCATCGTATTGTAATGCGTACGGCAGCCAAATTATCCTATCAAGAAGTACAATGTGCAATTGAAGGAAAGACAAATAAAAAAACAGCTCCCTTACTTGAAAACATTTTACAACCATTATGGGGTGCTTATTCCTGCCTTAAAATTGCGCGCAATCACCGACAACCATTAGAATTAGAAATACCAGACAAAAAGATTATTCTTGATCAAAATGGATACATTCAAGATGTTGTGATGTTATCTCATCTAGAAGCACATCGATTAATTGAAGAGTTCATGATACAAGCGAATGTTGCAGCTGCTGAAACATTAAAAGGACATCATCAACCTCTCATTTATCGTATTCATAGTAAGCCATCTCTTGCACAACAGGAAATGCTCCAGAACTTTCTTCAAAGTCTAGGAATTTCACTTGCACGAGGAGCTGAACTTACATCAGCACAGCTTAATAATATTCTTACAAAAACTATGAATACGCAACAAGAGGAGTTAGTAAATCAGATTATTTTGCGCTCACAATCTCAAGCCGAATATAGTCCTAAAAATATAGGCCACTTTGGTTTAAATCTGCCTAACTATACACATTTTACCTCACCAATTCGCCGTTATGCTGATTTAATTATTCATCGAGCGCTTATAAAAGCTCTGAAATTGGGTAATGATGGGCTCACAGATGAACAAGAGAAAAATTTTGCAAAAATCGCCACTCAAATTTCTTTATACGAACGCCGCGCAATGATGGCAGAACGAGAAACTGTTGATCGACTTGTTGCACATTATTTAGCTAATAAAATTGGACACTCATTTACAGCCCGTATTTCAGGAGTTACAAAAGCAGGTCTTTTTATCGCACTTGATAAATTAAATGCAGATGGTTTTGTGCCTATTTCTACACTTAAAAGTGATTATTACTATTTTGACGAAGTACAGCATACCCTTATAGGAAAACGTAGCCGTAAATGTTATCAACTTGGTGATGTAGTCGAAGTAAAAATTTTAGAAGTCCAACCTTTTTCTGGTGCTTTATGTTTTGAAATGTTAACAAAACCTCGTCTCATAACTTCTTTACCTATCTCCTACCACAAAAATAAATCTATAGTGAAAAAACGCAATTATGTTTCTGATAAAAAAAGATAACCTTCAATAAAAGATCGCAAAATTAGAATTATATCTCTGCACACAAAGATTAAAAGCCATGATAAATCCATAATAATATTTAATTTTAAAAACTAATTGATTGTTGATAACATTAGTATCAAATATTTTAAGCTTATTATACAAAAAGTTATTTAAGAAAAATCTTCATTTTTAATATCTTTTTAAAAAGATGTCTTAATTTAAGAAGAACTATATAGCCAACATTTTTAAAGTAATGGATTATTTAAAAATCTCTTGTCATTTTATTATTATTTGATGCATACTATTTCTTTTTTTAGCTCTATATAATAAATTTCTATGATTCTCTTTTGATTAAGAAAAGGTCAAAAAATTTTACATTAAATATATCATAAAATATGCAACATATAGACTTATCTACCTTTTATCATCTAAAAATCTACACAATTACCCCACAGACTATGTGCTACGCTGTAAATGCTATTTTTTTAATCGCAATTTTCTTTTTCTATTTTCAACAAAATTTATTACTAATCATATGATCCAAATATAACACTATAATTTTAATTAAACTCCCCTCATGATGAACAAAACCTTCAACTTCCCAAATAGTTCTTTGCGTGCAATTATTGCCTCGATTACGACCATCGGTACTGTCGGTGTAGCATTAGGAATGGGAACACAACTTATTTCGTTGCTAATGACTGAAAAAGGATTATCAAATAGTATCATCGGTTATAGTGGAGGAGTCGGAGGAATTGCAACAATTATTGCAGCTGCTCTAACTGCCCGAATCGCCTTACATTTCGGTGTCGTCGAATCAATATTGCTTATGATGATTATTGGTTCTCTAAGTTTTTTAGGATTCTATTTTTTTGAATCAATATGGATTTGGTTTATTTTGCGATTTACACTACATTTCGCTATGACAATTATATTTATTCTATCAGAATTCTGGATTAATAATGCATCTCCACCTCACAGACGCAGTTTAGTAATTTCTATCTATGCTATTACTTTAGGTCTTGGATTTATTTTAGGCCCAATGCTGCTAGAAAAAATAGGAACACAAAATTTTATACCTTTTGGTGCCGGCTGCCTTCTTATTATAATTGCTATCATACCCCTTCTCTTTGCCTGGAAATTGAGCCCCAAATTTCAGAGTAAGGAAAATACGGCGTTTTTTTCACATATTTTACGTATTCCCACCTCAACAATAGCAGCACTTATTTATGGCGCTATACAAATGGGAACGTTAACACTTATAACACCTTTTAGCTTATCAATTGGATATAATACAAATGAAACCATACATTTTATGGAAATTCTTGCTCTTGGTAATATTCTCCTTTTAATTCCTATCAGCCTCATAAGTGATTATTTAAAAGATAAGCGCTATTCTCTTATAGGATGCGCTATTTTAGGATTGATTGGAACTCTCATTATACCGCAGATAGCAGAACATAAACTGATTTTGATGATTGATCTTTTCTTCCTTGGTGGAATACCAGCAGGTCTTTATACAATTGGCCTAGCACAACTTGGTGAATGCCTTAAAGGACAAGAGCTTGCTGCAGCTAATTCTGCTTTTATTTTTTGCTATGGAATTGGTATACTGATTGGACCAGCTATTATTGGTCAAACAATGGATATTTTAAAACCATTTGGTTTTTCTTTGGCAATTGCCTGTTTTTTTAGCTTATATATTATTTTAGTGCTTATTCAATTAATGAGAAAATCAAACAACTCTTGACTTTTTGTAGAACATCCGTAGTGTCATATATAAAATGTAATTGCATCAAAAATAAATTTTGATAGCGAAGTAATATTATTTTACTATAATAGGACTCTTATTATGGCTAAGGCAGCAACTATTAAGATTAAGCTTTTATCAACTGCAGATACTGGCTTTTTCTATGTAACAAAGAAAAATAGCCGCACAATGACAGATAAAATGAGTAAACGCAAATATGACCCAATTGTTAAAAAGCATGTTGATTTTAAAGAAACAAAAATTAAATAATTAGTCTTTCGTTTAAATTATTAAAATTAAGAATGCCGTGTAAATAAAAACGCAGAATATATTGCAGTGTTCTTGATAATTTGGCTTTTTTACAAAAGCTCTTTTATTATTAACCCCCTAATAAAAAAGGGGAACGTGATTGTATTCTTTTAAGATAAATGTCTAGCTTTTCTAGCTAAAGTCTCAACCTTTATTTTGCAAAAATTCATTACTCACAGCAGTCTCAAAGAGTGATATATTACTAAGTGCATTAGTTATATAAACTATCTTGATCAATACAAACCTAAGTACTCATAATTAATTATTATTGGAAAATAATTATTTAATCTTCTCACTGACGCTGCATTTTCCGATATCAATCATCTTCCACGTGTTAGTCATATAAAATAATTAGCAAGTATTCTTTCAGACCCTCAAGCTACCTATAATGATAAATTTGTTGCTTAAAGGCAAATATATTCTCAAGAAGTTCTTTCTATGTGTCAATATATCAGAATAGCAATCATCATAGGTAAAAAAGGACATTGTATATGGACTGATGGAAATGATATTAGATCTTTTATCAGAAGGAATTTTAAGCGCCTATATACGTAAAATTTGCGCTATTCGCAAATTGTTTCTCTTTGTTCGATGAACAAAAATACATAAATAATCTACCTGATCAGATTGATATTTATGCCCAAGAGAAGACTTATATAAGTTTTTATTTATGCTTAAAGGAGCTGGATCTACAAATAAAACTTTATCAAATACTCCACCTTTACTATCACATAATCATTTAATTAACTTTCTATAGGATAAAATTCATAGATGAGAAACAGCAGCCTGTCTTCCCTACCATCTTGCTATTGTATATATTTATTTATAGATAGAGCATAATGAATATTTTTCAAAATGAAACAGTTATTACAAATTACCAGTATTTTATCTTAACTCATCCCATAAATATATTGTTACAATTTTTATCTCATGAAAATAAATAATTCTCCTTCTAATCCGAATATTTTTAGCAAAAAACTTATTATTTTCAGTATTGTTATAATAAATATTGTTCTTATTCATGGAACAATTTATTCGAGATGTACTGCAGCACAAATCAATAACATAATTTCTGTTCCCCAAAAATCTATAAAAGGTAAGGCATTGGTCATTGATGGTGATTCAATTAAGATTTCTGATAACATAATTCGACTTGCAGGAATCGATGCTCCTGAACTCAATCAATTTTGCGGCATAAAAAAAGAACGCTACGCATGCGGCTTGCAAGCAAAAAAAAAATTAGAAAAACTTATAGCTCATCAATCTGTTACATGTTACTGGTCTAAAAAAGACAACTATCATCGTATTCTTGCCATATGTAGAACAAAAAAAGTTAATAACATTAACGCAGCAATGGTACGCAATGGTTGGGCTGTCAGTTTTTATAACTATCCTAAAGAAGAACAAAAAGCTAAAAGACAAAAAAAAGGAATATGGCAGTCAAGTTTTCAAAATCCGCAAGAATGGCGTAAAACTCATCCCCGCATAAAAAAATAAAGTAATCTCTTTATTCCATAAAAATATCTTTTTAATTTCTTATTTATTATGAATAAAAAACAATGTGAGCATATTATAAAATTAGAAAAAGATATTCATTCTTGCCGTGTTTGTATCAAACATCCACATTATCTTCCTCCCCTTCCCCATGAACCAAGGCCTGTTGTCTATTTATCTAATACTGCTTCTATTGCAATTGCAGGTCAAGCACCAGGATTGCGTGTGCATGAAAGTTTGATCCCTTTCAATGATCGTTCTGGCGTAAGATTACGTAATTGGCTCGGTGTAACCAGTGATGAATTTTACAATAGATCTCTATTTGCTATTGTTCCTATGGGATTTTGTTTTCCTGGCTATGCCCCAAATAAATCTGATTTGCCTCCAAGAAATGAATGTCAAGAAATATGGCATGAAAAAGTATTTCAGGCTATGCCGCAAATAAAACTTGTTCTTGCTGTTGGAAGTTATGCGCACAAATGGCATATCACAAACCTAAAATATAAAACTGTCTCGGAAACCGTCAGTGATTGGAAAAACATACTATCCATACGTCAACCTCGAGGATATAATGTTATGCCTTTACCCCACCCATCATGGCGAAATACTTTTTGGTTAAAAAAACACCCATGGTTTAATGATGAGCTTATTGTACATCTTCGCTGTTTAGTCCGTAAATTCTTATGAATTTGATAGTATATTAATTTTTTATCAAATTAGTTAACTTTAATAAAGTTTATAGCCCCTATAAACAATGTAAGGAATTATCAATATCAAATATAATAAATTAATCATGATAGCTTTATAATATAGAGCTGAGTTCACCATGCATAAAGCAGCATTCTTTATCTAATATTGTAACATCTAATATCCCAGTGAAATTGTTAATAAAAGCTCTACTTAACTAAAATGCTATTATTTAATTTGAATAGCATCTAATCTTAAATATGAATTCACTAAAAGAAGATTTGAAATTTATAACCTATAAGATTATTACCTAATTGTATTAATAGCCACTAGTAAAGCTAATATACTCAGCATATGTTGAAATAATTAATAATCACTAAAACTCCAACTGATACGTTCTAAGTTTAGATATCATAAAATCTGCAATTCAGTCTTGATATCCTTTTTAAAAACTGAAAAATATCAAATCAACTAACTCAAATGAAAAAAGTAATCTGAGATATCGATTTTTAAAAATTATACCATCAAAATATTATGCGAAAAAATGAACGATTTTAGGAAACTTGAATTTTATAGTTTAATAAAGTTTTTATTTTCTAGAAAATTATATTTTTAAAGTTGTTTAATATTTATGATCACATTCTTACTTTTTAATACTCAGTTTTTCTACTCAGACGGTCCCATTTGCGTATGAACTAAGACGGCCGCTTTAACAATACCAGCTGCTATAGCTGCACCTGTTCCCTCACCAAGACACATGTCTAAATCCAAAAGTGGTTCTTTCCCAATTTTTTCTAAAAGTTTACGATGAGCTGTTTCAGAAGAAACATGCCCAACAAGTGTATGATCAAGAGAACTTGGATTTATTTTATACAGCACTGCTGCTGCTGCTGTCGCTATAAACCCATCTAAAATAACTGGAATTTTTTCCATTCTTGCAGCTAAAATAGCCCCTACCATAGCAGCAATCTCACGCCCTCCTAAGCGACGCATAATTTCAAAAGGATCATTTAAATAGTTCTTGTGTAAAGAGACTGCTGTTTTTACAGCCATAACCTTGCGCTGATAAAATTCTCCTACAGCTCCCATACCAGATCCGACCCATTCCTCAGCTTCTCCACCAAACAAAGCAAGACATAAAGCTGAAGCTATAGTCGTATTGCCTATTCCCATCTCTCCAACACATAAGAGATCTGTTCCTCCGGCTATTGATTCCATTCCAAATGCCATTGTTGCGGCTGCACTGCGCTCATCCATTGCCGCATCTTTTGTAATATTCATTGTTGGATATTCTAATGCCAAATCATATATTTTCAATCCAAGATCATAAGCTACACAAATCTGATTGATCGCAGCACAACCTGTTGTAAAATTTTGTACTATCTGTTGTGTCATAGATTGTGGAAATGGTGTAACACCCTCATCAGTAACCCCATGATTGCCAGAAAAAATAGCAACTAGAGGCTTCATTATAATTGGTTTTTCTTCTCCTCTCCAACCCGCATACCAAACTGCAATATCTTCCAATTTTCCTAGTGCACCCTTTGTTTTCACTAATTGTGCCTGCCGTTTTTTTGCTAAAGTTATTGTAAATTCATCAGCAATAGGTAAATTTATTAATAAAGCACGAAAATCATCAAATGGCCTAGCAATCATGAAAATACCTTTTCGAATCTACAATATATAATTAGAACTTTTTTACAGATAGGATATAAATAATTTATTGTTTTTTTTCATATTACAAATGTAAGATGCGCCACTTAATAAGTATCTAGGATGATAGAGAGCAAATGTTGAAACTCTTTTAAAAGATGAAACTGATATATCGCTGTATACAATTATTGCAGTAAACTTTTACATTTTTTAACCTTTAACAAAGATTAACTCTGATCAACTAAGATATTTATTTTATCTCTTTCTTGAAGAACTGCAATTTTCTAATAATTATTCATAAATTATAACTTAATTTATTATATAATATTAAAATATTGATCAAATTATCTTAACTGATAGCAGCAAAAGCTTCTTTTAAAATACGCACATTAGCATCCGTCTTTGTTGCATTATGTGATAATATTTGTCGCCATCGTCGTGCACCATCACGCCCTTGAAACAAACCAATCATATGTCGTGTAATATGAGAAAGACGTCCTCCTGAAGCTATATGTTTGGCGGTGTAATCACACATAGCATTAATAAGATCATAATCACTAAGATTATTCTGCGGTTCACCATATATTTCAGAATCAATAAGGTTCAGCCAAATAGGATTATGATAAACTTGTCGTCCAACCATAGCGGCATCACATGATCTTAAGTGCTCTTTAATTTCACTAATTGATTTTATTCCGCCATTTAATCCAATAAAATTATTTTTATATTTACGCTTTAAATTATAAACCCTTTTATAATTAAGTGGTGGAATATCACGATTTTCTTTTGGACTTAATCCTTTTAACCACGCTTTGCGTGCATGTACCCATAGCGCATCACAGCCAGCATTCCATACACGATCAGCTAAAAAGTCTAAAGCCAATTTTTCATCCTGATCATCTACACCAATACGACATTTAACAGTCACAGCTATAGTAACAGTTCGTTTCATCTCTTCTACAGCTCGCGCTACAATATCAGGATGCAACATTAAACAAGCACCAAATATACCTGCCTGAACACGATCTGATGGACAACCAACATTTAAGTTAATTTCGTCATAACCAAAGTCTTCGGCAATACGTGCAGCTTCTGCCAATTTTTTTGGATCTGATCCTCCTAATTGTATTGCAATTGGATGTTCTTCATCACTGAAAGCCAATAATTTTTTACGGATACCGTAAATCACAGTATCAGCTACGAACATTTCAGTATAAAGCAACGCCTTTTTCGTCAAAAGACGATAAAAAAATCTGCAATGCCGATCTGTCCAACCCAACATTGGTGCCACAGCAAATTTTACTAATGGTGGAGAATGATAAAATGTCATAGGAATATTATTCATATATCTCTATTATTATCTTATTAAGCAAACAAATAACCTCCCCTTCCTCTCCTCCTCATATAGATATTTTATTCTCTCTCATTGCTGAAAAAATAAAACATATAACTTCTTATTTGATGATTTATCTTTTTTCTAAAATAATTTTTGAATCTATATATATCCGCATATCTAGTTTTTCTCATTAATCAACTAATATATCTTAAATAGTAAAATTCAATGTTATGATTCAACATATTTCATAAAATATATAGTATTTTAAAATATCTCTAATTTATAAGATTTTGTAAGTGAAAATTGAGAATACTATTTTCAATAGAATCTATCTAACTTTTTGGAAAACATCTATAATTTGATACATCTAATAATGCATAAAATTTTATTTATATAAAATATGTAAAGAGCACCACCACACCAATATCACTTTTTCATATGCTTACTGGCACGGTAGGTAAAATCATAGAATACAAAATGAAAACCAGAATTATGCTGATGAAAAGCCTTTTTATATCTAACACAATGCTTCAAAGGATATTATCAAAACTATATAGATTAAATAAAGTAGTGTGGAAAAAAAATTCTAGCATTCATTCCAAAGAAAAATATTATATTTCAATATGTTAAATACAAAAAACGGTGCCCCCAGAGAGACTCGAACTCCCGACCCCCTGATTACAAATCAGGTGCTCTACCAACTGAGCTATAAGGGCACATTATATTGGAAATAGCATAAACTTACAAAAAGGCAAATAAAAAATTATGAATGTGATTTACTATTGAAAGATATATCTAAGCCAAATTAATCGGATGTGTATTATAATATGCCTATATTGATAAACAAGTATTGTTTATAAATTTACTCCTTATAAATCGAAAGAGACTGATTTATCAGAAAGATATTTTTCCAACCAATGAATATCATAATCACCATTAGCAATATCTTTATTGTCAATAAGATCACAAAATAAAGGTAATGTAGTTTTGATACCATCAACCACAAACTCACTTAAAGCACGCCGTAAACGCATCATACATTCCAAACGTGTACGACCATGAACAATCAGTTTTCCGATTAAGCTATCATAATAGGAAGGAATACGATAGCCTGAATAAGCCCCTGAATCAACACGAACTCCTAGCCCTCCAGGTGTATGAAAATGGGTAATAAGTCCTGGAGATGGTGTAAAACTAATTGGGTCTTCAGCATTAATGCGGCATTCAATAGCATGGCCAGAAAAGTGGATATCTTTTTGGGCAACTGAAAGCCCTAAACCAGATGCAATATGAATTTGTTCATGAACTAAATCTATACCTGTAATTGCTTCAGTTACAGGATGCTCAACTTGTAAACGTGTATTCATCTCGATAAAATAGAATTCACCATTTTCGTAAAGAAACTCAATGGTACCCGCCCCACGGTATCCAAGTTTTGCACAGGCATTTGCAACAATATTACCAATTTTTTTCCGCTCAGCTTCATTAAGTACAGGAGAATGCGCTTCTTCCCATACTTTTTGGTGGCGCCGTTGAAGTGAACAATCACGTTCTCCTAAGTGTATAGCATTACCAGCTCCATCACCTATGATCTGAATTTCAATATGACGTGGTTTTTCTAGATATTTTTCAATATAAACTGAATCATCATTAAAAGCAGCACTAGCTTCTGAACGTGCTGTTTTGAAAGCTGCTAAAAGTTTTTGCTCAGAATGAGCAACTTTCATACCCCGTCCACCACCACCTGCAGAAGCCTTAATAATAACTGGATAGCCAATTTCATTAGCAATGCGCAGAGCTTCTTTTTCTTCAACTATAGCGTTATCAAAACCTGGGACAACAGGAATACCAAGGCTTTTAGCAGTTTTTTTAGCTTCTATTTTATCACCCATAATACGAATATGTGCTGCTGTTGGACCAATAAATGTAATATTATGAGCTTCCAATACATCTGCAAACTTTGCATTTTCAGAGAGAAATCCATAACCTGGATGAACAGCATCCGCTCCTGTAATTTCACACGCCGAAATAATTTGATAAATATTTAAATAAGAATCGCGAGAATGTGGAGGACCAATACACACACTTTCATCAGCAAGCCGAACATGCATAGCATCAGCATCAGCAGTTGAATGAATAGCTACAGTTTTAATTCCAAGTTCTTTACACGCTCGCAAAATGCGAAGAGCAATTTCTCCTCGATTAGCAATGAGGATTTTTTGTATCATGACTGCCCCTCGTTTTATTCCACTATAATAAGTGGTTCATCAAATTCAACTGGCTGACCATCTGTAACTAAAATAGCAGTCACAGTACCTGAATGCGGTGATAAAATTTGATTCATCGTTTTCATTGCTTCAATAATCAGTAAAGTTTGGCCTTTAGAAACATTTTGCCCTACTTTTACAAAAGGTTGTGCACCTGGCGCAGGAGCAAGATATGCTGTACCAACCATTGGAGATACTACCTCATTTTTTGATTTTTCTTTTTTTATAGAATCTTCAGTTGTCGGAAGTGAAGAAGGACCTACTGTAGAGCCAGACATAGGTGCATAAATTGTTTGTGCAGAAGAAGAAGTGTTTTGGCGCGCTACACAAATGCGAAATCCGTCTTGTTCAATTTCAATATTGGTCAAATTTGTATCATTCAAAATTTCAGCAAGGTCGCGGATAATTGCTGTATCAATCCCAGTACACTGCTGAGTATCTGTTTTTTTTATTGCCATTTTATTCCTAACTCCTTGACCGATAAAATTTCTAATACTTACTATCCTTATGACTAAATATCTTTTAAATTTTAATGAAGTTTCCCCTAATCATTGTGTTCACATTGTCATTAAATTAAACTGCAATACAAATCCACATTTATAAATCTGTTAACAAAAAAATCAAAGAATCAATATATTGGTGTATTTCTCAATAATCTCATTGAGAAAAGAGAAGTTCATTGTGCATCTTCTATTGCTGCTTGCAAAATACTTTTTTCTACAGCTCCACTAAATATTTTATCTCCAATGATATAAGCGGGGGCACCAAGAATATTCAAGGCAGAAGCGATTTTAAGATTTTCTTGAAAGAATTTCTGTAAGTTTGAGCTTTGGATTGCATTCCGTAGCTCTTTTTCATTGGCTCCTAAAGAAACTGCTACTTTTATAGCTTTAGCTTCATTTGCACGGCCTTGGCTCATTAAGAGTTTTTTATGAAACTGAAAATATTTCTCTGGAAAGAGTTTTCTAAAAACATAAGCAATAATATGTGTTTCTACGGAATCAGGCCCTAAAATTGGTAAATCTTTGATAACTATTCGTAGATCTGGATATTCTTGTATTAGACTTATTAAATCTGAATAGGAACGTTTACAATACCTACAATTATAATCAAAAAATTCAACAAGCACTATTTTTCCATTTGGATTTCCTAAAATAGCATCATGAGGAGATTGAAAAATTTCCTTTTCTAATAACTTAATGATTTCAGATTGCTTTTGAGCTTCCTGCTGACGGCGTTGTTCAAATTTTTCTTGAAGGATAAATTGCATTTCAATCATAATCTCCGGATTATTAAGGAGATAGTCTCTTATAATCTGTCGAATATAATCATCACTGATGCTTTTTGTGCTTTTTTCGCTAAACTTCGACAAAAAATCAGAATCTTCTAAAAGTTGTATTTTAAGATTTTCTATGGTTAGATGGTTTGATGTTTGTTCTTTTGTTTGCGCGTATGACAAAAACAAATACATAAAAACGCTCAAAATAAACGCCATTAAAAAAATTTTCATGAATGGTAATTTTAAATGTTGAGCTTGATCGATCATTTATCTGTCTTTGTATTTAGCTTAAGTATTTATAAACTTATATGATAAAGTATCATATTTATGCAACAAACCAATTAAATTATAATATATAATTTAGCGAATTATGGAGATAACCTGTTCTCTATTATCTGATAAACAGAATATTTTCATGCATATTTTCGTATTTTTTTGTTAAAAGAAATATCAAAATATTTGATATAAAGCATTTACCTTAATCGCTCAAATATTGGCATCATTAACTCCTGTAGGCCAACTTAATATGAAAAAAGAAAAAACAATGAAAGCCATGGTGCATTATGATCTATTTATTATTGGTGGTGGAATAAATGGGTGCGGAGTAGCCAGAGATGCAGCTGGTCGTGGATTTAATGTTGGCTTAGCTGAAATGAATGATCTTGCATCCGGTACATCAAGTGCATCAACAAAGCTTATCCATGGTGGTCTTCGTTATCTTGAACACTATGAATTTAGATTAGTTCGTAAAGCATTGAAAGAACGTGAAATTATTTGGCGTATGGCTCCGCACATTGTACATCCTATGCGCTTTATCCTACCTTATCATAAAAAATTACGGTCTTCTTGGATATTACGTTTAGGACTTTTTATTTATGATTATCTTGGCGGTTGGAATCAAATATTTCAGCGTACCAAAATGATTAATTTTTCAAAAAATTTTTGTACTTCTCTTAAAAAAAATTATCATAAAGGTTTCGAATATTCTGATGCGATAGTAGATGATGCTCGCTTGGTCATTGCTAATGCGCGAGATGCAGAAAAATGGGGAGCCGATATAAAAGTACGAACAGAAGTTCTATCCTTAAAAATAGAAGGGAGCAAATGGCTTATTACTCTTCATGATAAATTAAATGATAAAAAATACTGCGTTACCGCTTCTTATATTGCGAATATGGTTGGTCCTTGGATTAATCATGTTTTAAAAAATGTTTTAAACTCTACAGAACTTCCTCCAATGCGGCTTGTTAAGGGATCCCATATTTTGATTCCAAAACTTGATATGCATAATCGCGCTTATATTTTACAAAATAACGATAATCGTATTATTTTCGCTATTCCATATCAGGAAGAATTTACATTAATCGGAACAACAGATTGTGATTATCAAGGTAATCCTACTGATGTATCTATTAGTGATGAAGAAATCGATTATATTTGCGCAGTAGCAAACGAATATTTCACACAACCGATATTGCGTGAAAACATTATATGGACTTATTCGGGTGTTCGTCCTCTTTATGATGATGGTACTTCAATGGCTCAAGAAATAACACGTGATTATGTCCTCAAAGAAATAGGAATAGAGAATACACCTAAAATTCTTAATCTGTATGGTGGAAAAATAACGACTTATCGCACATTGGCTGAAGATGTAATGAAATTTATTGAAAAAGCGCTTGGTCCTAAGAAAGGACCATGGACACTGAACTCTGTTCTTCCTGGAGGCGATTTTCCATATAATAGATTAGATATGATTGAAAACAGAATTTCTGTTTTACTTCCAGATCTAGATGCTTTTACTTGCCGTAGGCTTGCTCGTTCCTATGGTTCAGAAACATTTATAATATTTGCGAATGGGAATGTGGATAAAGGGAAATATTTTGGACATGGGCTTTATGAAATAGAAGTGAAATGGTTAATGGAAAAAGAATGGGCAAAAACATGTGAAGACATATTATGGCGCCGTTCAAAACTTGGCCTTTTTTTTACTAAACAAGAAACTGATACTCTTGCTAAATATATAGAAGGTAAAAAAGAAAATGGATTAAAGAATATCTCTCTTTAGATTATATAAAATTTTATACCTGAATTTTGATGATCTTATAAAAAATTTTTATAATTAAATATTTCTATAATAACTTGTATCATTCAATTTATTCTAATTTCAAATCTCATTGATCACTTCGATAGCGTTTCTCATTACGGTACTTATAGCAGCTAGTGTAAAAATAACTGCTGATAAATTAGAGTATTATATATATCTTGTAATTTTATGATAAGAGTATTTATAAAGCTTTTAGAAAAAGAAGTGATTATTGTATCAGTGAAATTTATATTCTATTGAAATGATCTAAAATCTTGTTTTATTAAGCGATATCAAGAATAATATGTAGTAATAATTTACAATAAAAATAATTATTAATTTTATATAACTTAAATATTACAATGCAATTTACCAGAAATATTTAGTCTCAATAAATTAGCTTATACTTATATGTTAACCACTATAAAGCCTTACGTTAGTTAACAAACAAGGTATAAGCGTTTAAGGCTATATCTCCTGTTACATCCAATATCCCTAATCCGCAAATATCTCGAAAGTGAACAACCTGTTGACTTCTATAGATAACTCCCAAATCAAATACAAACAATATCAGTACCATAAATATTCTTATTTTTGATCTCCTCCTAATTAAAACACATATTGCTAAAGAGAATAACTGAACTTTCTAGATCTCAAAATGAATATGAACTATATTATCATATGGATTTTTAATGTATATAATAGCAATAAAAAAGATTTATTTTTAATAATTATATTGGACAATTATAGGTATATTTTAAAAAATAATTATTAAATTACTTCTATCGTATTCTTCTTTTTTCTATTAATTAGATAATATGTCTTAGTTATTATTTTTTATAATAAATAAAATTAATTATTGTAATAATATATAATATCGTTATACTATAATTAAAAATTAAATAAAGGGGGGGTATTATGCATAAAATCGATTATAATAGCTATCGTACCGTAAATGGTTTTAATCGTCGGGTTCGCTTTCTAGTAATGCATTACACTGCAGCCAACTTTAAATCATCTGTCATAACTCTCACAGGACCTTCAGTCAGCGCCCATTATCTTGTTCCTGATCCTTCAGAACAGACATACATTGATGCAGGTTTTAAAGATATGCGCATTTTTAATTTGGTTGATGAAAATGAGCGAGCCTGGCATGCTGGCATTAGTTCATGGGCTGGACGTAATAATTTAAATGATACAGCTATTGGAATTGAAACAGTTAATCTAGCAACCGATAACAACGGGAAGTTTACATTCCCGCCTTTTCATCCAAAGCAAATTGATGCAATTAAAGAACTTGCATTTAACATTCTTCAACGTTATCCAGATATTTCACCAACTAATGTTGTTGGCCATAGTGATATTGCTCCTGGGAGAAAAATGGATCCAGGTGCAGCTTTTCCGTGGAAAAAACTTTATGATTCAGGTATAGGAGCGTGGTACGATGCCGTACAAAAAGATTTTTATCAAGAAGAGTTTACTAGAGATCCTTCATTTTTCGCAAAAGCAAAAGAAGAAGTTGTAGCTAAACTGAAAAAGTATGGATACGATACTTCAGGTGCAAATACTGAAAGTGGGTATAAAAATTTGATTATGGCGTTTCAGCTCCATTTTCGTCAAGAAAACTATAATGGACTTTTGGATATTGAGACCGCAGCAATTATTTACGCATTGGTAGAAAAATATTTCCCATCAAAATAATTTAGCTTAGTTTAAATTAAAATATATGTGATTGTTACAGAAGATTTTTTGCCTTCATAGAATTATTAGCTTTAATGATTAAAGTGATATACTTTAATATTTTTATGAGTATCACAACTTATTTATATTGCTAATTTAGAATAAATAAAAGGAATAGATAAAAGCTTTTTTCTAATCCTTTTATCCTTTATGATTATAAAGAATTTCATTTAGCCTTAAAGCGAATTTTAAAGAAAGAGAAAAACTGAATATATTTTTAGCTTTTAAATATATAAAATAGCCAATATATAAATTTTAGTTGGATTTCATAATCAATCCTAAATTAGACTTTTAGCCATATTAATGATTTCGTCTAGGATCCAATAAATTTTTCCTCAAATTTTTATAATTAAAGAATCAAATTAAAATACCTTTAAATATAATAGAAGGTAATAATATCTTTTTAGAATTATTTTTTCGACAATATCAACTCCTAATACTTATTTTTGTTAAATGAAATGTTCTTTCTTTTTTATGAAATTATTTAACAATAAGTACAGAAAATCTATGTCTCTTTTTTTAGTGATGTTATCTAATTTAATCCACTTATAAAATTTATAAATTACCATAATTTTAGCTTGTATTTTGAACTGCATTATTATTTTTCAAAGAGATGCGGACTCTCAAAAGCAAGATTCTGCCGTGCTTTTTGTAATCGTTGAATAATATCATCAATTTTGGATGAAGAATAAGATATCTCCTGATTATCAGTTAATGAATTTTGTTTTTCTGCACCTTCATAAAAATACTGAATTTGTGATTGAATCGTTCGTATTTCTTGAAATAAAAGGCGACTAGTTTCTTTAAAACCATTATTAAGTGAAAAAATTTGATCGGAAATTGACATTAAAATTTGTTTTAAAAAATGCTCGTTTTCTTGACGTTTGCGATATTCTAAAACAAGAGCATAACTTATTTCATCTAACTGCTGTTTAGTGGAATCAATTTTATGCAATAAATCCGGTGCTCCATTTATATTAGCTTTTTTTATTTTCAAAAGCATAGCATAAATATTTAATAGTCTAACAGCAGAATAAGATAAATAATCAACTAATGTAAGTGTTTTAGTATAGTATTTTCGTTGAACCATTATAACTCTACCTAATGATTAGTTGTATACATTTATTCCACTATTCATTTCAAATCCTATAGAGTTATTCTAAAAAAAGTGCTAAAAAAATCTCTTTTCTAATTTATTAATATTAAATTATTATATTTGATTTTTTATATTTAATAATTAGTTAATGGAGATACGAGGCGTATAGGCGTATAAAGAATAAAACTTGCTGTTTTCTTTAAAATATTGTTACCACCAGCAAGAATCGCCTCACTAGGTGATAATTCTGTTTCTTGCATAATTGTTGAAGCTAAAGATCCTTCTCGAGATAGAGCCATTAATGTTGGAGAAGATGCAAATACATTATGCGTCCCACCATCAACATTAGATAAATCAAGAATAGCTATTCCATTCTTCCGCAATATTTCAATATTTGAACCATCTCCTACACGAGGATGTCCACCTGTAAGACGACTTGAAACAGCAAGAGCTTTATCCTTACGAGATACCAAAATGGCTGTTGGCTGAGGTAATATTTTAATATCATTAAGTTGACGCTCAAATACATCAAGGTCAATATCAGGTGCTGCCATTAAAAAACTCGTATTACGTTGAATTATTTTATATTTTCCTTGTAACGCTAGAGTTCTAAATGCTTCCATCGTAACGAAATTACCCATAGAGTGAGCTATAATTGAAATCTTCTCAGCATCTGTTTCACTGATAGTAATCAAAAGTTCTATCAGTCCATCACGCGCAAAATTAGCGCTATCACGATCATAAATATAAAGAGGTATTGCACCAGCCGAAGGCCATGAATAGTGCACATTAACAACATTCAAGGAATAATCGTAAGCAAATTGAGCAGTACGGAATGTGCCATCCGCAAAATTGTTATTGTAACCATGGATAAAAAGGAAAATTTCTTTTTTTCCTTTTGCTTTTTTTGCTAACGCAACATTTAATTGCTGTTTAAACTGTTCTTTATTATCATATTTTTGCAAAGCGACTGCTGCAAAATATTTATCATGACTAGGCTTATAGGCATTTGTTTCAACCATACCTTTCACATGTTGTTGAGGAATTCCTACATCAACACGATTGTAATGTACTGTATTTGATCGTTCTGCTCCATAAGGTTGAGAATAATTATCCTGCATCATACGACTTGTAGCAACGTACACTGGGATAATAGCTTTCGGAAGAATTTGCCCTTCAACCTTTCGCTGTGTAGCAACCATAGACGGTGTCGCATGTATTCCATGCCAAAGGACAGCACGCGAGCTACCGCATGCAACCAACAAAATAGCACAAATAAAAAGAACTAAATGCCTCAACAGTAACATACTTCTCACTGCAACACTACCTAATCTTATCAGATAAACAAGAACTCATATTTCGTACCTATAATGATAACATAAGATACAGTTTCTAATAACCTGCAAAAAGGGAATTATTATATAAAACATTTTTAAAATGTGCAAACAAGCATTGAATGCCTACTATTACAGCTTTTATCTTACTTTAAATACCAATCATAAAAAATATAAATGGTGCGGTCGAGAAGACTCGAACTTCCACGAGTTGCCCCACAGCGACCTCAACGCTGCGCGTCTACCAATTCCGCCACGACCGCACACGACAGAAGAAAATACATCAGTCTTCGCATTTAACAAATCATACAATAGGGTACAAGTTTATTTTTATATCACCGTAATTTATTTTACACTACTTCAATTTAACAATGCAAATCCTTAAAATGCATATTTTCTATATTACCTAGCGTATCAATGACATAAAACTATCTTGTGCCATTTGATTAGTTTGATAATACCCATGAAAACTTGTTGTAATAGTCGTAGCACCTTGCTTTCGTATTCCTCTCATACCCATGCACATATGTTCAGCCTCAATCACTACAGCAATACCACGAGGCTTTAGATGTGTCTTTAAAGCATCAACTATTTGAGCTGTCATGGTTTCTTGTGTTTGTAAACGACGAGAAAAAACATCTACAATACGCGCAATTTTTGAAAGCCCAACAACTTTTTTATCAGGAAGATAAGCAACATGAGCTTTACCAATAATTGGAAGCATATGGTGTTCACAATGTGAATAAAAAGAGATATTCTTCAATATAACTGGTTCACTATATCCTGAGACTTCTTCAAAAACTGTAGCCAAAATTTCTTTAACTGATTCGTTATAACCACTAAAAAGTTCACGATATGCTTTAGCAACACGACTTGGAGTATCTAATAGCCCTTCTCGATTTGGATTTTCTCCTATCCATAACAGTAATGTGTGAATTGCCATTTCCACTTCTTCAACACTAGGCTTTTTTTGCTCAGAGAAAAATGAATTAGTTGCTCCTCCTTTTATGATATCACACATTTAAAAACTCCAACTTATTACGTAGTAAGACATATATATGTACATATGTATTTTTATAATCTTTATATAAATGAATTAAAAGTTTAAATAGCAATAACTCTTGAAAGTCAGATAATAGCTTATGATTGACAACATATATAGTAATAAAATACTTGAACATGCTGCACATATAAGCAGAATTGGTCGCCTTAACAATCCAGATGCAACATCAAAAAAATATGCACGCTTTTGTGGATCGACTGTTACCGTAGACCTAAAAGTAGAAAATAGCACCATCATAGATTTTTCTCATGAGATATGCGCATGTGTACTTGGACAAGCTTCATCTTCTATTCTCGCAAATCATATCATTGGTCAAAAAACGCAAGATCTTAAAATATTATATGAAATTATTCAGCATATGTTAATAAAGGATGGCCCTCCCCCTTCACCTCCATTTGAGGAATTTGCCTGTTTAAAACCTATTAAAAACTATCAAACACGTCATGCATCGGTAATGCTTACTTTTGATGCAGTTATAGATTGTATTAAACAAATTGAAGAAAAAATGAATGGCTAAACAACACGTCAAAACAAATAAAAAACACACAAGAAACTATACAGGACCTTGGCAGAAAACACCTGGACGATTACTTGGTATTGGACTCATACGTTTTTACCAAATAACTCTATCTAGCTTTATAGGTATTCATTGTCGTCACAGACCAACCTGTTCAGAATATACCTACGAAGCAATTGCGCGCCATGGTTTATGGGCAGGCGCATGGATGGGACTTTTTCGTCTTATACGTTGTTGTCCTTTTGGAACAACTGGCTTTGATCCAGTACCAACCTCTATTGAAAATTCCTACAAGCCTTGGTACTATTGGAAAATTTCTATTAAACGTAATAAATAATTCTTTCTTTTTTAACGCATAATGCATAAAAAAGAATTGATAAATCAGCTTATTAGCTTTAATTGATTATTGCTAAATGTTCACGAAACCATCTGCATTCGTTAGCAGAATTGGATTAAAAGGGTTCTTTATGTCTCGCTCTATTTCTCTTTCTTTTCCTGATGGCTCAAAGCGCGATTACCAAACAGAAACAACTGGTTTAGAATTAGCTGAATCTATTTCTAAGTCTCTTGCAAAAAAAGCAGTTGCTTATAGTCTTAATGGAGTTATTAGAGATCTTTCAGACCCATTAGAACAATCTGGACAAGTAGAAATCATCACCCGCGATGATCCACGCGCACTTGAATTGATACGCCACGATTGCGCGCATGTTTTAGCTGAAGCAGTACAAGAGCTTTTTCCGGAAACACAAGTGACAATCGGCCCTGTTATTGAAAATGGTTTTTATTATGATTTTGCACGTAAGCAACCTTTTACATTAGATGATCTGACTACTATTGAAAAAAAAATGCGTGAAATTATTCAACGCAATAAACCTTTTAGAAAAGAAATTTGGTCTCGTGAAAAAGCTAAAAAGATCTTTTCTGAAAAAAATGAACTCTATAAAGTCGAGCTTATTGATGCTATCCCTGATGATCAAGATTTGAAAGTCTATTATCAGGGCGACTGGTTTGATCTTTGCCGTGGCCCCCATATGCAATCTACTGGCCAAATTGGTAATGCATTTAAATTGATGAAAGTTGCAGGCGCTTATTGGCGTGGTGATGCCAATAATCCTATGTTAACGAGAATTTATGGTACAGCATTTACTAATGAAAATGACTTAAAAGCCTATCTTCATATGCTAGAAGAAGCCGAAAAACGGGATCATCGCCGTTTAGGACGAGAAATGGATTTATTCCACTTTCAGGAAGAAAGCCCAGGAATGATTTTTTGGCACCCAAAAGGTTGGAAAATGTTCCAAAATTTGATCAGTTACATGCGTCGTCGTCTCGACAATCATAAATATGCTGAAGTTCAGGCACCACAAGTTCTTGATAAGTCACTCTGGGAAATATCAGGTCACTGGGGATGGTATAAAGAAAATATGTTTAAAACAATTCCAGCTGCCGATGACTGGAATGATGAATATACTTACGCTCTAAAACCAATGAATTGTCCCGGCCATGTACAGATCTTTAAACACGGTTTAAAATCCTATCGTGATTTACCCGTTAGACTAGCTGAGTTTGGCCTTGTTCATCGTTACGAGCCTTCAGGTTCTTTACATGGACTTATGCGAGTACGTAGTTTTACACAAGATGATGCACATATTTTTTGTACTGAAGAACAATTAGCTGATGAATGCCTTAGTATCAATGATTTGATTTTATCAACCTACGCAGATTTTGGTTTTAAAGAAATCAGTCTTAAGCTCTCAACGCGACCAGAAAAACGTGTTGGCTCAGATGAATTATGGGACCATGCTGAAAATATCATGACATCTGTTCTTAAAACTATTGAAGAAAAATCTTCAGGATGTGTTAAAATAAGCATTCTTCCTGGTGAAGGTGCATTTTATGGACCCAAATTTGAATATACACTAACAGATGCTATTGGCCGCGAGTGGCAATGTGGAACGACACAAGTAGATTTTAATCTACCTGAACGCTTTGGAGCATTTTACATTGATAAGGATTCAGAAAAACGCCAACCTGTTATGATCCACCGAGCTATTTTTGGTTCAATGGAGCGTTTTCTAGGTATATTAATTGAGAACTTTGCTGGTCACATACCATTCTGGCTTGCACCTCAACAGATTGTTGTGGCGACGATTACGTCCGATGCGAATGAATATGCAAAAAAAATAACAGAAAAACTCAAAGCTCTTGGTCTTTCAGTAAAACTAGATTCCCGCAACGAGAAAATTAACTACAAAATACGCGAACACTCTTTACAAAAAGTTCCTGTAATTTTGGTATGTGGCAAACAGGAAGCTCAAACAAATAGTGTTAATATGCGCCGTTTAGGAAGTATAGAGCAAACCTTTTTACCTATAGAAAAAGTATTTGCGCAATTGCTAGATGAAGCAACACCACCAGATTTACGTTGTTAATCAACGCTTAATATCATAAAATAAAAATACTATATAATAGGTTGTTATTATCGAGCTTTGTCAAGAATACGTTTGCACTCAATTAACTCAAAGAGCACTTCCTGTAATAAGGCTTTATCAGTTTTATCTCGATAATTATTTATAGTCCCCAAAGTAGATTCTCCCTCATTCTTCATAAAACCCAAAAGCCCAAATGCTATTTTTTTTGGCTTAGCTGGCACAGATTCAGATTCTTGTTCTGCACATTTTTTTTCTATTAAAATATTCATAGCATTAAGATCACCTTTGCCAAGGTCAACAACAAAAGAAGCCCCCTTCTCTTTTAAAATACGTTGCACACCTTTTATAGTATAACCTTGTCCGTAAAGTAATTGTTTTATACCATTGAGCAAATCGATATCATTAGGGCGATAATAACGACGCCCCCCCCCACGCTTCAATGGTTTAATCTGAGGAAACCTTGTTTCCCAGAATCTTAATACATGCTGTGGAATCCCCAATAAATCAGCTACTTCACTAATTGTGCGAAAAGCATCGGGGCTTTTATCCATTTTATAATACCTCACCTAAAATTATATCAATATTTTACAGTTACTGATCAACTTCATACTGAGACTAATCACAATATAAAATCTCTCCAATAAGAAACTCTTCGCTTAAAATATAAGAGAAAAGAGTCTAAATAAATGTAAAACTCTTTAACAAAGAACAAACATCTTAATATTGTCTATTAATATAAAATTATTTTTTCTTTGCGCGATGCGTATCCAAAATTCTTTTCTTGAGCACATTTGCGGCCTTGAATGTTACCACACGCCGTGGTGGAATCGATGCTTCAACGCCTGTTTTTGGATTGCGTCCAACTCGTTCACTTTTATCACGAACTTGAAAAGTTGCAAAAGAAGATAATTTAACCATTTCACCTCTGACGAGTGAATTGCATATTTCATCCAAGACTAACTCAACTAAATCGGCTGATTCAGTATGTGACAAGCCCACTTTTCTGCAAACCGCGCCAGCCAAATCTGCACGTGTTACTGTCTTACTTGTCATTATTCACCTATTAAATATTAAAAATTACAAAGAAATTTATACATTTCATTTAAATATCGTCAAGCTGCTATAGCTTACCAGCGGATAAGAATTGCTCCCCATGTAAAACCTCCACCCATAGCCTCTAGCATAATAAGATCTCCTTTTTTAATCCTTCCATCTTGAACAGCAGTCGCTAAAGCTAACGGTACCGATCCTGCAGATGTATTACCATGCTGATCAATAGTAATAACAATCTGATCTTTGGTGATTCCTAGCTTTTTAGCTGATGCTTCAATAATACGTCTATTAGCTTGATGAGGTACAAACCAATCTAATTGAGAAGGTTTCATCCCAACTGCTGCAAAACAATCATCAACTACATCAGTTATCATACTAACTGCATGTTTAAAAACTTCCCGTCCATCCATGCGTAAATAACCTGTTGTTTGTGTTGTTGAAGGGCCACCATCAACATACAACTTATCTACATATTCACCATCAGAACGCAATTTAGCCGATAATATACCAGAATCAGCGGAAGTGCCTTCAAATTCTTGCGCTTCTAAAATAGCTGCACCTGAACCATCGCCAAATAAAACACATGTTGTACGATCTTGCCAATCTAAAATTCGAGAAAATGTGTCAGATCCAATCACCAAAATCCTTTTTGCTACTCCACAGCGCAAATAAGCATCTCCCGTTACCAATGCAAAAATAAAACCAGAACAAACAGCTTGAATATCAAAAGCAAAGCCATGTTTCATTCCCAAAGCATGCTGAATTTCAACAGCAGAAGCAGGAAAAGTACGGTTAGGTGTTGAAGTTGCTAAAATAATACAATCAATATCCTTCACCGTCATACCAGCATTTTTCAAAGCGTCTTGTGCAGCTTGTACTCCTAAAGAAACAGTAGTTTCATTACTATCAGCAATATAACGTTGACGAATTCCTGTGCGTTGAACAATCCACGAATCAGATGTTTCAACCAACTTTGTAATCTCATCATTCGATACGTTTTTTTTTGGTAAGGCACTTCCCACACTACACAGAACTGATCGAATCATGTTGCCTTAACCTTCTCCTCTATACTGCAAATATCTATCATACTACCTCCATATTTGTCCCAGCTTCACCTTCATTACCTAAAAATAATTCTTTGCTTTCATGAAAGAGGCGTAAATCCGTAGCTATTTCTTTTAAGAGCCCATTACTTACCATTTCATAACAAACACGAATAGCAGAAGCGAAACCATTAGCATTAGCACTACCATGGCTTTTGATAACAACACCATTTAAACCTAAAAGGACACCACCATTAAACCTATTTGGATCCATTTTATGTTTTAATTTACGAAAAGCACTTCGTGATAAAAAATACCCAATATATGAAAAAATAGAACTACGCATAGCAATATTTAAGGTTTCAGCCATCTGCCGAGCAGTTCCTTCTGCAACTTTTAAAGCAATATTACCGGAAAATCCCTCAGTGACAACAACATCAACGATTCCTTTTCCAATATCATTTCCTTCAACAAATCCCTTATATTCTAAACTATCTAATTGTACTTTACGTAACATCATCCCCGCTTTTTTTATTGCATCCAAGCCTTTGACTTCTTCAACCCCCACATTTAATAAACCAACGCTTGGCTTTTCAATATGATATAAAGCACGGAACATTCCAGCACCCATAACTGCTAAATCAACCAATTGACTAGCAGATGCTCCAATTGTTGCGCCAATGTCCAAAACAATACTTTCACTACGAAGAGTTGGCCAAATACCAGCAATACCAGGACGTTCAGCTTTTGCCATCATTTTTAAACAAAAATAAGACATTGCCATGAGAGCACCAGTATTACCAGCAGAAACGCAAGAATCAGCTTTGCCATTTTTTACGGACTCAATCGCATGCCACATTGATGATTTCCCACGCCCATTACGAAGTGCTTGGCTAGGTTTTTCATCCATACGCGTATAACCTTCCGTAGGATAAAAACAGGACACAGCAACCAAATGAGGGTATTTTTTTAAAATCGGTTCAACAACTTTATCTATCCCATAAAACAAAAAATGAATATTTGGCAAATATTTCTGAGCAATTGCAGCTCCTGCAAGAGTAATTTCTGGACCATAATCACCACCCATTACATCCACAGCAATTTTAATCACGCTTGTTTACCCTATATCTTTAAATTTAAATTGCGACGGTTTGCTATTAACAATTATAAAAATCATCGCTACAATTTCTTTCCAGAAGATACTGTTTTTATACAAGTATACAACAGATAATTTATATGTTTACAATCACTTCCACTCTTTTAAAACAAAAAATGGTGACGAATTTTGTTTAATTTTTTCTAAATTTTTGATCGTATCTAGATTAACGCCTTTTTTACGTGGATATTGATTAATTGATAATTCTAAAAATTCTTCCATAACTGCACCAATATCAATTTTATCTCCACAAAACACTTCTGGTATATCTGATCCTTCCACATCTAAAAATAATTCACCCGTACCCTCTGATATTTTAGGCTTAACTAAATTTGAGTCTTCAGGAACAAAAACAATGTTAATATTTTCACGAATAATATCTTCTAGCGGCTCTAATGTAATAACGCACGATTGTATTATATGTGCTTGTAATAAACCTTTTACACGTACTCCACGTTTTTTCCATGGTAAAATACAAAATTCTCCCTCAAAAAATTTTACATCAACTAAACCGTGATTCTTAGCTAAAGATGCACATTCCTGCTGATCTGCACAAATATGAACTTTTATTCCTTTTGTAAGTTTTGTAGGTAATGAGCGCACTGATACTGGATAAGTTAAAGCAAATTCCATTTGAGAAATATTTGAAATAGTCATTAGCGACTCCAAAATATAAAAAAGAATATATTATACTGCACCTTCTGTTTGACCAGATTATATTTTATGAATTTTTTTCTTTTCTAAAGAAACTCTATATGGCATTATAATCAAGAAAAGTCATCGTAAGATATGGTGAATAATCATTAAATCAAAAATTTAAGAAAGACTTGAGATCACCTTTTCATCATATATTACTAAGTGTAAAATGGAGATATCATTGTTTCAAATACCCCACATAGTAAACACTAAACGCAAATTACTGATGAGCCTCTCAATAGTAAGTATAATGGGAATAGCAGGTTGCAATCCACTTAGTTATTTAAACTCAAGTCAAATATATAATTCCCTTAATTCAAGCCAAATATATAAAGAAGGTTATATTCTTGATCAAAATGCTCTTGATTCTATCTCTATTGGCTCAAGTCAAGAGCAAGTTCTTTTAGCTTTAGGATCTCCTTCTCTGAAAACGCAATATAATAATGAAGTTTTCTATTATATTTCACAAACTCGATACCGAAAAATGCAATTTATGAAAACCAAAATTACTGATCGCAAAGTTTTGGCAATCTACTTTAACAAAGATCGTCAAGTTACAAAAATAGCTAACTACGGTTTACAAGATGGGAAAATTTTTGATTTTATCACACAAACAACACCAACTGGTGGTAATGATCAACCATTTTTAATTCAACTTATCAAGGGTGCTCCAGACCCTACTGATGATCCAGTTATTAACCGCTAGTTTTTAATGTTCAATTAAAATCCCGATAATATCGGGATTTTTTGACAAGTTTATTGGCACATTTCCTTTGCTATACTGTCAAGGACTGCGTTTACAAGCCTTGGTTCATCATTGTCAAAGAAAGCCTTAGCTATATCAATATATTCATTCAGAATGACAGCAATAGGCACACCTTTGCGGTTGATTAATTCCCATAAACCCGCACGCAAAATTGCTCGTAATGTAGAATCAAGACGTGAAAGCGCCCATTCTTCAGAAAGTTGTTGATGAAGCATAGGATCAAGTTGCTTTTGATCTCTTACAACTCCAACAATAATAGAGCGAAACCATTGAAAATCAGCATCAAGATATTGGTTACCGTCAATATCTTTTCCTAAACGATAAGCCTTATATTCAGCTATTACTTCCATAGCACCAATGCCAACCATATCCATTTGATAAAGCGCTTGTACAGCAGCGAGTCTTGCTGCCCCTCGTTTATTAGCTAAGCGTAGAGAGTCCTTGCCTTTTACATCATCCATATTTAATGATTATCTCCAAATTTTTTCTTTAGAGCAATCATACATAAAGCGGCTTTAGCAGCAAAACCACCTTTATTTTTTTCATCATTTCTTACACGTTCCCATGCTTGTAATTCATTTTCAACAGTCAAAATTCCATTGCCAATAGCTAATTGTTGATAAACGGTTAAATCCATCAATGCGCGACAAGAATTATCAGCTACGATTTCAAAATGATATGTTTCTCCCCGAATAACACAACCAAGCGCTATATAACCATCGTAGTATATTTCATTATTTTTTTCAGCTAGAGTTATTGCACAAGGAATTTCTAATGCGCCAGGAACTGTTATGATATCATAACTCACTTCAGCTTTTTGCAAAACACTCACCGCACCCGCAAGAAGAGAATCGGAAATTTCATCATAAAAACGCGCTTCAACAATTAAAACACGCAACTTTTTATGCCTATTTCTTGTCATGTGGCTCCTATCAGAAAAACAAAGGAACTTGAAATTATTGTAATCTCAAGTTTTAAAAAAAAACAAAACAATTTTACGACTTATTCATTTTAAAATCTGAAAGTCTAGCTACATAACGAGCCAATTGATCAACTTCCAAGTTCACCTGATCTCCAACATCAGCTTGCCCCCAAGTTGTCATTTCAAGTGTATGACGAATAATAAGAACATCAAAAATATTATTTTCAACATAATTAACAGTCAATGATGTTCCGTTAAGTGCAATAGAACCTTTTTCTGCAATAAATGAAGCTAATTGCATTGGAACCTGCAAACGAAAACGAGTTGCACCACCTTCATTTTTTTTCTCAATAATCTCAGCCAGGCCATCGATATGGCCAAAAACTAAATGTCCTCCCATTTCGTCACCAAGTCGTAGTGAGCGCTCTAAATTAATAAGAGTTCCTTTTGTCCATTGTGCAAGATTAGTTAAACGCAATGCCTCTTCCCATGCTTCAACAATAAACCAATGAGAATCTGTAGGTTTTAATGCGCGTTCAACAATTGTTAAACAAATACCTGAACATGCAATTGATGCACCTATTTCTAAACTCTCCACATCATAATGAGTAGAAATATTTAAACGCATTCCCTGTTTTAAAGGTTGAATATCTTCAATGCAACCAACATCCGTTACGATCCCTGTGAACATAATATCTTACGTCTCCATTTATACAAACGATCATTCCCCAACATTCTCATTTCAACTTTATTAAATTCTGAAAGATAAGATTGAAAATGAGGAGCCTTAATTCGATCTTTCCCTAAAATAATCGGCGCATAAAAACATATTAAACAATCTACACAACCGGCATCTAAAAATATTTTTCCTGTCTTTGCTCCTCCCTCAAGTAAAACACTATTGATTTTACGCTGATAAAGTAACTGTAAAATAGCAAAAGGTGATAACAAATTATTGTTAGTATCCACTGAACATATGGTTATACCACATTGTTCTAAAGCTATTTTTTTTCTTTTTTTCAAAGAACCTGTATTACAAATAACCCATGTAGGGATATTCGCTGCTGTTTGAACGACTTTCGCATCAAGAGGAATGCGTAAATCTTTATCCAAAATAACACGTATAGGTGAACGCATTTCAAGTCCTGGCAAACGACAATCTAATTGTGGATCATCTGCTAATATAGTGCCAATACCAACCATAATAACATTATTTTGGGCACGCAAAATATGAGTTTGTGTACGAGAAATTTCTCCACTAACCCTTACACTCCCTTGCCCTTTTTTGCCTATGCCATTATCTGCAGAAATAGCCATTTTCAAAGTAACTTCACAGCGCTGCAACTTCTTTACACATAAATAAGCACTTAATGTTTCAAAAGCCTCTTCAGCTAAAACCCCTTCAACAACTTCAATACCTGCTGCACGTAAGAGAGCAATACCACAACCATAAACTCGCTGATCCGGATCAGAAAGAGCAATGACAACTCGAGTAATACCTGAATTAATAAGTGCATTAACACATGGTGAAGTTTCTCCATAGTGTGAACATGGCTCTAAAGTAACGTAAGCAGTCGCGCCACAAGCCAAAGGGCCTGCCATAAGTAAAGCTTGCACTTCAGCATGAGGTCTCCCCTGAATAGCAGTTACGCCATAACCAACAATAGACGCACCTGCCCCTTTATTTTGTACAATTAACGCACCGACAGAAGGATTTTCACCCGTAAGACCAATATGACGTTCTGCCAAACGAATAGCAGCAGCCATAAATCGCTTATCTTGTTCTGCTTTATTCATCAAAACCAGATTCTATATCTGTTGCGTCTTTTGATAATTCATCTATCACATTATGAAAATCACTTGCGTTACGGAAATCACGATATACAGAAGCGAAACGAATATAAGCGATATCATCAATACCTTTTAAAGATTCCAGTACAAGATGACCAATTTTTTCTGAAGAAATCTCAGGTTCTCCTAAACTCTCAAGCTGTCGCACGATACCGGAAATTGCCTGTTCAATATGCTCAGAATCAATATCACGTTTACGTATTGCTAGATTAACCGACCGCATTAATTTATCACGATCGAACAACTCACACCGACCACTTTTTTTGAGAACAAAAAGCTCACGTAGCTGGACACGTTCAAAAGTTGTAAAACGACCACCACAAACGGAACATACACGCCGACGACGGATGACTGTTGCCTCTTCCGTAGGACGTGAATCCTTAACCTGTGTATTTTCACATTGGCAATAAGGGCACCGCATCTTTTTTATACCTCAACAAGAACTCAAATAAGAATAAAGAGGAAATTCACTTGTCATATCATGTACCTTCTTTTTGACAGCTCTTTCAACTGAAGTATTCTCTCCATCATTTCGTGCCAAGCTAAGATTATCAAGAACCTCTGCAATAAAATTTCCAATCTGAGTAAACTCACGTTCTGAAAAACCACGTGTTGTTGCAGCAGGTGTACCCAAACGAATCCCTGAAGTTATTGATGGTTTCTCGGGATCAAAGGGAATACTATTTTTGTTGCAAATAATATTAGCACGGCCCAAAGCTTGTTCTGCACTCTTTCCTGTTATATTTTTAGAACGCAAATCGACTAAAAATAAATGATTATCTGTACCACCAGAAACAATATTAAAACCATTATTTTTTAAGCTTTCTGCTAAAGTTTTAGCATTAATAACTACATTAGCAATATAGTCTTTAAAAGCAGGTTGCAAAGCCTCTCCCAATGCAACAGCCTTAGCTGCAATAACATGCATTAAAGGGCCACCTTGAAGACCTGGAAAAACTGCCATGTTAATTTTTTTGGCTAAGGCTTCATCATTTGTCAATATCATACCACCACGGGGACCACGCAACGATTTATGCGTTGTTGTAGTGACAACATGAGCATATGGTACAGGTGAAGGATGAGCATTTCCAGCAACTAAACCTGCAATATGAGCCATATCAACCATCAAATACGCTCCAATTTCATCTGCAATTTCACGGAACAATTTCCAATTCCATAAGCGTGAATAGGCTGTGCCACCTGCTAAAATAAGCTTTGGTTTATGCTTTTTTGCTAAACGCCCTATTTCCTCCATATCCAGAAGCTGATCTTCTTGACGAACACCATAAGAAACAACATTAAACCATTTGCCTGACATATTAACAGATGAACCATGGGTGAGATGGCCACCAGAATTCAAATCCAGCCCCATAAATGTATCACCAGGCTGGAGCAGAGCTAAAAATACAGCCTGATTCATTTGGCTACCAGAATTAGGCTGCACATTTACAAAAGCTGCACCAAAAAGCTTTTTTGCTCGCTCAATTGCTAATTCTTCAACTAAATCAACAAAATGACAACCACCATAATAACGCTTTCCTGGATAACCTTCTGCATACTTATTGGTTAAAATTGATCCCTGAGCTTCAAGAACTGCCCTTGAAACAATATTTTCTGAGGCGATCAATTCAATCTCATGGCGCTGCCGTCCAAGCTCACCACTGATTGCATCAAAAACCACAGAATCAGTAACTTGTAAACTATCATTAAAAAAACACTTCCGCAGATCATTTGCTTGCTTGGTCATAAACATGTCCTAATATTAGAAATTAAAGTAATAGAAGGTAACACAGCAAATCTTATAGATAAAATCTTTTAAATTTAATTTCAAAAACTGTAAATACAGCAAAAGTTCAGTCTATATCTTTATTTTTGTAATAATAAAATCCTATCTTCAAAAAAATAAATGACAAACAAATTACATTCTAAAACTTATATTACGTAATGTTATTATACTCTTTTCAAACAAGAAAATAATAAGCTTGCAGTTCTAAAATATCCAATTATTTAATTGAATAGAATATTAAAAATGGGATCTAACAGTAAAAATTAAATTTAAGGATAATAGATGGCAACAAAAATTTTTATTGATGGTGAACATGGAACAACCGGACTGCAAATACAAAAGCGATTGGCGAAACGTTCTGATTTAGAATTGCTATCTATCCCTCACAAAGATCGCCATAAGCTTGATTCTCGAAAAGACTACCTTAATCAAGCTGACATTGTTATTTTATGCCTTCCAGATGAAGCCGCACAGGAAACTGTTAACCTCCTTAAAAATAATAAAAAAATTAGAATTATTGATAGCTCAACAGCGCATCGCACTGCTGCAGACTGGGTTTATGGCTTTCCTGAAATGACAACAGGACAAAAAAAACGTATCCAAGAAGCGCACTATGTTGCAAATCCTGGATGTTATCCAACCGGCGCAATTAGTTTGATTCGGCCATTACGTGAAGCAGGTTTAATAGACTCTGATTACCCAATATCAATTAATGCTATATCTGGCTACACAGGCGGTGGCAAACAATTAATTGCTCAAATGGAAGATCAATCTAAAAAAGATTCTCTGAAAGAAAACTATTTTATTTATGGTCTAAATCTTAATCATAAACATATTCCCGAAATCAAAATTCATGGGCAAATTAGCCAAACACCTATTTTTGTGCCAAGTGTTGGCCGTTTTCCTCAAGGAATGATTGTTAATATTCCCCTACATCGCACCTTATTTACAAAATCAGTTAACTGTTCTGATCTTCGTGAAATTTTTCATGTTCATTACAATAAACAAAATACAATATCTATTGCATCACAAGAAGAAACCGAAATACTAACCAAACTAAACCCAGAATCCTTAGCACATAAAGATAGTATGAAACTTTTTGTTTTTGGCAATGACAATGACGGTATTTTCAATCTTTGCTCTATATTTGATAATCTCGGAAAAGGAGCATCCGGATCTGCTGTTCAAAATCTTGATTTAATGCTTTCAGGCTGAAATTTTTTTTAAAAGTTCTTATTTAAGAACAAGATATGGCCCCTTTGTAGCCCGCCAATGAACAACTGAAAAACACAATACTGCTAAAGCAATACTTTGATGAATAAGGCCCCAACTAATTGGCACTTCATTTAACAATGTAATAATACCCAAAAATGCCTGAAAAACTATGATAACAAATAACAAAAATGCACGACGAGCATGCGTTGAGTGAGGATTTCTTTTGCTTACATACAAAACGTGAATAATCGCCATAATAAATAAAAAATAAGCAAAAAAACGATGTACAAATTGCACTGTTAAAGGATTTTCAAATAAACTGAGCCAAACGGGACTATAGTTCAGCAATCCATCAGGTATAATTTGTCCATCCATTAATGGCCATGTATTATAAACCTTGCCTGCATGAAGACCTGCAACTAAAGCACCAAAATAAATCTCAACTAAAATGCAAAAAACAAGCCAACCTGCAAAACGTTGTACAGTTTGATCTGCCGGTTGTTCTGAATATTCTGTAAGACCTCGAGATAAATAAGTAACAAAAATAATCACAAAGCATGCCGTTATTAGATGAATCGCTAAACGATATTGACTAACGCTTGTTAAATTACTTGACCCTAAACCAGAAGCTACCATCCACCAGCCAATAACACCTTGAACAGCAATAAGAACTGGTACGGATACAAGCTGAAGAAGAATATTTTTTTCGATACGCTTAGTTGCCCAAAACCAAATTAAACCGCACAAAGCTAAAAGACCAACCAAACGACCAAGAAAACGATGACCCCATTCCCACCAAAAAATCACTTTAAATGCATTTAAAGTCATATCACGATTGAGTACTTTATACTGTGCTATCTGTTGATATTTTAAGAACTCTTCCTGCCATTGTTCTACACTAATCGGTGGAATTACACCATAAATCGGCTTCCATTCAGTTATTGATAACCCAGATCCTGTCAAACGAGTAGCTCCGCCTATTAAAACAATCGCTAAACAAAGCAATAAAATAGCATAAAGCCATATCTGTATTTGTTTTCGATTTTGTTTTTGTAGTGGCGTCAAAACTACGTCATTCAACCTTTTTATTGTCATTTCTGATTATCTCCAGTTTATCTACAACTACAAAAATGCCCTATAAAACACCAAAGCCCTGCTATAAGATATAATTAGCGCTGTTTTTGCACATTACAACTATGAATTGATACAATAAATATTCTTTGAGAATTTATATATCGTCTGCACTATCCAATTATGTTTACAAAGTAGAACACCACAAACATAATAATCTGTCAATTCTGCAATTTCTTCAAATCTATATTGAGGCTCAACAGTCATCTCTAAAATAATAAAATCATAATCTTTTTTAAGTTCTTGTAATATAATTAAGGGTAGCATTTGAATTTTTTTTGCGCGCTCAGCAATTCATTGTCCCCCACGGAAAAATATCAACTCCCGTATCATAATCACGATAAATAACATCATGCAATTGCTGACATTCTTTTAAAACATCACCCCTGAACATGAGCTCATCGCTTTTTCTATTTGTTGCCAAGAAATATCTACCAACAAGATTATTTTATATTCCTTGATAAGAAGAGATAGTTTTTCTGCTATTCTTGCAACTTCTGGTCAGATGATTGAAAAAACTGTTGAAACACATAATTTAAGCAAACTGATAATTTTTTTATTGCACTCAAAATTTAAGAGCTTCTTTTTGCCTTAAATCAGAAGGTACTACCATTGCTTTTAAAACTTTCTTTCTCTAAGTGTTTTTTGTTACAGAATATTTTTGCAGTAATAGCCCTTCTCCACAAGTGATAAGGATTGAGATTGCTCCTTCACAAAAGTATTAATTTTCTCTCTTAACTGTGTTTTAAAGCTTTCTGCAATGATCCCATCCCAATGAATTTGATCAACAATCTGGGAAATTTTACTTTCTAACTGAGCAAAAAGTTCCTCTATTTCTACCAATCATTACCTTGATTTGACGCAGCCATTAAGCCTAATTGTAAAGCCATATGAGCTTCTTATGTATTCAAAAATCAAGTTTAGTCTTTATAGCTATAACAACAGAATTATCCATTATAAATTAAAGATAATAGAGATTGTTCTTGTTGATACATGATTTTAATAGAAACAATAGATGAATGAAATGTCTTTAAGATATGAAAAGTGTATTTTTATCGTATTTGATCTCGCTTCATGATTTTTTCAGAAAAGTTAGAAAATCAGGTTTCTAAGCCCTGTCAGGTATCTTCAACAGTTTTGCTTCAAAAGAAAGATCAATAAAATCACCTTCGCGTAATAATTGGATATTTTTATAAACTCTTTCACGTCTATATCATAGAAAATTATTCTATCAGAACTTGAATAATTTAGAAAAACCGGTTGAGAAAATAGTAATGGGATAATATTATTTTGTTTATCAGTCGATAATCGATAATAGTATTCTATCAGAAGCGCATAATATAAATGTTAATATTGCTTGGTAAGGTTTTGGATAAACAAAATTCACAATACACAATGTATCGTTATTAAAAAAGCAATAAGAGTTTTTTGCTACATTATGCGCACTAACAATTTTTTATCGTATTTAAAGATTCATTTTTATTTTAACCAGAAAAATATATTACTCTCTTTTATTTAAGAGATAATAGGAACACTCCTCTTAACTACAGCCTATATTCGTTCAAGATAAGAAAATATAAAAACTTTTTATTTACGATAACTTTAGTACATATTTTGTTTTATATAATTCAATCGTTTTCTTGCCTCAGCAGTAAGCATTGCTTTAATAGTAATAGAGCCATCATCGTTGCTTTTTTGTTCTATTTGACCAGAGTTCTTATAGAACCAATCAATAATCCTCATTTCATCAGGCTTTAAAATCAACTCAACACTCTGTATATCCCCAAAAATCTTCTTTTCAATAAGTGCTAACAATTGACTTAAACCTTTACCAGTAAGGGCTGATATCATCAGTGCAGAATTTAACATTTTTTTTGAATTTGTCTGCAAAACGCCCAATGCGTGTTGATCCAACGTATCAATTTTATTCCAAATTTCCACGATATGATCCGTGTCATTAATATCAACACCAAGATCTGAAAGTATTTCAAAAACATCTTGAGCGTGAGCGTAATGATCAGGATCGGATACATCTCTTACATGAAGAATTAAATCAGCTTCTATCACTTCTTCAAGGGTTGCTCTAAAAGCTGCAATTAAATGTGTTGGTAAATTAGATATAAAACCTACAGTATCGGATAAAAGAACTGTTTGCCCATGAGGTAGAACAATTTTACGTAAAGTGGGATCAAGAGTTGCAAATAGCATATCCTCTGCCAATACATTAGAATCACTTAAATGGTTAAAAAGTGTTGACTTCCCCGCATTTGTGTATCCTACCAAAGCAATAACAGGATGAGGTATCCTTTTTCTTTTAGCTCTGTGAAGAGCACGTGTTTTAACAACAGTTTCTAATTCGCGACGAATACTAATAATTTTATTTTGCAAAAGACGTCTATCTGCTTCAATTTGAGTTTCACCAGGACCACCCAAAAAGCCAGTACCACCACGTTGCCTCTCCAAATGTGTCCAACTACGAACAAGCCTACTTTTTTGATAAGATAAATGAGCCAATTCTACTTGTAGGACCCCTTCCTTTGTTCGCGCCCGATCACCAAAAATTTCAAGAATCAAAGCTGTTCTATCAATAACCTTACAATTCCATAATTTTTCCAAATTACGCTGCTGCACTGGTGTTAGAAAATGATCAACAATCGAAAGCATAATATGATGCTCATTTATATAATGAGCAAATTCATTCGCCTTACCTATCCTAAACAAAGTTGAAGAACATGGCTTAGCAATATTGATAATTTCATAATGAACAACATTCAATTTAATAGCACGTGCTAATCCTAACGCTTCTCTTATTCGAGAATCTACTGAGCGTTCATTGAAAGTCTTTTTCTGCTTGTATCCATCAGAACAGATCGGTACAAAAATAGCAACACGCATCTGCTGCTCAATCTGTGAAATAAACTTCCCAGATTTCTTATTTTTACATATCATGACAACTTAAAAATTATAAAAAGGATAAAAGATATACAATACTGTAGGCTGTTTACTGATCATCTTCATTTTCGAACAGCTGTACAGATTGCCCGGGCATAATTGTAGAAATAGCATGTTTATAGACTAACTGCACATGCCCATCACGGCGTAGAAGGATACAAAAGCTGTCAAATGATGCAACAATACCTGTCAGCTTAACACCATTTACAAGAAAAATTGTAAGAGAAATTTTTTGCTTACAAACTGTATTTAAAAAAATATCTTGCAGGTGTTGTGATCGTTCTGCCATTATTTTTACACCTTGTGTTGTGAAATGCATAAATATTTATCACAATATTTTTTAATATATATTGACTGAAAGTACTAACTTGTCAATGTATCGGTACTAAAAATTTTATAAGATATTATCTTATATTACATCGAATATAATATTTATGAATTATGAGCATAAATATTAGCAAATTCAGATACAAAGTATGATAACTTTTTAGCACTTACTTGGCGTTAATAAATATTATTTAAAGATTCACTTTACTATTTTTCAATAAAATTTTCAGTAAAAATACGATATTTTTTAACTGAAAGAATAACAACCATGTTTATTTTATAAGGAATAAACGATTAGACTATCTAATTTAGAAATATAGTACTTTGATTATGTCTTCTTATTATAAAAGAAATTAATGTGCTTCAGAAATTTCTCCTCAATACAAATATCGCATTATAATATTATTTTTTGTATATCGACATACTCATTACATTTTGCAACAATCTCTAGAACATTATTTTAAATACAATTTCTATTAAATTGCTCCCAATTAAATGCGCTAAATTTGTAATATTTTCTATCAATTTAAATTATCTATAGATAGTTCCATTACAGTTATAATTTTATATGATATTGTTTTTAATATGTTTTTTATTGTTTTTGAGCATAAAACAAAAGCCGCGTTAACTTTATCTTGATAAGTTTTTAAATTTTTCCTTAAACATATTCCTTTCTAAACAATTAACGGTTAGTATATAGAAATATCTGGATAAGGGCGTATTCCTTTTCCATCTGTAAGAGTATGAGGCGAGTATGGCACGCAGAACCAAATTGCAAACATTTGAAATCGAAGTCGAAGAAGCTCTTGAAAAAGCAATGAACTTTGACTTTGATAACGCAGAGATCGAAGAAATAATATCAAGTGACTCTGAAAATCTAATTAATGTAGATGATTTGATTCAAAAAATTGCAACTTCAGAAGAAGAAATCCTTTCTGAAAATGAAACTTCAGTTCTCACCTCATCTAATATTCATGATAATGCTGTTGTTGATGAATCAGTTGCTGAATTACTTTTTGGTCAAAAACCGATTCATGAGCTTTCAGGTGGAACTGTACGTGATACACTATTACCTACACAACCTCTCCCTGCTAATGATGATATAACAGTACCTTTCAATTTCAAATCATTAAAACAAAATGGTGCTTCTCGAATTTATTGGAGCACGACAGCTCTCAGTGCTCTATGGGCAACAGGTGGTGCTTTTATTGCTCATAAACTAGCTCCTTCTGGTCTAAGCTCTTTAGCAAATATAATTACTTTTATTACATCCCCCCTCGGATTAGCTGTAGCGGCAGGAACTACAATTCCTATCCTTATGTCTTGGGGAGTTACCCAACTTATAAAACGTTCAAATGAATTGCGTAATATTGCCATTCTTATGACCAATGCTGCACAACGCCTTAGCGAACCACAGAACATTTCTGAAAAACAAGCAATTGCTATAAGTCAAACTCTTCGTAAAGAAGTAGCTGCGATGAATGAAGGAATCGAACGCACCCTCGGCCGTGCTGTTGAACTCGAAGCTATCATTCAAAGTGAAGTTCATAATCTTGAACGAGCCTATTCTGAAAATGAATCACGTATTTATACCTTAATTAAGGAGTTAAATAATGAACGTACAGCAATCTTGAATCATGCTGATCGCGTACAAACAGTAATCAAAGGAACACAAGAGCAACTGAGTGATGAATTTGACTTAGCTACTTCCAAAATTGCAACCAATGTTGAGAAACTTGCGCAAACTCTTACCCAAACCTTACAACAACAAGGGGAAGATCTTGTTAAAAAGCTCTCTTACGCAGGTGATGGTGTAACAAATCAACTCTTTGAACAATTTAATGAAACAACATTACAAGTTCAGCAGAAAAATACAGAATTTTTTCATGTATTAGGAAAAACCTTTGATACTTTTGCAGAGCGTTTTGATAATAATGAAAAACAATTAGAAAAAACTTTCGATGAAACAGCTGCTAAAGCTGAATTGCATATTGCTAAGCTTGCAACGCGTATACAAACTGCAACAGACCAAACTTTATATAGTGTTGATGAGAAATTTAAAACATTAGATGAAGCAATTATTGACCGTAATAATCAATCATTACAAGATTTTGATGAAAAAATTAAGCAGCTTGATCAACAAGCATATAAACTCTCTTCTAAATTTGATAATATCACCTCAGAAGCAATTGAAGCGTTTGGAAATCGCCTAGTAAACGTTGACTTATCTCTTAAAGAACACAGTGATACCATTATCGAATCCTTCGTTGCACGTAGTAAAGAATTAGAAAACAACGCTGAAAAGCTTGGTAACTTTCTGGAAGCTCATGCCTCTCAAATCAACGTAAATCTTAAAGAAATAACTACTGATATTAGTAATGTATTTACAAACGGACATGATCAGATTTTTTCTGCAGTTGATGCAAGCAAAAAAGTTTTACAAGAAGAAATCAAAAATGTCGATAATGCAATTATAGACATAATAAATGAGCGCTCGCAAGACTTCAAAACACAAATCGCTAATCAAAGAGATGTCATGGCGAGCATGTTGGACAGCGAAAACAATAAAATTGCTGACACATTAAAAGATCAAATTGATGTATTGACCAAAAATGTTTCAGATGTTGAAAAGACGTTGAGTCAAAATATTCAAATTGTTGATCAACATGCTAAAGATCATGCTAATAACATAATTCAGTGTACAGAAAAACTACAAGAATCCATCACACAAAGCTGTGATACAACTAAAAATGCTTTAGAAGAACAAATTAAAAATATTGATATACGTGCCGATGCTCTTCGTGATTCCTTAGCTATCAATAGTTTTGCTCTTAATGAAGTCCTTGCAGATCAAGCGCGCACACTTGAGCAACGTATGGAAACAATTCATAATATCATCGCTAAAAGCGATATACATGTTGATATGGCATTAAAACAACAAGCAGACTTAGTCGAAAATGCAATTACTAATAATAACAAAGCCGTTACTGAAACCGTTCAAAACCATATAAAAAATCTTGAAGGACATACTGATCTCCTTAAGAACACTCTTTCTCAATCACATGATGTATTCCTTGATACTCTTCAGACACGCGTAGGATTATTCGACGAAAATTTGGAAAGTCGTGCACGTCAAGTTTTTGAACGTGCCGCTACATTGGAAGAAACGTTATCCGAAAAACTTGAGAAAGTATGTGAAACCATCGACATGCAAACATCTACTTTTGAAGAACGATCCAATAACCTAAAAAAATCTATAGTCCTTAATAATGAACATAATCAAGCAATCCAAAAAGCACTAGAAGAAAGCGCAGATAACATACGTCTCTCATTAGAAAATTCTGTTGATACAGTTACAGATAACGTACAAGAGAAGTTTACCAATATTTCTGAAAAATTAGTATCAATAATAGCTAATGAAACAGAAAAGTCAGAGGCTTCTCTTGCTACTGCTGGTAATCAATTTATTTCATCTTTTGCTGATGTTGTTATCAAAGCAACAAATATTATCTCAGAATCTAGTAACCGTATTGCATTGAATGTTGAACAAACGGTCAATGAAACTAGTGAGAAAGTCATTTCTGCTCTAACTGAGCAGACAGCTCACACTGCAAATGCCTTCACAACAGTAAGTAATAATGCGCAAGCATTGATTAATGAAACAATTCATGCTTCAGCAGAAGCAGTTAATCAATTACTCAGTGAACGTTCTAATGTTCTTCATCAATCGATGTTAGATTTTCAAAATAATTTAAGTCATCAATTAGCTAATGTAAACAATCGCTTAGAAGAAGCAAAAGATGAAACATCCGCGAAAATTTCAGGACATATGGAACAATTAACAGAATTAACAGATTATTTGAATCAAACAGTATACAATACAACTGAAACGGTTAGTAACTTAACCCAGCAAATTGGTGAACAGCTCTCGCTTTCAACACAAGAAGTTGAACAAAGAATTTATGCACAAAATGAATCCTTAGTGAATACTCTTACACAAAAAAATTCCGAAACTATTCAAACTATGGCTACTGTACAAGAAGATCTTATTAAGAATGTGTCAGGTGTCATCGAGCAATTGAACCAATCCATTTATAATATTCATGAAAACAGTAACATTTTGATATCAACGGTTCAAAGCCTTGACGGTCAGTTGAATGAAACTGCTAATAATTTCTTCCATAATACCAATCAAGTAGCAGAATACTTATCAACGTCAAATCAAGAGCTCAATAGCAATGTAGAGACGTTACAAGGACTTTCTCAAAATACATTTGAACAAATTAGTCATATAACAAACAATTTTGGTGAACATGCTAAAACGCTTTCTGAAGCTATTCGCGTTCTTGAGCAATCAGAAAACACACTTAATATAACACTCCAAGAAAAGCAAAATGCACTTTCCGTATTAAGCAATGCCCTTATTTCGAAATCTGATGAGGTTAATCAACTTATAAAACATTACGAAAATGTTCTTAGCTTAACATTTGAACGTGCTGATGAAAATACACGTAACTCGACACATTTAATGCAACGAACACTTCATGAATTGATTAATGAAGCTTCAACACGTTTTTCAGATGCTGCAGAAAATATACGCTTTTCAGCCAATGAAATTCGCTCAGAACTTTCAAAAGTTAATAATGATTTTAATGAAAGTATTCAAAAATTACCAGAAAAAGCGAAAGAAACAACACAGACAATTCGACATGCCTTAAGTGAACAAATTGTAGCACTAAAAGACTTAACGAATATTATGTACAATACTGAAAAAGAACAATCAACACCAACAATATCCCCATCGTTAATGTCAAATAGTGCAACTTCTAGAGTCAATAAAAAAATAGTGCCACCACAGCCTATTGTACAATCAGGACAACACAAAACAAAACAAAACAAATGGGTATCAGACCTTTTAGAAAGAGTCTCACGTGAAGAAATATTATACTCAGAAAAAGATAATAATTTCTCTTCCTCACCAGAAAAAGAAAAGTCTGATTCTATGAATGAATCCCTGAACTCACTAGTAAATAGTATTGTTCAAACCATTAATCATAATGCTGCTGTCGAGTTATGGAATCGTTATAAACGTGGACAAAAAAATATCATAGCTGAACATCTTTATACACCGAATGGAAAAATAATATTTGAAACAATTAGAAAAAAATATCTAAATGATATAGATTTTAAAGATTCAGTTAATCAGTATATTTCAGAGTTTGAAAAATTATTACGTGATATATCTCGCAATTCTGGAAATACCCATTTAGCCCGCCAATATTTAACATCAGATACTGGAAAAGTTTATACTATGCTTGCTCATGTAAGTGGACGAATTCAATAAAATAAAAAGAAAGGTGAAAAAGTTTTTCTTTTTCGCCTTTTTTCTTTTTAATTTTATCTATTATATATAATTATATTATACTTTTACTGAAAGCATAATCTATTTAAAATTGTAAAAATTATAGAAATTCTGTCAGAAGGACAAAATAATACTACTAATATTAGTGAACCTATTAATTAATATACTCTCAGAAAGTGGTTTCGTAATCTGGAAAAATTAACCTACCCTTACCTTGTGATATGAAAAGAAATCAGAACCTGTAATGGATAAAACTGATTATAAATAGCAACGCTTCTATAAATATAGACTAACTCGGATATTATCAAAATGTCTAAAAAACAAAATAGCAATACTCGTCTGCAACAAACTGAACTTGAAAGCGCAGCACTTTTTTATCACCAACATACGAAACCTGGAAAACTAGAGATACAAGCAACAAAGCCTTTAGATAATCAACGTGATCTAGCGCTTGCTTATTCTCCAGGTGTTGCTGCGCCATGTCTTGCGATTTACGATGATCCAAAACTTGCATCTCAGTATACTTCTCGTTCTAACTTAGTCGCTGTTATAACAAATGGAACTGCCGTTCTTGGCTTAGGAAATATTGGCCCACTCGCCTCTAAACCGGTTATGGAAGGAAAAGCTGTTCTATTTAAAAAATTTGCAAATATTGATGTTTTTGATATCGAACTTGATGCACCCGATATCACAAAAATGATAGAAACTGTATCTGCATTAGAACCGACATTTGGTGGAATTAATCTTGAAGATATTAAAGCTCCAGAATGCTTTGAAATTGAAGAACAACTTCGTGCTAAAATGAATATTCCGGTTTTCCATGATGATCAACATGGAACTGCTATTATTGTTTGTGCAGCGGTGTTAAACGCTTTAAGTCTTGCTAACAAAAAAATTGAAAATGCAAAAATAGTTTCCTCAGGTGCAGGCGCAGCTGCCTTGGCTTGTATTAACCTTTTAGTCCGTCTTGGAGCAAAAGTAGAAAATATTTGGCTTAGCGATTTAGATGGTGTCGTGTACAAGGGTCGCAAAACACTTATGGATCGTTGGAAAATTAACTACGCACAAAAAACTGATGCGAGAACTCTAGCCGACATCATAGAGAATGCAGATATCTTTTTAGGCCTTTCAGCAGCTGGAGTTTTGAAACCTGAATATTTAAAAAAGATGGCTTCAAAGCCTTTAATTCTAGCACTTGCCAACCCAAAACCGGAAATTATGCCAGAAGAAGCAAGTGCAGTACGACCCGATGCGATGATCTGCACAGGACGTTCCGATTATCCTAATCAGGTTAATAATGTCCTTTGTTTTCCTTATATTTTTCGTGGTGCATTAGATGTTGGTGCAACTGCAATTAATGAAGAAATGAAAATGGCCGCAGTTCATGCGATTGCTGCCCTCGCCCGTGAAGAATCTTCAGATGTCGCAGCATGTGCATATTCAAAAAAGCCACCTAGTTTTGGGCCTGAATACCTCATTCCTTCGCCTTTCGATCCGCGTTTAATACTACGCATTGCCCCTGCTGTCGCCAAAGCAGCAATGGAATCGGGTGTGGCAGTACGGCCGATTGAAGACATGGAGGTCTATAATGATACTCTTAATCGTTTTGTATTCCGTTCTGGTCTTATAATGAAGCCTGTTTTTGCAGCAGCCAAAACAGCAAGATGTAAACGTGTAATCTATGCTGACGGTGAAGATGAACGTGTTCTTCGTGCCGCACAAATTGTTCTTGAAGAACAAACAGCTATTCCTCTTCTTATTGGTCGTCCACATGTGGTAGAAACAAGATTAAAACGCTTTGGTTTAAAAATTCGTCCCGGCATAGATTTTGAAATCACAAATCCAGAAAATGATCCACGTTTTCGTGACTATGTCAATTTATTTCTACATTATACAGGCAGATGTGGAGTTTCACCTGAAGTTGCGAAAACAATCGTAAGAACATCAACTACAGCTATTGCAGCTCTTGCAGTTATGCGTGGTGAAGCTGATGCAATGATTTGTGGTCTAGAAGGACGTTTCGAACGTAATCTTGAATTAATTGAACAAATCATTGGGCTTAATCCAAATGTTAATCATTTTTCTGCCGTTAGTCTCCTTATCTCTACACGTGGTACTCTTTTTCTAACGGATACTTACGTTAATGAAAATCCTTCTGCGGAAGAAGTAGCAGAAATGACAATCCTAGCAGCGCAAGAAATTGAAGCATTTGGTATAAAACCAAAAGCAGCTTTATTATCACACTCAAATTTTGGTTCCAAAAATACAGCAAGCGCGCGCAAAATGCGTCGTGCTACCGAAATCCTTGCTGAATTATATCCAAATTTGGAAGCAGATGGGGAAATGCATGGTGACTCTGCACTTTCCAAAATTCTTCGTGATCGTGTTTTCCCTGCTTCACGCCTTACAAGCGAAGCTAATTTGCTAGTCTTTCCAACACTTGATGCAGCCAATATCACGCTTAATATCGCAAAAAATTTAACAAATGCACTGCATGTAGGCCCTATTTTGATTGGAGCTGCACGTCCCGCACACATTCTAACACCTTCAGTAACTTCACGGGGTGTTGTCAACATGACAGCTCTAGCAGTCCTTGCTGCAAATAGAAAAAATCTTACAATAAAACAAATGAAAACAAAAGATTCTCATGTAGATAAAACTTAAAAGTCTCCTGTAGAAACACTTTAGAAACCAAGCTAAATTTATTGTAAATTCATTTTCAATATTGAAAAGGCAATTCTATTTTGGATTAAGCCTTTTTTTTTAAGATAAAAAAGGTTAGATAGAATCGTAACTGAAGTCTTTTATAAAGCTACTAACATAATAAGGAATCATACATTGTCTTATACTTTTGACAAAGTCGCTGATATTATTGCAGAAATCAGTGAAATTGATCGGAGCACGATTACACCCGAAAGTCATACAATTGATGATTTAGGAATTGATAGTCTTGATTTTCTTGATATTGTTTTTGCCATTGATAAAGCCTTCGGAATTAAAATCCCACTAGAACAGTGGACACAAGAAATCAATGAAGGTTCAGTCGCAACTGAAGAGTACTTTGTTCTTAAAAACCTTTGCACAAAAATTGATGAACTCATTGCTTTAAAACAAGCTAACTAATTTTTTGCTATGCAGAATCATGCTGTATTCATTACTGGTATAGGAATTATAAGCTCTTTAGGTGAAGGAGTTGTTCATCATTGGAATCAATTAAATAACCCCGCAATTAAACCGAACCTTGATTGTACAACTTTCGCACCCTATGCTGTTCATCAATTGACAGAAGTCGATTGGAATCTGCAAATCCCAAAGCGAAGTGACCAACGACAAATGGGAATATGGCAACGCCTTGGTACCTATGCAGCTGGTCTTGCTCTTGATGATGCAGATATGAAAAATGATCACCAGTTAACATCAACAATGGATATGATCGTTGCAGCGAGTGGAGGAGAACGTGACATTACTGTTGATACGCAAATTCTTGCAAAAGCCCGTACAATCACTCATTATGAGCCTATGTTAAATTTAGCCCTTTCGACTGAGCTTCGGCCAACTTTATTTTTATCGCAGCTATCAAATCTTCTAGCTGGGAATATTTCGATTGTTCATAAAATAACCGGTTCTTCTCGTACATTTATGGGTGAAGAAGGAAGTGGACTTTCTGCTATTCAAATTGCTGCTGCACGTATTCGCTCAGGACAAAGCACACACGTACTGGTAGGTGGCTCTTATAATGCACAAAGCTACGATATGCTGTTAGCTCATGAGCTTGGAGGACTTTTAACACGTGGTGAATGGACACCAGTTTGGTCCCGTAAAAAATGCCCTGGTGGTGGATTAATTACTGGCTCTGGTGGTGTTTTTCTTGTTCTTGAAAATGGTGAACAAGCTCAAAAACGCAATGCACGTGTTTATGCTGAAATTAGTCAAATGATTACGAATCAAACAAATAGGACAAAAAATTCCCTTAAAGATACAATTACGTCAATGTTAAAAACAGTAAAGGCTGAAGCTTCATTTACAATTTCAGCAGCCTCAGGTTGTCATAACGCCACAAGAGCAGAACAAAGCGCTCTTGACGATGCTAATATATTTTACCGTGGTATTACGACATTATTTGGCTATATGCGAGAAGCGCAATTTCCTTTAGCGCTTGCATTAGCTGCTATTGCTGTTAGGAAAAAACGTAGCTTTCCCTCTTTGAGTTCTCATGAAAAGCTGTTTTCTGAAGAAATACGTGAAGCATTTATTACAACTATTGGTATAAAAAGAGCTGAAGGAATAGTGCACCTTACCGCTGTCTAAAAGAAAGTTTCTATGATGAAATATAATGATCATCTTGGACGTCCACTTGTAGCAATCACTGGAGCAGGAGTTGTAACATCACTAGGACAAGGAAAACAGGAAAATTGGAACAAATTAATTAATGGTGTTAGTGGCATTCATAAGATCACGCGCTTTCCTGTTGAAGGATTAAATACACATATCGCAGGAACGATTGATTTTCTTGAAGAAAGTACAACCGGTGCTGCAGCTCTTTCCGAAAGATTAGCGCGTCTTGCTGCAGAAGAGGCTTTAGAACAAGCAAATCTTGACAAAGAGGATTTTAATGGACCATTGTTTTTAGCTGCTCCTCCAGTTGAACTTGAATGGAAAGCACGTTTCGCTCTTGATAAAGAAGTAGTATCCAGTCATGAACCTACTTATGCACATCTTCTTGAAGTTTGTAGTAAAAAACCTCATCATGCGCTTTTTGAAGCTACTCAATTTGGAACAATTGCAGAAAAAATTCAAGAAAAATTTGGAACAAAAGGGCTTCCCATTACCCTTTCAACCGCTTGTGCATCTGGTGCAACAGCTATCCAGTTAGGTGTTGAAGCAATTCGACGAGGTGAAACAGATCGTTCCCTCACAATCGCCACGGATGGTTCGGTTTCAGCAGAATCCCTTATCCGTTTTTCACTATTATCTGCTCTTTCCACCAAAAATGATCCAGCAGAAAAAGCAGCAAAACCATTTAGCCGCGATCGAGATGGTTTTGTGATGGCTGAAGGATCAGGTGCTCTTGTCCTCGAGTCTGTTCAAAGTGCTTTAGCTCGTAAAGTGGAAATTCTAGGAATTTTGGCAGGCTGTGGAGAAACAGCTGATGATTTTCATCGTACACGTTCAAAGCCCGATGCATCACCTGCAATTGAAGCAGTTCGTAAAGCCTTAGCCGATGCAAAAATAACTATCAATGAAATTGATTATATCAACGCGCATGGAACCTCTACACCTGAAAATGAAAAAATGGAATATCTAGCATTATCAACAGTTTTTGGTGATATTTTGGAACACATCCCAGTCTCTTCTAATAAGTCAATGATTGGCCATACATTAACTGCTGCAGGTGCCATAGAGGCCGTTTTCTCACTTCTAACCATCCAAACAGGAATACTTCCCCCTACAATTAATTATGATGATCCTGATCCTACAATTCCTTTAGATGTTGTTCCTAATCATAAGCGTAAAGCCTGCATAAATGCAATTTTATCCAACTCATTTGGTTTTGGAGGTCAAAATACTAGCCTTGTTATTACAGCGTATAAAGGATAATCATTTAAATTGATCTGAAAACTATCAATCTTTATAGAGATTCAAAGAGAATAACGATGCGTACACTGCAACTAATCAATGAGCGCCAACTTAAAATTACTAATACTCCACCACCACCGCCACCAAATCCCGGTGAAGTCACAGTACGGATAAAGGCTGTTGCTCTCAACCATATTGATGTATGGGGATGGCGCGGTATGGCCTTTGCAAAAAGAAAAATGCCACTTATTATAGGTGCAGAAGCTTCTGGTGAAATTGCTCAATTAGGAGATGGCATTGAAAATTTTCAAGTTGGGCAACTCGTTTCAATTTATGGAGCGCATACTTGTGGTCTATGCCAAGCCTGCTGCGAAGGGCGTGATAATCTTTGCGATCAAGTAAAAGGTGTATATGGTTTTCATCTTGATGGATTTGCTTGTGAGCTCGTCAATCTTCCAGCACATCTACTAGTGCCAGCGCCTTTAAAATGTGATGAAATAAAAGCAGCTGTGGCCCCTATTACCTTTGGAACCGTAGAGCATATGCTGTTTGATAATGCAAAATTACAAGTTGGAGAAACAATTCTAATACATGCTGGTGGTTCTGGTATTGGATCAGCAGCTATTCAAATTGCAAAAAACATGGGATGTACAGTCATCACTACAGTTGGTTCAGACAGCAAAATTGAAAAAGCACAATCTCTCGGAGCAGATCATGTTATTAATTACCGTAAAGAACGTTTCGAAGGTATTGTTCGTAAATTAACGCAAAAAAAAGGTGTTGATGTTGTTTTTGAGCATGTAGGAGCTGATACATGGGCAGGTTCTATGCTGAGTATGAAACGCGGAGCACGTTTGGTAACTTGTGGTTCTACTTCTGGTATTTCAACATCTATGAATTTAATGCAATTATTTCAGCAACAACTGAAAATATTTGGTTCATTTGGTTGTCGTATGGAAAATATGGCAAATGCTATGGAGAAAATGGCGCAAGGAATTATATATCCTGTCATTGATACAATTATTAATTTTGATCAAATTGATGTAGCTTTAAAACGCATGGAAAGTCGTGATGTTTTTGGAAAAATCATCCTGAAAATCAATTAATTATGTTAAAGTATTATATTAAAAATTTTATATATCGTATTAAAATCAATATAAAAAATTATTTCAATTTTCTATGGGCGCACCTACTAATCGGTTTTTTAGCCATTCTACGATATCTTCCTGCTAATATTGGTTTTTCTTTTTTTTCCTGGTTAGCAAAAACATTTGGTCCTCTTGTACCTCGTCATAAAATTGTACTTTCTAATCTTAAAGCTGCATATCCAGAAAAAACAGAACAAGAATTGTGTAAAATTGCAATAAAAATGTGGGAAAATATGGGGCGACTTCTGGCCGAATATATTTTTCTTGATAAAATTTTTGACTTCGATCCTAATGCTGATAAGCCAGGATTGGTTGAAGTCAACGGCATTGAAATATTTCAACGATTAAAGAACGAAAAAAAACCACATATTTTTTTCACAGCTCATACTGGAAATTTTGAACTTCTTCCTATATGCGCTCAAAGTTTTGATCTTAACGTCACAGTATTATTTAGGCCACCCAATAATCCCTATATTGCAAAAAAAGTTCTTAAAGCGCGCAAAACTTCTATGGGACATCTTGTACCATCCAAAGCTGGTGCAGTCTGGATACTAGCTGCCAAACTAGCAAAAGGTGAAAATACAGGCGTTCTTGTCGATCAAAAATTCCGTCGAGGTATTCCTGGAACATTTTTTAACCGACCAGTTAAAACAAATCCCCTAATTATAAAACTCGCTCGACAATATAATTGTGATATTTATCCAGCACGTTGTATCCGATTAACTGGAGGACGTTATCGTCTAGATTTATATGAACGTGTAGACCTACCACTTGATGAAAAAAATGAAATTAACATACCTGCTGCCACACAAAAACTAAATGATATTGTTGAATCTTGGGTACGTGAATATCCCGAACAATGGATGTGGTTTCATAGACGCTGGGACCTATAATTATATTATATAAAGAGACATTAATGCTAGCATCAAAAGATATCAATGACCTTATTTCAATTGTAGCAGCATTACGAAACCCTGAAAGTGGTTGCGCTTGGAACATAAAACAAACTTTTGAGTCCATTATACCTTATATGCTTGAAGAAGCTTACGAAGTTATTGATGCCATTGAACGAGGTAATCGAACAGATCTTTGTGAAGAACTCGGTGATCTTCTTTTACAGGTAGTGTATCACGCTATGATTGCTACAGAAGAAAGAAGCTTTACTTTTGAAGATGTTGTTTATGCAATTACGGCAAAAATGATTCGCCGTCATCCTCATGTTTTTGGAAATACAGAGCAAAAAAGCCGTGGTTTTGTGGAAGGAATGTGGGAGCATATCAAGAAAATAGAAAAAGCCGAACCGAAAAAACAATATGAAAAAATAAGTGTACCAGATAATGAACTAGCAAGTTATCTTATCCAAGTAAAATCAGCTCAACCAGCAGATCAAGAAGCCCTCGCATTACAAAAAGCAGCTGCAGAAGTTGGTTTTAAGTCGTATGATAGTGATAAAACTTTTGCAAAAATCAAAGAAAAACTCAATACACTCAAAGAAGCAATAAAAATTGAAAAAAAATCCGATATAGAAATAGAATTCGGCGATCTTTATTTCACGCTATTGAACCTCGCACGTCACTTGAATATTGATCCACAAAAAGCACTTAAAAAAACTAATACAAAATTTCGAAATCGCTTTGCGAATATTGGAGAAAATCTACTAGCTCAATCTAAAATGCTAACCGATGTCTCTTTAAAAGAAATGGAAGATCTTTGGAATAAAGCCAAAAATGCAGAATAAAAAATTATTTATACATCTTAATAGATATAATTAGAAAAATTATATAACAATTTGTTATTTAACTAAATTTTCTTGTATATTTCATTTATCTTATTTTGCGAAACAGGACGAATCTCTACCGATTCACCGCATCCACAAGATGAAATTTGGTTAGGATTATTGAATATAAAACCTGAGCGTAATGTTGTTACCTCATAATCCATCTGCGTTCCTAATAAAAATAATACTGCATCGCGTGCGACAAAAACACGAGCACCGTTAACTTCAACAACATCAGCATCATGCATTTCTTCTGTTACAAGAGTTATGGTATATTCCATACCTGCACAACCACCTTTCTTGATACCAACAAGAATACCATATGCATTTTTTGTTTTCATAATAGTTTTAACGCGATCTATGGCAGCTTCTGTCAAATTTATTACTGAAAAACGGCTCATCGTTTATTATTCTTTCACTGAACAAAGATTTTAGCTGCAATAATGCCATTTTTGATATTAAAACAAGCATCGGATTAAGCAAATAAATTATGTATACATTTCTTTAGATTTTTAATTCCTCTTACAATCTCTTTAAAGTAGTTAAAAAGTTCTTTTCGTTTTATTTAATCTATCATTATGTCAACATAATTGATTTATCCTCAAAACAGATTCTCAATATACACAGAAATATGAAAGAGATATCCTTGCTTTTCCACTAATGCCGCAATAAAAATAAATTTATTTGAAATCATAAAAACTATTCACTTTCTTCATCATCATACTATTAATAATCCTTAAGCTCTGCATACAGCAGCTGCTAAAAATCAGTAAATAAAAAACTTAGTGATCGAATTACTTATCGCAAATAAATTATAAATACTGGACTACAAAGTCTTTCTTTTATCATCTTAGTGGTTCTTTCTTGTCACAAAAGAATATTCTGATAGATTTGATGTTGTTTTTCTCTTGCCTTTAAAGAAACAGTTGTTTAGTCGTGCTAAATAGTTCGGAGCGTAGCGCAGCCTGGTAGCGCACTTGACTGGGGGTCAAGGGGTCGTGGGTTCAAATCCCGCCGCTCCGACCATCCTTCAAAATTAAGAAAAAAGGATGCTTTCCTAAAGAGAAAATTTCTTTATATATAATTTCAAACATCTATTCTGCTTTTTCAATTATTTATAGCTGTTTTTATACAAAGAATCTTTAGACTTTCTCTTCAAGGCAATATAAAAAACACGGGACTTTTATCCCGTGTTGCTCAAATAACTTAGAAAATTATAATTGTTCTTTTGCCTTAAGTTTTAAATTTTCTGTAGATGTATTATGATTATTGCTATTTTTAGTAGCAGACGTCGCTGCTTGCACAGCTATTTTTCTTGGTTTTAATTCAGCTGGCGTTTCTCTTTGAAGTTGAATATGGAGAAGACCATCACTTAGTTCAGCTCCAATAACTTTAACATGATCAGCTAAATGGAAACGACGCTCAAAAGCACGTGAAGCAATTCCTCGATAAAGAAACTCACGCCCTGCAACGTCATTTTCTGGCATTTTCTCACCCTTAATGGTTAGCTGATTACAATGTATTTCAATATCTATTTCATTTTGTGAAAAGCCAGCAACAGCCATAGAAATTCTATAAGAATCCTCACTTAAACGCTCAATATTATACGGTGGATAAGAAGAAGAAATATCATCTAATTGTGTCCTGGAATCAAACCAGTTAAGAAGATGGTCAAAACCTACTGTTGAACGATAAAATGGTGAAAAGTCTACTTGACGCATAAACTTGCCCTCCTTTAGAGCGACTATAATTGATCCTTCAAGTCTCCAAATGGCAGATATATTTGCAGACCAACAGTCCCAATATGGCAACTGTAATATTTATTTGGGAACAAATCTTTTTTATTTCAACTCCTTTGTATTTTAATTTACAAAAATACATATAAATAAAATAAATGTTTTTTAACTCTTCATCAGCATTACAAGTAACAGATTTTTTTATCTTGCATCAACTTGTGCACGTACATCAACAAAGGATGCCAATTGAAAACACCTCTTTATTCTCCAGAGCATAATTCTTCTTTTTCTAATATGCATAGTAGCTATTTCAAAACAGCTAACAACCATGAGATTCGTTTTGCAATAACAAATTCTGAAATAAAAAAAACTAAAGGAACGGTTGTTATTCTCAAAAACTATGCAGATACTCTAGAAGAATATTTTTTACCAATGAATGAAATCTCTCAACGCGGTTTTTATACCGCAATATTTGATTGGCTTGGTCAAGAAGGGAACCAACCGAACAAACAAAAATGGTATCAACATAATTATTTTAATATTAATAATTATATCAATTATTTATCAGAATTTCTTAAAATAATTGTTTATACTGATTGCCCTCCACCTTATTACATGCTTACTTACGGTATGGGAGGACTAATAGCACTTAACGGGCTAAGCCTTATCACTCATCAATTTAACAGAATGCTTTGCGTTTCTCCTCTTTTTGCTCCACTAGGCAATAAAACAAACAGTTTTCAACATAAGCTAACACAATTTTTTTCCGATATAGGCCTTGGCTTTTTACCTGTTAAAGATAGAAAAAAATTAAAACAGAAAAACACAGAATCTAATTTTTCTTTTAATCCAACAACGGCTCAGTGGCTGTCCTCAACGCTCAATGCAATCGATGCAATGAAAACAAATATACTTCATGGGAAGTTACAAATTCCAACACTGTTTATCCTTGCTAATCAAAATAATATTGCGAATAATATTGAAGCAAGACAATTATGTCGATCAACACATTTGACAGACAGTATTACAATTATAGGAGCTGAGCTTGATACAATTATGCGTGAAGAATACTTTTATAAACAATTTTGGTCTGCATTTGACTGCTTTATTTCTAACAACCATCAAAAACACAAAATTTTTTAATAAATATATAAGTTTTCACACAATCAAAAGCATTGCCTGATTATATAAACTTTCGATATAAAAAATAATTAATAATCTTCTAATGTTTCAATAATTAGCAGCTCCTAAAACTGACATAATCATAAAATGTATATAATCAATCTGATAAGAATCAGCAAAAGTGGAAAAAAATAGAATCTGCAATTAAGTGAGCTAAAACCTTCAAAATATCGGATTCTTAACCCAAATTATGTACATAACGAATTCAAAAAGTAAAAATAATAATGTGAATTCTGGATAACAGCTAAGAAATTAACCATTTCGCCATTCATTTTCATTATAAATGTTTTATAGCTTTTCCTATAAATGCTCTACAATGTATAAATCAATATGATAAATTCTGATAAATAAAGCAATTGGACATAATGATGAAACGAATCTTGCTTGCAGAAGATGATAATGATATGCGCCGCTTTTTAGCAAAAGCACTCGAACGTGCAGGCTATGAAGTTACTGATTTTGATAATGGTGTTAGCGCATATGAATGCTTACAAGAAGAGCCCTTTTCTCTTCTACTTACTGATATTGTAATGCCAGAAATGGATGGAATCGAATTAGCACGACGTGCAACTGAAATTGACCCTGATTTACGAGTAATGTTCATTACAGGCTTTGCAGCAGTCGCATTAAATTCAAATCATGATGCTCCTCCTGATGCTAAGGTGCTTTCTAAGCCATTTCATTTACGTGAATTGGTTAGTGAAATCGAAAAAATACTTATAGCTGCTTGAAAAAGATATTTTTTTTAATTATTCGTATTTTATTATAAAAATTCAATCAAGCATTAACGTTTACAGTTTTATACGTGATGCTACCATTATATAATGGGCGTGTAGCTCAGCGGGAGAGCACTACGTTGACATCGTAGGGGTCACAGGTTCAATCCCTGTCACGCCCACCAGGTGTTTTATACATAAATATAACATACTGATTTTACTTATCTTTTTTTAAGATTAGGGATAAATAAAGGTTAAGGAATAAGATTTTAAATTTTTCTCTAAAATACATTGCGAATCAGTCTTGTTTTTTGATCTCTTTATCTTTGTGTTTTAACTTTTTGGACCTGTTTCCATCCACACAACTATTCACCATATTTGTTATGTTTCAAGATTTGTTTGGCCAAGTTGATACTGATGACAGTGAGATCTTTCTGATCCAAATACAGAGGAGACCAACCGATACAAGAAAAGCTTCTACTTCCGCACCCACTGAGAAAGATCAGAACGCACACCGCCATCACTTTGCTTATTAACTTCATTTTCTATTTCCAGCCGGGTTATTGCTCTCTTGATGAGGGTTTCTGTTTGTTTTTGCTGTTCAGTCTTCTTGACTAAACGAAAAACTCTTACTAAGGCTATAAAAAAAAGCGGCTATAGCCGCCATCATCACCACACAATATTTTTTTCCCCACAAGATCACAAACGTTCCTCCCGTAAGCGCTTAGCAATCAAGATTAACTCCACACAAGACGCAAGAACTATATACAATCAATATCCAAGCCTTTTTAATACTACGCTTTTTACAAGGACTTGGAGCCTGTTCAGGGATTGTTTTAAGTCGCGCTATTATTAACGATTTAATGAACAAAGAAGCTGCAGGAAAATTTTATTTGGTTATTTTCCCTTTTGTCGGAACATCACCAGCACTTGCACCGTTAATTGGCCAGCTTTTATTACAATCTTTTAATTGGCAATCCATTTTTATCTTTTTAAGCCTTTTTATACTTTTATCCATTTTCCTTTGTCACTTTGTATTAACAGAAACTCTCCCTCTTACAAAACGTCAATCTTTTACTCCTGTAGGAATTATTAAGAACAGTTTGGAAGTTCTTAGAAATAAACAGTTTATTTTTTACGCATTGATTCCATGTTTTGCCTATGCAGCCTACTTTGCTTATATCGTAGAATCTCCTTTTTTTCTTACAAACCTAGGTTTATCAACTCTATACATTTGTTATAGCTACATTGGTGTTTCTTTAACCTATGTCTTGGGTAATTTGGTAGCGCGAAGCTTTCTTAAGCGAGAGTCTATGGAACGTACTATTCAACGTGGATATGTTATTTTTGTTATGGGTGGCATATTATTTGCTATACAAATGTATGTAAGTCCGTGGCCGCTTCTAACGAGTTTAATAGCCATTTCTATTCTTACTTTTGACAATGGTTTTTTGTTGCCATTAGGAATAGCATTGGCTATTTCATCACACCCAAAAGCCGCTGGAGCAGCATCCGGAGTCATGGGAGCATTACAATTAGGAAGTGCTGCATTCAGTGCAATAATGATTGGAACAATATCTAGACATAATCCATGGGGTTTTGCCATTTTATTGGCACTATGCTGCATAGTGGGTTTTGTAATTTATAGTCGAAAAGCAAATTATTTTATGACTTTGAAGTAAATTAAATAATCAATTAGGGAGAGAATTGTGCTTAAAAAACTTGATGTTACTTTGCAAGATGGGGGTTATAGAAATCAGTTTTCTTTTTCACTAAATAAAGCAATATAAGTATAAAAACCTTAACAAAGACTACCCTCTCTTCTTAAATAGCGACGTTCTCTTAAAATCATATCGCTCAATCATTTTTTATATTCTAAAGCCTCCTTAACTATAGATAATTATATAAATTACACTTTTTTGATTTTAAATCTTCTTTTCTCTTCTTGATAGACTTTTCTTTTCTTTAAATTATAAAGTTTAAGTGCATAAAAACAAACAACAAGAAAAGAAAGCCAAATAACACCTATCATCAACACTGATCTCGTATTATCAAAAAACCATAACAAAATAAAAATAAAGATCATAAATAAAGTAGCAAAAATGGATCCTATTGGCCAAAACGGTATTGGAAACTTTAGATCACGGTGTTCTTCTGCAGACATTTTAAGCCGCATAAAAATTTGCGAAAGCAAAATCATTACCCACACAAAAACTGTCGCAAATGTCGCCATTGTCGCAATAAGAAAAAAAAGCTGATCATGATAATAATAATTAAGAATAACACCAAAAATAAAGATGCTAAATACGAGTAAAATAACAAAAATCGGTATACCGTTTTTTGATAAATATTGGAATTTTTTAAATGCATAACCTTCCTGCGACAAACCATGTATCATGCGAACCGCACCATACATTTCACTATTAATCGCAGAAACTACAGCTGTGATAACAACAATATTAAGAATATGAGCTGCTGACGAAATACCAAATCTTTCAAAAATTGTAACAAAAGGACTACTAATAAGGCGAATTTCATTCCAAGGATAAAGCGACATTAAAACTGCTAACGTCATAACATAAAAGAGCACAATTCGAATTGGAATAGAATTAATTGCTCTTGAAATTGTTTTATCAGGATCCTGTACTTCCATTGCAGCCATTCCAATAATCTCTACTCCTCCAAAAGCAAAAACAACAACACTAAAGCAAGCTAAAAAACCAAATAAACCATTTGGAAATACTCCACCATTTTGCCATAAATTATGAATCCCAATGGTAGAAAATGTATTTGTATTCCAATTAAAAAAAATAATTGCTATTCCTAAAATAATCATAGCGAAAATGGCAATAATTTTTACGGAAGAAAGCCAAAATTCTAGCTCACCGTACACTTTCACTGCTGCTAGGTTAATACCAGTAATGATAAGAGTAATACTCAATGTCCATATCCAAGAAGCAACATCAGGATACCAAAAACTCATATAAGTTGCAAAAACTGTAATATCAGCTAAACCAACAAGCACTACTTCAAAAACATATGTCCATCCTGTTAAAAAACCAGCTAATGGTGATATATAATTTGTAGCATAACGAGCAAAAGAACCAGACAGTGGATTATGAATAATCATTTCTCCTAAAGCACGCATAACTATAAAAATAGCTAAACCTGCAATACAATAGGCAATTAAAACACTTGGGCCAGCAAGATTAATCGCCTGTGCCGATCCATAAAAAAGCCCTGTTCCAATAGCAGAACCAAGAGCTAAAAATATAACCTGACGCTGATTTATACCTCGTTTAAGTTCATTTGTTGTCATTTCTATCCTTCTTCAAACATCATCCTAACTTTTACAGAAGCAAAATTGGCAGATTAATAAGAACCGAAGCCGATTGAAATGTAAAAAACTCTAAAAGATCTGAAGGACTTGAATTTTTATTTTCTATATTTTCATACAAGAATACAATTCACAACGGCTAAGATGCATAATTTCATTTTATATGGTGATGCAACATATACCGTTTACAACAAAAAAACCGCATTCTTCCTTTTCCTTCAGCTTTAAGGAAATGTAGATAATAGGGCAATTGTATTATGACAACACACACTACTCTCTCACTTAAACTAAGTAGCTCTTCAATTTATCAAAAAAAAATCTGATGGGCAAGCATCATAAAAAAACGAGTCTCTAGCCTCTTTCTTTATAATTTTCTTTATAATGTTCTCACCATAGTTTAAAATTAATTTACTTATGGCTACAATAGTGGAAAAATTGTTTCTGATAAAACTGATAAAAAATATCCTTTATTCATAAAGGCACATATCTTCTCAAAATCTGAAGCCATATAACGATATTTCTCTAGAATCTTAATACGGTGACGTAAGTGCCTTATAACAAATTGTAATAAGGGACTCGTTTTAAAAGGAGTGTGATATTCAATTCCTTGTACTGCAACAAGCATTTTGATATCAATAATAACAAAGATTCCCACTCATTACCAACAACCGACAAAAACCGTGGCAAGCCATTGAAACGTGATTTTCTTGATTTGTCAAAGTTATCTCGAATCAACTGAAGAAGAATATGCCATTTGCTTATTTTCAAACATGAAAGCAGCAGTCACCTCAGTAATTATAAAACCGGAATTAAGTCTTATATTTTAGCTTAAAAAGCTGAAAATCTGCAAGAAATTGTTAGCTCAACCATTAAGAGCAATACATCTTTGAGAAATTAATCCTATTTCATGTAAAGAAAAACAACCTGATCAGAAACAAATACTCAAATGCTATACTATAAGTTTAGTATGAAAATTTTCATCGGATAGAATATCACTATTTCTTTAAATTAATGAATTATCTGTAACTGCATTTGTTTCAATAATTAGTGTTTTTTCTGCTGCTATTAGAATATCAAGAAATGTATAGTTAGCAACGTATATAATAAGAATCTTGGATACAATTACCTTTACATAAATGTGCTCCTCGAATTTCTCAATCTTTTACAAGCCTTTCTAGTGTCTGTGACACAATAATAGCCATGCAGAATATGAATATTAGAGTGAAATGGTTCCATTGCATCCATAGCAACATCTGTTATTAATGCCTCTGAAAGAAGTCCACCACACAGTGCACTATAACTATAAAAAAACCGCAAGAACAAGCACTGTTGATGTTTGAGTCTATTGCATAGACTCTCCCCTCTTTTGCCTCTAAAATAATGGCAGATAATCCTGATTTTTCTAGTGCAGCCTTCTCATTCATACAAAATGTTGAAAAAACGCGCCTCCCTCTCCTATCATCACAGAAGCTATATGTGCAAGCGGAACAAGATTATCTAATGTACCTACTGAGCCTTTTTCAGGAAAAACAGGAATAACTCTACTTGCAAGCATATTCTCTAGTAAATACAATAATTCCAAACCAACACCTAAAATCCATCGTCCCAAAAGAGAAATAAGCTTCAAAGTCATCATCAATCATAAAACACTTTCAGGTGAAGACGTTCCTATTCTACAATAATGTGATAAAATAAGATTTCTTTATAAAATGGATAAATTATCTATATCAGTTTTAATCGAGGCTAATTTGCCAAATCCAATATTAATGCCATAAACTTATTCATTGCCAGCAGCAATACACACTGCTTCTCTTTTAATAGCCAAATGTGTGTCATGATGGAGCTTGCTCATTTTACCATCCCAATAAACAGATTCAAGTTCATTCAAAGTAGCATTACCTGGATTTAATATTTAAAATAGTTTTTATAAGAAATATACAGCAAAGTGGAAAATTTGGTGCACCCGACAGAATTCGAATCTGTGACCTCTGCCTTCGGAGGGCAGCGCTCTATCCAGCTGAGCTACGGGTGCTTAAATGATGATTAAAACTGCTATACTCCTTTAGCTGATCATGTTCCCAGCTTCAATGATGAATCACTCCTTTTAAAAACTTAATAAAGAATATATGCTTATTCTTGATAAAATTATATTATTTTTTAATGCTACTTTGCATACATATTCCTTTTTTTTTAATAAATTACTTTTCATACAAAATTCTTTCTTTTATCAAAACAATCCTTATATAAAGTTTTTAAATTCTAAAAAATAAGTCGTGAATATCAGGACAATTTTTAATGACTACACTACCAAGTCGCTTTCATTTCGTTTCTGCAGAAACTGAAGAAGCTATCAAGGCCACCAATAAATTAATATCTATTTATGGTCACTCTTCTCTTGAAGAAGCCGATGCCATTGTTGCACTTGGTGGAGATGGAACAATGTTGCAAACAGTACGGGATGTCATGAATACCGGTAAACCTATTTATGGTATGAATCGAGGTTCAGTAGGTTTTCTAATGAATGAGTTTCATGAAAAAAAATTACCAGCCCGTATTGCTGCTGCACATAAAAAAGAAATTCATCCCTTACGCATGATCGCAAATGCACAAACTCAAGGACATATTGAAGCACTTGCAATCAATGAAGTATCCTTATTTCGTCAATCATATCAGGCTGCTAAAATTCGTATCAGTATTGATAACCAAGTTCGCATGGAAGAATTAATTTGCGATGGTATTCTTGTTGCCACACCAGCGGGATCTACTGCATATAACTTATCAGCCCAAGGACCTATTCTACCTCTCATGGCGCCCCTTATGATCCTTACTCCCGTTAGCCCTTTTCGTCCTCGAGCCTGGCATGGAGCTTTACTTCCAAATACCGCCACAGTGCGCTTTGATATGCTTGAATATAACAAACGTCCCGTCAATGCAGCTGCTGATAACATTGAAGTGAAATCTGTCCATTCAGTTACTATTTCATCAGCAACAGAAATAACAGTCTCTATCCTTTTTGATCCTGACCATTCTTGGGACGAACGAATCTTATCAGAACAATTTCGTTATTAATTTTTTATCGTTCTTTTTGCGGATATATAGTAGTTATAGTTGACTTTTTTTAAAATGCATCTTAACCCGTCTTCAAGAAAATGGAATGTTGACTTAGCCAATATCCTAGATAATCGTTAAAATTGCAAAATAATCAGCAAAAAGAAAGAATGACACTAGCTTTGGACAATTTCGATAATTTAGGCCTTTCAAAAAAGGTTATTAAAGCTATAAAATCAGCAGGATATACAATCCAAACTCCTATTCAAAGTAGGACGATCCCTCATATTCTTCAAAAAAAAGATGTTTTAGGAATTGCTCAGACAGGTACTGGTAAAACAGCTTCCTTCGTCCTTCCTATGCTTACCTTACTTGAAAAAGGACGTGCAAGAGCAAGAATTCCCCGTACCCTCATATTAGAACCAACACGAGAGCTTGCTGCCCAAGTTAAAGAAAATTTTGATAAATATGGTGTTAATCATAATTTAAACGTTGCATTATTAATTGGTGGTGTCTCTTTCGAACACCAAGATCGTAAACTTGAACGAGGCGCCGATGTTTTGATCGCAACACCAGGACGCTTGCTGGATCACTTTGAGCGTGGTAAATTACTCTTAGTAGGTGTTGAAATTCTAGTCATTGATGAAGCTGACCGCATGCTAAATATGGGCTTTATCCCTGACGTTGAGCGTATTTGTAAAGTGACTCCTTTTACACGCCAAACTTTATTCTTTTCAGCAACAATGGCACCAGAAATTGCACAATTAACAAAGCAATTTTTACATTCTCCTGTATATATCGAAATTACAGAAGCGTCTTCAACAGCGAAAACAATCACGCAACGACTTGTTAAGTCTGGAAGTAAATCATGTGATAAAAAAGCTGTTTTAAAAGAACTTATTCAGAATGAAGGTGATGAACTTAAAAACGCTATCATTTTCTGTAATCGAAAAAAAGATATTTCTGAACTTTTTCAATATCTTATTAAACATAATTTCAGTGTAGGTACACTTCATGGTGATATGGATCAACATTCACGCACAAACACATTAGCTAGCTTCAAAAACAATAAATTTATACTTCTTATTGCTTCTGATGTCGCTGCTCGTGGTCTGGATATCCCAGCAGTCAGCCACGTTTTCAACTATGATGTACCGACACATGCGGAAGATTATATTCATCGTATCGGCCGTACAGGACGTGCAAAACGCAGTGGTAAAGCTTTTACCATTGTCACAAAAGCTGACGAAAAATATATCCGTGCCATTGAAGAAATAAGCAAAGAAAAAATTGAGTGGCTTAATGGCGATCTTTCTACTTTAATAGCTCATGATGAAGAAAACGATACTGTTTCAAAAACAAAACCCACAAAATCACAACAGAAGACTGCTCAAAAAAAACGTAAAACTCAAACGAAAAAAATACTAGAAAAAGAGAAGTCAGCTTACATTGAAACTAAAGATAATAAAGAGAAATCATCAAACAAATGTCATGAAAAAAACAACAGCCCTATTCCAATTGGATTTGGCGATGATATCCCAGCATTTATGCTTATAAAAAACAATACTTAATTTGGTTACTGATAAGTAATAGCGAATGCTCTACTGGATTTAGAGTTTCCCACTACCTACCGTGGTCAGTCTTTTTACTACCTTTTCACGTCCTAAAAGTGGTAAAAATTTTCCCATTTCAGGCCCATGCGTTATCCCTGTAAGAGCTTGACGCAACGGCATAAACAAAGCTTTTCCTTTTCGCCCCGTTTTTTCCTGCAATGCTGTCGTCCAAATTTTCCAGCTTTCATCATTCAATACTCCGTCAGGTAACGAATGAACAGACTGTTGTGCATAAACACGATCTTCAGGTGAAATTATATCAAAGCTCTTATCAGTATGAATAATTTTCCACCATAAGGCTGCATCATTCAGCTTAGTAATATTGTTTTTTACCGTATTCCAAAAATATTCTGCTTGTTCTCCATGAATAGAAAATTTTTCAAGTCGTGTCTTAATATCTTCATAAGTTAATTCGTGAACAAAATGACTATTCAATACAAGAAGATCAGCCACATCAAATTTTGCTGATGATTTTGATGTATCTTCGAGATGAAAATGCTTTAAAAGAGTATCTTGATTAGAATATGCCTGCACATTTTGCGATGTTCCAATTAACACTGCAAGACACTGAACAGCCATAGATTCAAAGCCATCTTCGCGTAAAGAACGAATGGAAAGATCACTATTTCGTTTTGAAAGCCCTTCTCCTGAAGCTGTTGTTAATAAATTAATATGACCAAAAATTGGAGGCACTGCATCGAGGGCTTTAAAAAGAGTAATCTGCGCAGCAGTATTAGCAACGTGATCACCGCCACGAATAATATGTGTAATAGCCATATCTATATCATCAACGACAGAAGGTAGAGTGTAAAGATAGCTCCCATCCTCACGAATTAAAACAGGATCTGACATAGAAGCCAAATCGATCATCTGCCTACCTTTTACGATATCATCCCAATAAACTTCTGTTCGTTTAGTTTGAAATGGATTACTTTCAAAATTAGGCAAAAGAAACCGCCAATGAGGTTTACGACCTTGATCCTCAAAAGCTTTTTTATCTTCTAATGCCAATTTTAATGCATCACGATTATAAACAGGAGGTAATTTACGTGAAAGTTGTATTTTACGGCGTCGATCCAATTCCTCTGCTGTTTCATAGCAGGGGTAAAGGAGGCCACGTTGTTTTAAAACTTCTGCAACTTCATCATATCGATTAAAACGTTTAGACTGATAATAAACTTCATCTGGTTGAATACTAAGCCATTCGAGATCAACCATAAGAGCATCAATATATTCTTGTTTGGACCGCTCAGCATCTGTATCATCATAACGTAAAATAAATGTACCGTTATGCGCTTTCGCGTACAGCCAATTAAACAATGCAATACGAGTATTTCCTATATGAATATAACCTGTTGGAGATGGGGCAAAACGAACTTTTATCATCAAAATAATGCTCAACTTTTATCGCGAAAATAATTGGTAATAGGGTAACGACGATCACGCCCGAAGTTTTTATAACTAATTTTCACACCCGGTGCAGATTGCCGTCTTTTATACTCAGCCAAATAAAGCAAATGTTCTACTTTCTCAACTGTTTGCCGTGAGTGTCCACGCTTAAGAATATCACAAACACTCATGTCATCTTCTACAAGAGATTGCAAGATATCATCTAAAACAGGATAAGGAGGAAGAGAATCCTCATCTTTTTGATTGTCCCGAAGCTCTGCAGAAGGTGCTTTTGTTGTAATATTACTTGGAATGACAATTCCTTTGGGTCCCAATAAATTCTGCAAGTAATTTTTATTACGCCACTCAGCTAATTTATAAACCTGCGTTTTATAAATATCTTTAATGGGATTAAAACCACCATTCATATCGCCATAAAGCGTGGCATACCCAACGGCCATTTCCGATTTATTACCTGTCGTTATTACCATCGAATCAAATTTATTTGAAAGAGCCATTAAAATGCTTCCACGTACACGGCTTTGAAGATTTTCCTCTGTAACATCAGCTTTCAACCCTGAAAAAATAGGAGCCATTATGCTCAAAAAACTCTCAACAAGTTTAAAAATAGGTATTATTTCATAACGACATCCTAAAAGATGAGCACAATCTTTAGCATCCTTTAATGATTCCTGTGATGTATAATAATAAGGCATCATCACAGCATGAACCCTTTCAGCTCCCAACGCATCGACCGCAATTGCAGCACAAAGTGCTGAGTCAATTCCTCCTGAAAAACCAAGAAGCACATCCTTAAAACGGTTTTTATTGACATAATCCTTTAAACCTAAAACACAGGCATGGTAATCAGCAGCGATCCCATCTAAAAGTTCTTCATTTGGACCAGAAATACATTGCCACCTAATAGATTTTCTTTGCCAATGACTCAAGGCAATCTGACTTTCAAAATGCTTCATTTGAAATACTATTTGACCGTGTTCATCCAGTGCAAAAGAACCTCCATCAAATACTAATTCATCTTGGCCTCCAACTTGATTAGCATAAATAATTGGCACACATGATTGAATAGCTTGTGCACGAACAATTTCTAAACGCTTTTGCATTTTATTACGGTAATAAGGGGACCCATTAGAAACGAGAATAATCTCGGCTCCTTTATGGCTAAGTTCAGCACAAATAGAAGGATCGTTCCAAATATCTTCGCAAATCACAACTCCTAACGTTATCCCACGATAAACAATAGGCTCAGGACGTGGACCAGAAGAAAATACGCGCTTTTCATCAAATTCACAATAATTAGGTAAATCACACTTAAAACGTTCCGTAATCACCTGCCCATCATCAAGAAGCATGATACCATTATAAAGGCTATTATCACGTTTTAAAGGAACGCCAATAATAATTCCAGGCCCTTCTTTCGTGAGTTGTGCTAACTTTCTCACAGCACCTTCACATGCTTTTGTAAAAGAAGATTTAAGAACAAGATCTTCAGGGGGATAAGCACTTATAAAAAGCTCAGTCAACAAAACAAGATCAGCATTCTGTTCGTAAGCTTTTTGATATGCCATTTTCGCAAGAGAAAAATTTCCCTTAATATCACCAATGATAGGATTTAATTGAGCAATTACAATCCGCAAATCGTCTTTTATAAGTTTTTGTGTCATTGTATCAATTTAGCGTGGCCATCAATCAGTTTCAACCATCAAAGGACTTTTTACCAAAAGTGCTTACTTCCATAAAAATTGGAAATAAATAACAGAATAGGATTGTTACCTAAACCTTCTCCCTAAAATAACCGAAGCAGCATCACGACTTTTTTCAAAAGTTCAACAAAAAAAGCCAATTCAGGTAATCGATTCCCGTTTAATCTTATATCACAATGAAGTACTTATTATAGCAATCAGAAATATCTTTTTCTGAAATGGCTTTCATATTGTCTGTATATTTAGTAACGTCGCATCCTATCACTGCAATATGAATACGCCTGGGCAAGCCCCCTTTTCCCAATAAACTGAGAAAAAATTCTCAAATTCTTTTAAAATATAATTAAAAGAACGCATTTATAATCATTAGCCGTAATTGTATTACTATGTATTGAATCACAAAAACAATACTACGATTCTCACATTTAACCACACCAATTAATTTAAGAAGATAGTTCCAAACCTATCATAACCAAAACGCATAATAATGATATAAGTCGCTCCGGTTTGTTTATAGGATTGAGAATATCAATCAATTTCAAAAGCTCATCAGAATTAATAGAAGAATTACATTTTAATCCAATAGAATTTTTCTACGATAATGTTCTACATGCACATGATTAAGATAACATGCATGATCAGCAATCTATAACATATGGCCAGATACCGCATACCAATTATCAAAGGTTGCATTAATTCCTATCAAAGCCTAACAAAAACGCTTTGTGGCTTATATAAGAACATGCTTCACGTAATGAGAGATTCATTTTAGCTGTACCTCCTATTAAATGTATAAAATCGATTACTTTAGAAATACGCTTTGTTAATAGCTCATAACGTTGTGGACTATTAAAATAAAATCTAATATCCATTTATCGACATCTTCTAGATTAGCATACCCGCCTTATTAAAAAGCACGCAATAAATTAAGTGTTGCCCTCAACTAATGATAAACCATGGACATTCATTAAAAGTACAAGCAGTTTTATTAAATTTAGTCCCATTAATGACATTCTCTCTATAAGGAAACAATTCTTTATTTTCTTTTCTTCCATATCAGAAAAGCGTATTTCTGAAAATTCACCAACAGTATAATCAATTTTAACAACTGACTTAAAACTCTCAAAAGTTAAAATGACTGCCATGTATAAAAATACACGAAAAAAATCACGGATATGAACAACCTTATGCTTAGCAAAACTTTCTGCACAATCTCCCCCGTAATAAAGCTGCTAGCTCATTCTTTAAACTAGCACACTTCACCATAAAAAAATAAAGAGAATATTTGCTCAATTCTTCTCTAATTTCCGCTAATATAGATTTATCGGGACAAGTTAGAATTTGTTTAATTAATTTTCTCTCCAAGATTCAAGGAGCTATTTTTTTATCATCGCATCCTCTCTAAAGCCTATCTAATCAGCCTACAGTATGCAAATCTTTATAATTTTCTATAACATCCGCTATTTAACTTTCTAATTTCTTTCCATTTTCATATATATAACTCGGTTTATACATCGTTACCAACTCTTCTGCGGATGTTGGATGAACTGCCATAGTTTCATCAAATACATCTTTTGTCAGCTTTCCTTTCAGGGCAACTCCAACAAGTTGAGCCATTTCACTAGCACCTTCTCCCAAAATATGAGCACCAATAACAATACGGCTCTGACCATCAACAATCAATTTCATAAACATCTTTTCTGCATTACCAGAAAGAGTATTACGCAAAGAACGAAATTGTGTACGATAAATTTCAACACGCTTATAATCACGAATGGCATCTTCCTCTGAAAGACCGACAGTTCCAATCTCTGGCTGCGAAAAAACAGCTGTCGCAATTAAATTATAATTCGGTATCGTTGGAGTATCTTCAAAAGCAGTTTTAATAAAACACATTGCTTCATGTATAGCAACAGGTGTTAACTGAACATGACCTGTTACATCACCAACAGCCCAAATGTGAGGTATATTTGTTGTCATTTTTTCATCAACAATAATAGCGCCATCCTTATTAAGTTTAACACCTGCCCTCTGAAGTTCTAAGCCTTTTGTATTTGGCACACGTCCCGTAGCCAACATAACCTGATCAGTGTTAAGAATTTGTCCATTCGATAAAACAACGTTATAGTGGCCATTTTGAGATTCAACCTGATTAACTGTAGCCTCATAGATAATAGAAATTCCCTTTTCAATCATCGCATCATTTAATAACCGCCGCAAATCATAATCAAAACCACGAAGAAATAAATCACCACGATGAACTAATGTTGTTTTCACACCTAATTCGTGAAAAATACCAGCAAATTCAAGAGCTATATAACCACCACCAACAATAACTATTGATTTTGGTAATTTTTCAAGATCAAAAATCTCATTAGAAGTAAGACATAACTCACCGCCTTTTATTGCAAAATCTCGCTCCGTTGCCCCTGTCGCAATCAAAATCTTTTCTGCTTTTACTCGCTCACCTGTTGCAGAAAGCTCTAATGTATGCTCATCAATAAAAACAGCGCGACTCTTATAAATTTGAACATTGTTAAGTTCTAATTCCTTAGAATAAAGCGCCTCTAACCTCGATAATTCTATATTTTTACCTTTAATCAACTTGCTCCAATTAAAAACTGGATTAACATATTCCCAGCCAAAACCAATGCTATCCTTAAATTCGTGTGCATATTGCGATGCATAAACAAACAATTTTTTAGGAACACAACCGCGAATAACACAAGTTCCTCCCACACGATGTTCTTCTGCTATAGCAACACGCTTCCCCAGTTGTCCAGCAAGACGAGCAGCACGTACTCCACCCGATCCCCCTCCAATAACGAACAAATCATAAAACATCATAAAACATCATAAAATATCCTTTCCCACGCGTTTTCACTGTACAAGTACTACTTTTTGTCAACAAATAAAAGCTTTTTCTTTTTTCTGATTTTTTTATACAAAGATAATACTCTCAGAGCACTCTTCTTCCTTAAAGTAGTATCTAACTGCTGCTTTTAAATAAAACGCTTATAATACTCATGAAACTAATGAATTACATTGGAGATTGTGAAGAAGTAGATTCCATAGGAGTAATAGAATTATTTAAGTTAAGTGTTTGGGACATTTCTTTTTCTACATTTTTTATAAGATCCTGTATTACAGTAGAAGACCATGCATCAAATGCAGAATAAGCATCGCGCGCAACATCTGGAACTGTCATCAAAAATTTTTTACCAACATCAGAACTGTAAAATGCTGAAATTTTATCAAGTTCTTCCTGACTAAAATGCTTTGCATATACATAGGCCACTTCTTTCTCTAAATCAGCACGCCGTTTAGCTAAAGCAAGCGCTTCTTTATCAACAATTACAGAAATATTTTTTTCTAAGTTTGGATCATTACTTATTAATTTTTCTTTAATATCACGTGCTGCCATTGGTAAAAAACTATCAAACTGATCAGTTGCACGAATAGCACTAATCACCTTTTTAGCTGAATCTAAATGTTTATCACTCACATCTTGCGCATAAGTTATTTGAATATTCACAATCAAAATAGCAACTGCACTAAGTAATGTTATAAGTTTCTGAAAAAAAACTGTTATTCTCATAATAATGATGACTCCATAGAATTATAGTTTGAATTTATTATTTTAAATTTTTAACAAGTTTTCAATTACTAGATGATTCTAAAAATTTTATTGTACCATCTGCCATAGCTACAATTACACGAGAAGCAAAACCTAAAAAAAGACCATGTTCAACAACACCAGGAACTCCCAATAACGCATCTGATAATTCTTTTGGATTTAGAATAGATCCTAAAAATGCATCAACAATAAAATGACCGCCATCAGTCTCAAAAGGAATATCTCCATTCATACGTAATTTAATTTCTCCTGAAAGTCCTAAATTATTCACTACCTTTTCAATCGCTTTGCATGTAGCATTCATCCCAAATGGATTAACTTCTATTGGCACCCCAGAAGCACCAAGCGTTTTTACCATCTTTGTTTCATCAGCAATAATAAACATCTCATCAGATGCAGATGCTACAATTTTTTCATGCAATAATGCTCCACCCCTTCCTTTGATCAAGCTCATCTGAGGATCGATTTCATCAGCTCCATCAATACAAAGATCAAGCTTAGATATTTTATCTAAAGTAGTAATAGGCACTCCAAACTGACGACATAAATGCTCAGAATGATATGAAGTAGCAACACCAGTTATCCTTAAACCATTTGTAATGCACTCACCAAGAAGACGAATAAATTCATTTACTGTAGAACCAGAGCCTATACCAAGATTCATATCATCTTGCACAAATTCAAGCGCTTGAGCAGCAGCCATTTTTTTTAATTTTTGGATATCCATACATTACCTTCCTTTATATCAATTCAATGAGCAATATTTATTATGAATTATAAAAAACGATTTATCGCTCTAAGCAGCTATAACTTTATTTGTTAGCTTATTGGAAATAAGACTTGTTATATAGAATACAGTAATTAACTATTCTGTTTTTTAATAAAAGGCTTATAATTTATAAAATAATTATTTAAAAATCCTAATACAAAGTATGCTCCTATAGGCTTATAAAGCAGGAAAATATCAAGAAAATGCCTACTTTAAAAAAATGATTATTAGCTATTGATTCTTTCTAATTAATTTATAAATTAATCGAATGATGTAGTAAAATGTGCCAGTTCATTTTCCTCATGTTATTGAATCATTCACATCAAGGATAAAGAGGACTAGCCCAACACTTAATCAAGGCAATATATTAGTATCATTTCTTGTATTAGTCGTATCTAGTACTAAAAACAAAATAGGACAATAGAATACTATGAAAGGTCATCCACAAGTTATCGAGCAACTCAATAAAGCTCTTTCTCTTGAGCTTAGTGCTGTTAATCAATATTTGTTGCATTCTTCTCTTATAGAAAACTGGGGCTATATCAAATTAGCTAAAATAGAGCGCAAAGAATCTATAGAAGAAATGGAACATGTAGATAAACTCATTAAGCGTATTACTTTTCTTGAAGGACATCCAAATATTCAAACTTCTGAGCCTTTACGTATTGGAAAAAACCTCAAGGATATTTTAGAATGTGATCTTGCCAGTGAATATGAAGCTCGAGAATTTTATTTAAAATCACGTGAAATTTGTGCTAAGCTTTCTGATCATGTCTCAAAGAAATTGTTTGATGAATTGCTTGAAGACGAAGAAAATCATATTGATTTTCTTGAAACTCAACTTCAGCTTTTTAAAACAATAGGAGAAGAGAAATATAGTCAGCTCAATGCAAGCTCTGCTGAATGTGAATGTTAGAAAAACTATTATCTCATTTGTGAAATGAAGTTATTATAAAATTTATATAGAGGCTATAAATTAGCTAGCCTTTATAAATTTTTTCTATGAATATTCCATGGTCTATAAAAACCTGCAGAAGACCAAAGAGTGCTTTTGTTTTTAGTCAGTATAACACTTCCTCGCGATAATAATTGTTGAGACGTAAATGTTATTGCATTTATTGAATCGCATGTTTCATTGCTTGTTGCATGTTTTTTAATTATGATATCTGCTTTTATGCAATGATCTGTCTCTCCGTATAAAATAGCAATTTTAAATCCATTTTCTAATAAAGTTGTACAGATCTTATCATCACAAATAAATTGTCCTTTGAGAGATGGACCAATTTTTGTTGGTTTAATGGTTTTATTTATGCGAAACGATTTTTCCCATAAAGATATTGTAAACTTAGAAGGATGATAACGATCAACATATAATATCTTGTCATTCAAAACACCTACAATTTTCATATCATCTGCTATGATTAACTGTACAGGTGACTGCATCATACAAACTAGAATACCTGCCAAAATAAAAAAAACAAAGAAGAGTCTAATAGCCGTTTTTAAAAAAGTGAGCCCAACTAAACCGATACTTAATAAAATCAATGCAGATAGCGGGATAAATCCAGGATTTAAAACAGGAGAAATAGCCTGTATTGCATAAGCAATTTTTATCATAAGGTTCGTACCAAATCCCATAATCTGCAAAGGCCACCATTCAAGCCCAAAAAACATTGAAAAGGCTGAAAGTAGTCCAAATTGCATGATGAAAATTGATACTATAGGCAAAGCTAAAGCATTACTGATAACACCTAAAAGAGCTACATTAGAAAAATGATAAGCTGCATAAATCCCACTTGCAGAACCAGCTACTAATGAGGACATACAAGTTGAAAAAACGGATAAAAAGACAAAACGAAGCACCTTTCCTCCAATATAAGAAGGTGCTGTATTTCCTTTACAAGAGCAATACCCATCACTCCACCAGGAAAAAGCAGCAATCAAAGCTACGGTTGCAGAAAATGACATTTGAAAACTAGGCTCTAATATCTCATGCGGACTTATAGCTACAGTTACTAAACCAGCAATAGCAAAATTACGCATTGTTACAGCAGAGCGATTACATAATATAGCAACCAACATAACAGCTACCATCAAAAAACTTCTTTGTGCAGCAATATTTGCATCAGACAATATCAAATAAAAAGCTGTAACTATTAATGCAGCAATGGCAGCAAATTTTTTAACTGAGTAATAAGAGGAAAAGACTGGAAAAAATGCAAAAAAGCTCCGTATAATAATAAAAACCATACCACTCAGTAAAGCCATATGCAGACCTGATATTGATAAAATATGTGCCAATCCGGCTATACGTAATGCTTCATTGGTATTATGTGAAATACCCCCTCTCTGCCCTGTTATTAAAGCAGCAGAAACTCTCCCTCCTTCTCCACCAACCGCTTTAACAATTTTTTCAGTCATTTGCATGCGTAAATTTTCAATTTTTTGTAAAACTTTTCCTAGCATCATATCAGGCTGAAGAACTGATATCTTTTTGGGTTTTCCTAAATAAAATCCCTGTGCACCAATTCTTTTAAAATAATTATGAAAACTAAAATCATAACTTCCTGGACGTATCGCTCCAGATAAAGCACGAAGCTTTACTTTCCCATATAAGCCATCTCCAGGAGTTAACCCATCTGGTAAAGACTTTGCGACTAAATGCACCCGATTGAGATTATAAGATAAAGTAGGTTTTTCTGTCTTCAAAACATCTACTTTTAAGCGAAATCCCCCTTTCCCTACAGACTTAATAGAAACAATTCGTCCTGTTAATATGGTAACAACATCGCGACTCAACATTGGCGTAGACATATGCCATGTTTCTATTTTTGCAGCCAAAGCGCCTAATACAATACAAAATAAAAATCCAGTTATAAACCATATCTTCCGATAACACCGTAAAACATATAACAGGCTAGGGAATATAATAATCAATATAACAAATTGTTTCCAACTTGGTTCTTGCTCTAAGCTGAAATAAAAAATAATGCCTGTAGAAAAAAAGACAAAAACTAATAAGAAAAGCAGCCCAAAAGAAATTTCTCTGTTTATACAATCTATCAGCCACTTCCAGAAAAAAACTACTTTTTCCTTAAAAAAGGAAAATAAAGAGTCCTCTTTCCTATTATAGATAGCATTGCTTGCACCATCAATAACAAACCGATCACCCTTCTGTAACAAAACAAGACTTTTTCTTTGTGAGAAAAAACCTCCTGGTAGATCATCTTTAACTTTATTTTGATCTAACATCCGCAAATCCCCACTTTACTTGCAATGCGGCTATTGCACACCCTAATACCTATGCTAACATAGTTCTTCAATAAAATTCATAAATAACATCTTAATTTTAGAGGATAATGTCTGTGTCTGTTATTACCCGTTTTGCACCATCTCCTACAGGATTCCTTCATATTGGTAGCGCTCGTACCGCACTTTTTAACTGGCTTTATGCAAAACATACTGGAGGAAAAATGCTTTTACGTATTGAAGATACAGATCGAGAACGTTCAACAGAAGCTGCAGTTAAAGCTATCATAGATGGTTTGCACTGGATGGGACTCCAGTATGAAGGAGATCCTATTTCACAATTCAAACGAGCAGAGCGTCACCGTCAAGTTGCTGAACAACTGGTAAAAGATGGCAAAGCTTATTATTGCTATGCAACACTTGAAGAATTAGCTGAAATGCGTGAGAATGCTTTTGCAAAAGGTCTCCCAGCACGCTATGATGGGCGCTGGCGCGATCGTGATATTTCTGAAGCCCCTAAAGGAATCAAACCTGTCATTCGAATTAAAGCTCCACAAGATGGTGAAACAATTTTGCACGATCGTGTTCAAGGTGATATTCGCTTTCCTAATAAAGATCTAGATGACTTTATAATTTTACGTTCTGATGGCTCTCCAACTTACATGCATGCTGTTGTTGTTGATGATCATGATATGGGGGTAACACATATAATTCGTGGTAATGATCATCTTACAAATGCAGCTCGCCAAGCAATTATCTTCAATGCAATGGGATGGGATATCCCTGTTATGGCCCATATTCCGCTCATCCATGGTGAAAACGGTGCAAAATTATCAAAACGGCACGGTGCGCTAGGTATTGATGCATATCGGAAAATGGGATATCTCCCCATTGCCTTGCTCAATTACCTTGTTCGTCTAGGTTGGAGCCATGGTAATGATGAAATTATTTCAATAGAAGACATGATTGCCTGGTTTGATATTGATGATATCAATAAAAGTGCTGCTCGTTTTGATTTCAAAAAATTAGATGCCATCAACGGACACTATATGCGTCTAAGTAATAATCAAGATCTATGTGATGCTGCATTTAATATTTTACCAGAAAATGCAAATGAATTAAAAATAACAAAACAACTTGATGAAAAACATCGTGCGCAATTTCTAGCTGCAATACCAATTCTGAAAGAACGTTCAAAAACGTTGCTTGAACTTATTAATGACGCATCATTTATCTTCGCACAACGACCGTTGCCTCTTAATGAACAAGCAAAAACACTCTTAGATGAAAATGGTCAAACTATTTTAAAAGGAATTTATCCTATTCTAATGTCATGCCAAAAATGGGATGCAAAAACTTTGGATGAAACCATCCGACATTATGCACAAATACAAAAACTTAAATTTGGAGCTGTTGTTCAACCACTTCGAGCCGCCCTCACAGGACGCGTAACATCACCAGGAATTTTTGATATGCTTATCTTATTAGGAAAAGATGAGTCCCTGAACCGCATTAATGACCAAATTACCTGAACAGTATATTAATTTAATATATAAAACTAGAAAATATTAAAGTATAATTCTCTCAATGAAAAATAAATTTGTTTTTTAATTTAAAAAATTGAAATAAATATTAAAAAAAACTATGCTAAACAATATTTCAGATTGCATAAACAAAATTTTAGAGTCAATCTATTCTTAAAATAGGTAGGAAAAGCTTTAACTATAAATTGCTATAGCTAATAAAACAGCATATCAATTTAAAAAAATGGAAGCACTGAAAGGAAATATTTAATGTCCGAAAATAAAGCATATATGACTGTCAATGGTAAAAAAATAGAATTACCTGTCCGTAAAGGTACCATTGGCCCTGATGTCATTGAGATTGCATCTCTTTATAAAGAAACTGATACCTTTACTTATGATCCTGGCTTTACCTCAACTGCCTCTTGTGAATCAAAAATCACGTATATCGATGGTGACAAAGGAGTCCTACTTTATCGCGGTTATTCTATTGACCAACTTGCTGAAAAAGGTGACTTTCTCGAAAGCTGTTATCTTTTGCTTTATGGAGAACTACCAACCAGACAAGAAAAAATTGATTTTGACTACCGTATTATGCAACACACGATGGTGCATGAACAATTTGCAAGATTTTTCCATGGCTTTCGTCGTGATTCTCATCCTATGGCTGTTATGGTTGCTTGCCTTGGAGCAATGTCTGCATTCTATCATGATTCCATTGATATTACAGATTCCCAACAGAGAATGATTGCTTCTATTCGTCTTATTTCCAAAGTACCAACCCTTGCTGCGATGGCATATAAATACAGTATTGGGCAACCATTTATTTATCCCCGTAACGATCTCAGTTATGCTGCAAACTTCCTTCATATGTGCTTTTCTGTTCCTTGCCAAGAATATAAAATTAATCCAGTACTTGCTCGAGCTATGGACCGAATTTTCACCCTTCATGCAGATCATGAGCAAAATGCATCTACATCAACGGTACGTCTTGCTGGTTCATCAGGAGCTAATCCATTTGCGTGTATAGCAGCAGGTGTGGCATGCCTTTGGGGACCAGCGCACGGTGGTGCTAATGAAACATGTCTAAAAATGCTGCAAGAAATAGGCACTGTTCAAAAAATTCCTGAGTTTATCGCACGTGCAAAAGATAAAAATGATCGTTTTCGTCTTATGGGTTTTGGTCATCGTGTCTATAAAAATTATGATCCACGTGCAAAAATCATGCAACAAACCTGCCATGAAGTCTTAAAAGAACTCAATATTCAAGATGATCCACTTCTTGATATTGCTATGGAACTTGAAAAAATTGCTCTAAATGATGAATACTTTATTGAAAAAAAGCTTTATCCTAATGTTGATTTCTATTCTGGTATCACATTAAAAGCCTTAGGTTTTCCAACTGAAATGTTTACTGTTCTCTTTGCATTAGCACGTAGTGTTGGCTGGGTTGCACAATGGAAAGAAATGATTGAAGATCCAGCACAAAAAATTGGCCGTCCACGCCAACTGTATACAGGTCCTTCAACACGTGAATATATTCCGATAAACGACCGCACAAATTCAAAAAAATAAAAAATCAATTAATAAAGCCTTAATTTATTGGGGCTTTATTTTTTTTGGTATTTCCTTCCAATTACCAATCTCATTTTTATCAGATAGAGTATATTGATCTTTCTATTTTTAAAAACATAAAGACGTCATATTAAGTTAAAATAAGGTCTTATATTACATTTAATTCTTCCTAGCCGCGGCTTAACTTGCATTCTAATAGACCATGCTCTTTAAAGATATGTTATGTCAATAACAAATAAAGAGGCTATAGAAACTACTTCAAACCGTGAAAAATTTAATCATTTTACTAAAAAATGACGTTAAGCTAGTAAATCTATTCTATCACTACTTTTTATCGATATTTTACCATTCTTAAAATTATTTATCATGTTTTCTATGCTTGATATGTTTCTTACTAAATGCAAACTGACGACATTAAAACATGTTTATTGCAACATAATAGAACAGTGCCCAGCCATTCCCAAAATATTAAACTATAGCATCATTAATTTAAAATAATGCTTATATAGAGATAATGAAAATACAACTCATATTTTACTTACTGTGAATTTCTTCCTGTACAGATATTATATACTCCTAACATGATAAAGACTTGTTATGATTATAATTAAATCAATACCAATAAATTTTTGTATTGCTCTTCATAAAGCTTACAGATTATAAAATATGTCATAGCATAGTATCTCTTTGTGCACTTCATAGGAGAGGATAATGAAATTATTGGCTGCAGCTTTCATAATAAGTGCAACACTATTTTCCCAATTCGTTAATGCTAAAACGTTGACAATTGCAACTGAAGGCTCCTATCCTCCATTCAATTATATTGACTCAAATAATAAACTTCATGGTTTTGATATTGATATAACTCATGCGCTTTGCAAAAAGATGAAAATTGAATGTGTTATCACTATTCAAGATTTTGATGGAATTATCCTAGGCCTTCTTGCTAAAAAATATGATGCTATTATTGCATCTCTATCCCCTACACAAGAGCGACTAAAAAAAATTGACTTTACAGATGCTTATTACAGTACAGAATTAGCTGCAATTGTTCCTAAAGATTCACAAATTAAAGAAATCTCAGTAGAAGCATTTAAAGGAAAAAATCTTGGTGTACAATTAAACACAACACAAGCTATATATGCAGAAAATCATTATGCATCTAAAGGGGTGAATATTAAACTCTATCCCACAACAAAAGAAGTAATACGTGATTTGTTAAGTAACCGCCTTGATGTCGTTATTCTTGATAAATTACAAATATTAGATTGGTTTAAACACAAAGGAAAAGATTGTTGCCATTTTTTAGGAAGTATTGAAGGAACTGAACTTCCTATTGCAATTGCTATACGCCAAAACAATGACGATCTTAAAAATCAGTTCAATAAAGCCATAAAAGAAATCCGTAATGATGGAACATATGATAAAATTACTAAAAAATACTTCCAAATTGATATTTATTAAGTATAAAATTAATTACAAATTGAGCAAATGATTTACGTTTTCAGCAAATAATTACTTCAAACCTTTATTAGGAGAATGGAGATGATTGACAGTTTATCATTGCTATCATTTAGCAATGGTGGGTGGGGTATGGTAATCCTGACAAGTGCAGGAATGACATTATCATTAGCTCTATGCTCCATAATTTTAGGTCTTCCTTTAGGGCTTATGAACGCAACAATGATTCAATCCAATATCAGGATACTTAAAGCTATAGCAACTTTATTTTCATCCGTATTTCGCGGACTACCAGAAATTTTAACATTGTTTTTCGTTTATTATGGCTTACAAAACTGTATTCAAGCTATATTTGATTTCTTAAATATTGACATAATATTTAGTATTAATGCTTTTATTGCTGGTGTTCTTGCATTCAGTATGGTTTTTGCAGCTTTTTCTTGTGAAGTTTGGCTTGCGGCATTTAAGATGTTTGATAAAAGCCAATATGAAGCAGCGCAAGTTCTAGGTCTCTCACGCTCAACAACATTTTTCCGGATTGTTTTTCCTCAACTTCTCCACAATGCTTTACCAGGCCTGTCTAACAATTGGCTTACTCTGCTTAAAGATACATCCCTCGTTTCAACTATCTCACTGCTTGATCTCATGCGACAAACTAATTTAGCTGCTACAGCAACCAATGAACCTATTTTGTTTTATCTTGTAGCATGCTTACTCTATCTATTATTTTCAGCAGTTTCTTCAGCAATTTTACGTTATCTAGATAAAATGCACTCAAGTAGGAATAAAAGGTACTAATCTAATGATTTCTGATGCGCCCTATTTTCTTTTTAATCCTGCACTTTTAAACCGTTATAGCCTAAAATTATTTGATGGCTTTATTGTTACTTTAAAACTTGTTTCTATTTCTTGTTCAATAGGACTTCTTCTTGGCATATTGATCACATTCATACGTTTATCTAATAATAAACCCTTACAATATTTGGCGCGTGCTTATATCTACTTTTTTCGCAGTTCTCCTTTATTGGCACAGCTCTTTCTCTTCTACTATGGACTTGGATCGTTGAGTAGCTTCTGGCAACAAATTGGCTTATGGTGGTTTTTTCAAAATGCTTGGTATTGTTGTCTTTTTATTTTTTCGCTTAATTCTGCTGCCTATCAAGCTGAAATCTTTAGAGGCAGCTTATTAGCAGTAGCAGCAGAACAACGAGAAGCATCAAAAGCTTTAGGACTGAATCGCTCTACAACATTTTTCAAAATTATTTTTCCACAAGCGATGGTAGTAGCATTACGCCCCTTAGGAAATGAATTTATTTTAATGACTAAATCTAGTGCTATTGCTTCACTCGTAACTGTCTATGATTTAATGGGTACAACTAAACTAATTTACTCACGTACTTTTGATTTCCAAGTTTATGTTTGGGCTGCTATTATTTATCTTATTATCGTCGAGCTTATTCATCGAGTTATTATTTTGATTGAACACTATCTAACCCGATATTTACGATAGATAAAAAATCATTATAAAAGCTTTTCGCCCAATCAAAATGCTAAATTAATCTATTTATTTATCAATTGAGAAAATGAAAAATGAATCTAGAAAATAAAAATAATCATCCTATTGATAATACAAAAAGTTTGATTATCTCTATCCGCCACTTAAATAAATGGTATGGGGATTTTCAGGTACTGTGTGATATCAACTTAGATATAAAAACTGGCGAACGTATTGTTATTTGCGGTCCATCAGGATCAGGAAAATCAACTCTAATTCGTTGTATTAATCAATTGGAGCAAGCACAAGAAGGTTCAATTTTAGTCAACAATGTTGATATTAATACAGCTCCCATACAACAACAAAAAAATATTTTACGTACAATAGGAATGCTTTTTCAAAACTTTAATTTATTTCCTCACATGACCGTTATACAAAATTGTATCTTAGCACCTATAACCGTTCACAAACTTTCTAAACAACAAGCAACAGAAAAAGCAATCCATTACCTTACACAAGTTGGTGTTGAAAAACACTGTAATAAGTATCCTTTACAACTATCTGGTGGACAAAAACAGCGTGTAGCTATAGCACGTGCTCTTTGTATGGAACCTCAAATAATGCTTTTTGATGAACCAACGTCAGCACTTGATCCAGAAAGCGTTGGAGAAGTCTTAGAGGTTATGGCTCAACTAGCAAATACCGGAATAACAATGCTTTGCGTTACCCATGAAATGGGGTTCGCTCGCAAAGTTTCAGAGAGGATACTCTTTTTAGAAAACGGAAAAATTATTGAAGACACAACATCGAGCACATTTTTTACTAATCCTAAAAGCCAACGTGCTCGTGATTTTCTAGCTAAAATCAAACATTAGCCATAAACATTATGGTATCAGCAATTTTTTATGCTCTGTTTTTTCCTTAAGAAACCGTATAATCGTTTGAGCAGCAATATCTTCTGATGGCACTTCTGTTTTCATTTTCGTTTCTATTATATCAAAGGAATCAAATTGTACATGCCGTAATAAATGGTTATGTAAAAGTTGTTCTATCTGCCTTGCTAACATGCCAGGTCGCAAAAATTCATTAAAATATTCGGACACAACAGGCTTATCAGCAATAATATTCGGAAGAGCAGAACTCCATAGTAATACTTTTGAAAAAAAAAATAATTTAAAAAAATAATCAAGCTTATAGCAAAGAATCATCGGAATTCTTGCCAGCGCTAATTCAAGTGAAACTGTTCCTAACGCTGCAAGTGCAACATCAGCTTCTGCAAAAGCAGACCATTTCTCATCTTCACCAACAACAATCTCAACCTCATTTTTCCAATCTTGCGTTAAAAGATGAATCTCATTTATTAAATACGGTAAAGTTGGTAAAATAATACGTAAATGAGGAATACGTTGTTTAACAATTTCTATTGCTTGTCCAAAAATAGGCATCAAACTGCGTATCTCTGACCTCCGTGATCCTGGCAAAACGACAATTGTAGGTTGCAATATTGGTTCATTACGTAAACGCTTTTTTTTCGATTGAACAGCTAAAAGCGGGGGATAGGTTAAAAGACGATGCCCAACATAAGTTGTATCTGGTCCATTCAAATCTTTTATAATCTTTTCTTCAAACGGAAAAATAGCCAATATATGATCAACAAATTTACGCATAATTTTAGCACGTTCTGGCCGCCATGCCCAAACAGTTGGCGCAACATATTGAATAATAGGAATAGAAGGTGCTAAAGTGCGTACTCTTTTTGCAACACGATGAGTAAAATCAGGACTGTCAATAATAATTAAACAATCAGGTTGTTCCTGTACAATGAACTTAGACAAATTACGAATATGCATCAATAGTAATGGCAATTTCTTTAATACTGCTCCTAAACCTATTAAAGCAATATCATTAAAGTCAAAAAAACTTTTCAAGCCTAATGCTTCTAAATGTCTGCCTCCAACACCAATCAAATAAATATTGCATTCTGTCTGTTTAGATAAAGAAGAAATCAAGTCTGCTCCAAGTAAATCACCAGATTCTTCACCTGCAATAACAGCAATTTTTAAAGAACTATTATTCATTATCCGTTGTCCTAAATGTTTCTATAAACAAAGAACGTTTATTTGCTTCCTCTATCGTTTTTTCTAAAGATAATATCAAACTTTTCTTTGCTTCCACTGCAATACCAGACAATCCACTTTTAGCAGCATTAATTACTGTTGTAGGTCCAATTGATGGCAAATCCACCCGATGATCTTGTTGTGGTTTTACACATTTCACAAGAACACCACCTTGCGGGACAATTTTCTGCCTTTCCCGCATTTCCTGAACTCGCTTTAACATATTATCAGTTCCCTTTGAATCTTCTACTGCTACCACTCGGCCATCAATAGCTACAGCTGCTTGTCCAATATCTAATCGACCTAAGCTTCTTGCTGCTTCAGCCGCCAAAAGAATATCAGCATTCTGCTTGGAATTAGCACGTTGCACTGTTAAATTAAATTCTATTGGAGCGAGTAAATCTGGTACAACTTCATGAGCACCAATAACACAAAAACCATAGTCTTCCAAAATACGGATAAAAGCTCTTAATAATGTATCATCTCCACTTCTCAATGCCTTAAATAACTTTGATAAAGCCGACAAAGTTGTCCAATCGGGCCGTAATTGCAAAAGAGATGGACGCTTTTTCACACCACCTGCTAAAATAATATTGTGAATTTCAGCCGCTTTTAAAATTTTAAATAATCGTGCTAATTCTACAATTGATAGTTCACAATGCTCATAATCATAAAGTGCCATATCAGCTTCACCACGCAAAAGAACAAGAAAAGGATTTTGTCCACGTTTTTCAAGTTCTTGAGCAACTACAGTAGGTAAAACACCGTTTCCAGCGATTATGGCAGTTCTACCGGAAAGAAAACTTCTGGCATTAGAAGAAGGCACTTTTAGTCCTTATGAATCTATCACGTTATCTTCAAATTTAGGCGTACAATAAAAACGTTTTCCCTTTTCTTGAATAAAATTAATTACATCAATTACAGATTGCGAAGTAGAATAAGAAGAAAAAACGTCATTAACACGTTCTTTAAACGGTTTATTGCGATCAAAAAGCATAGAAACTGCGTGACGTAAAGCGTGAATCTCTTTACGTGCAAGACCAGCACGCTTCATACCAATAATATTGAGTCCAGCAAGTCTCGCTTGTACACCAACAGCCGTTCCATAAGGAATCAAATCTCCAACCAATGCAGATACACCACCAATAAATGCATGATGTCCGATACGAACAAACTGATGAACAGCTGCACCACCACCAATAATAACATAATCACCAACTATAACATGACCGCCAATCATTGCATTATTTGCGAATGTCACATGATTTCCTACACAACAATCATGTGCAACGTGAGAATAAGAAAAGAATTGACAATTATCACCAACAACTGTTGTTCCTGAGCTTGAATCCGAGCCTCTATGCATCGTAACACCCTCACGAATCATACAGTTTTTACCAATAAAAAGAGTTGTATGCCCCCCTTTATGTTTATTATTCTGTGGCTCTGCACCTAAAACTGCATGAGGAAATATCTTACTATTCGCACCTATCACTGTCTCGCCCATTATGACAACATGACTCATTAAATGACATCCATCATCAATTACAGCTTTTGGACCAATATGACAAAACGGCCCTATTGATACATTTTTACCAAGTTGCGCTCCTTTTTCTACAAAAGCAGTTGGATGGATTTTTGTATCAGACATTCCCACATTCCTATTACATTATTTACTTTGATTCAACAATCATTGCAGAAACTTCTGCTTCAGCAACGCGAACATCTTCTACTTTTGCAATACATAAAAAACGTCTAATATTTGACCGTTTTTTTAATAATCGGACATGAATTTTCAGTTGATCACCGGGTGTAACCGGTTTACGAAATTTCGCATTATCAACAGTCATAAGATAAACTAAGCCTAATTCCTTACTATTTAAACTTAAAAGTGAAATCGCTCCCGCTGTTTGTGCCATAGCTTCTAAAATCAAAACACCAGGCATAACTGGCTTTTCAGGAAAGTGTCCCGTAAAATGGGGTTCATTAATTGTTACATTTTTAATGCCGATAGCTTCTTGATCACCATCAATTTCGATTATACGATCGATCAATAAAAATGGATAACGATGTGGTAATATTGACAATAATTTATCAATATCCATAGATTCTAGACTTTTAGTTTCTTCAGTATCGGTCATATCACCGTTTCTCCCTTTTTACTTTTCCGATACTACGCAATGCTGCCACTTCGCGAAACCATTGTTTAAATGGCCGTGCTGGACTGCCTCCCCATTTCTCTCCATCTGGAATATCATTCATAACACCACTGCCAGCAGCAATTTGAACACATTCACCTATTGTAATATGATCCGCAATGCCAACACTTCCCCCCAGCTGAGACATATCTCCTATAGATGTGCTTCCAGCGATTCCACATTGAGCAGCAATAAGGCAATAACGACCAATTTTCACATTATGAGCAATCTGCACCAAATTATCAATTTTGCTCCCCTCGCCAATAATTGTATCATCAAATGTACCGCGATCAATCGTTGTGTTTGCACCAATTTCTACACCATCTTGAATGATCACACGGCCAAGATGAGGAATTTTTTCAACACCAATAGCACTTCGAACGTAACCAAAACCATCCTGCCCAATACAAACACCAGGATAAATATAAACTCTATCACCGATTAAAGAATATTGAACTGTTACCTTAGGAGCAATATAGCAATCACGTCCAATACGACAATTTTCTCCAATAACAGCTGTTGATGAAATAAGAGTACCCGAACCAATTTCAACGTTTCTACCAATAACAGCTCCTGCCTCAACACACACATCATTTTCAAGTTTAGCACTTGGATGAATATGAGCATGCGGTGAAATTTCTTTTTGACCGAACCAAGGTGTTGGCCTAACAGAAGCAGGAAATAAAATACGTCCTACTTGAGCAAAATCACGTTGCGGTGTAGATGTCACCAAAACTGCAATAGTTTCAGGCACTTTAAAAACAATATCACTCGTACAAAAGACAGCAACCGCAGAGCTCCCTAATAAAGCATCAGAAAACTTTCGATTCTCTATAAAAACAAGAGAGCCCTCCCCAGCACTCTCTACAGAAGAAAGAGTATCTATAACTGTATTAGAAAACTCTGGATTAAGAAGCTTCGCACCTGTCAACTTTACTACGTCAGCAACTGTCAACCGCCGAGACGGCGTAAAAAAAAATGTATCCGCCATCAAAATACTCTCTCTCCCGGTCTAATGTAATTTCCCTTAAAGTTTACTCTCTTAGAGAAAATCCAAATTAAAACTTAGTAGAAATACCAAAGTTCAGATTTTGTACATTATCGCCTTCTTGCTTAGTTAATGGCCAAGCATAATCAAAACGCAACGGACCAAATGGAGATTCCCACATTAAACTAATACCTGCAGATGTTCGCCATGAACTATGAGAATTTGTAACTGGCGTTTCATCTTTCAAAACAGGCTTATAATTATTACCATAAAGTGTCGCAGCATCTAAAAATACAGCACCACGGAATCCTAAACTATCAGGAACAATAGGTATAGGAAATTGCACTTCAGCAGTTCCATTCATATATGTTGTACCACCTAAGAAATACACTTCACCCAACTGAGAAACCTGACGCGGCCCTATTCCATTATATTTAAAGCCTCGAATCATATCATTGTTGCTTTTAAACATATCAAAAATACGAAGACCATCATCTCCTATTCCATATATATAACCCGCTCCAACAGAAAATAAACTGACCATATCCATTCGATCAGAGAGTGTCTTGTACATCATTGCCTTACCAGTTGTCTTCAAGAACTGCGCATCTCCACCAAGCCCTGCATATTCCTGAAGAAGACGAGCATATATACCATCATGGGGATTTTTCATATCATCGATGGAATTATAAGTTAAACCATAACTAATAGACGAGCGATGCCAAGGGCTATGCTTAGCAGCTTGAACGATTGCACCAGAATATTTTCCGTACAATTCTTTTACGACTTGGTCATCAGTTAAATCATATTGTGCACCAAAATCATATTCTTCTTGTACATAAGAATAAGCTAAATTAGCAGATAATTTATCATTAATTGGCAACCCAAATCGAAGCGAGCCACCTGTTTGCCGTACATCATATGCTTTATCAGCGCGATAAGTACTGCGAAAAATATCAAGACCCGCAGATGAACGATAACCTAAGAAATGAGGATCAACAAACGATAAATTATAATTACGAGATTTTTCTTGACCAGCCCCTAACCCCAAACGTACATATTGACCACGCCCTCCAAGGTTACGCTCAGTGACAGATACTTCAAGTGACATACCTGGACTCGTACCACCTGTCGTATACCCTCCAGAGAAAGAAAGATCTCCTGTTGGAACTTCTACTACATCTATAACCAATGTAACCTGATCAGGTTGATCGGTCGTAACCATTGAAATATTAACTGATTTAAAAAATCCTAGAGATTCTAGTCGACGTTTTGCACGTTGCACCATTGTTTGATTGTAAGCATCGCCTTCATTTAAATCAAGTTCACGCCGAATAACATAATCACGAGTCTTTTCATTACCACGTATCTCAATTCGCTGGACATACGCTCGAGGACCTTGCTCAATGTTATAAACAATTGAAATTGTATTATTCTTAAAATTACGGTTTCCTCTTGGATCAACTTTAGCAAAGGCATATCCAGAGTCAGCAACTTTATTATTAATAATTGCTACAGACTGCTCAACATGTTCCGCATTATAAACATCGCCTGTACGAGTTTTAATAATCTTTTTCAGAGACTGAGTATCAACTCCAGCAATATCACTTTCAATCTGAATATCACCAATTTTATAGCATGCCCCTTCATCAAGAATAAAATGAATTTTATAGGCATTATTTTTTTCATCATAAACTGCCTTAGATGAAATAACGCGAAAATCAGCATAACCACGACTATAATAAAAACGGCGAAGGGCCTCTTCATCTGCAGCTAGACGATCCTCTGTATAAACGTCACCCTTCAACAATAACGAAAATATTCCTGAAGGCTTCGTTAAAATCACATCACGCAAACGACGCACTCCAAATGTATTATTCCCTTGAAACGTAATATCGGCAATCTTTGTCCTCTGGCCTTCAACGATATTGAAAACCACATTTACACGTCCTTTACCCAAATTAATAGTTTGAACTGTAACAGAAACATTGTTGCGACCAACAGTCTTATATGCTTCACGAATCACTTTTATATCGGCTGAAAGCTTATCAGAACTGAAAGTTTCATTTTGTTTTAGAGTAATGAAACGTTTAAGATCAGGATCTTTAAATGTTTTATTCCCTTGAAAGAGTATCCGATTAACAACCTCATATTCTTTAACGGCTACAACAAGCTTATTGCCTACCTGATTTATTTTAATATCATAAAATAATCCTAGCTCAAAAAGACGTTTCACTTCAGCATCAATATCGCCTTCAGAAAAATTTCTTCCAGCTTTAATTCTCATATTATCTCTAATAGTCTGAGCAGCTACATACTTGTTACCACGAACTTCAATAGAATGAACAATTGATGCTTGTGTTTCCTCAACCATTGCAATTGACATAACAGCTGCTGCTGGAACAACTGCAACTATAGCTAGCACCAATGCAGATGTTGCGTTTAAAAATCTCGAATTCGCAGTCATTAGCCTCTTCACCTTAATACTCTCTTTGTTTTTAGGCACATATCCCTATAAGTTAAGTTACAGCAACTCCTTATTAGGAACTATTTATGCACTTAATTACCATCCCTAGCTTACTACGCCACAATATCTTGCGAATATAGTAAACAACCTGCTAATCTTTAATTATTCCTCAATTTATACAATATTCTCCATAAATAATAGCAAAACCAACAAAATAATCATTAAATAGCACAAAAATCATAAATACAATGACAATAAAAAATCCTATACGAAAAACAATTTCCTGAATTTTAGCTGGAACTGACTTACCAGTCATAGCTTCAGCAATATAAAACAATAAATGTTCACCATCAAGCGGTGGAATAGGAAAAAGATTAATAAGCCCAATGCGAATTGAAAAAAAGTTGTAAAATGCAACATAGAGGACAAACCTGTTTCACTAATTTTCCAAGCAATCTAAACAGTTTTAGAGGGACCGCTTAATTGGCAATGGTCTTCCTTGCACACCGATTAAACAACTAAAAAAGATTTTTTTGGATAATAATCAATGTTGTACTCTTTAATGACTCTGCTATTGATTCTATCCAATTATAGCAAATATGTTTCTTATAAATTGGATCTAAACGCTCAGAATTATAGAAAACAATAGAAACTCTCACACCAATCATATCGACCTAAACCTGATTGCCAAATCCATCATCTCGCTTGATTACTATAGGTTTAATTAATACCGTTAAAATTTGATCCACATACTCTATTTTAATTCTATAGAATCTCTACCATGTAAAATTACATAAGCTACTAAATCTCCAAAACTTTCAATCTGTTTACCATCCATTTCAACCAAAATGATTCCCCCGTATTAAAACAGCTTGAATAACTGAAGAATCTTTTTCTAGATAACCAAAAACCGGTTCAACAACTACACGTCCATAAAAAAAGAAAAAATGTTAAAATAACAACAGTAAAAAAAAACCTTGAATAAGGGATCAGCAAAAACAGTCATTGCTCTTTTCCAAGCATGAGCGCCCATAAATGAACCAGGTGTAAATGAAGATGATTTGGACGATGATGTTAGTCCATTATTATCTTCAATGAATTTTACATATCCTCCTAATAAAAAAAGCTCTAAACACCACCTTGTACCTCTCTTATCTGTATAACTCAGAAATTCTGATCCAAATCCAATCAAAAAACAGACGCCCGAATACCACACCATCTTCCAATAAGATAATGTCCCATCCCATGTACAAAAACGATAATTAAAATGGTAAAAATAACATTTAAGCCTCTTAAAAAGAGACCACCCACATTAAGTATATGACCTAAAAATTCCAAAGTATCATTTTCCAATAAAATCACATAAAAAAGATTAAAGGAGTATTCATATCAAACATAAACGAGCCAATTATATAAAAAAGAGAAGTAGCACCCACCAACCCGTCCATACGATCCATAAATCCTCCATGTCCAGGTAATAAAAAACCAGAATCTTTAACAGAGAATCGCCTTTTTAGCCATGATTGCCATAAATCACCTATTTGTGAAATAATGGATAATATTAAAGCAAGGAAGAATACAAAATAATTCACTGCACTGATACCAAAAACATAAATCACAACCACTATGCCACTAGAAAGCCCAGCAAGTGTTCCAACGATTGCCCCTGACCATGTTTTGTTAGGAGAAAATCGTGGTGCTAACTTCGGGCCACCAAAGACACGACCACCGAAATACGCAGCGATATCTGTACTCCACACTACTGCAAATAAAAAAATCACTCTCCAAAAACCCAATAAATCGTAGCCTCGTAAACAAGACAAAGCCACTACTGGAAAAGATGCGTATATAAATCCTCCAAAAATCCAACCAGCATTCCCAATAGACAGGAGAGCTAACAATACTGCTAGAATCATTAAAACACTGAACACTAATGAAGCAGATGTACTAAAAATCAACAAGAAACCACAAACACAATAAAAAACACTAGCTAATATTTTTTGTAAGAGGCCCCATTTCTCTTCAGTGATATCAATCCACTCATAAAGAATAAAACCACCAATTCCCCACGTAAACAAAAAAAACAAAGTTCCGCCACACCACGTTAGATACAAAGTAATAGTACCCAAAATAATGGCTGTCAGAATGCGAGACATAAGATTAGACAAAACAATCTCCAAACGATAAAAAAGAAGAATCAAGTGAAGAGATAATATCCAAAATTTTCTATGCAATATTTTATACCCGTACTTTTCTAAGATTTACTAATAATGATAGTAAAATTCGATAAAAAATGACACTTATAAAACTAACATCATCTATAATTACTTCAAAATTTTATCGATTAAAATTAAAATAAAAACAAAAAGAAAAGAGAGTTAAAATATGTTACCCAATTTTAAAAATCAGAAAACTTCTGCTCATTACTCATGAAAAACTTACGCAAATAATTAAATTTGATATCTATATTCTGTTCACATAAGATATTTTATTATTACAATCGTAAGTCATTTACTGAAGAATTAAAAGATTATCAAAAAAATTGCGAAATAATATATTTTTACCATTCTCTTAATCTATAGTAAATGGCAGATAACAAGAATATGATATCCTTGTCCAATGATAAAAATCTAAACCTGCATAATTTCAGTTTCTTTCAAAACCAAAATTTTATCAATCTCAGCTATAGTTTCATCCGTAAGCTTTTGAACTTTCTCAGACAAACTACGTGCTTCATCTTGTCCAATTTTTCCTTCCTTTTCTAACTTCTTTAAATTATCCATACCATCACGACGAACATGGCGAGCAGCAATACGAGCTTGCTCTGTATATTGATATGCAATTTTTACTAATTCCTTTCGACGCTCTTCATTTAATTCAGGTAAAGGAATACGCAAATTCACACCATCAGTAATAGGATTTAAACCAAGACCAGAATCACGAATAGCACGCTCAACAGCCCCAACCATCGTTTTATCCCATACAGAGACTGACAGCATTCGTGATTCCGGAACAGAAATATTGGCAACTTGATTTATTGGAACAATAGAGCCATAAGCCTCAACTGTCAAATGTTCTAATAAACTAGCCGATGCTCGCCCAGTCCGCAAACTACCTAATTCATGTTTAAAAGATGAAATAGCACCTTCCATGCGACGTTTCAGATCATCCATAATTAGTGTTATATCCATATTTATGCTTCCCTTCATTGTATCCTGAAAATCACTTTCATTCTGATACTATCGTAAACTGTCCCTCTCCATTCAACACCTTAGCCAAGCCACCCTTTTCATGAATAGAATATACAATAATAGGTAAATTATTCTCACGTGCTAAAGTCACAGCTGTTGTATCCATAACAGATAACCCCCCTTGTAAAATCTCAATATGCGTTAATTTATCAAAACGCTTAGCCATGGGATCTATTTTAGGGTCTGCAGAATAAATACCGTCCACTTGTGTTCCTTTCAACAACACATCTGCACCTATTTCTGCTGCACGTAAAGTAGCTGCAGAATCAGTGGTAAAAAATGGATTACCTGTACCACCAGCAAAAATAACAACTTTTCCTTGATTCATATAGCTTATTGCTTTGCGCTGCGAAAAACTTTCGCAAATTTGCGGCATAGCAATTGCCGATAAAACAACTGATTCAATCTTTAATTTCGTCAATGATGTCCATAATGCCAGAGAATTAATAGCAGTTGCAAGCATTCCCATATGATCGCCAGTTACACGATCCACACCACGTGAAGCAACAGCAACGCCACGAAAAATATTACCTCCACCTATAACAATAGCAACCTCTACGCCCATTGCTCGAACTTCAGCAATATCAGTAGCAATACGATCTACAACTGAAACATCAATGCCAAAACTTTGTCCTCCCATAAGTGCTTCACCAGACACTTTCAATAAGACACGTTTATATCGAAGAGCTAATGTCATTACAATCTCCCAAAAAGCATTTGTACTTTTTGTCTTCGATACACTAAGGGCACCATCTTGTCACGTAATACCCCTGAAATAATTACAATTTTTAATATTTATTGTGCTATAATTTGATGTTTCTAACAAATAATTCGGAAAATAACTAGCTCTTAACTACAGCTGCAACTTCTGCAGCAAAATCAGACTCTTCTTTCTCTATACCCTCGCCTAAAGCAAAACGGATAAAGCCTGTGATTTTAGCTGGTGCGCCAATGGATTGCTCTGCATTTTTCAAAGCAGTTTCAACAGTAATATCAGGATTCATAACAAAAGCTTGAGAAAGCAAAACCACTTCTTCATAAAACTTGCGCATGCGCCCTTCCACCATCTTTTCAATGATATTTTCAGGCTTTCCAGATTGACGTGCGTGATCTGAAAAAATCGACTTTTCCCGTTCAATAGCACTAGCATCAATATCTTGCGCTGTTAATGCTAATGGGTTAGTTGCAGCAATATGCATAGCAACTTGACGACCAAAAGCAGCAGCAGCTTCTTTATTCCCAGAAGTCTCAATAGCAACTAAAACACCAAGCTTACCAAGACCATTAGCAACAGCATTATGCATATAGGAAGCAACAACACCATCAGTAACAGATAATTTAGCTGAACGACGAAATGTCATATTCTCGCCAATTGTACCAATTGCATCTTTAATAACTGTCTCTACAGTCTCTTTAGAACCTGGATAAACAGATACAGAAACAGACTCAGCATCTCCTTTCGTATCTAAAGCAGCAATTGCTACATTGCGCACTATTTCCTGAAATGCATCGTTACGAGCAACAAAATCTGTTTCAGAATTAACTTCAACCAAAACAGCACTTAAACCTTTTGATAAAACGCCAATCAACCCCTCAGCTGCTGTACGGCTAGCCTTTTTGTCTGCTTTGGCTATTCCTTTTTTACGAAGCCAATCAACTGCAGCCTCCATATCACCATTGCTTTCTGCTAAAGCTGCTTTACAGTCCATCATACCAGCACCTGATAATTCTCGAAGTTCTTTCACTTGTGCAGCGGTAATACTCATATTTTCCTCTTTAATTTGATAATAATGAAAGCGCGTACAGAGAAATCCAACGCACACTCAAAACCTTTTCTATAAAAAAAGTGCTTTAACAGAAGTTTTCAAATTATTCTTCAGTAACAGTAGCCGAATCTTCTAAAACAGGCTCCACAGGCACATCTAACACAGGCTCCATAGGCGCATCAACTTGAGCTCCTAAATCAACTCCCATCGTACTTTGCTGACGAGCAATACCGTCAAGAGCAGCACGCGCAATAAGATCACAATAGAAAGTAACTGCACGCGAAGCATCATCATTACCCGGAATTGGATAATCAATATTATCAGGATCACAGTTAGTATCAATAACAGCAACAACTGGAATACCTAAACGCTTCGCTTCTTGGATAGCAATATTCTCTTTATTCGTATCAATGATAAACATAAGATCTGGAACAGATCCCATATCTTTAATACCACCAAGCGCACGATTAAGTTTTTCACGATCACGTTCAAGATTTAAACGCTCTTTTTTAGTAAAGCCCTGCACCCCAGAAGAAAGAGTTTTATCCAACTTTCGTAAACGATGGATCGAATTAGAAATTGTTTTCCAATTTGTTAGCATACCACCAAGCCAACGTGCATTAACATAGTATTGTGCAGAGCGATTTGCTGCATCAGAAATAATATCAGATGCCTGCCGTTTAGTGCCAACAAATAAAACACGCCCTCCACGTGCAACTGTATCTGAAACAACCTTAAGCGCTTGATGTAAAAGTGGAACAGTCTGAGAAAGATCAATAATATGAATATTATTACGCTGACCATAAATATAGGGAGCCATCTTTGGATTCCAGCGATGCGTCTGGTGACCAAAATGCACACCCGCCTCTAAAAGCTGGCGCATAGTAAAATCTGGTAATGCCATAATTTTATCCTTTCCGGTTTGACCTCCGCGGAAAAAGTAAGCAAGCCTACTACCGGTGGACATTTTCCAGAATCACTCTGCACTAGAATCACTCCGTAAACACCCAAAAATCCGCGTGTGAGATAATGCTACCATAATAACATTTGATTTTTTTTCAAGTTATTTTCTGCACATCATTTAATGTTATTAAGTTTGCAGTTATGCAGATCATTTTTCTCATCGAGAAATTGAAGACTCTTCAATTTTAAACGTATTGAGAAATCCCCATAATCTATAAGCAAGTGACGCACTACACCATTTTCATATAAATGAAAACTCTGACGATAAATCGGTAAACCATCCTTGTTTTTTGTATCATCAAAATGAGAAACTATAACATGCCAATAGCCACTCTCATCTAATTTTTTCAATTCCTTTATCTCAGAATCAGATACTGACTTTTTCTTTTCTCCAATAACAACACTTTCTTTTATCACTCTATCGCCACCATTATCTCCATCAAACAAAGTTGTATTATAAAAACGATGACCAGCCTTTGCGTGTCGAATAATATTTTTCAGGCTTGTAATTGGAAAATCAGCTTTCTCAAGCCTATACACATTTTCTTCTGGTTTCTTTAATTTAACTAAAGTTCCATTTTTAGTAAGCTCAGCAATTCCTTCGGTACTCTTTCCCACATTTTTTTCCATTACCTTTTTTATGTCAAAGTGGAATCTGTGACCATCACCTGTTGTATAAGTTTTTACCTCCTGACTCATTAAACGAACAGGCATACCTTCCGTATAAACGCGAACACCAAGGCTAGTATGTGTTGTATATCCCTGACATGCAGACCCCTTGATCTCATGAACCATGCGCCCAGACATTCCTATAACGACCGGATCCCAAGAAGCATTATCCATCTGAAAATCATAAACTACTCGATGAGGAGCTAAAAAAATAGCTTCTTCAGCTCTTACAGAACATAAATAAATAATATAAAAACCTATTATAAACAACAACTTAAGCATTCTTAACTTCCAGACTTATCTCATACCCATCAAATAATCAAAAACAAGAAAAGCTTCTACCTTAATTAACGACAGCATTTTCATTAAATCAAAACTATGCAGCAGGTTATTATATAATAATCATGAGACTAAAATATGACCGAATCAATTGAAAATCATTTAGAAAAATTCAACACTATTATTCTTGAAGTATTACAACCTGTTACAAACTGTAATAGTATTACAAAATGGTAATCAGCTTTTTATCTCTAGTCAGTTACCTCTTACTAATGAAAACCAGTAGAAATTGGGAAAATTGCTGCAACTGTCAACAATAAACAAGCCCAAAACTCAGCACAAGTGTAAGCTATTCCCTGCACAAATAAAAACAGCCCTTGGTAATTTAAATAAAATAAAAAAGTACTTAAAATCAGCGTCTTTGTTGCAGCAGATTCCAACTTTACCAATATTTCTCTCGTTGCTAATGGAGCTTCTGATCTACTTGTAAACCTCCTTGGTGATGAGCCTGGAAAACATGCTTGCTCTGCTATTGGGGTTGCTGTTCTTCCTATGATCGAGTAGAAATAGAAGCCCTTCTTTATAGAAATCTAATATCTTAGATAAAAACAAAAAATTCATTCATATTCTACCAAGTTTTCACATTTCTTCTTTTGCTTTAAGATCTAAACCATTGTAACTAACACTCTTTCTGGATTAAGGACGCTATCAAAGGAAATGCTTCATGCAACAAATTTATGATAATAATAATATTTTTGCTCGATTAATTCGTAATGAAATTCCATCTATTAGAGTCTATGAAAATAAAGATATTATTGCATTTATGGATATCATGCCTCAAGCGGAAGGTCATACGCTAGTCATTCCTCGAAAAAGCTGTAGAAATCTATTGGATGCAGATCCTGAAATATTATTTCCAGTTATTAAAGCTGTTCAAAAAATCACCAAAGCAGTAAAAAAAGCCTTTGAAGCAGATGGAGTAACCGTTATGCAATTTAATGAAGCAGCTAGCAAACAAACAGTTTACCATCTTCATTTCCATATTATACCGCGTATGGAAGGAGTAGAGCTCAATGCCCATACCAATGTAATAACACCCACAGAAATACTTGAAGAAAATGCAAAAAAAATCCGAGCAGCCCTTTTAATGCACCCCTAGATTGCAAAAGTTCCTCTGATCTGTCTCTTTGACAGAAACAAATGAAATACTATCAACTTTTCCCACTTTGAGACAAGTAAACATACTAGAAGGTGAAGTTTTAGCAACAGCTCCCCTTCTCCTCCATCCAATTTGAAGATAATTATACTGATTGTACTATTATTTCATAGTTTACCAAATAAAATTTCACCAGTTATTATAAAATTAGTTATTTTAAAATTGGCGTCTCGATCCATCAACTGTGCCTTAAGCTAAAAAGTAGATTTTTGCACAGTCTAACTGATGATTAATTGAGATAAATTTCAAATAAAACAATAGTATCGGACTAATTATGAAATTTCGATATAGATAACTAATTAGTTGCTTATATATTAGCATCGTTGCGATACATTTCAACAACTTCAACGACCTGATTGTGCTATATTTGAGTTAAGCACTAATAGCATAATTAAAATATACAATAATCAAATTTTCTTACTATTCTATTCTGTTAATTGACTATAATGTACCATCGACAATAAAATATTAAATAATTTTGGATGAATCTTCTCAACATCATTTAATAATGATAACTGTTTAAAAATTTTGGTCAATGATCTTTATAAAAAGATCCTTAAATATAATTAATTTAAACCTTTAAAATTTTGAATAATATAATGTATAATAGCGACAATTTTTTTATTCCCCAATTTTTGCCTTTTTCATTATTATAATCTTTTTATTTAGATAATTTCATTATGAATTTAAATTACAATTATTGTAATGTGATTACACATAGAATAAAAGCCCTCTCTGACGGCGATATTTTTTATAATTAGATTAAATTGGGTATAAAAATTCATAAAATGATGTTTATAAATAAATTAGTAATATCATTCGTTTAAATTATATAAAATCAACTAAAAATGTAAATATTAATAAAAAACTTTTAGCATAAATAGGATGTTATTAAGTGTATATCAACTGGTCAGAAATTGTGCATTGCTATAAAAAAGTAGGAATTGCTCTCACTGTTTTAGTTATTTTTTGCTCTTGGGCAATAGCCACTCCTAAAGAAGCTTATCCTGATAAATATGCAGCTATTGTTATAGATGCAAATACAGGAAAGACATTATTTCAAGCCAATGCAACTTTAAAGCGTTATCCTGCTTCTTTAACAAAAATGATGACAGTATACATGATCTTTGAAGCTATAAAAAACGGTCGCGTAACACCAAATACACCCATTCCTATTTCTAATTATGCAGCAACACGCCCACCAACAAAAATTGGTATTAAGGCAGGACAAACAATTGCTATAGAAGCCGCTACTAAAGCTCTTATTACAAAATCAGCAAATGATGTAGCTACCGCTATTGGCGAATATCTTGGTGGAAGTGAACAAAAATTTGCTCAAATGATGACAATAAAAGCGCGCACACTTGGTATGAAAAATACTCATTTTGCCAATGCTTCAGGCCTCCCAGATACACGTAATTATTCTACAGCGCAAGACATGGCCACCTTAGCGTTAGCCTTACGTAGACATTTTCCGGAACAATACAAGCTATTTAAAACAACACATTTTACATTTCGTGGACAGACAATTAATAACCATAATACATTAATCAAAACAATAAAAGGTGTTGACGGAATCAAAACAGGCTATACACAAATGTCAGGCTCTAATTTAGCAACATCAATGCGTATCAATGGACGTTCTGTTGTTGCTGTCGTTATGGGAGGAAAATCATCTAATACACGTAACATTCACATGGCTAATTTATTAAAGCAGTATTTGCCAAAAGCAAGCCGTGTAGAGAGTAATGAACATTTGGTGGCTACTGCTCGCTATAAATTACCTACTGGAGCTGCTACACCTATACCTCTTACAAAAAACAATTTAATTAATTCTGATGATGAAATTTCTAGCCTTTTAACAGCACTTGCAGAACAGCCTAACGATTCTAATACAGCTGTAGCTGCCGTAAACCAGGTTATTATACCAATTCCTAATCCTCACAAAACTGAGACTGTTAAAATGAATACAGTTATTTCTGCTTCTTTATCTAAAAATAGTGGATGGGCTATCCAAATTGGCTCTCTTCCTAGTGAAAAGCAAGCTAAGATCATGCTTTCAAAAGCAACAAATGCTGCTCATTCTACCTTACGATATGCATCTCCGCAGATGCAACCTTTTCAAAAAGATGGACATCATTATTATCGCGCTCGATTTATTGGCTTTCCATCAAAAAAAGCTGCACTGAATACTTGTATGGCTTTAAAGAAAGCAAATTTTAACTGCTATACTGTAGCTTATTAAAAATTTTGAATTCCATGTTAAGGATAGTGCTATGACACATAATGCTACTAACCCATCTGAAAAAGAAAAGCTTTTCAAACAACCATCTCTTCTTTCATTACGATCACTTCACGAAGCTGCAACAAAACTAGCTAATTTAAAACATAACTCAACTACATTGAATACTCATTCTCTTGTCAGCCTTCTCATTTGCCAAACAACTCGAAATCGTCGTTTAGCCATGCCTTCTGTACATATCCACTTACGTGTCGCAAGTAAAACTGGCAATGTACCTATTAAACTCCGCCTAGGAGCAACAAATAAATAGTTTACAATTAAATTTCAGAAAAATATTTTATAAATTTGAATAATTCTTATCTTAAAATCTATAAAGATTATAATGAGCCTGACATTTTTTACTGTCAGTTTTAAAATAATATTATCCTTACAATAAAAGCTGAGAATAGAAAAATATTATATTTCCTTAGTCTATTAAGACCTAAAAAACTCAATTGTATTTTTCATTATCAGAAAAGAAAATCCTATAGAAATTAACAAAAATATTCAGTATTTCTACTCAATAACTTAAAAACTTTCTTAATAGTGCATTACTGCTTAAGTAAGAAAGCATACATTACTGATATTATTGAATTTCTTTACTAGGTTGATGACTTTCTTACACACTAAATGATTTAACAAGATAAAACATTCAACGCAAGACCACCTTTGCTTGTTTCTTTATAACGTTCACTCATATCATGCCCTGTCTGACGCATTGTTTCAATACAAGTATCAAGAGAAACAAAATGGTTTCCATTACCGTGCAAAGCAAGAGAAGAGGCTGTTACAGCTTTAACAGCACCCATCGCATTACGTTCAATACAAGGAACCTGAACAAGACCAGAAACTGGATCACACGTCATACCTAAATGATGCTCAAGAGCAATCTCAGCTGCGTTTTCAATCTGCGCTGGCGTTCCACCCAATGCAGCTGTCAACCCTGCTGCTGCCATAGCAGACGCTGCTCCAACTTCACCCTGACAGCCGACTTCAGCACCAGAGATAGAAGCATTATGTTTAATAATACCACCTATAGCTGCTGCTGTTAATAAAAAATTATGAATTCCCTCTTTATCTGCACCATCATGAAATTGAGTATAATAGCGCAAAACAGCAGATACAACACCAGCTGCACCATTTGTCGGAGCCGTAACAATACGACCACCCGCAGCATTCTCTTCATTTACTGCCATAGCATATACAGAAAGCCAATCATTTGCTAAAAGTGGTTTATTGCAATTTTTTTTCTGATCCTCCAACAGCTTATCATGAAGTCTTTTAGCTCGTCTTGGGATACATAATCCACCTGGTAACTCACCTTCTTGTAAAAGCCCCCTATCAATACAATTTATCATAGCAGAAAAAATCTCATCAAGTGCAGTATTCAAAGCAGCACGGTCCATTTTGGTTTCTTCATTTATACGTTTCATTTCAGCAATTGAAAAACCCGAAGCTTTAGCCATTGATAACATTTTATCAGCCGAATCAAAGGGATATGGCACCTGTGATGTTTTTACTTTTGTGTTATAATCTGCACGATTTAATTCATCCTCAGTTACAACAAAACCACCACCAATAGAATAATAAATCTGTCGTAAAAGAACACTTCCCTCAGCATTAAGCCCTTCAAATGCGAGACCATTAGCATGTCCAGGCAAAATCCTTTTTCTTTCAAAAATGAGATCACTTTCTAAATCAAAGCGATAAACAGGATGACCTTCTGGCCATACTTTTTTTTCACGTTTCACTTGTTCAAAAAGCAACCCTATACAATCAGGATCAACAGTAGATGCTTTTTCCCCTAAAAGCCCTAATACAACAGCTCTATCGGTAGCGTGACCTATTCCTGTAAAAGCTAATGAACCATGAAGATAAACTCGAATATGAGAAATCTTAAGACGCGATGGCTGAGAAAGATTCCTTGCAATAATCTCCTGCAAAAACATATTAGCAGCTAGCATTGGACCCATTGTATGAGAACTAGAAGGACCAATGCCAATCTTAAAAATTTCAAAAACAGATAAAAACACCGCCCATCTCAAAATCAAACGCGGATCTTGAGTACACGTTTTTCATTAAAATTAAATTGTAAAGTAAATAAAAAAAATAATAGCTACAAACATGAACGTAGCACGTCTTGCTACCATCCAGCAATCCTTTTCTATAGCATTTTCCATATCTAACCCTTAAGGAGTAAACAATAACCTAAAACACCCCCATCTCACTATATGAAATATAGTAAAATAAGTATTAAGACGCAATATTAAAATAAAATGTAAAATGAAAAGTTTCATAAAACATTTTGTGTAATTCTTCATTTTATACTCAAACAAATAAAAATAACTCCTAACATGACTGAATAAAACGCACAAAGTTTCTGATCGGTTCGCGCTCAGTCTCAAAATTATTTTCTGGAGCATTTGCATCACGATAACCAAGAGCCATACCACAAATAATACGCTCTTCGGAAGGTACTGACAAAAGTGCACATAATTGCTTATGATAATCAGCAAATGCAGCTTGGGGACACGTATCTAATCCAAAGCCACGCGCAACTAACATAATGGTTTGCATAAACATACCTAAATCAAGCCAACTCCCAATCTCCATATCTTGGTCCATTGTGAATAAAAATCCAACAGGTGCACCAAAAAATGAAAAATTCCGTGCTTGTTGGCGTAACATTTTTTCTTGCTCACCTTTTTGAATTCCAAGACTTTTATAAAGATCTAAACCAACTTTTCTACGTCGAGAAAGATAAGGCTCACGCCATTGACGTGGATAATATTGATATTCACGCTCCCCTTTTATACCCGATAATACCAATTGTGAAAGCTCCTCTCCAACTTTCTGCAACGCTTCCCCTGTCAAAACAATCACTTTCCAGGGTTGAAGATTTGTTCCAGATGGAGCCCGTGCTGCAAATCTTAATATTTGCTCAATTACTTCTCGCTTAACAGGTTGATCAGTGAAAGCTCGAATTGATTTTCGTGATAAAACAGATTGAAAAACATCAACAATAGAACCCTTCATTGTACTTACTTTCTCTTATATGAAAGATAATTTAAATGCCGCTCTTCTTTAATGAAAAAAATAAAAAACTCTTATACTTCCTAATTTAGGATCTCTAGTACACTGGATAAGGCAAATTTGTTGGTTACATGCTTTATCTGCTAATCTTATCTCTTTTTTTCTGCTTACTATGGCTTTCTCTCACCAATGAATTATATAAAAATGGGATAAAATCAATAGATTCTATATTTTTAAAATCATTTGCAGAAACTATACTTTAATGCATATTTCAATTGCCTAATCTTTATAAAATATAAAAACTCACCAAGCTTTAACAAAAACAATAAGGAAAAAATAGCGCGAGTATCATAATGCACATAAATATTCAATAAAGCATAAAATAACCTTTATTATTACAACATTAAACCGCATAATCTGCTCTTATTATGGTATTAAGAAGAACTCATTAAAATTATCAATAAAATCAACTATATGTATTTCTGAAAATCTTATTTTATTTAACAACGGGAACCATTAATTGCAAAAAATATGATTATGTAAAAATTTATAAACACATAGAATATTAAATAAAGAACAAGACAAAATACATCGTACCAAACATAAACAGAAATACGGTGGTATCTCTTGAACGCTTATTGTTTACATTATTTTGCGAAAAAATCCTATCATAAAGTATGATAACTGCATTTAAAATTGTTATTTGACTGCTATAATCTCTACAACTTCTCTTGTAAGTTTTTATTTCCTTACAAAAATATTATAATACATAGAACAGATAGTAATTCTATGATATAATTTCCGTGTTTATACAACAAATTAATTTTTGATACTGTAATCAATAATTTAAGTGTTTCATGCACTATATCAATATGTATTACTTATTCTTGAAAAGACATAAAAATTGTTCACACTAAGTTTGCTCTTATTCCTAGATCAAAAAAAGAGGATAACCGTCTTCCCCAATTCCGGCTACTGCAACAGCTAAAATTACTCAAATCAATTTTGAGTTTAGTGTTTCTCAATCCAAGTTTTGATATTTAGTATTTTAGTGTTACACGTAATTTCTTTTTATATTAGTATAAATATCACTATAAATATCACTAAAAGACACCTTAATTTTGAGATAGAATTTTACTAAGTTTTTAGTCAAACTTATAAAACTTAAAGTTAACGATTAACTCCTAATTCAGCTAAACTCTCAAAAAAAGTCTCTTCGATACATTCTAAATCATTTAATAAATCAGTAATATCGCTCTGCATCTGCCGCAAATCAGCACGTTTTTTATTGATAGTTTCAATTAATTCTTTAAGTTTTTTTTCATTATCAGGTGGTTTTCTATCTATTGCGAATATATTGGATATCTCAGATAAGGAAAAATTAACCCTCCTAGCCTGTAATATTTGCTTCAATTTACAACGGTCCATTTGCGTATACAACCGCTTACGCCCACGCCGAAAAGGCGTAAGTAATCCTTCTTCTTCATAATAACGCAAAGTCCGAGCAGTTATTGAAAACTCTTGAGTTAAATCATCAATTGAATAATATCCTTGCATTCTAATATCTGTTCAATAAATCAACTACATTGTTATCCAAAACGTATAGGCTTTTTATCAAATCTTAGTTAGAATTTTCTTATTGTTTTCTTTTGAAAGATAAAAAATATAAACTGAAGAAAACTTTCTAAAAAGAATACCTTTTTTATCAAATAATCTAACTTCTTTATCTTATCCCTTGAAAGGTAACAAACAACTACCATTTATTTTATAGATCTTTCAATTTTCAATATACAAAAATAAATTTCTCTTCCTAATTACCTAAATATCGCAAACTTATAGTAGAACAATCAAAATACTAAATATTATAATTAAAAATTTTAATTTACATTAAAATTTCTTAAATCTAAGATCACCTTATAAAACTTTTATAAAAACACATTTATCAGAAATGCTATTCTGAATTTTAAAGCCTAATAAAAATGCCTAATTTTATTTCAGGCGCTTTACATCTTTCTTAGCATTATTAATCATTCTGCAACAGTACTAGTTGTCATATTTGTTAACATAGCTTTCGTGGTTTCGTCATCACTGGATTTTCGGCGCTCATTCATAATCAAATCATCACGAACAGTAGCAATACGACGAATTTGGGCAATCGCACCACCTGTACCTGCAGGTATAAGCCGACCAACAATAACATTTTCTTTAAGCCCTTGCAGAGTATCAATTTTTCCAGAAACTGCCGCTTCAGTAAGCACACGCGTTGTTTCCTGAAATGACGCTGCTGAAATAAAAGAGGGTGTCTGAAGAGATGCTTTTGTAATTCCAAGAAGTATAGGATTACCTACTGCAGGTTTTTTACCTTCCGCAATTAGATTATCATTGATTTCGTCTAACTCAATACGATCAACATGATCACCTGCAATATAACCAGAATCACCAGCTTCAGTAATTTCAACTTTTTGCAACATCTGGCGAACAATCACTTCAATGTGCTTATCATTAATCAAAACACCCTGTAAACGGTAAACTTCCTGAATCTCATTAACAAGATAAGACGCCAAAGCTTCAACACCTTTAATTGCCAAAATATCGTGAGGCGCTGGATTACCATCAAGGATATAATCACCTTTCTCAATCTGATCACCCTCTTGCAAATGAAATAATTTACCCTTTGGAATTAAATATTCTATTGGTTCAAGGGATTCATCATGTGGTTCAATAATAATACGGCGTTTATTTTTATAACCACGACCAAATCGAACTGTACCACTAATTTCAGCAATAATAGCATGATCCTTTGGACGACGTGCTTCAAAAAGCTCAGCTACACGTGGCAAACCACCGGTAATATCCTTAGTTTTAGCGCTTTCCATTGGCAAACGTGCAATAACATCGCCTGCCTTAACATAAGAACCAGGCTCAACAGAAAGAATTGTCTCTACCGACATCATATAACGGGCCTCGCCACCTTTATACAATTTAGCAATAGTTTCGCTTTTCTTATCTGTATAGATGATAATCGCTGGTTTTAGCTCAGCACCACGTGGGTTAGCACGCCAATCAATCACCAAACGCTTAGTAATACCTGTAGATTCATCAGCTGTTTCAGTAACTGATAAACCATCAACCATATCTTCAAAACCTATATAACCATCGACTTCAGTCAGAACTGGCCGTGTATAAGGATCCCACTCTGCTATACGTTGACCGCATTTTACAACATCACCATCATCAACAAAAATACGTGCTCCATAACTAATACGATGTACAACACGTTCTTTACCAGCCTCATCCTTAATAATAATAGCCATATTGCGCCCCATAACCACCAAATGGCCTTCAGAATTCCTAACCACGTTGCGGTTACGAATTTCTATTGTACCCTCATAAGACGCCTCAAAATAAGATGAATCAACAACCTGTGCTGTTCCACCTAAGTGGAAAGTACGCATCGTAAGTTGAGTTCCTGGCTCACCAATTGATTGAGCTGCAATAACACCAACTGCTTCCCCCTGATTAACCAATGTTCCACGTGCTAAATCACGACCATAGCACTTAGCACAAACACCAAGACGCGTTTCACAGGTCAAAGCAGAACGTATTTGAACAGACTGAATCCCTGCCTCTTCAATCTTAGCAACATCAGATTCTTCAATCATTGCACCACCTTCAAGAATAACCTCACCAGAAACTGGATGCAAAATATCAAGAAGTGCCGTACGACCAAGAATTCTCTGACCAAGAGAAGCAACAATTTGTCCTGAATCAACGATTGGCTGCATAGTAAGGCCTTTCATAGTACCACAATCAACCGTTGAAATAATAGCATCTTGCGCAACATCAACAAGACGCCGCGTTAAATAACCAGAGTTAGCAGTTTTTAAAGCAGTATCAGCAAGCCCTTTACGTGCACCGTGCGTTGAATTAAAGTATTCATTAACAGTCAAACCTTCTTTAAAATTAGAAATAATTGGTGTTTCAATAATTTCACCCGACGGTTTTGCCATTAACCCGCGCATCCCAGCCAACTGCCTCATCTGATTAGCAGAACCACGCGCACCGGAATGTGACATCATATAAATTGAATTCATTTGCCGTTTACGACCTGTCTTAGGATCAAATTCAATTGCTTGAATACGCTTCATCATCTCATCGGCAACACGATCGGTACATTTACCCCAAGCATCAACGATTTTGTTATATTTCTCACTTTGGGTAATTAAACCATCACTATATTGCTGCTCATATTCCTTAGCAAGAGCTTCCGTTTCTGCTACTAAATGAGACTTACTATCAGGAATAACCATATCACCTTTACCAAATGAAATTCCAGCACGACAAGCATGAGAAAAGCCAAGCTGCATGATACGATCACAGAAAATCACAGTTTCTTTTTGCCCACAATGTCTATAAACTTGGTCAATCATTTTAGAAATATTCTTTTTAGTCATTTCTTGATTAACAATATCAAACGAAATATTCGGATTTTTTGGTAAAAGTTCACCAATAATTAAACGACCAGGTGTTGTATCATAGAGTTTCGAAACAACTTCACCATCCTTATTAAGATCCTTAAAACGGCCTTTAATTTTTGTATGCAAAGTTACAATTTTATTTTCTAGAGCATGATGCAATTCACCCATATCTGCAAAAGCCATCCCTTCACCTGGTTCTTTTTCAGAAACAATTGAAAGGTAGTAAAGACCAAGAACCATATCCTGTGATGGAACAATAATCGGTGCACCATTAGCTGGATGAAGAATATTATTGGTTGACATCATCAAAACACGAGCTTCAAGCTGCGCTTCAAGAGAGAGAGGGACGTGAACAGCCATCTGATCACCGTCAAAATCTGCGTTAAATGCTGTACACACTAACGGATGAAGTTGTATAGCTTTCCCTTCAATCAAGATAGGTTCAAAAGCCTGAATTCCTAAGCGGTGAAGTGTCGGCGCACGATTCAGCAACACAGGATGTTCACGAATAACCTCATCTAAGATATCCCAAACTTCTGGATGTTCCTTTTCAACAAGCTTCTTGGCCTGCTTTACAGTAGATGAATATCCCTTTGCATCAAGTCGCGCATAAATAAAAGGCTTAAATAACTCAAGAGCCATTTTTTTCGGAAGACCACATTGATGTAATTTCAATTCAGGACCTGTTACGATAACAGAGCGACCTGAATAATCAACACGCTTCCCAAGTAGATTCTGACGGAAACGTCCTTGCTTACCTTTTAGCATATCTGAAAGGGATTTTAATGGACGCTTATTTGCGCCAGTAATCACACGCCCGCGACGACCATTATCAAATAACGCGTCAACGGCTTCTTGCACCATACGCTTTTCATTGCGGATAATAATTCCAGGAGCACGCAACTCAATTAATCGCTTTAAGCGGTTGTTCCGGTTAATAACACGTCGATAAAGATCATTCAAATCTGAGGTAGCAAAACGACCACCATCTAATGGAACCAATGGACGCAAATCTGGTGGAATGACTGGAATAGTTTTCATAATCATCCACTCTGGTTTATTACCAGATTCAAGAAAATTCTCAACGATCTTAAGCCGTTTAATCAGTTTTGCCTGTTTTAATTCTGAAGTTGTTTCCGCTAACTCCATACGCAAATCATTAGCAATTTTATCCAATTCCATTCCCGCAAGAAGCTCATAAATAGCCTCTGCACCAATCATAGCTGAAAATTGATCCTCTCCAAATTCATCAACAGCAAGCATATATTCTTCTTCTGATAAAAGCTGATGTAACTTAAGAGATGTCAATCCTGGTTCTGTAACAATATAATTCTCAAAATAAAGAACTCTTTCGATATCTTTTAAAGTCAAATCTAAAAGAGTAGAAATACGACCAGGTAATGACTTAAGAAACCAAATATGAACTACGGGAGCTGCAAGCTCAATATGACCCATACGCTCACGACGCACCCGTGAAAGAGTGACTTCTACACCACATTTCTCACAGATAATACCCTTATATTTCATACGTTTATATTTACCACATAAACATTCATAATCTTTAATAGGGCCAAATATACGAGCACAAAAAAGACCATCACGCTCTGGCTTAAATGTCCGGTAGTTGATAGTCTCTGGTTTTTTAATTTCACCATATGACCAAGACAGAATCTTCTCAGGACTCGCAATAGAAATACGAATAGAGTCAAATGTCTGCACTGGTGCCTGAGGATTGAAAAGATTCATGACCTCGTGGTTCATGCTGTTCTCCTTCAAAGATTCTAAAACTAGCCACAATAGCTTTTCTCTTTGTTAAAGCTTTATTTGAGACTTGTTTTCACTTTTAAAATGTTCCGCCATCTAATAGAAATTTCTCTATTATAACTTTATAAAAAAATCAGAGCATACTATTTTAAAATATGCTTCCTCAAAATTAACCTTCTGAATCAGATATTACTCGTTGTGCAATAAGTTCACGTGCATCATCAAGCTCTACATTAAGACCAAGAGAACGCATTTCCTTAACTAATACATTAAAGCTTTCAGGAATACCTGCTTCAAATGTATCATCACCACGAACAACAGCTTCATAAACTTTCGTTCGACCGGCCACATCATCTGATTTAACCGTCAACATCTCCTGCAAAGTATACGCAGCACCATAAGCTTCAAGTGCCCAAACCTCCATCTCACCAAAACGTTGACCACCAAATTGAGCCTTACCTCCTAACGGCTGCTGTGTAACAAGTGAATAAGGTCCAATTGAACGCGCATGTATCTTATCATCAACAAGGTGATGCAATTTAAGCATATAGATATATCCTACAGTCACTGGACGATCAAAAGGCTCTCCAGTACGACCATCATAAAGCGTAACTTGTCCTGAACTATCTAAGCCTGCATCTTCCAACATCATATTAATATCAGCTTCATGGGCTCCATCAAAAACAGGTGTTGCAATCGAAACGCCTTGCTTCATCTGAAGTGCTAACTTAATAAGACTTTCATTATCATAGTGGCGAACCGGCTCATTACGATCATCATCAGGAATGAGATTTTCAATACGTTGACGCAAAGGCAATATATCTCCGGTTTCCTGATAAAGCTTTATTAAATCACCAATTTTTTTACCCATACCCGCACACGCCCAACCAAGGTGTGTTTCAAGAATTTGGCCAACATTCATACGACTTGGCACACCCAAAGGATTCAAAACAATATCGGCATGCGTTCCATCCTCAAGAAATGGCATATCTTCTACTGGAAGAATACGTGACACAACACCTTTATTACCGTGACGTCCTGCCATTTTATCTCCTGGTTGAATTTTGCGCTTCACTGCAACAAAAACCTTCACAATCTTCATAACACCAGGAGGCATTTCATCGCCTCTTTGAACTTTTTCAACCTTATCCATAAAACGACGTTGCAGTGCTTTTTTTGATTCATCATACTGCTTATGCAAAGCTTCAATTTCATTCTGAAGTTTCTCATCCTCAACAGCAAACTGCCACCACTGATATCGTGGATACTGTTCCATCACTGTACTATCAAGAGTCTTTCCTTTGGAAAAACCTTTTGGACCTTCTATCGCAACTTTACCTGTTAATATATCCGCAAGACGTGCATAAACACTCCGATCCAAAATTGATTGCTCATCATCACGATCTTTAGCCAAACGCTCAATTTCTTCACGTTCAATTGCCATTGCGCGCTCATCTTTTTCTACGCCATGGCGGTTAAAAACACGAACTTCTACAACAGTACCAAAAGTTCCAGGAGGCATTCGCATAGAAGTATCACGAACATCCGAAGCTTTTTCACCAAAAATCGCACGTAAAAGCTTTTCTTCCGGCGTCATTGGACTTTCACCTTTTGGTGTAATTTTACCAACTAAAATATCACCTGGATGAACTTCAGCACCAATATAAACAATACCTGCTTCATCAAGATTTCTTAATGCCTCTTCTGCAACATTAGGAATATCGCGGGTAATTTCTTCTGGCCCAAGCTTTGTATCACGTGCAGCAACCTCAAACTCTTCAATATGAATCGAAGTAAATACATCATCAGCAACAATGCGCTCAGAAAGTAAAATAGAATCCTCATAATTATAACCATTCCAAGGCATAAATGCCACAAGAACATTTCTCCCAAGAGCTAAATCACCAAGATCTGTAGATGAACCATCAGCAATAATATCACCCTTTTCTATCCGATCTCCTACGTGTACGAGAGGACGCTGATTAATACAGGTAGACTGATTGGAACGCTGAAATTTCTGCAAACGATAGATATCAACACCAGACTTTGAAGGATCTAAATCCTCTGTTGCACGAATAACAATACGCATTGCATCAACTTGATCAACAATACCACCACGTTTTGCACCAATAGCAGCACCCGAATCACAAGCAACTATTGCTTCCATACCTGTACCAACAAGAGGTGCCTCTGCACGCAAAAGTGGAACTGCTTGACGTTGCATATTAGATCCCATCAGCGCACGATTTGCATCATCATTTTCTAAAAATGGAATAAGGGCAGCAGCTACAGAAACTAACTGTTTTGGCGAAACATCCATCAAATCTATATGATCACGCGGCGCCATTAAAACTTCACCAGCATGACGACAGACAACAAATTCTTCCGTAAAACGTCCTTCTGCATCCAATGAAGAGTTTGCCTGAGCCACATAATGTTTTGATTCTTCCATAGCAGAAAGATAAATAACTTCTTTCGTTACCTTACCATCAATAATCTTTCGGTATGGACTTTCAATGAAGCCATACTTATTAACCCGAGCAAATGTTGCTAAAGAATTAATCAGACCAATATTCGGTCCTTCCGGTGTTTCAATCGGACAAATACGACCATAATGCGTAGGATGCACATCGCGCACTTCAAAACCTGCCCGCTCACGGGTTAAACCACCTGGACCAAGAGCAGAAAGACGACGCTTATGGGTAATTTCTGACAATGGATTGGTTTGATCCATAAATTGCGATAATTGTGAGGACCCAAAAAACTCGCGAACTGCAGCTGCTGCTGGCTTTGCGTTAATCAAATCCTGTGGCATAATAGTATCAATTTCAACCAACGACATACGTTCTTTGATTGCACGTTCCATACGAAGTAAACCAATCCGATATTGATTTTCCATCAATTCTCCAACCGACCGAACACGACGATTGCCAAGATTATCAATATCATCAATCTCACCACGACCATCACGCAATTCAACTAACATTTTAACAACAGCAAGAATATCTTCTTGGCGCAAAATGCGAACTGTATCTGGACAATCAAGCCCCATACGCAAATTCATCTTAACTCGCCCAACAGCTGAAAGATCATAACGCTCTGGATCAAAAAACAATGAATGAAACATAGCCTCTGCTGTATTAATTGTTGGCGGTTCACCTGGACGCATTACTCGATAAATATCAAATAAAGCATCCTGCCGGCTTTCATTTTTATCCACTTTTAAGGTATTACGAATGTATGCACCAACATTCATATGATCAATATCAAGAATATTAATCTGATCAGCACCAACATCAGACAAAATCTTTAATGTTTTTTCATCAATTTCATCTCCAGCTTCAAGATAAATCTCACCTGTTTGATAATTTACGATATCTTCTGCAAGATAGGATCCCAACAAATCATCTTCACTAACTTCAATCGCTTTTAAACCTTTTTCTTCTAAAAGCTTTGCAGCGCGAACTGTTAGTTTTTTACCAGCTTCTGCTACAACCTCACCACTATCTGCATCAACAAGATCAGAAACCAGTTTCATGCCCCTAAAACGATCAACTGAATAAGGAGTACGCCACCCATTCTTAGTACGTTCATAAGAAACTTTATTATAAAATGTCGACAAAATATCTGATGCATCCATACCCAGTGCCATTAAAAGACTTGTCACTGGAATCTTTCGCCGCCGATCAATACGAACATAGACAATATCTTTAGCATCAAACTCAATATCAAGCCACGAACCACGATAAGGAATCACACGAGCTGCAAAAAGAAATTTACCTGATGAATGAGTTTTTCCTTTATCATGATCAAAAAAGACACCTGGAGAGCGGTGCATCTGCGAAACAATAACACGCTCTGTACCATTAATTACAAACGTACCATTATCAGTCATTAAAGGCATGTCCCCCATATAGACACCTTGCTCTTTAATGTCTTTAATATCTTTTGAACCAGTATCTTCATCAACATCAAAGACAATTAAACGCAATATCACCTTTAATGGCGCTGCATATGTCAAATCACGTTGATGACATTCTTCTACATCAAATTTAGGTGGATCAAATTCGTAACGAACAAATTCAAGCATAGCTGTTCCGGAAAAATCCGAAATAGGAAACACCGATTTAAAAACAGCCTGCAAACCTTCATCTAAACGCCCGCCTTCCGGTTCCTCAATCATAAGAAATTGATCATATGAAGCTTTCTGAACTTCAATAAGATTCGGCATTTCTGCTACTTCAGGAATCTTACCAAAAAATTTACGCACACGTCTACGGCCATTAAATTGGGACATCATCGCTAAAGTCTGAGCCATTGTTGCTCCTCGATCTTTACTGCTCAAGGTAGACTAAACCTTGATAGCTTTATGTCATCAGTCTGCATACATACAGACCAGCTCATTTGATACCCTTTTAAGTATCTCTAATTTTTATATATCTAAACAACCAATATATCTACTTAATTTGACTTTACCATTAGGCCGTTTACAACAGCCCATTCCCTTACAGCTACTAAACTGTAAGGAAAAGGATTATCTCAATCAAGCCCCTTTTCTCAGGGAAATTGGCACACATCAATATTTACCAATAAAATAAACTTACTTAAGCTCAACCTTAGCACCAGCAGCTTCAAGTTGGGCCTTAATTTTTTCTGCTTCTTCCTTAGAAGCACCTTCTTTAATAGGCTTAGGCGCTCCCTCAACTAAGTCTTTTGCTTCTTTAAGTCCAAGCCCCGTAAGAGCCCGAACTTCTTTAATAACATTAATCTTTTGAGCACCACCATCTGTAAGAATAACATCAAATTCTGTTTTCTCTTCGGCAGCTGGAGCAGCAGCACCAACAGCAGCAACCGCCACAGGAGCAGCAGCAGAAACACCCCATTTTTCTTCAAGTAATTTTGAAAGCTCTGCAGCCTCCAAAACAGTAAGGTTAGAAAGATCTTCTACGATCTTTGCTAGATCAGCCATTTTAAAATTCCTTCACTTAAAAGATTTGAATTATTGTTTAGAAATTATCCAAAAAAACAGAAAACTATCAAGAATTTCTGTAAGCTTAGATTACAAAAAACAGCATAGCTGCTTCATCCTCCTCGAGCATATGCACCAATAACACGCGCAACCTGACCAGCAGGCGCATTAATAACCTGAACAATACGGGTTGCAGGAGTAGAAACCATACCCAAAATTTTTGCCCGCAATTCGTTCAATGAAGGCAATGAAGCCAAAGATTTTATAGCATCAACACTTAAACTTGTTTCACCCATTGAGCCACCAAGGATAACAAATTTATCATTAGCCTTTGCGAAATCAACAGCAACTTTCGATGCTGTAATTGGATCTTCTGAATAAGCAATAAGTGTTTGCCCAGTGAACAGATCCATCATTTCTTCAGATTTTGTACCCTGAAGAGCGATTTTAGCAAGACGGTTTTTGGCGACTTTAATAGCACCACCTGCTTCACTCATTTTTGAACGAAGATCGTTCATTTGCGAAACAGTCAAACCAGAATAATGTGCAACAACAACAGAACCTGACTCTTGAAAAGTCTTGTTAAGCCATGCAACAAATTTTCCTTTTTCCGCTTTATTCACTGTCTTTCTCCATTTAACAGATCTATTAAAACAAATCTGTTGGTTACCTTTGATAGCATGAAATTCTTCTATGCTAACGATGAGGATCCTGCCCCCTTCTTCACGCATAAACGATCAAAGGCAATCTTGGCTCAAACCTTTTAAGTTTATTAACTTCAAAGTTCTTACCCCAATCTCATGCAGGCCTTTTCTAATTAAGACACCTAAACAAGGTATCACCTACAATCTCGGACAGGACATTCCGGAATTTCTCCCGGTATGACCTGAGCTTAATAAAGCTCAGATAACTGAATGCCAACTAAAACTGATAACTAAAATAATCTCAGCCATCAGATACACAATAAAACCACAAGTTTTTCATATTGTCTCTGAACGAACTGTTGCAGGATCAACCTTTATTCCAACACCCATAGTTGAAGAAACTGCAACTCGCTTAATATATTCTCCCTTTGCACCTTGCGGCTTAGCTTTATTAACGGCACTAACAAAAGCTCTAATATTTTCCACTATTTTCTCAATTCCCAGAGAAGCCTTACCGATGCCAGCATGCACAATACCAGATTTTTCAACACGAAATTCAACAGCACCACCTTTAGAAGCCTTAACAGCACTAGCAACATCAATTGTTACAGTACCAACTTTTGGATTCGGCATCAAACTCCGTGGACCAAGAATTTTACCAAGACGACCAACAAGAGGCATCATATCTGGTGTTGCAATACACCTATCAAAATTAATTGTTCCACTATTAACAGTTTCAAATAAATCTTCAGCCCCCACAATATCTGCACCAGCAGCTTTAGCCTCTTCGGCTTTAACGCCACGCGCAAAAACAGCAACACGAACATTTCGACCTGTTTCATTAGGCAAATGAGCAACACCCCGAACCATCTGATCTGCATGACGAGGATCAACACCCAAATTCATCGAAATCTCGATTGTTTCATCAAATTTAGCAACAGCGCGTTCTTTGACCATTGAAATAGCATCTGTTAAAGCGTAAAGCTTATTAAAATCAACACCTTCACGAATTTTATGTATTCTCTTTGCTATCTTTACCATAATATTAGCCTAACACCTCTAAGCCCATAGAGCGAGCAGAACCTTCAACCATGCGCATTGCTGCTTCAATATCATTTGCGTTAAGATCTTTCATCTTTGCCTCCGCAATCGAATGAATCTTATCACGAGAAATCGTCCCCACAAACACTTTACCTGGCTCTTTAGAACCACTTTTTAAATTTGCTGCCTTTTTCAAAAAAAAAGATACCGGAGGCGTCTTCAATGAAAACGTAAAAGACTTATCTTGATAGTAAGTAACAACTACTGGAATCGGCGCACCTTTTTCCATTTCCTGCGTAGCTGCATTAAAAGCCTTACAAAACTCCATGATGTTAATACCACGCTGCCCAAGAGCAGGACCAATCGGAGGTGATGGAGTAGCCACCCCTGCAGGAATCTGTAATTTCAACTGACCTACACTTTTTTTTGCCATAATACCCTGCCTCTAAATTTATACTGGTAAATTGGCTACTTAAATTATGCCAAAAAACCACTGCAGTTTGATAGTCTGGATCATTAAGCTGGCAAAAGCCATAAATCACCTTCTATCTTGATACATTTCTCTATATTTTTAAAGTGATCAAAAAAATCACTTTAAGCCCAATCAAAGCTTTTCAACCTGATCAAACTCTAAATCAACAGGCGTAGGACGCCCAAAAATTAACACTTCAACCTTAAGGCGAGAGCGCTCTTCTTCAACCTCTTGAACGATACCATTAAAAGAAACAAAAGGCCCATCTGCTACTCGAACCTGCTCACCTACTTCAAATGACATAGAAGATTTTGGAGACTCAACCCCTTCCTTAACCTGTTTAAGAATTTGCTCAGCTTCGCGATCAGAAATAGGAACAGGACGCGCATCTGAGCCTAAAAATCCTGTCACTTTAGGAGTATTCTTAATGAGATGATAAACCTCATCTGTCAACTCAGCACAAACAAGAATATAACCAGGAAAGAATTTACGCTCAGAATCGACCTTACGACCACGACGAATTTCAACAACACGCTCAGTCGGAACAAAAATTTTTTTAAATAAATGATCAAGCCCTTTTTGCTTTGCTTCTTTATCAATAGCTTCCGCTACCTTTTTTTCAAAGTTTGAATATGCTTGAACAATATACCAACGAGCAGCCACAGTCACATTTCCTTGCACTATCAACTAAAAAGATACTTTAGAAGATCAATACCCTGCCATACACCAAAATTTACCGTCTGATCCACAACAAAAAAGAAAACTGAAGCCAATGCAGTTACCACTAACACCATAACAGTAGAAATCACTGTTTCACGACGCGAAGGCCATTTTACTTTAGCTGTTTCTGCGCGAACTTGTTTTAAAAAGGTAATAGGATTGATTTTAGATACCATTAATCACACTACATTCTTTCTAATCTTATTGCAAACTATACAATAAAAAACATGACAAAAATGCGAAAAGTTACAACAATCCTTACGCAATCCCATCATCTTTTACTCAATACAGATTCATGTACAAAAAAACAAGCCCTATATAAAAAAAAGAAAATAAACATAACTAATCTGTCTATCCTCTCTCTAACTGTGATTCAAATCACAATCCACGGCAGGGGCAGCAGGACTTGAACCCGCGACCTGCGGTTTTGGAGACCGCCGCTCTACCAACTGAGCTATACCCCTAATCTTTTAGAAAAATATTTTAAATATATCCTAAGTAATTTATCTCACCTATTCAATAATTTTAGATACGATACCGGCCCCAACGGTGCGACCACCTTCTCGGATCGCAAAACGAAGCTTCTCTTCCATTGCGATTGGAACAATCAAAGAAACATCCATTGCAACATTATCACCCGGCATAACCATTTCCGTTCCTTCAGGAAGCGTAACTATACCTGTAACATCGGTCGTACGAAAATAAAATTGAGGACGATAGTTTGTGAAAAACGGTGTGTGACGTCCCCCCTCATCTTTCGTTAAAATATAAGCCTCAGCTTTAAATTTAGTATGAGGTGTAACAGAACCAGGTTTCGCCAATACTTGACCACGTTCAATCCCCTCACGATCAACTCCACGAAGCAAAGCGCCTATATTATCACCAGCCTGACCTTGATCTAAAAGTTTCCGAAACATTTCAACCCCGGTAACCGTCGTCTTAGATGTAGGACGAATTCCAATAATCTCTATCTCTTCACCAACTTTAATAATGCCACGCTCAACACGACCTGTAACAACCGTACCACGACCAGAAATAGAAAAAACATCCTCGATAGGCATCAAAAACGGCTGATCAACTGGACGCTCAGGGGTCGGTATATATTTATCAACTTCACTCATCAAAAGACGAACAGAATCTTCACCTATACTCTTATTTGAATCCTCAAGCGCAGCCAAAGCCGAACCCTTAACTATAGGAATATCATCTCCCGGAAAATCATATTTCGATAAAAGCTCACGAACTTCAAGCTCTACAAGCTCTAAAAGCTCGCTATCATCAACCTGATCAACTTTATTGAGAAAAACAACAATCGCTGGAACTCCAACCTGGCGGGCCAACAAAATATGCTCACGCGTTTGAGGCATAGGTCCATCTGCTGCAGAAACAACTAATATCGCACCATCCATTTGGGCCGCTCCTGTAATCATGTTCTTAACATAATCCGCATGACCAGGACAATCAACGTGAGCATAGTGACGGCTCTCCGTTTCATACTCAACGTGCGCAGTAGATATCGTTATACCACGTGCCCGCTCCTCAGGCGCCGCATCAATTTGGTCATACGCTTTAAATTCACCAAAATACTTCGTAATCGCTGCTGTCAATGAAGTCTTCCCATGATCAACATGACCAATCGTACCTATATTAACATGCGGCTTCGTACGTTCAAATTTGCTCTTTGCCATCGCCGTCAATCTCTTGTCTTAAATTAGTTAGTATAAAAAGGTTCTCAGAACCAAATCAAACCGGACTAATACCTCAGTCCGGCATAACAACTATAAAACGAAAATATTCGTCTCTTTATTATGATGATGGAAAACACCCACCATTTTACTCAATCGCCAGCTTATGTCTGGAGCGGGTAGCGGGAATCGAACCCGCGTATTCAGCTTGGAAGGCTGCTGCTCTACCATTGAGCTATACCCGCACATATCAGCTCTATTTGATGAATGGTGAAGGGGGTTGGATTCGAACCAACGTAGCATACGCAACGGATTTACAGTCCGTCCCCTTTAACCACTCGGGCACCCCTCCATTACATCGGTAGAGCTGGGCGATAAAGCATCACTACAACCAATCTCTTTCTACTAAGTTTAGACTGGCTGAGGGTTGGTTATGGCGTTTAGTATTGCATCTGTCAACAAAATAAATATGGTTCTTTACAAATTTTCTATTAAATAATTTAAAATTTTATATTTTTTCTATATACAAATTTCTATATACAAATCCATTATAAACATAATATGAAAAAAATATGCCTAAAGACTCTCATTATGCTCGTCTTCGTCGCCGATATCGTGATACAAAAGGCTCTTTTTTTCAATCTACAACATATGTAAAACAACCACCTATCCCATTACAAAAAGAACAAATTTACCTTTATGGTATTCATCCAGTTCATGCAGCATTGAAGAATCCTAGAAGAATTTTAAGACATCTGTATGCTACACCAAATGCTTTAAAGCGTCTTGATATAAACGAATCAAATATAGCGTGTCCTATAACACCATGCTCACCGAAAAAACTGGAAATGTTTGTAGGAAGGGAAGCAGTTCATCAAGGAATTGTATTAGAAACTGAACCTCTAAAATCACGTTCTTTATCGGAACTGACAAATACCGATCTTATCATTATCATGGATCAAATTACTGATCCACATAACGTTGGTGCTATTATGCGCTCTGCCGTAGCCTTTAAAGCTGGAGCAATCATTACTACTAATCGCCATTCACCACAAGAAAGTGGTGTACTTGCCAAAGCAGCGTCTGGAGCTTTAGAACTCATTGAATACATTACTGTACGCAATCTTTTTAAAGCACTTCAAGAACTTCACCAAATGAACTTTATTAGTTTTGGACTTGATTCAGAAGGTAAATTTCCTTTAGAAACAGCGTTAACAGGGACTAAAATCTCCCTTATTTTAGGAGCAGAAGGTAAAGGCTTACGTCAAAAAACACGGGAAAATGTGTACTCACTAGCACGCCTTGATCTGCCTGGAGATATTAAGTCATTAAACGTTTCAAATGCTGCAGCAATCGCGCTCTACGCAGTATACAAATACCTTAGACAGTAACTTTATTCTCCTATAGTAAATTGAAATGAGAATTTCATTTTGAGCAAACAGTAATAATTGTAGCTGCTGCATTAAACTCAGACTTTTTATAAGCACGACGTGTTATTGTTTCCTCATCTTTTCCCCATTGTTCCATTGTCCAATCTTCATCTAAATGTGCTATAGCCCAAGCATCATCTGTACAAATCTTCCCCTCAGCTACAGCAAAAGCAATAAGAGCTGATCCTGTCAATGTAGTCATTGCATGAAGTGCAGCTAACGTATAAGGAGATTCTATCTTGCGTAAATAATTGCTCACCGCTTGAATAGACTCAGGTGGTTGTTCAACATGCATAAGACCTTCTACTAAATTAAAATGTGTACCTAATCTTTCTTCTGCCCAATCAAGTAAAAAGTCCCATTTTTCAGATTGTCGTTTCACTAATTCTTTTGGTGTTTGTGCTCGATAAAAAATCATATCACATGCAACAAAACGCAACAGATCTTCAAAAATAATTTGCATATTATCAATTATACCGTCAATAACAGTATTAACCAAACGCGTAATTGGCATTTTTGCTGGATCAATCACCGCTTTTTGGGCAGTAAATTCTTGTGCTACCAATCCAGCAAGCATTTCTACCGGTAGAAAAAAATCACGTTTTGCAGGTGTCTTTAATAGTTTCCCATCTAGTAAAATAAAAAATTTTCCTTCTTTACAGGTGACGTCTACTTTTTCGTAAAACCGCTTAGGCAATGGCCGACATGATAATTTTTGAGGATGATGAAAAGAATTACCTTCATTCAATAACGTATCAACATCACCTAAAATTTCACGCATTTTTTTCTACCTTTAATATTTTCAACAAGCCTAATAAGGTTTCTAGAATAAAATTTGCAATTATTAGCTACAAAAATACTGTACAGCAATTTTAAAACATATCAACTACAGTCATTCCAACAAATACTAAAGTATTATGCCATTTAACTATCAACAATCTTATACTATATCTCTGTATGATAATCTCAACATCAGCTCATAAGCTCTTATAATCATTGATTTATAAATCAATATCCTTAATTTTCATGGAACAATAAATGCTAAAGCAATGTCTTATAAAGTAGAAAAGGTTCATCCAATATTACTTATAGTAATAATATCACCATCTCATAGGAAAATAAGGAAGAGTTTAATTTAAAAAGCAATGTAATTTCAATCGACAATATAATACTCACAACACCATAATATATCAGTTATAGGAGATGTTTTATAAACATATTGAGTATTTAAACTGCATATTGCTTTTGATGCTTTTCAGTAAGTACCCGCTAGTTTTAATAAGATAGATCATTCATTCAAAAGATAATTTTTAAAAATCCTTCCACACGATCTTTCTTCTGGATTTTTTATTAATTTTTATTTAAGAATCAATATATTAAAAGACTTTTATCTAATATCTTGATATCATTACTGCTTCTAGAGTTCTTAAAGGATTTTCATTTATATGTTAACTATTTTTGTAACACATAAATGATTTTGTATTTGTTTTAAAATGAGATAGGTTGAAATAAGAGAATGTTACTCTATTTTAAACTTTAATTCAAAATAAAGTAATATATTACCTTTATAAATCAATTAGTTATAAATATTAAGGAAAAAAAGTACAGTATTGTTTCTATTATTCTGTATCACCATCGATTTCGTTAAAAGCGAAAAGATTAAAACTTTGCACCATATGAGGTGGTAAAGGTGCAGTAACATCTAATATGCCTCCTGAAGGATGAGGTATACGGATACGACGTGCATGAAGATGAAGCCGATTTTGCATTCCTCCTGGCAAGTCCCAATTACTATCAGAAAAAAAATATTTTGAATCGCCAATAATCGGATGATTTATATAAGCAGCATGAACACGTAATTGATGTGTTCTTCCTGTATAGGGTTCCATTTCAAGCCAAGAAAGAGCTTTTCCTCGCGTATCCAAAACACGATAATAAGACACTGCATGATTGGAATCTGGTTGTCTACGTTCACAAACACGCATTTTATCACCTTGTGCAGTTATTTCTCTGACCATCCATGTCGAAATTTTATCCTGCTTTTTTCTAGGCACCCCCCGGACCAATGCCCAATAAGTTTTCTTTGTTTCTCGTGTTCTAAAAGCAGCAGTCAAAGCCTGCGCAGCTCCTCTTGACCGTGCCACAACAAGAACACCAGATGTCTCACGATCAATGCGATGAACCAATCGCGGTTTTTCGCCTTTTTTATTGCGCCATACTTCAAGCATACTATCAACATGACGCGTCAAGCCAGAACCGCCTTGTACCGCTAAACCTGCTGGTTTATTAAAAACAAAAATTTTTGAATCTTCATAAAGAAGCATATCTTTTAAGATTATGTCATTGTCCTGTCCACAAACGATTTTATTGATTACAGGAAAGCTATCCTCTTTATCTATAAGTAAAGGGGGCACACGAATAGATTGCCCCATAACAAGGCGCACATCATTTTTAACACGTCCACCATCAACCCGTATCTGTCCAGAACGTAGAAGTTTTTGTAAATATCCAAACCCAACATCTGGATAGTACACCTTAAACCAACGATCTAAACGCATTCCATTTTCATCTGCTTCAACCTTTTTTATTTTTACGCCCACCATAATAATTCTCTTATCATAAAATTTGTTATTAACATTCTCATCCTACTGTATATAAACACAAAAAATGATTTTATAAATTGACGTTATCACGCTGCGTTACAATCCGTATTCAAAATTGCATTCTCCTACTGCATAAATTTTATTAGTTTCAAAGACCAATCGCTAAGAGAATCTTGAGTGAGAATTGGAGATAATCATCTGTGTCTTTATTTAAAATTTATGCTCGTGTTCTTTCTTATCTCAACAAAGAAAAAAATACATCCATTTTAATCTGCTCAGCTAATGTTACTTTAGCTATAATTACGATTATAGAACCTATTTTATTTGGACACGTTATTGATGCAATTGCAGATAAATCTGGCATTATTTCGACCCTCATAATGTGGGTAGGCTTTGGTGTTTTTAATATTATTGCTTACGTACTCGTAGCACGTAGTGCTGACCGCTTAGCACATAGACGTCGCTTGACTGTTTTAATAGAATCTTTTGAACGTATCATTGCTATGCCATTAATCTGGCATCAACAACGTGGAACTTCTAATGCTCTTCATACACTACTACGTGCAATAGATTCTATGTCAACCATATGGCTTGACTTTATGCGTCAACATCTCTCAACTCTTGTTGCATTACTTGTTCTCGTGCCAATAGCTTTCAAAATGAATTGGCGTCTTTCAATAGTCTTGCTTGTCCTCGCTATTATCTATGTATTAATTGCACGTTTAGTAATGCAAAAAACAAAAGATGGACAAGCAGCCGTAGAACGCTACCACCATAATCTTTTTAAGCATGTCAGTGACTCAATTTCTAACGTTTCGATTGTACAAAGTTATAATAGAATATTAGAGGAAACCTCCATACTTCATCAACACGCAGCTGATCTTCTTAAAGCCCAAAATCCTGTTTTAAATTGGTGGGCTCTCGCTAGTGGCTTAAATCGAATGGCCTCAACAATTTCAATAGTGTGTGTCCTGATTCTAGGCGCCTTTTTTGTAACAAAAGGCCAAGTGCGAGTAGGAGAAGTTGTTGCTTTTGTTGGATTTGCTCAATTAATGATTAATCGTCTTGATCAAATTAGCAATTTCATCAATTTAGCTATATCTTCACAAGCAAAACTAAAAGATTTTTTTGAAATGGAAGACTCTACTGTTCATATCAATACACCAGAAAATCTTCCTTCTCTTCAAAATGTTAAAGGTGAAATTCAGTTTCATCATGTGTCCTATAAATTTCTTAATTCCTCTCAAGGTGTTTTTGATATTTCATTTAAAGTTAAAGCAGGACAAACCGTTGCGATTGTAGGGCCAACAGGTGCTGGAAAGACAACATTAATCAATTTGTTACAACGCGTATATGATCCTACAATTGGGCACATCAGTATTGATGAAATAGATATACGCACAGTTAATCGTGAATCCTTGCGCAAAGCTTTAGCAACAGTCTTTCAAGATTCTGGTCTTTTCAACCGTAGTATTCGCGATAACATTTCAATAGGCAAAACAACCGCAACAGATGAAGAACTTTATGAAGCTGCAAAGATAGCTGCTGCTCATGACTTTATTCTAGAAAAAAATGATTGTTATGATACATTAGTTGGTGAGCGCGGTTCACAATTATCAGGTGGAGAAAGACAACGATTAGCAATCGCACGTGCTATCTTAAAAAATGCACCCATCCTTATTTTAGATGAAGCAACAAGTGCTCTTGATGTTGAAACAGAAGCTCGTGTTAAAGATGCTATCGATTGTGTAAGTCAAAACCGCACCACTTTTATTATAGCACACCGTCTTTCAACAGTTCGCAATGCTGATCTTATATTATTTTTAGATCATGGCCGTTTAATTGAAAAAGGTAGCTTTCAAGAACTGATTAGCAAAGGCGGTCGCTTCTATAAATTATTACAAACTGGCGGCTTAATGAGTGATCAAGAAACAACGAAAACAGAAAATGAAAACATAGTGCCATTACACAAAGCTATTGCATCATAAAATTTTTGTTTTCTACGCTTTTACACAAAAATTTAATGTAACGATATACAGTTTAAGCTTTCTTAAAAACTGTAACATACAACAAGAATAAAAATTACCCTTTAAGAAAAGCTTTTAATGCCGTAATCGCTTCATCAGCTTTATCTCCTTTGGAACCACCAGCCTGTGCCATATCAGGACGGCCACCACCACCTTGGCCACCAAGAACAGTGGAAACAACACGCACTAAATCAACAGCATTCAACATATTTATTAAATCATCAGTAACCCCAACAACAGCGCTTCCTTTGCCATCTTCCGAAACACTAATAAAAGCAACCACCCCAGATTTAATTTGCTTCTTTCCAGAATCTACCAACGCTTTAAGATCCCGCACCGCAATGTTTCTAAGAACGCCCCCCATAAAAGAAATACCATTAATAATTGTAATGTCCTCTTTTCTACCCTGTAGAGCTCCACCATTCAGCGCAACATTTTTACGTGTATTATTCAACTCTTTTTCAAACTTACGACGATCATCAAGCAAATTCCTTATACGTTCTTCCAAATTAGCAGGAGAAGTTTTTAAAAAACTCGCCATTTCATAAATTCGCTTATCTTGTTGACGTAAATAAAGGCGTGCAGTTGTACCCGTTAAAGCTTCAATACGACGAACTCCAGAAGCTACAGAACTTTCACCAACAATATGAATCAAACCAATATCACCTGTTCTCTGCACGTGCGTGCCCCCACAAAGCTCAATTGACCAATGCCTTGTTAATTCTGTTGGTTCACATCTCTCTCCCATAGAAACAACACGAACTTCATCACCATATTTTTCCCCAAACAATGCCATTGCTCCTCCCAAAATTGCATCATCCAGCGCCATCAAACGGGTTGTGACCTTACTATTTTGCAGCACAATATCATTTGCCAAATCTTCTACTCTTTTTAATTCTTCTGATGAAATTGGCTTTGGGTGAGAAAAATCAAAACGCAACCGACTAGGAGATACTAAAGATCCCTTCTGTGCAATATGCGGCCCTAATATACAACGCAAAGCTTCATGCAATAAATGGGTAGCAGAATGATTAGCACGAATTTTTCTACGACGTTCAGAATCAACGGCCAGTTCCACACAATCAGATATCTGTGCTTGGCCAGATTTTACTTCTCCAATGTGAATAAAAACCCCATCACCCCTTCTCTGGGTATCATGCACTTCAAAAACAAAAGACTCACCAGAAATAACGCCACTATCACCTACCTGCCCACCAGACTCAGCATAAAAAGGTGTTTGATTCACAACAAGCATAGCATCTTGTCCTGAAGAAATATAATCAACAATTTCACCATCACAAACAAGAGCTGTAATAACGCCCTCAGCTTTTTCTGTTTCATAACCTAAAAATTCTGTAGCGCCTACCTTATCACGAATAGAAAACCAAATTGTTTCTGTTATTGATGCGCCAGAACCAGACCAATTGGCGCGATTTTCGGCTTTCTGAAGCTCCATTGCTTTTTCAAAAGCATCAATATCAACAGATATTCCGCGACAGCGAAGGGCATCTTGCGTCAAATCAAGTGGAAAACCATATGTATCATAAAGTTTAAAGGCAACTTCACCGTCCAAATGATCACCTTCTTTAAGATCAATGCTTGCTTCATTTAATAAACTAAGCCCTCGTTCAAGAGTTTTATGAAAACGCGTTTCTTCTAGCTTTAAGATTTCTGAAATTAAGGACTCAGCACGCACTAACTCGGGATAAGCTTGCCCCATTTCGCGTATTAAAACAGGCAAAAGTTTCTTCATTAATGACTCTTTAGCACCAAGAAAATGAGCATGACGCATAGCACGACGCATAATACGACGTAAAACATATCCTCGTCCCTCATTGGAAGGAAGAACACCATCAGAAATCAAAAACGCAGAAGAACGGAGATGATCAGCAATAACACGATGGCTGGCAACAAACTCACCCGTTGCCTTTATACCTGTTATCTCCTGTGAAGCGTGAATTAATTTACAAAAAAGATCAATATCATAATTATCATGAACACCTTGCAAAACAGCTGCGATGCGTTCTAATCCCATACCAGTGTCAATAGAAGGACAAGGTAATTCAGTTCGCTCTTCTTTATTAACTTGCTCATATTGCATAAAAACAAGATTCCAAATTTCAATAAAACGATCACCATCCTCATTAGCACTTCCAGGAGGCCCACCAAAAATTTCATCGCCATGATCATAAAAAATCTCTGAACAAGGACCACATGGACCTGTATCTCCCATCGACCAAAAATTATCATTGGTTGCAATACGGATAATTTTTTCGTTCGGAAGCCCCGAAATTTTACGCCATAATTCAGCTGCAATATTATCAGTATGATAAACTGTGACCAACAATTTATCTTGCGAAAGACAAAACTCTTTGGTTAAAAGATTCCATGCAAAAAAAATGGCTTCTTCTTTAAAATAATCACCAAAAGAAAAATTCCCAAGCATTTCAAAAAAAGTATGATGACGCGCTGTATAACCAACATTATCAAGATCATTATGCTTTCCACCCGCACGAACACATTTTTGCGCTGTTGTTGCTCGTTTATAAGGGTATTGTTCAAGTCCAGTAAAAACGTTTTTAAACTGAACCATTCCTGCATTTGTAAACATCAATGTAGGGTCATTGCGTGGAACCAGTGGACTCGAAGAAAGAATTTCATGTCCATTACGACGAAAATAATCCAGAAAAGCTGACCTGATACTATTAACACTATTCATATTTACACCTGTAGAATACAGTAAAAAATCGCAAAACCAAATAACTACCTAATACAGCACTCTTTGCTCGCTTTAGTGCTTTAATCAAGACAAAAATATTCTCTGCAAAAAAATAAAAAGTAAACGATCTTGTACTTCAAAATTCTAACAAATAAAAACAGAATAAACTTTAAATAAAGGAATCCTATTCAAACTAATATTATATCAGATTGTTTCCTCACCCTCTGTACTTTCTACTCCAGAATTTTCTAGCAATTCAATTGCGATTAGACCAGCATTCTGTCGTAAAGCTGTTTCAATCTCAGCCGCTATCTCTGTATGTTCACATAAAAACTGCTTTGCATTTTCACGCCCCTGCCCTAAACGCTGAGAATTATAAGAGAACCATGAACCAGATTTTTCTACAAGACCAACTTTAACACCTAAATCTATTAATTCTCCTAATTTAGAAATGCCCTCACCATAAATAATATCAAACTCAACTTGCTTGAATGGAGGTGCTAACTTATTCTTTACAATTTTAACGCGAGTCTGACTCCCAATAATTGTATCACGATCTTTAATAGCTCCAATGCGACGAATATCCAAACGAACAGAAGCATAAAACTTTAAAGCATTTCCACCTGTTGTTGTTTCAGGAGAACCAAACATCACACCTATTTTCATACGAATTTGATTGATAAAAATAACCATACAGTTAGAGCGAAAAATCGATGCTGTTAATTTTCGTAATGCTTGACTCATCAACCTAGCTTGTAATCCAGGTAAAGAATCGCCCATTTCACCATCAATTTCTGCACGTGGTGTCAAAGCTGCAACTGAATCAACAACCAGTACATCAACGGCACCAGAACGAACAAGTGTTTCTGTAATTTCCAATGCCTGTTCACCAGTATCTGGCTGAGAAATAAAGAGATTTGCTAAATCAACACCAAGTTTACGTGCATAAATAGGATCAAGAGCGTGTTCTGCATCAACAAAAGCACAAACTCCACCATTTTTCTGCGCTTCAGCAATAGAATGAAGAGCTAATGTTGTTTTCCCAGAACTTTCTGGCCCATAAATCTCAATAATGCGCCCTTTTGGTAGTCCACCTACCCCCAAAGCAATATCCAAAGATAACGAACCAGTCGAAACGGTCTCAATTTCAACAACTTGCTCTTTCTGCCCAAGACGCATAATCGAGCCTTTACCAAATGAACGTTCAATCTGTGAAAGAGCAGCCTCTAGAGCTTTTGTTTTATCCACAACTATATCCTTAGTGAGTTATAACAAATTTAATATACAGTATATACTGTTCTCTTCGCCTAATTAAAGCCTCGAATTTGGATGTTCACAGACTATTTCTTTTATTCTTAGTTAGATTCAACAAAATCCAATTCCCTCCACTTAAAAGAAACTACGTTTTCTTCAAGAGATAACATATTAGAGAGAGTCGCTTACACACTAAATTTATATACCGTTAATACCTTTTTCTTTAAATAAATCAAATACCCCCTACTCTATAGAACAGCAGTAAGTTCTTTTAGTTTAATCTGAATCTTAATTAAAATTATAATAATTATGACTAAATACAAAAAAACAATCAAAAATACATTCTCTCTTACTCTCTCTAAAATTTTATTTTTGATTAACTCGTTTTTGTCGTAACTTCTTCCACCAATCAAGACGCTTTATAATTTCCCGCTCAAAACCACGTTCTTGTGGCTGATAATAGATCTGATGCCCAAGTTCTTCAGGAAAATATTCTTGCCCTGAAAACGCATCTTGTTCGTCATGGTCATAACGATAACCATGCCCATATCCCTCTTCTTTCATAAATTTTGTAGGAGCATTAAGAATGTGCTTAGGAGGAGATAAAGAACCGTTTTTGCGAGCACTATGCATTGCCGCTTTATAAGCAAGATAAGTTGCATTTGATTTTGGTGCAGTTGCAACATAAAGACATGCTTGCACAAGAGCTAACTCTCCTTCAGGTGATCCTAAATAACTATAGGCATCTTTTGCTGCATTACAAATTACAAGAGCTTGTGGATCTGCTAAACCAATATCTTCAATAGCTATGCGAACCAACCTACGCCCAATATATAAAGGATCTTCACCCGCATCAAACATACGTGCAAGATAATACAGTGCAGCATCAGGGTCAGAACCACGAACTGACTTATGCAGTGCTGAAATAAGGTTATAATGACTATCTCGTCCTTTATCATAAATCGGAGTTCGACGCTGAATTATGGCTTGCAGAGTTTCGGCATTAAAAACTTCTTCTGACTGTGCAGCACGCCAAATATCTTCTGCTAATGTTAAAGCTGCTCGTGCATCACCGTCAGATATCCTTATTAAAACTTCTCTCGCATGATCATCTAAAGGCAGTGATCTTCCCTCTACTTTTTCAGCGCGTTTCAAAAGTATGTCCAAACTTGCATTATCATGCGCGCGAAAAGTTAAAACACGTGCACGTGAAAGAAGAGCAGCATTAAGTTCAAATGAAGGATTCTCAGTTGTTGCTCCTACAAGAATTATAGTTCCATCTTCCATAAAAGGTAAAAAACTATCCTGTTGAGAGCGATTAAAGCGGTGAATTTCATCGATAAATAATAATGTCTGACATCCAGACATCAAACGGGCTCGGGCTACTTCAAAAATTTTCTTTAGTTCCGATATTCCAGTAAAAATAGCAGAAACTTGTTCAAAGGCAAAATTTGTTTCAAGTGCCAACAAACGTGCTACCGTCGTTTTACCTGTGCCTGGTGGTCCCCAGAAAATCATAGAACTAAAAGAGCCAGACGCAACCATGCGCGAAAGAAAGCCCTCCGCTCCAATTAAATGGTTTTGCCCTACCACTTCATGAAGAGAGCGAGGACGCATCTTTTCTGCAAGGGGACGATTTTGATTAACACAAGAATCAAAGGGTAAAGTATAAAAATCTTTATTCAAATAAAACTCTCAACGAATCAATTGACGAATATGTAAACCATTGCGCTCATATTCTATTTCCCAAATATGTGAGTGTTTTTGCATAAGCACTTTTTTTAACTGACTTACAGTTTGAATTTTATGACCATTAACAGTATGCAAAATATCTCCAGGACGAAAAATACCCGCAGCATTACTTCTTTGGTCAACCTCAGTAATTATCACACCTTTCACAGTAACAGGAAGATGAAATCGTCGACTATTGTACCGCGTTAAATCTAATACTTCAGCACCAGAAAGGGGATTTTCTCCCACAATTTTTTCAGATTGTGCAAATGCAGATTCTGGTGTTGATAATACAGTTATTTCTGTTTTAAAAATTTTTCCATCCCGTAAATATTCTAAAACAAGGCTCTGCCCAATCCTAGTTGTCATCAAACGATATCCAAGACTATCTGGACTCTCAATTTGCATCCCTTGCACACTCAAAATAACGTCACCCACTTTCAAACCAGCTTTCTCAGCCGGACTACCTTTGATAATCTCAATAATGAGTGCACCATACGAATGTTCTAAACCCAAACCACTTGCAATATCAGGTGTAATACTTTGAAAAGATGCCCCAATATAAGGGGGCACAAGAAACTTTTCACCACGCTTCACTGTATCAAGCACAACTTTAATAAGATTAACTGGGATAGCAAATCCAATCCCTACAGAACCACCTGAACGTGAATAAATAGCCGTATTAATCCCAATTAATTGACCTTTCATATCAATTAAAGCCCCACCAGAATTACCTGGATTAATAGCAGCATCTGTTTGAATGAAAAAATCAAAATCAGAAATACCTATACGCGTACGTGCTTGTGCTGAAACAATGCCACTTGTAACCGTCTGACCAACACCAAAAGGATTACCAATTGCTAGAACAAGGTCTCCAACTTCCACTGCATCAGAATCTCCCAAAGGGAGAACAGGAAATTGAGCATCTTTTGAATTAATTTCAAGTACTGCAATATCTGTTGTTTCATCCTTTAATATAACTTTACTTTCAAATTCCCGGCCATCAGAAAAAGCAACTTTAATTTCGCTAGCATCCTTAATAACATGGTAACTAGTAACAATCAAACCACGTGCATCAACAATCACCCCAGATCCTAATGATGACTGAGTACGCAAAGATCGCTTACCTTGATAACGACCAAAAAATTGTTCAAAAAATGGATCTCCCTCAAAAGGCGAACGTACTCTAACTTTTCGTGCAGCATAAATATTCACAACGGATAGAACAGTCTTTTTCACTAAAGGAGCAAATGAAAAAGTAATATCTGACTGTTTTTGTGGAATTTGAGCATTCGCATAACAAAACGTTATTTGTGCCATAATCACAAAAAAAAGCCCTATTAAAATAGAATATTTCATTATTAGCTCCTTCAAAAACAAAAGCTTACTTCTTAATAAGATAAGAAGACCTCCTTACTTACCTTGAAAATCGGTGATCATCACTAAATAATCAATGATTTAGGCACAAAAAATTTATCCAAACAACAAACAATATAGAAATTAAACAACTCAACGAATAAAGTCACCTCTCTCCTTTTTACATAATAGAAAAAATTAGCTCTACAATTTTAATGAAAAAACGCCCTTAAAATTTAATAAAAAAACCGCCTTTAAAAGACGGTTTTTAAAAAGCTAATAAGAAAAATTGCTCCTTTTATGAAGCAGCTTCTTCTTTAACAGCTGTTGTTTCCATACGTGCACGATCAACAGCACCTTTTGCGTCAACATCGCGATCAACAAACTCAATAACAGCCATAGGAGCATTATCACCGGTACGAAAACCTGCTTTCATAATACGCAAATAACCACCTTTACGTGATGCATAACGTACCGCTAACGTATCAAACAATTTCGCAACATGCTTCGCATCACGAAGAGCTGAAATCGCTTGCCGACGTGCATGCAAATCTCCACGCTTACCAAGCGTAACTAATTTTTCAACGACAGGACGAATTTCTTTAGCCTTTGGAAGCGTCGTCATAATCTGCTCATGCTCAATAAGCGAAGCCGCCATATTTGCAAACATTGCTTTACGATGACTAGCAGTCCGGTTCAGCCTACGACCTGATTTACTGTGGCGCATAAGCCTTCTCCTTCAATGTTAATTTAATACTGATCTTCATAACGTTTCGCAAGATCATCAATGTTATCAGGAGGCCACGCAGGAATTTCCATCCCAAGATGGAGTCCCATACATGCGAGAACTTCCTTAATTTCATTCAATGATTTCCGTCCAAAATTTGGTGTCCGAAGCATTTCAGCTTCTGTTTTTTGTATAAGATCACCAATATAAACAATATTATCATTTTTAAGACAATTTGCTGAACGCACTGAAAGTTCTAATTCATCCACCTTTTTGAGCAAGGCTGGATTAAAGGAAAGTTCAGAATCCGGCTCTTCCACCAATTCTTTTTGTGGTTCTTCAAAGTTAACAAATACCAACAATTGATCTTGAAGAATACGAGCTGCAAAAGCAATCGCATCTTCACCATTAACAGCGCCATTCGTTTCGATTGTTAATGTCAATTTATCATAATCTAGAATCTGTCCTTCACGTGTATTCTCTACTTTATAGGATACTTTACGAACTGGCGAATAAAGGCTATCAACAGGAATAAGTCCTATTGGTGCATCATCAATACAATTTCTCTCCGATGGAATATAACCCTTTCCTGTATTGACAATAAGTTCCATGCGAACTTCTGCGTCCTCATCCAATGTGCAAATCACATGCTCCGGATTAAGAATTGCCATATCTCCAACTGTTTGTATATCTCCAGCTTTAACCACTCCGGGTCCCTCTTTACAGAGAATAACCCGCTTAGGCCCCTCCTCTTCCATACGTATAGCAATCTCTTTGATATTTAAAATAATATCTGTAACATCTTCACGAACACCCGGAATTGACGAGAATTCATGTAAAATACTATCAATTTGTACAGCAGTAACTGCAGCACCACGAAGTGATGATAACAACACACGACGCAATGCATTTCCTAATGTCAAACCGAAACCACGCTCAAGAGGTTCTGCAACCACACTTACAATATTCGGATCATTATGCGCGTGAAACTCAACTTTACTGGGTTTAATTAATTCCTGCCAGTTTTTCTGGATCATATTTTTATTCCTGTTCTTTAGTTCCGTTACCATTCAATCGCAACGGCCAGCGTGAACATCGGAGAAACCTCCGACAATGAAAAACAATACCCAAATTAAACACGCCGCCTTTTTCGCGGACGACATCCATTATGAGGAATTGGTGTCACATCACGAATGGAAGTAATTAAAAAACCAACAGATTGCAATGCACGTAAAGCGGATTCACGACCTGCTCCGGGCCCACAAACTTCAACTTCCAACGAACGCATACCATGTTCTTGTGCTTTTTTGGCACAATCCTCTGCAGCAACCTGTGCAGCAAAAGGCGTAGACTTACGTGATCCCTTAAATCCTTGAGCTCCAGCAGATGACCATGCAATTGTATGTCCCTGAGAATCAGTAATAGTAATCATTGTATTATTAAATGTTGAATTGATATGTACAACACCTGATGAAATATTCTTACGCTCGCGACGACGAATACGCGTGGCTTCCTTGGCCATAGCCTTCCTTTCAACGATCTCTTTACTGCCGTAATACCAGCAGCTCCACCTTATTCGCTCTTGTTTTAAATATTCAACAAAAACAAAATATCTAAAATAAAACCTTCACAATCAATTAAAGCAATTAAAGATTTTTACTTCTTCTTACCAGCAATTGCTTTAGCAGGACCTTTACGTGTACGCGCATTTGTATGCGTACGCTGCCCACGAACGGGCAAAGAGCGACGATGGCGTAAACCACGATAACAGCCAAGATCCATCAAACGCTTTACACTCATCGCAACCTCCCGACGGAGGTCCCCTTCAACCTGATAGCTTTGGTCTATTGTCTCACGAATCTGTAAAACTTCTGCATCCGAAAGCTCATGTACACGACGCTCTGGAGAAATACCAACTTTCTCGATAATTTCCTGAGCAAATTTTTGTCCAATCCCATAAATATATTGAAGCGCAATAACTACACGCTTATTTGTCGGGATATTGACGCCAGCAATACGGGCCACGCCTATTCTCCTTGAGTATGTTAACAGTTTACCATAAAATACTTGAAGCATTTTATAGAAAAAAATGGCTTCGGTTCAAACATATTCCGAATCCTGTTATTCCTACTGAAATGAATCAAAGCGATTTCTGATAGATTTCATTATAAAAGTCAACTCTTTTCAATTTATTTCTGATAAAGTCCTTCATTTAAAAAGCTCTTTAATTGCGCGCGATACATCAGAAATATCAGCCATTCCATCAACCGTTTTTAGTAATCCAATATCTGAATAAAACTTTGATACAGGAGCTGTTTTCTCACGATACTCAACTAGTCGTTTTGCAAAAGCACCAGGATTATCATCTGAACGAACCTGCCCACCAGAAACAACGGTTTCCTGTACACGCTTTTTTATACGCTCAATCAACGCATCTTCATCAACAACAAGCTCAATAACCGCATCAAGTTGTACATTTTTTGATTTTAAAATTTGCTGCAATGCCTCTGCTTGTGCCAAGGTCCGCGGATACCCATCCAATATAAAACCACCCACGCAATCACTTTCACTAATACGATCTGATACAATTCGATTAACAATATCATCAGAAACCAAAGAACCAGATTCCATTATTGCTTTAGCTTTTTTACCAACTTCTGTTTCTTTCATAATAACTGCACGCAGCATGTCACCGGTGGACAACTGAGGAATAGTATATTCCTCTGTAAGCATTTTAGCTTGCGTACCTTTGCCAGCACCAGGAGGACCTAAAAGAATCACCTTCATCGTCTTCTTCTACCTCCACGAAGTTTTGATTTTTCAATCAATCCCTTATATTGGTGCGCAACAAGACTCCCCTGAATTTGAGCAACTGTATCAAGTGTAACAGTAACAACAATGAGTAAAGATGTACCACCAAGATAAAAAGGAATATGCAATGTTGATATCATAAACTCAGGAAGTAAACAAATCAGAATAATATAAATAGCTCCAATAACAGTAATACGCGTTAAAACGTAATCAATATACTCAGCCGTACGCTCACCAGGGCGAATCCCTGGGATAAAACCAGAATGCCTTTTTAATTGTTCAGCTGTATCACTTGGACTGAATACAATAGCTGTATAGAAAAAGCAAAAAAATGCCATCAAAGCAGCGTAAACAATCATATAAAGTGGTTGTCCATGACTAAGGAAAAAAGAAATATTTTGAACCCATTGCGGCATTTTATCAGAAAAATTATTAATAGTTGCAGGTAATAATAATAAAGATGAAGCAAAAATTGGCGGAATAACACCAGCAGTATTTAACTTCAAAGGAAAATGAGACATATCACCTTGAAACATCTGATTTCCAACTTGACGCTTTGGATACTGAATAATAATCCTCCTTTGTGCCCGCTCTACAAAAACAATAACTCCAATAATAAGAACAGCAACAACAACAATTCCTATTAATAAAAAAGTTGATAAATCAGCTTGACTATGAGCAGTTAAAAGTTGAGCAAACGTAGAAGGAAAATTTGCTACAATACCTGTAAAAATAATGAGAGAAATTCCATTACCAATGCCACGTGATGTAATCTGCTCACCAAGCCACATCAAAAATATTGTGCCACCAACTAATGAAATAACTGCTGAAATACGAAATATTATACCTGGTTCTATAACTATTTGGAGACCTGTTCCTATACCAGTTTCAAGCGCAACTGCAATACCAAAAGCTTGTAAAATTGCCAATATAACAGTCATATAACGAGTATATTGATTGATGATCTTACGACCCAATTCCCCCTCTTTTTTGAGAGCTTCTAATGAAGGAACAATCGATGTTAATAACTGTACAATAATTGATGCTGATATATAAGGCATTATACCTAAAGCAAAAATTGCCATACGCCCAACAGCACCCCCAGCAAACATATTAAACAGCCCTAATACACCAGATGCATGATGTTCAAATGTTTGTCGTAAAACATCAATATTAATACCCGGTAGAGAAATATAAGTACCAAAACGATACACAAGAAGCGCAGCCAAAGTAAACCAAATACGTTTTTTTAATTCAGTTGCACGCGAAAAAGCGCCAAAATTCATATTGGAAACCAATTGCTCTGCAGCCGATGCCATAAATTTTCTCCAGTTTATAGGCTAAATCTTTAACTTAAATAAACATAACCTTTAGAATTCATACCACCATATAAAAAACGAAAGGCTCAATATTCTTTATAAATAATGAAGTAAAAGAGAGTTCATATTTCCCTGCATTATTTAGTCCGTAATTATTGAGTAACTTTGCAAAAATTAACCTGACCACCAGCCTTTTCAATCTTTTTACGAGCCATTTCAGAAGCCCCAGAAACATTAAATGTCATCTTAACTTTTAGCTCTCCATCAGAAAGAAGACGCACACCATCTTTTACCCGACTAATAATACCAGCTTCTTTTAATGTAACAACATCAACTGATTTCTCAATATCCAATTTACCCGCATCAACTGCTAACTGAATACGGCCTAATGAAACTTCATTGTAAGCTTTAGAAAATAAATTCTTAAATCCGCGCTTTGGTAAACGGCGATAAATAGGCATTTGCCCTCCTTCAAAACCATTAAGCGACACACCAGAACGTGACTTCTGACCTTTAACACCACAACCACCAGTTTTACCGGTTCCAGAACCAATACCACGCCCAATACGCTTATAGCTCTTTGTTGCGCCCTCACGATCACGTAATTCATTGAGCTTCATTTTATATACTCCTGCAACCTTTAATTTTTTTCTATAACGCGAACAAGATGCTTAACCTTAGCAATCATACCCCGCACACAAGGTGTATCTTCCAAAACACGACGACGATGCATTTTATTTAATCCAAGTCCCTTTAATGTTGCACATTGAACTCGCGGTTTTCGAATCGCACTTCTAATTTGTTCTACCGTCACAGTCTTGCTAATCTGAGATTTTTTTTGAATCATTTTTAATTCCCTTTTCGACAAGCCTAGACATTATTCTTCCGAATCAATCATATTTTGACGACGCGACTGCAATACTGAATACTTAATACCTCGCTGGGCCGCAATACTTTTAGGATGCACTTGGCGCTTTAACGCATCAAAGGTAGCACGTACCATATTATAGGGATTTGATGACCCTAATGATTTCGCAATAACATCCTGCATACCAAGTGTCTCAAAAATAGCACGCATTGGCCCGCCAGCGATAATACCAGTACCAGCAGAAGCTGCGCGTAACAAAACATAACCAGCACCATGACGACCTTCAACATCATGATGTAATGTACGTCCAGACCGCAGCGGTACATGAATCATTTCACGTTTTGCAGACTCTGTAGCCTTACGAACTGCCTCAGGCACTTCACGCGCTTTACCATGACCAAAACCAACACGCCCCTTTTGATCTCCAACAACAACAAGAGCAGCAAAACCAAAACGCCGACCACCCTTCACAACTTTAGAAACACGATTAATATGAACAAGCTTATCAACAAACTCACTATCACGTTCATCCCGATCACTACGCTCTTTTTGTGCCATTCCTCATTCCTTTTTTCTTTTCCGGAAGCACGCTAACAAAGTCCCAGCACGAAATCAAAGGAACTTGCATGAAATATCCTAAAGATCTCCTTACTAAACTTTCTAAGCTATACACTTTAAAAATTTAAACCACCCTCACGAGCAGCTTCAGCCAAAGCTTTTATTCTACCATGATAAACATATGGCCCACGATCAAAAACAACTTCATTAACACCAGCTTTTTTCGCACGCTCAGCAATTAACTTACCAACAACAAAAGCAGCTTCTTTATCAGAACCACTTTTTAAAGAGTTCTTTAAATTCTTTTCAAGAGTACACGCAGAAACAAGAGTATGTCCACGTGTATCATCAATAATTTGAGCATAAATATTCTGATTTGAGCGATAAACACTAAGCCGTAGACGACCATTATCAACCGCTTTAATTTGACGACGAACACGTTGGGCTCTACGTTGAACAATCCGCTTAGAAGAAACCATGTCATGAAATCCTTATTTCTTTTTACCTTCTTTACGAACAATATGCTCATCTGCATACTTCACACCTTTACCCTTATAAGGTTCAGGCGCACGATATTTGCGAATTTCTGCCGCTACTTGTCCAACCTTCTGTTTATCAATTCCGAAAACAACAATTTCTGTCGGCTTAGGAACTGTTATAGTAACGTCAGCTGGTACTTTATAAATGACATCATGAGAAAAACCTAATGATAACTGAATATCTTTACCCTGCAACGCAGCACGATAACCAACACCATTAATTTCCAGTTTCTTTTCAAAACCATCTTTTACACCACAAAAAATATTCCCAATCATTGAGCGTGACATACCCCACTTAGAACGAGCACCCTTTGATTGATCACGTGGCTCTACTAATACAACATTTTCCTCAAGCTTAACTAAAACCTCATCATTAACGACATAACTCAGCTCACCTTTCGGACCTTTTACCTTAACCAACTGGCCGTCAATGATAGCGGTAACTCCAGAAGGAACTGGAATGGGTTTTTTTCCAATACGAGACATTATTCTTAACCTGTTTTTCTTCCATTTTCTTTAAATTAATCAGAAAACACGACAGAGAAGCTCTCCACCAACATTTTGTTTACGCGCCTCATGATCCGCCATCACTCCGTTAGGAGTTGATAAAATTGAAATACCAAGACCATTCGCCACTGGAGGAATAGCTTTAGCAGAAACATAAACACGACGACCTGGCTTTGAAACACGCGAAATTTCACGAATAACGGCTGAACCTTCAAAATATTTTAGCTCAATTTCAATTGAAGATTTTCCATTACCTAAATCAACCTGATTATATCCACGAATATAACCTTCCAATTTCAGAGCATCAAGAACCCCTGCACGAAGTTTAGATGCAGGAGTAATGACCTTTCCTTTTTTACGACCAAGCGCATTCCGAATACGGGTTAACATATCACCAAGAGGATCTGACATAGACATCTAATAACCTCTCCCTACCAGCTAGACTTAACAATTCCAGGAATATACCCCAAAGACCCAAGATCACGCAATGCAATTCGTGACATCTTTAATTTACGATAATAAGCACGCGGACGACCCGAAATTTCACAACGGTTACGAATACGAACTTTTGCAGAATTACGAGGCAACTGTGCCAACTGAATAGAAGCTTTAAAGCGCTCTTCAAGCAAAACTTCCTGATTCATCACTATTGCTTTTAAACGCGCACGACGTGCAGCATAACGCTTCACCATCCTTTCACGACGTTTATTTTTTTCAACGGCACTCACTTTAGCCATAACTTCACCTCGCTATATTTGCCGTTACGAACGAAACGGAAAATTAAAAGCACGTAATAACTCACGCGCTTCATCATCCGTTTTCGCTGTCGTACAAACAATAATATCCATACCCCAAATCTGATCAACTTTATCGTAGTTAATTTCTGGAAACACAATATGCTCTTTAATACCCATAGCAAAATTGCCACGACTGTCAAAACTTTTTGGATTCAAACCACGAAAATCACGAACCCGTGGAAGCGCAATTGTAATAAGACGATCCAAAAACTCAAACATACGATCTTTACGTAGTGTTACCTTAGCTCCAAGAGGCATCCCTTCACGTACTTTAAAGGTCGCAATAGAATTACGTGCACGGGTAACAATAGCTTTTTGACCCGTTATCAATGCCAAATCTCCAGCTGCAATAGAGGGCTTTTTTGAATCAGCCGTCGCCTCACCGATCCCCATATTAATCACAATCTTATCAAGACGGGGTATTTGCATTTCATTTTTATAATTAAACTTTTCTTGAAGTATTTTACGAACCACTTCAAAATAATGCGCCTTCATACGCGGCTTTTGTTTTTCCTCAGCCATTAATTAATTCTCCTGAACGCTTGGCAAAGCGAACCTTATCACCATCCGCATTCAAACGAAAACCTACACGAGTAGGCTTACCATCTCTAGGATCAGAGAGTGCTAAATTAGATAAATGAATAGGAGCCTCCTTAGAAATAATTCCAGCTTCTTGCTTTTGCGTTTGACGTTGATGACGTTTAACCATATTAAGCCCAAGCACAAGAGCATTATTCTCCTTTGGATTCACCTTGATGACTTCACCTTTACATCCCTTATCCTTACCGGACAAGACAACCACTTTATCACCTTTTCGAATCTTTTGCATAATATCCACCCCTTATAATACTTCAGGAGCAAGAGAAATGATCTTCATATGGTTTTTACCACGAAGCTCACGGGGAACCGGCCCAAAAATACGTGTACCAATTGGTTCTTTCTTATTATCAACTAAAACAGCAGCATTCCTATCAAAACGAATTACACTACCATCCACGCGACGAATATCTTTGGCAGTACGAACCACTACAGCTTTCATCACATCTCCTTTTTTTACACGTCCACGAGGAATAGCGTCCTTAACCGAAACAACAATAATGTCGCCGACCAAAGCATACTTCCGCTTTGAACCGCCTAACACTTTGATGCACATGACACGACGTGCACCAGAATTATCTGCAACATCGAGGTTTGTTTGCATCTGAATCATGAATGGCCACCTTTTCTTAAACACCCATATCCGGATAAATATTTGATATACCTGAACTCACCCGCCAAATAACGATAAAGTTTTTATTTCAAAACCCACCAATGAATATAAACCAAAATTAAATTTTAAAACAACCCACCTAGTTAACTACGCTACACTATCTTTAACGACAATCCAACGCTTATCTTTCGAGATTGGCTTAGATTCCTGAATAAAAATCCGATCTCCAATTTTGAACTGATTATTCTCATCATGTGCTTTATATTTTTTAGATTGCCGAACCGTCTTTTGAAGCAACGGATGAGAATAGCGACGCTCCACCTTAACAACAACAGTTTTATCACTCTTGTCACTAACGACAACACCTTGCAAAATGCGTTTAGGCATATCTTACTTCCTTAAGCCTTGTTTTCGTTCATTTTCTGACGAAGAAATGTTTTAATACGTGCAATATTACGACGAACTTGTTTAACCCGTGTAGTCTTCTCTAACTGACCTGTTGCTTTCTGAAAACGCAAATTAAACTGTTCTTTTTTTAATTTAGCCAATTCATTTTTCATTTGCTCGAGCGTTTGCGCTCGTAATTCTGCAGCTTTCATTGCCTAACCTCTTTATTCAGAAATACGCTGTACGAAACGAGTCTTAACAGGAAGCTTTGCTGCACCTAACCTAAGTGCTTCACGCGCCACATCCTCAGAAACCCCATCAAGCTCAAACATAACACGCCCAGGTGCAACACGCACCGCCCAATAATCCACACTCCCCTTACCTTTACCCATACGAACTTCAGTTGGCTTAGACGTAACAGGAACATCCGGAAAAATACGAATCCATACACGACCAGAACGCTTCATATAACGTGTAATTGCACGACGCGCTGCCTCAATTTGACGGGCAGTAACACGCTCTGGCTCAATAGCTTTCAAACCATAAGCACCGAAATTCAAGCTTGTTCCTCCCTTTGAAGAACCATGAATACGCCCCTTAAATTGTTTACGGAACTTTGTGCGCTTTGGCTGCAACATTGCTCTCTACTCCAAATTTCTAACTCAACCACAAAATTAAACATTTTCGCGGCGACGATTCAATAAAGAACTCGAATGATCACCCTCTACAGCACGACGCTCCGAAGCCATTGGATCATGTTCAAGAATTTCACCCTTAAAAACCCAAACTTTAACACCACAAATACCATAGGCAGTTTTAGCTTCTGCTGTACCATAATCAACATCAGCTCGCAATGTATGAAGTGGAACACGACCTTCGCGATACCATTCCATACGAGCAATCTCAGCCCCTCCAAGACGACCAGAGCAATTAATACGAATCCCTTCAGCTCCAAAACGCATAGCAGACTGAACAGCACGCTTCATTGCACGTCGAAAAGCAACACGACGCTCAAGTTGCTGAGCAATAGACTGAGCAATAATTGTGGAATCAATTTCTGGTTTACGAATTTCAACAATATTCAGTGAAGTTTCAGCATCAGTCATTTCTGAAAGCTTGCGACGCAACTTCTCAATATCAGCACCTCTTTTACCAATGATTAAACCAGGGCGTGCTGAATGAATAGTTATACGACACTTTTTATGAGGACGCTCAATAACAACCTTAGAAATGGCAGCTTGCTTTAATTCCTCAATTACATACAAGCGAATTTTTACATCTTCATGAAGAAGACGCCCATATTCACCACTATCAGCATACCACCGTGAATCCCAGGTCCGATTAACTCCAAGACGAAGTCCTATTGGATTGATCTTCTGTCCCATTATGCAACCTCCCCTTTTTCTACAACTTCACGAACAATAATAGTGAGATGAGAAAATGGACGCTTCACTCGACTAGCTCGACCACGCCCTCGAACATGAAAACGCTTCATTACAATAGATTTACCAACATATGCTTCTGCAACAATCAAGGAATCAATATCAAGATTATGATTATTTTCCGCATTAGCAATTGCCGATTCAAGAGCACTTCGAACAGTACCAGCAATACGCTTACGCGAAAATGCCAAATCAGCCAATGCCATATTAACTTTTTTACCACGTATCATTTCAGCAACCAAATTAAGCTTCTGCGGACTTACACGAACTGTTCGGGCGACAGCTTTTGCTTCAATATCTTTAAGTTGGCGTGGAACCTTAGCTTTGCCCATTCCTACTTCCTCTTCGCTTTTTTATCTGCACCATGCCCATAATAGGTCCGGGTGGGAGCAAATTCACCAAATTTGTGCCCGACCATTTCTTCAGAAACAGAAACAGGAATATGTTTATTGCCGTTGTAAACACCAAAAGTCAAACCAACAAATTGTGGTAAAATAGTAGAACGGCGACTCCACATTTTAATTACCTCATTACGTCCACTAGCGCGAACTTTTTCTGCTTTCTTAAGAAGATAGCCGTCAACAAACGGACCTTTCCAAACTGAACGAACCACTTTAGACTACCTTTCCTATTTCTTACGCTGGTGACGAGAACGCATAATAAACTTGTCAGTGGCTCTATTGGAACGTGTACGCCTACCTTTCGTAGGCTTTCCCCAAGGAGACACTGGATGACGACCACCTGATGTGCGACCTTCACCACCACCATGCGGATGATCAACTGGATTCATAGCAACTCCACGAACATGTGGACGCTTACCACGCCAGCGTGACCGACCAGCTTTACCATCACTAATATTCCCATGATCAGGATTTGAAACAGCACCAACCGTTGCAAAACAATTACCTGAAACCAAACGTTGTTCACCAGAATTAAGACGAAGAATAGCCATCCCTTCATCTCGCCCAACCAATTGCACATAAGCCCCTGCTGAACGCGCAATCTGACCACCTTTTCCAGGCTTCATTTCAACGTTATGAACAATAGTACCAATAGGCATATTACTAAGAGGCATCGCATTGCCTAACTTAACATCAACATTTGAACCAGCAATAACAGAGTCACCAACATCAAGACGCTGCGGTGCAAGAATATAACTCAAGTGCCCATCTTCATAACGAATCAACGCAATAAAAGCCGTACGATTTGGATCGTATTCCAAACGCTCAACTTTTGCAAACATATCACGCTTGATACGCTTAAAATCAATAAGCCTATAACTACGCTTATGACCACCACCTTGAAAACGAGCAGTAATTCTGCCACGATTATTGCGACCACCTTTTGACGGCAAGCCCTCTGTTAATCTCTTTACAGGTTTACCTTTATAAAGATCAGAACGATCCACAATAACGAGCTGACGCTGTCCGGGCGTAGTCGAATTAAAATGCTTAAGTGCCATTCTTCTAACCTCTGAACCTTCTATAAGCCTGCTAAAAAGTCAATTGATTGATCTTTGACAAGCGTTACAATTGCTTTTTTAACATCACTTTGCCGACCAACAATACCTTTGAAACGCCTCATTTTGCCCTTACGAACTATTGTATTCACTGCCTTAACCTTTACACTAAAAAGTGCTTCAATAGCAGCTTTAATTTCAGATTTTGTTGCTTTCTGAGCAACCTTAAAAACAACTTGATTATACTCAGAAAGCATAGTCGACTTCTCAGTAACAACTGGACTTAAAATTACATCATAATAACGAAGATCCGTCATTTGAAACGCTCCTCAAGTGTCTCAACAGCCTCTTTTGACAAAACAAGCTTGCTGCGACGCAAAATATCATAAACGTTAATCCCCTGAACTGGTAAAACATCAATATTAGGAATATTAGATGCTGCACGAAAAAAATTCATATCAACTTCTTTTCCACCAATTAACAAAGCATTATTGAAACCAAGTTTAGAAAAATTCATATTCAGCATTTTTGTCTTTGCGTCTCGAATACTAAGCTCGTCAACGATAATCAAATTATCTGTTTTTAATTTGACCGATAAAGCTAAACGCAACCCAAGAGCACGAACCTTTTTAGGAAGGTTATGCGCATGACTCCGCATCACCGGACCATGTGCTTTACCACCACCTCGGAATTGCGGTACCCGAGCAGAAGAATGACGGGCACGTCCAGTTCCTTTTTGTTTAAACATTTTCGCCCCTGTTCGCGATACATCAGACCGCCCTTGTGACTGATGCGTACCTTTTTGACGACGTGCAAGCTGCCAACGAACAACACGTTGCAAAATATCCTCACGAGGAGTAAGACCAAAAATATTTTCAGAAACTTTCAATTTACCGGCTTCTTTACCATCAAGAGTTTTTATAACAAGGTCCATCATTCGGCTCCCTTAGATTCAGAAATTTCCGCCATTAAGGGAGTTGATCCCTTTTCCTCTTTAACAAGTCGGCGAATACCAGCAGGTTTTGGTGCATTATCAGGAAGACGCTTTTTTATAGCATCTCGCACTAAAATCCAAGACCCTTTAGAACCAGAAACAGAACCACGCACTAAAATCAAACCACGATCAACATCCGTAGAAACAACTTCAATATTTTGAGTTGTTACACGTGCTTGCCCCATATGACCAGCCATTTTTTTGCCTTTAAATACTTTTCCAGGATCTTGACATTGACCTGTTGAACCATGAGCACGATGTGTAATAGAATTACCATGGGAGGCACGATGCCCACCAAAATTATGCCGCTTCATAACACCGGCAAACCCTTTACCAATACTTACACCTGTTACATCAACCCTTTGACCTGGCACGAAATGTTCCACTGTAATTTCAGTACCAACATCAAGTAAATTATCAGGACTAACGCGAAATTCTGCTATTTTAGCCTTTGGCTCAACTACAGCTTTAGCAAAATGCCCACGAAGAGCTTTAGATGTATTTTTAATTTTAGCAAATCCTACACCTAATTGAACAGCAGTATAACCATTTTTTTTAACTGTACGTTGAGCAATAACCTGACATTTATCTAGACGAAGCACAGTTACTGGCACATGCTCACCAGCATCATTATAAATACGGGTCATACCTAACTTCTGTGCTATTACACCTGAACGCATTGGGGCAGTTCCTTCTGTCTTCAAACCTCAGAGCTTGATTTCAACATCTACACCAGCAGAAAGATCAAGCTTCATCAGCGCATCTACCGTTTGTGGTGTTGGATCAACAATATCAAGAAGACGTTTATGCGTACGCATTTCAAATTGTTCACGACTCTTCTTGTCAATGTGTGGGCCACGATTAACCGTAAACTTCTCAATCCGTGTTGGAAGCGGAATAGGACCACGGACATTAGCACCAGTACGCTTAGCGGTTGACACAATTTCACGCGTCGATGCATCAAGAATCCGATGATCAAATGCCTTTAAACGAATACGGATATTCTGGCCATTCATGCTCTTTATTTCCTTAACATATGAAATGTCCTCAACAATCAAAGACATTTCTCAATGATTATCTCACCTATTCAATAATTTTAGATACGATACCGGCCCCAACGGTGCGACCACCTTCTCGGATCGCAAAACGAAGCTTCTCTTCCATTGCGATTGGAACAATCAAAGAAACATCCATTGCAACATTATCACCCGGCATAACCATTTCCGTTCCTTCAGGAAGCGTAACTATACCTGTAACATCGGTCGTACGAAAATAAAATTGAGGACGATAGTTTGTGAAAAACGGTGTGTGACGTCCCCCCTCATCTTTCGTTAAAATATAAGCCTCAGCTTTAAATTTAGTATGAGGTGTAACAGAACCAGGTTTCGCCAATACTTGACCACGTTCAATCCCCTCACGATCAACTCCACGAAGCAAAGCGCCTATATTATCACCAGCCTGACCTTGATCTAAAAGTTTCCGAAACATTTCAACCCCGGTAACCGTCGTCTTAGATGTAGGACGAATTCCAATAATCTCTATCTCTTCACCAACTTTAATAATGCCACGCTCAACACGACCTGTAACAACCGTACCACGACCAGAAATAGAAAAAACATCCTCGATAGGCATCAAAAACGGCTGATCAACTGGACGCTCAGGGGTCGGTATATATTTATCAACTTCACTCATCAAAAGACGAACAGAATCTTCACCTATACTCTTATTTGAATCCTCAAGCGCAGCCAAAGCCGAACCCTTAACTATAGGAATATCATCTCCCGGAAAATCATATTTCGATAAAAGCTCACGAACTTCAAGCTCTACAAGCTCTAAAAGCTCGCTATCATCAACCTGATCAACTTTATTGAGAAAAACAACAATCGCTGGAACTCCAACCTGGCGGGCCAACAAAATATGCTCACGCGTTTGAGGCATAGGTCCATCTGCTGCAGAAACAACTAATATCGCACCATCCATTTGGGCCGCTCCTGTAATCATGTTCTTAACATAATCCGCATGACCAGGACAATCAACGTGAGCATAGTGACGGCTCTCCGTTTCATACTCAACGTGCGCAGTAGATATCGTTATACCACGTGCCCGCTCCTCAGGCGCCGCATCAATTTGGTCATACGCTTTAAATTCACCAAAATACTTCGTAATCGCTGCTGTCAATGAAGTCTTCCCATGATCAACATGACCAATCGTACCTATATTAACATGCGGCTTCGTACGTTCAAATTTGCTCTTTGCCATTTGAGCTCTCCATTTTCTGTTCAAATTATGAACTAAGTTTAAAATTAATATACGATTATAAATTACGTATATTGATTATGCATATTTTTTCTGAATCTCCTGTGCTACAGCTAAAGGAACAGGCTCATAATGATCAAATTGCATTGTATATTGAGCTCGCCCTTGACTCATCGACCGAAGTGTATTCACATAACCAAACATATTCGCCAAAGGAACCATTGCATTCACAACTGTCGCAATACCACGAGCTTCCGTACCTGAAATTTGACCTCGACGAGAATTTAAATCACCAATCACATCACCAACATAATCTTCTGGCGTCACAACCTCTACCTTCATAATTGGCTCAAGAAGCTGAGCACCAGCCTTTTGCGCCCCTTCCCGAAATGCTGCACGCGCAGCAATCTCAAAAGCTAAAACAGAAGAATCAACATCATGATAGCCACCATCAATCAAAGTAGCTTTTACACCAAGCATAGGAAATCCTGCAAGAGGGCCTGACCCCATAACACTTTCAATACCTTTTTGAACACCTGGGATATATTCTTTAGGAACGGCACCACCAACAATCTTTGACTCAAAAACGAAGTCATCACCATCATGAGGCTCAAAAATAATTTTTACACGAGCAAATTGTCCAGCACCACCAGATTGCTTCTTATGGGTATAATCAATTTCAGCAACTTTTGTTATTGATTCACGATAAGCTACTTGAGGCTGCCCAACATTAGCTTCAACCTTAAATTCACGCCGCATACGGTCAACAATGATATCAAGATGAAGCTCACCCATTCCAGCAATAATTGTCTGACCAGATTCTTCATCCGATTTAACACGAAATGAAGGATCTTCTGCAGCCAAACGACTAAGAGCAAGCCCCATTTTCTCTTGATCTGCCTTTGTTTTCGGCTCAATAGCAATCTCAATAACAGGTTCAGGAAATTCCATCCGCTCCAAAATAACAGGCTTCAAAGGATCACAAAGAGTATCACCTGTTGTTGTCTCCTTAAGACCAGCAAGAGCAACAATATCACCAGCAAATGCTTCTTCAATATCCTCACGAGAATTAGAATGCATCTGAAGCATACGCCCCAAACGCTCTCTCTTTCCCTTCACAGTATTCTCAAGAGAAATACCTTTTTGGATTTTGCCAGAATAAATACGACAAAAAGTCAAAGACCCAACAAATGGATCATTCATAATTTTGAAAGCAAGCATAGAAAGCGGAGCTTCATCTGAAGATTCACGCGTTGTTTCAGATTCAGTCTTAACATCAACACCACTAATAGCGGGAACATCAACAGGAGAAGGAAGATAAGAAACAACAGCATCTAAAAGCGGTTGAACACCTTTATTTTTAAAAGCTGTACCACAAAGAACCGGATGAAACTGAACCTCCACTGTTCCTTTACGAATAAGAGCCACAAGCTGTTCATTGGTTGGCATAACCCCTTCCAAATAAGCTTCTGTCGCAGCCTCATCGACTTCAACAGCCATCTCGACCAATTTTTCTCGATATTCCTCTGCCTTCTCCTTTAACTCAGCAGGTATCTCACCTACTACGGCCGAAGCTCCAATGGAACCATCCCATGTCAATGCCTTCATCTCAACAAGATCAACAACACCTTCAAAATCATTTTCAGCACCAATCGGTAACTGCAAGACAAGAGCCTTAGCTCCCAATCGAGAAGCAACCATTTCTACACTACGATAGAAATCAGCCCCAATCTTATCCATTTTATTAACAAATACCATACGGGGCACACGGTACTTCTCAGCCTGCCTCCAAACAGTCTCCGTCTGAGGCTCCACACCTGCATTCGCATCCAACAACGCTATCGCACCATCAAGAACACGCAAAGAACGCTCAACCTCAATTGTAAAATCAACGTGACCAGGCGTATCAATGATATTAAAGCGTCGTTTTCGACCATCACGACCTTCCCAAAAAGTCGTCGTAGCAGCAGATGTAATTGTAATACCACGCTCTTGCTCTTGCTCCATCCAATCCATTGTAGAAGCACCATCATGCGTTTCACCAATCTTGTGATTCTTACCAGTGTAGAATAAAATACGCTCAGTCATCGTGGTTTTACCGGCGTCAATATGCGCCATAATACCAAAATTACGATAATCCTCAATTTTATATTCGCGAGCCATTCTTTTTGCCTTAGATCTTTTCTAAACACACCTACCAGCGATAATGAGAAAATGCACGATTAGCCTCAGCCATACGATGAACATCTTCTCGCTTTTTCACTGCAGAACCACGATTATTAGCAGCATCAACCAACTCACCAGAAAGGCGACCAACCATTGTTGTTTCATTCCGCCCACGCGCCGCTGCAATTAACCAACGAATAGCTAAAGCCTGCCGACGATCAGGACGAACATCAATTGGAACTTGATAAGTTGCACCCCCAACACGACGTGACCGAACCTCAACATGTGGAGCTACATTTTCTAACGCTTGATGAAACAGAGCCACAGGATCTGTCTTAACTTTATTCTCAACCAAATCAAGAGCGCCATAAACAATACGCTCAGCCACTGACTTTTTACCATCAAACATAATGGCATTCATAAATTTTGTAATAACCAAATCACCAAATTTAGGATCTGGATTAATTTCACGTTTCTCTGCTCTATGACGACGGGACATTGGCTTTGTCTCTCAAAATATTTATTTCGGACGCTTTGCGCCATATTTAGAACGACGCTGTTTACGATTTTTAACACCCTGCGTATCAAGCAATCCACGAACAATGTGATACCGAACCCCCGGTAAATCCTTTACACGACCACCACGAATCATTACAACAGAGTGCTCTTGAAGATTATGCCCTTCTCCAGGAATATAACCAATCACTTCAAATCCATTTGTCAAACGAACTTTAGCAACTTTACGAAGAGCAGAATTTGGCTTCTTCGGTGTCGTTGTATATACACGAGTACAAACACCACGCTTTTGCGGATTTGCCTGAAGAGCAGGAACCTTATTGCGTTTAACTGGCACTACACGTGGCTTTCTAATCAACTGATTTACGGTAGGCATGCAACCTTCCTTTTTAACAATCTGCGTTCGTCATTCCCACTTGGGCTTCTATTATCTATTCCGATAATATTCAGAATAAATATATATTCATAATACAAAATCGGGCATGACTGCATAAACAGCTTACCCGACTACTAGCATAGGAGGTTACAACCTCTTGCATTAGCATTTGTTTTTAGATCTTACAAACTTCTCTTAAGATGAACTAGATCATCTTAAATCTCAATGCGCTTTCGTACTGAACATGATAGTTTTTAATAGCGAGAACATACACATTCGTCAAGTACTAAACATCAGAAAAGTTTCTAAAAGTAAAAATTCAAAAAACAAAAAAAGCTAATACACAAAATAACAAACTCATAAAATAAAAATAGCCCAATATATTGGGGGTAATTACGTAATATTTAACAGAACAACTTGCTAATTACAATTCTGATACTTAAAACTAACAGTATGAAAATAGCAACGTGGAATATAGCCGGTATAAAAGCAAGACATGAAACATTATGTAAATGGCTAAAACAGAATCAACCTGATGTAGTTTGCTTACAAGAAATTAAAAGTGTTGATGAAAATTTCCCACGCGATACAATTGAAAATTTAGGTTATCATATAGAAACGCATGGACAAAAAAGCTTCAATGGTGTTGCAATTCTTTCTAAAACAGTACCTGATGAAGTTATTCTTCGATTACCAGGTAATAATAATGATATGCAAGCACGTTATATTGAAACTGTTTATTCAACAAATACAGGAAGCATTCGTGTTGCTTCTCTCTATCTTCCAAATGGCAATCCCATCAATAGTGAAAAATACTTGTATAAAATAGAATGGATGAAAAGATTGTACACACATGCAAAATTATTACTTGCATATGAAGAACCTCTAATCCTTGCCGGTGATTATAATGTTATTCCAACCCCATTAGATGCAAAAAATCCCCAAGAATGGAGTAACGATGCTTTATTCCTTCCACAAATAAGACAAATATTTCAATGTATTACTCATTTGGGTTTTTATGACGCTATCCGAAATGTAACAGATGCTCCATCATTCAGTTTTTGGGATTTTCAAGCTAACGCATGGAAAAAAAATAATGGTATACGCATTGATCATTTATTATTATCACCAGAAGCTGCAGATCAGCTGATTTGTGCCTATAGCCAAACAGAGGCAAGGGGATATCAAAAACCATCAGATCACGTTCCCATTTGGATCGAGCTCAACTGCAATTAATTAAGATATGATAAGATATATAAAAAAAATCCCACCTAAAACAATAAATATGCTACATCATACATTGAAATATATCCTGAATACAGCAAACAATAATAAAAAATTATATAAAAACGGAGGAAATAATGAGAAAATCATTTGTAATATTTATTGCAGCAATTTTTATGGGATTAACAAACATTGCTCACGCTACAAACGATACACTGGAGAAGATTAAAAGAACGGGAGAAATCACTTTAGGTGTTCGCGAATCATCAGGTTTGGCCTACGCACTTGGTAACGGTAAGTATACAGGCTTCCATACTGAAATGGCAGAACGTATTATTAATGATATCTCAAAAAAAATTGGTCAACCAATCAAAGTTAATTATCAGCCCATTACATCACAAAACCGAATTCCTTTGCTGAAAAACGGTACTTATGATTTTGAATGTGGATCAACAACAAATGATTCTGCTCGCAGTAAAGAAGCTGCTTTTGCATACACAACCTATGTTGAATCAGTTAAAATCGTTGTAAAGAAAAATTCTGGCATTCAATCTATTGATGATTTAAATGGTAAAAAAGTCGCAACAACTACTGGTACAACAGCTGTGCAGCTTATCCGTAAAAATAAACGTCAAAAAAATATTCATTTTGAAGTTGTGAACGGTAAAGATCACGGAGATAGCTTCTTATCACTAGAATCTGGTCGAGCTGACGCATTTGTTATGGATACATCAATTCTCTCTGCGCATATTGCTAAATCAAAAAATCCATCCGATTATATAATTCTTGACACTACACTTTCTGTTGAACCTATCGCTTGTATGCTCCGACTAAATGACAAAAACTTTGAACAAACCATTAACGATAGTATCGTACGCCAAATCAATGATGGATCACTAGAAAAACTTTATAATAAATGGTTCATGGAACCAATCCCTCCTACAAATACTATCATTAATCTTCCTCTCTCTAAAGAAACCCAATATGCTTGGGAGCACCCAAATAATAAGCCACGGGAAGCCTATATAGAAAATAATCTATAAAATCATTATAAGAGAATGACTATACTCTTTATAAATTAGGTATAGTCATATTCTAAATTTTTCAATACACTTAGCCTGTATCAATATAGCTGATCTATTTTCTCTACTTAGCAGCTAATTAACTTGAGGAAAATCAATTAATGGACTTTTCGTTCCTTTGCACAGATGATCTTAATCATACACTGGTAGCCGGATGTCTCGGAACTCCTGGCATAAGTCATACCTATTTGGATACACTCCTCGATGGTTTTAAAAATACAGCCATATTATCTATCTATTCATTGGTACTAGCTGTATTTATGGGTGTTATTATAGGAATGATACGTACTCTGCCTAAAACTTCCATCATTAATAATTTTTTACGTGCTGTTGGTACTTTTTGGGTAGAAATTATGCGTAATATTCCTTTACTTGTTCAAGTATTTTTATGGTATTTTGTCGTACCTAAAATTTATCCACCTGCAATGAATTTTCCACCCATTTTATTAATAATCTGCGCTTTAGGTTTTTTTACATCCGCGCGTATCGCAGAACAAGTTCGCTCCGGTATTGAATCTATTCCTTCTGGACAACATTATGCTGCAATGGCAATGGGATTTAACACTTACCAGAGCTACCGTTACATCATATTGCCACGTGCTATTCGCACAATCATGCCCCCACTCACTTCAGAAGCAATGGGTATCGTAAAAAATTCATCTATAGCATTCGCTGTTTCTATTAATGAACTAATGCAATTCCAATATCAAACAATTGAAGAAGTAAGTCATGTTTATGAAAACTATCTACTTGTTACACTCCTTTATATTGTCATATCTCTGTTCATATTCATCCTTATGACCATAATTGAGAGAGCAATTAGGATTCCTTGTTTTCAAACAGAGGGGCGCTAAATATGATAATAGAATTTATAAATACCTATTCTCCTTTTAATTTTTCAGAATTTGATTTTTCGTTTTTTACTTTTGATATATTCTGTTCTTATATTTTATCAGGTTTGCTTTTTAGCATTTTTCTAACGATTGTTACGACGGTATTTGGTCTTATCTTTGGCGTATTATTAGCAATGATGCGTCTTTCTTCTATTAAATTGCTTTCTACACTTGCTATAATTTACATTACTGCCATGCGATCAATACCACTTGTAATGGTTATTTTATGGTTTTTTGTGCTTCTGCCTTTGATAACAGGTACATCAATCGGTGCGAATAAATCAGCATTAATTACTTTTACTGCATTTGAAGCCGCTTATTTTGCTGAAATTATGCGTGCTGGCATACTTTCAATTTCGCAAGGACAAAAACATGCAGGTCAAGCTCTCGGAATGACGTACTGGCAAAATATGCGTATTGTGATTCTTCCACAAGCATTCAGAAATATGCTACCAGTCTTTCTAACACAAATTATTATACTGTTTCAGGATACAACACTTGTCTATGCAATCAGTGGCAATAGCCTTTTGAATGGATTTGATATTGTCTCTAACAATTTCGGTGTAAAACAAGAAGCTTATATTTTAGCAGCAATTTTCTATTTCCTGATCTGCTTTACATTATCGCAAATAGTTTTACTCTTGCAAAAAAAAATATCCATTATTCGCTAACAGGGGAGAAAATAATGTCTACTCATATGATCGAAATGAAAAATGTTTCTAACTGGTATGGCGAAGTTAACATTCTTAAAAACTGTACAACCAATATCAATAAAGGAGAAGTAGTTGTAGTTTGTGGACCGTCAGGATCTGGTAAATCAACCCTCATAAAAACTATTAACGCCTTAGTGCCTTTTCAAAAAGGGGAAATTTGGATTGATGGCATACCAGTTCATTCAAAAAAAACTAATTTATCCAAATTGCGTAGCCATGTAGGAATGGTATTTCAACACTTTGAGCTTTTTCCACATTTATCCGTCATGGAAAATTTAACTATTGCACAAATTAAAGTTTTAAAACGCAGTAAAAAAGAAGCGCTTGAGCGTGGCTTATTATATCTTGAACGTGTTGGACTCATCGAACATAAAGATAAATATCCTGGTCAGCTTTCTGGAGGACAACAGCAACGTGTTGCTATTGCGCGCTCTTTAACTATGGACCCATTTGTTATGCTCTTTGATGAACCAACTTCTGCTTTAGATCCAGAAATGGTAGGTGAAGTATTAGACGTCATGATAGGCCTAGCAGAAGAAGGTATGACAATGATTTGTGTTACACACGAAATGAGCTTCGCACAAAAAGTATCAAAACGTATAATTTTTATGGATCAAGGAATGATCCTCGAAGATTGTTCATCTGAAGACTTTTTCTCCAACCCACAAGCTAGAACACCAAGGGCTCAAGAGTTTTTATCAAAAATCCTTAATTATTAATCATTACAGTGTAATTCAGCTTATACATAACCTAAATTTTTAATTATGTGCTTTTATGAATTGTTAATTTTATTCAAAATTAACAATTCATAATGCTATTGTTTATTATATTTAAATTTTCTCTAAAAATAAAAAAGTGAGTTCTTAAATGGACAACCCAATATCGACCTTATACATTAATTGTTTAATAAATCTCAATTAATATTGTTCTACACAGATTGTTTCCTCAAAAAGAGTATATTTCCAAAAATAATGCGAATAAACAAACCGCTTTTTTCAATTACAAACCAAAATTATCATACTTCTGTATAAGATTTTCTTCTTCTATTAATTTTTTCCTAAATAGTATCTAGAATATTTACTAATTTATAAAACTCCACTTAATCATAAATTGAGTGACCAATGTACGCGCATAAGTCACCCACAATACCATTTCAAATCTTTTTTAACTTTCAAAAAATAAGAAAAATCTGAATTAAGCTAGCCGTTCTAAAGCAATAGATACTTTCTTTTTTGCTTCATACAACTCTGTAATTCTTCTACGTTCAAGCTCAATAATTTCCTGCCTTGCATTTGCTATGAATTTTGGATTATCTAATTTAATTGATATTTTCTCAATATCCTGTTCAATTTTATCCATACCCCTTTTCAAACGAGCACGTTCGGCATCTAAATCAATCAACTGCCCCAATGGTAAGCAAAAAGTTGCCTCTCCCAAAATTATTTGAGCTGATATAGCAGGAACCTGATCAGAAAAATGAATCTCTCCGATACGCGCTAATCTTTTAAGAATAGCCTCATAACGATGTACACGTTCTTGTATTACTTGCCCTCCTTCTAAAATTACGAGAGGTGCCAGTGCACTTACTGGAACGTTCATCTCAGCACGCACAGAACGAATACCACTAACTACATCAATAATCCAACTAATATCATTTGCAGCTTCTTCATCTTTAAACATCATTTGTGGCCATTGCGTTAATGCTAACATATTCTCACGCTTCATGTCTTGCATTGCCGTAAGAGACCACAACTCCTCTGTTACATGAGGCATAAAAGGATGGAGAAGTTTATAAACTTCATCAAGAACCCAAGCTGTACACGCTTGTGCTTCCTTTTTAGAATCTTCATTTGAACCTTGAAACACAGGTTTAAGAAGTTCAAGATACCAATCGCATAATGCATTCCAAACAAACCGATACAACGCGTGAGCAGCATCATTAAATTTATAGTTTTCAATGCCCTTAGTAACTGCCAAAACAGTTTTGGATAATTCTGTTAAAATCCAACGGTTAATTGCAAGTTTCGTTTTTTCTGGTTTGAAAGCCAAATCATGCCTAACACCATTCATTTCAGCAAATCGAGTGGCATTCCACAATTTCGTAACAAAATTACGATAGCCTTCAACACGTGAAGGATCAAGTTTTACATCACGACCTTGCGCGACCATAATAGCTAAAGTAAAGCGTAGTGCATCTGCACCGTATTGATCAATGAGTTCCAATGGATCAACAATATTTCCTTTTGATTTTGACATCTTTGCACCGTACTGATCCCGCACTAGAGCATGTACATAAACAGTTGGGAAAGGAACTTCTCCCATAAAGTGCATACCCATCATCATCATACGAGCAACCCAGAAAAAGATGATATCAAATCCAGTAACCGATAAAGATGTTGGATAAAAAGTTGTTAACTCAATTGTTTTATCAGGCCACCCTAGCGTCGAAAAAGGCCAAAGAGCAGATGAAAACCAAGTATCTAAAACATCCTGATCACGTGTTAATTGAACTGTTTTACCATAATGAGATAAAGCTGAATCTAAAGCCTCTTTTTCACTTTTTTCAACAAAAATCATACCATCAGGACCATACCAAGCAGGTATCTGATGTCCCCACCATAATTGGCGAGAAATACACCAAGGCTGAATATTTTCCATCCAATTGAAATAAGTTTTTTCCCAACTAGCCGGAATAAATTTCGTTTTCCCTTGGCGAACAGCTTCTATCGCTGGCTTTGCTAATTCAACAGCATCAACATACCACTGATTTGTTAAAAGCGGCTCAATGGGTACTCCACTTCGATCACCATGAGGAACGACGTGAAGATGCTCATTAACAGTTACACAATAACCTCTTTCTTGCATCCAAGAAACGATACGATTTCGTGCAACAAAACGATCAACTTTATCTAAATATTCCACCAACGCATTCAATTCATCAGACAAGACTAAGCCATTAAAAAATGCCTCATTATCACGCAAAAAAATCTCAGCTTTTTGCGTCAAAATATTAATTAAGCCTAAATTGTGCCGCTTTCCTACTTCAAAATCGTTAAAGTCATGTGCTGGTGTGATTTTTACAGCTCCACTCCCCTCATCAGGATTAGCATAAGAATCACCAACAATTAACAACTTGCGACCAACGAGGGGGAGAATAACATTTTGTCCTATGAGATCTTTATAACGATCATCTTCAGGATTAACCGCAACACCCGTATCCCCCAACATTGTTTCAGGACGTGTTGTTGCAACTGTTATAAAAGTTGTAGAATCATTCGGATCAAAAACTTTTCCTTCAAGCGGATACCTAAAATGCCACAAATAACCTTTGACCTCTTTCGGTTCAACTTCAAGATCCGAAATAGCCGTCAACAACTTTGGATCCCAATTGACTAAACGCTTGTCCTTATATATTAACCCTTGCTTGTAAAGCTTAACAAAGACTTCACGGACAGCCTGAGATAAGCCCTCATCCATTGTGAATCGCTCGCGTGACCAATCACACGAAACGCCAAGGCGTTTGAGTTGATTAGTGATAATCCCTCCAGCTTCATGACGCCACTTCCAAACGCATTCAATAAACTTTTCTCTTCCCATTTCTTGACGCGTTAGCTCTCGACGTTCTGCAAGTTGGCGCTCAACAACCATTTGCGTTGCAATCCCTGCATGATCCATACCCGGCTGCCACAGCACATTTTTGCCTTGCATCCGTTGAAAACGCACCATAATATCCTGAATTGTCGTATTTAATGCATGGCCCATATGAAGTGAGCCTGTGACATTCGGCGGCGGCAGCATAACGCAAAAAGATTCTGCATCAAGCTCTAAATCTATCTTTGTTTTAAAAGCCCCACACTTTTCCCATTCTTTTGCAATTCGCGGCTCTACAGAGCTAGCATCGTAGTTTTTTTCTAGCATCTTATCCACTTAATTTCACAATACCGCTGAAAAAACAATTCATGATCAAAAACTAGCTACATCACATCAAAATACTATTTACCTAAATAGCTTTATAAAACCACGTCAGAACTCTGATAACCAAGTTAATAAATAGCAGATTATATAACGAATTTAAAAGCTCTTAAGATAAATTCTTAACGGTTTTGACAATTTCTTCACGTAGGATTTTTTCAAGTAAAATAGGCAATTGACATTGTAACCATTCCGCTATAGCGGGACGCAACACATCTCTTGCAACCTTTTCAGCAGAGGAAACAACATACGCAGATAACTCTACACAATCAGAAGATGAATTTCTTTTCTGTGATACAAATGCCTCATCATATTGTTTTACTTTATGAACAGAATTTTGCTCTTCAGAGGAAATATTCATCCCTTGCATATCTATCTTATCTTCCAATCTTGCACCATCCTTAAAAGGAGAAATTCCATCTTCAGCAGAAAAACCAATACGATCAGCCAAAGCCTTCATCGCATCATCGACGGATAAAGTCGCATCATAAATACCTTCTGATGGCTTTACTGAACTCTTTGCAGAAGCATTTGCTGCAATAGACTCACCAGATTCACCTGAGAAATTATCAGACTGAACTGTATTTTCTTCAATTATTTCACGGATAGATGTTAAAATCTCATCCATACTTGGCTCATGTAACGCATTTGAACTCTGTACCATACTTTAAACCTCTCGAAACGCAAAAACAAATGAAACTACCATTTTACTGTAGTAAAAGAACGACAAAGTCAACACATCTCTTTGTCTTAAATATGATACTACACACAACTTTTTTCTAACGTCATATAAAATGTTATTTAGGCAAAACATATTTTCAATATTAACAATTAATTTATGATCTACCCTTTATGCAAACTAAAATTATTTTAATATGTGAAAACTACTAATTATATCCTCGTTTCTCAGCGAATATATTTAACCGTTTTCAAACCCAAATAATTTGCAGTCAATTTACCAACAGAATATTGAACACTATAACTCGCAACAATAACATTACATTCTGCTGTTATTAGCGCAATTTGAGCATTAATTAACTGCATCTGAGAGTTTAAAACATCTAATGTGGTTGCCTGCCCTACACGATTTTCTTGAATACGACCTTTAAAAGCAATGTCAGCAGCACGAACACTCTCACGATAAGCTGCAACAGATGCACGTGCTCCTTCTAACTGAAACCAAGCAGAAGTAAGCGCTTGCTTTACTTCATTTTGAGCCAAATCAAGCTGAAAATGGGCTTGTCTAAATTGTTCTTTAGCCTGACGAATCTGCGCAGATGCACGTCCCCCTTCAAAAATTGGAAAACTAAGCGAAAGCCCTACGGATTGAGAAACTCCATCCTCTCCAGGCCCTCTATAAATCCGATTATAAGATGTTGTCGCAGACAAATCAATTTTAGGAAGCAATGCTCCTTCTTTCGCTTTAACATTGTAAGAACTAGAATCAATTAAATATCTTGCATAAAGAATCGCTGGATGCGTAGCGATACTAATTTCATAACCGGAATCAAGATTCACTGGTAACTCTTTTGCCATCGGTGGACGTTCTAATTTTTCAGGATCAGCACCAATTACTTGCCGATAAATTGCTTCCGCTGATTTTACATTAGCATGAGCAATACTAAGCTCAGAAACAGCAACAGAACGAGCTGCTTGTGCTTGAGCAAAATCAATACGCCCTCCTTCCCCTACCTCAAGTTTTGCTTTATCTGAACGAACTTGCTCTTCAAGGGCAATCAAATTTTTTCGACGCAGTTCAGCAATACGACGTGCTTTGTAGACATTAGTGTATGCTGTCACAACTTCAAGAAACATATTCTGCTCAGCATTACGAAAATATTCATGCTGCGCTTGCATTTTTAATTTAGCTGAAAAAAATGTATTTTGCGTAATAAAACCATCAAATAATCTTTGATTTAATCTTATTCCTATAAATCCAGAAGTACTATAAGGAGCTATAACAGCTTTATTTCGACTATAGCTCCCAATTCCTTCAATTTGTGGAAAAAAGCCTGACCCTGCAATAACCACATCATCATTTGATATGCGCACAGCCGCACGCTCACTATTCAATTTAGCATTATGCAGATAAGCTTTAGCAAAAGCATCCATTAATGTATCAGCACAAGCCAATTCAGAGACAAAAATGCAAAAAATCAGAAATAAACATACTTGAAGTTTCTTGTTTATTTTAAACACAATATAAATCCTAAATTAATTATACTATTCTTTATCTATTCATTCATAAAAAATCAGCATTAAAATACAAAATCAGGCAATTTTAAAAATTCAGGTAAGGGTTTTACAGAAAGATTAAAACTACGACAGACCGAAATAGTACTCTCTTTTTTTACATAGATTCGTGCAATACCAGCATTTCCATGTCCTTCAACCACAATAAGACGCCCACCTTCTCTCATTTGATCAAAAATACCATCAGGAATGAAATCAACAGCACCTTCAATAAAAATTACATCATAAGGACCTTTAATAGGATATCCCTTCTCTAAGGCTCCATGAACAACCATGACATTATTACACTTATTATGCTCTTTATGCTCTAAAATCTTGGCAGCCTGTTCTGCAAGGATCTTATTGCTTTCTAAGGCAATAACGGATTTCGCAAGTTTTGAAAGCAATGCAGAACAATAACCACTATTTGCACCAATATCCAAAACAACATCGGATGATTTTATAGCTGCCAATTGTAATAACTTCGCTAAAGATGCAGGTCTCATTAAATGACGTACAGATAAATTACTCTGCGCTGGAAATACAACAATATCAGCATCACAATAACTTAAATTTCTAATATTTTCTGGAACGAAATCTTCACGTGGCACTGTTAAAAATGCTTTGAGAACTAACAAATCTGTTACATCTACTGTACGAATTTGATTATCAACCATTTTATGGCGAAGTTCTACAAAATCTATAATCATCACTAATCTTCTCTCCCATACGCAATAAAAGCTCTAACAAAGCAGAAACAGTTTAAGATATGAACATCTTCTACTACTTACTGGTGCGACAAAAAAGTAAGATCCTAATTGCGCCAATTTAATGTACACGGTATTCTACTAAATACGCAAGCAACTCATTTAAGATTTTGAGAATTATCAATCAAATTAGCTGGAGGCCTCGCCCGGAATCGAACCGGGATACAAGGATTTGCAGTCCTCTGCGTAACCATTCCGCCACGAAGCCCCATTAAAATGTAAAGACTGTCAATAAGGGAAGGCAAAGCATCCGTCAAGGCAAAGAAACTTTTTCTAATCTTTTTATTTATTACATTATAATTCTAATTCGAATATTTAAAAAATTAAAATAATTTTTCTCTTTGCAAATCAATATTGCTTTGCTATAGGCTTTGTAAATTAGATGGTTATATACTGTTCCTCGGTAGCTCAGTGGTAGAGCAACCGGCTGTTAACCGGTTGGTCGCTGGTTCGAATCCGGCCCGGGGAGCCATTTTATTTTATACTTCATATAACTTATTGTTTTTATATATCTTTTTTTAAGGTGAGGGAATAGGATTTCACGTTTTCTTCCAAAATCTATTGCGAATCAGTGCTTCTTTCTGAATTGTTTTATAGCTTCTATAATCTGCGTAATTTAGCCTTTCATATATATTGCCAACTGCGCCGACTATTCTGTTTGTTATACTTGAAGATTTATCTTACTAAATTTGAGCTGATGATAACAATGTTTCTTTGCTCTAGGTAAATGAAAAACTATCTTATGCAAAAATCATATTCATGATATCCTACAGCCATTAAACAGAATCAGTATACGCATAGAAATCATTTTTCTTGTTAGTTTTATTTTTTATTTTCAATCGTTTTACGGCTCTTTTTAATAGATTTCTTTATTTAACTTTCTTCTTAAAGATAAAAAGTTCTTACTAAAATCATAAAAAAGTAACGAAGGCTGTCATCATTAACAATAAGCACAAATAAAGCTTAAATATCCCTACAACATTATAAAATAAGCTGATTCACATTAATATACCTATAGTAACGTATTCATCTTGCTTACTACATCTAAATAATAATAGTTTTATATCAAACAATGTATAAAAATAAATTTTAGTAATTCTTTGTAAAGTTCTACTATTTATCTAACTTTGAAAACGCAATAATTCCATATATTTTGTGTTTTTTTATTTTAATCAGATTTTTTACTTTTTGATTGTGCAATTTTATCGATTCCATTCAAGATTTTTTCCGACCTTTAAATCCTTTTAAGCGATGTTTTTTACTACCTTCTCGCTTGTAAATTTTCGGTTCAGATAGTTTTTCAGGCAATGGCGCGAACTGCAGAGGAATCTCTTTTCGTTTTAATTTCATACGAATCAGACGCTCTATAGCACACAAACGTACCTGTTCTATTTTCTCATCAAAAAGTGTAATAGCATCACCAGATGCACCATTACGTCCCGTACGACCAACGCGATGCACATAGCTTTCAGCGTTATCTGGCAAATCATAATTAATAACATGGCTGATTCCAGGTATATCAATACCACGTGCAGCAATATCAGTCGCAACCAGAACTCTTACCAGTCCTTCACGAAAATTTTTTAACGCACACTGCCGAGCATTTTGTGATTTATTTCCATGAATTGTAGCAACAGAATATCCTGTTTTTGCTAAACTACGCGCAACAGAATCAGCTCCATGCTTAGTACGTATAAATACAATAACTGAAGTCAAAGCAGGATTTGTCAAAAGTTTACTCAAAATACTCTTTTTTTCACTTGTAGAAACACAATACAGTACTTGAGTAATCTCCGCAGCAGTGGTTCCTTGAGAAACAACTTCTATTTTTACTGGTTTCCTAAGTAAATTATCTGCAAGCACATTAACTTCTTTTGACATTGTCGCAGAAAAAAGTGCCGTTTGACATTTCTCATGCAAAAAGTTTGCAATTTGTCGCACATCACTAATGAAACCCATATCTAACATACGATCAGCCTCATCTAGAATAAAAAAACGAGACTGAGAAAGATCAACATATTTACTACGGATAAGATCCATTAAACGTCCAGGTGTTGCGATCAAAATATCAACACCCTTTGCCATCCGTCTAATTTGTATCAAGCGTGACATTCCCCCTACAATCAAACATGTTGAAAGATGAGTTCCTTTTGCAACAGCACTAATTGCTTCCTCAATCTGAATAGCAAGCTCACGCGTAGGAACCAAAATTAAGGCTCGCGCAGTTTTAGGATAACGCTTATCACCTAAAGTTAAAATCCGGTTCAAAATAGGTAAACTGAATGCCAATGTTTTTCCAGAACCAGTTTGTGCAATCCCTAAAATATCATGCCCTTTTAACATTACTGGGATAGCTTTCTCTTGAATAAACTTAGGTTTATTCATACCAGCACTAAATAGGTTTTTAACTAAAATAGAGGACAAACCTAGTTCTGTAAAAACATTTTCTTCACTTACACTCAAAATAAAATTTTCCCTAACTCTATAATTATCAATAAATTACAAGCTAAATTGTAGTATTTCTGAAACCATACAATAGAGTCATAATTTTAATTTTGTGGACTAATGCTTGAAATAAAAATAAGCCATCAAACACCATACATGGGCATATTAACCCAAAATAAGATGTATAAAACCTTTTTGTGTAAAAACCTAATTCATCAGCGCAAACACCTTAATAGGCAATATTACTGAATTAACATAAAAAGCAATTACCTTGCAAAATTATTTATTTTTCTATTACTGTTTCCTTTGGCATATTTATTCCCTTAAAATCAGGATAAATCTCCAAAAAAACTGTATTTTGTATAGTCTTCTGTCCCCCATAAACTAAAAACCATTTACCATTATCAAAAATCGCTAAGGTTTTATATTTTATGATACGATCCTTTGTCTCAATAACAGTTGGAATCAAAGCATAAAAAATATCATTATTAATTTGCTGATAGTCTATTTCTTTTTCATCTAAATGATAAGCATCAGTAGACAAATTTGCGAACTGCATATGAAGTTGCTCAAGAAAATTATTACGTAAACTATCCTCTGTTGCATTTAGCCGGCGTGCTATTTCTCTATAAAGCCTATCAGACATATGAGCAGCAACAATAGAAAAATTTTTATTTTTCATGGCTTTATTAATATCAACAACTAAATTTGAAAGCGCATTTTTTTGCACTATTGTTAGCTCAGCCGCTACATTATATGTCCCAATAGCCAATAATAAAGATACACTCAGCATAAAACAAAAAATGGACTTCATTTTCTATATTCCTTCGTTTAAAAAAACTTCAAATGACAAAACCAAGCAACTCTATAACCGTCTGCAATATCGGAACATTTCTAATAAAATTCTTTAATTTATCTTTATAAGTCACTGAAACTAATTTGTTTTAAAATAAAAATAATATAAAAATTTATAACTCATTTCTGAGATACCAAAAATGTATAGTCTCATCATCAAAATAACAATTCGAGCCCAAAACTATGTCCTTTATAAAAGGTCACCAAAAACTAAAATAAAATATTGCTCTACCCCTGAAAATGTGAAATCGTTCTTTAATACCTAGAAAATATTTAAAATCATTACCATTAGAAACAATTAAAAATTTTTTTTCTCTTTATAAAAAAAGACTTTTGAGAGCATCAATCAACAACAACTATTTCAAAAACAATATCTTCAAAATTCAACATTTCAATCATCGTCAAAAAAATTCGATTTTTAGGAGTTATAATAAGAGAATACGTAAAAACCGTTCTAATATCCCACAATCTAATTATGCTCGTTTCAGCTATAATAGTCTCATCTACAAATATATTATATTTTCTAATTTTATATGCTTTTCACTACTTAAATAAAGAAATCAACTTCCATAATCTAATAAAAAGAAACTCTGCTTACCAGCCATATTAAAAAATAAATTATTTACATCACTAATCAGACCACTTTTTCATACAGATAAAATCATCAAATCTAGTTTGTTTTTCTCATTAGAGTTTTATTATAAACCAGCTTAGCATCAAACTATCGTTTGCGATCTATCAAGAATTATCAAAATCAAAAAGTACCACAATTTTATATGACCGGAGTTTAATTATTAAATCTTTATATTTTCAATAAACATTTGCATCATATTCTTGACTAAAAAAATCATTTTACTGAAACAACATTTTCAAAAAATTATGTAAAATATCATAGCTTTAGTTATATTATAAACAAGTTCACTCATAGCACAAATTGTTCTCTTTTATCACGAACATCCTACAGATTTTCTGTCATAAAAGTTATAAGTTTTCTGTCAAGAATTCTATTAAAAGTCGAATATCTCAGCTTTTATTATTAATCCTTGATTCAATAGAAGATATAGCTTATGAGAAATTGTCCGCGGACGTGATGAAATCGGTAAACATAGCAGACTTAAAATCTGCCGGCCTAAGGCCTTGCGGGTTCAAGTCCCGCCGTCCGCACCACGACATGTGAATTTTCACTTATTTTTCAGTAGTTTATTAGAAATCAGAAAAAATTAAACCACCTTTTAAAACGCTATAATAACACTCTCAGATGGTACTGAGATAATACTAAATACGAATCATTGCTGCTTTTTTTGAAGCATCTTTTTAGCACTTTCCCCCTCCCCGTCATAAAAAATTAGGAGATAGAATCAACTTTCTAAACTAAGCCGCTTTCATAGCAGATCTTGTTAAATCAAAATGTAGTCTTTTCCTTCTTCAAATGCATACTGATTAACGCGGTTTGTAATTTGGAACCTCTTCATAATTCTACTGAATCTCTCTCCGTTTTTTTTGCTTCAATATAACGATCAATTTCAACAAGATTCCATTTTAAATATCGTCCTTCTTGTATAGGCTTAGGAAAAGCTCCAATTTTTACAAACTCTCTAATGTATGTCATTGACATTCCAAGATAAATTGAGAGATCTTGTATATTGACAAGCCGTTGCAAACGCATCGACAGTAAAGCTTGTTCGAATAAGCTTACTTTTTCTATTGAGGCAGTTAATTTTTCTTCATTCATTTAAAATTTTCCTTATTATCTAAGTGTTGAGAATAATTAAATGGGCGGGGACGCTGGAGGGGGATGGCTGGAGCGTCCCCATAACTTTAAGCCGCTTGAGCTGTAATCTTTTTGATGTCTTGTTCGATTTCTTCTAAAAATGTTTCCACTGCTTGATTGATGGATTCTATCTGTTCATCATTCCGATGGATCCGCTGAACCTTGAGACGTAAGTGAGCAGATTGTCCTGAAAACCCGGGATCATAGCTCACAAAGTCACACCACTGACGTTCTGTACAAGCCATTTGAAATTGCATTTGTGCTAAATATTCTGGTTTGATTTTTTCTGTCATCCAGAAACGAAGGTGGTTTACAGACTGGGGACATTTAATCTCTATGAGCCCATTCTCACCAATGAGACCATCAGGGCTTGCACCAGCCATTTCGATTGTAGGATGTGGGATGAAACCACATGGAGTAACCTCTCTATCATAAACAAAGCTATATTCTTTGAGGGCATCCCCTTCATGTTCAATGCCCCGTTGCATAGCAGATGTTGTATAAGAATGGCTGATTTCACCGACTAAGCATTCTGTCATGAGTTTGATTTTGTATTCCTCATATTTGCTTGTGGGCAAATTTCTAGCGGTTCGACTAAGAATGTTGTAAACATTTGAGGCGGTGACTTTTCCTAAACGTGCCTGAAACCATTCTGCAGTTCTTTGTTCCATCTCACACCGCTCTTTGTTCTTGGTGATGAACACTGTCTTGACTATAAGTTTCATCATAGTCATAGACGAATTCAGCAGGCTGTTGTTCTTGAGGGGATTGTTGTTCTCTTTTTTTCTGTAGGAGATGTAAAACAGTCTGTCCTTCTTGAAGAGAAAGGTCTGTTATATTTCTGACATTGGCGAAGCTCAAAACCTTTGTCTTTCATGAATTTAGAAAGTGTTACATCAGATATAGGCTTTCCAGAACTCCCAGCAAATAAAAAACCATTTTTTTCTATTTTTTTTGCTTTTTCAATAACAGCAAGCGCTTCAGCTGTAAGCGGCACACGAAAATCAGAAACCTTTCCAACAATCCCCTTCATATTTTTTTTTGGGATAATCCATATTGATCCATAAATCTCTTCTGACCGAATATGCCTAATTGGCATAGAACGAACACCCGTCAAAATAAGAAGTTTTAAAGCTAGATTTGATACAATCTCATCATTTAAAGATTGAAAAAATTTAGGCACTTCTTTCCACGGCATTGCTGGAATATTTTGGGTATTTTGAATAAACTTTCCTAACAAAGCTTTTGCTTTTGGTATCAATTGCATATCCACATCTATACCAAGTGCCGCCGCATGTTTTATAGCTATATTCAAGCGGGATAGAGCTTATTTGCTGTTTCGTTTTTTGTCTTCCAAATGGGAGAAATGCATCCTTTTATATCAACTTGCGTCAATTCAGTAATTGGCATATCACCAAGTTTAGGAAAAATATGTAACTCAAGAGGTGTTAACCACCTTGCTACTTTTCCTTCATTTTTCAATTCGTTTTTTTTTCGCTTCAAAAGCGCTAGAGGCAATTTCTCGTAAAGAAATACCACCCCCTGCCCGACGCAAATATTCTTTTTGTTTTTGGCGAATTGGGTCAATTCCTTGATTTAAAAGATCACGACAAGCTGAAGCCTTGAGCCGTGCCTCTTTTAAAGATACATTGCGACAGGAACCTAATCCCATTTCTCGTCGTCTTTTGTCGTCTTTTATTGAGATCAAACCTAAAAACCCATCGTCCTTGATCTGGTTCAGTTTTGATAAGCCATAAACCAGCTCCGTCAGCATATTTGCCTTTAGATAGATTTTTTACAGATAAGACAGATAATCTATCACGCGTTCTTATTCTCCGAACCACCTTTTGAACCATCTTTTGAATTGCGCTTGGAGCACTTTCATCTGGTACCAAGATTATATACAAAAGGCAATTTAATAAATAAAATTAAATAAAAACAAATAGTTATTAAATAGAAAAAAAGATAAACCGCGCTATCAGGTGATATTGTAGAGAGTTCTAAGGGAAGAAAAAATTAGTGCAAAAATGGTGCACGCTGTCTGCACCATTTTTCAATAAATTGATTAAACAACAGAGCTCCCTTTGTGAAGCTGTCATAACACTATTAAACAGAATTATAATTCTGCAAAGTTGTAAATCAATTCAAGTATAGTGATTCAGTTTATATTTATCACGTACTGTAGAACATCTTTTATATCAGAAATAGCTTTGAACAATAGTATTCATTTCTAAAAATGAGGTCCTATTGGTTTCGAGGATAACATCACTAGCTTTATACGGTGATCTTTTTATTGCAAAGAATATTTTAATCAAATCCTACTTTAGTATATTGATTATACAAAATCTAATTTTAGTGATATTGTCATAAGTAATCACACAAAATACTTTTGTGTATTGAAAGATGATATCTTTTAAATTTCGTTTGTCCTTAAATTGATAATACAATGTGTTACAATCTTCTCACTTTTTTAAATATAGAGAATCTATATGAGAAGTATTTTTATTTTTTCACAATTTAATAAAAACTTCCTTGTATTTAACTTTATTAAATGAATTTCATATACTTATATCACAAATACATTCAATAATCTTTTCTTTCAAATGAACGAGCATTTTTAATGCTTCTAGATTTATTGTTGTAATTTAAAAGTGCCATAAATTCTACGAACAATAAATAGTTATTTTCAAAAGATTCTTTTGTTCCTAACATTCCTTTAAGTTAATGGAAATTGACTCGATCTTTTCTATTAACTCCTCTGTTTTATGCAGAACGCAATACTAAAAGCTCCCAAAAAACCGATTAACATCATTAATGTAAATTTTATAACATCATTATATACTCAAGCATGCAACGGCTAAACTCTTTAATTTTTTGCAGAAAAGAAATAGTTTCCACAACCCATGCTAATAATTCAGCGTTCCTTAAACGCTTGCTTCTTAGCACCTATATACATTGTGTATACTTTATTAAGTAATAAAAACTACTCTTTAACACGGCAGATATAAACACCCCACAAAAGCCTAATCCTGAATTTATATATTTTTTGAGATTGACGATTTGATCCAAGATTTATATTTACCTTATCAAAGATTTATATTCATAAACTCTTTTTTTATGTAGCGAACAAGATACCCGTTTATTATCTACCACGACTGAATTCTTATCAAACCTCTCCAAAATAACTTCGCCCTTCTTGTTAATAATTGTCCGTTTAGCTTTCGGATTTGATTCTATATATTCATTAAGGCGGTTTACGCTCTGCGTATGTTTGTAAAAAGTGGCTGGAAGATACTTGTCTAGCTCATCATAAGATACAAAAAAATCTGATTTACACAAGACATTGTTAATATTATCTTTGTGTAGTTTTTCTAATTTATCCATTTCACAATAAAGCTTTTTAGCTAGAGCCAAACTAAAAATCCCACATTCAGAAGCACTCCGTTGAATATCCATTTCTACTATAGAAAAATGACAATTAGGTAATTGACTTTCTTCAATGGCCATTTTTACTCTCATTGCTAGTACCGCCGGCTTCATATGCTTGAATGATACAGGCTCAAATAATATCAAAGACATCCTCTCATTGATCATTCGATGATCGAGAACTGCAAAATGGATTTCGTTATCTCCTAAGCTAACTATCAATCTAGAAAGTTGAATCTTATTATCTATTGTGTTTTTTATTAATATAGGAACATCCTCAGGTGTTGCAGAGAATTTAAGGTTCATTAGTAGATATTTTTCATTTGCTTTCTTTATCAGAGAGGGCATCATTTCTAAATCAAGCTCTCCATAAAGCATGTCATACCAACTACCATGCATCATGTCGTTTTCTAGACGCATAATAGTACTTTTTAATGGTTCAGCATTCCAAAATATAAAATTATACTTTTTTCTAAATCTAGTATTTTCTTTTTTCTGACACACAACATCGCTTTTATTTTTTTTTGAACAACAAATTATGTTTAGTAAATCTTTTAGTTTGGGCATATATTAATTTCCATATTGAGAATTATCACTAGATAATGAACCTCATTTATGACTTTACAATGTTATGCTTTAATCTCTTTTTCATTCTAAAAAATGAGGCAATGAAATTGTTTTGTAAAAACTAAGCTGCTTTCTAAAGGAAAATCTGAATTTTCAGAACAATCGCTTAGCTTTTACTAAAGAAAGTCCTACCATTATATCTGTATTGAAAATTAAGCCACATGCTAGAGCGTCTTTGTACTCTCCTTCAGGCTCACCTACCAAAATTAAAATCACATTCAGCCAGGCCATATATCGTGTTTTCAAGCCTGTATGAATTTCTTCTTTTCAGCTAAAAGATTTTTCTTGCGTCAGCTATTTCAAGCAGCAGCGCAAAGCTTTTATATTGCAAACAAAACAAACAATTATTATCCTATACTGTTTGAAAAACAAGAACGCATAAAATCCCTCATACGAGCTATAACCACTAAGGTTTTTAAAAAGTCCGTAATTTTATTCATAAAACCAGCCATTCATAATATCGTGACATATAAAATAGAAAATATGAGAATACCTGTACTCTTAAACAGATTTTATTTGCTTATTCAATATCTCAATAGGCCTTTGATATCTTCAACAGAACAATTATTAACTTGTTTATCACTATAATAAACAGATTGTGTTCGTAAATAAAGCCTATCTTCAAACTCTTCATACTGATGTCTTACCAAGAAAGCCTTGTGTGTTTGTTGCTAGCATTTCAAATGCTGATCCTTATTCAAAAATCAATGTTTTTAGAAATCTGGCAGAGCGTTACCATACTAATAAAAGAATAATTTTCAAAATCTTACTCAAAAATGCTAATCATATTTAAATTATGAAAAGCGATTTCATAGTTTCTTAATACAAGTAAGAAAAGAAAAATGCATTGTACAGTTAACTCTTAGAAAACAAAATACAATGCAAAAATTCCATAGAAATAACATGAAACATTTGTTGTAAAGTATTGGAAATAGATAAGCGTTTTATAAATTTTAGGAACATAAAGACGGCACAAGAGAGAGCTTAAAAACTATCAACATCATAATATTTATAAGGTTTTAGATTATAATACCAGGTATAGCTATATAAATAAATGTAGATTTATGAAGAAGCAAACGCTTATAAATAAACTTAAATACAAACCACTCATCAATGAATAAATAAAGATTATATAAAATCAAATTATTATTAATTTATTTTAGTTAGTTATCTTGGAACTGATCTGAAGAGAAAGGCAATAGTATAATTTCTCAAAATAAATAAACTAGCTCACCCTCTTCATTTCATCTAAAAATCTTAAAGAATTATTAGTATTGATACAGCTAAAGATATCATTACTGCACGGTTTAAGAAATCAATTCCTAAAAAATTAGGAATCGCTACATCTCATTTTTACAAAAATCTTGATCAGGAATATTAAAACAACTTACTGTTGTAAAAAAATTATATAATACTTCAAAAACTTTAGATTATAGAGTCTATCCTAATCTCATTGTAATTTTTAAATTCTTCTTCAGCTCGTGTACTGATAAAGTTCTATTTTCCAAGCTAATAATTAATTTGTTCAAATGAGCTTTTAAAAATCTTTATAGAATAATCAACAATGTATGTTAAAGAAAGATCTTCCTAAACTAGTTTAAGTAGTTTTCTCGTCATCAGTGCCATTTTGTATAAATTTTCCCTTAACATAATTTAAAGACTACTTTCAAACTATCTTTTAATGCCACCATAACATCATTAAATGGATTCTAATCATGTAAAATTGCAGATTAACATTCCCCTCCACACTTCTAAATTTTTCTGTTTAAATAAAATCAAGAGCGCTATCTGAATCTTTCAAGCTGTCCAACACTCTTTCTTTGAATTCAACAATAAAAGACTAATCATAGCACTTCTCTTCACATCTGAATGAGATAACACCTAACGCTTAGCCCCCCCCCAACTTGAAAGGTCTTAAAAAACTCCTATAAATGAAATGGAAAAACACATTTTAACAAGCCATAGCTGTCGCCTTTAAAGCATTCGCTCTAAGTACTTGTATTTTCTTTTGTATTTCTTTGACTTCCCCAATAGTTTTTATAATTGCCTTTGCTTTACTTTCTGATATGCTAATATTTTTAGCAAGTTCTTCATAGTTCTTATCATTGATTGCCTTACATTCACATGGTGAAAGACGGTGATTAACTTTAATGATAAAATCAGAGATACTTTTATTAAGAAATAAAAGATTCCATGATTTCAGAACTTCTTCCCGCATATCTTCTGGCATATCAAGAATGCATTGCACTTCCTTGCTGGGCATTTTTACTACCTGTCCACAACGTTTTTGTCTTTCTTTATACTCCTTTAAGATTTGATTTCTAGAATCTTTTACAATATTTGCATAATTTTTAATTTCATTACTCAGTTTACAAAAACTTTGATCAGTAGCTTTAGTTTTTTTACTTATGAAATACTTTTTGTTATCATAACATGCCATAATCTGTTCAGAAAACACCTCCCCTAAATTCGGATCCATATCAATCATGTTTATTATCTCGTTCAATTGATCCGAACGTCCATAAATAAATCTTGCACAATGCTGGATTTTATCTCGTTGCTCTCGAACAGAACTATGTTCTAAAATTTTTCCAATCATTTCATCTTCGCTCAAAGCAGCTAATTTTTCTGCTGGGATAAAAATTTCTTTAAGGTCTTCAGTATCTAAAGCTGTAAAAATGAAATCACTACCAAGTTTGAATGTCCTTAATTGTTCTGGTGTAAGGGAATCTTTATTGGAGAGGATACAAGTATCTCCCGCTTCTATTACAATAAAATCTGAAGCAAGGAATTTACCAATCCCCTTATAGGTTTTACCTTCTCTCGCTACTGTAATCAACTTTTCATTCGAATCAAAGATATTATATTCTTTCGCATTGCTTATGAATTGCTTTAAAATACCGACCTTTTCTGGATTGGAAATATCTTCAAACAAATGTTGCAAAGGCTCTATATATGCGTTTTTTGTAAACTCAACACTCACATATGTCATGCGCTTTGTTGTTGTAGCGGAAAAGTCAAGTTTATAGCCTACAGATCTGGCTAGCTTTACAAAAAACAATCTTTGTACGCGTCCATTACCTTCCCTAAAAGGATGAATATAATTGATAGAGCCAAATATTTTTGCTGCATTATGAACAAATTCTTCACGCGATAAGCCTCTCAAATAATTCTTCTCAGCGAGTTTTTGATCGATGAAATCTAAACCTTCCTTAATCTGTGAACCAAATGCAAAACCAAAATTGGAATCAGCCTTTGCCATGGAGGGCATCACAGCCCTTGTACCATCTGAAAATGTAAATGGAACATCACGGGTGCACCCAGCCCATTCCAATGCATGCTGAAATAAACGTTTATGCAAATACTTTAGATAAGAAGAATCAAACCGCTCTGGAGCGGGTTCTTCTAGCACCTTAACAGTTTCTTTTAATGCATCATGCGTCATTCTCTCCTCGAACTTTTGAAGCTCCATGATTCCATATTTATTCTTCAACACTTCACTGTCAGGATAGACATAATTTTTAAAAGAAGGGATGTTAATATCCTCCAACTTTATCATCATTTCACTTTTCTTCATAAAAACACCTTGATAATTTAGATCTATGCAATACCCTCTCATATATCTTCATCAAATTTTAAATCTTTTAAGATAAGAAAATACACCTTGTCCATTTACAATAAAAGCTCATGATCTATATTCACTAATTCGTAACACAATTGTAATTTTTTATATTGAAGTGTTAAGAATTATAAAATCATCAGTTAATATTTTCATACACTCTGATTTGCTTTTTAATTCGCTTGTATAAAAAGATATATCTTTATACTTTGCACTCTATACTGTACTAATACTAAACACTTGATTGTAGTAAATATTTTCCTAATTTACAAACAAAACGTATAAAACTAAGTGAATTTTCCAAAATTAATAGGTCTTAATCCACAACTTTTTCTTCATTCATATTAGCTAATAATATCTAAGAAATTTTATCATCTCATTAATGATTTATATTCAGTAATCCTTTTTTTGTGTGCTGATGCAGACATATTTTTACCCCTTTTTACCATTGTATGTCTTTCAAATCTCTCAAAAATGGTTTCATTTTTTTTGTTAACGATTTCTTTTTCAGATCCTGGATTTTTTTTCACATATTCCTCAAGACGCTTCAAACCTTGTACGTGTTTATAAAAGTCGATTGGAAGATATGTATCTAATAAATCATGAGATAAATAAACATCTCTATCCCACCGATCACCTTTAATATTATCTCTATGCAGTTTTTCTAATTTATCAGATCGAAGATAAAGTTTTTTAGCGAGAGCTAAACTAAAAATTCCACATTCAGACATACTTCGCTGAATGTTCATTTCTACAATAGAACAATAAAAATCAGGCAATTGGAAACCTTCAATGGCTTTTTTTACATTTGATATTAGTACCAAAGAAACCTTATTATTACATCTTGTGCACTCAAATAATATAAAGGAAAGTTTATTGTCGATAGTTTTATGATCAATTACTACAAAATGGGGCATAACATCAGTCAGTACATTCACTATAAACCTCGAAGATTGAATCCCATCACCGATTGTTTTTTGCACAGATGCCGCCAAATCTTTAAATGTCGTAACAAGCCTAAGATTCATCTCTGGGTATTTATTGTTTGCCTGCTTTATTAAAGCAGGCATCATTTTAAAATCGATATCTGAATAAATTTCTTCTATCCACTTTCCATTAAAGATATCATTCTCCAAACGAATAATAAGATCTTCTAATGTCTCATTTCCTTCAGCGATTAAGGAGTCATTAGCCTGAGTAATTGGACTTGATGACTGCAACATAACACAAACCTCCATATCAAATAATTGAGTTTTGCACTCAAACTAAAGACATTTCGTATTAAAGCCTCATATGCTGAAAAGTAACAACGACAAAATGTACAGAAACAAAAACGTCATCGTTGATAGAACTGTTCAATGAGCTAATCTAAAATTCAAAATTTACAAGCTACACCAAAATAAAAGGCATTGCTTTTATAGCTAACGTTCATATTATTATTTACAAATTCCTTTTTACCGAAATCTGAATAATTGTATTCTGCACGTAAAATAAAATTATCAGTTATTGCAAAATCTAAACCACCACCAATGGTATAACCATTTATTATCTTTGAATTGGAAGTTGATAATACAGGGGGCGTCTTTTCTAATGAACTTCTTGTCAATGAATTATTTTTCGATGACACAAAAAACTTTAAATAAGTACTCTGAAGCTGTGTCACAGAAATACCACCAGCAATATAAGGCATAACACGATCAAAACTAAACCCAATACGCCCGCGTATAGCACTAAGCCATTTTTGTTGTAAGCTTTGTTTATATCAAAATCTATCTGACTCTTCTTATTATTATCAGCTTTTAAAGAAGCAATAATCAATAACTTTTGTATCCTTTGCGCCAGACCAATTTATATCGGTATCAAAGCCCAAAACAAAACCATTGTTAATATTAATATTTAAACCTGTATAAAGACCACCTACAACACCTGAGAGCTTAGGTGATGATTGATTTTGAAATATAATGTTATGCTTTACATTATTTGAGTCTATAAAACTCGACGTACTCTGACCTGAAAAAACACCAATTTTCCCACCAAAATAAAAACCTGTCCACGAAAAAGTAGACGACAAAACAACAGGTGAAGCAGTATATGATTGATAAGGAATCACAAAGTCTGTTGCCTGAACTATAGAAATTGAGAACAATGTAAAAACAGACGCTGTTAAATATTTCATACAAAACTCCGAAAATAAAACTATAGACATATAATGTTACATATTTCTTTCAACAAATCTGCAGCACAAATAACACAATTATAGAAAATAATTAAAATATTGCTGAATTTATAGCTTTCTATAGTTCTATAATAAAGCCATCAGGCATTAATCAATATTATTTATTAATAACATATTGATTTCTAAAAATATAATATAAATACAAAATGTTTTTAAATGCTTGAGATAATTAAACAAAGCATTACCTATGCTTTTAATTATTAGAAATTAGGAGGTTTTTAATTCAAAATAGATATATTCGAACTGCAACTAACCTACTTTTAGAAAAAGCGTTATCTGTCAGATCTTAATTAAAGCAGCAAGCAGTAATTTTATAACTAAGTAAGAATTCAAATTGTTACACAACAAATAATACTTTTCAATAATGACATAAGAGTATTTAGATACTAAATACAATCGATCGTTACATTGCCTTGAATAGATACTTATGCCAATAACCGAATGAAACGCTGAACAGTTTCATGCATTCCATATTCTAATGCATCAGCAATAAGTCCGTGTCCAATAGAAACTTCATTAATCCAAGGAATCCGATTAACAAGGGCAGGAAGATTAGCAATTGTTAGATCATGGCCTGCATTAATATGTAATTGTAATTCTCTTGCTTTTTGTGCTGCCAAAGCTAATTTATCTAACTCCTGTGTTTGTTTTTCTTCATCATCAAACGCACCACCATAAGGTCCAGTATAAAATTCTACATAATCAGCGCCAATAGCTTTAGCAATATCGAGATCGTCTAAAATTGTATTAGCAAATAATGACACACGAATATTTTTTGCTTTTAAGCGTTGAATAACAGGCGCTAAAAATTCTGCACTGCTAGCAAAATCCCAACCGTGATCGGAAGTGGACTGATCTGGAGTGTCAGGAACAAGAGTAATTTGATCAGCATATTTTTCTGCTAAATCTAAAAATGTATCACTTGGATAACCTTCAATATTAAATTCAGCATTAGGAAAAGCATTATTCATTAAAAAACGTATTTTTGGTAAATCAACAAAACGGATATGTCTTTCATCCGGACGTGGATGGACCGTCAAGCCTGCTGCGCCAGCAGAAAGCGCTATATATCCAATGTTTTCAATGCTTGGCCATGGAAGATTACGCCTATTGCGCAAAACAGCAACAGCATTAAGATTAACTGAAAGTTTTATTACCACACACTATCCCACTTCTATAATACTCTGATGTTAAGAAGAAACATATCTAAACATAATATCAAACAATAAAATGTCTTGTGCTATCGAACAATTGTTAAGCGCTCTGCTGCCCGTGTAATTCCTGTATAAAGCCATCGTGCGTACATATCACGAAATGCAAAACTTTCATCAAACAAAACCACATTATCCCATTGAGATCCCTGAGCTTTATGGACTGTCAAAGCATATCCATAATCAAAATCATCATATCGTTTTTTTAATTGCCATGAAATCTGATTATCAGGATTCTCAAAGATTGCTTTTAAAAGCTTAACTTTTGCTACCCCACGTTCACTATCTTCCGGCTTAATAATAAGATTTATACCTGGTTTAACAGTTTCTTTCTGTGAAGTCATAACTTTCCATAAAGAACCATTCAATAAACCTTTAGTAGGATCATTTCGTAAGCATACAAGTTTATCTCCAGCCTGTGGATAATCCGTTGTAAATCCCTTTAATTCACGTAAACGTTTATTATAAAGATAACGCGTTCGATTAATACCTACTAAAAGTTGATCAGCTTCCAGTACTAATTGTTGGTTAACCTCTTTACGAGTAACAACACGTGCTAAACCATAATCTCCATAAGAAATATCACGTCCCTCACGCACATCCATAGCTAAACGAATAATCGGATTATCACGTGCTTGTCTATGAATTTCTGATAACAGAAAATCTGGCGTGCTTTCAGAAAAAAAACCTCCTCCCGATATGGGAGGTAACTGACCAGGATCACCAAGAACCAGAATTGGTGTTCGAAAACTCATTAAATCACGCGCTAATTGCTCATCAACCATTGAGCATTCATCAACAATAACAAGTTTAGCTTGTGCAACTGGACTTTGTCGATTCAATGCGAATGTTGGTGTAAGGGATGTTTTACCTGTTACTTCATCAGACACTTCTTCTTCACCGCGAGGGCAATAAATTAATGAATGAATAGTGCGAGCATTACTAGCCCCCTTAGAACGTAAAACTTCGGCTGCCTTACCTGTAAAGGCAGTAAATTGAACAGGACCGTCAACTGTTTCAGCAAAATAACGAGCAAGTGTTGTTTTTCCAGTTCCTGCATAACCAAAAAGCCGAAAAATAGGTGATTTCCCATTTTTCAACCACGCGGCTACAGCCTTTAATGCATTATCCTGTTCTGATGAAAACTGCATAACCTATAAAATGAGATTCGTACAAAAAGTGCAAGCACTCTAAAAATTGACATTACTGTAAGTAAAAAAATTTTATACGTATAATATTTGCTAAGCTAAAATCTATTATTGTTACACCTGTATGCATATTGAAATCATTTCTAAATAAAGCAACTAAAATAAAATATTTTAAATCTTAATTGTCACGATTTTCTTTCTTCATATGATTATCTTCAAAAGAAATTTCATCTAAAATACCCTCTTCTCTTTAAGCTATCTTCAAACTTTTAATATTTTTATGCAGCGATAATTTTCCATTCTTCATTTAATTGGTTACGAAACCAAGTCATTTGCCTTTTTGCATATCTCCTAGTTTTTGTCTTTGCTGTCTCAATAGCATTCTCAAAACTTAAATGTCCATCTAAATAAGCTATAAATTCAGGTAAACCAATCGCTTTCATCGCTGGTAATAAAGGAGAAAGCATAAGTTGCTTTATAATAAGAACCTCTTCTAAAACTCCTTGTTCAACCATACGATCCAATCTCTTATTGATGTTTTCATAGAGCTGTTGACGCGGTGGAATAAGAAGAATCTTTTCTGAACAATCCTTTGCAATCAAAGATGTTGTTTCTTGTTTTTGCCACCAACTAAGTGCTTTACCTGTCACATCATAAACTTCCAAAGCGCGTATAATGCGTTGACCATCTTGCGCACAAATACGCTTAGAGAGCTCAGCATCAACTTGTAATAACTGACGATATAGATTCTCAACCCCCTCTTCTTGAAGTCGACGACGCCACTTTTGTTGACAGACATCTGGAATATCCGGAATTTCTGAAATTCCTTCCAAAAGAGCACGAAAATAAAGACCTGTTCCACCAACAAAAATAAGTGACTTCGATGTCATTACATTTAAAAGCTTTTCTACATCACGCAACCATTGTCCTACAGAATAACTAACAGAAGGACTTACATAACCATAAAGGTAATGAGGAGAAATTATAATATCATCTTCTGTTGGTCGTGCTGTCAAAATATTCAAAGTGTTATAAATTTGCATTGAATCAGCGTTAATAATGACAGCATTTTTTTCTTGAGCTATTTTTAACGCAAGTTTTGACTTACCGCTTGCAGTTGGACCCGCTATCAATGTGATTGTCCTTTGTGTCATGAAAAGCAATGCCTTCATCTTTTTCTGCAAATGTTTCTGTTAATGAGCAATAACAGACAAAAATACTACAGCATTAATCCATTTGGATTAATACAACCCGCAATTCTCCATCTGGACGAGCAACAACAAATAAAGCATTTTTACGCCCAGTTTCACGTAATTTACGAAGACGTTTTTTGGCATCTTCAATTGTTGTGATCGTGCTTTGATTAATATCAACAACTACCTCACCAACACGAAGACGTTTTTTATCAGCTACACTATTTTGTGCAACGGATGTTATAATTAATCCATTAAGCTTATCTGAAATTGAGTAACGTTGCCGCAAATCAGCTGTCAATTCTGATAACGTCATTCCCATATGTTGCATTATCATCTTTTTGGGTACATTATCATTTTCTTTATCATCAAACTTTTCTATTATATTTTCATCCAAATCTGTTTCAACCAAACGACCAAGTTTAACTTTTACTGTTTTCTCTTGTCCATTACGCAAAACTGTAACGTTGACTACTTGCCCTTCTGAGCCTTCTGCTATTAAACGCGGTAAATCATGCATATTTTTAATTTTTGTCTTTCCAAAGCAAAGAATAATATCACCAATATGCAGCTGACTATTATCAACTTCCGCATTTTCTATTTTGCCTACAACTAATGCTCCAATAGCCTTATCGAGTTTTAAATTTTTTGCAATATCATCTGTAATCGGTTGAATTCGGATAGCTAACCAGCCACGTTTTACTTCTCCAAAATTACGTAACTGATTTATAACAGAAAGAGCCATATCAGAAGGTATGGCAAAACCAATACCTATCGATCCAGAAGCAATTGCTGTATTAATGCCAATCACCTGACCACTTCTATCAAATAATGGGCCTCCAGAATTACCTCGATTAATCGCTGCATCTGTTTGAATAAAATTATCATAAGGACCAGCATTAAGATCACGATTACGTGCAGAAATAATTCCAACCGTCACACTACTACCAAAACCAAGAGGATTGCCTATAGCCATAACCCAATCACCAATACGTGCGTTTTCTGATCTACCAAAACGTACAGCTGTTAATTTTTTTCCTTTTGGATCGACCTGAAGCAAAGCCAAATCTGTTTTGCTATCTTTCCCAAGCAATTTTGCCTTTAACTTTGTACCATCAACAAAATTAACCTCAATATAATCAGCATCAGCGATAACATGATAATTTGTAACAATGAGCCCTTTTTGTGCATCAATTACAAAACCTGACCCTAGAGAACGCACTTTTTGAAATTGGCTATCTTTCTTATCATCTCCAGGTGTAAAAAAATCATCAAAATATTCTTGTAATAATGAATCTTTTGGAACGATTGGCAAAGAAGTATCTTCATCCTGCTCAGTTCCATCAACTGTTTGCACTGTAGAAATATTCACTACAGTATCTAAAAGCGTTGTAACTAAATCAGGCACTGATAATGGTGCATCTTGTTGCAAAACAACATTAGACCAACTTATTGATCCCGATAAACACAAAACTACAGAAATAGTAGTAGCTACCGTAGAAAAACACTTAAGAAACATATTTTTACCTATAATACACATTTATATGAAATTAACATGCATTCTACAATATCATACCACTTTCATCATCAAAGAAAGAATCCACGGATCAAGTTTTTCATAAAATGATAAATCTTATGATAACGTTACTATTTATCAATCACCATCTTATTATCCAAGACCTCTACAGGTGCAAATATTTTATTTGCTTGTGGTGGATTACGGAAATAAAAAAAGAAGTCCTCTTGTGGCGAAATTACCATCGAAGTGTTCTCTAAATTCCTGTACTGTTCCATTGCTAACCAAAAATCGTAAAATGATGGATTAACTCTTCGTGCATTCAATAAAAGACGAATACTCTCAGCCTGCCCTTCACCACGGGTAATTTCAGCATCACGTTTCGCTGCTGCTACGATTTCTTCATATTTACGATTAGCTTCTGCAATAATTCGATCCCGTTCTTGCTGACCACGAGCACGAATATCTTCTGCCGCAGCTTCACGTTCAGCTGCCATTTGTCGATACACATCCTCTGAAACAGCATCAGTTAAATCAGTTTTACGAATCCGCACATCAACAATAGTAATCCCTAAAGATCCTGCATCTACAGAAAATTGGCGCTGTACTTCAGCCATCATCGCTCCACGTTCATCCGATAAAGCCGCTTTAAATTCTCGCTTACCATAAACAGCACGCAAAGCATCAATAAAACGCGGTGCAAGATTTTCACGCGCAGCAATCTGTGGACGACCAGATGCAATACGTTGTAAAAATAGTTTCGGATTCGTAATCCGGTAAATAAAAAACGCATCCACTTCATAATATGCACCACCACGAACCTGAACAGATTGTGTAGGTAAATCATAACGCAACAATCGATTATCAATAATAACAGTATGATCAAAAAAAGGAACCTTAAAATAAATACCAGGTTTAGGTTCTACATTAACAATTTGTCCAAAGCGCTTAATAGCTATCTGTTGACGAGGATAAACAATAAAAACAGACATCCATAAGGCTATAAAAACAAATATGACAGTTCCTAAAATAAAAAAGAAACGAGATTGCTGCATAATTAGTATCCCTCAGAAGCGTTAGAATCCGATAGTCTTACAGAACGCTTTGACTTTGTTATTGTTTTATTTGATGAACTGCCGAGCAATTCGTTTAAAGGTAAATAAGATACCGTCGGAGAAGCTGTTTGATCCAAAACTATCTTTCTTGGAGAAGAAAAAATACGTCCCATCGTCTCCATATAAAGACGATAGCGAGCAGCCTCTGGTGCAATCGCAGCTTCACGCGCTATAGCTTGAAAACGTTCAGAACGTCCTATTGCTTCTTCAATCATCTGCGCTTTTTCACCTTTTGCAACTTCCCGTGTGCGTGCAGCTTCACCATTAGCTAAACCCATCTTAGTAAAATGTACACGATTACCCTCTTCAATCATTCGTCCTCGTTCCTGCTCTGCCTGTTGAACAGAATTAAAAGCAGCAGCAACTTTAGTAGGAGGCGCAGCTTCACTAATTGACACACGATTTATTTCAACACCAAGTTGATATTTATCTGCAGTCAATTGGATAATTTTTTTGACATCATCAGCAACTTCTTCTTTTTTATCACGCAAAACATCATCAACTGGCCGCGAACCAATCACCTCACGCATTGCACTTTCAGCAACTTGACGAACTGTACCTTCTTGGTCATTCACATTAAACAAAAACTGACTGGGATTTGAAATGCGATAATAAACAGAAAAATTAACATTAACAATATTTTGATCACTTGAAAGCATCAAACCTTCACTTTGTTGCAATTGACTAGACTGACCACCAATAGCAATAGTTTTTTCTGTTAAAGGAACTTTCATATAAGTTTCAATTGGCCAAAAATGAAAATGTAGACCATCACTGATAATGCCTTCTTTAGGAACGCCAAAACGCAATTCCACAGCTTGTTCATTTTGTTGAACGATATACATAGATTGAAAACACCAAAAAAATAAAACAAGCAGAAATAATATAATAAAAACACCACCGCCACCAAACTGTTTGATCTGATCCTGCCCCTTACGAAAAATATCATCAATATTAGGGCCATTACTACCACCAGAACCAAAAGGTTTCTTAGGCGATAATTTTTTATCTCCATCGGATTTATTTCTATCGCCACTCCATGGGCCACTACCATTTTGATTTGTCCAGGGCATTATCACCTCATTTAGATTAATGTTATTAATCAAATCTTAATAATTTACAAAACTTGATCTCTGATTTCAGTTTAAAGCGCTTATTATTTTCTTACAATGTAAATAATAAATGCTTTCAATATCTCAAACGATCATTTCCGTTCATAAATCACAAAACGTGTTGGATAATCATCTTTCTCACCTTCTGGAATATATTGTGTTTTAATCATAGTCCACTTCTCTTTATCAAAAACAGGAAAAAAACTATCGCCCTCAATAAAAGCTAGGATCTCAGTAAGAAATATTTTATCAGCTATTTGTAATCCTTGTTGAAAAATTTCACCACCCCCAATAATAAAAAATGCATCTGCACCACTTTGAAAAGCAACCTGTTCTGCAATATGACAAGCCTGAGATAAAGAATGAGCAATAACAGCACCTTTAGGCATTAACATACGATTGCGAGTAATAACAATATTCGTACGACCCGGTAAAGGGCGTCCAAGAGAATCCCAAGTTTTTCTTCCCATAACAATAGGCTTATTTAAAGTTAAAGTTTTAAAACGTTGCAAATCTGTTGATAAATGCCAAGGCATCGCACCCGCACAACCTATAACATTATTTTGTGAAACAGCTGCAATCAAACAAATTGAAAAAGTCATACTGCCACCGGTGCTTTGATATGTGGAAAAGCTTCATAATTAAGCAACTCAAAGTCCTTAAACTTAAAAGAGAAAAGATTTTTTACTTCTGGATTAATAAGCATCGTTGGTAACGCTTTCGGTGTACGAGATAATTGCTGTTTTGCCTGTTCAAAATGATTTAAATAAAGATGAGCATCACCAATAGTATGAATGAAATCTCCTACTTGTAAATGGTTTATTTGAGCAATCATCATTGTCAACAATGCATAAGAGGCAATATTAAATGGAACACCCAAAAAAATATCTGCTGAACGCTGATACAGTTGACAAGATAATCTACCAGCAGCAACATAAAATTGAAACAAACAATGACAGGGAGGTAAAGCCATTTCCTCTATCGCTGCAGGATTCCATGCAGATACAACTAAACGACGTGAATAAGGATCCTTTTTAATCATAGCTAAAAGATTTTTTATTTGATCAATATGACGCCCATCCGATGTAGGCCAAGAGCGCCACTGATAACCGTAAATAGGACCAAGATCCCCCTTTTTGTCAGCCCATTCATCCCAAATAGATACGCCGTGCTCTTTTAACCATGTAATATTTGTATCACCTTTAAGAAACCATAAAAGCTCGTAGATAATTGAACGCAAATGCAGTTTTTTTGTTGTCAACAGTGGAAACCCATCCTGTAAATTAAATCGCATTTGATATCCAAAAACCGACCTTGTCCCAACACCAGTTCGATCGAAACGATCAATACCATTGTTTAAAACATGAAATAAGAGATCAAGATATGCTTTCATATTAATGTTTATGCCCGATTCTGCATACTGTTAAAACAGAAACTTTAAAACTCACAAAAATACAATGTAATGCGCCTTAAAATGATCTGTTTACAAGAAATTACCATTATACGATTGAATTTTAATGATTCAAATTGTAAAAAGCAAATTGTAAGTAACTTAATTAAAGAGGGACGGTCTCCATGGAGAATGAAGAAACTTTAGCACTATATGATGCGAAAAAACGTATTCGGTCTATCATATCTAGTGCCTCAGGTAATTTAGTAGAGTGGTATGACTTTTATGTTTATTCATTTACTTCAATTTATTTTGCATCGCAATTTTTCCCTTCAGACGGCAACGTTATACTCCAGCTTTTTAAAGCTGCTATAGTTTTTTCTATTGGTTTTCTTATGCGCCCAATCGGTGGATGGCTCTTTGGATTCATTGCTGATCGTTATGGACGTAAACGATCAATGCTTATTTCTGTTTTTATGATGTGTAGCGGTTCATTCCTAATTGCTATACTTCCTACCTATGAAACTATTGGAGCCTCAGCAGCAGTTCTTTTACTTTTACTCCGAATGCTTCAAGGACTTTCTGTTGGCGGTGAGTACGGAACAACAGCAACTTATATGAGCGAAATTGCTCTTAAAAACCGACGAGGATTTTTTAGCTCTTTTCAGTATACTACACTGATTGGTGGTCAACTTCTTGCCAGCCTTGTTATATTTATTTTAGCCCTTTATCTTACAGAGGAACAACTAAAAGCATGGGGTTGGCGTATTCCTTTTGCTATTGGTGGATTAGGAGCCATTGTTGCAATCTATCTCCGTCGTTCACTTCATGAAACAACAACTAAAGAGAATCGTTCTAAAGAAAAAGCTGGTAGTATTAGAGAACTTTGGCGTAACCATCGGAAAGCCTTTTTTCTAGTGATTGGTTTCACAGCAGGAGGATCACTAACATTTTATACCTATACAACTTATATGCAAAAATATCTCATTACAACTACTGGCTTTGATAAGCATACAGCTACAACTATAATGACTATTGCACTTTTTGTTTTTATGTTACTTCAACCAGCATTTGGTGCTTTAGCTGATAAAATTGGAACAAAAACTTCACTTATTATTTGGAGTGTCTTATCTGTCATCTTCACAATTCCTGGACTTTATATGATTGGCAATACTAACAATTCATGGGTTGCATTATCAATCCTTATTGGAATGTTATGCATTATCAGTTTTTATACATCCATTTCTGGTATCGTTAAAGCAGAAATGTTCCCATCTTCAATACGAGCAATGGGTGTTGGTTTATCTTATGCTATTGCCAATGCCTTATTTGGTGGATCAGCCGAATCTGTAGCGCTTTTATTAAAAGATATTGGATATGAATTTATCTTTTATCTTTATGTAACTGGCATGATGACTGTTGCATTCATAGCAGTTCTTTTAATGCCTGACGCTCGAAAAAGTGGATATCTCCAAGGTGATGATATTCACTAAATATTCTTATAGTAAATAAAAAAGTCTAAAGAAATTTAGACTTTTTTGAAAATTATGATACAAAATTTAGTTTCAAATATTTAAATTTTATCAAGCGCATTAACTTGCTTGGCAAGCAAATAATAAAAAGTAACACGATTTTTTTTGCGGTTTCCTGACATCATTTCAGCAACTTTTGCGACAGCTTTTTGTGCATTTTCCTTATCAACATCCAATACATCTTGCGCCCATTTTACAACACGCTCTAACTCTTTTTGATCTGATGTAGAAACTAACGATGCATCTTGATGTCTCATTACCAAAGTTAAACGACGTCTAAGTCGTTCTATTACAGCTTCATCAGGATTTACATCATATAATTTAATATTTTCTAGATCATTCACCATTTTGCAGTCCCTCTCATAATCAGTAACTATACACAACCACATTATATTTTTATCTCAATAATTAGAGGATTTAAAATATTAACAATCCCCCTTTTCTAAAAACTGTTATTCGTTTATATTTAAAAAGCTGTCTTTTCAGCTATGGTAATAAATGGACAATGAAATAAACCAATTGGACCCGGGGGCGGTACCCGGCGCCTCCACCAAAATATAATAAAATAAAGATTATATTTTTATGGGGGCGAAACAGGATCGACAAGGGTGTAAAGATTGCTCTTTTACTCGGCATTGTACCACCGTTATCGGACTAAATGAGTAGTTGCAAATGACAACTATGCGGAAGCACGTCTCATCGCTGCTTAAGCGATGCGAAAGCTTCAAACTAAGTCTTAAACCGTCGCAGGTCTAAGCGGGGTTCGAAGGCACCTGGCAACAGAAGCCTTCACTTTTAGACCTATTTATTTTTGAGCTGTCAGAAAGTATTTAAAATAAATTCGTGTTTTTCTTGATTAATTAGGTGCATAGTAAGTAAAATGTTGCTAGCTTAAAAAAACATGTTATTGCACTGTATTATTCATATTTAATCACTGCATAAATTTAGGAGGAATAAACTTCGATGGTTCAAGATCAGATCCGTTACGACATTCTCGTTCAGGATGCACTTCGCGGAGTCATCCGAAAAGTTTTATTGGAAGTAGCCAAAGCAGGACTTCCAGGTAATCATCATTTTTTTATCACTTTCTTAACAAACGCACCAGGAATCAAAATTTCTCCTAGACTTCAAAAACGCTATCCTGATCAAATGACCATCGTACTGCAGCACCAATTTAGAGATCTCAGTGTATCAGAAACTGCTTTTGAAGTAACACTTTCCTTTGGAGAAATTACTGAAAAACTGGTCATTCCTTTTAATTCTATCCAAGTCTTCTATGATCCTATAGCAGCTTTTGAAACAGCATTTGATCTTCCCCCTAGCCTTATTTCAGGAGAGAACCAAAATCCAGAAACTGCTTCGTGTTCTCCTTTTACTCCTTCAGATAAACAAAAAAAGGAAAATATATCTACAAAAATATCAAATCTTAAAACGGAAAAAGAGCCATCAAATAATGATTCTAAGCAAAGTGCTGATATTGTTTCTTTGGACTCCTTCCGAAAAAAATAAATGAATGACTCTATGGCTACAATAATTAATCTTCGTCAATTTCGAAAACAGAAAAAACGTACAAAACTAGCTATTCATGCAGAAGAAAATCGCTACCGTTTTGGACGAACAAAGCTTGAAAAACTTTTTGATAAAAAAGAAAGTCTAAAAGCCCAAAAATTTCTTGATCAAAATCATCTCTCTAGCGATTAATGAAAACAGAGAAGAATGATACTATTCATTAATCAAAAGCTTTTTTCTCCAAGAAATCTTTTTTGATTTCCTCGCAAAATATGATTTTTCTATAATTTCAATGTAAACTTATACTAAGATAAAGCCTTATTTTTCTTTATGTTGTGACTTTTTATGTATCCATTATAATTGAAAATAAGCTTGTAACTTCATTTCGTATATATATCTTTGGTAGCTTCTTATCATAGCACTATGTCTTTATCTCCTCCTGTGATCTCTATATTTTTATTTAAATAAATGTGTCGTGTTTTTTTAAGAAAATAATTTTTATCTGGCGTTCAAATCAAAAAAATACTAGATAAAGTTATAATGAATGACTTTTCCGATCATATAACGTCTCTTAAAAATGACGTATCTCCTCATAAGCCTGAAAATAATTCTAGGTTAATGACGCATATATCAGAAAGAAAAAACACGCAATATAAGCCTAACTATTTAGAAAAGCTGAATCCAGAACAAAAACAAGCTGTCATCAATACAGAAGGACCCGTTTTAGTTCTTGCGGGTGCAGGTACTGGAAAAACCCGTGTTCTTACTACTCGCATTTCTCATATTTTGCATCTCGGACTTGCACACCCTAAACAAATATTAGCTGTTACTTTTACCAATAAAGCTGCACATGAAATGAAAACACGTATCGGTGAGCTTGTTGGTGAAACTGTCGAAAATATGCCTTGGCTTGGAACATTTCATTCGACTGGAGCAAAGATTCTACGTCGTCATGCAGAACTTGTTGGCTTAAAAAGCAATTTTACCATTCTTGATCGTGACGATGTTATTCGTCTTTTAAAACAACTCATTCAAGCTGAAGGATTGGATGATAAACGTTGGCCAGCACGTAACCTAGCAATGATGATTGATTCTTGGAAAAACCAAGGACTTTTGCCTAATTCTATTTCAGAGGGTGATGCTTATTCTTTTGGAAATGGAATAGGACGAAAACTTTATCGTAATTATCAGGATCGACTTAAAAATCTTAATGCCTGTGATTTTGGCGATCTTTTGCTGCACTCTATTTCCATCTTTCAAAATAACCCAGACATTCTTCGCGAATATCATAATAAATTTCGCTATATTCTTGTAGATGAATATCAAGATACAAATATAGCACAATATCTCTGGCTCCGTCTTTTGGCTCAACGCCATGAAAAACAGATTAATCTTTGTTGTGTAGGAGATGATGATCAATCTATCTACGGGTGGCGTGGAGCAAAAGTTGATAATATATTGCGCTTTGAACAAGATTTCTCTCCTGCAAAAATTATCCGTTTAGAACGCAATTATCGCTCTACATCACATATTTTAAAAACTGCTTCTCATCTTATTTCTCATAATCAAAATAGACTTGGAAAAACGCTTTTTTCTGATCAAATAAATAGCGACGATGAAAAAGTAAAAATTCATGCCGCATGGGATTCAGCAGAAGAAGCTCGTGCTATTGGAGAAGAAATTGAACAAGCACAACGGGCGGGTCATTCCTTAAATCATATAGCTATATTGGTGCGAGCATCATTCCAAATGCGTGAATTTGAAGATCGCTTTGTCACACTTGGTCTCAATTACCGCGTTATTGGTGGTCCGCGCTTTTATGAACGAATGGAAATACGTGATGCCTTGGCTTACTTACGTGTTGTTGTTCAACCAGCTGATGATCTAGCTTTTGAGCGTATTATCAATATACCCAAACGCGGCCTAGGAAATGCAACACTTCGTCATCTTTATAATAGTGCACGTGCGCGCTCTATTCCCCTCTTTGTCGCCGCAGCTGAAATAATTACAACAGATGAGCTAAAGCCTAAAATACGCAATGCTTTACGAGATGTTGTAGAAAACTTCTACCGCTGGCAAAGCATGTTACAACACACACCACATACAGAGCTTGCCGAAACAATTCTTGATGATTCAGGCTATACCGCAATGTGGCAAGAAGATCGTTCACCAGAAGCACCAACACGACTAGAAAATCTTAAAGAAATGATCCGTTCTATGGAACAATTTGAAAATCTTCGTAGTTTTTTAGAGCATGTTTCACTAGTAATGGATTCTGAAAGCAATGAAAACATGAATGCAGTTAATATCATGACTCTTCATTCTGCTAAAGGTCTTGAATTTGAAACTGTCTTTCTTCCTGGTTGGGAAGAAGGTCTTTTTCCGCACCAACGCTCATTAGATGAAGGTGGTCATTCAGGATTAGAAGAAGAACGTCGCCTTGCTTATGTAGGAATAACAAGAGCAAAAAAACACTTACATATATGGTGTGTATCCAATCGAAGAATTCATGGACTTTGGCAATCTACAATCCCTTCTCGTTTCCTCAATGAATTACCAGAAGAGCATATAAAAATAACAGAAATTGAAACATCTTATGGTAATTATAACCAAACACACTTTAAAAAGCAAAATCCTTTTCGTAATAATTATTCAACACCAGGCTGGCAGCGTGCTCAAAAAAATCAAACAAAAACAACGCATAATAATTGGAGAAAACAATCGGCTGCTCATGTTGAAAAAATTTGTTATGGTGATATCGATTTAAACTTTGGAATTAAACAACTCCGCCAACAAAAAAACATTGAAGGAACTATCATTGCAAAATCAGTCTCTAATAAATCCTCAGCTTTCTCTATAAATGATCGGATTTTTCATATAAAATTTGGTTATGGTCAAATTAAAGCAATAGATGGCAGCAAATTAACTATCTTCTTCGATAAAACCGGAGAAAAACGTGTTCTTGATAATTTTGTAATAAAAGCTTAGTGCGATGTAATATAAGTTATCTTTCCAAATAGAAGCTCAACTTTCAATCACTTAATTGTATTTTAGTTATAAATCGTTGATTTATAAAGATAATCCGTTACTTTGATTAGAACAGAACAATACCATGCATCCTCTGCTCATTGTTTAAACAGATAATCTCTGTTCTATGCTAAGAAAAAATTTTCGACTTAATTTTTTACTGATTTTTAGCATAAAAAACCATAAAATTTCATGCTATCTTACAAAAGTGTGACTTCTATTTGTACAATGAACAACACCTTAAATTACAACTCTATTGTAAACTATAACATTTTTAACAGTTTTAATATTACTACAAGCTTAGAGAACGCCATCTAGATTTAGGTTTACGAATTTTAATATTGTTGCGAATTTTCTTTTTGTTAATTTGATCATTGTTACAAATTTCTATGTCACCAAAAATCTCAACATCACCACATATTTCAACATTCCCGCGAACTTGTATTTTATAACCAACTTTGGCATTATCATAAATTTTTACATTTTCGTAAATTACAGAATTGTCCATAATCTGAGCTTTACCACAAACATATGCATTACCACTAACTATCGAACGACCAGAAATCTTAGCGTCTTCAAAAATTTTAGCAGCACCATAAACCTTCGCAGCTTCAAAAACTTTAGCATTACCAAAAATCTGAGCACAATGATAAATCTTAGCATTACCAAAAATCATAGCGTTACCAAAAATCTCAATATTACCCATAATCACAGTATCATCATAAACCTTAGCATTTCCATAAACTTGCGTATCCTCACAAATCCTCGCGTTTCCGTACACTTTAGCACTATCATAAACCTTAGCGTTATTTTTAACTATAGCTCCATCATAAACTGCAGCATTACCAAAAATCACGGCATTATCACAAACATGAGCATCACCATAAATCTCAGCATTACCAGAAACTTGAACATTATCACTAATGAAGGCCTTACCATGAATCCTAGCGTTTTCGAAAATCTTAGCATAATATAAAATCCAAGCTTTTTCATAAACTTTGGCATTATGCGAAATCTTAGAACCACAAATCTCAGCATCCCCATAAACCATTGCACTATCACAAATCTCAGCTTGACTCATAACCATAGCATTATCAAAAATCCTAGCATTACCAAAAACTTTACAATCTTCAACTAAAGCATTATCATAAACCTTAGCATTATCATAAACCTCAGAGTCACCACAAGTTACGGCATTACCATAAACCTCGGCATTACCATAAACCTCGGCATTACCATAAGTTACGGCATTACCATAAACCTTAGCAGCATCATAAACCTCAGATGCACCAGAAATGATAGCCTCACCAGAAACCTTGGCCTTACCAGAAACCTTGGCATAACTATAAACTATAGCATTACCAGAAATTATGGCATCACCAGAAACGGTAGCATAATCACAAACTGTGGAATTATTATAAATCTTGGCATCACCAGAAACGGTAGCATAATCACAAACTGTGGAATTATTATAAATCTTGGCATTACCAGAAACGTGAGCTTTGTGGTAAACTTGAGCAAAGTCACCAACCCAACAATTGCCTTCATGAGATAGATTGCATTCATCTTCAATAAATCCCCCTAGATCACCTGCCTTTATATCTCCAAAATCCCTAAGGGCTCTAATGCGATAAAGTTGAATAAAACCGTATGATACCTCCTCGTCTGTAAGTTCATACTTCTTGAGTTTATCATAGGATTTAATCTGATTTTCTTCAGATACTTGAGCGTTAGCAGTAGCAACCCGAAGTTTCCCTTCATCTGACAAACTCTCAGTCTTTCCAATCAAATCATCAAAATCATTTGAACTGATATGTTTAGAACGTTTAACAGCTTCAGTATGATTCAACTTTTTATTGTCAACTATTGTGCTTCCATCTACAGATTCATATTTTTTAGACATCAAGAAACTCTCTTAATTTAATCTCTAAACTAAAAATTTTACTCTTATACATCCCGCTTTTCTACAATTTTTTGCCAAAAGTGTCAAAATGCTCTTTACGCAGCACAAATTATTTATATTTCTTGTTAGTGTTTTCACCTATAACGCGTTTTAAAATAAGCCTTTAGGTGAGAATTTTCGCTCACTGCTTCTAATGGCAAAGTAGTCACTGAAGTCTACATCCGAAACAAAACTGCAGTAATTTTCTTTGGCTACTTTAACGTGCGAAAAGTTACGTACTGTTATTGAAGATACAGGGGGGTCTTTCGTTAGACTAAGGGATCCTGTTATCTTACCACGTGCCATTAAAAATACTACAGAGCTCAATGGTTCACGCAGAGCACATTTATGTGATGGTATAGCTCTTACTCGTTTTTTGTCCTGGCTCGATAGACAAATACCAGGTACAATTGATGAAATTTCAGCTGCTAAAAAATTAGAAAAATTTCGTATTATAACAACACAAGAAATGGGAATGAAACTCGAAGATCTTTCCTTTGACACGATTTCAGCAGCAGGTAAAAATGGTGCAATTATTCATTATCGTGTAACCACTCAGACAAATAAACGACTGAATGCAGGTGAACTTTATCTTGTTGATTCAGGTGGACAATATCGAGAGGGCACAACAGATGTGACTCGTACGGTAGCGATTGGAAACATTGGAGAAGAAGAAAAGCGCTGTTTTACCCTTGTTCTCAAAGGCATGATTGCTCTTTCAAGTGCAAGATTTCCGAAAGGGACACGCGGACAAGATATTGATGTTTTAGCACGTAATGCTTTATGGAAAGCTGGTTTTGATTATGCACATGGCACTGGCCATGGAGTTGGTTCTTACCTCTCTGTTCATGAAGGACCACAAAATCTCTCACGCTATGGAAGCCAAGAACTTATTCCCGGTATGATTATCTCTAACGAACCTGGATATTACCGTGAAAAAGCTTTTGGTATTCGTATTGAAAATTTGATGATTGTCAAACCAGCACAAAAAATTACTAATGGCGATATAGATATGCTATCATTTGAAACGCTCACATATTGTCCTATTGATCGACAATTAATTCTGATAGAGCTTTTAACGACACAAGAGAAACAATGGCTTAACGACTATCATGCCCGTGTTTATCAAGTTAATGCACCCTACCTTGATAAAGAAGATAAAAAATGGCTGAAAAAAGCTACAATGCCTCTTTGAGAGTAAAGACACCTTTAAATTAAATATCTAATCTAAAGAAATCTTCAAAAAACTCATTTTCATTCTATAAATAGAGTGCAAAATAAAATACTCTCATTCCTAGAAATCAGAGCTAAAGCTTTATCAACCAAATTTTCTAGGACTTGAGCAAAACTGATAAATATAAAACCAATCCTTGCTTTTAAAATTGATAACGCAAGCTACCCGAAACACTAATTCCAGAAAAGCCAGCTTTGGTTAATTTATGTTGGTATAACAAATCACCATGAAGTGCTATAGCATTAGACAATTGGGCATGAACACCCGCACCTGTTTCAACTGTAGAACCGAATGCACCTAACTGAAACGCATCTTTAAAATGCACTATCCGCTTCTTTTCATAACTATGCGCAACATGAAGGTTGCTATAAAAAGAAACAACATGTCCCTTTTCGGAAGAAGCAAAAGCTTTTATTAAACGACCACCTATCCGCCCTATCAATTGATCATGCTTTCCTAAATCAATATCAAACCGATCAATATCACGCGCTTCATCAAACAGGAGAGACTGGTAAATAACTTGAAGCTGTGGCTCAAGAATAAAACCATGATAGCCTGTGATAATGGCCTGACCACCCGATAAAGCAGCATTCAAAAGTCTCCCTTTTAATTCTGCTGTTTTTCCACGAGAAAGAGTGACAACATCGCCCTTAAAAAAATCATACGAGAGAAAGCCATTCGCATAAAAGCCTGTATCATGATCCAAATTCGCATAAAGCTTGCCTGACCATTTATCAAAAACACTCTTTTGACTGTGTTTAACTGCACGAGGATGAAGAGAGAGCTGACCATAACCGCCCATAACTCCAAAGGACGAAGCACTATCTTTACTCTCTAATGTATTGAATACAATTCCTGCTGTCGCATTATTATAGTCAAGATCAGCTCCATAACCATATTCAAAAACAGACAAATTGGAAGTATAACTATGGTTACTGCCATAACCACGGATGAAAAAGTTTGTCTTTCTCTTTTTATCCGCTTCATGAAAAGCACTTTGCATGATTTCCAACAGTTCATGCTGATTACTTACATCGACCAAACCTGTATGAAATAAAGCATGAGGTAAAAGCAAATAACTTGGGAGTTGTGGCACAACTGCCGGTACTCTTTTTGCAGGTAAATCTGGTGGTTCCGGTACTTCTGATTCTGGTGGAGTAATATATTTACTTTGCAGCCGATAATCCCAAAAATTACTACTAGAGTGCTCACCTTCTTTTCCATTCTGCCCAACCAACTTTTGTCCTGGATCCGCTTGCCCTAATTGGGAACTTGGACCATACGCAGAAAGAACATACTGATAAGGTAAATTATCTGCTGTAATATAATCATCCTTCAGTTTGAAGGAATCTTCTTGCGCTGTACCTGAAACTTGAATAAGCGAAACACCCTGGGTATTACCTGAACCCGTTTTATCTCCTAGATCTCCTACTGTTGTAGAAACAGAAACTACAGTAACACCAGATACATCACCATCGATTAAAAGTCGATCCGTAGCTGAGTTACTTTGATCTAAATAACTATTAAGATAAAGCTGCGCATTCCCTTCTGCTGTATAAACAAGACTATTCCCTGTGCCAATAGAGAGTGTTTGATAAATATTATCGCTTGGCTTTTCAAAAATAATTTTACTATTCTTAAGTGTCACAGTAGAAATAAATGATTTATTATTATCAGTTCCCTCATTCCCTCGATCACCCCGTGATTTTCTTTTTGTTAAAGTCCACATCGAGTTATTCTCTAATTTCAAACGCGCTTCAGCTGAACCAGAAATTAAAGCACCCCCTTCGAGCTGTGAGTTATTAGCTTTAATGTTTATAATCCCGCTAGTACCTTCTAGCAAAAGACCACCGGAAAGTTTTGTATCTGATAAATTAAAAATAAGCTCCGCCTTAACACCATTATAAATAGCGGTACTATTAGGAACAATAAAATTTGTTTTTTTCAAAGAAATAGTTGCGAATCTTTCGGGCTCCCCGTCCTGGCTATTACTAACAGAAAGTACTCCATACATGCCATAATATTTATCACCCTCTATTTTAACGTCTACATTTTCAAGATTTACATTCTCTTTCTTCTCCTCCTCCTCATCATCTTCTTCATCGTCACTCTCATCTTCATCACCATCTTCATCTGCTGTCTCATAATCTTTTGTACCCTTATATGGTGAAAAGTCAAATACAAATCCATTCCCACTTTTGAGATGAACTTTCCCTTCCTTCATCTCAAAAGCACTCTGTGGATGCATATAAACGGCAGCACTACGACTATAATCTACATTCTCGTTCGTCTGGACAGAAGTATTATCATTAATAGTATCATTAATAATATTAACTTTCTCTAAAGAAACCTCTCCTGTATTCATATAAACTGCGGAACTTAGAGTAAAATTAATGCCTGCATCCGATTTATCTATACCCTGCATATCAATATAGCCACCTTTTGTAGTGAAAAGACCTTTATCCCCTTTTAATACTAAAATATTTGTATCCAATAGCTCAACTATAGAACTTGAACCCTTAGCTTTAACAGCAATCTTATTATTACTTATCAATGTCTTATCTGCGTTTACCGAACTATTTTCTACAACAGAAATACCTATCGTTAGGTCTTTTAAGGTCAATTCATTAGCAACAATTGTTCCCCATTCCCCGAGCAGTATACCAATATAAATATCATCATCACTGTGTATGGGGCCTAGAATTTGCACGTTATTTACATTAACATCACTAGTCGAAACTTCTTCAATTGAATCTTCTCTATCCCCTTCATCACTCGAACTCGAATATATACCAATTACTCCATCGGTTTTAGAAACTTCACTGTTTGTCTGTTTCTTATTATTCCTATTATTCCGTTTAGAACTATTTGCCAGTTGATATTTTTTGTCATTTATCTGTCCATCTGCACTTTCTTTACACTCTTTCACAATGAAAGTACGGCTACCCAATTTCATAGTGGTCTTGTTCGAACTTGAAGAAGCTTTACCGTTCGCAGCGTTACTTTTCTGACACTTCTTAACAGAACCAGTCTCATTAGCAAAAGAAACATTAGAAGGACTAACTAAAAGAGTATTAAGTATGAGAAAGAAAGAAAGAAAGAAAGAAAGAAAGAAAGAAAGAAAGAAAGAAACGCGCAACATTAAAATACCAATAACTTTTCAAAATAAACTGAATACATTATGGATTATATTAAATAAATAAACACATTTCAAGTTATTATCATAACATAAGTTTTTCACATATTGAACTTATCTATTAACATTTATTGAATAAATATAAATAAAGTTAAACTTTACACTTAAATACAAAAAATTCTTTCGAATACCTATTCATTTTTCACATATTGCTTTTGCAATAAAATATACGAAACGATAGTATGCAATATTTTATCTAGATAAAATATCTCTTTGTTTATATATTTTTGGGTACTCATCAACATACACACTTTTTATCCAAAACAGTGATTGCAAAATTAAGTTATAATTGCTATAATTTTTGTATATGAAAGAGTTAATTTATGAAAAATATAATACGGATACTAGGGCTAACTGTTATATTTCTTGCTGGTGTTTTCACCTATGATGCGTTTAGAAATAAGCCTTTAGGTGAGAATTTTACGCTCATTGCTTCTAATGGTAAAATCGTCACTGAAGCCGACATACGAGATAAACCTGCAGTAATCTTTTTTGGTTATACTATGTGCCCTGATAGTTGCCCTACTACACTTATGGATCTTAATCGGTGGCTTATGGAAATTGGTCCAGATGCAGATAGATTGGGTGTATGGTTTGTCACGGTTGATCCTGAACGCGATACACCAGAGGTGCTTCATGAATATTTAAGCAATTTTACTGATAAAATTATTGGTATAAGTGGAGATCCTAACGCAGTTCATAAGATGGTTGCCTCTTTTAATATTGTTTCTGAAAAAGTAATCGGAACAGATGACAGCAACTATACCTATAACCACACAGCTGCCATTTTTTTGCTAAAAAAAGGTGGTAAACTAGCCGGAATTATTCCATATAATGTTGAAGAAAACGAGAATAAATTAAAAGACGATATTGCTATTACACGGCTTAAAAAGCTCGTTTCAAGTTCCACTAATAAAAAATAGTATGTCACAACAAATTCGTCTATATTGGACAGCTCTTAAAAATGAAGCAGAGAAATTTTACGCTCGTATGGAAGTAGCCTTTGAAGAGGAAGGTTATCCTCTTGCTCTTACAGAAATAGACGACAAAAATGCTATTTATGAGATTTCACTCTATGTTGATCAAAAAAATCAGAAAAGTGCTTCTCAACGTTTTTCAAGCATTCTTGCAATAGATCCACATAAAATTAATATAGAAATCTTGCCTAATATTGATTGGGTAAAAAAAAGTCTTGCAGAATTGAAACCGGTATGTGCTGGTCCTTTTTTTATTCACGGTAGCCATGAACGACAAAACATTCCACCTAATGTTTTGCCTATCGAAATTGAAGCTAATCAAGCTTTTGGTACAGGTCATCACGGAACGACATTTGGCTGCTTAGAAATGATTACCAAAGTAATACAAAATGAAAACCCGAAAAATGCCCTTGATATCGGTACAGGTAGTGGAATATTAGCTATTGGTATCGCGATGCTTAAACCTATTGTTGTGCTTGCAGCTGATATAGATCCAATAGCTATTAAAGTTGCACAACAAAATATCAGATTTAATGGTGTTACAGACTATGTTACAGCTATTACAATTACAGGTTTTAGCGATAATAAAGTCGCATCACGCGCTCCCTTTGATCTTATTGTTGCTAATATTCTTGCAAACCCTTTAATCGAGCTTGCACATAATATGGTGCAAGCATTGCGAAAAGGTGGATCTATTATACTATCTGGAATTATTGAAGAGCAGCATGATGATGTTTTAAAAGCTTACGTAAAACAAGGTTTAAAACATATTGAAACATATTCCCAACAAGGGTGGATTACTTTGCATCTGAAATAAAAGAAAAGAACATCTTTATGTATCAATCTTTTGAAATAAGCACAAATCCCACTTATGCTGCAAAACGCGTTGCGGCTCTTCGTAAAAAAATTGATCACTTTGGACTAGATGGCTTTTTAGTACCGCATACAGATGAACATCAAGGAGAATATGTTCCTAAACATGCTCAACGTCTTGGTTGGCTTACTGGTTTCACTGGATCAGCTGGTATAGCATTGATTTTAAAAGATCAGGCTATTATATTTACAGATGGGCGTTATAAACTTCAAGTCCGTCAACAAACAGATTCCTGTATCTTTAATTATGAAGATTTAGCAATCTGCTCACCAGCACAATGGCTCGAGAAAAATAAACAAAAACTTTCAATTGGTTTTGATCCATGGCTTCATACTATTAATGCTACAGCTATATTGAGGCAAGCATTAGAATTGAAAATAGGTGGGAAACTTATAGAAAGTGAAACCAACCTCATTGATCTTATTTGGAATGATCAACCCAAATATCCACAAACTCCTTTATCAATTCATCCTCTCAAATATACAGGGTGCAGCACCAATGAAAAGCTATCACAAATTCGCAAAAACATAAAGCAATCTGGTGCAAATGCTTTTATTTTTACAGATCCGTCTTCTATTGCATGGACATTCAATATACGTGGCAAAGATGTTTCTAATTCTCCCTTTTCCCTTTGTTTTGCTATCATTTCAATTACAGAAAAACCAATCTTATTTATTGATAGTAAAAAAGTTGGTAGTAAGCAAAGACAATACCTAAAAAGTTATGCAAAACTATATGAACCAGAAGAACTTATTTCAAATATCAAAGATCATGTTCAACAAGGTACTGTTTTTGCTTTAGATCCATTTTTAACGTGCGAAAAGTTACGTACTGTTATTGAAGATACAGGGGGGTCTTTCGTTAGACTAAGGGATCCTGTTATCTTACCACGTGCCATTAAAAATACTACAGAGCTCAATGGTTCACGCAGAGCACATTTATGTGATGGTATAGCTCTTACTCGTTTTTTGTCCTGGCTCGATAGACAAATACCAGGTACAATTGATGAAATTTCAGCTGCTAAAAAATTAGAAAAATTTCGTATTATAACAACACAAGAAATGGGAATGAAACTCGAAGATCTTTCCTTTGACACGATTTCAGCAGCAGGTAAAAATGGTGCAATTATTCATTATCGTGTAACCACTCAGACAAATAAACGACTGAATGCAGGTGAACTTTATCTTGTTGATTCAGGTGGACAATATCGAGAGGGCACAACAGATGTGACTCGTACGGTAGCGATTGGAAACATTGGAGAAGAAGAAAAGCGCTGTTTTACCCTTGTTCTCAAAGGCATGATTGCTCTTTCAAGTGCAAGATTTCCGAAAGGGACACGCGGACAAGATATTGATGTTTTAGCACGTAATGCTTTATGGAAAGCTGGTTTTGATTATGCACATGGCACTGGCCATGGAGTTGGTTCTTACCTCTCTGTTCATGAAGGACCACAAAATCTCTCACGCTATGGAAGCCAAGAACTTATTCCCGGTATGATTATCTCTAACGAACCTGGATATTACCGTGAAAAAGCTTTTGGTATTCGTATTGAAAATTTGATGATTGTCAAACCAGCACAAAAAATTACTAATGGCGATATAGATATGCTATCATTTGAAACGCTCACATATTGTCCTATTGATCGACAATTAATTCTGATAGAGCTTTTAACGACACAAGAGAAACAATGGCTTAACGACTATCATGCCCGTGTTTATCAAGTTAATGCACCCTACCTTGATAAAGAAGATAAAAAATGGCTGAAAAAAGCTACAATGCCTCTTTGAGAGTAAAGACACCTTTAAATTAAATATCTAATCTAAAGAAATCTTCAAAAAACTCATTTTCATTCTATAAATAGAGTGCAAAATAAAATACTCTCATTCCTAGAAATCAGAGCTAAAGCTTTATCAACCAAATTTTCTAGGACTTGAGCAAAACTGATAAATATAAAACCAATCCTTGCTTTTAAAATTGATAACGCAAGCTACCCGAAACACTAATTCCAGAAAAGCCAGCTTTGGTTAATTTATGTTGGTATAACAAATCACCATGAAGTGCTATAGCATTAGACAATTGGGCATGAACACCCGCACCTGTTTCAACTGTAGAACCGAATGCACCTAACTGAAACGCATCTTTAAAATGCACTATCCGCTTCTTTTCATAACTATGCGCAACATGAAGGTTGCTATAAAAAGAAACAACATGTCCCTTTTCGGAAGAAGCAAAAGCTTTTATTAAACGACCACCTATCCGCCCTATCAATTGATCATGCTTTCCTAAATCAATATCAAACCGATCAATATCACGCGCTTCATCAAACAGGAGAGACTGGTAAATAACTTGAAGCTGTGGCTCAAGAATAAAACCATGATAGCCTGTGATAATGGCCTGACCACCCGATAAAGCAGCATTCAAAAGTCTCCCTTTTAATTCTGCTGTTTTTCCACGAGAAAGAGTGACAACATCGCCCTTAAAAAAATCATACGAGAGAAAGCCATTCGCATAAAAGCCTGTATCATGATCCAAATTCACATAAAGCTTGCCTGACCATTTATCAAAAACACTCTTTTGACTGTGTTTAACTGCACGAGGATGAAGAGAGAGCTGACCATAACCGCCCATAACTCCAAAGGACGAAGCACTATCTTTACTCTCTAATGTATTGAATACAATTCCTGCTGTCGCATTATTATAGTCAAGATCAGCTCCATAACCATATTCAAAAACAGACAAATTGGAAGTATAACTATGGTTACTGCCATAACCACGGATGAAAAAGTTTGTCTTTCTCTTTTTAGCCGCTTCATGAAAAGCACTTTGCATGATTTCCAACAGTTCATGTTGATTACTTACATCGACCAAACCTGTATGAAATAAAGCATGAGGTAAAAGCAAATAACTTGGGAGTTGTGGCACAACTGCCGGTACTCTTTTTACAGGTAAATCTGGTTTTATCGGATCCTCAGGTTCTGAGGGCACTGGTGGTTCCGGCGATGGTGCTGGTTGCACTGGTTCCGGTTCTGATGGAGTAATATATTTACTTTGCAGCCGATAATCCCAAAAATTACTACTAGAGTGCTCACCTTCTTTTCCATTCTGCCCAACCAACTTTTGTCCTGGATCCGCTTGCCCTAATTGGGAACTTGGACCATACGCAGAAAGAACATACTGATAAGGTAAATTATCTGCTGTAATATAATCATCCTTCAGTTTGAAGGAATCTTCTTGCGCTGTACCTGAAACTTGAATAAGCGAAACACCCTGGGTATTACCTGAACCCGTTTTATCTCCTAGATCTCCTACTGTTGTAGAAACAGAAACTACAGTAACACCAGATACATCACCATCGATTAAAAGCCGATCTGTATCCGAGTTACTTTGATCTAAATAACTATTAAGATAAAGCTCCGCATTACCCTCTGCTGTATAAACAAGACTATTCCCTGTGCCAATAGAGAGTGTTTGATAAACATTATCGCTTGGCTTTTCAAAAATAATTTTACTATTCTTAAGTGTCACAGTAGAAATAAATGATTTATTATTATCAGTTCCCTCATTCCCTCGATCACCCCGTGATTTTCTTTTTGTTAAAGTCCACGTCGAGTTATTCTCTAATTTCAAATGCGCTTCAGCTGAACCAGAAATTAAAGCACCCCCTTCGAGCTGTGAGTTATTAGCTTTAATGTTTATAATCCCGCTAGTACCTTCTAGCAAAAGACCACCGGAAAGTTTTGTATCTGATAAATTAAAAATAAGCTCCGCCTTAACATCATTATAAATAGCGGTACTATTAGGAACAATAAAATTTGTTTTTTTCAAAGAAATAGTTGCGAATCTTTCGGGATCCCCGTCCTGGCTATTACTAACAGAAAGTACTCCATACATGCCATAATGTTTATCACCATCTATTTTAATGTCTACATTTTCAAGCTCTACATTTATCTTTTCTATATCACTATTGATAAATGCAGGTCCTTCTACCGCCTGTGTTTCTTGTGAACTTCTTACCGAAAAGTCAAATAAAAATCCACTCCCACCTTTGAGATCAATCTTTCCTTCCTTCATCTTAAAAGTACTCTGTGGATACATATAAACAGCAACCATATCAGCACTAGATACAAACCTATTACGAGAAGTATTAATATTTTGGATACCTTCACTAATAACGTTAACTTTCTCTAAAGAAACCTCTCCTGTATCCATATAAACTGCGTAACCTTCGATAAAATTAATACTTGCATCCGATTTATCTATACCCTCCATTTGAATCCAGCCGCCTTTTTTAGTGAAAAGACCTTTGCCCTTTTCAAGCACTGTAATCTCTGTATTGAATACCTCAGCCATAGCATTTAAACCATTAGCTTCAACAGCAATCTGATTATTACTTATCAATGTATTGTCCACATTTACCCAACTATTTTTTGAAACAGAAATACCTGCCTTTAGGTCTTTTAAGACCAATCCATCACCGACAAAAAACCCCCATGTTTTTGAAACAGAAATACCTGTCTTTAGGTCTTTTAAGACCAATCTATCAGCGACAACAAGCCCCCATTCTCCGATCAGTATACCAATATAATCATTTTCATTACTGTCATTACTAACTTTTGGACCTAGAATGTTCACGCCACTTACATTAACGTTACTAGTCGTATATATACCAATTTCTCCTTTGCTTTCAACACTGCTGCTCTTTTCTTCACTCTGTTCAGAATTACTCCCCATTTGATATGTTTTATCAGTTATTTGATATACTTGATCATCAGTTACCTGTCCATTAACTTTACTTTGAGCTTCTTTACAAACTTTTACAATGTAAGTATTCTTATCTAATGTTATAGTCATATTGTTGTTTGAGCTACTATCTCCACCACTGCTAGTTTGCTGACACTTATTAACAACGGCCAGTGAACCAACAACACTAGAAGAATTGCCTAAAAAAACGCCCAACACTACCACAAGTTTGAACAACAAATCCGAAAATATAATTGACATAAAACTACCCAGTGATACTAACAAAAGCTAAACGTATTGCGCATCTATATTAAATAGATAAATACACTTCAAGTTATTAGTATAAAAATAAATTTTTAGGTACTGGCTTTTTCTATTAAGCTTTACTAAATGAAAACTATTCAATAAATAAAGCTAAGCTTTACACTGAATACAAAAAAGCATTTCTGAATAAATTTATGAAACTGAATTAAACACATTGACAATAGCACATATCGACAAAAAACAATGACACCAAGTTAAGTAAAAAACATCACAGTACAATTTCTGTTAGAAATAGTGTATTTGCAATACCAATAGAATTTTTATACTTTTTCTTCTGCAGATCTGCAAAAAACTTATGTTTTGTATTTTATTATAAATTTCGATATAAAATCAGTTTCTTATAGCATAAAACATACATCCAAGGTATAATTATAAATTAAATAATAGAAAATTTACTAACTTGCTTTCTATAATTTATTATAAGAAATGATAATAACATTATGGGAATCACTGTTTGAGATGAAAATTCTCAATATAATGCCCATCAATTAACTTGAGCCAGTTTTTTTCATCCAGAACCTCAATACCTAATTGCTGTGCTTTAACTAGTTTCGATCCTGCTCCGAAACCTGCAACAAGAAGATCAGTCTTTTTAGAAATAGAATTCGATGTCTTAGCACCTAACCGTTCTGCCAAGGACTTTGCTTCGTCCCTTGACATATGCTCCAAAGTTCCCGTAAAAACAATAATTTTCCCTACTATTGGTGAATAATCTATTGCAATAGGCGCTTCATGAAGAGGAGTTACTTCCTTAAGTAAGGCCGATAAAACATCACGGTTATGCACCTCCTGATAAAAATCAATAATCGCTTCACCAACACGAGATCCAATTCCCTCAATATTGGTTAATTCCTTCCAAATCTCATTACCTTCACTGTTTTTATCAGGCGGCATAATAGCCGTCATCGCTGCAGTTTCAAAAGCAATGTAATTTTGGTAAGCACGAGCAAGACGTTGTGCCTTAACCTCACCAATGTGACGAATGCCTAACGCAAACAAAAAACGACTTAAAGAAATTTCACGACGAGCATTAATAGCATTATAAAGTTTACGAACTGAAACAACTCCAAAACCTTCCATATTTTCCAAACGTCTCAAAGAATTCTCTTGACGTCGTTGTAAAGTGAAAATATCTACCGGCGAACGAATACAAAGCGTTTTATCTTGAGCATGAAAAAAAAATTCCACTTGTTTTCTACCAAATCCTTCAATATCAAAGGCATTACGCGAAACAAAATGACAAATTCGCTCAATTGCTTGCGCGGAGCAAATAAGTCCACCCGTACATCGGCGGACTGTTTCACCTTCTTCACGAACAGCATGACTCCCACAAACAGGACATACGTGAGGAAAAATAAAAGCAGGAGTATCTTTTGAACGCTTTTCAACAAGGACATCGACAATTTGGGGAATCACATCGCCAGCACGTTGTATAATCACAGTATCGCCCACACGGATATCACGTCCTTCACGAATTAGCTCACCCTTATGACCGATTCCTTTAATATAATCTTCATTGTGCAAACTTGCATTAGTAATGACAACCCCACCTACAGTAATAGGTGTAAGACGAGCAACAGGGGTTAATGCCCCAGTTCGACCTACCTGAATATCAATATCTTCTAAAAATGCTATAGCTTTTTCTGCTGGAAATTTATGTGCAATTGCCCAACGTGGTGAACGAGCAACAAACCCTAAACGCGTTTGGAGCATTAAATCATTAACTTTATAAACAATCCCATCAATATCATAATCTAGTGATTGACGACATTCTTCGATAGAATGGTAATATGAAATAAGATCTTCTACTTTTTCAAAAACCTTTGTTAATGGATTAATAATAAAGCCATATTCTTTAAGCTTTTTCATCATTCCTATTTGGCTTTCAGCAGGCATTTCACTTACTTCACCCCAAGCATAAGCAAAAAATTTAAGATTTCTGCTAGCGGTTATCCGTGAATCAAGCTGACGTAAGGAACCAGCTGCTGCATTTCTAGGATTTGCGAAAACTAACTTCCCTTCTTTCTGTTGGTTAATATTGAGTAACTGAAAATCTTTCTGTCCCATATAAACTTCACCACGAACCTCAATAATATCAGGAAAATTACCCTGTAAAATCTCTGGAATATCAGCAATTGTTCGCGCATTTGTAGTGACATTTTCACCTATGGATCCATTTCCACGCGTTATAGCACGTACAAGTTTTCCTGCCTCATAGCGTAAAGATAAAGATAAACCGTCAATTTTTGGTTCGGCTGTCATTTCTATTGTCTGTGTTTCTGGCAATCGTAAAAAACGACGAATACGTTCAATAAATTCACTAACATCTTCAAAATTAAATGCATTATCCAAAGACAGCATTGGCTGTGCATGAATAGATTTTTCAAATTTTTCAGAAATCGGTGCACCAATTTTAGATGAAGGAGAGTCCGCACGAATTAATTCAGGAAAAAGAGCTTCAATTTCCTCATTACGACGACAAAGAGCATCATATTCTGCATCAGAAATTTCAGGCTGGTCATCACGATGATACAACACATCATGACGTGCAATTTCTTTTGCCAACCATTCCAACTCACTTGCTGCTTCAAGAGCGGTTAAGTTTTTAATCACATTTTTGTCCATAAATTCTATTCCAAATCTTGAATGATGATTATACACAAATCCCAATGATTATTATAAAAAGAATCTAAATGAACATCTGTTTGTTAGTATTTTCATTACTTCTTAATTATGTCTGCGCTAAAAGCTTTTGGGCTGCTGCACGTGCTTCTTCAGTAACTTGTTCTCCTGCTAACATGCGTGCAATTTCTTCTGCACGTTCGTGAGTTTCTATTTTATTAACACTCGTAACAAAGCATCCTGTATTGCCGCTTTCAACCTTTGAAATCAAAAAATGATTATGGGCCTTAGATGCTACCTGCGGTGCATGCGTGACAGCAAAAACTTGAATATTTTTTGATAAACGCAGCAATCGTTGTCCAATTGCAGCAGCAACAGCTCCACCAACACCTGTATCAATTTCATCAAAGATTAATGTTGGTGCTGATCCACGATCAGCTAATACAACCTTCAATGCTAATAAAAAACGAGACAATTCACCACCAGAAGCCACACTTAATATCGGCCCTGCTCGTGTTCCAGGGTTTGTACGCACCCAATATTCAACACGATCAATACCATCTGGACTATATTTTTCAGCATCACTCTGTATTTCAACGATAAATTCTGCTTTCTCCAATTTCAACGCTGGTAGCTCATCCATAACGCTTGAAGATAAACGACGCGCTACTTCTTGACGTTTTATCGAAAGCGCTTGTGCCAATATATCGTACTCTTTTTGCGCTTTTTGAGCTTCAGTCTCTAAATGAACGAGTGTTGCTTGAGCAGAATCAAAATCAGCCAGTTCAGCACACATCTTATCGCGCAACTGAGCAAGTTCATCTCCAGAAACATGATATTTGCGAGAAAAACCTCGAAGTGCAAAAAGACGTTCTTCTATTCGTTCTAACTCGTTAGTATCAAAATCCAATGCTTGCATTGCAGCTTCAATACAATCTTGCGCTGTTGTGAGTGCACGCAATGCATCGTCAATAGATTTCACTATAGGTATAATCAAATCCTGCGCTTCAGGAATTTTCCGCTCCAAACGTCTTACCAAATTAGCAAGAACAAGGATTGGTGATTTTGAACCTCCTAAGAGATCATCAGCCTCTCTAATATCTGTTGCTATCTTTTCTAATTTGAGCATATCAGCCCGACGAAGAGACAAAGCATCTTCTTCATCAACTTTAAAATCAAACTTATCAAGTTCTTCTACACTTGCACGAAGATAATCAACTTCACGTACCGCACTTTCAACTTTAACATGTTGTTGTTGCACACGTTCTTTTAACGCATGCCATATGCGATAGCACTCGCGCAAATTTTCTACTTCACTTTCAAGACCACCAAAAGCATCTAATAATTGACGATGTGTACTAATATCAACAAATGCACGATCATCATGTTGTCCATGAATTTCGACCAACATACGGCCAATATCGCGCATCAATGTAATGCTAATCACTTGATCATTCAGAAAACCACGACTACGACCATCACTCGATTGTACACGCCGTAGAATGATATCACCTTCACAATCAAAACCATTTTCACATATCAGCCGCCGCACAGGATGCGAAACAGGAACATTAAAAACAGCCGTTACTTGCCCCTGTGTCATACCATGACGCACAAGGGAAGAATCTCCACGTCCACCAAGAGCCAACGACAGAGAGTCAAGCAAAATAGATTTCCCCGTTCCAGTCTCCCCAGTTAAAACAGACAAACCTTCTGTAAAATGAATATCAAGTCTTTCGATTAAAACAATATTATGAATCGAAAGCTGGACCAACATATGAAATTAATTCACCTTGCTCTTATTGCCACTCAAAGCACGAGAAATCCAAGAAGATTTGTGCTCTTTAGGCGATATACTATTCTTTTGCAGTAAATCATAAGAAAATTTATACCATTTACTTTCTGGATAATTTCGCCCCAAAATCGCTGCGGCTGTCTGCGCTTCCACAGTTAAACCAAGAGCAAAATTAACTTCTGTCAATCGGAAAAGTGCTTCTTCAATCTGATTTGTATCTGGATATTCTTCAATCACAGTACGAAATCTTCTACTTGCTGCTAAATATCGCTGACCTTCTTCATAATAACGACCAATCTGCATTTCCTTACCAGCTAATTGCTCTCGGCCAAAACGTATCTTAGCCTTAGCATCGCTGACATACTCTGATTCTGGATAGCGCTCTATCAAAACCTGCATAGCAGCAATAGCACGCTTCGTATCCTGCTGATCACGTGTAACATCAGGAATCCGACGGAAAGAAGAGAGACCAATAATATAGTAAGCATAGGCAGAATCATCCGCTAGCGGATAAAGAGAAATATAATGCTGTGCCATAGAAATTGCATCATCATACTTAGCTAACCGATAATTTGTAAAAGCACCCATTATTAACGATTTACGACCCCAATCAGTATAAGCATATTGTTTTTCAATAATAGCAAACTTTTTTGCTGCTTCACTAAGCCGCCCCACATCAAGATTAGCAAGTGCTTGATTATATAAAACATCTGGTGGATCTATTTTTAAAACATGCATAGATGGATCAAGGATATTTTTTCCTTTACCTAAACAACCTGCTAAAAAGCAAGTTCCTCCTAAAAGAACCCCAATCAAAACTTTGCGTACAATGGTCAATTTTCTATGCGCTATATTCCCAATATACTTATCAGGTTTTTTCATAATCTCTCAGCCTCCAGAAAATATCATTTTACAGAAAAATACTCATTAAATTTTGTATCATATCGTTTTCAAAACGACTAACAAAATCTATATACTTTAAATCTATAATCCGCCTTTAAATTATATAAAATAAAGTAAATTTTATTTTTTTCCTACTTACATATTGCTTTTTTCGTAACACGATTCGTCCTGTAAAACAGCCTTAACTAATTTTGAATTAAGAGCATGCCCACTACAATAAGAACGGAATAATCCAATAAAAGGCGCACCAAGTAAAGCAGTATCACCAATAGCATCAAGCATTTTGTGTCGAACAAACTCATTTTCAAAATAAGCGCCAGCTGGATTAATAATTTGATCATCAAGACCAATAATAAGAGAGTTTTCTAAAGAAGAGCCTATTCCTTTTCCAGAAGTCCATAATTTTTCCACATCCTTCACAAAACCAAAAGTGCGCGCACAAGACAAATCATTTTTAAACCCTTGTGCAGTAAGATCAAAGCTCAAATGTTGTTTGCCAATAACAGGAGTAGGAAAAGAAATTGTAACATCAAAACGACACCCATCAAATGGCAAAAACTCAGCCATACCATTTGCTGTTTCAACACGCACTGTTTTTTTTATAACAAAATAAGATCGCAACGCTGTTTGCTGAACAATACCTATCTTTTCAAAACCTTGACAATAATGCCATGAAGCACCATCCAAAATAGGAACTTCATTACTTGACACCTCAATGATGAGATTATCCAGATTATACGCAGCAATTGCGGCCATCAAATGTTCAATTGTCTCAACTCTTATATCTCCATGTCCAAGCACTGTTGATAATTCAGTTGCTCCAACTTGCGATGCATGCGCTGGAAATATTTGCTCTTTTCCATCTATGCCATAACGCTTAAAAACAATACCACATTCAATATCAGCTGGCTCAATCTTCATAACAGATAAATGTCCACTATGAACACCACGCCCTTCAAATATTAATGTATCTTTAAGAGTCGATTGATATTTCTGTCCCAATTAATAATACCACTTCATTAATATTCTTAATAATTTTTTGGAATCTTCATAAGACTATCAAAAATTATCTCTACAATAAATAATAAACCCATTTAATGAATGGATTTATTATTTTCTATAAAAACTCCATAAATTTTACTATAATAAAGCTTCCATTGTATGATGGATAGAAATATAGAGTTCTCTTATTTCAATTTTCTATACATTTTTCAATTTTCTATACATTAATTTGCTTGACGACGCAAAAACGCTGGTATTTCCAACTCGTCCTCTTCACTGATACAAATGTTTTGATCCTGCGATGCAGGTTGCTGCGACTCGGTAGAGTAACGAGGCATATAAACAGAAGTATCTTGAGAAAGATCCTGAGGATTGGCACTAGAAATATGAAAATCTTTATGCGAAGAAGAATTGACAGCAGGCTCTAACCGAGCTTCTGGTTCAATTTCTTCACGATACGTCAAACTTTGTTTCAAACGCTGCCAAAGATTACGTGGTCCTTGATCGACACTAGAAAAATTTGTACTTTGACTCCGAATAGAAGACGGAAAATCTTTTAACTCAGGCATACGCACCGGCGTTGAACAAGATTGTGTTTGCACTTGTTTTTTCTTCTGTTCTGCAACTCCAACCTTGTCATCAAGAACATGTGCTGTTGCTTCCATTCCCACTGCTCTAGCCATAGGCTGTTGAGAAACACAACCAGCCTGCATACGTAGTGAACTTGATGTCTTTGCATGTATATTTTGCCCATAAGGAGCAGTGTTTACAGTTCGTGGAGTATATGTTGTATCTGTAGTCTGCACAAAAAATTGACTTTTTGGACAAAATGGCTCTTCAATTGGCTGTTTCATTTCTACTTCTAGCGCTTCTATAACTTCTACCATTGATTCAGAACGCAAAGATGATGATGACTGAGAAGCAGTCTGCGTTACTCCAGTATCATTTTTACGCATTGAAGCTACAGGCCGATGAAATTTAGGATGTGAAGGTTGTATTATATCATTAATCTCACGATCAATACCAGTAGCAACCACCGATACACGAATAACACCCTCAAGTGACTCATCATCAATAGCACCAAAGATAACATTTGCATCAGCATCAACTTCTTCTCTAATACGATTAGCCGCCTCATCCACTTCAAACAAGGTCATATCACGACCACCCGTAATGGAAATCAAAAGGCCACGGGCTCCACGCATAGAAGTGTCATCTAACAACGGATTTGCAATAGCAGCTTCAGCAGCAGCCAAAGCACGTCCATCACCAGATGCCTCTCCAGTTCCCATCATTGCACGACCCATTTCATGCATAACAGAACGAACATCTGCAAAATCAAGGTTAATCAATCCTTCTTTAATCATCAAATCTGTAATAGAAGCAACACCAGAATAAAGAACTTGGTCGGCCATAGCAAAAGCATCAGAAAATGTTGTTTTTTCGTTCGCAATACGAAAAAGATTTTGATTCGGAATAACGATTAATGTATCAACCGATTTTTGTAATTCTTCTATGCCAGCTTCTGCTGTCTTCATTCGACGTGCACCTTCAAATTGGAAAGGCTTCGTCACAACACCAACAGTCAAAATACCTTTTTCACGTGCCGCATTAGCAACAACAGGTGCGGCTCCGGTTCCCGTGCCTCCACCCATACCTGCTGTAATAAAAACCATATGAGAATCTGCAAGATGATCGATAATTTCATCGATACATTCATCTGCAGCAGCTTGACCAACTTCTGGTAAAGCACCAGCACCTAAACCTTCTGTTACTGCTGCACCTAGCTGGATCACACGTTCAGCTTTTGACATAGCCAAAGCCTGTGCATCTGTATTAGCAACAACAAAGTCAACTCCCTGAAGACCAGCATTTATCATATTATTCACGGCATTTCCGCCACCACCTCCAACACCAAAAACGGTAATACGTGGCTTCAATTCCGCGATATCTGGCCGGTGCAGATTAATTGTCATGTTTTTTTTCCTTCTCATAAAACACCGCAAGCCAAAGCGATGAAAATTAATACCCAAATAGACCTACTAAAAACTCTCACGCAACCACTGACCGACACGTTGAAAATACCCACCTGTGCCAGTTGATAATTGTCTCACTGTTGTATGAATTGTTTTTTCTTCGAAACCCGCTAATTGCGGATAGATTAACAATCCAACAGCTGACGAAAACGCCGCTCCTTTTGCAGAAGCAGGAAGCCTAGAAACACCTAAAGGCCGCCCTATACGAACATTTCTTCCTAATATATTACGCGCCATCTCTGGCAACCCAATTAACTGACTTGCTCCTCCAGTTAAAATAACCCGCTTACCAACAATATGACCAAACCCAGAACAACTCAAACAATCACGAAGCATTTCTAATATTTCTTCAACACGCGCCCGAATAATACGACTAAGAACTGCACATGGATATTGAGTTCGCTCATTTCCAATTTCAGCGACATTAATCATATGATGAGCATCAATACTTTCTGAAAGCGTTGAACCATACATAACTTTTAAACGCTCTGCTTCTTCAATAGACATAGACAATCCCCGTGCAACATCAAGAGTTATATGGTGCCCACCAATTGAAAGTGTATCTGCATGAACAAATTTTCCTTCAGAAAATATTGAAAATGTTGTTGTTCCAGCCCCAAAATCAATACATGCAGCTCCTAAACGTGCCTCATCATTAATCAAAACTGCAAGACCACTCGCAAAAGGTGTTGCGACCATTGCTTCAACACTTAAATGAGCACGATTAATACAAGCTTCCAAATTACGTAAAGATGCTGTTTCTGCTGTCACCACATGCACATCCACCCCAAACAATTCACCCATCATTCCAACGGGATCAGAGATTCCTTTATCTCCATCCAATATATAAGATATCGGAACGGAATGCATAATATGCCGTTCAGCCTCAAAAGCTTTACGCGAAACATTTGCCAAGGCCATACGCATATCACGCGCAGTAACTTCACGCCCGCCCAGATGTACTGTACCGTTAACAAAAGTACTTTTTAATCGGTTTGAGGAAAAATTTACAATAACTGAATCTACCACCAAACCAGCCATTTTCTCTGCAGCATTAACAGCTAAACGTATTGATTGTTCCGCTGCAAGCATATCCATAACAACACCAGATTTAATTCCACACGAGCGCTGTACACCAAAACCCAAAACCTCCATAAAATGTGTACGACCGTGTAAATGTTGCGGATATTTCAAAGGACGTAAACAAGCAATAAGACAAACAACCTTACTTGAACCCACATCAAGAACTGTTAGAAAACGCGTCTTGCGCCCCCTCCCATGATGTGATTTCAAAAACATCATATATTCCTTTCTTTTAATACCTTTAAAATACGTTCTTCTTCCATTACCGTCGCACGATGCTGTGCTAACACTTCATCTGACAAAGCAATCGTTATTCGATCAGAAAGACGTAAATCAATGCTTAAAGCATCGCGAGAAAAAAGATCTTTTGCCGTATTTGTCTTTAAAAGAGCAACAAGCCTTTCAACAGCGCCTTGCTCAGGCAACATAATACGCACCCCATTTTCTAAAAAAATATCCCAACGTCGATCACCCACACGCACATAAGCACGAATACGATCACGGAATTGCGAATATGGTAACAACGACTGAATAAATAACTTCGCTGCTTTTTGCGCTCCCTGACCAACAACAAGTGGTAAATTCTGAATTAAACCCGCCTGAAATGGTAAAATAATACGCCCTGTATCATCAATCACATCCATTACACCATCATGTTGCCAAATTGCGTATGGCTCACGCTCTACCATTGAAATACATATCCGGTTAGGATAAATTTTCCGAATATCAACCGATTGAATCCAAATTTGTTGTTCTAAAGTAGAACGTGCTTTATCAACATCAAAGCTAATAATTGATGGATGAACATCAAGCCCTAAAAGCTTCAAAACATATTGTTTTGTCATATTTTTATTGCCACTCATATCAACATGAGTAATCACAAAACCAAAATTTAATGTCACAAGCCTTATAATTCTATTCACATGACCGCTAGAAACAATGCCATAAAATAAGGAAAGCAAGAAAAAAGAAAAAACAGCAAAAGAGCCAAAATAACGCGGCACATGAATATCAGAAAATACAAATTGCAATATAAATCGGAGAAAGCAACGATAAAAACGTGGGAAAATTGGCGTTGATAGCGCCTTTAAAATTCCCATTTCGCCAACATTTAACGCATACATGACGCGTCCTCCACTATCCATTTAACAATGTCGCTATAAGTACGACCACTTGCTTTTGCAATATCTGGCACAAGAGAGGTTGATGTCATACCAGGCTGCGTATTAATTTCGAGCCAAATCAGCTCTTCCGTTTCTTCATTAAAACGAAAATCAGAACGACTAACACCTCGACAACCTATCGCTTGATGCGCTGCTAAAGACATTCTTTGCACTTTTTGGTAAATATTTAATGAAAGTTGTGCAGGACAAATGTGAATAGAACCTCCGGACTTGTATTTTGAATCATAATCATAAAACTGGAAATGTTGATCAGGTATAATCTCACAGACATCTAAAACTTCATCACCCAAAACAGCGCAAGTAAGCTCCCGACCAGGAATATACTTTTCAACGATTACCTCATCTTTATCCATCCGCTCAGAGCTTACTATATTATGAGGTGGAAATGCTTCATCGCCATTCACAATAATAACACCAATGCTCGATCCTTCATGCACAGGTTTAATTACATAAGGTGGTTCCAAAGGATGTTGTGATCCAATTGCACAACGATCCATTACATAAGAAGGAGCAACAGGAACACCAGCACTAGCAGCAATAATTTTTGCCCGCCCTTTATCCATTGCTAATGCTGACGCCATCACTCCAGAATGCGTATAAGGAATTTTCAAATATTCAAGAATGCCTTGAATACGTCCATCTTCACCAAACGAACCATGTAATGCATTAAAAACTATATGTGGTTGTAATTTCTCAAGAACAGAAGCAATACGACTATCAACATCTACACGAGTTACAGAATAACCATGAGCTTCAAGAATATCAGCGCAAGCAGAACCAGAAGATAAACTTACAGACCGTTCTGATGAAAGTCCTCCCATCAATACAGCTATATGCTTACCTCTCATAACGACTTATCCTTCTTCATATACTAAATACAGAATATATAAAAATAAAAATACTATATATAGGAAAAAGCTAGATTTATCTTTGCGAATCAATAACCTAGCGTCCTCTCTAATGAATCAGACTCAAGGGCTTGATGCAAGAGCTTCTCTGTTAATTTATTGATTTTTAATAGATTTTTTTCTTATCTCTTTGAAATGACTCAATTTTTTTAGTTATAAAAAAATCAATTATTCTGATCAAAAAGAGAGACTATACGATCTTGTTCAAATTGGCCAATACGCTGTATTTCCCACTGTAATAAATGTCCTGAATGAGCAAAAACACGAGCACGTACTGTTTCTCCTAATTTTTCAAGATCATAACCTGTTGCTTGATCAATATTAATCATAAAATTACAGTGCATCTCACTCATTTGAGCACCCCCAATTTTTAAACCACGGCACCCAGCCTCATCAATAACACGCCATGCAGATGTACCTACAGGATTACGAAAAGTGGATCCACCTGTTTTTTCACGAATAGGTTGTACCTTCTGCCGATGCAAAGCAACTTCCTCCATAGCTGCGCGGATATGATGTCTATTCCCTTGCTCCCCTTCCAATAAGGCAGCAACAAAAACAAAATCATCAGGAACATCGCAACAACGATAAGAATAATGTATATCGTTCACACTCAATATATGGCGTTGTCCTTTACGATCAAGCGCATAAACTTCAACAACACGCTCAGCAGTTTCAATACCATTAGCTCCAGCATTCATTTTTAATGCTCCTCCACAACCACCAGGAATACCATGATAAAAATGAAAACCAGAAAGTTCCGCTTCTAAAGCTGCTGCAGCCAAATGTTTACCCGCTACCGCAGCGCCAACCAAAAAGCGTTTTGATGACACTTGCTTCAACTGCCCAAAACCTTTTGCGGAAAGACGAACAACAATACCAGGGATACCTCCATCACGGACCAGAAGATTAGAACCAATCCCCACAATCGTTACAGGAATGGTTTCAGGCAAAGACTGAAAAAATAAAACTAAATCTGCTTCATCAGAAGGTTGATAAAAAATCTCAGCGAGTCCACCGGTGCGAAACCATGTTACCTTACGCATATTGACATTAGGCATTAATTTGCCTCGTATACCACGTAACGCCGGCTGTAATTTTTTTAACAGCCCTTCACCATCAATCGGCCGAAAATTTGTCATTGTTATCAAGTACCATTAATTGATCGGGCAGTGCGTAAGCCCATTGTGTGATGCTACCAGCACCCAGAAAAACCACATAATCACCAGATTTAGCTAACCTAGATACAATAGAAATAGTATCTTCTAAACTATTAATCAGATGCACATCACGGTGGCCAGCCATCTGAATATGCTCAACTAATTCTTTAGAACCAAAACCAGCTATTGGCTCTTCACCAGCTGCATAAACCGGTGTAATCATCACTGTATCCGCATCATTAAAACAAGTAGAAAAATCATCAAATAGATGATACAAGCGCGTATAACGATGTGGTTGCATAATCGCAATGATATTTCCTTTTGCGCTCTCACGTGCTGCATGCAAAACTGCTTTTATTTCAACTGGATGATGCCCATAATCATCAAATATCTCAACTCCGTTCCAATTCCCTGTTTTCGTAAAACGCCGTTTAACACCACCAAACTCTGCTAATCCTTTCTTTATAGCTTCAGGTGAAATGCCGAGTTCATGTGCAATAGCAATTGCTGCAGTAGCATTAGAAACATTATGCTTCCCCGACATCGGTAAAATCAAATTGTTGATTTCAGTTTTTTCACCTGTTTTTCGTGATCGAATAAGAATATCGAAACACGCTTTTTGACCCTCCATTGAAAGATTAAGAAAACGAATATCTGCTTGTGGATTTGCGCCATACGTAATCACCCAACGATCATGAATACGACTAGCTAATGTCTGAACTTCTGGGTGGTCAATACACATAACGGCAAAACCATAAAAAGGCACATTTTCTACAAACTGCCGAAAAGCTTCACGTATAGCATTAAAATTGCCATAATGGTCTAAATGCTCAACATCGATATTGGTAACAACTGCTATATCAGCTGGCAATTTTAAAAACGTCCCATCACTTTCATCAGCCTCAACCACCATCCAATCCCCATCTCCCATACGTGCATTAGTCCCGTAAGCATTTATAATACCGCCATTAATGACTATCGGATCAAAATGACCTGCATCAAGAAGTGCAGCTACCATTGACGTAGTTGTTGTTTTTCCGTGCGTACCACCAATAGCAATTGTCCGACGAAAACGCATTAACTCAGCAAGCATTTCTGCTCGCTTAACAACTGGTAAATGCCTTTTTTGGGCAGCAATATATTCAGGATTTGTTTTCTTAATAGCAGTAGAAATAATAACAACTTCCGCTGCTCCCAAATTTTCAGCACGATGTCCTATACAAATATTAATTCCCTTATTCTGTAAGCGTTCAACATTTGCGTTATAAGTTTGATCAGATCCTTGAACTTTATAACCAAGATTATGAAGAACTTCAGCAATTCCGCTCATACCTATACCTCCAATTCCTACAAAGTGGATAAGGCCAATATTAAGCGGCATTTTCATCAAATAACTCCTTTTTAATATCTAATAATGATCGTTCTAAAATCAATGCTTCAACCATATTTGCCAAAATAACGGTTGCATAAGGTTGCCCAACTTTTTTTGCAGACAGTGCTTGTTTTTCCAATAAGTGTGGCTCACAACAAACTTTTGTCAAGAGAGAAGCAAGTCTTTGCGTATCTAAATTTTTCTCTACTATAATCTGTGCTCCTCCTATTTCAGAAAGTTTAGCAGCATTCTCTGCTTGATCGTGATCTAGAGCGTAAGGATATGGAATAAATAAAGCTGGCCGACCAATCACAGCTATTTCACAAACTGTCGAAGCACCAGCACGTGACATAATAAAATGGGATTGAGCGATATGTTCAGCCATATTATCAAAAAAACGTGCAACTTCTGCCTGCACTCCCATATCATGATAAATTTTCATGAGATCTATGGTTTCATCATAAACCTGCTGAACAATGCGTAAACGTTTCCGTATACTTTGATCAAGTAAGGTAACTGCTCCAGGAACAACTTGTGAAAAAAAAGCTGCCCCTTGGCTTCCACCAAAAACCAAAAAATGAAATGGTTGTTCACCTATAGAAGGACAATAAGGAATCTTTGCAGCTTGAAGAATAGCCTTACGAACAGGATTACCTGTTATGAATGTTTTATGAGCATAAACACTGTTAGCTGATAATAAACCACCGGCAATAGCATTGACTCTAGACGCCAATAATCTATTAGCACGTCCCATAACAGCATTTTGCTCATGAATAAATGTCTTATATCCTATTAAGGTAGCAACTAAAAGTGGTGGAAAGGTAGGATAACCACCAAACCCACCGACAAGAACAGGTTGCAATTTATAAAAAAGCATCCATGATTGAAACATTCCCTTTAGCAAATACCAAAATGTTTTTATAAGTGCAAAAGGATGACGTCTTACAAAGGTTGCCGATGAAATAACATGAATATGTTTCTCATCAAAATGGCGGACAAAACGCTTAGCTCTTTTATCTGTCATCAAATGAACATCGTATCCACGCTCTCTCAGTTCAACAGCAAGCGCTTCTGCAGGGAAAAGATGCCCACCTGTACCACCAGCAGATAAAACAATAACTTTTTTATGTGTCATCAGCAGTATCCGAAACAAAAGTTGATAAAACAGTTGAAATACGCGCTTCTGGCCAACGACGTGTCAAACTCAGTAAAATACCTATCGAAATTGCAATTGCTACCATAGATGAGCCACCATAAGAAATAAAGGGTAGCGTCATACCCTTTGGAGGCATTAGGTGAAGATTAACCGCCATATTAATTGCTGATTGAAAACCAATTATCATTGCTATACCAGCAATACCAAAACGTGTGAAGATATCACGAGTGTTCAACGCTATATAAAGAGAACGTATAACAATAAAACCAAAAAGTGCTGTAATCAATAAACACAAAATAATACCATATTCTTCAGCTGCAACAGAAAATACAAAATCTGTATGGCTATCAGGAATAATACGTTTCACTGTACCCTCACCAGGACCTCTACCAAACCATCCACCATTTAAAATAGCTTCACGCCCTACATCAACCTGAAATGTATTACCTTCCCCTGTTAAAAAACCATTGATACGTTCACGGACATGATGAACAAAAAAATAAGCTAAAAAGCCTCCTAAAATGCCCAAAATAAGAAATAAGAAGACGACAATAAGAGGCATACCTGCAATAAAAAATAAGCCACCCCATGTTGCACTTATTAAAAGTGTTTGACCAATATCTGGTTGCAAAATAAGAAGCGTACAACAAATCACATATAGTGCAATAACCAATATACAGATAAGAACGCTTTTACGCTGTAGCTGTTCCGCAAAAAGCCAAGCAGATATAATAACAAAAGCCGGTTTCATAAATTCCGATGCTTGTAAAGAAATACCAAACACAGAAATCCAACGCCGTGCCCCTTTTAACTCAAGACCAAATAATAAAGTTGCAATCATAAGTACAAGCGTTGCAAACAATAACAAAATACATAAGCGGCGAATATTACGAGGCGAAAAAAAAGAAATAGTAATCATAATCACAAATGCAGGAATACTAAAAATAATATGCCAACGAACAAAATAAAAACTATCAGAAATTCCAATTTTTTTTGCAACAGAGGGGCTAGCTGCAAAAGATAGCATGATACCAATTCCCATAAGAATCAAACAAGCAGTAAAGATAGAGCGATCAATTGTCCACCACCAATTAGAGATTGGGCCTCGATCTGCACGAGTTATCATCATCTTCACTTTACCTTTTATAATCACATCTAAAAGAAATAATGTGATTTTCCTAATATCTTTGATGAGCAATTTAATCTAAATTACACTCAAAAAGATTCTCGACGGTTAACATAAAATAACTTTTTACAATTCTTGCTTCTTTAACTGCATAACAAGAGAAACAAAAGTCTCTCCACGTACCTCATAATTCTTAAATTGATCATAACTTGCACAAGCTGGAGAAAACAGAACCACAGCTTCTTTCTCCATATCACGGGCTGCATCACTATCACGGGCTGCATCACTAGCCGCTTCGCGGACTGCATTTTCTAAAGTCAAACTCATCGAAAAAGGAAAAGCAGAACCGATAATGCGCGCAAAATTTTCCGCTGCACTACCAATTAAATATGCTTTACGAATTTTATAAAAAAATCCTTTAAGAGCATCAATCCCACCTTCTTTTGCCTGCCCTCCAACAATCCAAAAAATATTATTAAAAGTAGTCAGTGCAGGAACAGATGCCTCTGCATTGGTAGCCTTACTATCATTAATAAACAAAATAGATCCAATTTTACACACCTGTTGCATTCGATGCGCAAGCCCTAAATAGCTTGCTAAATGCTCTTCTATATCTAAGGTAGTAATTTTTAATATCTGCAAAGTCGCTAAAGCCATAAGAGCATTTTCTGCATTATGACTTCCACGTAATGAAGCTATATTTGCCAAATCTGCAAGCATATGATGTTGCCCATGATAAATAGCAAAAAGTTTTGTTCCTTCTACATAAAAACCATTTTTAACAACATGCTCTTTAGACACTGGATCAATTGGATAACCTTCATCAAAAAGCTTTTGATATAAAGCACAGCAAACCAAACTATCAATTGAAATAAGAGCACGAGAAGCTCTAGAAACAACGCGTTCTTTGACCTGCACATAGCGTTCAAAGCTACCATGGCGATCAATATGATCAGGTGTTAAATTCAACAAAAGACCAACAGTTGGCTGAAGAGACGGAGCTAATTCTATTTGAAATGACGAACATTCAATAACATAAATACGTTTTTTTACAAATGGCTTAAGCGTTAATATTGCTGTTCCAATATTACCTCCCATTTGCACATCATAACCCATTTTTTCTAAAAGATGAGCAAGTAAAGCAGTGGTTGTTGATTTACCATTTGTACCTGTAATAGCAATAAATGGAACATCCTGGTCATCAAAACCATTTTGCTGTAAAAAAAGATTACGTGCACGAACAAATAGCTCAATATCACCGATAATTTCGATATTTTCTTGACGCGCTTTTTCAACAACCCAATGTGGCCTTGGATAAGTTAAAGGCACTCCAGGAGCTAAAATCAACGCAACAAATTCTGTCCAATCTTCATAATACAGATTCTTTGTGGGAATATTTTCCTTACAAGCAGCTTCCACACTAGAACAATTATCATCCCAAGCAACTACTTCTGTACCACAAGCAATTAAAACTTTTGCTGTAGCTATTCCTGATTTCCCTAACCCAAATACAGCAACTTTTTGACCTTTATAACACTCAACAGAAATCAAGATTTCACCTCAATTTAAGTGTTGAAAGACCAATCAATGCTAAGACAATCGTAATAATCCAAAAACGTATCACAATCTGACTTTCTGTCCAACCTTTTTTCTCAAAATGATGGTGAATTGGCGCCATAAGAAACACACGCGTTTTCGTCAGTTTGAACCAACCTACTTGAATAATAACTGACATCGCTTCTAAAACAAAAAGTCCACCAATAATAGCTAAAACAATTTCGTGCTTCGTGGCAACAGCAATAACACCTAGCAACCCGCCAAGAGCCAAAGAACCAGTATCTCCCATAAAAATAGCTGCTGGAGGTGCATTATACCATAAAAAGCCCAGTCCAGAACCAAAAACTGCTCCAAGTAAAACAGCTAACTCACCCGTGCCTGCCACATAATGAATTTGTAAATAATCAGCAAAATTCATATTCCCAGACAGATAAGCAATCAATGCAAAAGATAAAGAGACAACCATCACAGGAACAATAGCAAGCCCATCAAGACCGTCCGTTAAATTAACAGCATTACCAGTACCTACGATAACACAAGCAGTAAAAGGAATAAAAAACCAACCCAAATTAATAAAATAATCCTTTACAAAAGGCAAAGCTAATCCTGGTGAGCCAACTTTTAAAATAATAAAACACGCAATGACTGCGATTACAAATTCCAAACTTAATCGCGCTTTTCCAGAAAAACCTTTATGCGTTTGCTTTGTCACTTTAAGATAATCATCATAAAAACCAATTATCCCAAAAGAAAGCATAACAAATAACGAAACCCAAAAATAAATATTTAATAAATCACACCATAAAAATGCCGATATCATAATACCAATTAAAATCATTAATCCACCCATAGTAGGTGTTCCAGCTTTTTTAAAGTGAGTTTGAGGTCCATCAGTTCGAATTGGTTGTCCTTTCCCCTGCCGACTTTTGAGAAAAGCAATAATACTTGGACTAAACAAAAAAACAATCAAACCTGATGTCAAGATAGCTGCAACAGTTCGAAAAGTAATATACCGAAAAACATTAACACCTGGAATCCAATCATTCAGCAAGGAAAAAAATAGCATCATAGCGAAAAAACCTAATAAAATTATCAAGAAATGACTTTATAGCGATTAAGAATTTCAGCCACAATATTTGATAAATAAATATGGTGTGATGATTTAATCATAATAAGATCCCCATTTGAAATTTCTGAAAAAACAAGCGGAACAATTTCCTCAATATTTTCAGCATGATAAACAGTAACATAAGCAGAAAGATCACTGGCTAAAACGCCCATTTCTTTACCAACCAAAAAAACCAAATCAGCACCAGAAACACGAATGGATTCCAACAAATCACGATGTAATTTTTCACTATGGTCCCCTAATTCAAGCATATCACCCAAAATAGCAATTCGTCTCCCACCTACACCTATTGGTCCTGTTGCAAGAAGATCAAGAGCAGTCCTCATAGAAACAGGATTAGCATTGTAACTTTCATCGATTAAATGAAACATACCACCATTTGATAAAGACAGCTTATAAAGAGCTCCACGGCCTTTTTGAAGAGAAAAACGACCCAAAGCGAGCGTAACATGTGCCAAATCAGCACAAACCGTATCACAAGCTGCAAGAACACTTAAACCATTTTGTACCATATGTTGACCAGGCGCACCAATTTTAATCATCATATCTTTCTGATCAAAATGTACAACCATACAAGAGCAATTCTCTAAAAGGTGAACCTCCTTCACTTGATAATCAGCAGAATTAGAACGGCCAAAACTTCGAATTTCTTTCACACCACATTGTTTTGCTTTTTTAAGCAAATAAGAAAAAAAATGATCATCTGCGTTTAAAAGAGCTATACCATTTTTGTCTAATCCTTCAAAAATTTCAGCCTTGGCATCTGCAACTTCTTCAAGATCTTTGAAAAATTCCATATGCCCAGCTGCAATACGAGTGATTAATACCACATGCGGACAAACCAACTTCACCAAAGGACGAATTTCATTTTTATGATTCATACCAATTTCAAAGATACCATAATCACTATCTATAGGCATTCGTGCCAAAGTCAGTGGAACACCCCAACAATTATTCAAAGAAGCAAGATTAGCATGAACCTTTCCAACAGTTTCAAGTGCTTGTTTAAGAGCTTCTTTTGTAGTTGTTTTTCCCACAGAGCCTGTAATAGCTATAATTCTAGCTTTTGAACGTTTACGTGCTGCTTGCGCGAGCTTTTCTAATGCCTGCAAAACATCAGGAACGACAATCAATGGAGCTGTTATTTTTTTCATTTCGTCTAAACGATTTTGTGCAACCACTAAAACTCCAGCACCTTGTGCATAGGCGTGCGCCGCAAAATCATGACCATCAAGATGGTGCCCTTTAATGCAGAAAAAAACATCACCTGCAACAAGAGTCCGACTATCAATAGAAACCCCAGAAAAAATTTCTGGTAAACATCCAACTGTAAAACCATCCATTGCAGAAATGAGTGCCTGTTTATCCCATAAAGCTATCACTTATTCCGCTCCTTTAAAGCAGCAATTACTTTCAAACGATCTGAAAAAGGATATATCTCTTGGCCTATAATTTGTCCATTTTCATGACCTTTACCTGCAACAATTAATGTATCTCCAGCTTTCAGCAATCCCACCGCATACTCAATTGCTTGACCACGATCCGCTATTTCTATTGCTTCCGGCACTGCTTGTAAAATATCTTTTCGAATTTTCTCCGGTGCTTCCGTGCGAGGATTATCATCGGTTACAATCATAATATCAGCTTTATTTCCTGCAATTTTTCCCATCAAAGCTCTCTTTCCTTGATCACGATCACCACCACAACCAAAAACAAGAATTAAACGTCCCTGTGTAAAAGGACGAACAGAAAGTAACACCTGCTCTAAAGCTTCTGGCTTGTGCGCATAATCGACGTAAACAGGTGCACCATCTTCTGTGTTTCCAACTAATTCTAATCGGCCAGGTGCCCCTTGCAATTTTTCAAGAGAACGAAAAACCATATCTGGAGGTGCATTTGTCGCAATCGCTAAACCTGCAGCCATAAGTGCATTAGTTACTTGAAAATCACCAGCAAGTGGCAAATCAAATGTATAAATATTATTTCCCATCCGACATTCAACACGTTGTTTTAATCGTTGATGTTCAACACGATTAAGCGTGATGAATTTTCCTGTGCGACCAATTGTCAGAACTTGCCGGTGAGCTTGTCTAACAGTATCGATAACCTTTTGTGAGTAAACATCATCTGCAAAGATAAGAGCAGGTGCATCTTGCGGTAAAAGCGTATGAAATAGTCTCATCTTAGCATGGAAATAATGCTCTATGGACTTGTGATAATCCATATGATCACGCCCTAAATTGGTAAAAGCAGCTGCCGCTAAATGCACTCCATCAATCCGACATTGATCAAGCCCATGTGAAGAAGCTTCAAAGGCTGCATGTGTAACACCTTCATCATTAGCAATTTCACATAATAAACGCTGTAACATTACTGGATCAGGTGTGGTTAGAGAACCAATATCATGACGTTTAGGTGATACAACGCCTACTGTTCCTATACTAGCAGCACAAAAACCAATATATTCCCAAATTTGCCGAACAAAAGACACAACCGATGTCTTACCGCTTGTACCTGTAACAGCAACCACTGTTTCAGGTTGAGAATTATAAAAACGGGCAGCTGCTATAGCTAATTTATGACGTACATCCAACACATGAATAACAGGAATAGATAAGTTCTCGAAAACAAAATTATTATCTGTAATAATGACCCGTGCACCACGCTGTATGGCATCATTTACATACTTTTTGCCGTCGCTTTGATTTCCCTTAAGGGCCACAAAAACATAACCCGGTAATACTTGACGAGAATCAGCACTTATCCCTGTAATTTCGATTGAGGCAAGACAATCATCTTTAATACACTCTATAAATAATTCTCCAAGCAACACGGCTATTTACCTTTATATTAGTTTTTCATTGTTGTTTTCGGTAATCTCAAATTGCTTTTTGTTCTTACAATTGGTTGATACTCTTTTTTAAAATCCGGTTCTATTCCAAGAAAAATAGCTGAACGTCGAATGATGTTGGCAAGCATTGGAGCTGCATTCATTGCTGCTGTTGCTGAATGTTTTCCATCTTCTGGCTTAGGCTCATCAATAATTGTTAAGACAATATAAGAAGGATTATCTATAGGAAAAGCAGCCAAAAAGCTATTAAAGTTCTTTACTTTAGAATACTTTCCATTTTCAACTTTTTCAGATGTTCCTGTCTTACCACCAATACGATAACCTACTACCTTTGCATTACGCCCCGAACCAATATCACTATTTAACTTATAAAGATAACGCATATCTTGGCTTGTTTGAGGATGAAGAACCTGCTTAGCATATTTCAAAGCCTCTTTTTTAGAGCGTTTTAAAAATGTAGGATTAATTAACAAACCACTATTCATTAAAGCAGCAGCAGCCACTGCTGTTTGCAATGGCGTTGTTGCCATACCATGTCCAAAAGAAATCGTCATAGAATTGATATCCTTCCAATAATGGGGATAAATCGGTTGGGCCACTTCAGGCAATTCCGTTGATATACGCTCAAGTAAACCAAGTCGTTTTAAAAAATTACGATGTCCATCTACTCCTATTGCCAATGCCTCTCTAGCAGAACCAATATTAGAAGAATAAATAAAAACTTCCCACAATTTTAAAAGGCGATTTTTCCCATGAAAATCACGAATAAAATGATTACGACTTGCTTGAATTGGTTGGGAAGCATCAATAATACTGTTTAAATCAAAAAGCCCTGAATCAAGCGCCATTGCTGTGGTGAAACTTTTAATAATTGACCCCATTTCAAAAGTTCCAGCGGTCATGCGATTAAAGCGGTCACTTTTAAGAGCATCAACAGGATTTGCAGGAGAAAAATCTGGCACTGATGCCAATGCTAAAACTTCACCTGTATAAATGTTTAAAATAATAGCACCCGCAGCAATTGCTCGATAACGTTTCATGGCTTCCATCAATTCATCATGTACAATTGCCTGAACACGTATATCAATAGAAAGTTGCACTGGCTTCAATGATTCCTCTGTAGCAAGACCGGTAGCACGAAGAACGCTCAATCCATTATCATCAATATATTTTTCCATGCCAGCCAAGCCTTGATTATCAACATTGACCATACCAAGAATATGTGAAGCTATAGATCCTCCTGGATAAAAACGACGTATTTCAGTACGAAAACCAATACCTGGAATGCCAAGTTCCATAATTTGCGCCTTTTGCGTTGGAGTTAATCCACGTTGGATCCAAGAAAAACCAGAATTTCTTTTTAAACGTTTATGGACTTCCTGCCAATTCAGTTTTGGCAAAACTGTTGAGATTAATTCGATCGTCTCATCTACATCAATAATACGACGTGGTTCAGCAAAAAGCGAATAAGTTGTAATATCTTTTGCTAATAAACGCCCATTGCGATCAACAATATCAGGTCGAGAAGCTAATTGCACTATCAACGGCCCTTTTCCTTCTTCAATTTGACCACCTTTAATCCCATAAAAAATAAGGCATTTCCCTATAAGCCCATAAAGAAAAAGAAAACACAATAAAGCAAAAATCAAACGTAGACGATTAGAATACGGCTGATACATAGAAGAAGGTAAAGATTTTAACTGATTATTTGAATAATTGTTCTTTTGTGAAAATAAGAACGACAATTGCATCACCGCCCACCTTTTTGAACAAAACTATTTCTATGAACACTACGATTCTCAGCTAAAAAAGCTTTATCATCGTCTTCAAAGGTATTCTGCTTGATCAATTCTTCAATTTTATCTTGCAAACGCATTGGAATATCTTTTAATTTTACAACTTGACGTGGCTGTATTAACTCTAAACTCAGTTCTTTTTTGTAACGTTCTGCAAGTTTTCTCATGCGTGAAGGATCAATCATTACAGCCCATTCAGTATGAAGCAAATTAACCATATTTTTTTCTTCTGCAATTTCCCGCTCAATACGTTTCACTTCACCAATCTGTTTTTGGACCCCATATTTAACCTTGTAAGTAAGACTCGCTATACAAATCATGACCACTACTAAAATCATATCGAATGTGCGAAAAATTATCATTTCTTACTGCCTTCAAAACGAACAATTTCTGCCAAACCAAATAATTTCATATCTGCTGCAATAGCAACTTCTTGAGTCCGTACCCCCATACGCAACCTCGCAGAACGTGCACGAGGATTTTTCTGTAACTCTTCTTGAGTTGGGGTTTTCACACCTTTAAACAAAGGAATAAAGGTTGCTGGAGCTGATTTTATTTCAGGAAGATAACGTGATCCCTTTTTATGACCAGAACGAGCAGAGAAAAATTTTTTTACCATGCGATCTTCAAGAGAATGAAAGCTAACGACTGCCAATCGTCCTCCTGCTTTTAAAACACGCTCAGCAGCGAATAAACCACATGCAAGCTCGGCAAGCTCATTATTAACATAAATGCGTAATGCTTGAAATACACGCGTTGCAGGATGAATATGATCGCCTGGTTTTCTTCCTATTAAAGATTCAACAGCATGAGCAAGATCAATTGTACGCAAAAAAGGGCGAATACAACGACGTTTCTCAATCATCCGAGCAATTCGAACTGCGTAACGCTCTTCCCCAAATGTTTTAAACAGTTGCGCCAAATCATCCGCCTTTAAATAATTAACAACATCAGCTGCTGTAAAACCAATCTGCCCCATTCGCATATCTAATGGACCGTCTTTTTGAAAAGAAAAACCACGTTCAGGTTCATCAAGTTGCATAGAAGAAACACCAATATCAAGAATAACGGCGTCGACTTTCTCTTCTACTATATGATCCAACTGTGAAAACTCTGCTTGAACTAAACGGAGACGTGGAAAAAATTGATCAACAAGTGCTTGTCCCTCACGAATTGCATGAGGATCACGATCAAGAGCGATAACTTCTGCACCCGCATTCAATAGGGCGCATGAATAACCACCAGCACCAAAAGTGCCATCAATCACTTTTGATCCAGCTAATGGTGCAAGCTCAGCTAATACTGACTGCAACAATACTGGAATATGGCGTTCGACTCCACTATCCTGCCTTCTCAAAATACCCCATCTTGATCTATGTTTTACAAAATCATTAACCATCGACGGCATATGAGATTATCATATGCCAAAACTTTAACTCTCATTTTTACTACAAAGAGCAAGTCAAGTTAAAGCTGAATCACTATATACATTGGCTTATTAATACTTAAAGAAATGTTATAATTTTTTAAAAAAATGCTTTATTTTTGAGCGTAAAAACTCTCAAAATATGCACTTTTATCAAAATATATGTAAATTTTTTATTATATATCAAATATCAGTCGGCCTATAAGCCGGGTTCTGTTAGTAAAGTTATGCTTTACATGGCAACCATTCATCTAGGACGGATGTTACCATCCGCCTCATGCAACCTACCCAAATGACTCGCCTGGAAACTGGCTGCAAGTCAAGCCTTGCGCATCATTTCTATTCGGTCTTGCTCCCGATGGGGTTTACCTTGCCACACTCATTACTGAGTGTGCGGTGGGCTCTTACCCCACCCTTTCACCCTTACCTATAAAAATAGGCGGTTTGCTTTCTGTGGCACTTTCCCTAGGGTCACCCCCGCCGGGTGTTACCCGGCATCGTTTTTCCATGGAGCCCGGACTTTCCTCACCTATTACTTTTTAATATTTAATAGGCGCGGCTGCCCAGCCGACTGATTTTTTATTTATACAATATTTTTCATCAAGTGAAAATAGCAACAAAAGGATATTTTATAAGCCTTATCAAAATAATTAGACTACTTACAAAGCATATTACTGCTTTAATGAAGCTAAATATGTTTTAACTTTTGAACAATATCTCGCTGAAATAGAATTCATTTTTTTTGCAGAATGACCTGCATTATATTTAAGAACTGTACGACACGTATCTCCCCTACTAAGTTTATGCGCCCGCGCTAAATAACGCATACCATATTCAAGATTAATTGCAGGCTCATAAAGATCTTTTACAGAACCGTTAAAACCCAACCATCGTGCAGTAGACGGCTTAATTTGCATCAATCCTATTTCACCAGAAGAACCTTTTGTATGAGCATTATAGTTGCTCTCAACACTGATAACAGCATGCACCAAATTTATAGGAACTTTATGTTTAATTGCAATTTTTTTGATAAGATCTTCATAAGGACGAACAGAAGCCTTAGAATTAGAAGAAGAGAACTCTAAGTTCTTACTTGAATCTACAATACTAATTACTGCAAAAGCTATTTTAATATTTAACACAAAAAATACAGCAAATGCTGTACTAAAAAAGATTTTTAAAAATTGCATTCTTTCTCTCTTCACTAATACATTCGTAACCTGAACCATAATGATTTTAAAAATGTATTTTATTGAATAAAAAAGCCAAAAAACGTCATAAAAATGAAAATATTAAGATAATTTCAAGATATCTCTAATAGTTAGAGAAGGATTTTTTAAAATTTTGATTATATTTTTCATTTTATACAGTAAAAAATATAACACATTTATCATTGATATCTTATGATAATAAATTTAAATTAGAAAAATAGCACCGAGACAATTCGATTACTTACAACACAAGCTTATCAAGGTTTTATTAGTAATAATTTCATCACTCTATTGTGATCAGATCAACTGAAATCTTCCATTCATCGCATATAATGGCTAAAAACCAGTGCTCAAAAAATTACTTATTGTAATCAATATTTTTAAATACACATTCATATAAAAATATAATTGAATTTTATCTTAAAAGAACAATATATGTCTTTTATATATTATTTTATATATTATTTCCAAAATAGCAGATATGAAATTATAATTTAAAAATTATGTGATTTAGATGTAATCTTATACGTTATAATTTTAGGATTTAGAAATGATCAAATTCCGCTGGCGTAACATTATTCTGATTTTGCTATTTATCTTGATAGCTGGTTTACTAGCTTATCGCTTTGTATTTAATAGAATAATTGTTTCTCACCAGATGAATAAAACAAAGAATATGCAGTTAGAAGAAGCAATATCTTTCCCGAATGTTACAATGCACCTTTTCAAAATGAATGATCAACAAAAACAAAGAATTGTTTATCAAGCGCGTAAAGATGCTATTTCTTCTGCTCTTGCAAGCGGACAAAATAATGAACAAGCTCAAAAATTTGCTGAAATCGTTATCAGAACTGTATCAGAAGAAATTTTACATCCTTCTACTGTAAACTCTTATTAATTATTTTCTGCATAATTTTAAGACAATTATATATGTTTACCAATGATTTTAAGTCTATTTTGCCATATTCTCCACTAATTCTAAAAACCATAGAGACACACTAAACTCAAAATTTTAATTCTTATATTAAGAAAGTACAATCAAGATATAACATGTACTCAAAACTTATCTTTTATAACGTTCTCTTTTTCTTTCTAAAAAACGAAGTTGATTAATCACCTTTTTGCTCTGTTTACCGCTCAAGATTTTCTGCACAGATTGAATACTATGTTCTATATAATCCATATATTAAGAGAAACAAAATCTATCCACTATAAAATATCGAAGTCTCATATCATTAAACCTCTTCTATTTTTTCGTGAAATTAAAAACCAACCTTATAAATTTTGATACGAACCTATGCTTGTTGTACTTAATTAACGTGGTTGTCCTGTTATACTCAACAAAATTCTTAGATAGCCTATTTCTTTTTTCAAGAATAAAGTTATAGAACTCATATAATAAAAAACCCGACTGAAAGATTCTTCCAGCCGGGTTAGACAATCTGAGGGATCCACGCGGGGGGGGGGGAGAGGTTCCCTGATTGTCTGCTCGCATCACTCATTAAAGTAAATGACACAGTTTTCTTTATATAAAATATTTTAAACGACAAGAAATTCTTATGATTTTTTATAAAAAACATAAAAAAAATTGCAATTTGAGTATAAAAATGGAAAAATTAAGGCAAAAAATATTCAAAAATGATCCAATTTGGAGCAAATCCATTCAAAAATCTGTCATCAGACTCTTTCTAATCATCTTAACTTTTATAAAAACTTCACTAAATATTAAAATTTCACCAAATTTTTTTTACAATTTAAAATTGTTATGAACAACTGTCTAAACCAGTAATAAGCTGTAATAAACTACTGATAAATACACATGCTTCTTTTCTCTTCCATAGGATGATAAAATGGCAAATACCTAATATGAAATTGCCACATAACCTAGCTATTAGAGCAAACATCACATAAGTTTAACGATAAACACGCTAAAAAAATTATCTTTATTTCTATAAAAATACATTTGACTATATACTTTATATTCCTAAGCGCCAAATTACTGATACTAAAATCTATAAATAAAATGTGTTAATCAACACACTAGCCATTAAATGATCAATTAAAGTACCATTTTTGTGTTATCAAATAAAATGAAAATAAACTCCTATGACAATACGCAGAAAACAGAAAATTTCTAAAGAACTAATAACTCTTATCCCACAAGTTCCATACCTTGATAGCCAATGTATTTATACTGCTGCTACACGAACCTCTATGAAATATCTTCCTCCTTCCATTGCAGTTTGGCTCGCAACAATTGCTCATATACGACATCAACATACAGAGTATGATAATTTACTTTGTGAAGGTTATGATCGAGATTCAGCGCTCTTTTTTGTCTTTGATGCAATTAACAAAACACTCATTGAATGGGGCGCAAATCGCCTTTTAAAACGTGAAGAAAGCACGAACGATATCAATATCACCTCAGTACCACTTAAAACAAATAGTTTTAACGTGTAAGAGGTTTGTAATTGGCACGCCTAGAATTAATAGAATCTGGCCCAAGACGGCTAACCTTATCTGCTTCATATTCAGAAAAATTACCTTCAAACCATTCCACATGGCCATTTCCTTCAAAAGCCAAAATATGTGTTGCCAATCGATCTAAAAACATACGATCATGCGATATAATAACCGCACAACCAGCGAAACTCTCTAATGCATCTTCTAACGCACCCAATGTTTCTGTATCAAGATCATTTGTTGGCTCATCAAGAAGAAGAACATTTCCTCCTTCTTTCAAAAGTTTAGCCAAATGCACACGATTGCGCTGTCCTCCTGACAGCTGCGCTACTTTCTGCTGCTGATCTGTACCTTTAAAGTTAAAAGCACCACAATAAGCACGACTATTCACTTCATGTTTACCTAACTTAATGATTTCATTTCCGCCGGAAATTTCTTCCCAAACAGTCTTATCACCTGCCAATGCATCACGGCTTTGGTCAACATAACTCACTTGAACTGTTTCTCCAATACGAATCTGTCCTGAATCTAATTTCTCTTGCCCAGTCAACATCTTAAATAAGGTCGATTTTCCCATACCATTAGGACCAATAACTCCAACAATACCGCCTGCAGGCAACTTGAAAGAAAGAGAATCAATTAATACACGATTACCATATGCTTTTGACAAATTATCAACTTCAATAACAACCTGTCCCAATCTCTCGCCAATAGGAATAATAATCTGCGCCTCCCCAGGATGACGCTCATGCGCTGCCTGAACCAATGTATCATAAGCCTTAATACGGGCTTTCGATTTTGCTTGACGAGCCTTTGGACTAGAGGCTATCCACTCTTTCTCGCGTGACAATACACGCTGGCGAGCAACTTCCTCGCGACTTTCTTGTGCTATACGTTTAGCTTTAGCGTCCAAATAAGCAGAATAATTACCCTCATAAGGGATTCCTTTACCGCGATCTAATTCTAAAATCCAACCTGTTACATTGTCAAGAAAGTAACGATCATGGGTAATTAAAAGCACTGCACCTGGATATTCACGTAAATGCCTTTCAAGCCAAGCTGTTGTTTCAGCATCTAAATGATTTGTCGGTTCATCCAAAAGCAATAAGTCAGGTTTTGATAAAAGCAATTTACAAAGGGCAACACGCCGTTTTTCACCTCCTGAAAGTTTTGTCACATCCTCATTCCCTGATGGACAACCAAGAGCAGCCATAGCCATTTCTACTTGGCTTTCTAAATCCCAAAGATTCTGACTATCAATAATATCCTGAAGTCGAGCACCTTCATCAGCTGTTTCATCACCATAATTCATCATCAGTTCATTGTAACGATCTACAATTGCTTGCTTATCAGCAAGCCCTTCCATCACATTTCCACGCACATCTTTATGTGTATTAAGAACAGGTTCTTGCGGAAGATAGCCACAACGTGCTCCTTCAGCAAGCCATGCTTCTCCTGTATATTCTTTATCTAATCCAGCCATAATACGTAAAATGGTTGATTTACCTGCACCATTTGGACCTAAAATACCAATTTTTGCATCTGGATAAAAAGACAGATGGATATTCTCCAAAATTTTCTTATTGCCATAAGCCTTATTAAGCCCAGCCATATGATAGATAAATTGACGTGCCATAAATTTCTCTTTATTATTGCAACTTGCGTTATGGAGCTTTTCTTAAATTTTGTAACGCATAATATTTAACTATTGCTCTAATAGCTCCTTGTTCTATATTGGTATATTTTTTCTGATCTCACAAGCCCTACTGCGACTTTAAATGCAAAAAAACATTCCTTTGAAAAGAAAAAAGCAAATACTCTTAGCTCTGCCTGAGACGTGTTATAAAAAATCATCTCTTTTTTCTATACCAGATTTGAAATTATGTTCTTACCGTATCAAACCAATCTATCAATGCCATACAGAACTACAAGATAAGCCTATCCTTTATGCCCCTTCTTTCCTCATCCTATGGGCTATACAATATGCTATAAAAAATCCCTATCTCTTTTCTTCGCTCTTGTGTCATAAACCAAAATGGGATTCATTCTTTCCTTTGATGTGGTACGAACTGCGTTTAAAAAACGAATGCTATCTCCTAGGATCTGACGTCCAAAGTCCTATGATTAACAAAGCTCTGCGCAAACATATGGCAGTTACTGACCACCATTCTCTATCTATTGGCAAATGGTTACAATTGATAAAAAATTATCACAATTACCGTAAAGATTTATCTATTCCTTTTTTTGGGTTTGATGATAATAAAATGAGTACTGACATTCATCATATCATTTCAAAACTTCATGATGAAACATAATCTTTTAAAACACAAAGCGTCTACCAGCTCACTGGAACTGGAATAAGTTCATGAAAAAACAAACCTTAATCGTTATTGATGTTCAAAATGATTTCTTACCAGGCGGAGCACTTGCAATACCACAAGGCGATGCCATTATCCCTGCTGTCAATAACCTTATAGCTCGTTTTGATCATATTATTTTCACCCAAGATTGGCACCCCAAAAACCACTGTAGCTTTGCGTCTTTTCATCCAGAGAAAACTCCTTATGATACTGTTAATCTTGACTATGGCCCTCAAATACTTTGGCCTGATCATTGTATACAAGGAACACAAGGAGCGGAATTTCATCCATCTCTCAAAGTTGAAAAAGCGCAACTTATCCTTCGGAAAGGCTATAATAAAGAAATTGATAGTTATTCCGCCTTCTTTGAAAATGACCAGAAAACACCAACAGGATTACACGGTTATCTTAAAGAACATGATTTTACAACTTTAGTTATGTGCGGTTTAGCAACTGACTTCTGTGTTGGATTCTCTGCACTGCATGCTGTAAAATGCGGTTTTAAAGTCAAGGTTTTGTTAAACGCTTGTGCTTGTATTGATCTAAATGGATCACTCGATACGATGCTCAAAGCTATGAATGAAGTTGGTGTAGAATTATTGATGGTCTCTTAATCTCCCTCCAACTACTATGATAGCAATCAAAAAGTCTTCATATTCTTATTATTGCAATGTAATTTATTCATCTGAGATTATTAGATTTAAAACGAAGAGAAGAATAAAATGCCATTCCAATAATACATATGCCAATGAGCCCTGTTAATGCTTCAGGAATAGATATAATAATTTGCATATACATAATCACAGCCAAGACTAAAATTGCATAAAAAGCACCATGCTCTAGATAACGATAATGCAATAATGTTCCTGTTTCAAACAACATAATCGTTATAGCTCTTACGTAAAATGCACCAATACCAAGACCAATAGCAATGATAAAAAGATTATGAGAAAAGGCAAAAGCACCTACAACACCATCAAAAGAAAAACTAGCATCTAAAACTTCTAAATACAGAAACAAACCTGCTCCTCCTTTAGAAACTGTAATCAAAGTATTTTTTTGAGAATCCAAAAGTGAACAAGTTGCTTCGACAATCAAAAATGTCAAAAGCCCATAAAGCATTGCTAATAAAACAGTTAACTTATTTTCTGCTACAATCTGACCTGAAAAAAATAACATGAGAATCAGAATAATTATAATATCAATCCTCACGAATGAACTCAGCCTTTGAGCTGGCTTTTCTATAAAAGTCAGCCAATGTACTTTTTTTTCTGGATCAAAAAAATATTTTAAGCCAACCATCATAAGGAAGGTTCCACCAAAAGCTGCAATACTGTCATGAGCATCCGTTAAAATTGCAGCATATTGATGAGGCTCCCATATTGCCAATTGAACTGCAGCAATTGGATTAATCCAAGCAGCAACAGCAACCACCAACAATGGAAAAATAATTCGCATACCAAACACCGCGATCAAAATGCCCCATGTCAAAAAACGATGACGCCATAATTGATTCATTTTTCCAAGAAAACGTGCATTGATAATAGAATTATCAAAAGATAAAGAAATTTCTAAAATTCCTAAAACACAGCAAATAAAAAAATATTTAAAACAGCCAACAATGGTCCCTGTTTCCAGCCAACCAATAAGCCCTCCTCCCAAAATACCGATAATTGTGAAGAAAAAAGCCCATCTAAAATAACCTAACAGGGCCATGATTGTTCCTCAAAGTCCATCTCTTCAACCTACATTTGTATAATCGAAGTACCGTATCGTAAGACACAATATAAAATGCATAATACACACAGAAGGAATTATATGGAATCTCTTTGAGAAAAAACAAGAGAAAATTTGACAAATTTATTTTTTTCAAGATAAGAAAGATAAATAATTATAAAATACTAATAAAAATTTATAGTTTTTTTTAATTTTCACTAAAAAGTTAAAAAAATAAGAAAACTAAAATTATAAATGTTGACTACAAATGTTATTATAAAGTAATGGTATAATGGTACATTGTGTGCCTTTATGGACAAAAGCCCACACCGTAATGATTTATTTGAGGGAGATAATTCATGGCGCGTCCTGAAACAGAAGCGAAAACTATATTTGGAAAACGTCTACGTCATATACGTATTGCCTTAGGTGATCCACCGCGTGAAACGTTAGCCAAACAATTTAATATGACAAAAAACTCTATTGCTTTTTATGAGCGTGGAGAAAGAGAGCCTAATCTCAGTGTATTACAAACATATCGTATGTTGTATGGGGTCAATATCAATTGGCTTTTAACTGGGCAAGGTAAAATGTTCGATACTGAATACACTAAAGGGGAATTTGACTGGGACTATTTCATTAAAAAAATCGAAGGGCTTGAAGATATTCTCACAAATAGTGTAAATAGTGATGAGCCAAACCAAGAAAAAATCGAAAGCTCTTATGAGAAATTACAGCAATACTTATTATCACAAGGTGCTCCTAACGGTCTCAACCCTAAAGCAGCAACTTCCCTTGTCAATATGAAAGCAAAGCTAGCCAACTCTTACGCTCTTAGTTTATTTATCGATTTACTCATTCGCAGTATAGCACATAAAGAAACACTTTCTAATCAATAGCTTTTATATTTTAAATATACACGATTGCCTCATTATCAGGTAATAAGGACCCTCCTGGTCTTTGTTACCTGGTAAAATTAGCTTTTTTATGGCATCTCACCATTGTGTATGGAAAAGTAATTAAGCGTTATCTGCATCTGTTGATAATAATTTAAAAAAATTACATATTACAAATCATTTTACAAATCATTTTCAAAAATTTTGTTTAAAATCACAGAAGTTTAAAAAACATATTGATTTTCTATCGTATTAGTCTCTCTTTTGAGATCGGAGATGTATTGAAAGTTTTTTCAAGTAACTATTGTGAAAAATCAATATGTTTTTAGGTATTTCAGGATGTTCATAATCAATGGTACTGTACTGGCGTTCAATCTCAAAAGGCCAGAAAGATTTATTTTTTCTAGTCGAAACTATTCAACAAAAAAGACACCTTAATGGAAATTGAATAAATTAAAAAAGTTACACGCAATACTTCTATTAAAGAATTGCGACCTTAATATTTATGAACGCAGCAATAAAAAATTTTTATCTTATGTATTGAATTTGTACTACGCTCTGACTTTGAAGAAGAGCACTAATTTCTTCCCACGATAGAGCGGAATCAGATGCTCCTTTTTTGCAGTTTCTAAAGAACCACATGCAGCTGCCAAACGAATTCCTTCTGCAAAAGCATGTTTTTTATTAAACCAGTAACTAAACCAACATTAAAGCTATCGTCAGCTGCAACAGTATCAATTCTCTTTAGCTTAAAAGAAAGAACAACAACGGCTTTACTCTTTGTGAAAAAGAGACTCCTTCGTTCCCCATGTTTATAACAAATATTTCTAATCCACGCTCTAAAAATACTTTTTACCACTAAATGAGCTGTTTTTATATCCGCTGGATAAATATCTGTTAATTTCTTGGTTTTTGTTTCATCAAGTGTCATAACACGAGCCAAATGATGAAATTCTTGAGGAAATCATTTACAGATACTGAATCTCTACTAAGTGTCATACTCAACTTTAGCTGCAGCCAATATTAAATCCATTAAACTTTCTAGCTGCATCATCAAAATCTTAGAACAACAAATTACTTTTCTTGTCTACTCGATATCTTCTAACTTAACACCCATATTAGATATCCCCTGCAATAATAATTGTATTTCCTCCACTTCGGATTAACATGCAATTTGAAAATCTGCAGCTCAAATCAACAGAAGATTTTCAAAGTACTAACGAGCAAACATTCTTAAAGCATCATTCCCACTCTAACTAGCAAGCCTGATAGACAGACCTCTTCTACTCACCGCAACGGTTTTAATTGGCTTCCTTCCCTCCTACTTCCATAAAAAAAAATTTTTAAACGAAGTATCTCGTCTTTTAAGAGATAATCAAAAACCTAGCATATAATATCAATGTCAACATTGCTAAAAACAGCGATAAAAAGTGTAGGCATATATAATTTTTTGCCTTATTTTTCTAGAAAGCTCTCTATGAGAAACATACAACTTTATTTACTGTCCTTTTCTTTATTCTTTATCACTAATTTTAATGAAATAGAAATTAATTTTCCACTGCTTTACCTGTAATGAGTTTATATACTATTTTCCACACCTAATGTCCAAAATTTCACTTAATTTCTAAAAAATCGTTGCATAAAGCATACTAATTTACGAAGCTACCTCCTCATCTGTACCCTCAAAACCAATCACTATAATGTGACGTCCACGCCTATATAGAAAGCACTCCTCTCTCAAAGCCATCTCTTCATTCTGTGCAAAAATAGTATAAACATCCTTATACATTTGTAAAAAATTTTCAGTCATATTAATCCCTTGGATACGATCAAAATTTGCTGATTACTTTGCAGTTATATTCAATTCTCAAGAAGCTCCTGCTTCATTAAAACCCTGTCCTCGTTCACGTGCGACGAACGCTCAAGAAATTCTTTCCTAGTTCGACAACTTTCTCTTTTCCACCTAAATTTCAAACAAAACCTCAGCAGCTATTTTACCACCTTCAACATTATTAAAAGCAATATGCGTCTCAACTTTAGCTCCATTCATAGAATGATCAAAAGTAATAACAAGAATTTCAAAATGATTAACTACTGAAATTAAACTACGCATAAAATCAAAATATCTGTGAATTTGGCTAAACAACTTAACTAAACTCGCAAATAACTGTTTAATTGTTCAAAATAAAAACAAGACTAATCCTTAAAGGCTAAAATTGATAACGTAAGCCACCCGAAACACTAACTCCAGAAAAGCCAGCTTTGGTTAATTTATGTTGGTATAACAAATCACCATGAAGTGCTACAGCATTAGACAATTGAGCATGAACACCCGCACCTGTTTCAACTGTAGAACCGAATGCACCTAACTGAAATGCATCTTTAAAATGCACTATCCGCTTCTTTTCATAACTATGCGCAACATGAAGTTTGCTATAAAAGGAAACAACATGTCCCTTTTCGGAAGAAGCAAAAGCTTTTATTAAACGACCACCTATCCGCCCTATCAATTGATCATGCTTTCCTAAATCAATATCAAACCGATCAATATCACGCGCTTCATCAAACAGGAGAGACTGGTAAATAACTTGAAGCTGTGGCTCAAGAATAAAACCATGATAGCCTGTGATAATGGCCTGACCACCCGATAAAGCAGCATTCAAAAGTCTCCCTTTTAATTCTGCTGTTTTTCCACGAGAAAGAGTGACAACATCGCCCTTAAAAAAATCATACGAGAGAAAGCCATTCGCATAAAAGCCTGTATCATGATCCAAATTCGCATAAAGCTTGCCTGACCATTTATCAAAAACACTCTTTTGACTGTGTTTAACTGCACGAGGATGAAGAGAGAGCTGACCATAACCGCCCATAACTCCAAAGGACGAAGCACTATCTTTACTCTCTAATGTATTGAATACAATTCCTGCTGTCGCATTATTATAGTCAAGATCAGCTCCATAACCATATTCAAAAACAGACAAATTGGAAGTATAACTATGGTTACTGCCATAACCACGGATGAAAAAGTTTGTCTTTCTCTTTTTAGCCGCTTCATGAAAAGCACTTTGCATGATTTCCAACAGTTCATGTTGATTACTTACATCGACCAAACCTGTATGAAATAAAGCATGAGGTAAAAGCAAATAACTTGGGAGTTGTGGCACAACTGCCGGTACTCTTTTTGCAGGTAAATCTGGTGGTTCCGGTACTTCTGATTCTGGTGGAGTAATATATTTACTTTGCAGCCGATAATCCCAAAAATTACTACTAGAGTGCTCACCTTCTTTTCCATTCTGCCCAACCAACTTTTGTCCTGGATCCGCTTGTCCTAATTGGGAACTTGGACCATACGCAGAAAGAACATACTGATAAGGTAAATTATCTGCTGTAATATAATCATCCTTCAGTTTGAAGGAATCTTCTTGCGCTGTACCTGAAACTTGAATAAGCGAAACACCCTGGGTATTACCTGAACCCGTTTTATCTCCTAGATCTCCTACTGTTGTAGAAACAGAAACTACAGTAACACCAGATACGTCACCATCGATTAAAAGCCGATCTGTATCCGAGTTACTTTGATCTAAATAACTATTAAGATAAAGCTCCGCGTTACCCTCTGTTGTATAAACAAGACTATTCCCTGTGCCAATAGAGAGTGTTTGATAAATATTATCGCTTGGCTTTTCAAAAATAATTTTACTATTCTTAAGTGTCACAGTAGAAATAAATGATTTATTATTATCAGTTCCCTCATTCCCTCGATCACCCCGTGATTTTCTTTTTGTTAAAGTCCACGTCGAGTTATTCTCTAATTTCAAATGCGCTTCAGCTGAACCAGAAATTAAAGCACCCCCTTCGAGCTGTGAGTTATTAGCTTTAATGTTTATAATCCCGCTAGTACCTTCTAGCAAAAGACCACCGGAAAGTTTTGTATCTGATAAATTAAAAATAAGCTCCGCCTTAACATCATTATAAACAGCGGTACTATTAGGAACAATAAAATTTGTTTTTTTCAAAGAAATAGTTGCGAATCTTTCGGGCTCCCCGTCCTGGCTATCACTAACAGGAGGTACTCCATACATGCCATAATATTTATCACCCTCTATTTTAACGTCTACATTTTCAAGATTTACATTCTCTTTCTTCTCCTCCTCCTCCTCCTCCTCATCATCATCATCTTCATCATCTTCATCACCATCTTCATCTGCTGTCTCATAATCTTTTGTACCCTTATATGGTGAAAAGTCAAATACAAATCCATTCCCACTTTTGAGATGAACTTTCCCTTCCTTCATCTCAAAAGCACTCTGTGGATGCATATAAACGGCAGCACTACGACTATAATCTACATTCTTGTTCGTCTGGCCAGAAGTATTATCATTAATAGTATCATTAATAATATTAACTTTCTCTAAAGAAACCTCTCCTGTATTCATATAAACTGCGAAACCTCGAGTAAAATTAATGCCTGCATCCGATTTATCTATACCCTCCATTTGAATCAAGCCGCCTTCTGTAGTGAAAAGGCCTTTATCCCCTTTTAATACTAAAATATTTGTATCCAATAGCTCAACTGTAGAACTTAAACCCTTAGCTTTAACACCAATCTTATTATTACTTATCAATGTCTTATCTGCGTTTACCGAACTATTTTCTACAACAGAAATACCTATCGTTAGGTCTTTTAAGGTCAATTCATTAGCGACAATTGTTCCCCATTCTCCGAGCAGTATACCAATATAAATATCATCATCACTGTGTATGGGGCCTAGAATTTGCACTCTATTTACATCAGCATCACTAGTCGAATCTTCTTCATCACTCGAGCTCGAATATATACCAATTACTCCATTGGTTTCAGAAGTTTTACTGTTTTTCTTACTACTATTATTCCTATTCCCACTACTATTCCGTCTAGAATTATTTCCCATTTGATATGTTTGGTCACTTATCCGTACATCTGCATTTTCTTTACACTCTTTCACAATGAAAGTACGGCTACCCAATTTCATAGTGGTCTTCTGACTTGAAGAAGATCTACCGTTCGCAGTTTCATTTTTCTGACATTGCTTAACAGATTCAGACGAACTAACAGGATCAGAAGGACTAGCTAAAGGAATAGAAAGAAAGAAAGAAAGAAAGAAAGAAAGAAAGAAAGAAACGCGCAACATTAAAATACCAATAACCCTTCAAAATAAACTGAATACATTATGGATTATACTAAATAGATAAACACATTTCAAGTTATTATCATAAAAGTAAATTTTTACGTATTGGATTTCTCTATTAACATTTACTAAATGAAAACTATTCAATAAATAGAGTTAAGCTTTACATAGAACTTTTAACAACACAAGAGAAACAGTGGCTTAACAATTATCATGCCTGTGTTTATCAAGTTAATGCACCCTACCTTGATAAAAGAGATAAAAAATGGCTGAAAAAAGCTACAATGCCTCTTTGAGAGTAAAGACACCTTTAAATTAAATATCTAAAGGAATCTTCAAAAGAGCTAAAGCTTCATCAGCCAATTTTTCTAGGGCTTGAGCACAACTGACAAATATAAAACCAATCCTTGCTTTTAAAATTGATAACGTAAGCCACCCGAAACACTAATTCCAGAAAAGCCAGCTTTGGTTAATTTATGTTGGTATAACAAATCACCATGAAGTGCTATCCTATTAGACAACTGGGCATAAACACCCGCACCTGTTTCAACTGTAGAACCGAATGCACCTAACTGAAATGCATCTTTAAAATGCACTATCCGCTTCTTTTCATAACTATGCGCAACATGAAGTTTGCTATAAAAGGAAACAACATGTCCCTTTTCGGAAGAAGCAAAAGCTTTTATTAAACGACCACCTATCCGCCCTATCAATTGATCATGCTTTCCTAAATCAATATCAAACCGATCAATATCACGCGCTTCATCAAACAGGAGAGACTGGTAAATAACTTGAAGCTGTGGCTCAAGAATAAAACCATGATAGCCTGTGATAATAGCCTGACCACCCGATAAAGCAGCATTCAAAAGTCTCCCTTTTAATTCTGCTGTTTTTCCACGAGAAAGAGTGACAACATCGCCCTTAAAAAAATCATACGAGAGAAAGCCATTCGCATAAAAGCCTGTATCATGATCCAAATTCACATAAAGCTTGCCTGACCATTTATCAAAAACACTCTTTTGACTGTGTTTAACTGCACGAGGATGAAGAGAGAGCTGACCATAACCGCCCATAACTCCAAAGGACGAAGCACTATCTTTACTCTCTAATGTATTGAATACAATTCCTGCTGTCGCATTATTATAGTCAAGATCAGCTCCATAACCATATTCAAAAACAGACAAATTGGAAGTATAACTATGGTTACTGCCATAACCACGGATGAAAAAGTTTGTCTTTCTCTTTTTATCAGGCTCATGAAAAGCACTTTGCATGATTTCCAACAGTTCATGTTGATTACTTACATCGACCAAACCTGTATGAAATAAAGCATGAGGTAAAAGCAAATAACTTGGGAGTTGTGGCACAACTGCCGGTACTCTTTTTACAGGTAAATCTGGTTTTATCGGATCCTCAGGTTCTGAGGGCACTGGTGATTCCGGCGCTGGTGCTGGTGCTGGTTTCGGCGATGGTGGTAATGGCTCTGGCGATGGCACTGGTGGTACTGGTTCTAGTTCTGGTTCTGATGGAGAAATATATTCACTTTGCAGCCGATAATCCCAAAAATTATTATTAGGTTTACCTTCCTTTTCCTCATTCTTTCCAACCAATTTTTGTCTCGGATCCGATCGCCCTAACTTAGAATTCGGACCATAAGCAAAAAGCTTATATCGATAAGGAGAAGCATCTACTGTAATATAATCACCCTTCAGTTTGAAGGAATCTTCTTGCGCTTTACCTGAAACTTGAATAAGCGAAATACCCTGAGTATTTCCAATATTATTCGTGCTTATACTCACATTTCCCCTTCGATTTTCTGAAATAGCTTGTATATCAATTGTAGTTTCCCCAAAAACATTACCATGGATCAAAACTCTGTCAGTTTTCTGACTATCAAACGAACCATTAAAACTTAAACTCACGTTTAAATGAATCTGCGCATTATTCTTTGCAATATAAACATCGCCACCCCCTTTCCCAATGCGAAGTGTTTTATAATTATAGGCTTCAGGAGACTTGAATCTCTTAAAATTAATAGAACTATTATCAAGACCAAGTACCGAAATATAAAAATTGTCTAAATCTTGTGAATTTTTCTGTTTTGTTTGTGTTAAAAACCACACAGAATTACCGCTCAAATAAAATTCAGCAGTAGAGCTCTCATCAACATGGCTCCCCCCTGTCAATAAAGAATTATCAGCTAAGACAAGAACAGAAGATTTCTTTTCAGCCATTAACAATAAATGATCAGCGCTAATAGAACTGTTAAACAAACTAAGATTACCTCCTGCAGCACCGGTGCTATAAATAGCTGAACCACCTACAACGTTCAGTTTTGTATCTTTTAAATTAACAAGTCGTACTGGAAATTTAATATCTGCAATATCTAAATTTTTCTCATCTTCTTTGACTCCTGCTATTGCATTATCTACTCTCTCTATTGTATTGCCTGCTGGATTCTCTCCTCTAAAATATATACCGTAGAATTCATCTCCTTTTACCTCGATAGTTGCTCCTTCGATATTGGCTTTCGTCATGTTAATATTACTTTTATCAGTTTGTAAATTTTCACCCAATGAAATAGAATTAGAAGTAGCAACCGTATTGTCGATTAATAGGCCAAAAGCATCAATAACGTTAATATTGCCATTCTTAAAATCAATATAACCGCCCTGATCTATATAAAAAACAGCGTAATTTTTTTGTCCTTTTGTCATACCTGTTCCGGTAATACGAGTACTATCGAAAGTGACTTTCCCTCCCAACGCGGTATAAGCCCCATTACTGTTTGTAAAATTAATTAATCCACCACTTTTAACCTCAACATTTGCTCCCCCCATACTCACAAGGCTTGCTTTCCCGTCTTTGGTCTCAATCCGTGGATTAACTAAAATAACATTCGTTGGTTTTCCCAACGCCTGAACAGCTACGTTGCTCTCTTTAATCACACCATTGTACATACCAATTATTCCATTGCTTACATTAAGCGCTACATGTGTATTGCTCACGACCGACTGCGTTAAAACGACTTTTCCTTCTTTCAATACATCAACACCATATATATCACTTTCGGTCTTCTCAGCCTTTTTGGGCATTTTATCTACACCACCAAGGGTTATATTTGTCCCCTTAATATCTACACCTTTCCCTTCTGCTATTATTGCCTGAAAACTCTTATTGTTGATTATTTTTTCCCCGCTATTAGTACATTTATAAGTTAACGTAGAATCTACCTCATTTCCATCACACTCAGATGAGTGGTTGGGGGTTGACTTCACACTATTCTGAAAAAAACAAAAAATAGTTGCTGCAAAAAAATATAAATAACTATTAAATACTTTGACCATAATTCATTTCGAACCTTCTCCCCTGCATTTAAATATGAAAAGCTCCCACTCAAAATGAGAAATACAAAGCTAAGTAAATTCTACATAATTTAATACATTTCGTGTTTAATTTAATACGTTTTGTGCTTTATGTAAAGATAAATCTACAATAAAAAAGATCGCACAAAAGCTTTATCAGACAGGTAAGTTAGAATTGATAAAGACTCTAGCCAAAGCATTCTTCCTACAAAGCCCTGCTTCAGTAAATTTATGCTTATATATCAGCTTACTATGAAACACTATATTGATAAATCATTGGACCAAATATCTAACAATATTTCTATTATTGAAGCAATATTTTCCAACTAGAACGCATCTTAAAATGCAAAACCCATTTTATTTCGTAACTATGTGCATAGGAAATTTTCTATACAGAAAATAACAACACACCTCTTTGATCATTGTAAAAGGTAACCAAGAGGCTAATAAACAACCTACAACAATTGCGTTTCAAAAATAAAACAACTACAATAAATTATTATAAAAATTTATTCTCGTTAAAGAAGCACTTACAAACTCACCTTTGAATATTCCTTTTTATTGCCGCTTTAAACTATCATATTTCTCTTAATCGACAGAAGTTCATTCATATAAAACATGTGCCACAGTGTGTCATTCATTATTCCCGATCACCTCTTTAAAGGTAATGTTTTGTTTTTTTTGACTATCCTAAGATTAAAGAGATAATGTATCAAAAGTTCCCAGCCTGGCAAAAGACATGGTATATCATTATGCATCACTCTCTAATGTATTGAATACAACATCCGTTATTATAGAGTTAACTTTATTACCCACATTGAAAGATAAAATAGATTTGAAGCATAGCGATTTTTCGACTGTGATTAAATATGAAAAAGCTTGTCTTCTCATTGCCTCGTAATCGCTCGTAATATGTAGCAAGTATATTCACTCTGAACACGATAATTTCAAACATTCTTAGTTAAATCTATTTTCTCCTTCCTCATTATGTCCCAACAATCTTTGTATACTATCCGTCTATCCCTAAAGAAATTTTGAACTATAACAATAAAGCGTATATTTATCAGATGTTTTCTTGCTACCAAAATCGATATTAAGCTATTTTCAAATGAAAATTTACTGCAATTCTATTAAAAATAGCAGCACTTTAAACGTAAATTAACCAGACTCAGCCTATCATAAGACAAATCTTAGCTTTTAAAAGAAAAAATAAAATATTATTTTCAAATATTTATATGGTTTTTCTTATCTTAATTATAAAGTAAAAATATAAACAATAACCACATTATTTAATAACTACGAAAATGATCTTTTAAACTAATCAATTTCACTCATGCTTCATTCTACTTTCTTAGCTTTTCTATCTCGATTATAAAGCCATCGTCATTATTAAAATAATTATATATTATAAATTTTCTCATCGCTCATTTTATAGTTGAATCTTGAATTCTCAACATTAAAAGCTCATTGTTCTAGAGCTATTTCAATTATTTTAGATAAGATATTGAACGCTCTTAATATATTTTTTAGAATGGCCCCTCTTTATAGATTCTAAAACCTTCGGTGAAACACGTTATTAAATCACTAGCAATTTTTACATTATTTTCTGTATCGGTTTTCCTTGGAAAGTTTAAACTTTTTTATAAATAAATGAATATTTTATTATTGATATTTAATAAATTTCTTAATCATAATTCTAGTATAAACTTTATATTTTCTCTTCATATAAATCGAAAAGAAATTTCTATCTTTCAAATATATAAATATACATTACCTTTAGCAGCATAATTCTACCCAGAATATTTAATATTCCTCAGAATTAATTGCTCTAAAATTAATGAGGCAACCTAAATAATTCATAATATCAGCTCAAATAAAGTTTGATTTTACTTCATACATATTTCGATGCAAAAAACACTCTATATTTGCGTTTCTTCTGTATATGGACTAAAGTTGAAGAAAACTATTTCCATCATATTGTATCATGTGAATCTATTCACTTCTTTTTGGCAATGAATTTATGGTATCTGATCTCCTTCCTCTCGCCCTTTTACCTCTGGGCGCACATGAATATCATGGCAATCACCTTCCCTTTGAAACAGACTGGATTATTGCTGAATCTTTTGCAAAAGCACTTACCTTAGAAACAAAAGAGCAATTTCAAATCACACTTTTACCAGTTGAAAAAATTGGTTATTCTGTAGAACATATGAATGTTATTGGTACACAAACATTGACCTTTTCTGGGGCTATAGAACGCTGGATCAACATTGGTGAACATTGTTATCATAAAGGCATCAGGCGTTTTCTTATCCTTAATGCTCATGGAGGCAATGCGCCTTTAATGAATATCGTCATTACAGAATTAAGAAAACGTTTTTCAATGCTTGCAGTAGCTACAAGTTGGAGTCGTTTCGGATTGCCAGAAGGCTTAATGGACCCATCTCAGATACATCTTGATATCCATGGTGGATTTATTGAAACCTCCTTAATGCTCTATTTAGCACCAGAAAAAGTCCATATGGAAAAAACAGAAAATTTTCATAATAAGCAAGCTGAGATGATTCAAAATTATCAATATTTACGAGCCTATGGACCTCATGCTTTTGGATGGATGATGCATGATCTTAATGAACAAGGAGTAGCAGGAAATGCAAGCCAAGCAACAGCACAAGCAGGTAAAGCAATTTTTTCCCATGTTCTCTGTGGACTTCGCGCTTTACTTGACGATATCAAGAAATTTAAAATAGATGCATTACAATGAAAGATATAATTATGGAAACAATACCCAATACATCTCCTAAAATTCCTGTTACAGTCCTTACAGGATATCTTGGATCAGGAAAGACTACCCTTCTTAATCGTATTTTAAATGAAAATCATAACAAACGTTACGCAGTTATTGTCAATGAATTTGGTGAAATTGGTATTGATAATGATCTGATTGTTGAATCAGAAGAAGAAATTTATGAAATGAACAATGGTTGTGTGTGCTGTACAGTGCGTGGCGATCTTATCCGCGTTTTGGAAAGCCTAATGCAACGCTCTAATCGATTTGATGCTATTATTATAGAAACCACAGGAATTGCTAATCCTACTCCAGTTGCACAAACTTTTTTTATGGATGATACTGTACGTGATAAAACAGCCCTTGACAGTGTCATTACGTTAATTGATGCAAAACACCTGCCACTTCAGCTGAAAGAAAGCCGCGAAGCAGAAGATCAAATTGCCTTCGCCGATATCATTTTGCTCAATAAAATTGATCTTGTCAGTGCAGAAGAACGAGCACATATTGAATCACTTATTTATACCATTAATTCCAATGCCATTATTTATGCAACAGAACGTGCAAACATTCCTCTTAATAAAATTCTTAATCGTGGTTCATTTGACTTACAACGAATTCTAGAAAACGATCCTCATTTTCTTAATCATGAAAATCCCGATCATGTATGTAGTCCCGAATGTGATCATGAACATCATCATGGGCACAGCCATAAATCACTTATGCATGATGTTACGATAACCTCTATAAGTTTAAAAACAGGTGCTCTTCAAAAAGAAAAATTTTTCTCATGGCTTCAACAAGTTACCCAAGAACAAGGTCCTAACATTTTACGTCTAAAAGGTATTATCGCATTTCACGGAGATGACGATCGTTATGTGATCCAAGGTATACATATGCTTCTTGAAGGACAACATCAACGCCCATGGCGTCAAAATGAAAAACGTGAAAGCCGGCTTGTTTTTATTGGTCGTTCTCTCGATGCTGAGAAATTAAAAACTGATTTTGAAAATTGCATATAAGCGAGTCAAAATGCCAAGTATTACTCCTTACAATCTCAAAAGTTATTGTTTATCTTGTGGTTTTATTAACGATAAGCCAGCTTTTGTTTCAGTAGAAGGTTTGATTGTTTTCCTTCAACCAAACCCACAAATTATTGAAGTGCATAAAGGCATAATTTCAAGCCATTTTTCTCCTGATAAGACAGCTATTATAACAGGTGGAGAAGATGGGAAAATATGTAAAACAACAACAGATGGTCGCATAGAGATATTGGGCATACAAAAAGGCAAATGGATAAACAGTGTTTCTTTCGGCCCACATAATGTATTTGCTTTTGCATCTTCGCGTTTGATGGTAACTAATATTGGTAAAGGTTTACAAGAGTTTTATCATAAATACAGTGTAGAAGGTTTAGCTTTCGCTCCGAAGGGATTACGACTTGCAGTTGCTCACTATAATGGTGTTACCCTTCATTGGTTGTTGACGCAAACAGTGCCAACCACATTAGAATGGAAAGGAGCACACTGTGATGTTATTTTCTCACCAGATAATCATTATGTAATTTCCACAATGCAAGAGAATGCCTTACATGGTTGGCGTCTTGCTGACAAACAACATTTACGCATGAGTGGCTATCCAAGCAAAGTTAAAAGCTGGTCTTGGAGCACAAAAGGAAAATGGTTAGCAACATCAGGTGCATCAGCTGCAATCGTTTGGCCTTTTCATACGAAAGATGGTCCAATAGGCAAAGCACCGTTAGAACTTGGTATACGAGCAAATGCGCTTGTTAGTATAGTTGCATGCCATCCAAGTAAAGAAATTGTAGCTATTGGCTTTAATGATGGAATAATTTCATGTGTACATTTTAGTGACGGAAAAGAAATATTTCTTAAACTTTGTAGCAAGAGCGCTATTTCAGCACTCAATTGGGATAAAACAGGCCATTACCTTGCCTTTGGCAGTGAAAATGGTGAATGCGGCATCATAAATATAACCACTTAAAAACATAACAATAAATTACCTCTTATGCTTTTAAATTGATCATATACTCTCTATCAATATTTGCTCTAAACAAGACCGCTGTAATCCACTGATCGATATGCTCAATCACTATCAAGGGCATATGAGCAAATAATTGAGTATAAAAGCCCCCTTTTCTACTACTGAATATAGTTGTTAATAATCTATACTCACATGAAGTTAATTATAAAATATACTTAAAATGCTAACTAGCTGAAAATTATTATTAAAATAATTTTGGAAAATGACCACTAATCGCTGCTTTTGTGATCAACCAATAGCGATACAGTAATAATGAAGTTGTATTTTCCTGAAAAACTTTTGCTCCCAACTGTATTGTTTTTTGCAAAGATGCCGGCGTAACTGCTAGCGGGAGAAATGCTGGTTTAAGCGTTTTAGGCAAAGTAACAGAATAATCATAAAACTTAAGATAGTAATCTCGTGATAATGCTACCATAGCCTCAATAATCTGTTGTTTTTGTTTATCATTGATACAATTAGAATTTAGCTCTTCCCGACTTATCCCCAAAGCCTCCAACATATCGGTAGGGAAATAACATTGATATCGTAATTGCATCAATGGTAAAAGACGTAATATACCACTTAACGCTTGAGCTATTCCCCCATATTTATAAGCATCTGTAAAATTTGGTGCCACATCAAAATCTAATATCTGGCAAGACAACTGCAATATTGTACTTGCTGTTTTACTACAATAAGCTTCAAGATCGTGAATAGTTGCTATTGGATTATTGTAAAGATCAAAAATACGCGCATCACAATAGTGTAAAAAAGTTATCTTAGATAACTTAAACAAAGTAATTGTTTTTAATAAATCATTTAAAATCGGATTACTCTCACTATTTTGTTGTTCATCGTTAGCAATAGAATCGCGCCACCAACGTAATCGTATTTCTCCCATAAGGGGATCACGCACACTTTCGCGAATACGAGCAATCTCTGCATTAAAAGCATAAAGAGCGGCTAATGCTCTGCGTTTTTGTTTGGGTGCAAATAAAACTGATATATAACGATCACGATCTGTATTACGTAAAATATCAAGACAATAAGGAAGAAAATTTGCCATTCTCTATCACACCATCAATACCTTTTTTATATCATACAAATTATTTTTTATTATATTTTTTAAATTTAGGAATTCTCAAATAAATGTGAGAGAAAAGGGAATAGGAGTTCCTAATATGCCTCTACAAAACATACCATTTTTTGCCACCTTTCTCTAATAATTTTTTAAATTTTTCTAAGTTCTGTTATGAAAAATTATCAAATGTTCTAATAAATATACCAACAATTTCACGATCACATGAATCAGAAGATTTGCTTATCAAGCTCTTGCTCCAAGCATCTATTTCTTTTCTTAAAATATAAGCTGTTGCTTGATTTAAAGCGTAGAGCTTAATGATCGTTTGTTCTATTAAAACAGGTATAGATTTTTCTAATCTCGATGGAAAAAATGCTACAGATAAATCTAATTTTTAGCCATATCTAAAAGGCATTCTGAGTGATCAATACGAAGTTTGCATAAGATTTTGTCAAATGATGTAAGCATTTTAAAAGTCTTGTTAGAAAAAAATATTCTCTTGATTCTAACAAATATTTTTGAAACTTTCTTCAATTATTGCAAATAATGACTTCTTTTTGAGATGTTTTTTTATAGTTTAAATCCTATTTATGTGCTCAATATTTTTATATTTCTTTAGAAAAAGAGGGGATAACTATCGTGCCAAAATCTTGCGCTCCTTGCGTAGAATAAGCCAAAGTATAACGTGATTTTTTCATACCAATGATGGTTTTGGCAGCAATGCCAAATTCGCTATCATAATCAAATAATTTCTCTACAAGATGATAACGCGGCTCATCCTTACGACCATAAGCTAAGATGACACTTTGCGCACCAAGCAAAACAGCACGACGAACAGAAAGAACAGGCTCCTGCGTTTTTGAATGAACACCATGAGGAACATATTCAGACTCTCGTAAAATGATACCATTATACATTCCAAACGAACCATTAAAAATCGGGGTTTTAGCGCGGCTTTCACTACAAACCGCTTCGGTAATGTCAAGCCACTGGCCAGCATCTGTATTGGTACGTAACTGCATCACCTGTTCTGGGTGAAGATACATCACATAAACACTTTCTCCATTGACATGTACCGATCTAATCTTAGGATTAGCCAATTTTGCACGTTTCACAGCATCATCAATAAGAGATAATGTAAACTCATCGTCTTTTGTGAGCTCTTCATCAGCCTTTTTATTCCCTGAGCGAAAAATGCGCAATTTACTCGGCTCTAATGGCTCATTAAAACCATAATGCACTGGTTTTATTGTTGTTGTATAACCATCAAACTTCATCCACGGAGCTGTATACCTAGCAGCTTGGATAAAGAACATCGTACTCAATCGATCAGCATACCAATCAACAAATCCATCCTTGGCATATTCACGCAAATTAAAGGGAATATGCTGTTGATCAATATTTTTAAAACGCACAGCATGAGAAAGCTCATTGAGCCGCACTATTTCATTCAGAAGAAGTGTTGTATTCCCTTCCAGTGCTTGCCCTTCAGTCACATCACCTCCTATAAGCTGAGCACATAATCTAGTTTTGACTGCATCACCCGCTGTTTTATTCAAACCATCCACAACTTGAATGATACTATTTTCATCTGTTCCCATCAAAGGAGCTATTGATGTCGCTTTTGAGCTTTCTGCGCTAAGCAGCTTAGACCAAATCTTAACGGCTAAGGGATGATTGATATTTTTTGCTTCTGTTGTTGCCATTTTAAAATGCCTTTCTTTGTCTTCAAATGAGCCTTACGGCATAACCAAGCAGCCACAACCACTTGGTTATCTCTTCTACACCACTGCGCATCTCTTCACACCCTGTCCATGATGTATTCAAATTTTTCTTTATTATTCTCAACCCATGCAGCAGTTTCATCTTCCGACATGGAAGAAAGTGTTCTCATATCAATACCGACCAAGGGAACCTGCCCACCACATGCGGCTAAAATCCACGCTGCTGTGTTACGCTCTTGGAGAGCTTCAACCTCATTGTTATTCTGGGGGCCGCTATAGCCAAAAGCTTTTGCTTTTTGCACAAGCACATCGATGGGTTAAGGCCGGCTTTTTGGCCTGCTGACAGATTTGACGCAATTCAGCACCAATTTGCTGTTCTCTCAGTGCAGAATCTTCCGACTGTGGATAAAGACTTGTTCGCACTTTTAATGAATTATCCGCAATCTCATGAAGATAATTTGTGATCTGTTCTAAATCTGGATATTTGTCTTGAACCAAAGGCGCTATTTTCACGTGCCCTATCATCTGGGTCACCCCCTATCCTCTCCCGTAACCTGTAACGGTAATACTTTATAAAGCAAGACATCATTTTTCTTTTTGGATCTACTCGTAGATAGCCAATTAAAATACTTTATTAAGCATGTTTGTATCCTTTTTGAAGGAAAATAAAGAACTCACTAAATGAAATTTGTGTACACAAAAATACTCTTTTTATATAGCATATAACCTTCTAACTTTTCAATAGAAAAACATTATAAATATCTGAAAAAATTAATTTATTTATCTTTTTATTTTTTCTTTTTATTGTGTTATTCATCATTTTATTATTGTCTATTGCTCTTCAAAAAATATCCTCTATAAAATGTCATTTATAGCAGAAGTTGAACGACACAAAAACACCAAAAGCTTTCAGAGAATAATGAACAACCTTTTAAAATGGGCAATTCAACAAGATCTTTTATAAAATAATATGGCCTCTCTTTACACGATAGGGGGCAAGCCATAAAAAGTTAGCTTTAGAAGCGATCAAAACACTCTAAAAAAAGAGACAAGAACAAAAAGATCCAATAGAACAATAATTACGAAAATCCCTCATATTTAATTAACATACTGATTTTATTAATTATATCATTCTATCGCAAATAACAACGCAGCAACTGAACGATTTTCAGCCAACAAAACATTAAATGTACGTACTGCAGCTCCCGTGCTCATTGTGTCTGTCGAAATATGCTTTTCCCATAAAAGACACCGCAATTTTTCAGGTAAACTCAATAATTCAAGTCCAGTACCTATCAATAAAATCTCAATCTTATCTGCTTCTTCCAAAATACGAGAAAGATTATCCTGTGTAGGAAGAGGTCCTGCCATGTCAATACCATAAATACCCGATGGTAAACAAATAATCGAACCCTTATGAGACATATCTGCGAAACGAAATCCTCCATTCCCATAAGCATCAATAGGCGCTCGCCCTGGAAAATGTGCTTCACGAATCTGAATTGCATATGACATAGTAGGCATCCTTTATTTTTGGAAACCCAATTGCATTTTTCTCTCCTAAATTAGTAAGAGGAAATAATAAACTAACTAACGTAGATTATAACACATCACCAAAGATGCGTAAAATATTTGACACCAATATTACCAAAATAAGAAGAAGACAGTACCCTAAGCAAAATTGCAAATAATATCAAAAAGTTTGCAATAAAATATAACGAACACCCATAACATAAACAAATAAAATCATCCCTATCTGTTTTCTTCAAAAAACTTGATTATACATAACAAATACCTTGAATAATAAAATAATTATATAACATAACTATGTTTTTGGTTTATTTTTCTTTTGTATTACTTTTTTTACTTTAGGTGCAGAAACACTTTTCTTCACTTCCACCTTACTTTCAGAAGTTTTGGGTGCTTTTATCTTAGAGCTAGGTTTTGATTTTTCTTCCGATAATGGCTCACCTTTAATCCGAACATCTGCTAATGTTGAACGAATAACGCGAATACGTATACCTTCACTAATTTCAACTTCTAGCTCACCACTTTCATCATAAACTTTTGTAACCTTACCAAGAATACCTCCACCCGTTATAACTGTATCTCCACGACGCACAGCATTAAGCATTTCCTGTCTCTTTTTCATTTGCGCACGCTGTGGACGAATAATTAAAAAATACATAATTGCAAAAATTAAAATGAAAGGGACAAAGGTAATAAATGATGTTCCATTCGACGTATGACTTACAGCCTGAGCATAAGCATTAGTAATCAACATTTTTATCTCCTATAGATTAAACTTCAAGTATCTCTCACTTTACAAATAAGTTTTTGCTTCGGAAGAAAAAAGCCCATCTAAATACTGTAAAACTACATCAGATAGTTGTAACTTTTTCAAAAGGAATAAAATTTTAAGAAAAAGAAAGCAACGAACAAAAGTTTCCAAAATAGATCTCATTCGTTTTTCCGGATATCATATAAATACCAGCTTTTCTCTAAATTAAACAGCATAATACTTGAAAATTATGTTATTCCAAATACAGCAATCATTCCATTTTTTGCATATTTTTACTGACTTTCTCAGTTATTTTAAAATAGAGTCCTCCAAGAAACACGTACTCTTAATTTACGTTCTCCTTAAACGCTCTAGCTAAATACCAAGAAGAATACTATTCATTCTATTAAAAAGAATAGCATTTGCACTTCCCTAGATAACAAGATCCTTAATATATTCCAAAAAAAAACCCGAAAGCAAGAACTTTCGAGAACTATAAACTCAGAATTTTACAATACAGACAATAATATGGTGCTTTTAGACACTATTTTTGAAACATTGTCAATAGAAAAATACTATATATTGATAAAATCTATATGAATCATCTATAAAAGGCTTAGAAACTGATTATCAACAAAAGGAATGCCATTTATATGAAATTAGTGTTACTTTCAAAAACAATAACAATAAGTATCCCCTTAGCTTTCATTATGTGTGGTATTGGAATATGGGCCACTTTTTCAATTATTTTCAATTGTTTTCTCTTGAAACCAACATTTATTACTCACGCATTCATCATCTCTTCTATCATCTCTTTTATTGTCATATTTTTAAAATCATGGTTTACAGCTTTTTTTATAGTTGGAATAGTAAGCTGCGGAGGTGTACTTATGAGTCATTTATTTAACCAGTTGCTCCTACTGTGGTTCGCTGTAGAACTTTTAATGCAATAGTTTTTCATACTTTTATAAAAATTGATAATTTAAAAACTATTTATGAAAGATTGCACGATTACGTTTAAAGTAAACCCATATTTTTTGTCCATTTTAATGCTTGAACAAAATATTATCAAATGTCTTTCACCCTTCATTTAAAACGTTTGCTAACTCTTTATGAGAACTATCCTATAACTTAAAATAATAATTACTGTACCTCCTATTGACAACCATATTCTCACAAGATCCTACACTTGTAGAATCTGTATTTTGTCGTGCTTTGTTAGTTTCTTCCTAACCGTAAAATTTAGAAGAACTGAATTAGAATAGCCTATTCTTTCAATGACTATCAATAATAACACAACTCGAAATAACGCTCTTATCTCACCTATTAAATAAATAATTATCCTCGACAACCAATACCACTTAACGATTGAAATACTATTTAAGTTAATCACACAAGAACTTAAATAACATCACAAGGAAGCTTATATTTGGAAACAAAGCAGATGAATTCATATGATCTTGAATTATTTTAATTGATCTCCTCTATATCTTAAAAGATGAGAATTACTATAAGCAGAACCTATATTGAAACATATAAACCTTTTCCTGCATGTTCCTCCTCCTGCTGATCGCTTATGCAATTACTTCATAGGCTTTCGAATGAAGTAATACACACCTTAATATCTCCAATCTAAAGGATGAAGTTTTATGGTGAAAAGATAAAACGGCAACCGATTTAATTTTCTAAGTATTCAGCAGGATCAACAGGGAGAGAATTCTTACGTACTTCAAAATAAACGCGTGGTGTTTTAGCGTCTCCTGAAAAACCTGACTTTGCAATTTCATCACCACGTCGTACCTTTTGCCCTCTACTAACAATAAGCTTACTATTATGCCCATAAATAGTAATAATATTGTTTTCATGCCGAATCATGACAACGTTACCAAGCTCTTTCAACCCATTACTTGCATAAATAACAACACCATTTTCTGCAGCTTTTACTGATGATCCTTCAGGAACCATAATATCTATTCCTCGATTAACTGCAGTTCCTTTCTTTTCGCCAAAATGACTCAACAAACGTCCTCGCACAGGCCACCGCATCTTAGAAATACCTGTCGATTGTGGAGTTATAATATCATTTGGGTCAATAATTTGATCTGACGTATCATTTATAGACTTATGTGTTGTTGCTTGTGTAGGAGAATTTTTTTCAATGTTTAACGTATCACTTTTAACTACAGGCATAGTTTTTACGGAAGTCTGAGCTACAGATGTAGGAGCTTTACCCTGTTTAACAGGAGATACAGTCTTAGATTGAAATGAAGATACATTTTTTGATGCATCTGAAATATTATTTTGAATATTTGATGCCATCTTTGTACTTTGACCTGGAATAATCAATGACTGACCAATATAAATAGAATTAGCGTTTATACCATTAGCTAACCTTAACGCATCAACACTGACACCCAACTGTTGCGCAATACTTAATAATGTATCCCCACTCTGCACAATATAAGAATTCTTTTTAAAAACAGAACCATTATTCACCTGTGAACGAGGAAGAGTTCCAAGATTTTGAGGCGGTATCCCCATAACCTGACCATCAGAAAAATGCTTGTTCTTATCAGGATAAAAAACTTCCTTTTGCCTTGAAGAATTATTATATGGGGAATTGTAATCAGCGTCTGAAATACTACTTGATTCTACAGGTGGCAATTCACTGCTTTGTATTTCAACATTTTGTGATAACATTCGCGGATCATCAGTCATAGTCATGAATGTAGTTGACTGGGTAGGAGTAATATTATTATAAGAACCACCAGAAAAACGCTGCGTACTGGAACTACAACCAGTAGCTATTAATATCACCATCAAAAGAGCAGCTTTTAGAAAAGTACACTTTAAAATGCTACTTGAAACCCTTATATACATAGTTTTGCTCACTAGCCAATATTTAAATCATTCTATTAAAGCTTCCTAATCTTACCTAAGAGTTAAAATTAAAAAAATATCCATAAATACCCCTTAATAAAATCAAAATGTATTTTTTATTAGGTAGAATAGACAAAATATTTAGCAATATCTTAAATTCACAATTACAAAATTTCCGCAATATTTTCAATGAAGGGTTGATAACGTACTTGAAACATTTCTGAGCGTTCAAACTGGCTACCAATCTTTGTATAACGCATCACTTTTTGTACCCCTTCATCTGGCCCAATAGCTTGAATGAGAATCCCATTTCCCGCCAGAAGTTCTAGGCATTCTTTTGGTTCATTAGGGCATGATGGCCAAATGAGAATACGATCAAATGATCCCAAACCTGTAACGCCCCGACTTCCATCAATCTGCCGTATAATGATGTTCTCAATTCCCAAATGCTGAAATCTTTGCCGTGCTAAATCAATAAGTGTTTTATAACGATCAACTGTTGTCACACGATCACTAAGACAAGCCATAAGGGCAGTGCAAAAACCTGAACCTGTACCAATTTCTAAAACACGGTGCGTTTTTTTCAACGATAATGCGGAAAGAATCAAAAGCTGCTCCTCTAGACGCTCAATATATTCTCCACATTCAATCGGTATAACTTTATTATCATAAGCACTATTAAGCCAAGAAGCAGAAACGAATTGCTGACGAGGAACTTTCTCTAATGCTGCAAAAAAGCTTATATCATCAATGCCTTTACTGCGCATTTTCAACACAAGGCTTGCTAACTCTTCACGAAATCGTAAAATGCCTTTTTGCTCCATAATATCATTCGATCTCCAATACAATGGCTATCTTATTGTATAGACGAGTTCTCCGATCATAAACAATTAAACCTTGAATATAAATATCATTAATTCATTAATAATTTTCTATACATAAAAACACAATAAAACCAATTAATTGTTTACTTTGATTTTTTAATTTCCCCTCAGACCCCATGCTCTAATGCATACCTCAATTCTTTATAAAAAACTACCAAGTATAAAAGGAAAAAATAATGACATAATTACCACGATGTATATGAATATTGAATTAAGCGCATAAACACAAAATAACTCTCATTATAATGTCCTCTTATATCATAACATTATAGAAATTGCTAAGTCTCCAGTAGTTTGAACATGTTCATACAAATTAAGTAATCTTAATCTTTGAAGCTCTCACCTTAATTAAGAAGTAGGTTTATTAATCACAACAAATCATAGGATTTGCAGAAAAACACAATTTTATAAAAATTAAAAAACAGTGATAAAAATGAAACAAAAAGCTAAAAAATACAAATTGTTTACAAAAAATATTATAAAATTCAATTTTAAAACCCTTGTGAAAAATTCTGATCACTAAGAATTTTTACTTCTTCTGTTAAATAATTCCAGCTCAATTATAAAATCTCATGCTGAAAAGCTAATTAGCATTCATAGGATATTCCTTACAGATATCAATATATTTCTAGGCATTCTTATAATTTTAATATTCCACCTATCATCCTAAAATAGCATCCATAGATGGTAAAAAATTATTGAACAGTAAGATCAATCGATAAAAGAATAAAAAAGATTCTACTACTTGACAATATTACTATTATGAAGGAAAAGAACAAAATGCTCCTTATTAATTCTTTAGTTCTAAAGATATATAATAGCATAAACGGTGATATGTTTCCTGTTTTATGAATTGAAAACTGATTACAAGATAAAAAAGACTATGTGGAAGTTAAATGTAAATGTTGATTTGATTTCTATCATATTGCAACAATTACGAAAATATAATGAAGGAGTTATTAAGCTATTGGTAATCACATAATAAGAAAGGAGATTTTCTTTTGAAATTTTAGAAAGATACGCAAAGGGGGGTATTTACTGCAAGTTGATTTAATACTTTTTAACATAACGTCATAGAGGAGAAATCATGTCGATAAAAGATTCTCAAACTTTCAAAAACGCAGAAAAATCATTACTGAAAAACAGTATTAACTACACCTATGCTGAATCTGGAGATCCCTATACGTTAATAAATAAATTTGGGATACAAGATCACCAGAAACTTAAGATAAAGTGTGCGCATCAAGTGACGAAAGAACTTGTTAATGTGCATCAAGAACCGATACCTCAAAAAGTTGATCAGCTTTACCTAAAAGAACTTCACAAACGCTTATTTGGAAATGTATTTGATTGGGCTGGAAAAACCCGTGATAATCCGATTAAAATGTCAAATGGTAAAATTGCTACCATGTTAGTGAATGATAAAAATTCTCCCTTTGCATCTAATGAAAAGCTCTCAAAATGCTTAAATGAACTTGATGCAAAGCTTGCTCAAAGAGCTCAAAGAAACGAAGCAGGAAATACCTCACAAAAAAAAGTTTCAGATAAAAATGAACCGCTTAGTGAAGATATAGCAACTATTTATGCACTACTTGGTCATGCACGTCCTTTCGTAGAGGGCAATGGAATTGTACAACGGTTATTTGTGGATAAACTCTCTCAAGCTGAGAATCAAAAGCTTGATTTTTCAGTTGTGACACAAAAGCGTATGGAAGATGCAATTGTTAGTGCAGCAAATGACAATTTACAGCCTATGCAACATCTGTTTGAAGATGCTTCTAATCCAGAAAACATCAAGGTTTTGAAAACAGCTATAAATAGAATGAAACCTGAAGAAGCGCAAGAGATTGCAAGAGAAATTATTACAACACCAATCTCAGGAAAAACCTATACAGGTGTCTATGAAAGTCGTCAATTAGATACTGTTATAATAAAAACACGGGATTCTTTGATTGTATGCAATAAATGTGTTATTCCAAGGGAGCAGTTCCAAAAATTAAAGCTAGGTGATAAAATCAGCTTTAAAGCTCTTAGTAAGCTTAGTGATGTTTTCATCCCAGGAAAAGAATTACGCGATTTAACAGACTTTAAAATTATGGAAAAGACCGTATGTAATTCTTATGTTCTACATCAAAGAAAAGAAATTGAACGTTTGGCAAAAGTTGTATTTGGAAACCGTGAAAAATTAACCAATCGTCTAGAACGAATTCATGATAATCCAAATTCAGCGAAAATGCTTTCTGAAACTATCTTACACAACCCTAAATCTATTGCTAAGCTTGCAGGTTTTGGAAGATATGGAATAAACAGTCCAAAACGTAATAAAGCTGAAAAAAGTCTTTCTGCACTCAGTGAAGCAATTTTGAGATATGGGAGTGATTTGAAAACTACTAAAGAAGAAGTTTTGAGAGAACATAGAGAAGAACAATACCGTATTGCAAAAGAGGTAAGTTTACCTGGCAAAGAGATACAGCGTTATCTTGGTATGTCAAAAGAAGAACGTGAAAGTGCTTTAAAAATAGAAGGAAATGTTGCTATTTGCAAAGAGATTAGCGATTTTTTAAAGCAAGTTAATTCTCGTCTTTCGGCAAGTGAACGTAAAATGGTTAACAGTGGTAGTTATCAATCTTTGGCTGAAAGCATTGGTATTCCGGAAGACAAAGCAAAACAAATTACTGATACCATTAAACAAATCAAAGTTGTACAAAAGCAAGCAATGTTAATTAGAGAACCTCGTCAACAAACAATAGCTATAGCCAGCTAAGGACGTAAATCTTTTCATTTTAATATCTAGGGGGGGAATATTTAGAAATAAGAAATTAAATAAAGCGTATTTCCTTAAGATAAATGTAGTAATGAGATTTTTTGTGTGTAAGTTATTATGTGCTTTATTGAGTATAAATAGTGTATAAATGCAAAATAAGCTGAATTATCAGATGGTAGTTACAAATATTTCATAAATGACTCAAAGAGAATAAAAAAATATAAATATTTTTTTCAACATAAAGAGAAATGAAATTAAAGGTTTTTCAGTAATATAATTAAGCAGAATGATTATCAGACATTCGTTAGCAATATTTAAGGTATCAGAAATTAAAGCACGCAAGATATAAATATCATTAGAGGACACGAGTATGTTGAAAAGAAATTAACTTAATCAAGTTTTTCAAATCTCATTATTAGAGAGTAACAGCCATAGTAATTTAAAAATATAATAAAAAATTAGAAGCATGTAACAAAAACATTATTTCATTGAAACTATTTAGATAATATCAAATAAAACAATTGTTATTGAGTCATCTGAAGCTAATGCATCAATTTATATGAATTTTGGAGAAAAGAAAAAAATGCCTAATTATGTTCTTGTCCCATCAAAAGAAGTACCTTCTCTGACGAATGATGAAATTATTAAACGGGCTTTACGTGATCCTTTGATTGAAGACATACAAAAAGAAATTATAAGTTTGTCACTAATTGTATCTAAAAACTGGACAACATTACCTTCCTTAATACAACGGATAAATGATAATCCAAATTCTGCATCAGAGTTGGCGGATATATTTAGAAACTCTCCTGAATCCTTCCTTAAACTTGCAGGTTTTAAAATATATGGTTTTAAAAGTTTGCGACGTATAAAGGCTGAACGACATGTTTTGCAGCTTAGTTTAGCAATTCACAAGTACGGGAATACTATAAAAAATGTCAAAGATGCAGTTATTTACCGTAATAACTTGGAACAAGCGCGTTGCACACGAAAAATTTTAATGCCTAATGATAATGTACAATATCTTATTGCTTTATCACATGATGAACTGTGTAATGTTTTCAAAAATCAAGATACTTTTCAACTTGGTAAAGAGGTGGGGTTGTTTTTAAATTCAGTTGAGATGCGTCTTTCAGAAAATGAGCTCCAGATGCTTGAAGAAAATCAGAGTCAGCCTCTTGCTGAAAGTATAGGTATATCAGACGATCAAGCGCTGAAATTGATAGATGTTGTTACAAAAGCCAAAAAAGTACTGGAAGAAATTAACCTTTTCCAAAAAATCACGTATGATCTAAATGAAGCTCAAACACAAGAGCTGGGAAGCAAGCAAGAAGGTATCTACGCAAATTATAATCCAAATAGATTTTACACGCGGGTATTGAAGAAAAGAGCAACGAAAAATGAGGATATCTATGACACTACTGATATTTATGATAATCCAGATGCTCAAACACAGAACCTAAAAAGCGAAGAAGAAGATATCTACGAAAATTATAATTCAAGTGAAGCTCAAACACAAGAGCTGGGAAGCAAGCAAGAAGGTATCTACGCAAATTATAATCCAAATAGATTTTACACGCGGGTATTGAAGAAAAGAGCAACGAAAAATGAGGATATCTATGACACTACTGATATTTATGATAATCCAGATGCTCAAACACAGAACCTAAAAAGCGAAGAAGAAGATATCTACGAAAATTATAATTCAAGTGAAGCTCAAACACAAGAGCTGGGAAGCAAGCAAGAAGGTATCTACGCAAATTATAATCCAAATAGATTTTACACGCGGGTATTGAAGAAAAGAGCAACGAAAAATGAGGATATCTATGACACTACTGATATTTATGATAATCCAGATGCTCAAACACAGAACCTAAAAAGCGAAGAAGAAGATATCTACGAAAATTATAATTCAAGTGAAGCTCAAACACAAGAGCTGGGAAGCAAGCAAGAAGGTATCTACGCAAATTATAATCCAAATAGATTTTACACGCGGGTATTGAAGAAAAGAGCAACGAAAAATGAGGATATCTATGACACTACTGATATTTATGATAATCCAGATGCTCAAACACAGAACCTAAAAAGCGAAGAAGAAGATATCTACGAAAATTATAATTCAAGTGAAGCTCAAACACAGAATTCTAAGCGTTTTCTTATTCTGGTAAAAGCATTAGCTCCTTTAACCCAGAATGAAGTTATTAATAAAATTAAAATTGATTCTGTTGTTCAAGAGTATGCGGAAAAAGTGCAAAATCTTTCAGAACTCGTATTTGGAAACCGAGAATTATTGAACAACTATCTAACACAAATCATTAAGAATCCACAATTAGGAGAAACATATAGCCAAAAACTCAAAAACTCTCCTAAATCCTTCTCCAAACTTGCAGGTTTTAAAATATTTTGTTTTAAAAGTTTGCAGCGTATAAGGGCTGAAAATAATGTCCCAGAGCTCTGTAAAGCAACTAAAAAATATGCAAAAATTGTAGAAATGCATCAGAAACAAATTCTTAAAAACTATGAAAAAGAGCAAGAACAGATCCACAAATCTGTAGTAATGCTTAGTAATGAAATACAGCATCTTTTAAATCTACCAAGTGATATGCGAAAAAATATTTTAAGAGAAAAAAATATTTCTCAAATTAACAAGAAACTTTCTGTTTTTTTAAATCAAGTTAATTCTCGTCTTTCAACATACGAATGTACGGCAATTCAAAAAAATGATTGTCAGACACTTGCTAGCAGTATTAAGGTGTCAGAAGTTCAAGCACAGAAAATTATAAATCTTGTTAAAGAAGCAAAAACATGTCAACAAGAAATTAAAGATATAATATCTTCGCAGAAGAAAAAATCGTTAGCTGTAGCTATTTAAAAGTAGTCCCTTCTTTTGATCTTTATAGAAAGAGAGCATTATAAAAAATATAATCTTACTTTAGACTTAGTGGAAAGTTTTTTATAATTCAAAAAGCTCTTGGATATGAATAATATGTAAAGATATTATAAACATGATAAAGGGATTTCATTTGTACTTCAATGATCTTTTTTGATACGTAAATAGATAGTTTCTCTTGATATAAAATAAAAAAATTTAAAATAAGAGAATATGATCCTATTTAAAGTGCTGATGGATGATAAAGATGATGAATTATTAGTTAAATTAGGTATTATTTATAAATAGCAAATGTGTACCTTATTTCTTTTTGTAAAATTAAACTGTAATATAATTCATATCTCGCATATAAGGTCGTAAAACATCCGGAATAATAATTGAACCATCGGCTTGTTGGTAATTTTCAAGAATAGCTATAAGACAACGACCAATAGCTGTCCCAGAGCCGTTTAAACTATGTACAAAGCGCAATGTTTTTTCACCTTCTAAACGATATCTAGCATTCATACGCCGTCCTTGAAAATCACCGCAAATCGAACAACTTGAAATTTCACGATAACATTCTTGCCCTGGAAGCCATACTTCAATATCATAGGTCTTACGTGCTGCAAAACCCATATCACCAGTAGAAAGAACTACAGTACGAAAAGGCAAACCAAGACGCTTCAAAACATTTTCTGCACATTCCGTCATACGTTCTAATTCCTCTAAGGATTGTTCCTCTGTGGTAATCGATACCAATTCTACTTTTCTAAACTGATGTTGACGTAACATACCACGTGTATCACGCCCTGCAGCTCCTGCCTCTGAACGAAAACAAGGAGTAAGAGATGTAAATCGCAAAGGTAACTCTGTAATATCAAGAATTTCACTGTTAACTAAATTGACTAAGGGTACTTCTGCTGTAGAAATAAGCCATCGGCCATCTATTGTTCGAAAAAGATCTTCAGAAAATTTAGGCAATTGGGCTGCTCCGTAAACAATCTCATCACGAACAAGAAGAGGAACTGAAATCTCTTGATAACCGTGTTCGTCCACATGCATGTCCAGCATAAATTGGCCTAAAGCACGTTCTAAACGTGCTAATGAACCTGAAAGAACTGTAAAACGTGAACCTGATAATCGACTAGCTCGTTCAAAATCCATTTGTTTAAGATTTTGACCAAGATCAAAATGCTCCTTTGGTAGAAAATCAAACGTTTGTGGTATACCAAAATAGCGCATTACAACGTTATCGTTTTCGTCTTTTCCTTCTGGAACATCATCTAATGGAATATTAGGTATTGCTGAAAGAGCTTCTTCTAATCTATCTGTTAACCGCTTTTCTTCTAAAACCGCAGAAGAAAGAAAAACTTTTATTTCTTCAACCTCAGCCTTAACACGATTAGCAGTTTCTTTATCACCAACAGCTAAAGCTTGCCTTATCTTTTCTGAAGCTGAATTGCGCAACTCTTTGGCCTGTTGTACTTTAGAAACATGCAAGCGACGCTCACGATCAAATTTCTGCAAATTTTCAGCTTGAGGTTCAAGACCTCTCTTTGCAAGCGCTCTATCCAATTCTTCAGGATGATCACGAATCCATTTAATATCAAGCATTTAAATCCCTTTTTTGCATCATTTTTATTCATTTCTTACTGTACAAAATAACTTCACTACGAAGATTTCTTGTTTTTTTCTATCCAGCGTGCAATAAAAATTGAGATCTCATAAAGAAGTACAGTCGGTAAAGCTACTGCAAACATAGTAAAAAAATCTGATGGTGTCACCATAGCAGCAACTATAAAAGAAATTAAAATAGCCCACTTTCGTTTTGATGTTAACATGTGGCTTGTCAATAATCCGACTCTCGTTAAAAGAGTTATGATAAGAGGCAATTGAAAAATTAAACCAAAAATTAAAATAAAAGATATCATAAAATTTAAATAATCTGAGATACGAGCTATAAACTCTATCCTTAAACGCAAATCCGGTAAAGCCTGCTGAGAAAGACTAAACCACAGCATTAACGGAGCTAAGAGACCATAAACAAATGTTCCTCCTACAATAAATAAAATTGGTGCGCTAATAAGAAATGGTAAAAAAGCTCGACGCTCATTTTTATAAAGTCCTGGAGCTATAAAACTATAAAGCTGAAAAGCCATATAAGGAAATGATAAAATAACTGCACCAAACGCAGCAAGTTTCATCTTCGTTAAAAAAGTCTCCCACACTTGTGTTGATTGAAGACGAATATTTCCAGGATAACTACCTGATATCTTCATCGCCCACTGATAGGGCCATATCAAAAAATTCAAAATATAATCTTTGATAAGAAAACACAAAGTAAAAGCTATAAAAAATACAATCAGAGCTGCAATAATTCTCTGACGAAGCTCAATCAAATGCTCTAAAAGAGTGACTTTGACATCAACTTCATCTTTTTTAGAAGTCACGATATATTTTCCTTATCTTTATCTTTAAAATCTGCATAGATAATTTTATGGCTATGAGAAGTAGACACAGTTAAATCTTCATTGACTTCATTTGTACCAAATTCAAAGATTTCTATATCTTTTTCTGATTTATGGAGTGCAGTATCAACATTAAAATTACCTGAAATATCTCCTTTTTTATTATATCTTGAGTCACAAGATTTTTTAAATTCTTTTTTAGAATTAAGATCACTAGTATTCGGCAATATCTTTTTCAAATCATCTAACTCAGCTTGTTTTATCGCATCATCAAAATGATGACGAAATTCATTAGCTGTTGAACGCATATATGCAATCGCTCTTGCTATAACTCTCAGCATTTTAGGCAAGTCCTTTGGTCCAACCAAGATGATGAAAATAAGCAAGATAACAAGAAACTCTGATCCATCAATGCCAAACATCGCTTATACTCAACTTCCCCATTTAAAAGACTATTGCTAAATTATGATTTCGTCTTTAATCACCCTGCACATTACTCTTTCTTAGCAGAATCTTTTCTCGCCTTATTTGAAGAGGTACTGTTTTTTAAACCTACCACATGCTCTTCTGATAACGGCTGAGAATACTGAGCAGCATCTATTGTTTTAGAGTAATCAGCTACTTCAAACTCGCTTTCAGGACTTCCCTCCTCTTCCTTCATATTACTTTTAAAAGCTTTTATACCCTTAGCAACGTCACCCATTAATTCAGAAACCTTACCACGGCCAAAAAGTATAAGGATAATCAACAAAATTACAATTAAATGTGTTGGCGAAAAAATATTACCCATAGCTTCATCTATACCCCTAAATTGGTTCATACTCATTTTTTTGAAGAAAGACGTACATCAATAAATATTATTATAGCCTTATGTTCTAATTAATATTATATTCTCTGCATAAATTAAAGGCAATAAAACGACCACTTTAAAAGAACATTTTCAATTCTGCACATCATATTATCATAGATAAAAATATTAAAATTACCTTTTTCATTTAAACAAGGGCTAAAAGACTTGAAAATTCCTCTCTTAAAGCACTTTCATTCGAATGATCTGGTGTTGTAACCTTAGAGCGAATACTACATACACGCTCCAATGCTTTTCCTTCCAAAAATGGAGCAGCATCAGCAACAGTATGCATCTCCTGTAGTTGACCATGACAATGAAGAACGATATCACACCCTGCTGCAAAAATTTTACTTGTTAGATCTGAAAGATTTTCTGATAATGAACTATCTGAAAGAGCTTTCATTGACAAATCATCCGACATTAAAAGTCCATCAAAACCTATTTTTTGACGGATAACATTTTCAATAACTTTTTTAGATAACGTCGCTGGTAACTTATCATCAATCGCTTTATAAACAATATGAGCAGTCATTGCAGCTGGTAAATCAGCTAAATTTTTAAATGGAATAAAATCACTCTGCTCCAAAATATCAAGTGGCATATCTACGTATGCTAATTCCAAATGCGTATCAGAAAATGCTCGCCCATGCCCAGGTATATGTTTTATCACTGGTAAAACGCCACCATCCAAAAGCCCTTGAGCAGCAGCACCCCCTAACGCAGCAACAACTTGTGGATCTTGAGAATAAGCGCGCGTTCCAATTACATCATGAGCTCCTACCACCGGCACATCTAAAACAGGGAGGCAATTCGCGTTAATACCATATTTCATCAAATCAAAAGCATGAAGCCGTGACATAATCCACGCAGCACGAAGTCCTTTATCTTGATCTTTTCTATAAATTTCTCCTAAAGTTTTAGCTACTGGATAATCCGGTGCCAAAGGCGGACGTAAACGCTGTACTCTTCCACCTTCTTGATCAATAAAAATAAAAACATCATCGCGTTTACTTATCTCTCGTAAAGAAGTAGTAAGTCCTTTCAACTCATCTGCTGTTCCTATATTTCGCGCAAATAAAATAAAAGCCCAAGGCTTATGTTCAATAATAAATTCTTTTTCATAATCTTCTAAAAAAATACCAGAAATACCAGAAATTATAGCTTTTATTCCTGACATCATAATAGTACCTCCCCAATATTAACTTCTCTGAGATTTTTATAAAAATTCTATTTTAGCTAAAATAATTTCATATCCCACACCAATTTTTAAAAGCTATATCTTAGATATCATATATTATGCACAAAAAGCTGTTGCTTAATATAAAAATTATCCCTTAAATAATAAGTCATTTCCTATAAACTTATCATCTGGCAAATTGTAAGTGAGAAAAATATAAATAAAGATAATGGATAACTGTTCACTAAATTTGCACAAAATAATTACTAACGAATTATTATAATGGTAAATACAATACTTTATCTTAAACTCACAAAAACTGCTTCAGATAAACCGATTAAAATTGATAACATACTCCATTTTAAAATTTGTTCAACAAAACCAAACTTTTTCAATTTATGTTGATACTAAACTACTCTGAAGCAATATATTAGAAAATAACTGGACATAACCACTTAAATTACTTTTATCATTGGAACCAAATCCCATAAATAAAAATTCTCCAATGTATATATTGCAGCAATATACTCGCAATCTTCTAACATCATATACTCGAAATAATCTTCCTTAGTTTTAGCAAAGCTTATAATGTCAGATATCAACACATCATGCAGAACAGATTTATAAGATACAATATAAATTGATTAGCTTTATCATAATTTCAGCTAATAACAAACTATATGATATGATAACGTGATTAATGATTTTGGATACATCCAAATACTTGCATTTAAACCATAGTAAGTAGGTACTATTTTAAACTACACTTACAAAAGTGATGATCTTACATTTAATCGTATTAAGATAAGTGAAAGAAATAAAACTATTTCACATAATGAGACATAAGTGTAACGCTATCAGAAATTATGATCATTTCACTAAAGAGTTTTTTCCTTTATTGATAGTTCTATTTCGTTATCATTTTTCTTTTCTAATATTTCACTACTTAAATAATAAGCCACTATCTTTGTTAGACTTAAAAAAACTCCTGCCATAAATTAAATCTATCAAACTAAAGTCCATAAGCATCTAGCTCAATGAGCACTCAGCTAAAAATATTCCTTTATATACCCAATACAAAAGACCAAAATTCTTTTTCTGATTACTGTTATCGCGTACCTAGAGTTATGATAGGTTTCACAAACCAATCGGGATACATCGATTTAATAAGAAAAGCTGCTTTTTGCGCTGCCTGCTGATTTTTAAAAATCCCAAAACATGTCGCACCTGAACCAGACATACGAGAAAAAAGAGAACCACTTTTATCCAACGCATATAAGACTTCAGCCAACTGAGGAGCTATTTTTAATGCAGGAATAAAAAGATCATTACGCGTTTTTTTCAAAGAATCAACCAACGAAAAAACCGTCTTAAAAGCAGATGAATGAATTTTTAAACGGGAATGATTACACTTTTCTAAAGCTTTAAAAATAGTCTCTGTAGCAATGTGTTGACCATGATTAACCAATACCATTGCAAGAGAACAAGCTCCTTTTATTGGCACTATATCCTCGCCAATTCCTTTAACAAAAAGTGGCTGTTGATACTCCAATGCAAATAAACACATCGGCACATCAGCTCCAAGAACTAAACTCATTTCTGCTAACTTTTCACAAGAACAATCAAGCTTCCATTGCCGACGTAACATATGTAATACACTTGCAGCATCACCTGATCCACCTCCAATACCTGATGCAACGGGCAATGTCTTAACAAGCCTAAAAAAACTAGGTTTAGCACTTTTAGGAAATTTCTCACGCATAAAATCACGAGCGCGGATAACCAAATTTTCTGTGCCTGCAATAATTCTATTTGCAAAAGGTCCTGTTACAACAAAGCGATCACTTTCAAAAGGCGCGTAACCTAAACAATCACCGCTAAGACTAAAATAAACCAAGCTTTCTAATAAATGATAGCCATCAGCACGCTGACCCACAACATGCAAAGCTAAGTTCAACTTAATAGGTGTAAATACATAAGAACACTTTTTAAGCGAAATATGTATATTTGATGTCATTGAACGTAATATTCACCTATACAAGAATCTTTCACGTGCACTCCTTTTTTACATTTGCGCATAGTGTAACTCTCGAATGAAAATATACTGAGATACCCATTTTAATGATATTTCAATACATAAAGCTATAAAAAGCTATGGTATATGGCAAACTAAATAAAATAAAACTCACCACTATTCATTTCTGCTCCTGTGAGCACTTTCTAAAGTCACTATCAACTTTTTAAGCATTTAATGAAACGCTATTGGCATTACAAGCCATAACGTTGCCAAAGTGCCCGCTCTTCTGCTGCCATCATAACACCATCCACTGCCGTATAAGCGGTATCAGTAGAAATACCTAAAGGTACTTTAGAAGACAAAAGACTTTTTGGAGGAGAAATTAAGCGTAACTTTGCATTATCACCAAACCGTTTTTTAATAACAGAACGAATATCACCTAATTCATCAATTAAGCCAAGTTCAACGCCTTTTTTTCCGCTCCAAAACATTCCTGTAAAAATATTTGAATCATCTGATAATTTTGACATACGTCTTTCCTTGACCAAATCAATAAAAGTTTGATGAACTTCAAGTTGCAAAGATTTCAAATGATCAACATCTGCTTTCTTTTCTGGTTGAAATGGATCTAATGTAACCTTGTTTTTTCCTGCTGTATAAACACGACGCTCCACACCAATTTTCTTCAAAAGTTCAGGAAAACCAAAAGAAGCTGAGACAACACCAATAGAACCAACAATAGAGGAAGGATCAGAAAAAATTTCATCTCCAGCACAAGCAATCATATAACCACCTGATGCAGCTACGTCTTCAACAAATGTAAGAACCTGTTTGTTTTTTTCATTTGCTAAATCGCGAATACGCTGAAAAATAAGACGTGATTGCACGGGAGAACCACCAGGAGAATTGATAACTAAAGCAACTGCTGGTGCTTTTTTATAAGAAAAAGCTTTATCCAAAAGGCTTGCACACCTCGCCAATGACAATGTACGTGATATCGACGAATTTGATGATATAATCGCCCCCTGAAGCCTTACTACAGGGATTTGAACCGTATTAGAACGAAAACAACGTGATATTAAATTCTTTATACAACCCATAAAAATAAAAGCTCCCTATAAAAATCGAAAAAGCAAAATAATTCTTATCTAAATTTAAGAAATAAATTTAAAAACGCAAGTATTAAAAACTTTCCCACAAGCTGATATATCCATTATTAATCGCATTAACCCGCGGTAAAAAAATATGGCTACCACTCTCATGCATAACCAATGGTGGCAATATAGACAAGCCAGCTCTGCTCCCACGTTTTGCATAAAATAAAATGCGAATCGCTGCTGTCTCAGCGTGAGAATGAACAGGAACTATACATACATTACCAAAGCGCCCTTTTAAAGCACATAATATATCATTCAGAGATTGCGGACGTGCAATTAATCCTAAATATCCACCTGGTCTAACAATTGCTGACGCACACCGAAACCAATTCTCAAACATTGCTTCAGACATAACATGTGCTTCTAATTTTTCCTCATCAGGTGTTTTACGATCTTCTGAACTATTAAAAGGAGGATTCATAATTGCAAAATCAAATGCATTATCCATCAGTCCTGCCTTCAAGCGTTCTTTACCTCTTAAGGTAATATCTACTTTTAATAAACAAACTCTGCTCGCTAACTTCTCATTCTGTTGTAGCATAAGTGTTTTCTGAGCATAAGATATCATAAAAGAAGACCGTTCAACCAATGTAATATGAGCTTCATCACAACGTGAAGCAACCGCTAATCCTGCTGCACCAGCGCCTGCACCTAAATCAACAACTTTTCCTTTAAAACCACTAGGAACCAAACCAGCAAGCAACATAGCATCCATACCAGACCGATGCCCTCGTAAACGTGGTTGTACTAAATAAAACTTACCACGATGAAAACCATCTATTGTTTCATCATTATAATTGTTTACTCTACTCATCTAAAAGCTTAACATTATCCTGATTATTTCATTCATATTTTTGAAATTGCTATTTAAACTATCTTATTTAAACTGATATGATTAGTATAAAAAAAAATATTTTTTCAATATTATCAAAATTTTTATTTCCAACTAGCACCAAAGCTTGAGTCAAAACTCATCCCTCTTTATGCTATAAGGATATCTATCTGAAATATTTTAGGAGTGAACAAATTGGGAGCCACCACACAACTGCAGCATAAAAAAAAACAAGACTCCCTCCATCCTCTTTTCAGTCTTACCAAAGAAGATATGGAGTGTGTAAATCAATTGACTATTTCTATGGCTAAATCGAATGTTGCGATGATTCCTGAAATTTCTAATTATCTTATTTCATCGGGCGGTAAACGAATACGTCCAATGATTACCTTAGCAACCGCCCATATGTTTGGTTATCAAGGCGATAAACATATAAAACTCGCAACAGCAGTTGAGTTTATGCATACAGCAACCCTATTACACGACGATGTTGTTGATGAAAGCGCGTTACGACGGGGAAAGTCTACAGCACGAATAATTTGGGGCAATCAAGCAAGTATTCTTGTCGGTGATTTTTTATTAGGACAAGCTTTTAAAATGATGGTAGACGTTGGTTCTTTGGACGCACTCTCTGTCTTATCAAATGCTGCTGCGATCATCGCTGAAGGGGAAGTTATGCAACTTTCTGCTGCAAAAAATATAGAAACTAATGTTTCCGATTATCTCAAAATTATAAATGCAAAAACAGCTGCTCTTTTCTCAGCAGCAGCTGAAGTCGGACCCATTATTGCTGGTTATGGGCCTGAAGAACGCTCTGCATTACATCAATATGGTCTATCATTAGGGTTAGCTTTCCAATTGATTGACGATGTTCTTGATTACAGTAGCAGTGCTCAATATCTAGGAAAAAATATTGGGGATGACTTTCGTGAAGGTAAAATTACAATGCCTGTTATTTTATCATACGCACGCGGAAATGACATAGAAAAAATATTTTGGAAACAAGCTCTTGAAAATAACCATAACGATGATGAAGCCTTAAAGCATGCGCAACAATTAATAGAAAAATACGATGGTCTAACCGATACAATAGAGCAAGCTCGAATTTACGGAAAACGTGCCATTGATGCTCTTTCCTCAATAAAGGACAATCCTGCTAAAAATGCATTAATTGATATTATCGATTTTTGTATTGAACGCGTAAACTAATTCTTTGTAAGAATCACAATATAATATTTTTAGTAAAACACTCAGAAATACTTTAGAAACTATAGAAATAATTGATTATCTTTAAGAAGGATTAACTTTATGCGCAGGGCAATAGTATCGCGTTTTTTTACTCTCATAGGAATCATACTGATACCACTGCCCACTTACAGTGCAGTTGAAAAAACTCTTAATCCAAGTTCATTTACAGGTTCCTATCTAGCAGGACGAATTGCGAATTATGAAAACAAGATGAATCTTGCTATCCACTATTTTAAACAAGCGCTCACTTATGAACCTAATAATCTTGAGACACAAAAAGAAATTTTTCAGGCAATGCTAAATGTAGGAGCATTCACAGAAGCTGTTCAACAAGCAAAAAAATTGAAAGAAAAAGGTATTATTACGCCACTCATTTCCTTAACATTATCAATAGAAAATCTTATCAAAAAAAATTATAAAGAAGCTCAACTGCTTCTACAAACTCAAAAATTTCCTCCTGATAATAATCCAATATTTGAGCTGACCAATGCTTGGGCTGAATTCGGATCAGGTAATCATATTAAAGCAATCGCTAAACTTGAAAAACACTCAAAGCCCTCTTGGTATACTCTTTATCATCTTGCTCTTATGAATGATTTAGCAAAAAATCCAAAAGACGCAAAAAAATACTTTATTCAAGCATTCAACAATCAACAAGGAGCTATTACAGCTCCTTATACCTATGAACGTATTATTATAGCCTATGCCTCATTCCAATTACGTCAGAATATGCGCAGCGATGCTATAAAAACTCTCCTACATGGAGAAAAGATATTATCAGGGCACAAAACACTCGAAAATATCCGTAAAAAAGTTGAAAAAGGAGCTAATATAGAAAATCCTATTATAACACCTCAACAAGGAATTGGTGAAGTATTATATAATTTTGGAACAACTCTTAACAAAAAAGGCTCAGAAAGAATCGCACGTATTTTTCAGCAATTCTCGTTAGCTCTGTATCCTAAAAATGAAGCAGCCCTGTTTCAATTAGCAAAAATTTCTACAAAATTAGATGATTTTAATCAAGCCATTAAAATTTATCGTTCTTTACCACTTAGCTCCCCTTATTATAGAGATGGACAATTCCAACTTGCGTTGACTCTTGCTGAAAATGGTGCTTACGATGAAGCTATTAAATTATTAACGTTATTAGAGAAAAAATTTCCTAATGACCATCATATTTTTATCGCTCTAGCTGCTATTTATATGCAGATAAATAATTTTCCTAAAGCGATCAAAATCATAGATCACGCTATCGCGCAAATAACAGACCTTCAACAAGATAATTGGAGACTTTTTTATCAACGTGGTATTGCATTTAATTATTTAAACCAATGGTCAAAAGCTGAAACTGATTTTCGCAAAGCACTTACACTTGTTCCTGATCAACCGCAAGTACTCAATTATTTAGCTTACTCCCTTATCAATCGTGATCAAAAACTTGAAGAATCATTAAATATGCTTAAAAAAGCTGTTATGTTACAATCTCAAAATAGTTATATCCTCGATTCTTTAGGATGGGCCTATTACAAACTGAAACAATATCCCCAAGCTGTTACAACATTAGAAACCGCCGTTAAATTGCAACCTAGTGATCCAATACTTAATGACCATTTGGGTGATGCTTATTGGCAAGTTGGACGTAAACGTGAGGCAATATTTCAATGGAACCATGCAATTGATGGAGAAACAAACAATCCGGAAAAAATTAAAGAAAAAATAAAGTTTGGTCTATAAAAGATCTTGAATTATCGGTTAAACATTAAAATGGTATTCAAAGAGTGAATCTACCCTCAAACTTAAATCCCAAGCGTTCTTTTCAAGGACTTATTCTAAGTCTGCAAAATTACTGGGCTCAACATGGATGTGCAATTTTGCAACCTTACGATATGGAAGTAGGAGCTGGAACATTTCATCCAGCGACAACACTACGTTCATTAGGCCCACGTCCTTGGAAAGCAGCTTATGTCCAACCTACCCGACGTCCAACAGATGGCCGATATGGTACAAATCCTAATCGTCTGCAACATTATTACCAATTTCAAGTGCTTCTCAAACCCTCTCCTCCCAATTTACAAGAGCTTTACATTGGCTCTCTACAAGCTATTGGCCTTGACACAAAACTTCATGACATACGTTTTGTTGAAGACGATTGGGAAAGTCCAACACTTGGTGCTTGGGGGCTTGGATGGGAATGCTGGTGCGATGGAATGGAAGTTTCTCAATTCACTTATTTTCAACAAGTATGTGGCATTGAATGTGCTCCAGTCTCAGGAGAAATCACTTATGGGCTTGAGCGATTAGCAATGTATATTCAAGATGTCAGTAATGTTTACAATCTTAACTTTAATGGCTTAGATGGTGCAGATCGAATAAGTTATGGTGATATTTTTTTACAGGCCGAACAAGAATATTCACATTATAATTTTGAATTTGCTAATATTGATCTTTTGCAACAACATTTTATTGACGCAGAACGTGAATGTATCGCACTTCTTGATGCTGGAAAACCTAATAAAGAAAATAACTTCCACTTATGCGTCTTTCCAGCTTATGATCAATGTATTAAAGCAAGCCATATTTTTAATCTCTTACAGGCACGTGGTGTTATTTCCGTCACTGAACGACAAAATTATATTCTTCGTGTTCGTGATCTTGCACGCCGCTGCGGTGAAGCCTTTTTATTAACAGAAGCTGGTAATATAACCACAAATGGAGATGTATAATGCCTGATCTCCTGCTTGAGCTTTTTAGTGAAGAAATCCCTGCTCAAATGCAACACAAAGCTGCTTCTGATCTTAAAAAATGTGTCACAGATAAACTTATTAATGCAGGCTTAACTTATAAAGCAGCCTGTGAATATTGGACTCCTCGTCGATTAACATTAAATATACGTGGTCTTTCTAAAAGCTCGTCAGATGTTCATGAAGAACGTAAAGGACCTAATGTACAATCACCACAACAAGTTATTGATGCTTTTTTACGTGCTACAGGTCTAAATGATATTTCCAAAGTGCACATTGCACATGATGATAAAAAAGGTAACTTTTATATCGCTAAAACAACTAAAAAAGGTCGTTTAGCCGAAGAAATTATTGCAGATATTTTACCTGATATTATTTATAATTTTCCATGGCCAAAATCGATGCGTTGGGGACAAGAGTCAGCAAAAAATGGCTCCTTAAGATGGATACGCTCTTTACAAAACATTCTGTGTGTTTTGGGATCAGCAATAGGTGAAACAAAAATTATTCCATTTACAGTTGGTTCCCTCAAAAGTAATAATTTAACCTATGGTCATCGTTTCTTAAGTAATGGAAAACCTATCCAAGTACGCCGTTTTGATGACTATGTCTCACAACTTGAAAACCATAAAGTTATTTTAGATGCAGAGAGACGAAAAGACATTATTCTAGCAGATATTCAAAATCTTTGCTTTGCAAATGGCTTGGAACTAGTTGAAGATAAGGCTCTTTTAGAAGAAGTTTCAGGACTCGTTGAATGGCCTGTTGTCCTCATGGGCACTTTTGACAAAACTTTTCTCAGTATTCCTCCAGAAATTATTCGCTTGACTATTCAAACGCATCAAAAATGCTTTGTAACACGCAAACGAGGTGAAAAGAGCAAACTCTCTAACTATTTCATTCTCGTTGCTAATATCCTCGCCAGTGACAAAGGAATAGAAATTTCTAAGGGAAATAGTAAGGTTGTACATGCTCGTCTTTCTGATGCGCTCTATTTTTGGGAAACAGATCAGTGTAATTTACCTAACACTATACATTTAGAATCTTCAGCTAAAAAGCTTGATCTTGACTTAAATAAACCTCTTGATCAGCGAGTAGCACACCTTGACTATTTAAATGTTACTTTCCATGCTAAATTAGGAACACAAGGCGCAAGAATAGAAAGAATTGCTGCTTTAACACAAATAATTGCACCCTTAGTACAAGCAGATTCTATATTAGCTAAACGTGCAGCAGTATTAGCAAAAGCTGATTTACAAACGGAAATTATTGGTGAATTCCCTGAACTACAAGGATTGATAGGACGAAAATACGCATTACTTCAAGGAGAAAATCCTCTTGTAGCTGAAGCTATTGAAGACCATTATAAGCCTTTAGGACCTAAAGATCGTATTCCAACTGAATCTATTGCGGTAACAGTCGCATTAGCGGATAAAATTGATACACTCATTGGTTTTTGGTTCATTAATGAAAAAGCAACAAGCTCAAAAGACCCCTACGCATTAAGACGAGCAGCGTTAGGAGTTATCAAACTTATGCTTTCAAATGATTTGAAAATAAGACTTATACCGCTTTTCTATCAGGCAATGAATTTTTTATTACAACAAAGAGTTAAGTATGCAACATCTGAAACAGAAAGCGCACACCTTCAAAACATGCCTGTAGAAAAAAAAGAAAATATTGTACTCGACTTGTTAGCATTCTTTCATGAACGACTAAAAGGTTATCTCAAAGATGAAGGGGCACGTCATGATATTATTGAGGCCGTTTTAACAAAAGACGCCGATGATATTTTATTAATTACACGTCGAGTTGAAGCACTCACTTTCTTTATCAACTCCAACGATGGAGACAGCCTTTTAATTGCAATAAAACGTGCCATTAATATTCTTGAAAACGAAACCAAAAAAGGAACGACAATAATAAACAAAATTAAACCTGAGCTTTTTATTGAAACAGAAGAAAAACAGCTTTATCAAGCAATGCTTGAAACAGAAAAAAAGATTGCTAATCATATTCATATAACAGAATTATCATCTGCACTGAACAGTTTAGCACTCCTCAAAAAGCCTATTAACGCATTCTTTGAAAAAGTATTTGTAAATGATGATAATATCAATATTCGAGCTAATCGTCTTGCTCTTCTTGACCGTATTCGGATAGTTACACAAAATGTTGGAGATTTCTCGAAATTACAGTCTAAAATATAATGCACTTCTCGATGAAAAAATCATGATGCATCTCTTTTATTTTTAGTGCTTTTTGCACTAAATATCTTAAATGAAAAGCTATAATATAATTGCTCAAACAATTTTATTCTCTCATCAATTTCTTTAATGATATGCGAATAAATAGTTTTTCTTGTCTTAAAATAAGCAAATATTCTTTTTTCAACTTTAATTTAACATAATACATGATGGACTATTTTTATACATTAGCATGTTATTTTTTAAAAAAGTCTACAAGAGATATTTGAGCTGATCCTGGAGGTATAGGCTTTTGTTGTTTTTGGTCAGGAGCCCAACCAGAAAGCCAAAGAAAAGAGAAACTCGCACGAATACGACCATCGGAGTCACTGAATTTTTTTGCATAAATTTCGTTAGCGAGAAAGAAAAATCGCTTAGATACAAAACGTCGAGAACGACTAATAAGTGCATTTTGCATTCCCATAGCTCTAAGATCAGACATAAGATCAAACATCGTATTGTAGCGTATAATGACATCTTCAACATCTACTACGGGCATAGCAAAACCTGCACGCTGTAAGAGAGATCCTGCATCACGAATATCTGCAAAAGGATAAATTCTTGGACTAACACCACCGTAAATTTCATTTTCAGCTTGTAGCAAACTTTCACGCAACTCATTTAATGTACCAGCTCCAGCCATAACAGCGAGAAATAGACCATCTGGCTTAAGGATATTTTTTATTTGGCTGAGAACTCCTGGAGTATCATTGGTTAACTGCAGAGAAAGAAGTGAAACAATAAGATCACAATAATGTTGAGGAAAATCAAGAAATTCTCGATGACGCAAATGAAATGGATTGTCGTAATTTTGGTAAAGCATATTGGTTTCAACACGTTCTATAGAACCAATTTTACCCAATTTTTTTAAAATTGTTACCGCAAGACCTGTATGACCATGTAAATCTAAAGCTAATGAAAAATTACGATTCACAGCATCTAGACGTTTGTAGAGATCATCAACCACATAAGAAAGTAAAAAATCATGTCCTTTTTTTGCTCTTTTGAAAGCACGTTGACGAAATTGTTCCATACAATTGTAATCAAAAATAAAAGGATGAGACATATTTTATAGCACGATTAATTTATGGCATGATAAGATTTAAAATAGGATTATTTCATACATACTATATCAATTGCATAATACAAAAAGAAAAAAAAAGATTTTATAAAAGAGAAGAATAGTTAAAAATTAAATTTTATTCTTCTAAAATATGAAATAAATTCTGCACATTATTATAGTAATTTGATAGCTTATTTACAGTGTTTTAAAGACATTTTTTTGATTAATGGTGATATATTGAATAAATTAATCAAGCGCCTAATAAAAATTTTGTATCCACCAACTTGTCATGGATGTGCAAAAATTGTTTCCGCTTATGGAACTATTTGTTCTGATTGCTGGAAAGATCTTCAGTTCATCACAAAACCTTATTGTCCTGTTATGGGAACTCCTTTTGCATATGATATGGGAGAAGGATTTCTTAGCGGTGAAGCTATTCAGAATCCTCCTCCCTTTTCGTCTTTACGCTCAGCTGTTGTTCATAAAGGTTTAGCACGAGTTTTAACAACACGATTGAAATATGGTGACCGTTTGGAATTAGCACCTTTTATGGCAAACTGGATGATATTTGCTGGACATGAAATTATAAATGATTGTGATTTTATTATTCCTATCCCTTTACATTTTCGTCGTTTTTTCGTGAGACGTTATAACCAATCTGCTGAGCTTGCTCGTTACATTGCAGAAAAAAAGAAAAAACCTTTTAAACCTGGCTGGCTTGTGCGTTATCGTTACACACGCCCACAAGTTGGTTTATCCGCCAAAGAACGCAAAATGAATGTGCAGAATGCTTTTAAAGTACCTAATGAAGTTAAAAAGTATTTGGAGGGACGCTCTATTTTGCTTATTGATGATGTTTTGACAACAGGTGTGACAGTTACTACAGCAACTAAAACATTAAAACATGCAGGTGCACGACAGGTTAATGTATTAACATTTTCGCGTGTCTTAAAAAATAATTTTTCTTTGCCTTATTTTTGAAAATCTATTTAAAGTATATCTATATAGAAATTTGGAGAGTATCATGAGAGAAATTACACTTTATACACGTCCTAACTGCCCTTATTGCATAAAAGCACGGGCTTTGCTTGATCAAAAAAGAGTAAAATACACTGATATTGATGCATCAACTTCTCTTCGTCAACAAATGGTGCAACGAGCCAATGGCCGTAATACATTTCCGCAAATTTTTATAGGAGACTATCATGTTGGGGGGTGTGATGACCTTTATGCTTTAGATACTGAAGGCAAGCTTGATTCTCTTCTGAAAGATGCTCAATAATTATTTTCTGTGATGTGTTTATTAAAACCGTTTTGCAAGAAGTATATAATTAACATCCATATCACATGAGCGATTCCAGCTATCAGTTAATGGATTATAAGTAATCCCGATTTCATCAATAATAGATAAGGAATTTTTGCACAATATTTTTTTAAGCTCATGAGGTTTTAAAAATTTTTTATAGTCATGTGTCCCCTTTGGAAGCCATTTTAAAATATATTCAGCAGCTACAATAGCAAGCCCCCATGCTTTCCATGTGCGATTTAGTGTTGCAATAAACATGAGTCCTTGTGGTTTAAGCATCTTAGCCGTAGCCTCTATAAAAAAATCAACATTCACAACATGTTCAACAACCTCCATATTAAGAATTACGTCAAATTGTTCACCTTCATTTGCAAGAGCTTCTGCAGTAGTAGTGCGATAATTAATGGAAAGACCACTTTGAATAGCGTGGATTTTTGCGACTTCAATATTTGTTTGCGCAGCATCAGCTCCTATAACAGTAGCTCCAAGACGTGCCATTGGCTCGCATAACAAACCACCTCCACAACCGATATCAAGAATTTTCAAACCTTCAAAAGGCGTAAACGAAACAGGATTACGATTAAATGCCAAACAGATTTTTTCTTTTATATAAGCAAGGCGTGTTGGATTGAAATTGTGAAGTGATCGAAATTTTCCCTGTGGATCCCACCACTCAGCAGCAATACGCGAAAAATGATCAATTTCATTCTGATCAATCGTTGTAGGCGTTTCGTTTATCATATAGCTCTCCTTTTACTTGATTTATCAAGTCATGTGAATTTTTTCTAAAGTCAAGCATAAATTTACATAAACATATCAGACTTGTGAAAATGATAGATATTGGTTATGTCAAAATGGAAACTTAATATAGCATAAAGCTTTACTCCCATTGGTACCTAAAATAAAAATCGTAAGAGTGTCATAAATAATGCGTATTGTCATGAAATTTGGTGGAACATCTGTTGCAAACATTGAATGTATTCATAATGTTGCACAACATGTTAAAAGGGAAGTAGATGCAGGTAATGAGGTTGCAGTGGTGGTATCAGCAATGGCTGGTACAACCAATAAACTTGTGCAATGGACGCGTGATGCTGCACCATTGAATGATGCTTATGAATATGATGTCGTTGTTTCTTCTGGTGAACAGATAACAGCTGGTTTATTGGCTATTACACTTCAGTCAATGGGAATAAACGCGCGTTCATGGCTTGGTTGGCAAATTCCTATTCATACTGATAATACTCATGGTAGCGCACGAATTACAAATATTGATGGATCTTCTTTGATACAGCATTTTCAGGAAGGTAAAGTAGCAGTAATAGCCGGTTTTCAGGGTTTAGCTCCAGATAATCGGATTTCTACATTAGGGCGTGGCGGATCAGATACAAGTGCCGTTGCGATGGCAGCCGCGTTAAAAGCTGATCGTTGTGATATTTATACGGACGTAGATGGTGTCTATACAACCGATCCCCGTATTGAACCTAAAGCACGTCGTTTACCCAAAATAGCCTTTGAAGAAATGCTTGAAATGGCTTCTCTTGGAGCAAAAGTTTTGCAGGTCCGTTCTGTTGAACTAGCTATGGTTCATAAAGTTCGGATTTTTGTGCGCTCAAGTTTTGAGGATCCTCATGCTCTTAGCATGGACAATCCAATTACCCCCCTTGGAACACTTATTTGTAGTGAGGATGAAATTGTGGAACAACAAACTGTTACTGGTATTGCCTTTGCCAAAGATGAGGCACAAATTTCGTTACGCCGACTTGCAGATCGTCCAGGTATCTCTGCAGCAATTTTCTGTCCTTTAGCTGAAGAGCATATTAATGTTGATATGATTGTACAAAATATTTCTGAAGATGGTTCAAAAACTGATATGACTTTTACAGTACCATCCGCAGATGTAGAAAGAGCGGTTAGACTTCTTGAAAAAAATCGTAAAAAAATTGGATTTGATGTTATCCAATCTGAAAGTAATCTTGCAAAAATTTCTATTATTGGGATTGGAATGCGTAGCCACGCAGGTGTTGCTGCTACAGCATTTAAGGCTTTAGCGGAAAAAGGTATTAATATTCAAGCAATCACTACTTCAGAGATTAAGATCTCTATTCTGATTGATAGCGCTTACACTGAACTTGCGGTTAGAACATTACATGGTGTTTATAACCTTGATAAAGAATAGGCATTTTTTCTCTTTAAAATCTCCAGAATTAGGTATGTATTCTCTGCTTAATATACGTATTATTCTCTTCTTAATACCCCATAGATATCCTGTAAAATATCTTCATATATACAAAATATCAAAAATGGTTGTGCTAAACTTAAATTTGAAAACTTTACTCTCTATTCTTAAATAATATGCACTATCTAAATTGAAATACAATTTTAATCATAACATCAGCTTTGTTTTTACTAGCTTGCTTAAATATAAGGTAACGCATTAGTCCTTTTATATTTGCATAGCTAAACTTAATATTATTACACCTCAAATAAAAATTTTCTTTCAATAAGAAATAAAAAAATTATAAGAAAAATAATAATAATAATACAATAGCTTTTAACTCTGAAAAAAAACAGAAAACTACTATATCTTTACCCTTCTACATTATAAAATATATACTTCTGAAGATGAATCTTAAAATATAATTTCAGCGTATTGTTCGCAAAATAAAGAAAAACGCAGCTATTGAATTTTATTCTTATTATGTCTTACATACTTGGGATTTTTTAAGTTTATACAGCTTGTAAGTTTAATTGTTACCCTATGCAGTGGAATTGTGCTCTCACTTATGAGAGTTAACTATTATATTTTTTAGGATTATGAGAAAATTATATATCAGTTAAATACAGCACCCCCCTCTTAAAGGATCTGGTTAAAATTGTATCATTATTTTCTTTAATTAAAATCTATCATATATTTTTTTTATGTTTTTTGATATAAAAGAAGCCATATCCAAGACCGAGAAAAGCAGATAAACCAGACCCACAAAGTACACCAATTTTTGCAGAATCAAGCTGCACAATATCTTTAAAAGCAAGCATTGAAACAAAGATAGACATCGTAAAACCAATACCCGCTAAAAATCCAATCAATAAAATTCCTTCCCACGTCATGTGAGGCGGAAGGCGGCAAAGGCCTGATTTTACAGCAAGATAACTAGCAGTTATAATACCCAGCGGTTTACCAACAAGTAAGCCAATAATAATACCGAAAACAATAAAGAATGATTTATCAGAAGAAAGATCAAAATTTGCAAAGCTAACGCCAGCATTTGCAAAAGCAAAAATTGGCATTATACCGTATGCTACCCATGGATGTAGGGCTTTTTGAACACGAATGACGGGCGCAATCATATCACGTTGTCCTTTGCGTACTTTTTTTAATGTCATTGAGACGTAGTGTAGATCTTTAACATCATTTTTTTCTTGAAGAGATTTTACCGCATTACTGAGCATTGTGAGCGGAGCTACGAAATGACGAGTAGGAAAAACCGGAGTCATCATACCTAAAATTACACCAGAAAGTGATGGATGAACCCCTGTTACCATTAAACCGCACCAAATAATTGCACCTGGTACAATATAAAGCCATGCTGATGCAAATCCGATCCACTGAAAAAATAAAACTAATACAATACCTGCTGATGCAATGGCTAGACCACTAGGATCAAGGTTGGTTGAATAAAAAAATGCAATGATTAAAACAGCAATTATATCATCAATAATAGCTAATGATAAAAGAATAATATGAAGATTGGGAGGTATAGCTTTTCCAAGAAGAGCAAGAATCCCTAAAGCAAAAGCAATATCAGTAGCTGTTGGGACAGCCCAACCATAAGTGTGTCCACCATTTAAATTGAAGCTAAGATAAATAACCGCAGGAAAACAAACACCTCCTATTGCTGCAACAATTGGCAAAATTGCTTGTTTGAAATTTGCAAGAGCTCCTTCGTGAATTTCTCGCCGAATTTCCATTCCTGCTACAAGAAAAAATACAGTCATAAGCACATCATTGACCCAGAAATGTAGATCCCATGAAAGATTAAAATGACCAAAATTAAAACCAAGGGATGTATGCCAAAATGCTTCATAAAGAGCAATATATTTAGAATTGGCAAAAATAAGAGCTGCAGTCGCCGCAACTAACAGAACAATCCCGCTAAGAGCTTCTATATGGAGAAAACTTTCAATAGCAAAAAGCGCTCTCTTAGTTACAATAGAAGCACGATTAGGTAAGCGATTGGATGATAAATTAGGCATAAAACAACTCCAAATATCAACAATTTTGCTAATATATATTTTTGTTTATAGATTGCTTTCGTAATATTTTTGATAATATCATATAAAGATGAAAAGAGAAACGATAGCTTTTTAATTTACACCTCAATGATTTGAAATTAATTACATGTTTTAAAAAGATGCTTTATTTTTTACAGTTAAATTCATTTTATTTAAAATATTTGATAAATCATTTTGTAAAATATTTTTAAGATCAACAGCTGTAAAACCTTTATTATCCTTCGCCCTCATTTTAATTGTTAATGTTTGTGGATTTTTAGCAAAGTCCCCAAAAGATTTTGAAATATTTTCATATTCATCATGATCTTTTAATAACATTTTCAAACTTTCGGTTACTATTAAATAAAAATAATCATAAAGCTCTTCTTTAAGATTATGCTCATTATCACTATCGTTGAGATTCTGTGCAAGATAAGAGAAAAATTTATCAATGAATCCAGCATCTTTATAATGCAAATCAATTTCAGGTATACTAAGATCTTGGGTAGAAAAAATCATTGCGTCTTTTTGACCTGAGAAAAATGCTTTATCAATATTTATTATTTTTGCTGATATATTTCCAGACCCTATATCTTTTATATTAAAAGACATTGCATCTAGGAAAAGTGTACGCTTTTCTTCGTTATATGAAGCATCAATTTTTCCTGATAGATTTAAAGATTCAAAATTTATTTTTTTAAGAAAATCTAAATCATTTTTTTCCATTCTTTTAGATACCATTGAAAGACCATTCAGAGACACTAAAAGTTTTTGAGGTATAGATTGCTGCCATTGACTTGGTCTTAATTCAAATGACTCAAGTTGTGTTTTAAGCTGTGGCATATCAATTGCTGCTTTATTAATGATCAAATTAATAGAAGTTATCGCTGAAAGACTATTTAAGAGAGCAGAATTCCGCACTGCTTTTACACCTTCCTGATTATTTTCCTTTCTTGCATTAAGATAGGTTTTAATAAGTTGCTCAGGTGAGTGAGCCATTGGTTTCATTTTCAGACAAGATGTTTTAAACTTGCCAAGAGAAAAAGAGATATTTTTGTCTTTTTCCTGAAAGAGATCGACTATCATATTATCCAAGACAATAGATCCAATAACAGTCTTGCTTTTCTTCGTTTTACTTGTACCAAAAATGATAGAGTGCGCATAACCAACATTGATATTATAGGCTTTCATTGCATCACTTTTAATGATTAAACCTATTTGCCGAGTATCATTTTCAGCTGTTGATGCAAGATTTATGTTTGTTATTATATTGTCGATACCAATAGAACGAATTTGTCCATTTTTAAAATCAGAAATTTGAAAGTTCTTTATGCTTATTTCTTCAGTTGATTTATTACCATTGTTTATGAAAAAAAACAGATCTGGTGCAAAAATTGATGCAACATTAAGACGCATAAGCGGTTGCAAGATACGAGATTTAATTGTGATGTCTTTTTCCTTTAAAGACACATTACTAATAAACATTTTTGGTATTTTTAAATGAATATTATCATATTTTAAATCAATATTATAAAGTGTGAAACTCCCTGGAATGAAGGTAATCGGTGGACGAGCTGAAATAGCACCAATTTTAAGTGATATGCCTGTAGGAGTTGGTAAAATAATATTGGTTAAGTTAACTTTTCCTATAATACTAACCTCCGATGTTTCAGCATAGATAGAATGACGAACCATTTGTTTTTTTATAAAGCTATCTAGATAGGGTTTTGTTATATAAAATCCCCCAACAAATATGAGAACTAAAATAAAGATAAATCCAATGACATACATCGACCAGTTCTTGTGGTCATTTTGATATTGACTATTAAAATTGGCCATTCTTTTTTCTTTCAGTTTTATCATTCATAACTAAATACAGATAACTTACCTTACAATTCAGAGAAGCTACAGCATCCATTAAACAACAGTCGATTTTTATCACTTTATCCATGTAGAGTTATTATTTCATTTCTTTCAATAAACTTTTATTAACTATCACTAAATTTTCTTTAGTTTAATTTTTGCAAAAACTATGACAATTAACAAGAAAATATATGCAAATATTATCTTTTGATCATTTTTAATCATCCATTTAATTAATTACAATCATGTTTGGTTTGATCTTGTTTCTAATGATAGGAACAGTTAAAAACGATATGTGTATTTGTAATAATGCTAAAACAGGAAAAGATAAATGTCATGACAGAAGATCAAATAATGGCTTTTTCTCTCATTTGTCTCATGATGATTGTTTTCATTTGGGATCGATTTCGTTATGATCTTGTTGCTGTTTGTACATTATTGATTGCTTGCACGGTAGGTCTTATCAGTCCAAAAGAAGCGTTTAGTGGTTTTAGTAATGATATTGTCATTATTGTCGGTAGTGTATTTGTAGTTAGTGCAGCTGTATCACGCTCTGGTGTGATGGAATTAATTATTCAACATATATGGCCTGATGTGAAATCGATACGGCTTCAGCTTGCTTTTTTAGTTCTCTCTGTCATGCTTTTATCAACATTTGTTAAAAATATTGGTGCTTTGGCTATCATGCTACCAATAGCTTTTCAGTTTGCTCGTCGTTCTCAGGTTACACCATCAGTATTTTTAATGCCAATGGCATTTGGCTCTTTATTGGGTGGTCTTATGACGCAAATAGGCACATCTCCTAATATCGTTATTTCAGCTATGCAAGAACGTTTGACAGGAGTTCCTTTTACTATGTTTGATTTCATGCCAGTTGGCATAGTAGTTGCTATTTCTGGAGTATTGTATTTGGTGTTTTTTTCCTGGCGGCTGCCTATCCGTACACATCCAAATGTATCATTTGATGATGCTATTGATATTCGTAACTATGTTTCAGAAGTACATATTCCAGCTTATTCTCCAATTATTGGCAAAACCATTATTGATCTTGTTAAACCATCAAATGGTGAAGTTATGGTTCTACAAATTATTAGAAATAAATGCTTTATTTCTCCCTTACCGGATTTTGTTTTTTCTGAAGGAGACATTGTGTTATTGGAGGGATCACATAAAGGTTTAGATATTGTCATTAATTCTTCCCGTTTGGAGTTTTTTAATGGCTGCACTGTACCTACAAATGATAAAGACAGTGAAATTGATATTATTGAAGCAGTTATCTCACATGACTCACCTCTTATCGGCATTAGTGCTAAAAATTTTTCACTTTTTGAGCGTTATGATGTGAACATTCTTGCATTAAGCCGTCAACATGAAAGGATTCGAGGAAGGCTTAATGACATTGTTTTCCGTCTTGGAGATGTAATTGTTTTACAAGGGCAAGATATAGTTATTCCAAATTTGTTACGGGAATTAAAATGCCTACCATTAGCAAAGCGTAATATTATGTTTGGTAATTTACGACATAGTCTTGCAGCTTTGTCTATTTTATTTATAGCAATTGCTTTAACCGCTTTTCAGATTATTCCAGTTGCATTATCTTTCTTTGCAGCAGCCGTCGCAATGGTTGTTTTTCGTGTCCTTCCGATACGAAATTTATATCAAACTCTAGATGGTCAAATATTGATATTATTGGCTGCTCTCATTCCAGTAAGTGAAACATTAGAAAAAACAGGATGTACAAATTTAATCGGTCATTGGTTAAGTCAATTAGCTGTATTTTTACCACCATCTGGAGCATTGGCGCTTATTTTAATTACAGCAATGTTGGTGACACCATTTTTGAATAATGCAGCTACAGTAATGGTAATAGCGCCAATTGCATCAAGCTTTGCGCATTCTCTCCATTATAAACCTGAAGCTTTCCTAATGGCTGTCGCAATAGGTGCTGGATGTGATTTTCTCACACCTATTGGACATCAATGTAATATGTTGGTAATGGGGCCAGGGGGTTACCGTTTTAGTGATTATCCACGTTTTGGTATCCCATTAGCTATATTAATAGCAGTCGTCTCTGTTCCCATGTTAATGTGGGTGTGGCCACTACAATAAAATACTTTTTAGATAATAGATGTATTAGATAATAGATGTACGCCGTAGAAAAAACCGCTTAGATAAAAAAAGCGAGATGGGATAATATTATTGAAATTGTATAAACTTATATAAACTGAATATTCAGAATATGATTATTTTCATCTAAATGCTATATTTAAGTATTTATTCTCTATAAAATTATTCGTATAAAATTTTTACAAACAATAAAAACTATCGATAATAAGATTAACTTACGCCGTACCTGTGTATTCAGTCATTATCATGACAGATTTATTGCAAAAAATAATAAAGAATTAAATAATCTGCAATGTATTTGAATGAGTCATTGAAAATAGCTTTTCATGCTTTTATAAAGGTCAAGCACATCAACACCGTAATATCAATCGACAAATTTTACAGAAATTTTAAGTAGTATATAATTAAAAAATTCAATTGATAAAAACAGACACTCATTCTAATTTTGTCAATCCAAATTATAGAATTCTTTGTTGATTAAGATTACTAATTTTATACATTTTATGTAAAAACGCAGAATATTTTTTTCAAGGCAAACTATATGACACATGATAATTTTATTTATGAAGTTAATGAAGAACTCCGTCAAGAAAAATTCTATAATTTTTGGAAACGTTATGGTTTTTTGATTATTGGTGCAGTTATTATTTTTGTTTTGACGATCATTGTCTATCAAATTTATCAGCAGCAGCAGATAAATAAAGCCAATAATGTTGGTGATATATTTATAACAAGCCTTGATTTAGCTGATGCACATCATTTCGATGAAGCAATTAAAAAATTAGAAAGTGTTAAACAATCTAATTTTGGTGGATATCCTTTTCTTGCAGGTTTACTTGAAGCCTCTTTGTGGACGCAACGAGGTGATAATGCTAAATCAGTAAAAATGTTTGATATGATCGCAGCAGATGAAAAAGCACCACAGATTTTACGGGAAGTTGCAAAAATTCGAGCAGCTTATATTTTAATTGATATAGGAACATTTGACGATGTAATGCAACGTGTTAAAGAAATGGCCAATGATATTGATCCTATGCGCATGTCTGCAAGAGAAGCCTTAGGCTTAGCTGCTTATAAAGCGAATAAAATGGAAAAGGCAGTTTATTATTTCAAAAAAATTGTTGAAGAGAACGCTCTAGGATTTAAAATAACAGATCGAGCGAAAATTATGCTTGAGCTTATTCAAGCAAGTGGAAAGGTAAATAAGGAATAAATTGATGAGCCTTACCATTGCTATAGTTGGTCGACCTAATGTTGGGAAATCAACACTATTTAATCGTTTGGTTGGACAAAAGTTGGCTCTCGTTGATGATCAACCAGGCGTAACCCGTGATCGACGTATCCACTCAGCTAAGCTTCAGGATCTACATTTTGATGTTATTGATACAGCAGGGTTAGAAGAAGCAGATAACCATACACTTGAAGGACGTATGCGTGCTCAGACAAAAATTGCCATTGATGAAGCAGATCTTATTTTATTTGTTCTTGATGCTAAAAGCGGAATAACACCAAGTGATCTGGACTTTTCTTCACTCATTCGTAAATCAGGAAAACCAATCGTACTTGTTTCCAACAAATCTGAGTCAAAAACAGCAATAGCAGGAGAATATGAAGCATGGTCATTAGGATTGGGTGAACCTTGCCCAATATCAGCTGAACATGGTCATGGTCTTTCTGACCTTCGTGATGCTATTGTAGCGGCTATTGGTGCAGATAAAGTTTTTAATCTGAGGCAAGAAAAAGAAAAAACTTATACTACTGCACAGATTTCATCTATTAGCGATAATATTGATAACACAGTAGAAGAAGATCCTGTTTACGATGAAAAAAAAACCATACGGATAGCAGTTGTTGGTCGTCCAAATACAGGGAAATCAACACTTATTAATAGCATGTTGAAACAAGATCGCTTACTGACAGGGCCTGAAGCTGGTATTACTCGCGATTCTATTTCTGTAGATTGGGAATGGAATAATCGTCGCATTAAACTTTTTGATACTGCAGGTTTGCGTCGAAAATCAAAAGTTCAAGAAAAATTAGAAAGACTTTCTGTTGTGGATTCCTTACGTGCAATCCGTTTCGCGGAAGTTGTTGTAATTGTTTTTGATGCAACGACATCTTTTGAAAAACAAGATTTACAAATTTCTGATCTTGTGATTCGTGAAGGACGTGTTCCTATCATTGCTTTTAACAAATGGGATCTTATTGAAAATCGTCATGAAGCATTAAATACTTTATATGAAAAATGTACTCGCCTTCTTCCTCAAGTGCGTGGCTTAAGAGCCGTTCCTTTATCAGGTCTATATGGTCAAGGAATTAATAAATTGATGGAAAATATTACGAGGATGCACCGTGTATGGAACCGTCGTATTTCTACAGGAAAACTGAACCGCTGGCTTGAAACGATGATTATTAATTATCCACCACCCGCCGTTTCTGGACGTCGACTTAAGGTTAAATACATAACACAAGTTAAGACACGGCCTCCTGGATTTGTTATTTCTTGTTCAAAATCAGAAGAAATGCCTCAATCATATTTGCGTTATCTTTCTAATGGACTGCGAGACAAATTTGATATGCAAGGTGTACCAATTCGTCTATCTTTGCGAACATCCGATAATCCTTTTGCAAAACAAGCAAAAAAGAAGTGATTTTCTTTTACATATTGTTTAATTTTATAAAATTAAAAATCGATATTCGATCACTTATTATCAAAAATAAGTGTTTGTGAATCTGTTGAAATTTAAGATATGATATTTGTTTTATTTGATTTTCTACCTAATAAAATAAATTTTAGATGTTTTTATTTATATACAAAAATCTTTGTGGTAGAGCTCTTTTGAGGACTTGACGAATAAATCTGACAGCAATATGCTAAATAAAGTCTAATATAGTGTATTTTAACCTTTTTTTGATTAAGGAGCCAATTATGGCGAAGGGCGATGAACCCGATATGCCACAAAAGGATGTTGAGAGACGCAAACACAAACGAGTCTCTTCTCTTTATTCAGAAGATTTAGAATGTCGTAGTCGGAATTTAGAGTTAGCTTTAATCAGTAAAAAAATATTAACGAAAGAGCAGTCTAAAGTCGGAGGACAAGAGCAACAAAAAAAAATGGCATATGCTGTTAAGTTGTCAAGTGAATTTCTGGCAAATATTATCGTAGGAGCTGTTTTAGGATTTGGGTTTGATAAATTAGTAGGTTCGTTACCATGGGGATTAGTATTTTTTCTTTTTCTTGGATTCGTTGCTGGTATACTAAGTGTTCTTCGGTCTGTAAAATATATTGCTCCCAGTCGATTAGAACAACGTAGGACTTTGCAACAAAGTAAAGAAGATAATAAAGAGGTTTAAAAGTGACATCGCACGCTCCGGATCCTATACATCAATTCGAGGTTTCACGATTGATTAATATTTCCATTGGAAACATGGATTTGTCATTTACAAATGTATCATTTTTTATCGTTTTGACAGTTATTCTCTCTTCATTATTTCTTTTCATTTCATCATCAAGTCGACGATTAGTTCCAACACGAATGCAATCTGTTTCCGAAATGCTTTATGAATTTGTGGCATCAACTTTGCGAGAATCATCTGGTACACAGGGAATGCAATTTTTTCCTTTAGTTTTTTCGTTATTCGTTTTTGTTCTTATTGCTAATTTTATTGGTTTATTCCCTTATTTTTATACAATTACTTCTCAGATTGTAATTACTTTTTCGTTAGCAATGTTGGTAATTTTAACGGTAATTGGGTACGGTTTTTATAAACATGGGTTAAATTTCTTAAAACTCTTTGTTCCTAGTGGTGTTCCTGTGATCGTACTGCCTTTAGTTACAATGATTGAGATTATCTCTTTTTTATCTCGTCCTATTAGTCTTTCATTTCGTCTGTTTGCTAATATGCTTGCAGGTCATATTACACTTAAAGTGTTTTCTGGCTTCATTGTTTCAATGGTTGGGGTTGGAATCATAGGTTTGGGCGGTGCAATTTTATCACTTGCTATGACTGTAGCAATTACGGCTCTTGAATTTTTGGTTGCTTTTCTTCAAGCTTATGTTTTTACAGTTCTAACTTGTATGTATATTAATGATGCAGTCCATCCAGGACATTAATAAAACCGACGGATTTCCGTCAAATTATGCAATTTCGTTTTAAAGGAGAATGATATGGAATTAGTACTTGCAGCAAAATATATTGGAGCTGGTCTTGCTTGCTTTGGTATGGCTGGAACCGCATTAGGTCTTGGAAATATTTTTGGAAGCTACCTTTCTGGTGCTTTACGAAATCCATCAGCAGCAGATAGTCAATTTGGTCGTTTAGTATTTGGTTTTGCTGTTACAGAAGCTTTAGGTATTTTTTCATTGCTTATTGCTCTTTTACTGCTTTTCGCCGTCTAATTACCTTCAAAAAAGCATGTCTGTTTTATAAATTATTTGAGAACAGGTACAATTTTTAGTTCTTAAATAAAAAGAAAGTTACTGCTTATCAGAAACTTTGATTTAATAGAGACAGAGTGATTATTTCGAAGGAAAATAAAATGTTAATTGCCAGCAATGATGTAGAAGATACTAAAATGCTAGATCATTTTGATGATGGGACAGAATTTGATCATGATAATACTGAAATGCCAGAGTGTCATGATGGTAAGGGAGAGCTTAATAGTATTACGGAGCATGCGAGTCGTACCTTTCCACCTTTCGATTTTGTGTATTTTGGTTCGCATTTTCTTTGGTTAGCTATTTCTTTTGGATTTTTTTATCTCTTCATTTCTCGTGTAATCGTACCACGTATCGGTAGTGTTATTGAAACACGTAGAGATCGAATTGTTTCCGATTTAGATCAGGCAATGCGGATGAAACAAGAAGCGGATACTGTAATTGAAATTTGCGAAAAGAAATTAGCAGAAGCTCGTTTAGAAGCAAAAACTATAATACAGGTAGCAAATAATGAAATTAAATTAAAAGCTGAGCTCCAGCGAGAAAAAATCGAAGCAGCTTTGGAGAAAGAATTAGAAGATGCTGAAAATAAAATAAAAAAGATTCAAAACAAAGCAATGCAAAATGTTAATTTAATCGCAGAAGAGATTGCTTTTGAAATCATTAAGAAGTTAATTGATGTTGATATTAGTAAGAAATCTATTAGTTCAGCTATTAAAGCTGTAAGTCATTAAGGATTGCGGAAATGACTGATACATTTTGGGCTTTTATTGGATTAGTTCTTTTTTTGGCTTTTTTAGTCTATTTTGAAGTTCCCAATGCAATAATACGTAAACTTGATACACGTGCCAAACACATTAAAGATGAACTTGATGAAGCTCTTCGTCTTCGTGAAGAGGCACAGAAAGTGCTTGCTGAATATCAGCGTAAACATTTGGAAATAGAAAAAGAAACACAAGAGATAATTGCTGATGCTAAAGATAAAGTTGAAGCTATGCTTTCTGAAACTCGCATAAAAACAGAGGAATATATAAAAAATCACAGTCGGTTAGTGGAACAAAAAATTGCTCAAGCTGAAGCAAATGCAATTCGGACGCTTTCTTCAACTGCTGTTGATTTAGCAATCTCTGCCATAAATAGGCTTCTTATGAAAGAATTAGATGCTGAACAAGCTAATAGCTTGATTAAAGAGCCTCTTGTTAAAGAATCTCTAAAAAAGATTGAAACATATTTTAATTGATATGTTTTTATTAGCATTTTTTAAAATATTGAAAATAGATATTGTCCTTGTTAATTATCAAGGTTATTTTTGGCTTTTTAGATATATCATTGAGGTAAAATCTATTCTATCATCAACAGAATCTTAAGAAAAAAATTACTTTATAAATCATTAAGTTGAGCTAATAAAAAAGCAATTGATCGTTTGATTTTTACTTATTTCAATTTTATCACAAATTTTAAAATAAGTAAGGTAATGATTAATTTAAATCTTGCTTTATGACTAGAAATTTCTAGTTTAAATAACAAAGCGCTTTAATCTGATTAATAATAAAAGCTTTATTTGCCACAAGTGTGATATAAGAGCTCAATACTAAAGACCTCTCTTTTGAAAAAGAGAAATACTCTTAATTCAGAAAATAATATTAAAATTAGAGTTTTAATCATAGCCTTATAAAAAAGCATTTTATAATGCGCATCAGCTACTATGTGAACATTAGAAGTGAAATCCAAATTTACTAGATAAAACCATTTTAATAATATTCTTTTACCAATGGCAAAATCTTATAATCGTAGTCAATTTTTATCAAGTCAAGATAGAAACGACCATCTTACAATAGGCATTAAAGTGAGCAATTATAATATAGCATTATAATTTGTTTATTATAATAAGAAAAAGTAGTATCTCCTTGGCTCACAGATTATAAACATTTAATACATTAAACATTAAGTTACTACATACAAAAAAAGATATCTTATATCTAAAAACCTGCAATCCAAAATATGAACTTCTAGAAGAAATCAAATAATAACTAATAATTATAAACTTTATTGTACTAGAGTTCCTAAAGACTTCAGAAATATAAAAGAAGGTAACTTCAGTAAGTTTTTCTAAAGTAAAAAGCTACCACACAAAAGCAATTGCTTGATCTATTCCAAACTAGCATCTATGAAGATAACAAAATTTTAAAAGTATGTAAATTTCCAGAAACATTAAAATTGATAAAAGAGCTAAGATAGTAGTCCTAAGGTTATAAAAATTCAGATTTACCACAAAACTATATTTGTGATAATGTGTAGCTTTGTGAGATATTATATTTTGTGGAAAAAAGCTACTCTATAAGAAAATAAAATTATTAATCAATGACAGAGATTATATCGAAATAAACATGAAAAGCGATCATCTCAATATGAAAATCATCCTTCAAAAATGCTTTTATCCGTTGTATGCAATATCTGACTTGTCATAGTTCCAGCTAACATTGAGCCATTTACGTTAAGAGCCGTACGGCCCATATCAATTAGAGGTTCAACAGAAATGAGTACAGCTAACAAAGTAACAGGAAGTCCCATAATTGGTAAAACAATTAATGCGGCAAAAATGGCTCCTCCTCCAACACCAGCAACACCAATAGAACTTAATGTTACAACACCAACAAGGGTAGCTATCCAGAGAGGATCGAAAGAGTTAATGCCAACAGAAGGGGCTATCATAGTCGCGAGCATTGCTGGATAAAGTCCTGCACAACCATTTTGACCAATTGTTGCACCAAAAGAAGCGGCAAAACTTGCAATTGTCTGCGGGACACCAATCCATTGAGTTTGTGCCTCGATATTCAGAGGAATACTAGCAGCACTTGAACGACTACTAAAAGCGAATGTTAAAACGGGAAAAACTTTTTTGAAAAAACGGAATGGATTAATACCTGAGATACTCAGTAATATACTATGAATTGCAAACATAAGGGTAATGCCAACATAAGAAATAACAATAAAAACCAGTAATTTTAAAATATCTGCAGCATTTGAAGTTGCTCCTACCTTAGTCATTAGAGCAAAAACACCATAAGGTGTTAAAGAAATTATAATATGCACTAATCGCATAACCCAAGACTGCATAATTTGAATCAATAAAAGGACTTTCTCCCCTTTATCCGGTTCATCCTTTTTTAAAAGAATAGCCGCTGCTCCTAAAAAAGCTGAAAAAATAACAACGCTGATAATTGATGTAGGCTTTGTTTCTATTAACTCAGCGAATAAGTTTTGAGGAATAAATGATAAAATCAACTTTGGTATACTGATATTTTCAAGCTGAGAAATATGGCTTCCAAGAAGAGTAGATATATCTTCTCCTTTATGTACTAGACTACTTGCAGTGAGTCCGAAGAAATTAACAATAAAAATACCAATCAATGCAGAAAAAGATGTCGTTAAAAGGAGTATTGAAATTGTTATTATGCCAATTCTGCCAACAGCATAAATAGAATGTAAATGTGCTACTGCAGAAACAATAGAAACAAAAACCAATGGTATAACAATCATTTTTAATAACGATATATATCCATCACCAACAATGTTAAACCATTCAACAGACTCTAATAGAATAGGATTGCCTTCCTTATAAATAATCTGCAAAATACTACCAAAAATTAAACCAACTATAAGACCTAGTATAACTTGCAATGTAAGATTTTTTTTAATTTTTTTGTAATGGAAAAGACATAACAAAAAAACAATAAATAAAAATAAATTAATAAAAAAACTAAATGTCATTATTTATTCCTAGTATTATTTTTTTAAATTTAAAAATATTTTTTATCTACAAATAATTTATTTCTAATAATTATTTTATCTAAAATAACGTAACTTAATAAAAATAAATGTACGCACAATAACTCTCGTAATCCAACGCAAAACACTGCACAATCAAATGTGCAAAAATAATCAAACAATTTATCTCAAAGGCCTTACTTTTAAAATACAACCACTTAAGATTCCTTGATCAGAAAATATTTAGTACAAGAAATTTCCCATTGTTTATAAATATTTTCTCTTTATCAGAATATTAAAGAACAAAATTTTTTAGAGCTTGAATCAATGGCTTATCAGCATCAGGCATAGAATATTCATCAAGACTGCTCATGCAAACCCATTCTAAATTTTGTCCTTCTCGTCCTTTTGGAACGCCCTCATAACGGTGGCAAATATACAATGGCATTAACAGGTGAAAGGTTTCATAATTATGGCTTGCAAATGTTAAGGGTAATAAATTATCCTGCCGAACATGAATACCAAGCTCTTCTGCTAACTCACGAATTAACGATGTCTCTGGCGTTTCACCATTTTCAATTTTTCCACCGGGAAATTCCCATAAACCAGCTAGCGATTTTCCTTGAGGCCGTTGCGCAAGCAACACTCGATTATCATGGTCTAATAAAGCACATGCAACAACAAGAAGGAGTGAATTTTTTATATGCATACTATGACCAAAAGAATAATAGATAACTATCATTCTTGCTATTGTAAAGCCCTATTCCAGAATAAACAACTAAATATCCAGTATTCTTTAAAAGTATATAAATACTAAATATTCGAGTTTATATTTTATGAATCAACTTCTATAATCACCATTAATCGCAACATATTCTTTTGTTAAGTCACAAGACCAAATTGTTGCTTTTCCGCTTCCAAGACCAATATCAACACAAATTTTAATATGTTGACCTTTCATATAAGCACTCACTGCTTTCTCATTATAATGAGGATCACGTTCACCATTAACAGCCAAACGATGTTCACCAAACCAAATTTTTAATCGATCACGATCTGCTTCAACACCTGCCTTACCAATCGCCATAACAACTCTTCCCCAATTAGCGTCTTCGCCTGCAATAGCTGTTTTTACAAGTGGTGAATTTGCAATTGATAAAGCAATAGTCTTAGCAGCACTATTTGTTGTAGCACCAATAACAGATACCTCAATTAAATGACGAGCTCCTTCACCATCACAAACAACTTGTAATGCAAGTTCGTGCAAAAGCTCACGCAGGTGCTTTACAAATATCCAATAACGAGGATCTGATTGGCTTGTCAAACAAGGAAGGCAACTCTTCGCTTTTCCTGTTGTGAAGATCATTAATGTATCAGACGTCGAAGTATCACTATCAACAGTAATTGAATTAAAAGTTTCCTGAACAGCCTCTGATAACATCATTTGGAGTATATCTGAAGAAATCGCTGCATCGCTTACCACAAAAGAAAGCATCGTTGCCATATCTGGTGCAATCATACCAGCACCTTTTGCAATCCCATTAATAGTAACAAGCTCTCCCCCAAAGTCAAATTGACGCGTTGCAAGTTTTGGAAACGTATCAGTCGTCATAATAGCTTTCGCAGCTTCTAACCAGCATCCCTCCTCTGCTGTAGAAGCCATATCAGGTAAAAGATTTAAAATACAAGCCTCATCCATTGGCTCACCAATAACACCCGTAGAAGCTATAAAAATTTCATCTTCTCTCGCTTTCAAAATACTAGATGCAGAATGAACTATTGCATTTGTCGTCTGCTTACCTTTGTGCCCCGTAAAAGCGTTGGCATTGCCAGAATTAACAACAAGACCTCTAGCAATCCCATGAAGAAGGGACGCACGACAATGATCTACAGCAGAAGATCTACATTTTGAACGTGTAAAAACACCTGCCACATTAGCTGGCTTATCAAATACAATTAAAAGAAGATCTGTACGATCTTTATACTTAATACCAGCTTTAGCTGTAGCTATCCGCACACCGGATAATAGTGGAAATTCTGGTGGTTGTTTATGTGAAAAAGGCGATATTTTTACAGCCATTAAATGCTTTTCCATAAATGCAATTGAATATACTTTAATAAAAGTGCTGGGCTTTATAAAATGACCCAGCATAAAAAAATTATTCCCCACCCTCTACATTGGATGTTTCACCTAGAAATGGTGCTTCATTTTCATTAAGCGATTGCATGTGTTTTGCAATATTAGAATCAGGATACTCTACATTAATCTTACCCCGTAAATCGGTAATAAGTGTTTGATAATGTTCTCTTATAAGCTGTGTACGCAATACATCCTTAACATCATCAAAGACAGGAGGTTGTTTTAAACGACGATCCTCTATCTTAATAACATGCCAACCAAATGGACTTTCAACAGGTTTTTTAGTATATTCTCCCACCTTCAAATTAAATGCAGCCTCTTCAAATGGCTTAACCATCTGACCGCGACTAAAATAGCCAAGATCTCCACCAACGGCAGAAGAACCATCTGTTGAGTCTTTTTTTGCAATTTCCTCAAAGCTTTCACCTTTATTCAAACGCTTAATAACTTTTTCTGCTTCTTCTTTTGTTTTGACTAAAATATGACGCGCTTTGATTTCATCTTCTTTAGGTAAAGCAGCAATTTCCTTATCATAAAGAGCTTTCACATCAGCATCTGCAATTTTATCAACAACCATCTCTTTAAAATAAAGTTGCTGAAGAATATTATCACGCATTATTGCCATACGTTTATCATAGGCTTCTGTCTTATCTAGACCTTTCTGCAGTGCTGCTTTAGCAAGTGCCTGCATATCTAAATACGCTTTTAAGACTGTTACACGGCGTTTTTCATCTGGAACACGAACTAAATTAGGATTTATTTCGAGTGCTAGCTCATCTAACTGCCCGGCCGTAATATTTTTCCCATCAATCACTGCTATTACATGAGAAAGAGGAACTGGTTTTTCAGCAGCGTTCTCCAAAGTACTTAAATCATTTTTTGCAGACTTTACGCTTTCTTGAGCTATCACACCGGCATGTATGCCAACTAATAAAGTTGAGGCCAAACATAGTACCCTAAAATTGAATCTCATAAATATATTCCCTTTTTAAAATCAATGTACTTTCAAATTTAATTTTTTTACCATAGCACTTTAAAATCTAAACATAGATAAATTTTATTTCACAAAAATAAAAAATGATCCTTCCATTTTATTACATTTTGATTCCAGATAATACAAAACATGATAATATAGAAAAATGTCACATTATACCCTAAATTACTTCATACCTTAATTATTCAAATAATATCACTAAAGTTGACACAATGGTTTTAGCCCCTTAATCTCTATTTTATAAAAAATGAAAAAACATTATACGTCAGTTACCATAAAGCACTGCATGCATCTAATTATACCAAACGTTTTAGACGGTGCAGAGCCATAGATACAATTTAATAAACACCCATTATGGTGATAACAAATGAAAGAAAGGACCAGAAATGGTCAATTTAGGTGCTCTTGCGCATAAATTCTTTGGTTCGGCTCATGAACGCCGTATTAAAGCATTTCGCCAAAAAATAACACAGATTAATGCCTTAGAAGAACAATTGCAAAAATTAAGCGATATGCAATTACGCCAAAAAACTGCTGAGTTTCGTAAAAGATTAACTGAAGGTGCAACGGTTGATTCGCTATTACCAGAAGCATTTGCAACTGTCCGTGAAGCAGCAAAACGTGTTTACGGCATGCGCCCTTTTGACGTACAGCTTATTGGTGGGATGGTTCTTCATAACCGAGGAATTGCTGAAATGCGTACTGGTGAAGGTAAAACATTAATGGCAACCTTACCAGTATATCTTAACGCCCTAGAAGGAAAAGGGGTCCATGTTGTTACAGTTAATGATTATCTTGCTGGTCGTGATGCTGAAACAATGGGTAAAATCTACGATTTTTTAGGTATGACAACTGGTGTTATTCTCAATCATCTTGATAATGATTCTCGCCGAGCAGCTTATGCATGTGATATTACTTATGCAACAAATAATGAATTAGGATTTGATTATCTTCGCGATAATATGGCTTTTGACCGTAACCAAATGGTACAGCGTGGTCACTATTATGCAATTATTGATGAAGTTGATTCAATTCTTATTGATGAAGCACGAACCCCTCTTATTATTTCTGGTCCCTTAGAAGATCGTACTGACTTTTATAATCTTATTGATGCATTTATTCCTTTCCTAACACCAGAAGACTACGAAATAGATGAAAAACAAAAAACCACAACTTTTACTGAAATTGGTACTGAAAAAATTGAGGAAATGCTAAAAAAAGCTGGACATCTCAAAAATGAAAGCCTCTACGACATAGAAAACGTTACAATTGTCCACCATGTTAATAATGCTCTGAAAGCGCATAAATTGTTTATCCGTGATAAAGATTATATTGTCCGAAATGGTGAGGTCGTTATCATTGATGAATTTACTGGTCGTATGATGCCAGGACGACGTTACTCTGAAGGATTACATCAAGCATTAGAAGCCAAAGAACATGTCACTATCCAACCAGAAAACCAGACCTTAGCTTCTATTACTTTTCAAAATTATTTTCGTATGTATAAAAAATTATCCGGTATGACTGGAACAGCTACAACGGAAGCTGAAGAATTTAGTAATACTTATGATCTTGAGGTTGTTGAAGTTCCTACAAATTTACCTGTTCAACGCCGCGATGAAGATGATGAAATTTATCGAACAGCAGAAGAAAAATATCGAGCCATTGTTCGCGATATTCGTCAAGCTCACGAAAAAGGACAACCTATTCTGGTTGGAACTACTTCTATTGAAAAGTCGGAACAGTTAGCAGAGCGCTTACGGAAAGAAGGTATCACTGATTTTCAAGTTTTAAATGCTCGTTATCATGAACAGGAAGCACATATTATAGCACAAGCAGGTGTTCCTAAAGCGTTGACTATCGCCACCAATATGGCCGGTCGTGGTACCGATATACAACTTGGTGGTAATGTTGAAATACGTATTCGGCAAGAATTGCAGAATGTACCTGAAGGCCCAGAACGAACTGCTAAAATTGAAGAAATCAAGAAAGATGTTCAACAACTGAAAGAGAAGGCATTAGCTGCTGGGGGTCTTTATGTTATTGCTACTGAACGCCACGAAAGTCGTCGAATTGATAACCAACTTCGCGGTCGTTCTGGTCGCCAGGGTGATCCTGGACGTTCAAAATTTTTTCTTTCTCTTCAAGATGATCTCATGCGTATCTTCGGTTCTGACCGTATGGATAGTATGCTGCAAAAGCTTGGACTAAAAGAAGATGAAGCCATTGCCCATCCATGGATTAATAAAGCTCTTGAGAAAGCTCAAAAAAAGGTTGAAGCACGAAATTTCGAAATTCGTAAAAATCTTTTAAAATATGACGATGTCATGAACAATCAACGCCAAGTTGTTTTCGAACAACGCATGGAAGTTATGAATACAGAAAATTTAACTGAAATGACTGTTGAAATGCGTAATGAAGTCATTGAAGATCTAGTAGAAACCCACATTCCATATGGAGCATACGCAGAAAAATGGAATGTGAAAGATTTACAAAAAGCACTATATCAGATTTTTAATTTGAACCTTCCAATAGAAAAATGGGCAAGCGAAGAAGGAATTGCTGAAGAGCAAATTGTAGAACGCATAACAAAGGCTGTTGAAAAATTTGAAAAGGAACGCTCTGAACGCTATAGCCCAGAAATAATCGCTTATTTTCATAAAGCTATACTACTTGAAACAATTGATACATTATGGCGTGAGCATTTGGTTCATTTAGATCATTTACGTTCTGCTGTTAGCTTCCGTGGTTATGCACAACGAGATCCTCTCAATGAGTATAAAACAGAGTCATTCGAACTCTTTCAAACTATGCTTATCAATCTCCGTAAAAATTTTATTTCTAAACTCATGCATTTTGAAATTATTCAAAAACCCGTAGAATCGCAAACACCTGAAAGATCACGCTCCCAGTATCCTTCTAATACTCAGAACGCAAAAAATAACACCACAGCATGGGCACAAATAAACGAAAATAGGTTAGTTAATCCCGAAAAACGCAATCCTAATGATCCAACAACATGGGGAAAAATTGGACGAAATGAATCTTGCCCTTGTGGTTCAGGCAAAAAATATAAGCATTGTCATGGGTCATTTATCTGAAAAGTCAAATAATTAAATGAATAAACAAACTTATGAAAAAGAATTACGAATTGCCGGCTTAAGAGTAACACGTCAAAGGTGTATTATTCTTGACGTCTTAGCCGACACAGATGATCATCCGAATGCATTTGAAATTTTTCAACGTGTTCATAAAATAGATCCTAGTATTTCGCTATCAACTGTTTACCGCACAATGAAAACATTAGAAGAAAATGGAACTATTCATCGCCATATCTTCAATGGAGGACCTTCTCGTTTTGAACAAGCAAAAGGCGAGCATCACGATCATCTTATTGATATAGACACAGGAGAAGCTATTGAATTTCATTCTGCTATCATTGAAAAACTGCAAGAAGAAATTGCCCATTCCCTTGGTTATGATATTGTTTATCATCGTCTTGAAATTTACGGGAAAAAACGCAATTCCTAAATTAATAGACCTATATGTATAATGAAAAATATTATTTATGCACACCAAATTTTTACATAAATTTATTTTAAAATTCTATAATTTGGTTGGCAAGAGCATTTTTCTTCTTTATCACCCCCTGTAATAATATAATATATAATATTATCAACTATCTAACACTCAATAAATTAGGCCAATATTGCCATGGTTTCTTTGCCACAAGACCGCATGAAGCAACTTGAAAAACGCTTCAAAATAATCGAAAGCCAAATGGCTGAGAATCCAAATGCGGAAACATATGTAAAACTAGCGTCCGAATACGCAGAATTACAGCCAATTATAGCTCCTATACGAACATTAAATTCTCTCCATAAAGAAATAGCAGAGCTCGAAACTATAATAAGTGATACACAAACAGATACAGAAATGCGTAATTTAGCTCAAGAAGAGCTATCATCATTATCTCAAAAAATTCAAGAACTTGAGCAAGAACTCCAAATTCTTCTTTTGCCCAAAGACATTGCTGATGAAAAAAGTGTTATCATTGAAATTAGAGCAGGAACAGGAGGATCAGAAGCAGCACTTTTTGCAGGAAATCTTTTTCGTATGTATGAACGTTATGCAAATACTCACAACTGGAAAGTTGAAATCATTTCTTTGAGTGATGGTGAAGTTGGTGGATATAAAGAAATTATTGCAACTATTTCAGGAAAAGGTGTATTTTCCAAGCTTAAGTTTGAATCAGGTGTCCATCGCGTGCAACGCATCCCTGAAACAGAAACAGGAGGACGCATTCATACATCTGCCGCCACTGTTGCAGTTTTACCAGAAGCAGAAGAAATTGATATCGAAATTCGCCCAGAAGATATCCGTATTGATACAATGCGCGCATCTGGTGCTGGTGGGCAACATGTCAATACAACTGATTCAGCTGTTCGTATTACGCATATTCCAACAGGAATTATGGTTGTTCAAGCAGAAAAATCACAACATCAAAATCGCGCACGCGCTCTCCAAATTTTACGTGCGCGTTTATTCGATATTGAACGGCAAAAAGCAGAGAGTGAACGTTCAGCATCCCGAAAAACTCAAGTTGGTTCTGGTGATCGATCAGAACGTATCCGTACCTATAATTTTCCACAAGGACGAGTAACTGACCATCGTATTAATCTGACTCTCTATAAACTTGATCGTATCATGGAAGGAGATTTAAATGAGTTGATTAATGCACTCATTTCTGATCATCAGACAACGCTCCTTACTGAAATGGATCATAGTAGATGAATGATCATTCGCTTAGTAAGGTCATCCAAACAACACAAGAAAAATTGCGCCATCAAGGAATTTCTGAAGCCGATCTTAACGCAAAAATACTCGTTGAATGGATAACAGGAACCACTGCATCTGATAGAATTCTTCAACCAAATATGTATCTATCTTCTCAACAGCTCGTACAATTAGAACAAGCTATAAATCGACGTATTGCAGGTGAACCGGTCTATCGTATTATCGGAACACGAGAATTTTATGGTATACCATTTACTTTGTCTAAAGATACGTTAGAACCACGTCCTGATACAGAAACACTCGTTGATCTTGTTTTACCAATCCTCAAATCACATCTAGAGAAATCAGAACAAGCTACATTGCTTGATATGGGAACAGGAAGTGGAGCTATCGCTATTGCGATTCTCAAACAAATCCCTCAAACCTATGCTGTAGCTGTTGATATTTCCGAAGATGCTTTAAAAACAGCTACAAAAAATGCACAGCATGCGAATGTTGCCCATCGTTTTACACCTCTTCTCAGTAATTGGTTTGATTCCATCAAAGGGCAATTTGACCTCATTATTTCTAATCCGCCTTATATTCCAGAAAAAGAAATTAAAAACCTTGCAAAAGAAGTACGCCAACATGACCCTTGGCGCGCTCTAAATGGTGGAGAAGATGGCCTTTATTTTTATCGAAAATTGGCTTATGAATCAGCAAATTATTTAAAAGAGAAAAGTTATATCGCCGTTGAAATTGGCTATTCTCAAGAAAAAAAAGTTCGTGATTTATTTGAAAAAAATGGATTTAAATGTCTTAAAATACGCGAAGATTTAAATAAAATACCCCGTGCACTTCTTTTTTCCTTCACGCATTAAAATGCCCAATCCTCGTCGACAGTTGCTACTGCTTTACCAATAACATAAGAAGAACCTGATCCCGAAAAGAAGTCATGATTTTCATCAGAATTCGGTGACAAAGCTGCTAAAATGGCAGGATTAACACGGCACACTTCAGGCGGGAAAAGAGCCTCAAAGCCTAAGTTCATTAATGCTTTATTTGCGTTATAATGAAGAAAAACCTTAACATCTTCTGTCAACCCAATAGCATCATAAAGATCTTCAGTATATTTACACTCAATATTATAAAGATCAAAAAGTAGATTAAAAGCAAAATCTTTTATTTCTTGTTTTTTAGCTTCATCAAGTTTTGCAAACCCCAATTGAAATTTATAGCCGATATAATAACCGTGAACAGCCTCATCACGAATAATAAGCCGAATTAAATCAGCCGTGTTCGTCAGCTTAGCACGACTTGACCAATACATGGGCAAATAAAAACCAGAATAAAATAAAAAACTCTCAAGGAAAGTCGAAGCAATTTTTTTCTTTAGTGGTTCATCTGCTTCATAATGTTCAAGTATTAATCTCGCTTTCTTCTGCAAATAGGTATTTTCTTCCGACCATCTAAACGCATCATCAACTTCCACTGTCGAACATAAAGTTGAGAAAATAGAGGAATAAGAACGTGCATGAACTGCTTCCATAAATGCAATATTAGTTAATACTGCTTCCTCATGTTCTGTTACAGCATCGGCCATAAGAGAAATAGCACCCACAGTATTCTGAACCGTATCAAGGAGAGTAAGGCCTGTAAAAACACGAATTGTCAGTTTTCGTTCTTCCTCAGTCAAACTAGCCCATGAAGGAATATCATTGGACAACGGTACTTTCTCAGGCAACCAAAAATTACCAGTTAAACGATTCCAAACTTCAAGATCTTTTTCATCATAGAGTCTATTCCAATTTACAGCACAAACAACAGGATTTTTTGTTGTAATTTTGGTCATATAATCATCTCCTATAAGCTACATGAAACACAACCATCAACTTCTGTTCCACTCAATGCCATCTGCCGTAACCGTACATAATAAAGGCTCTTTATGCCTTTTTTCCAGGCATAAATTTGCGCACGATTAATGTCACGTGTAGTTGCTGTATCTGGAAAAAATAACGTTAACGAAAGCCCCTGATCAACATGCTGCGTAGCAACAGCATAAGTATCAATAATTTTTTCAGGCCCAATTTCATAAGCATCCTGATAAAACTCTAAATTCGTATTATCCATATAAGGGGCAGGATAATAAACACGTCCAATTTTTCCCTCTTTGCGAATTTCAATCTTCGAAGCAATCGGATGAATAGAAGAAGTCGCATAGTTAATATAGGAAATAGATCCCGTAGGTGGTACAGCCTGAAGATAGCGATTATAAAGCCCATATTGAGCAACTAATTGCTTCAGCTCTTGCCAGTCTTTTTGGTTCGGAATAACGATATTATTACGCGTAAAAAGCTTTTGTACTAGTTCAAATTGCGGTTTCCATTCTTTCTCAATATACTTTGTAAAAAAATGTCCATCTGCATAAGCTGATTTTTCAAATCCTACGAACACTTCCTTACGTTCACGCGCAATTAAATTAGAAGCACGTAATGCGTGATATGTAACTGTATAAAAATAGATATTAGTAAAATCAATTGCTTCCGGTGTTCCATAATAGATCTTTTCACGTGCTAGAAAACCATGCAAGTTCATTTGCCCCAAACCAATCGCATGACTCTCGGCATTGCCTTTTGCAATAGAAGGCACACAAGCAATATTACTCATATCAGAAACAGCTGTTAAGGCACGCACAGCTATTTCCACTGTCCTCCCAAAGTTGTCACTCTCCATTGCTTTTGCAATATTCATCGAGCCAAGATTACAAGATATATCATTGCCAACAGCACGATAAGTTAAATCTGTTTCCAGTTCACTTGCTTCACTTACTTGCAAAATTTCTGTACACAAATTGCTCATACTAATACGGCCTGCTATTGGATTTGCCCGATTGACGGTATCTTCGAATAAAATATATGGATATCCTGATTCAAACTGAATTTCTGCTAACGTTTGAAAGAAAACCCGCGCACTTATTTTCTTTTTGCGTATCTTTGAATTATCAACAAAAGAACGATAATGCTCCGTCAAAGAAATATCACTAAAAGGTTTTCCTGTAACCTGCTCAATATCGTACGATGAGAAAAGATACATATCCTCATTATTACGAGCAAGCTCAAAAGTGATATCAGGAATAATAACACCAAGTGAAAGCGTTTTAATTCTGACTTTTTCGTCAGCATTTTCTCGCTTTGTATCCAAAAATTTCATAATATCTAAATGGTGTGCATGTAAATAAACAGCACCAGCGCCTTGTCGCGCACCAAGTTGATTAGCATAAGAAAAGACATCTTCTAACATTTTCATCACAGGTAAAACACCCGATGACTGATTTTCTATTTTCTTAATTGGTGCCCCTGCTTCTCGCAAATTCGTTAAACAAAGGGCCACACCTCCACCGCGTTTAGAAAGCTGTAAGGCTGAATTAATCGAACGGCCTATCGATTCCATATTGTCTTCAACGCGTAACAAAAAGCACGATACCAATTCTCCTCTTTGCTTCTTGCCCGCATTCAAAAATGTTGGTGTTGCTGGTTGAAACCGTCCCGTAATAATTTCATCAACTAAGCCCTCAGCAAGGGATTTATTCCCTTTTGCTAAATATAAAGCAACAAGACAAACACGATCCTCATAACGCTCAAGATAGCGCTTACCATCAAAAGTCTTTAACGTGTAACTCGTGTAATATTTGAACGCACCCAGAAAAGTAGGAAAACGAAATTTAAATGCATAAGCACGCTTAAAAAGCTTTTTGACAAAAGAAAAATCATAAAGTTCAAATAATTCTCTCTCATAATACTTTTCTTCTATCAAATAATCTATTTTCTCCTTTAAATTATGAAAAAAAACCGTATTCTGATTAACATGTTGGAGAAAATACTGCCGAGTAGCAAGTTTATCCATATCAAATTGAATATGACCATTCTCATCATAAAGATTAAGCATTGCGTTGAGTGCATGATAATCTGTAATTTGATCTGGCGTCTCCAGTTTTTTTACATTTGTTGTTTCCAAAACTTTTCCAATCCTTTTTTAACACAAATAACGTCTTCCTTAGTTCCTCGCAGCTCAAAACGATAGAGGCAAGGTACACAACATTTTTCTGCAATGATCTTGCTCGCTAAATTATAATAACGACCAAAATTACGATTTCCGCCACCAATGACACCACGAACCAATTTGCGGTTTTCCTCCTCATTAAGAAAATGAATAACTGCTTTTGGCACAGCCAATCTACCTTCACCATCTGCATAAGTAGGTACAGCTAACACATACGGCTCTCTAACCAATATTGACGGATTTTTTTTATCAATTTTGAAAAGCCGTTGACCAAGCTGAGAAACAAAATATTCAGTATTACCCGTTGCACTCGAATAATAAACAATAAGCCCCATTAGCTACAAAGACCATTAATCATATCTGGTCTAAAACCCGACCAATGATTATCACCGCAAATCACTACAGGCACTTGGCGATATCCTAAAGACTGAACAAAATTATACGCTTGTTCATCACAAGAAATATCAATAACATTATAATCAATACCCTTAGCATCAAAAGCACGACAGGTAGCATCACATTGAACACAAGATGGTTTACTATAAATAGTGATCATTCTTTTCAACTTTCATAATTCAAAAAAAATAACTCAGAAAAACATTAATTCTGATAATCTCACAATATTTACACAATAATTACATACAAAACGCCTAGTCATATTTTAGTTAAAATGACTTATAAACTGTCGAACGCATCTTTAAATCACTACATTTTCTTTAAAAAACATAGGACAAACGAAGAAAGGCCTTGCGATCCTAATAACTGTTCTTCGTTACACAACAACTATTCACTAGCATTTTTCTTGTTTCGCTATTTTTTAATTAAACGTATCATAAAGCCAATTAACCTCGTAGCCTTTGCAGCCATTTTGTTAGCGTCTTCATCTGTTTTTCATCGCAAAAAACTTTAATATACAGACAATGAACAAAAAAACTCCCCTAAGGTGATACTTTAATTGAACTGCTACTCTAAAAATAATAATACTTTACTGTGAAATAATCTAGTTTCAATAAAATGAACAATGTATTCACATTTAGCGTTTATTTTGAATCACCGATCATTTTAGTACTATATATAGTATACATACACATGATTTCGTCAAGAGAAATTCAGAGCTATTTTTAATTTTCCACGATCTTCCCATTACCATGCAAAGTCTCTTAAAAACATAAGAAAATAATATAATACTTTATTGACATATGTAATTATATAACATAACTTTTTAAAATATTAAAAAATAGAGAATGGTATCAATATGAGCTTACAGTTCAACAATGTGACATTCGGTTACACAAACAGAATTGTTATAAAAAATTTTTCAGCAAAACTGACAACAAATTCATTAATTGCCATAACCGGTGATAACGGTTCTGGGAAATCTACACTTCTCAAAACTATTGCCGGATTAATTAAACCTATCAGTGGTAAAATTACAAAACTCACAAAAAGCCGTATTGCTTACCTAGGTCAATACTGTGATATTGATCGAACATTCCCAGCTGATGTAGAAACACTCGTTAAAATGGGACTATGGTCTTTCTGTGGATTATGGAAAAGCCAGCGTTCCTATCAATATAAAATTCAAAATGCGCTAGAAGTAGTTGGGCTTGCAGCGCTCGCTCACCGCTCCCTGAATACACTATCAAATGGACAACTACAACGTGCTCTTTTTGCACGTATTATTGTCCAAGATTCGGATATTATATTGCTTGATGAACCTTTCAATGGTGTGGATCTTAAAACCCAAAAGGATCTCCTAACACTGATCACTCATTGGCAACAAAAAGGCCGCACAATTCTTATAGCACTTCATGATCCTTTTATTGTTCAAGAATATTTTCCACAAATGATTCATATCCATAAACAGCATGCTTTTTATGGAGAAACGACACAGTTATTAAGCGCCAATAATCATCTTGTTACGCCATCTCTCATATCCAATTTTTCCATGTTATTCCACAAGAACAAGCCTTTGCGGTCAAGTAATTTTATCTAAACTGGATCATCACACGTGTACGCATTTTTTTTCGCGCCTTTTATTGATTTCCAATTTATGCAAAATGCTTTAATTGGTTCTTTTTTATTAACGATCAGTGCTTGTCCCATTGGAGTATTTTTAATGTTACGTGGTATGAGCTTAACAGGTGATGCAATATCACACGCTATTCTTCCTGGTGTTGCCATTGCTTTTCTTTTCTGTGGTTTTTCTCCAATATTCATGACTCTTGGTGGAGTTGGAGCTGGTATTATTGTTTCATTAGCAACTACTTTAATTTCAAGAAATAGTTTTCAAAAAGAAGATGCCTCAATGACTGTCTTCTATCTTTTTGCATTAGCAACAGGTGTCATAATTATTTCACTCAAAGGATCAACAATTGATTTATTGCATCTTTTATTCGGTTCAGTGCTTTCTATTAATATACAAGCCATTTTGCTTATTACTGTTATAATGCTCATAACAATAAGTAGTCTGTGTATTTTTTGGCGAGCTCTTGTAGTAGAAAGTTTTGATTCACTATTTTTAAAATCACTTTCTCCACTAGGAAAATATGTTCACATGTTATTACTTGGGCTCATGGTATTAAACCTTGTTGGCGGTTTTCAATCATTAGGAACACTTATGTCCGTCGGCATTATGATGATTCCAGCCATCACTGCCCGTTTTTGGCTTTCGCGTTTGGGCTCTATTTGTATATTATCGATTATTTTAGGAATCATTGCCAGTGTATTTGGCCTTCTGCTCTCTTTTCATAAATCCCTACCCTCTGGTGCGTCTATTATTATAGTTGCAGGCTCTATCTATCTTCTCACCTGTCTTATAAGTCCACGTGGACTCATTGCAACCTGGTTTCCTCGTCTTTTTCTATACATCCTTTCCATCATAAGGAAACAGCATGCATAAATTTGCTAAACTATTTTTTCGTCTGATCTCTCTTCTATTACTTCTCTTCCCACTTTCTGCCATTGCACATCAAAAAATTAATGTTGTCACAAGCTTTTCTATTCTTACAGACTTAGTAAAAAATGTAGGAGGCCATCATATCTCAATCACCACCTTTGTTGGTCCTAATACAAGCATCCATAGTTACGAACCAACACCCCGTGATGCAAAAACTATTAAAAATGCTCATATTATTTTCATCAACGGTCTGTATTTAGAAGATTTCATTAATCGGCTCACGATAGCAACTGGAACAAAAGCACTTCTTGTAGAAGTTAGTGCTAATATTTCCCCATTAGAAATTAAACATGAACAACGTAACAAGACACATTACCACGGTAGTATTGATCCACATGCTTGGCAAACTATCCCCAATGTTGAAACATACGTTAAGAATATTGCTGCTGCTTTCTGTAAAATAGATCAACAATCATGTGAAAATTATAATAAAAACGCTCAGACTTATATTCAAAAACTAAAAGCACTGCATACAACTATTACAACACAAATTTCTACTATCCCGAAAGACAAGCGAACTATTATCACATCTCATAATGCCTTTAGTTATTTTGCTCATGAATATGGATTCACCATCCTTGCTCCCGAAAATGCTTCAAAAGAAGCTACTGCAGCAGATGTTGCCAAACTTATTAAACAAATTAAAAACAATAAAGTATCCGCATTATTTGTTGAAAACATCTCTAATCCTCGTCTTATAGAACAAATTTCAAAAGAAACAGGTTTAAAAATCGGGGGCGTACTTTATTCCGATGCATTATCCGAAAAAGAGGGTCCTGCTGCGACTTATCTTGATATGATGGAATACAATGTTAACACCATCATTAACGCAATAAACAAATGTTAGGGCACATAATATTACTGGAATGTTAAACAATAACCCTAAAGACTATCTCACTTCATCTAAATGTCCTTAATTGTTTGCCTCTCTCATTACCTTTTTCATTTTTTTTAGAATTATTGTCATTTTATAATGCAACCGTTACAGCTACATCCAGACAATCATAAAAGTTGTAAAATTGGTCAATTTACACAAATTCGTTTGACCTTTGCATGGTTCATGTTTAAATGAAATGGCATCTTTGCGAAATAGAACCATCATGATATATTTATGAATTATATTAATAGTTCTGAAAAAACCGTGCTCAATCAATTCAAAAAGGGTGAATCATGAATCGTCTTTATCTTTCCTCGGCAGCATTTATGATTGCTATAACTGCAGCAACAGCTGGTTTTGCACAAACAAAAATTAGCTTTTGGCACTCTATGAGTGGAGATCTAGGAAAACAAACTGAAAATCTTATCAATGATTTTAATAAAAGCCAATCTGATTACAAAATTATTCCTTCATTTCGTGGGGAATATGAAGAAAGCATGATATCACTTATCGCAGCATTTCGAGGGAAAAAACAACCGGTTCTCGCTCAAATTTATGAAATTGGCACAAGTACTATGATGGCTGCAAAAGGTGTGATCTATCCACTTTATCAACTCATGGCTGACACAAAGCAAGAATTTGATACCTTAGACTATTTACCTGCTATCAGTAGCTATTATTCTGATATGCAAGGACGTATGCTCTCTATGCCATTTAATGTTTCAGCTCCAATTCTTTTTTATAATAAGGATATTTTTAAAAAAGCGGGGCTTGATCCAGAACAACCACCCAAAACATGGAAAGATATAGAAGATTTTTCACAAAAAATTCTTGATAGTAAAGCTGCAAGTTGTGGTTTTACAATGACTTATGCTGCACAATGGATTGGCGTAGAAAATTTTTCAGCATTTCATAACATTCCTGTAGGAACAAAAAGAAATGGACTTGATGGACTTGATGCAGAACTAACATTGAACAGTCCTTTGCAAATACGCATGTGGACAGATTTTAAAAGATGGTCAGATAAAGGTATTTTTCGTTACGGTGGCCCAGCTGGTGCACTCGATTCAACACCAATGTTTATGGCACAAAGTTGTGCAATTTTAATACAATCATCAGGATCACGTGGTGGAATCGTTTCAGAAGCCCAATTTAATGTTGGATTTGGTATGCTTCCCTATTATGATGATGTAAAAGATGCACCACAAAACTCAATTATTGGTGGTGCTTCTATTTGGATTTTGAAAGGTCATACATCTAAAGAATACGCGGGTGCAGCAGCTTTTCTTAAATTCCTCTCACAAACAAATAATCAAGCTAAATGGCATCAAAAAACAGGATACCTTCCTCTCACAAACGCCGCTTACGAATTAAGTCGAGAACAAAATTTTTATGATAAGAATCCAGGTGCAGATATTGCTATTCAACAAATCAATTTAAATCCACCAACAGAAAATTCAAAAGGAATAAGGTTTGGTAGCTTACCGCAAATTCGTTCGATTCTTGATCAAGAATTAGAGGCTGTTCTAAATGGTTCTAAATCACCAAAAGAGGGATTAGATGAAGTAGTTGAACGTGGTAATAAACTTTTACGTGAATTTGAAAAAGCCAATCATTAACGTTTCATGATCATTGTTCAAAGTTGAAAAATTAGATCTTGAAAAACGGTATATTTCAATTCCTTTTTCCCGATGACTCTTATTAAAGAGCCCTGCACATGCAAGAAAAACATGCATATTTCAGAAATAGCCTCCTTCCTTATTGGCTACTTTTTCCTCAACTTGTGGTAACTTTTTTATTTTTTCTTTGGCCCGCTGCTCAAGCAATAAAATCGTCCTTTGAACGTGAAGATCCTTTTGGTTTCTCAACAACCTTTATTGGTCTTGAAAACTACATAACTATCTTTTCTGATACTACTTATATACAATCACTGCTGACAACGATCATATTTTCTATTTCTGTCACACTTGTTTCGATGACAATATCACTTCTTCTAGCTGTTTCTGTTGACCGTGTTATTCGTGCAAAAAAAGCTTATACTATGCTTTTACTTTGGCCATACGCTGTTGCTCCTGTATTAGCAGGTGTATTATGGTTGTTTATTTTCCATCCAACTATCGGTACTTTTCCTTTTCTCCTTAAAAAAATAGGTATTATATGGAACCATCGTATTAACGGTGTGCAAGCTATGATTCTGGTTGTAATTGCTGCTAGCTGGCAACAAATTTCCTATAATTTTCTCTTTTTCCTTGCTGGTCTCCAATCCGTTCCTCACTCGCAAATAGAAGCAGCTGCCATTGATGGTGCCGGTCCTTTTAAACGATTTTGGACGATAATCTTTCCACAAATTTCACCAACAACTTTTTTTCTACTGATCATCAATATCAATTATGTCATGTTTGATACATTCGGCATTATTGATAACATGACTTCTGGAGGACCTGCACGAGCAACCAGCACAATCGTCTATAAAGTGTATGAAGATGGCTTTAAAAATCAAATGATTGGTGCATCAGCTGCACAATCAACCATATTAATGCTGATGGTTATTATTTTAACATTAATCCAATTCCGCTGGATTGAACGTCGGGTCCAATATTAGGAGAGAAGTTATGGTTGAAAACCGCCCTTTTTTGAACTTTTTAACTCATTTCATTCTCATTATTGGTATTCTTATCATCTGTTTTCCAGTCTATATTGCCATTATTGCATCAACACATAATTCAGCAACATTTAATGGAGGGACACTTCCACTCTTACCAGGACAATATGGCTTAGAAAATTATAAAGCAATTTTTGGTGATGGCCTTGTAAAACTTGGTCTTCCACGTCTCTGGCCACTTTTAATGAACTCATTTATTATGGCTATTGGCATTAGTATTGGAAAAATTACTATTTCACTCTTCTCTGCTTATGCAATTGTCTATATGCGTTTTCCCTTTCGTAAAACTGCTTTTGCTCTTATCTTTATTACATTAATGCTTCCTATAGAAGTCCGCATTATTCCAACATATACAATAGTTGCACAATTAGGAATGATAAACACTTATAGTGGAATGATTATTCCATTAATTGCATCAGCAACCGCTACATTTTTATTTCGTCAATTTTTCCTTACTGTCCCTGATGAGCTCTTAGAAGCTGCCCGCGTTGATGGTGCAGGACCATTGAAATTTTTTAAGGATATTGTTCTCCCTCTTAGCAAAAGCAATATTGCTGCTTTATTCATCATTATGTTCATTTACGGATGGATACAATATCTCTGGCCTCTTATTGCTACAACAGATCAAGACCATCAAACTGTTCTTGTTATCTTAAAACAACTCATTGTTGAATCACTTCAACATGATCCTCAATGGAATATCCTTATGGCAGTAGCGGTTGTTGCTATGGCCCCGCCCGTTTTAGTCGTTATCTTCATGCAGCGGCTTTTTGTCAAAGGTCTCATTGAAACGGAGAAATAATTGTGGCTACAATCCAACTATTTAATATAATGAAACAGTATGATAATGATAGTCTGGTTATTAATGACTTGAATTTAACTGTTTCTGATAAAGAACTTCTCGTTCTTGTTGGTCCATCAGGATGTGGAAAATCAACCCTATTACGTATTATTGCAGGACTTGAACAAGTTACCTCTGGTGAGCTCTATATTGACAATGAGCTTATTAATAATCGTGAGCCTGCAAATCGTGACATTGCTATGGTTTTTCAAAACTACGCACTTTATCCGCATATGACTGTACGTGGAAACTTAGAATATGGCCTCAAGAATCGAAAAACGCCTAAAGAGGAAATGAACAAACGTATTGCTCATGCTGCAAAACTTTTAGAAATAGAACCATTTCTTGATCGTAAACCGCGACAATTATCAGGAGGACAACGCCAACGTGTTGCAATGGGACGTGTTATTGTTCGCCAACCACGTGTTTTTCTCTTTGATGAACCACTCTCAAATCTTGACGCAAAATTACGCGCTCAAATGTGCATTGAAATTAAAACACTCCAGCGTTCATTAGGAACAACGAGCCTTTATGTCACACACGATCAATTAGAAGCTATGACATTAGCTGATCGAATAGTTGTCATGAATAAAGGACGTATTGAACAAATTGGAACGCCAATGGAAATCTATGATTACCCAGCTACAATCTTTGTTGCTGGCTTTATTGGTTCTCCACCTATTAATTTTCTTGATCGTCAAATCTTAGAGCAATATTTAGGCTTCTCATTTTCTTGTAACAAAGAAACTGATATTTTAGCATTTAGGCCAGAAGCGACTTTGTTGGGTGAATATCCGGAACAAGGGCCTGTTTTTCATGCACATATCGAACTTATAAAACCTGTAGGCACAGGATGCCATGTTTTAACACGTTGGAACAATATTATTTTCACTGTTGAAATCAAAGAACGTCTTACAAATGATTATGGACAAAAACTAAGCTTCACTGTTCCCAATCAGAATTTTCACACTTTTAATAAACAAACAGGAAAACGCACATAATCAACCTAGAAAAATTTTCTTCCAGATTACTTAATCAGTAAGAAAAGCTCTCTTTTTTCATTTTTGCGAACGTAATCGTAAAGCAAGATCAGGTTGGTCGGTTGTAATATAATGCACTGGCATATCAAGCCAATGAGCCAAACGAGACACTCCATTGACCGTCCATACACCTACATTGAAGCCAGAATCAAGAGCCGATTCAATAAAGTCTCGTGATACAATAGAGCTATCCAAACTTAGATCAGAATACCCTAATTTTTTCCATTCAGAAAAACAACAGGACATATCACCTTTAAAACTATCAATACATGGCCCAGATGTTATTCCTGCTTCAATAAAAGGACGAAGACTCCTAGCATCAAAACTAATTGCTGAAACTCGTTTTTCTAAGTTTCGACTTTTGATCAATTCAAGCGCTCTTTGAGATAAAAGAGTTTCACGCTCAATTTCACCACATGTTTTGATTTCAAGATGAAGCGCTACATTGGTTGGCACCAAAAGATCAAGTAGCTCTTCTAGTAAAGGAGGTGCTTCAGTACTCCCTTTCACACGGAGTTGCTGACGTGTGTCATTATCGATCTCATGAATATATCCTTTTTTCCCAATCAATTGTTCAAGGGAGAAATCATGAAATATAACAATTTCACCGCTTTTAAGAAGGTGAATATCGCATTCAATTTCGTCCACTCCCAATGCAATCGCATGACGAAATGCTGAAAGTGTATTTTCAGAATAAAGACCAGCTCCACCACGATGAGCTATAATTTTTTTTTTAAGCATATTTTCAAACTTCTCTTAATTTCAAATAATATTCGTTAAATAGGATTAATGACGATTAAAAATCATTAATACAAAGCCTTTAACAATTTTCTTTTTTTATTTTTTCTAATTTTCTGAAATGCTTTATCCTAAAAAACTATATCTTTACTATTCTTAATTTCAATCATTCCCACTCAATAGTCCCAGGAGGTTTGGAAGTTATATCGTAAACAACACGGTTAATACCCTCGACTTCATTAATAATACGTGTTGCCACTTTACTCAAAAATTCCATATCATACGGATAAAAGTCAGCGGTCATACCGTCTACAGATGTTACAGCACGAAGAGCGCAGACAAACTCATAAGTACGTGCATCACCCATTACACCAACGGTTTGAACAGGAAGAAGAACAGCAAAAGCTTGCCAAATTTTATCATAAAGGCCAGCTTTTCTGATTTCATCAAGATAAATAGCATCTGCCTCACGCAAAATTTCTAATTTTTCGCGTGTAATTGCACCCGGACATCGAATTGCCAAACCAGGTCCTGGAAAAGGATGACGCCCAATAAACTGCTCAGGTAAACCTAATTCTCGCCCTAAAGAACGAACATCATCCTTAAAAAGTTCACGCAATGGCTCTACAAGTTGCATTTTCATCCGTTCTGGTAGCCCACCTACATTATGATGACTTTTAATCGTTACGGCTTCACCAATCGCTGAAACACTTTCAATGACATCTGGATAAAGGGTTCCTTGTGCTAAGAACTCGGCGCCTCCTATTTTTTTTGTTTCTTCTTCAAAAACTTCAATAAAAAGGCGACCAATTATTTTCCGCTTTTTTTCTGGATCTGTTTCACCTTCAAGCGCATTGATAAACATATCAGCAGCATTCACATGAATCAGCTTTATATTATAATGTCCTCGAAAAAGTGTAAGAACTTCTTCTACCTCATTTTTACGCATCAACCCATGATCGACAAAAACACACGTTAGCTGATCGCCTACAGCCTCGTGAAGTAATATAGCTGCAACAGATGAATCAACACCACCTGAAAGACCGCAAATTACATGACTTTTTCCAACCTTTTCGCGTATTGCAGTAACTGCCTGTTCACGATAAGTAGCCATTGACCAATTATTTTTAAGACCAGAAATTTTATGAACAAAATTTTTTAAGAGTTTTGCTCCATCTGTTGTATGAACAACTTCAGGATGGAATTGCACTGCATAAAAACGACGTTTCTCGTCAGCAATAGCAGCATAAGGAGCTCCTTGTGATGCTCCAATGACATGAAAGCCTTCTGGCAAAGCAACCACACGATCACCATGACTCATCCAAACTTGATGGCACGATCCTTTCTCCCAAACACCATCAAAAAGAGCACTTTCTTCTTTTATATCTAACAAAGCGCGTCCAAATTCACGTTCATGCCCTCTTTCAACTTTTCCACCAAGCTGAACACACATAACTTGCTCACCATAACAAATACCAAGAATCGGAATACCAGCATTAAAAATCTCCATTGGAACACGTGGCGAACCATCATCGACAGTCGAATAAGGACTGCCTGATAAAATAACAGCTTGAGGCTCGATTCGCTTAAATCCTTCTAAAGCAGATTGAAAAGGAACAATTTCAGAATAAACACCTATTTCTCGCACCCGTCGTGCAATAAGTTGCGTAACTTGTGAACCAAAATCAATGATAAGAATAGTATCTGAACGCAATGTGCTCATAAAAAACCAATCAATAATTACCTAAAATAAAAAAATGTATTATTCAATCTCTCTCTTTTCACAAGTCTATTGACGTAAGAAAAAGGTTATTGCCAATACAAGCGCGAAAAAAATCAAGATACGCATTAGAATTCCTTTTGTAAAATAGATAAAAAGAAACCATCTGTTTTAGTTGCTGCTGGTGATAAAGTCAGTCCATAATCTGAAAATGCCGGTTGCATAATTGAGGAACTAAAATGTCTATACCAAAGTTTCTGCATATTAATTGGAAGAAAATTAGAATGCTTTTGAAGAAACCGAGAAATTTGTTCTTCATTTTCATCATTAAAGAGAGAACAGGTAATATAAACTAAACGCCCTCCTGGCTTTATATAAATTAAGGCTTCATTCAAAATAGCGAACTGTTCTTCCTGACGTTGTTGCACTTTTTGTAAGGTCAAACGCCATTTCGCATCTGGACGACGGCGCCATGTTCCTGTCCCACTACATGGAGTATCCAATAAAACGATATCCATTTGACCTATTAATGATTTTAATTCTTCTTTATATACTCGTGGTTGTACATTATGAATACCAGCCCGTTGAAGTCGATTAAAGATAGGAGCCAAGCGAATCTTCTCTGAATCATAAGCATAAATTTGGCCTCGATTCTCCATATTGGCAGCTAATGCTAATGTTTTCCCCCCAGCTCCTGCACAATAATCTAATAACTGCATACCTGCTTTTGCTTCTACAAGATAAGAAACAAGTTGAGATCCCAAATCCTGTATTTCAAAATATCCTTTTTGAAAAGCGGGCTCAGCTTGAACATTAGGATGGCGCTCAAATTTTTCAATCGGTTCAATCCTTAATGCTTGCTGAAACCATGAAAAAGGCTTAACCTTTGTTTTTTCTAAGGCTTTAAGAACCTTCTTAGGCGTTGCCTTTAAACTGTTCACACGTAAATCTAAAGGAGGACGTGTTGCTAAAGCAGCTGCTTCCTTAATCCAATTATCTGCAAATAAAGGATATAGATGAGCTTTACACCATTGGGGAATATCAGCGCGAATATAGTCTGGTGCATTTACCAACTGACGTTGTTGCCATGCTTTCCTCTGCTGAGGTGCCAATAACTGCGGTGCAAATCGATCTCCCTCTAAAACTTTATCAACTTGCTCAATCGTTAACATACCAGAATCGAACAAAGTACCAAAAACTACATCTCGAATATTATTGCTATCCATACGCCATTGCAATGAATAACGCCGCCTTAAAGCATCATACACAATCGTCCCAATTGCTGCACGATCATTTACCCCAGCAAAACGATGAGAAAGTCCCCAATCTTTTAAAGCTTCACCCGCAGGGCGATAACGCGTTTCTATTTCTTGTAGAATATCTATTGCGGCCTGCAATCGCCCACCCAATCGCATTTACTTCTCCTATTCAATCTCTATACAATCTAAATGATTTAACTCAAAAACAAAAACTATCGTACTTATTTTTTAGCATTAACTTTAAAACAATAAAAATGGATATCGAAAACCGAATAGTGCTAGTACTATAACCTAGAATGTTTTATTCTAATGTGAAAGGGGGGCAATCATCTTATAATTTATAAACCCTAATAAAACTAATGAAGTATTCTATAACATGACAACATTGAGAAACTAGCAATGACAAAACCAATACTCGCTCTTATTGATTCTTCAATATATGCAAATCCTGTATGTGATTTAGCTTTATGGGCTGCTAAATCTATGCAAACAACAATTCGATTGTTATATGTATTAGATAAATCAGAAGAAGAAATTCATTTACCAGATACACAACAAATGGATATTAATAGCAATATCCTAAATCCATCTCTCCTAGCACAACAAGATCCCACTCTTGCTAAAGCACTCCTTGCTCAAAAAATCGGACAAACCGCTTTAGAAGAAGCCAAAAATTATCTCAATTCTCAAAGTCAAATCGAAGTTGAAATACGCCTGCGTCATGGAACTCTTTTAGATGCATTAAATATTTATACGAAACAATCATCAATGATTGTAATTGGAAAACGCGGTGAACAAACAGGACTTGATAAAAAGCGGTTAGGACTCAACTTCGAAAATATCGTACGCTCTTCTGAACTTCCAATTCTAGTTGCCTCCCGTCATTTCCAGAATATTCAACGAATTCTAATAGCCTTTGATGGTGGCCCATTAATTATGAAAGCTATTGATTTTATTTGCACACAAGAATTTTTTAAAAATGTAACCTTTATATTAGGGATGGCAGAACAGCAAACACAAACCATACAAAATAGCTTTGATGAAACCTTAACGCGGTTACAATCTGCAGGATTTAATGTTGAACCGCTTAGAACAGAAATTAATTTCGAAGAAATGGTTCTTCATAATATAAAACCACTTAATCTGAATATGCTCCTTATGGGTGCTTTCCATCATTCTAAAATGCACAATTTTTTATTTGGCTCTAAAAGTCAAACTATCATCCACAACGCACCTATTCCGGTCATGATTATGAGAGAATTATAAATTATTATCAAATCAGTAAAAACAAACATTGATTGCCTAAATAGGCAACTATAAATATTCAAAAGATGATATTCTGCAGAATTTTATTTTTCTGTGAAAAATGAAAATACATTTGAAAACATTCTATAGATTTATCTCTCCTCCTCAAAAAGCATAAACGAACTTTTTAGAAAATTATTGGAACTACTCTCTAGCATGACCGTTTGTCTTACAATTGGTATATGCCAAATAATTAAAAAGGAGAAAATAATGAAGACTTCTAGTCATGGAAAAACAACTGCATCCAAAAGCAGCCAAAATAAAATGCCCTCAAACGGTAGCAAGAAATCCGTCCAAGGTGATATGGCTAACAATCGCCAATATGCATCAAAAACAGGACGGAAGAACGTAAAAAGTTAACTTTATTTATATAACTTCTACATAACTACAACTTCCAGAAAGAATTGGAAATTAATACTCCAATTCTTTCCTTTTATTAAGTCTGAAATAATTAAAGAGGAAAACTCTTTACAAAGTAATCAACACCTTAATTATTTCATTCTAAGTACTGATAACCTTTACATATCAAATAGGTCCGCGATAATTCGGACTTTCACGCGTAATAGCAACATCATGTGTATGGCTTTCATAAAGACCAGCATTGGTAATACGTACGAAAGTTGCTTTTTCACGAAACTCAGCTAAATTTTGTGCTCCAACATACCCCATAGAAGCACGCAATCCACCTGCCAGTTGATGTAAAACTGATGCGATGGGGCCTTTATACGCCACTTGCCCTTCAACACCTTCAGGCACTAATTTGAGTGTATCTCGAACTTCAGCCTGAAAATAACGATCTGCTGATCCCCTTGCCATAGCACCAACTGACCCCATACCACGATAAGCCTTAAAGGATCGGCCCTGATAGAGATAAACTTCTCCTGGACTTTCTTCTGTACCAGCTAGAAGAGAACCAATCATAGCGGCACAAGCACCACCTGCTAAAGCTTTAGCAAAATCACCGGAAGCTTTGATACCCCCATCAGCAATAATAGGAATGCCTGCTTTATCAGCAATTTCTGCAGCTCCCATAATAGCTGCAAGTTGAGGAACACCAACGCCTGCAACAATTCGCGTTGTGCAAATAGAACCAGGCCCAATACCAACCTTTACCGCATCGGCACCACTATCAATCAAAGCTTGTGTTGCTTGAGGAGTTGCTACATTACCAGCAATAACAACCGTAGAAAAGGTCATTTTTTTAATACGTTTAACCATATCCAATACACGTTGAGAATGACCATGAGCCGTATCAATTACTAATAGATCAACGCCCGCATCAATTAAGTGTTCAGCACGTTCGATTCCTTCATTCCCCACACTACTCGCAGCAGCAACACGCAAACGACCTTGAGAATCTTTTGCAGCATTCGGATTTAATCGTGCCTTTTCAATATCTTTAACTGTCACCAAACCAACACAGCGATCTTGTTCATCTACAACAAGTAACTTTTCAATACGATGATGATGTAAAAGATATTTTGCTTCATCTAGTTGAACATTTTCACGCACTGTAATTAAATTTTCATGCGTCATTAATTCATAGATTTTTTGTTTTGGATCTGATGCAAAACGCACATCCCTATTCGTCAAAATGCCAACAAGTCGACCAGAAATTTTGCCTTTAGCACCACTTTCAACAACTGGAATACCTGAAATACTATGAGCACGCATCAAATCCTTAGCTTCTTCAAGTGTTGCATCAGGACCAATGGTCACTGGATTAACAACCATACCGGATTCAAATTTCTTCACTTGACGTACTTCTTCAGCTTGCTCCGCAGGAGACATATTCCGATGAATAACACCAAGACCACCCGCTTGAGCCATAGCAATTGCTAAACGAGACTCTGTAACCGTATCCATTGCAGCAGAAAGGAGTGGTAAATTCAACTCAATATCTGCTGCAATACGGGTTTTAAGATCCACTTGGCTAGGCATAACGAGAGAATGACCTGGCTGCAAAAGCACGTCATCAAAGGTTAGTGCCAATGCACCTGTGCTTGTTTCAATAATTTTTGCCATAGCCAAATTCCTCTAATACTAAAACACTGTGACAGTTATAGGGGCAACTTTAGTTCTCTTAAGTCACGAATTGGCGATCAATTATGCCATGTGACCGATAAAATGAAAAGAGAAAATAAATATTTTTCTAAAATAGAACGTGTACAATCTATAACTGCGACTCAATGGGTAACCAACTCATTATTTTTGCAAATGCACGACGCTTCAAATTACTTTCTGGTTCATAATCAACGCTGTATTTTTTCTCATTTTCAATAAAATCCCAGTAAATACGATCATTATCACCAAGACGTAAACAATAACTCATTTCACCGGTCGTTTCTTCAGAAAAAAGCAAATCTAATCTCGTTGCTATTGGTGGGCATTCAAAAAGAATCCCCATTTCTGTATTTAATGAAACGGAACGAGGATCAAAATTTAAAGATCCAATAAAAGCAGTTTTACAGTCAATTAAAAAAGCTTTTGTATGCAAACTCGCCTTATTAGATCTAAACAACCGCAATCGGTGAGTTCCTCCATCTGGTTTTAGTTCATAGAGTTGAACACCACTTTTCAATAACACTTTACGATAAGGCGCATAACCTCCATGTACAATGGCCACATCAGTAGCTGCCAAAGAATTAGTAAGAATTTTGACATTAATACCTTTTGATACCAAATTGCGGAAACTCCGTGTTCCTTCTTTACCCGGAACAAAATAAGGCGATGTAATCTGAATTGTTTTTTTTGCGCTATCAATAACCTGTGAAAGAGCTTCCATCAACCAATTTGCCGTATGCTTCCGTAATGCCTTTTCTGGAGGATCTGAAAGAACATCTACTTTATCTGCTACAAATAATCGTTTACCTATTTGAATAAAATATTCAAAATTGATATGCTTATTGACATAAGTTAAATAAACTTTGGCAACTTTTGAATTACGGAATTTACGTAATTTAGCTTTCCAAATATCGAGATCTCCTTCTCTGTCAGGAACAACCAAAGTATGTATCGGTAAAACCACAGCGCTATTCCAAAAATTATCAAAGATCGTTTCTATTTTTTTAACCGATGGTCCAATTAACATGAGATCTAAATCTCGAAAACTTGACTGTTTATTTACACCCAAATAAGCATCTGAAAGATTTCTCCCTCCTACTAAAGCTACACGCCCATCAACAATAAAGGCTTTATTGTGCATTCTGCGCGTTACCATAATCGCCCGTAATATAATCTCTAAACCACGGCGTAAACCACCTTTACGTACGCGCCCTGGATTAAACACTCTCACCTCAATATGAGGATGTTTATCAAGTGCAACATAAGCCGGATCACGCCCCTGAGCATTAATATCATCTAAAAGAAGACGCACTCGTACACCACGATCAGCTGCCTTAACTACTTCGCTAAGCAGCAAACGGCCTGTTAAATCATCATTCCAAATGTAATACATCAGATCAAGACTGCGTCCAGCTTTTGCTGCACCTATCGCACGAACACAAAATGCATCTAAATTGCTTACAATAAGTGAAAGAGCATCCTTATCAATTCCCACTCCATTTGTCTCTTTTGCTAATCTGCTTACTATACGATCAATTTCAGTCTCACTTTTCTCAACATTTAGTGCATAAGAAGACTCTCCTCTAGCACTTCTAATGAAACAACCATAAGTATAAATTGCTAACATAGAAGCAATAACGAAAAGTGCAGTGAAGCCAACAATAATGTTTAATAACGTCAAAGAGAGAAACTTTCTTTCTAAAAAATATCATACACTCAATAAATACGTAAAGAAACATTAGAATCAATGGTTCTATCTTTTAATCTGTAGAAAAAAGAATATGATCATTTTCTATAAGATATAACAAAAAACATCATTATTTTTAAAACTTTGATGTTCATATTCAAAAATTCTAAGCAACTTTACTATTGTTGTCCGAAAATATTTGAAACAAACAAATTATTGCAATAAATGACATTTCATTTTTATGGCTAATTTATGGCTAAAAAGACTTCTTTTTTGATGATAAAACAATCACACTCTGTTGAACTATTATAATTCGTAGATACAGATGTTTTGTTAAAAATTTTATTACTGCTTTTGATTATTTATTGTCTTCAATTCCTCTATTTTACGATAAAGAGTAGAACGCCCAATCTGAAGACGTCGAGCAATTTCACTCATACGTCCTTTATAATGTGCAACTGCCTTTTTAATAATATCACACTCCATCTCAGAAAAAGTGCGTACATGCCCATCAACATTAAAAAGTCGTATAAATTTTCTTTCATAGCGTTCTTGAATATCATTATCAGTTATCTTTGAAATATTCATGTGTGGATTTTTTATTAATTGCGGAAAATCTCTCACAGTTAATAATGGTCCTTCGCTCATCAAAACCGCACGAAATAGCAAATTTTCCAGTTCTCTATAATTACCAGGCCAATCATACTGCATAAACATAGAAATAACCGTCCCTCCTAAACCATGCACATGCGATTGCCCGGTTTCAGCAATAATATAGTCAATCAAACACTGAGAAATTTCTGGAAGTTCACCTCTCAACTCTCGCAAAGCAGGTATATTAATATATAATTGGGAAATTTTTTCAAAAAAACTATGTGTAAAAAAACCTACCTGGACTAAATCTGCAAGACGCGATGTTGAAAGAGCAATAATGCGAAAAGGCAGATTTTTATCTTTTGCTGCTTCTGCTCTCTCTTGAAGATAATGCGCAAAACGTTTTTGCTGTATTGGCTCTAATCGATCAATATCACATAAGCAAAGCGTCCCATGCTTAAGAGAAGAAACTAGCGGTACAAACTCTTTAAACCAAAAACGATTCTCTTCCTCTGGATCAAAAACTGGTAAACATTGGAAGCGAACAAAATTCCCCTTTGAAAAAAAACTTTCATCATGAATAATACGAGCTAATTTCTCACGACCAGTCCCTACTTCACCTTCTATCAAAAGATTCTGAAAAGAAGTTGCTGCACTTTTTGATTGTTCTAAAATGGCCTGCATTACAGTGCTTTTTTTATAGATATCAAAAAATCGTAAATGATTTTCTTTTTGCCTACGAACATACTGAATTTCATTTTCTAATGCGGAAATGAACGCAAGATTATTCAAAGTAACTCTCAACCGTAATGGGGTAACTGGATAGAACCAATAATCAATAGCTCCAGCTTTTAAAGCTTTTTGAATTAATTCTTGATTATCTTGCTTTGCTATAACAATGACTCGAATAGAGATTCGAGCCATTCTAATCATTTTAATTAGATCACTTACACCTAAATCACTAATAGTAACATCAAGCAACACAAGCGTAATATTTTTACGCCTATATAAAAGATCAATTATGCGTAAGCTATTTTCTGCTTCAATAACGCGGTAGCCAAATCCTCGAAGCATAGTAGAAAGCTCTGCACGCTTTCCGTGATCTTCCCCCGCAACGAGAATAGGACCAACCATAGCTTTAATAATCTCCTCTGAGACTACTAAATATATTTATAATAAGATTCATTACAAACCACAAAATATATTTTACCTTTTGTAACCGGCATGCTAATTTTACCAAATTATTCATTAAACACAATGTTTAAGAGTCTTTTCAATTTTTTGCCTTTACTTTAAACTTGTCATAAAAAGTAATAAAGAAAACGAAAACATATAGAGTAAAAAACATGAAACATATTTGCTGTATTTTATACCTGACAATAATTGCTTTAATATTAGTTGCTTGCAATCCTTCGCAAAATCGCAATAAATTCTTATTTATCAACAATATGCCAACTAGAATCGATGGAGAATGGATCGACACAAATGGTATTATTTCTTCTTTTCGTAGTGGTATTTTTGAAACACGAGCAGCAGATACAAAAGAAAAGCTTTCAGAAGGTACCTACAATTATATCAACACTCACCACGTAGAAATTGAGATATATTCGCTTGTTCGTGGAACCGTTTCTAGAGCAAGTTGCACAATATCTAATGATACAATGCAACTCCTCTGTACATCAAACACTGGTTCACAATTCTTCCTCAAACGCAAAACCTAAATAAAATTTAAAACTTTTTATAAAAATATAAAAAGTACTCTCACAGGAGAAAGTTCTTTCTTCCTGTGAGGAAATTATTATTAAAAGATATTACTATATCTATGATCTTACATTACCATAAACTTAACAAATAACCATTCACCAATAGATATATCTCAAGCATTCTTCCTCTCAAAAAGATTACTGCTATTATCTCATCATTTTTTGCTGATAAATATATTGCCCTCTCAATATTAATTAACTTATGCCACACCAATACGCAAAAGATCGTGAAAATGAACAATTCCAATAGGCTTTTTATTTTCAATCACGAAAAATGCTCCAATATGATGATCATTAATAAATGCTGTTGCTGCACCAACGAGTGTATCTGGGCCAACAGTCTTTGGATTTTTAGTCATTACCTCATCAACATTGAATTGTGACAAATCATTGTGAATATTGCGTGCAAGATCACCATCTGTTATAATTCCAATTAATTCACCTCTTGGATTTACAACACCAACACAACCAAAGTGTTTTTCAACCAAAATCTCCATAGCTGCTGTCATGGGCACTCCCTGTGTAACTAAAGGGACACGATCCCCTTGATGCATAATATCACGCACGTATTTAAGGTTTGCCCCAAGAGATCCCCCAGGGTGATAAATTTTGAAATCAGTCGCAGTAAAACCTCGCATTTCCAAAAGAGCAATAGCTAATGCGTCTCCTATCACTAATTGCATAGTTGTTGAAGTTGTCGGAGCAAGACCATGAGGACAAGCTTCCTCTACTTTTGGCAATAATAACACAATATCAGCTTGCCGTCCTAATATAGAGTGCTCACCAGATGTTATTGCAATTAGTGGTATACGAAAACGTGCAGCATGGCTTATAATACCACTTAACTCTGTAGTTTCCCCAGACCACGATAAAGCAAGAATAACATCATCAGAACAAATCATACCAAGATCACCATGATTAGCTTCCGCAGCATGGATAAAAAAAGCAGGTGTTCCAGTTGAAGCTAAAGTCGCGGCAATTTTTGTCCCTATATGACCGCTCTTACCAAGTCCAGTAATTACCACGTGACCATTTGCATTGCTAATGGCTTGGACAGCTGCTTTAAAAGAATCTGCAAGCTTCTCCTGAAAAGCCTTTTCAAGAACTTCAAGCCCTCGTTTTTCAATAGAAATAGTCTTAAGCGCTAAGATAACTGCATTTTGTAGATTTAACGTATTAGAAGACTGTATCGTCATAACTGAATTCGATAAATGAAATCACTCTTAAAGTCTATATCATTTTTCAACGTTAATTTTTTCAAGTAAGTTTTTCAGCGATGTAAAAAGTTGCTGATGCATATCAGTACGTGAAAGAGCAAATGCAACATTAGCCTCAATAAAGCCAATTTTAGATCCACAATCAAAAGTGCGCCCATCTAATTGAAAACCAAAAAAAGCTTGTTCATTTGAAAGTCGCACCATAGCATCCGTTAATTGAATCTCATTTCCTGTTCCTCGTTTTTGATCAGATAAAATATCAAAAATCTCTGGCTGCAAAATATAACGTCCATTAATATACAGATTAGATGGAGCCCTTTCTATAGCTGGTTTTTCTACCATTTGTGTGATTTCAAAACCATTTGCGACCTGCTTTCCTTTTCCTACGATACCGTATTTATATACTTCTTCATGATTGCACTCTTGAACAGCAATAATATTACCTCCTCCTGTTTTTTCATAAAGATGTATCATCTCAGAAAGACAACCTTTTTTAGTTTGCATGAGCATATCCGGTAATAATAAAGCAAAAGGCTCTTTTCCAACAAGCTCACGCGCACACAAAACAGCATGTCCTAATCCCAAAGGCTGCTGTTGCCGAGTGAAAGAAGTCATTCCTGGCTGCAATTGCAAATTTTTTAAATGCTCTAGCTCCTCTATTCTTTTACATTCAGCAAGAGTTGTATATAATTCAACCTGAGCATCAAAATAATCTTCAATAACTGCCTTATTGCGCCCAGTAATAAAAATGAAATGCTCAATACCTGCTTCACGTGCCTCATCTACCACGTATTGAATAACAGGCTTATCAACAACAGTTAGCATTTCTTTAGGAACTGCTTTTGTTGCTGGAAGAAAACGAGTACCAAGACCCGCTACAGGAAATACTGCCTTACGGATTTTACACACATTCATCTTCCTACTTACCAATACAATATTTGTTAGATAATCCTCTGATACAATTTATCATTATATTTTAACTACAAATAAATAAAAATGTTCTATTTTCTAAATTTTCATATAATAAACATAGAAAAGACGCAATAATTAATTAAATCGTTTCATTTTAAGACAAATTTTACTTGATCTGATATAGATTTTATTAAATACGAAAATAAAATAACTGCACATCCGAACACTTTTACATAGATAAAAATTAGAAAATGAAAACAATAAAATTTAGTCCATTATTTTTTTTAAAAAAAACTATAAATCAAAGGTTATCTTTCATTCGCTTACTCTCTACCTTTGCCACTCTTCTAATAGTTTTTTCCTCGCCTACATATGCCGATAGTAGTTTTCAACACTGGATTAATGAATTCAAAAAAACGGCTTTAGCCAACAATATTTCACCATCCACATTTGATATGGCTTTTAAAACAATTCATACAATTGACCAAGAAGTCTTAAAAAAAGCAGCATATCAACCAGAGTTTGTTGATATGCCATGGGAATATTTTGACAATCGCATTCATGACGATGCAATTGTAGAAGGAAAACAGCAAGCTAAAAAATGGCAACAGTGGTTACAAAAAATTGAAAAGCGTTTTGGTGTTAATCGTAATCTCCTCCTCGCCATTTGGTCGATGGAAAGCAACTATGGAAAAATTTTAACAAATAAAGGCATAATGCGTGATACTATCCGTTCACTTGCAACTTTAGCTTATGCCGACCCAAAACGTCAAAAATACGCGCGCACGCAACTTATTGCAGCAATGAAAATTCTACAAAGAGGTGAAATTCACCGCTCTCAACTCGTGGGATCTTGGGCAGGAGCACTAGGACATACGCAATTTATTCCAAGCAGTTATCTCATCTACGCTATTGATATGGATGGAAGTGGGCGCTCTGATATTTGGAATTCGATTCCTGATTCACTTGCTACTTCTGCTAACCTTCTCTATACGAATGGTTGGCAATCTAATCTTGTCTGGGGAATTGAAGTTAAATTACCAAATAACGAAAAATTACCTGAAAATTGGTTATCCTTTAAACAATGGAAAGAGTTAGGTGTTCAACACGCACATGGAAAACCTTTTCCTTCTTTATCTGAACAAGCAATATTGAAATTTCCTGACGGTCCAAAAGGACCTGCATTTCTGGTAACAAAAAATTTCTTTGTGCTTAAACGTTATAATAATGCAGATCGTTATGCTTTCGCTGTTGGCCTTCTTTCTGATCGTATTGCTGGACATCCTAAATTATTCCAAGATTGGAATCGACCATTTAAACCTATTACTTTCAAAGAGCGTATAGAATTGCAATCTCGTTTAGCAAAACTTGGAGATTATGAAGGAGAAATTGATGGTAAAATTGGTATAGCTTCCAAGAAAGCGATTAAAGCTTTTCAGCTACGTCATGGTTTAGAAGGAAATGGATATCCAAGCTACGAAACTCTCTCTCATATCAGAAAACAATAACCTTAAAGTCAAACACTTATCTCATGGTTTATTTTCCTTAATGATTATCTAACATCTTAAAATTGAAAAAAATTCTTAGTTTTATGGTGATTGTCTTGTTTATAAAAAGATTTCTAAAATAAATTGAAGTGAAACCTGTACTTTATGAAACGCATCATGCAATTAGAAAAAATGCTATAACTGCTAACTATGCTTTTCAAAAATAAAGACTTCGTTGCATTATTCAAATACAATCATATCTCTAAAAATTTTAATAAAATTATTTAAAACTATAGATTTATCATTTAATAATACCATAAGAAATATGAGCTTTAGTTAAAGCTAAAATTAAAATAGATAACATACAAAATTTTAGTTCTAGATTTCAAAAATCATAGTATTTCATCAATGTCTTAATTTATCCGCAGATAAAATCGTATATCGACACCCTACTTTATCTTTACAATCCACGTTTCTTTATCATTGATTCTGGTGAAGGTAATCGCCCTCGAAAAGATTCATAGAGTTTCTCAGGATCATAACTTCCTCCAGCAGAATAGACAAAACGCTTTAATCGACTAGCAAGTTCTGGATTGAAAACATCGCCTGTTTCTTCAAAAGCTTGAAAAGCATCAGCATCAAGGACTTCTGACCACATATAAGAATAATAACCAGCCGCATAACCATCACCTGAAAATATGTGTGCAAAATGCGGAGGACGATGACGCATAATAATTGTATCAGGCATTCCTAATTTTTCTAATTCCTTACGTTCAAAAAATGTTGGATCCACCACTTTTTCTTCTTGATGAAAAGCCATATCTACTAAAGCAGATGAAAGAAATTCAACAGCATTAAAACCAGCATTAAATGTATGTGCTGACAAAATTTTATCCAACAAAGCTTGCGGCAAAGAAGTACCTTTTTCCACATGCGTAGCATATGATTGCAATACTTCTGGTACAATGAGCCAATGCTCATAAAGTTGAGAAGGAAGCTCAACAAAATCACGCACAACTGATGTTCCCGCAACAGATGGCCATGTAACATCAGACAGCAAACCGTGCAATGCATGCCCAAACTCGTGGAAAAGTGTGCGTGCATCATCAAGCGATAAAAGAGCAAGCTTCCCTTTAGAGGGCTTCGCAAAATTACATACATTGTAAACAATAGGCTTTTGCCCTCCGTTCAATTTATGCTGTGATTGTAATCTGCTCATCCACGCTCCAGATCGTTTTGAAGAACGTGCAAAATAATCACCAATAAAATGCCCAAGTAAACTTCCATCAGATTTTTTGACCTCCCATAAGCGTGCATCAGGATGCCAAAGTGCAACATCAGTTTTTTCTTCAAATGAAATCCCAAAAAGTTTTTTTGCAACGAAAAAAGCTGCTTCAATCATGCGATCAAGCTGCAAATAATATTTTACTTCTGTTTCATCAAATAAAAACTTCTCAGTGCGCAACTTTTCAGCATAATAACGCCAATCCCAAGCTTTTAAAGGCTCATTATCTCCTTGATTTTTTGCAAAATTTTGTAATTCAGCCTGTTCAGTAGCAGCCTTAACTTTTGCCCGCTCCCATACAGGGATAAGCAAATTCATAACTGCATCAACATTTTTAGCCATAGTATTGTCAAGCTTTAAATCCGCAAAAGATTTATACCCCAACAATTTTGCCTTTTCGCTCCGAAGTGCAATCATCTCCACAATAATTGCTTTATTATCATGAGTATTTTCACCCCGTTGAGACCAAGCTTGAAAAGCTGTTTTACGCAAATCACGACGATGAGAGAATTTTAAAAAAGGTTCAACAATCGAGCGCGTTAAGATTAATGCATACAGTCCATCACGGCCTCTCTCACAAGCAATTTCTTTCATAGAAGCAATAAGATCATCTGGTAAACCAGATAAATCTGTTTGTTCCAAAAACAAAATCCATTCAGCCTCATCTTTTAAGATATGCTGACCAAAAGTAGCACCTAAAAGGGCAAGCCTTTCATCAATTTCAACAAGACGTTTTTTACCCTTTTCATCAAGTTTTGCACCATTATGAACAAATCTCTTCCACCCTAATTCAAGCACACGTTCAGTTTCATGGTCATACAAACCTTGCTGTGCTTTTTTATAGAGCATATCCATTTTCGCAAATATCCGCGTATCCATCATAATTTTTGAAGAATAACGTGAAAGTTTAACAACAAATTCTTGTTCTAATTTTTGAATCAATTCATTACTGTGTGCACTCGCACGCAGAAAAAATATAGAGCATACGCGATCAAGATTCTTACCAGCGAGCTCAAAAGGCTGCAAAAAATTCTCAAGTGTTGGTAATTCTTCCAAAGCAGCAATAACTTCTATTTCCTCTTCAGCCTCTTTCAGTGCCTGTTCAAAAGCAGGTTTAAAATCATCATCATTTATTGAAGAAAAATCAGGAAAACCTGACAATTCCATCCAGTCGAACATTGCTGCTTGTGTCATAATATTATACTGCCTACATTAGTAAATTTAAAATCAAATAGTCACCTATGTGATATGGCCTATTAATAATAATTTTATACTCTAAAATAGCCTTGTAAATTTAAATTTTTATATAAAAATATTATTTTATTATTTTGGAATATGCACAAAAAATTCTTTTTCTGGCCTCATGAAATTGTTTACAGTTTTTACAAATTGCAATCTATCCTTGACTTTATTTTGAATATTAACAATTGAAAAACTTGTATTCTAAGTTGTCTATAATTTTGATTCATTCTATCTATATATCTCTAATCTTTTAGAAGGCACTTCGCTATGACTGAAATCAAAACATCTACTAGCAACCTCAAAGATTTACCTTCTGAAGCCCTTGCTGAAGAATTAAAAAATCTTCATTTTGCCGACTCGATTGATATCATTAATGGTCTTGATATTATGGAACGGGTAATTATCCTCAGTCTTTTGCCTATTGATTATGCCATTGAACTTTTTGACAAACCAGAACTTGAAAGCCCAGCTGCTATTCTTGAACTTTTGCCCGTGAATCTTGCTGTCGAAATTCTTGACGGTATGTCTGCAGATGCTGCTGCGGACGTCTTCCAAGAAATGAATCAAGAAACGCGTAAACGGTTTTATGCTTTACTAAAATCTTTAACTCGGACTGAACTCAAAAAACTTACCAGTTATCCAGATCATACAGCTGGTGCATTGATGACAACAGAGTTTATAGCAGTACCAGCGAATTGGACTGTAAAAAAAACTTTAGATCATATTCGGGATGTTGAAAGAACACGTGAGACAGTATACACAAGCTATGTCATTGATCCGAAAACAAGTACCCTTCTCAAAGCCGTTTCTCTCCGTAACCTTATTCTTGCCTCACCTGATGATAAAATTTTAAACGTCTCCACACACGATACACCTATCACAATATCACCCTTTACACACCACGAAGATATTGCTCGTCTCTTTCAACGTCATGATCTTCTTTCTGTACCAGTTATTGATGACAGCAATCATGTGATTGGTATTGTAACAGTTGACGATGTACTTGACTCTATGGTCGATGAAATGAGTGAAGATGCCTATAAATTTGGAGGATTGGAAGCTTTAGATAAACCATATATGCAGATAAATTTTTTGGGAATGATGAAAAAACGCGGTGGCTGGCTGGCTTTACTCTTTATGGGTGAAATGTTAACAGCAAGCGCCATGCAATATTTCGAAACAGAACTTGAAAAAGTAATTGCTCTTACATTATTCATTCCTCTTATTATGAGTTCAGGAGGAAACTCTGGTTCACAAGCAACGTCTCTTATTATTCGTGCATTAGCCTTACGGGAACTCACACTCAAAGACTGGTGGAAAGTCATTATTCGTGAAATTCCAACAGGCATCTCCCTTGGTATTTTACTCGGAATCATCGGTATTATACGGATTGCTGTTTGGCAACAACTCGGAATTTATAACTATGGTGATTATTGGTTTTTTATTGCTATAACTGTAGGAATAGCTTTAGTTGGAATTGTTACATTCGGTTCTTTAGTCGGATCTATGCTGCCCTTTATTCTTAAACGCTTAAAATTTGACCCGGCAAGTGCTTCGGCTCCCTTTGTTGCGACCTTAGTAGATGTCATGGGTATTATAATTTACTTTTCCGTTGCTTCTTTTATTTTAACTGGAATCTTACTTTAATATGGCACGTATTAAAATCTCTCCTTCATTTTTATAAAAAATGTTCTTCCTCTTCCCAAAGTCTAAAAAAAACTGTAAAAGATCTGAAACTGTAAAGAGAAAAGCTTTACTTCAAAGAGAATTTCATTAAACGAAAAGAAGAAAATTTATGCAATTGCGTAATATTGCTATCATCGCCCACGTTGACCACGGTAAAACAACACTTGTAGACGAACTCCTCAAACAATCAGGAAATTTTCGTGATAACCAGCGCACAAGCGAGCGCATGATGGATTCAAATGATATCGAAAAAGAACGCGGTATTACAATTCTAGCAAAAGTAACATCTGTTGTTTGGAAAGATACCCGAATTAATATTGTTGATACCCCTGGTCACGCCGATTTCGGTGGTGAAGTAGAACGTATCCTTAATATGGTAGACGGAGCTATTGTCCTTGTTGATGCTGCTGAAGGTCCTATGCCACAAACCAAATTTGTTGTTGGAAAAGCGTTAAAAGTAGGATTACGTCCTATTGTTGCAATCAATAAAATTGATCGACCTGACGCCCGAGCTGATGAAGTTGTCAATGAAGTTTTTGACCTTTTTGCAGCTCTTGATGCAACCGATGAACAATTGGATTTCCCTATTCTTTATGGATCAGGTCGTGATGGATGGATGGCTGTATCTCCTGAAGGACCCAAAGATCAAGGATTAAGTGCCTTGTTTGATCTTGTAGTCCGTCATGTACCTACACCAACCATTGCTGAAGGACCATTCCGCATGATCGGTACTATCCTTGAAGCCGATCCTTTTTTGGGACGAATCATTACAGGACGCGTTCATTCGGGCTCAATTAAACCCAATCAAAATATTAAAGTTCTGGGACAAGATGGAAAACTTTTAGAAACTGGGCGTATTTCAAAAATTTTAGCATTCCGTGGATTAGAACGACAACCTATTGAAGAAAGTGCTGCTGGAGATATTATAGCAATTGCAGGACTCCAAAAAGGAACTGTTGCTGATACCTTCTGTGATCTTTCCGTCAATGAGTCTCTTATTGCTCAACCAATTGATCCACCCACTGTTACTATGAGCTTTCTTGTGAATGATAGTCCCCTTGCTGGTACAGAAGGAGATAAAGTAACAAGTCGAATTATCCGTGACCGTTTGTTAAAAGAGGCAGAAGGAAATGTAGCTCTTAAAATTGAAGAATCAGATGATAAAGACTCTTTTTATGTTTCAGGACGAGGAGAATTACAGCTCGCGGTCCTTATTGAAAACATGCGTCGTGAAGGATTTGAACTAAGTGTTTCACGACCACGCGTAGTTATGCAAAAAGATGAAAATGGAATAACTTTAGAACCAATTGAAGAAGTTGTAATCGATGTTGATGAAGAATATTCCGGAACCATTGTTCAAAAAATGTCAGAACGCAAAGGAGAAATGATTGAACTCCGTCCATCAGGTGGAAATCGTGTACGCCTTGTGTTTTATGCACCAACCCGCGGACTTATTGGCTATCAATCTGAACTTTTAACGGATACACGTGGTACAGCAATTATGAATCGTCTTTTCCATGCCTATGAGCCTTATAAGGGAGAAATTAGTGGCCGTACCAATGGTGTAATGATTTCAAATGATAATGGTGAAGCTGTTGCCTATGCGCTTTTTAATCTTGAAGATCGTGGCCCTATGATGATCGATGCTGGCGTAAAAGTTTATCAAGGTATGATTGTTGGCATACACTCACGCGATAATGACTTAGAAGTAAATGTTTTAAAAGGGAAGAAGCTAACAAACATGCGTGCTTCTGGTAAAGATGAAGCCGTAAAATTAAGCCCTCCAATCAAAATGACCTTAGAACGTGCACTGTCATGGATACAAGATGACGAGCTAGTAGAAGTGACGCCTAAAAATATTCGTTTGCGTAAACTCTACCTAGATCCAAATGAACGTAAACGTTTCGAAAAAACACGTTCATCACTTGCCTGATGATGAATCTCTTTACCTTAATGTACTATTCTGTTTGATTTTATTTAATTCTAGAAAGGGTAATTACGTGAACATTAATGAAATACCTATCGGCAAAAATCCACCAGAAGATGTTAATGTTATCATTGAAGTTGCTATTGATAGTCAACCAATAAAATATGAAATGGATAAAAAATCTGGATTATTATTTGTTGACCGTTTCCTCCATACACCAATGACTTATCCTGGAAATTATGGCTTCATCCCGCATACACTTTCGGAAGATGGTGATCCCATTGATGTTCTCATCAGTAGCACCCGTCCTCTTATTCCAGGTTGTGTCATTAATGTATACCCAATCGGTGTTCTTATGATGGAAGATGATGGCGGCAAAGACGAAAAAATTATTGCTATTCCTGCTCAAAAATTAACAAAACGCTACATTAATGTTCATAATTATATAGATCTTCCAGAAATCACATTAAAACAAATTGAGCATTTTTTTGGACATTACAAAGATCTTGAACCTGGAAAATGGGTTAAAATTGAAGGTTGGCGCGATAAAGACTATGCACATGAATTGATTAAAAAAGCGATTGAACGTAATAAACAACATAACTGTTCGCTTTAAATAAAAACACAGCCTGTATCTTCACAGGCTGTCATCTTCTTAATTTTATAGGATTATACTCTAAAAGATTGTAATATTTTCTCTACTTCTTTTAAATATTTTGAAAAATAAAGCTGTTTATAGTGTGATGTTGCTCCACTTCCAAGAGAGATGCAAGACGATGGTATCTTCCATTGCTTCGCCAAAAATTTAATCAATGCTTTATTTGCTTTGCCGTTTTCAGGAATAGCACGCAGACGTATAATTAAATACTGTTTCCCATCATCTCTATTCTCAACCTTTATTATACTATCAACTGAGGCTTTTGGAATCAAACGGACAAATAAAATCAAACGATGAGCATCAACTCGATAAAACATCTTATTTCGCCTAAGGAAATATCTTCACTTTTATAAAAGCATTCCTGCATAAGCACGCCACATGAAAATACGAATAAAGTAAATAATCATAAAAACCACAATAGGTGAAATATCAATTGTCCCAAGATTAGGTAAAAAACGTCGAATATAGCATAAAATTGGTTCTGTTGTACGATATAGAAAATTACCGATCATAGTGACAAAAACATTCCGGGTATTGACAATATTAAATGTATAAAGCCAAGAAAAAATAGCATGAGCTACTAAGATAGCAATGTAAATACTAAAGATTAGATCCAGCACACTAAGAAAAGCATAGATCATTCGTATTTCCTTTACCAATCAATAGAATGGAGGTTCATATAGAAAACTTTATGCAAATAAAGTCTTTATTAAAATAGTCTCACCAATTATTCTTCTTTTTCATTTCAAATAAAAATTAATATTTTTAGCATATATCATCATACCGCAATGTCATAAAATATTAAAGTGAAGCAATAATACACCAAAATAGAAAAAGAATTTACAAAAGTTCTCATCCTTCATTTAATTAGTCAGCTGGCTAATTAATTTTTGTTTTCCTCATAAACTATTCTAAATAGTATCGGCCTTTAAAGGCCGATTTTCTTTTTATTATAAAATTACATTTGCAAAGCAATAAAACGATTCAGTGCATCGCTAAAACCACTTAATTGCACAAACAAATCATTCAGAGCTGGCTCTCCTGGAGTAGAAACTGTCATCGCTAAATTCAACTTTTTTCCTGCACGTAAAGCTGCCACATAATTTTTGTCAAAAGCTACTGGAACAATGCAACCTGCTGGTATACAAGTCCGAATGTTTGTTTCAATAACATTCTTTCCACCATCTACTTGTAAACGAATAGGTTTAGAAACTAAAATACCAAAAGGAACTGTCAAAGTTCCTGTCAAAGTACCATCAGAATTGGAAGAAATGTTCATAGCTAATATGACACGATTTTGATCATTAACTTCTTGGCGATACATAAAGCAAACTTTTTTTCCGTCCTGTAGATTACAGTTAACATTCCACAAACCATAAGTCTCGGTTAAAGAAGAAGCACCGTTCGGCAATGAAGCTTCAGAAAGCTTTGTTGTAGTCGGCTTTGTACTCTGCGCAAATGCAACAGAAACACTCAAGAGTGTAAAAGTTATAAAGAAATTAAATATTTTTTTCATCTCACATCCTAATTTTTAAACACACAATAGAATCACTGCTATTATTTCTGATAACAAGACATAATACAAAGCTTCTTAAGAAAAAATAGCTTTTACAATTATAAGATTTATAAACATCTAGCACTATTTCGAAATTCTTTCACAACTTTTGTATAAACATGCTTTTTAAAAGAAACAACAATTGAAGGAATCTCTTCCAAATCAATCCATTTCCACTGATCAAACTCTGCCGTATTACCATCAGGTGGTGGATTAATGGTAATTTCAGAAGTCTCTCCCGTAAACTGAAAAGAAAACCATTTTTGTATTTGACCACGATATTTATTATTTAAAACATGTCCCATAAGTTCTTGTGGGAAATCATACTTAAACCAATCCTGAGCTTCCTTAATCAACTTAATGGATTGGATACCTGTTTCTTCATAAAGTTCACGTCGTGCTGCATCTATCGGCTTTTCTCCTGGATTAATTCCCCCCTGTGGTAACTGCCAAAGTTTGGACATGTCAACTTGTGCGTCAGCAACTGCCATCAAACGGCGTCCAACCCAAACTTTACCTTCATGATTAAACACAAGAATTCCCACACATTTCCGATAAGGGAGAGCTTTAAAACCAACAATTGTATCCACCTCATTATCCCTTATAAAAATACAGCTCATATAAAACTATAAGCTGTACAGCTTTCTTCTTATTTTAAAATACCTTGATGAGGATCTGGTGGAAATGCCTTATGCGTTATCTCACCCCGTAAAAGCTTATAAGCTTCATTCAATTGCACATCATCCTTAGGATCTTTAGGAACAAAAGCAGCTGAACCAGAGCCTTTCTCACTTTCTTGTTTTCCTTTGATATGTCCTTTTAACTCAGATTCACCAAGCGTTACATCATAACCCTTATATTTTTCAGGCAATGGCTGCTCAACAATAATATCAGGGGTAATCCCAGTTCCTTGAATTGATGTACCCATCGGGGTGTAATAAAGCGCTGTCGTTAAACGTAAAGCTCCATTTTCACCTAAAGGAATAATGGTTTGAACAGATCCCTTACCAAAAGATTGTGTTCCTAAAATTGTAGCGCGACGATGATCTTGTAAAGCCCCTGCAACAATTTCAGAAGCACTTGCTGAACCACCATTAATAAGAACAATGAGAGGCTTCCCATTAATCAGATCTCCTGGTCTAGCATCAAATCTCGTCACATCTTTCTTTCTACGACCACGAATCGATACAATTTCGCCTCTATTAAGAAAAGCACCTGAAATACTAACCGCCTGTTCTAAAAGGCCTCCAGGATTAAGGCGTAAATCAAGCACATACCCTTTCAAACGATCTTGAGAAATTTTGGATTGAATGTCTTTAACTGCAGCTTGAAGATCACCAAAAGTCTGCTCAGAAAATTGAATAAGTTTTAAATAACCAATATCATTTTCAACACGATACTTAACCGCCTTCACTTTGATAATATCACGAATAACTTTGATCTCAAGAGGTTTATCAACACCAGAACGAATAATTGTTAGCGTAACCGGTGTACCAACAGCACCTCTCATTTGATTCACAGCTTCATTCAAAGACTGACCTTTTACCTGTTTACCATCAATCTTTAAAATCACATCTCCTGCTAAAATACCAGCTTTTGAAGCTGGTGTATCCTCCATCGGGGAAACAATCTTAAGAAGACTCTTTTCCATGGTTACTTCAATACCAAGACCACCAAACTCTCCCTTAGTAGAAGCTCTCATGTCTTTAGCGGCTTCAGCATCCATATAAGAGGAATGAGGATCAAGCGAAGAAAGCATTCCATTAATAGCATTCTCAACAAGCTTTTTATCATTTGGAACTGTAACATAGTGCATCCGCACTCGTTCAAAGATATCACCAAATATAGCCAACTGTTTATAAATATTACTGTCATTATTCGCAGCAACAGATTGCACTATAATCGTTGAACTGACGCTGAGCAATATCACAGCGACCGAAAGTATAACTTTACGAATCATTTTTGTTCCTTTTTAATTGTTCAGTCTGCCACCAAGGTTTTGGATCCACAGGTTTTCCATGCTTTCTAAACTCAATGTAAAGCATTGGAGTCTTTTTGCCTATATCCAATGCAATAGTATTCGCAATAAATTCCGTTCCCATCATACCAATAGGTTCACCTGAAAGAACAAACTGCCCCTGTGTTACATTGATTTTAGCCATTCCGATAAGAGTAATATAGTAACCATGTCCAACATTAAGAATAATTAATTGTCCATAAGAACGAAATGATCCAGAAAAAGCCACAAGGGCATCAGCGGGAGCTATAACTATAGCTTCTGGTTCTGTTGCAATAATTTCACCAAAACGCGCAACATGCGAACTATTATTAAAATGTTGAATTTTTTTTCCTGAAACAGGTAAAAGAAAATGACCCTTTTTATTTTGAAGATCTCTCTGCTCTAATAATTGTAAACTTTTCCGTATATTCTCTGATGAAGTGGAATCAGACTGTGCTTGATAATCAAGCTCTAAAATTAATTCTTCTAAAGACTGCGCTTTCTTAATAAGAGTAATATTTTTCTGTCGCAGCATTATAAGCTCTTTTTGTGATCTTTTCTGTAATTTTTCTTTTTCATCTAACAAAAACTCTAAATATTTAAGCTGCTCTGCTTGATTTTGCATTTTAGCTTTTAAATCTACGCATTCCATAGCAATAACATGACCTAAATTAGTCAATTTTTTTAGATTTTTTGTTAAATTCTGTGTTTTTTCTTGCATATCAGGAATGATAGCTCCCAATAAAATAGAGCTGCGTATGGAGGCAAGAATATCTTTAGGTTGCGCTATAAGAGCAGGAGGTGGTTTTAATCCTGTCCGTGCTAAAATAGCTAATATCTCTGAAAATTCAGCCTGGCGATTTTTTAAATTTTGATACACTTGCGTCTTCTGTTCTAAAAGTTGCTTAAGCTTTTCCTCCCTTTCAATAATATCATTTGCTAAATTACGCTCTACTTTAGCAACTTTTATGAGTTCATCAGTCAAAGCACGTTGATCTTTTTTCAAAAGGTCAACTTGTTGTATCAATGAAGCAATATGTTTACGCGATACAGAGATATTATTGCGAATGTCCATTAATGTTTTTTGTACTACTTCGCGACTGTCCATATCTTCAGCATATGAAATAGATGTCTGAATATCCGTACTTAATATCAGCAACAGCAATATCATGCACTTCTTGCATAAATATTGCATCTTTATCTTTTCATGAAGAAACCTCTTCATTTATCCAACCATCAAACTCAATTATATAAACTAACAATGCTTTAAATGCTGTCACCTAAAACAATGTTAACAAGTGCATGAATAGGTATAAAATAAAATTTAAAAACGATGATAAGGGTGATGACCAATAATTGTTATGGCTCTATACAGCTGTTCTGTAAGTAATATACGTGCGATCTGATGCGGCCAGGTCATAAACCCAAAAGATAAAATAAAATCAGCGTGGTTTCTAACTTGTTCACTATGCCCATCAGGTCCTCCTAAAGCAAGTATTAAATCACGAACACCCTCATCACGATAAAATACTAATTTCTCAGCAAAAATAGATGATGATATTGACTTTCCACGCTCATCCAATACAATTAATCGGCATTTTTCAGGTAAATACTCAAAAAGTTTTTTTCCTTCTTCTTTCATACGTTGACAGGGCGTCTGAGCACGACTTTCTGATATTTCTTGCATTTTTCCAAACTGAAAACCTATAGCCCCAGCACTTTTAGAAAAACGATCTAAATAACGGTGAACTAATATCTGTTCAGCACCTTGTTTCATACGACCAACAGCAAAAATAGAAACTTGCATATCAGTTGTCTCCAACAAGAATTGATTCAATATTCTCCAAACCTGAATCAAGCCATATTTTTTCTAAATTATAAAAAGTGCGAATTTCCGGACGAAAAAGGTGAATAATGATATCGCTTGCATCAATTAGTACCCAATCCCCTCCAGCCATTCCCTCTACCCTCGCGTTACCATATCCACTTCCTTTCCAAACAGATAAAAGACGATCAGTGATAGCCAAAACATGACGCTGAGAACACCCAGAAGCAATAACCATATAATCAGCTAAAGAAGACCTTCCCCGTAGATCAATAGAAATAATATCTTCTGCTTTTATATCTTCTAAACTACTCAGAATAATTTTAAGACCATTCGTAACTGACAAGCATTTTTCTTCTGCTGAAGAAGCAATAATATTACAACGTTTTTGTACAAATTTTTCCAGACTAATATCCTTTCTTATTATTATTAAAACATAAGAGTTAAGAGTAAAAGAAGAATACTCTAAAATAGTTGCAGAATCCTATAAAATCTTCAAGAAGAATCATTTCCTTCTAAACGCAGCTTTGTTGAAGATTGAAAAGATAAAGGCCCATGTAAATAAATCCAAGCAGGTGGTGCCATAAAAGGCAATAGCGTACTTGCTCTCTCATCCACACGAGAATAACAATAAGTTCTAGCCATAGGAGAAGAAAGTGTTGACATCCGTGCTAAAGGGCGATCAATGATTGCAACAGGAATCATAGACATAATATCCCGCCACCTATGCCAATAATGAAACGTTGCTAAATTATCTGCTCCCATAACCCACACAAAATGCACTCTCCTATAACGTTTAAGGATATAAGAAATCGTATCAACTGATATTTTACTTCCTATAGTCTTTTCAAAACCTGTTACGCGAATTTTGGGATGATTAAGAAATTCCGAGCTTAACTGCATTCTCTTATGCAAAGATGGCAATTGTATACAATCTTTTAAAGGATTTCCTGGAGTTATCATCCACCATAATTGATTAAGACGCAAACGCAAAATTGCAGTTTTTGCAACAAGAAGATGACCCGCATGTGGTGGATTAAATGATCCACCAAAAAGGCCAACAACATTGGACTTTTCAACATGTGGTATACGATTTTCCCATGGAAAAAAAAGTTGTTTCAAGGCCTAACCTGCCCATTTCCACTAATGTGATATTGAAATGATGTCAACTGTTCAACCCCTATCGGTCCACGTGCATGCATTTTCCCTGTTACAATACCAATTTCTGCTCCAAAACCAAATTCCCCTCCATCAGCAAATTGTGTTGATGCATTATGAAGCAAAATGGCTGAATCTAAACGATCAAAAAACATTTTAACCACTCCCATATCCTCACTAATAATTGATTCAGTATGTCCTGACGAATAACGCTGAATGTGTGCAATGGCTCCCTCAATACCATCAACCGTTTTAGCAGATAAAATTGCATCAAGATATTCACAAGACCAATCTTCTTCACAGGCTAATCTAGCTCCTTGCATAAGCGAGATGATATCTTCTGTCACACGAACTTCACATCCCTTCTCCTGTAAAGCAATGAGAACAGGAAGAAACTTTTTTAATGCCTGACGGTCAATCAAAACTGTCTCAACAGCTCCACATATACCTGTACGCCGTAATTTTGCATTTAATACAATTTCACGTGCCATATCTAAATCCGCTGACTTATCAATATAAATATGACAAAGGCCTTCTAAATGTGCAAAAATAGGAACACGCGCATCAGATTGAATACGTGCTACCAGATTTTTCCCACCACGGGGTATAATAACATCAATTGCGCCATCTAAACCCTTAAGCATTTCTCCAACAGCATCACGATCTTTTGTTTTCACTATTTGAATAGCGCTCTTAGGCAAGCCTGCTTGTTCCAGCCCTTTTACTAATGCCGAATGAAGCGCAAGTGCAGAATGAAAACTATCTGAACCACCACGCAAAATTGCAGCATTTCCAGATTTTAAACACAAAGCACTTGCATCAATCGTAACATTTGGCCGACTTTCATAAATAATACCGATGACACCAAGTGGTGTTCGCACACGACGGATATGAAGCCCATTTGGACGCGTCCATTCACTAATCACTTCTCCAACAGGATCCGGCAAGCAAGCGATCTGACGAACACTATCAATTATTGCATGTAAACGCGATTCATCCAACTTCAGCCGATCCATCATCGCGGATGATAAACTATTCCGAGCAGCATTTTCTAAATCTTGACGATTAGCACATAAAATTTCAACCGACCGAGATTCTAGATTTAGAGCAATCATTTCCAAAGCACTTTTTCTTTGGTCAGCAGAAGCACTTGCAAGTATTGAAGCAACATCATGTGCTTTCTGCCCCATAACTCTCATCTGTTCTGCTAAAGTCATATCATCACTCATTCACAAAAAAAGAAGAACTTTTATATTCAATCCGATAAGCAACGTAAAACCATATCATTGCGATGCACTACAACGGAACGCACTCCATTCCCAAGAATATAGTCTATTTCTTCACTCTTACGGCCTATAATAACTCTCGCTTCATCTGCCCCATAATTTACAAGACCACGAGCAATCTCAATTCCATTTTTATCAACAATTGCAACCATATCGCCACGATCAAACACTCCCTCAACCGCAGCAACTCCGGCAGTAAGTAATGATTTTCCAGATTCAAGCGCTTTAATGGCCCCCTGATCAATAGTCAAAATGCCCGATGGATCTAAATGACCAGAAATCCATTTTTTCCAAGCATTTACCGGCTTCTCACTTGCAGCAAAAAAACTACTGCGTTCTCCTTTGTCAATTGCTAAAAGGGGATTCATACGCTTTCCTAAAGTAATAACCATTGCTGTTCCAGCAGCAGTAGCTATTTTCCCTGCCTCAAGTTTAGTCTTCATTCCACCCCGTGAAAACTCTGAAGCAGCAACACCTGCCATGTTCTCAATATCACGTGTAATTGATGAAACAAAAGAAATAAATTCAGCATCTGGATTCAAATGAGGAGAACACGTATAAAGACCATCAACATCAGATAAAAGGATTAAAAGATCCGACCCTATCATCGTTGCAACACGTGCTGCTAAACGATCATTATCGCCATAACGAATTTCACTTGTCGCTACGGTATCATTTTCATTGATAACAGGAACGACTCCAAAACGTAAAAGTGTATCAATAGTAGCACGTGCATTAAGATAACGGCGACGTTCTTCGGTATCGGATAATGTCAGCAAAATCTGACCTGTTCTCAATCCATGTTGGGCCAATACATCGCTATAAGCTTTAGCAAGTTCAATCTGACCTAAGGCAGCACACGCCTGACTCTCTTCTAATTTTAAAACACCCTTAGAGAGATGAAGTGAGGTACGCCCTAAAGCAATAGCACCAGAAGAAACAAATAAAACCTCAACACCTTTTTGGCGTAATTGAACAGCATCATTAATTAAACTTTTAAGCCACTCAACGCGTAAACCTTTTTGAGGATCCACTAAAAGCGCAGAACCAACTTTAATCACAATACGCTTATATTGTGAAAGTTTTCGCATTCCAATGGTCACCGTCATGAATCCTATTTACGCTTCACGAACATTATTTGTTCGTTCTTTTTCAATGATATGTGCAATAGCACGCAATACATGATCTAAGCCTTCATGACTTACCGCAGAAACCATCATAACCGATTTACCAGATGCCTTTTGCAACATTTCCTGTTTGACGACACGCTCTTCAATAGGCAGAGTATCGATTTGGCTTAAAGCCACAATTTCAGTTTTATCACTCAAATGATGTCCATATAGCGTGAGCTCATGGCGAATAGTGTGATAAGCTTTTGCCACATCTTCTTCTTGAGCGGAAACCAAATGAAGTAAAACACGGCAACGTTCCACATGCCCTAAAAAGCGGTCACCGATTCCCACACCTTCATGAGCTCCCTCTATCAAACCAGGAATATCAGCCAAAACAAATTCACGAGCATCAACAGATGCAACACCAAGATGAGGATGCAAAGTAGTAAAAGGATAACTAGCAATTTTCGGCTTTGCGGCCGTTACTGCCGCCAAAAAAGTTGATTTTCCAGCATTTGGCAAACCAATAAGCCCCCCATCAGCAATTAATTTCAAACGTAGCCAAAGTGTACGTTCTTCTCCACTCAAGCCTGGATTTGCATGCCGAGGTGCTCGATTCGTAGAAGTTGTAAAATGAAGATTACCGAAACCGCCATTGCCTCCTTTAGCCAGACGATAACGTTGACCAACTTCTATCAAATCACAAATCAATGTTTTATTATCTTCTTCAAAAATCTGTGTTCCAACTGGCACTTTAAGAATGACATCATCACCCTTTACGCCTGTCATATTGCGCCCCTTACCATGCCCTCCTGTTTTTGCTCTAAAATGCTGCTGATAACGATAATCAATCAGTGTATTGAGCCCATCGACAACAAGAGCCCATACATCACCGCCACGTCCGCCATTCCCTCCATCTGGACCTCCAAATTCTATAAACTTTTCACGACGGAATGATACTGCTCCTGCTCCACCATTACCAGAACGAATATAAACTTTAGCCTGATCAAGAAATTTCATAAAATGCTCATTGAGGAATTCGCTTTTTCTATTTATACAAAAATACGTTTATTTGTTTATTTTATGGGTTTTTATTCTGTACAAAAAACAAACAATAATTACTATAAATTGATTAAAAAAGTTTTTGTGTTATCAATCAAATCAAATAACTTTTAGCTTTTTATATATAAAAGCTATTTTTGTGTTTCAGTTATACCCTTAAATTCAAGAGCTAAAAGATAAAGTTCAACTGATTCTGCTCGGCTTGCAGGAGGTTTGACATGATGAACCGTTTTAAAATTCTGTTTTAATGTAGTGAGAAGAGTATTCTCTGCTCCTCCCTGAAAAGCCTTTGCTAAAAAATGACCTCCAGGTTTAAGAACGGAAAGAGCAAAATCCGCAGCCACTTCACATAAATATACTGTTCTTAAATGATCCGTTTGACGATGCCCCGTTGTTGGTGCTGCCATATCAGAAAGCACTATATCTGGCTGTTCTCCTAAAGCATTCATCAACTTCTGCGGTGCATTTTCATGTAAAAAATCCATCTCCAATATGACAACTCCCGGTAGTGGATCCATTGGTAAATAATCAATACCAACAACACTAGGCTTTTGATCACTTGATTCCACTTTACGGGCTGCAACCTGACACCATCCCCCAGGAGCAGCTCCTAGATCAATGATTTTCTGGCCTTTTTTGAAGATCTTATAACGCTCATCAATTTCAATAAGTTTATAAGCGGACCGTGAACGATAACCATCCACTTTTGATTGATGAACATAAGGATCATTCAAATGCCTCTCTAACCATCGCCGTGATGATGCTTTAATCGTTCCTGCTTTCTTTTTCACACGCTGATATAGCACATGTGATCCCGAACCACCTCTACCACCTTTTGATGTTGTTTTTTTCATAAACTTACTATTTCTACATTCTGATAATTTTTAATACTTAAAACACTTGTTTTTATGATGATATCCCAAACACTATCATTCAACATTCAGTTGTAGTAAAATTTCTTACTTTGCTTCATAAGCTGCGACTCTTGAATCACTCACTGAATAAAATTTAAATACCATCTAAAATAGCACAACTCGCTCAAACTACATTTTTCCTTTTGTCTTCAATACAAAAAGTAGTTACCCATTTTTCTATATCCTACAACAATAAATTTTTTATCATAAGGATCGTAGCTACTTAAGCTCTTGATCAAAAAATCCTCAATTTGGCTCTGATCATACTCTTTGTAATTGAGATGGATCCCTACTCAATAAAATCATTATTATTCCAGAAGTTCCCAAAAGATAAAATTTTAAGCCTTGCAATAAAATGTCTCATCTATAAGGATCTGAAAAATTCTCACATAATTTTTCAAGGATCTGAAACCATCTGACCACATATCTTTTTTCTAAAAATTAAAAAATTGAATGAGCATAACAACTCAAATAAATAAAAAATACCCAATCTGTTTCTTCTCAACAATCTTTAATTCAAGACCAGTTTCATCTAAAATACGCTCAATAAAACAGCATGTACCCACTGCAACTAAACGATAACATTTAATGAGTCTTTTCTTCAATTTTAAACGACAAACTTTTAACCCTTCAGTCACATAATTTATTGTTTTTATAATAAAAAATCATCTTTTTTCTAACCTTAAAATCAATGAACAAGTCGCGCGATAAGAAAACGACAATTACTGGTTTGCAAACCAATTGCCACATAAAAGATAAAGATTTTAAATGAGAAAAATTTTTGATGTTACAACTGCAACTATTTAATCATACAATTTATGCACTCTATCCAGTTGAATAAGAATATTGATCTCCACCATTTCTTGCGTGGTTGCTGTTGCTTCATAATAAAATAAAGTTAACTTTATCTACCACAACACAAAACGATTATTTAATCATTCCTACGAAAATACACACTTTCTTCTTAAGAGTGTTTATCATGTAAAATTGATATACAAAAATATACTCTTTTTCTAAAATCTATTAAACTTATCTATAAAAATAAAATACAATTGTTCTTGATATTATATATACTTAAAAGTAAATATAGCTGATCAGTTTTTTTATTTTATTATTTCAATTCAAAAAAAATAATGACTACTTAGCTAAAATAAAAATCTCTTTTTTCTTCAGCTTATTACATCTCTTATCGTTGTAAAGAAAATAGTGCTTCACTCAACCCATTAAATGGTAAAATAAAGGAGAGTGTTTTTCCTTCTTTAAGGTTATAAGAAATACGTACACTCTTCTTTTTTTCTATTTGATCACTTAAGATAGGACTCAAACCTGACTGTGCTAAACAGACTGTTTCATCACACTGCGTATAACGAACCAAACTAGGTTCTTTAATACCTTCCATAAATATTTTTATAGGGACAGTCGTATCAGCATTTGGCAATGTACGGAAGAGTATAGCTGGTTGACCATTTTTTGTAGAAACAAGAGACCAACTAAAAACTGTATTATCTTCTTCATCATGGATCGTTTGCGTTACATTACATACACCTTGGTTCAAGATTGTGTTTTCATCACAAATTAAGGTCCAATTATAAAACTGCATAATGAGTCGTCGTATTTCTCCAGGTTTTCCTGACGGAACAGACAATTGAGGTGGCTGCACTGTATATGTATTATTTTTTTCATGAGCAAAGCTTTCCCCTTTGCCTAATAAGGCAAAGGTGAAAAAAATACTTACAAAAATACTCGAACGTTTTATCATTATTATTTATCTCATCATTACTTCAGTCTTACACTTATACCTGCGCCTATACCCCAATGACCACCCGCAGTTGTTACAGAGAAATTAGAGCGAATATCTCCACTTTCAGATGTATAGCCAGCACCGAACGCAATTGCAGATTGGCTGTGCCATGAACCGCTACTAAATGCAACACTTAATGCACCAGGAGCATCTTCATAACGCAAATTAGCTGCTGCTAGACCAATAGCTGCTGCTTGTCTTGCTTCCTTTTTTACGCCCTCAATATTATAATTCAGGCTCTCAAACTTCATGTCAGTGTAATCTTTAGCTTCCTGTACCTTCTCGTCTGTATACTTCTTTGAATCATCGAGAACAATTGCCATTTTCTCATACAATTGACCTCCATTAATAGCTTCTTTCGAATCTTTCTCAACTTTACCATCACCAACATTATCAATCACAACAGGTGCACTGGCATCGCCTCCTACTAACGTAACTTTATTGGTTTTCTTCCCATCCTTATCTTTATCATATTGAACTGCTCCCTCTGCCTTCTGACCAGTTTCATTCTTAAAATCATTAAATTCATTTTCAAGTTTATCAACTTTTTGATTCGTATTCCAAAGCTGATTCCCGGTAACTGCTTCAGTAGAGCCTTCGCTTACATCACCATCTTTCACACCAGTAATTGTTGCTTCTTTACCGTTATGCTTTGCGTTATAAGCACCTTTATTCTCATCCCATTTTATCGTATCATCTTTTGTCTGTTCTACCTGATTTTTGACATCATCTAAACGATTATTCAAATTTTTCAGACCTTCATTAACACCATCAAAAGCACTAGCTACACTCTTATACTCTTTGTCTTCCGGTCCACCACCTTTACCACCAAAATTGAATTGAACAATATTAAACGTGGGACCAGTCCATACACCATCTTTATATTCAGCTCCCCCACCTAAATATTTAGCAAGTTGCATGTTTGCTTCATCAAATCGTGTGTTTGTTTTATAAAGCTGTGCTCCTGTGATCGCTTCAGTCGAGCTCGCTGAAAGCGTTCCATCTTTCAAGCCAGAAAGCGTACGACCCTCTCCATCTTTATTCGTAAGATTAACTTCCGTTCCACCTGTATTCGCACCTATCGTGATCCGGCCACTCTCATCTTCACTTTTTTCTTGTTGTATAAGATTAGTCTCTAAAGCTGTTGTGAAGGAGCTGCTAATATTCTCTAAAGCATCCGCTACATTCTTATATTCTTTCTTTTCTGTAGAACCATCTTCTTGTAGCACATTAATCGTGAAAGTAGGATCTACCCATTTTCCATCTTCATAGCCCGCTCCGCCACCTAAATATTCAGAGACCTTCTTATTCGTAAGGTAAAGTTGGTTTCCAGTAACTGCCTGGTTCGAGCCTTCCGAAATAGCTCCATCACCCAAACCAGAGAGAACACGTGCAACTGACTGATTATTCAATAAACTAATTTCCGTTCCACCCGTCTTCGCACCTATCGTGATACGACCACTCCCATCTTCACTTTTCTCTTTTTGAACAAGGCTCTTACTTCCAGATCCTGATAGTTCCTTATAAATATCTGAAAGGGAACTATCAACGCCAGCAAAAGCTTCACCCACATTACTGTAATCATTACCCTGGACTTTATAACTTGGTGCTATGCCTCCAAGAATATCCGCTCCACCTCCTAAATAGGATGAGGCATTCTTCGCAATCTTTTTGGCATCATCTTGGACTTTTGTAACATCTTGTGTAGTCTTAGTAAGCTTGTTATCAACTTCATAAAGCTGTTTTCCAGTAACTGCTTCAGTCGAACTGTCGGAAAGCGTTCCATCTTTCAAGCCAGAAAGTGTACGACCTTCTCCATCTTGGTTCGTAAGATCAATTGCCGTGCCACCAACTTTCGAACCTATCAGGATGCGACCATTGCCACTCTCTTCTTGTTCTTGCTCAACAAGACTACCCCCTGCTACACTCGCAATCTTTGAATAAATATCTGTAATCGAACCATCAACACCAGCAAACGCTGAGCCTACATCATGATGCTCTGTATTCTGGACTTTATATGTTGGAGCTTCACCACCAAGAATATTCGATCCGCCTCCCAAATATTTTGATGTATTGTTTGCAATCGTTGAGACATCTCCTTGGATTTTCGTAACATCGCCTTGGACTTTATCCATACTCGTAGATAAATTTGCTACGTTTTGCGTGGTCTTAGTGAGCTTGCTATCAACTTCATAAAGCTGTTTTCCAGTAACTGCTTCTGTCGAGTTTTCTGAAAGTTCTCCATCTTTCAAGCCAGAAAGCGTCCGACCTTCTCCATCTTGGTTCGTAAGATTAATTTCCGTTCCACCTGTCTTCGCACCTATCGTAATGCGGCCACTCTCATCTTCACTTTCTTCTTGTTGAATTAGGTTTGTCTCTACAACCGTCGTGAAGGAGCTGCTAATATCTTTTAATGCATCCGCTACATTCTTATATTCTTTCTCTTCTGTAGAACCATCTTCTTGTAGCACATTAATCGTGAAAGTAGGATCTACCCATTCTCCATCTTCATAGCCTGCTCCGCCACCTAAATATACAGAGACCTTCTTATTCGTAAGGTAAAGTTGGTTTCCAGTAACTGCCTGGTTCGAGCCTTCCGAAATAGCACCATCACCTAAACCAGAAAGGACACGTGCAACTGACTGATTATTCAATAAATTAATTTCCGTACCACCAACTTTCGAACCTATCGTAATACGACCTTTGCTACTCTCTTCTTGTTCTTGCTCAACAAGACTACCCCCTGCTACACCCGCAATCTTTGAATAAAGATCTGTAATCAAACCATCAACACCAACAAATGCTGAACCGACATCATGATGATTTGAACCTTGAATCTTATAAGTTGGAGCTTTTCCACCAAGAATGTCCGCTCCACCTCCTAAATAGGCAGAAGCGTTCTTCGCAATCGTTGAGACATTTCCTTGAACTTTTGTAACATCCCCTTGGATTTTTGTAACATCTTGTGTGGTCTTAGTGAGCTTGGTATCAACATCATAAAGCTGTTTGCCTGTAACCGCTTCTGTCGAACTGTCTGAAAGTTCTCCATCCTTCAAGCCAGAAAGCGTACGACCTTCGCCATCTTTGTTTGTAAGATTAACTTCCGATCCACCCGTCTTCGAGCCTATCGTGATACGACCACTCTTATCTTCACTTTCTTCTTGTTGAATTAGGTTTGTCGCTACAACCGTCGTGAAGGAGCTGCTAATATCCTTTAATGCATCCGCTACATTCTTATATTCTTTCTCTTCCGTAGCGCCATCTTCTTGTAGCACATTAATCGTGAAAGTAGGATCTACCCATTCCCCATCTTCATAGCCTGCTCCGCCACCAAAATATTCAGAGACCTTCTTATTCGTAAGGTAAAGTTGGTTTCCAGTAACTGCTTGGTTCGAGCCTTCCGAAATAGCACCATCACCTAAACCAGAAAGGACACGTGCAACTGACTGATTATTCAATAAATTAATTTCCGTACCACCAACTTTCGAACCTATCGTAATACGACCTTTGCTACTCTCTTCTTGTTCTTGCTCAACAAGACTACCCCCTGCTACACCCGCAATCTTTGAATAAAGATCTGTAATCAAACCATCAACACCAACAAATGCTGAACCGACATCACGATGATTTGAACCTTGAATCTTATAAGTTGGAGCTTTCCCACCAAGAATGTCCGCTCCACCTCCTAAATAGGCAGAGGTATTCTTCGCAATCGTTGCGACTTCTCCTTGAACTTTTGTAACATCCCCTTGGATTTTTGTAATATCACCTTGGACTTTTGTAACATCTTGTGTGGTCTTAGTGAGCTTGGTATCAACATCATAAAGCTGTTTGCCTGTAACCGCTTCTGTCGAACTGTCTGAAAGTTCTCCATCCTTCAAGCCAGAAAGCGTACGACCTTCGCCATCTTTGTTTGTAAGATTAACTTCCGATCCACCCGTCTTCGAGCCTATCGTGATACGACCACTCTTATCTTCACTTTCTTCTTGTTGAATTAGGTTTGTCGCTACAACCGTCGTGAAGGAGCTGCTAATATCCTTTAATGCATCCGCTACATTCTTATATTCTTTCTCTTCCGTAGCGCCATCTTCTTGTAGCACATTAATCGTGAAAGTAGGATCTACCCATTCCCCATCTTCATAGCCTGCTCCGCCACCAAAATATTCAGAGACCTTCTTATTCGTAAGGTAAAGTTGGTTTCCAGTAACTGCCTGGTTCGAGCCTTCCGAAATAGCACCATCACCTAAACCAGAAAGAACACGTGCAACTGACTGATTATTCAATAAATTAATTTCCGTACCACCAACTTTCGAACCTATCGTAATACGACCTTTGCTACTCTCTTCTTGTTCTTGCTCAACAAGACTACCCCCTGCTACACCCGCAATCTTTGAATAAAGATCTGTAATCAAACCATCAACACCAACAAATGCTGAACCGACATCACGATGATTTGAACCTTGAATCTTATAAGTTGGAGCTTTCCCACCAAGAATGTCCGCTCCACCTCCTAAATAGGCAGAGGTATTCTTCGCAATCGTTGCGACTTCTCCTTGGACTTTTGTAACATCCCCCTGAACTTTCGTAACATCCCCCTGAACTTTCGTAACATCCCCTTGGATTTTCGTAATATCACCTTGGACTTTTGTGACATCTTGTGTGGTCTTAGTAAGCTTGGTATCAACATCATAAAGCTGTTTGCCTGTAACCGCTTCTGTCGAACTGTCGGAAAGCTTTCCATCCGCCAAACCAGAAAGCGTCCGACCTTTGCCTTCTTTATTCGTAAGATCTATTGCTGTTCCACCAACTTTCGAGCCTATCGTGATACGACCATTGCCTTTTTCTTGCTGTACAAGGCTATCCCCTGCTCCATTCGCAATCTTTGAATAAAGATCACTAATCGAGCCGTCAACACCCTTAAATGCCGATCCTACATCACGATGATTTGAACCTTGAATCTTATAAGTCGGCGCTACAGCAGAAAGAATGTCCGCTCCACCTCCTAAATGGGTAGAAACATCATCTGCAATCTTTGCTGTCCATTGTCTTAAAGCCTGCAGCTGAGCAACATTCACAGCATCAGTCTCCTGTATCCCAGCTGCTACTCCGGTAAGTAGTCGTGAGGTTGGTTTAGAAGCAGTAGGAGCAGCAATAGAGACTATCCCGTAATTAAATTGCCATATATAATCATCCTTAGTCGACTCACTACCTGTCGAAGGATCATAACCTGATTGCTTCATGATTGGACTAACAATAGATCCAGCACCTAAAGCAACCGAGTTGTTTATAGTGACATGAGTATTAGCACCTATAGCGATAGAATAAGACCGCGACATTGTCCCAGCCCCCTTACCGATCTGAATTTCCGTACTTTCCGGAAGCAATGTCCCTACACCACCTACCGGCCTATTACTCAAAACACGTGTCTCATACACATCAAGAACTGTATTTTTACCATCAACAGTCCAAGTGGCTTGTTGAACTCCAAAACCATGAGAGCACCAATTATCAAATTTGTGATGTGTGAGAAGATTTACATAACTTTCCTCACTGATTATCTTCTTTGAATCAGAGGAATTAGAAACAACGATATTGTCGATACCACAGTAACGATCACTCGCAAAAACAGAATCACGAGATTTTTTTGAAGCTTTCTCAGGAGCTTTTAAGGAAGTCACACCTGTGCCCTTAAGACTCTGTGAACTTTGTATCGTTGTTTGCTGCTCTGTTGGAGAAAAATTAGATGCAACGACAGGCGCAACACTCGATAGGAGCGCTGCCATAGCTGTTCCTAATGAAGCAGCTTTCAACAAAGGTGAACGACGAGAAAAAGAATATTCCCTTAAATCACCGCTTTTTAAGATAAGATATGATCTTTTCATAAGAAATTCTCCAATAATAAAAAATATTTTTTTGACATCAAAAAGACACATTTAGGGGTTATTGAAGAACATGAGATGAGGTAGTAGTCATTTTAAGAATTCTTCAATTAATGAGATTGTAGTTTTTTGGTTTAGGGTTTGGTGCATTTTATAAAAATTTTTTGGTTAGGGTGATTGACATTAAAAAGACATAATTTTGTTTTAGTGGTTTGTATTGTGATTTTATAGAGTTTATTTTTAAGAGGTTGATTGATTTTTGGTTTAATAACAGAGTGTATTTTAATTATAGTTATAGAAATTAACAGTAGGTTTTGTTGTGCCTATTGTTATTGCCATTACGTGTCATATAGAGCATAAAGGGTTAGATCTCAAGTATTTTTTTGGATTTTATGTTTTTTTTGAGTGTTTGGACATTTTTTTGCCAAAAAAAACTTCCGCTTTTGATTATAAAGCGAAAGTTCTTTGTTTGGAATTAGTTGTTATTTAGGGGGTTAATTAAGTGTAAATTGTATACCTCCACCTACACCCCAATTTGTGCCTGAATTTGTTATAGAAATATTAGAGCGTATATTACCGTTTTCGGACGTATAGCCAGCACCAAAAGCAAAGGCAGATTGGTTTCTCCATAAACCGCTACTAACCGCAATGCTTAGTTTTCCAGGCATTTCATTATAACGAAGATTAGCTGCTGCTAGACCAATAGCTGCTGCTTGTCTTGCTTCCTTTTTTACGCCCTCAATATTATAATTCAGACTCTCAAACTTCTTATCAGTGTAATCTTTAGCTTCCTGCACCTTCTCGTCTGTATACTTCTTTGAGTCATCGAGAACAAGTGCCATCTTCTCATACAATTGACCTCCATTAATAGCTTCTTTCGAACCTTTCTCAACTTTACCATCACCAACATTATCAATCACAACAGGTGCACTGGCATCGCCTCCTGCTAACGTAATTTTATTGGTTTTCTTCCCATCCTTATCTTTATCATATTGAACTGCTCCCTCTGCCTTCTGACCAGTTTCATTCTTAAAATCATTAAATTCATTTTCAAGTTTATCAACTTTTTGATTCGTATTCCAAAGCTGATTCCCGGTAACTGCTTCAGTAGAGCCTTCGCTTACATCACCATCTTTCACACCAGTAATTGTTGCTTCTTTACCGTTATGCTTTGCGTTATAAGCACCTTTATTCTCATCCCATTTTATCGTATCATTTTTTGCCTGTTCTGTCTGATTTTCGACATCACCTAAACGATTATTCAAATCTTTCAGACTTTGATTAACACCATCAAAAGCACCAGCTACACTATTATACTCTTTGTATTCCGGTCCATTAGCTTTACCACCAAAATTAAATTGAACAATATTAAACGTAGGAGCAGTCCATACACCATCTTTATATCCAGCTCCCCCTCCTAAATATTCAGCAAGTTGCATGTTTGCTTCATCAAATCGTTTGTTTGTTTTATAAAGCTGTGCTCCTGTGATCGCTTCAGTCGAATCCTCTGCTATATCTCCATCAAGAAGAAACTTAAGTTTACTATTTTTTTCTTGTCCTTTTTTACCATGACGTGCAACAAAAGCCTGCTCACTATCACTCCACAATAAGCTATTTTGTGCAACATTTTCAGTACTTTCAGTCATTTCTTGACGGATCTCTGTCAATGTTGTGTCAACGCCAGCAAAGGCCTCACCTACATTACTATAATCACTACCCTGGACTTTATAACTTGGTGCTATACCTCCAAGAATATCCGATCCACCTCCTAAATAGGATGAGGCATTCTGCGCAATCGTTGTAACATCTCCTTGAACTTTATCCATACTCGTAGAAAGATCAGCTACGTTCTTGCTCACATCAGAAACTTTTTGCGTGGTTTCAGTTAGCTTGGTGTCAACCTTGTAAAGCTGCTTCCCGGTAACTGCTTCAGTTGAACGACCTGAAAGCTTTCCATCTTTCAAGCCAGAAAGCGTACGACCTTTGCCGTCTTTGTTCGTAAGATCAACTTTCGTGCCACCCGTCTTTGCACCTATCGTGATACGACCACTCTCCCCTTCTTCTTGTTGTACAAGGCTCTTACTTCCAACACCGGAAAGTTCCTTATAAATATCTGAAAGGCTATCATCAACACCTGCAAATGCTTCTCCTACATTACTGTAATCACTACCCTGGACTTTATAACTTGGTGCTATACCTCCAAGAATATCCGATCCACCTCCTAAATAGGATGAGGCATTCTGCGCAATCGTTGTAACATCTCCTTGAACTTTATCCATACTCGTAGAAAGATCAGCTACGTTCTTGCTCACATCAGAAACTTTTTGCGTGGTTTCAGTAAGCTTGGTGTCAACCTTGTAAAGCTGCTTCCCGGTAACTGCTTCAGTTGAACGACCTGAAAGCTTTCCATCTTTCAAGCCAGAAAGCGTACGACCTTTGCCGTCTTTGTTCGTAAGATCAACTTTCGTGCCACCCGTCTTCGAACCTATCGTGATACGACCGCTCTCCCCTTCTTCTTGTTGTACAAGGCTCTTACTTCCAACACCGGAAAGTTCCTTATAAATATCTGAAAGACTATCATCAACACCTGCAAATGCTTCTCCTACATTACTGTAATCACTACCCTGGACTTTATAACTTGGTGCTATACCTCCAAGAATATCCGATCCACCTCCTAAATAGGATGAGGCATTCTTCGCAATCGTTGTGACATCTCCTTGAACTTTATCCATACTCGTAGAAAGATCAGCTACGTTCTTGCTCACATCAGAAACTTTCTCAGTAAGCTTGGTGTCAACCTCATAAAGCTGTTTGCCTGTAACTGCTTCTGTCGAACTGTCGGAAAGCGTGCCATCCGTTAAGCCAGAAAGCGTACGACCTTTGCCGTCTTTGTTCGTAAGATCAACTTTCGTGCCACCCGTCTTCGCACCTATCGTGATACGACCGCTCTCCCCTTCTTCTTGTTGTACAAGGCTCTTACTTCCAACACCGGAAAGTTCTTTATAAATATCTGAAAGGCTATCATCAACGCCTGTAAATGCTTCTCCTACATTACTGTAATCACTACCCTGGACTTTATAACTTGGTGCTATACCTCCAAGAATATCCGATCCACCTCCTAAATAGGATGAGGCATTCTTCGCAATCGTTGTAACATCTCCTTGAACTTTATCCATACTCGTAGAAAGATCAGCTACGTTCTTGCTCACATCGGAAACTTTCTCAGTAAGCTTGGTGTCAACCTCATAAAGCTGTTTGCCTGTAACTGCTTCTGTCGAGCTGTCGGAAAGCGTGCCATCCGTTAAGCCAGAAAGCGTACGACCTTTGCCGTCTTTGTTCGTAAGATCAACTTTCGTGCCACCCGTCTTCGCACCTATCGTGATACGACCGCTCTCCCCTTCTTCTTGTTGTACAAGGCTCTTACTTCCAACACCCGAAAGTTCCTTATAAATATCTGAAAGACTACCATCAACACCTGCAAATGCTTCTCCTACATTACTGTAATCACTACCCTGGACTTTATAACTTGGTGCTATACCTCCAAGAATATCCGATCCACCTCCTAAATAGGATGAGGCATTCTTTGCAATCGTTGTAACATCTCCTTGAACTTTATCCATACTCGTAGAAAGATCAGCTACGTTCTTGCTCACATCAGAAACTTTTTCAGTTAGCTTGGTGTCAACCTCATAAAGCTGCTTTCCAGTAACCGCTTCTGTCGAACTGTCTGAAAGCTTTCCATCCGTTAAGCCAGAAAGCGTACGACCTTTGCCGTCTTTGTTCGTAAGATCAACTTTCGTGCCACCCGTCTTCGAACCTATCGTGATACGACCGCTCTCCCCTTCTTCTTGTTGTACAAGGCTCTTACTTCCAACACCCGAAAGTTCCTTATAAATATCTGAAAGGCTATCATCAACACCTGCAAATGCTTCTCCTACATTACTGTAATCACTACCCTGGACTTTATAACTTGGTGCTATACCTCCAAGAATATCCGATCCACCTCCTAAATAGGATGAGGCATTCTGCGCAATCGTTGTAACATCTCCTTGAACTTTATCCATACTCGTAGAAAGATCAGCTACGTTCTTGCTCACATCAGAAACTTTCTCAGTAAGCTTGGTGTCAACCTCATAAAGCTGTTTGCCTGTAACTGCTTCTGTCGAGCTGTCGGAAAGCGTGCCATCCGTTAAGCCAGAAAGCGTACGACCTTTGCCGTCTTTGTTCGTAAGATCAACTTTCGTGCCACCCGTCTTCGCACCTATCGTGATACGACCGCTCTCCCCTTCTTCTTGTTGTACAAGGCTCTTACTTCCAACACCGGAAAGTTCTTTATAAATATCTGAAAGGCTATCATCAACGCCTGTAAATGCTTCTCCTACATTACTGTAATCACTACCCTGGACTTTATAACTTGGTGCTATACCTCCAAGAATATCCGATCCACCTCCTAAATAGGATGAGGCATTCTTCGCAATCGTTGTAACATCTCCTTGAACTTTATCCATACTCGTAGAAAGATCAGCTACGTTCTTGCTCACATCGGAAACTTTCTCAGTAAGCTTGGTGTCAACCTCATAAAGCTGCTTTCCAGTAACCGCTTCTGTCGAACTGTCTGAAAGCTTTCCATCCGTTAAGCCAGAAAGCGTACGACCTTTGCCGTCTTTGTTCGTAAGATCAACTTTCGTGCCACCCGTCTTCGAACCTATCGTGATACGACCGCTCTCCCCTTCTTCTTGTTGTACAAGGCTCTTACTTCCAACACCCGAAAGTTCCTTATAAATATCTGAAAGGCTATCATCAACACCTGCAAATGCTTCTCCTACATTACTGTAATCACTACCCTGGACTTTATAACTTGGTGCTATACCTCCAAGAATATCCGATCCACCTCCTAAATAGGATGAGGCATTCTGCGCAATCGTTGTAACATCTCCTTGAACTTTATCCATACTCGTAGAAAGATCAGCTACGTTCTTGCTCACATCAGAAACTTTCTCAGTAAGCTTGGTGTCAACCTCATAAAGCTGTTTGCCTGTAACTGCTTCTGTCGAGCTGTCGGAAAGCGTGCCATCCGTTAAGCCAGAAAGCGTACGACCTTTGCCGTCTTTGTTCGTAAGATCAACTTTCGTGCCACCCGTCTTCGCACCTATCGTGATACGACCGCTCTCCCCTTCTTCTTGTTGTACAAGGCTCTTACTTCCAACACCGGAAAGTTCTTTATAAATATCTGAAAGGCTATCATCAACGCCTGTAAATGCTTCTCCTACATTACTGTAATCACTACCCTGGACTTTATAACTTGGTGCTATACCTCCAAGAATATCCGATCCACCTCCTAAATAGGATGAGGCATTCTTCGCAATCGTTGTAACATCTCCTTGAACTTTATCCATACTCGTAGAAAGATCAGCTACGTTCTTGCTCACATCGGAAACTTTCTCAGTAAGCTTGGTGTCAACCTCATAAAGCTGCTTTCCAGTAACCGCTTCTGTCGAACTGTCTGAAAGCTTTCCATCCGTTAAGCCAGAAAGCGTACGACCTTTGCCGTCTTTGTTCGTAAGATCAACTTTCGTGCCACCCGTCTTCGCACCTATCGTGATACGACCGCTCTCCCCTTCTTCTTGTTGTACAAGGCTCTTACTTCCAACACCCGAAAGTTCCTTATAAATATCTGAAAGACTACCATCAACACCTGCAAATGCTTCTCCTACATTACTGTAATCACTACCCTGGACTTTATAACTTGGTGCTATACCTCCAAGAATATCCGATCCACCTCCTAAATAGGATGAGGCATTCTTTGCAATCGTTGTAACATCTCCTTGAACTTTATCCATACTCGTAGAAAGATCAGCTACGTTCTTGCTCACATCAGAAACTTTTTCAGTTAGCTTGGTGTCAACCTCATAAAGCTGTTTGCCTGTAACTGCTTCTGTCGAACTGTCTGAAAGCTTTCCATCCGTTAAGCCAGAAAGCGTACGACCTTTGCCGTCTTTGTTCGTAAGATCAACTTTCGTGCCACCCGTCTTCGCACCTATCGTGATACGACCACTCTCCCCTTCTTCTTGTTGTACAAGGCTCTTACTTCCAACACCCGAAAGTTCTTTATAAATATCTGAAAGACTATCATCAACGCCTGCAAATGCTAATCCTACATTATTGTAATCATTGCCCTGGACTTTATAAGTCGGCGCTTCTCCACCAAGAATATCTGCTCCGCCTCCTAAATAGGCTGAAGCATTCCTCGCAATCGTTGACACTTCTCCTTGGACTTTCGTAACATTTTGCGTGGTCTCAGTAAGCTTGGTATCAACCTCATAAAGCTGCTTTCCAGTAACCGCTTCTGTCGAACTGTCTGAAAGCTTTCCATCCGTTAAGCCAGAAAGCGTACGACCTTTGCCGTCTTTGTTCGTAAGATCAACTTTCGTGCCACCCGTCTTCGCACCTATCGTGATACGACCGCTCTCCCCTTCTTCTTGTTGTACAAGGCTCTTACTTCCAACACCCGAAAGTTCCTTATAAATATCTGAAAGGCTATCATCAACACCTGCAAATGCTTCTCCTACATTACTGTAATCACTACCCTGGACTTTATAACTTGGTGCTATACCTCCAAGAATATCCGATCCACCTCCTAAATAGGATGAGGCATTCTGCGCAATCGTTGTAACATCTCCTTGAACTTTATCCATACTCGTAGAAAGATCAGCTACGTTCTTGCTCACATCAGAAACTTTCTCAGTAAGCTTGGTGTCAACCTCATAAAGCTGTTTGCCTGTAACTGCTTCTGTCGAGCTGTCGGAAAGCGTGCCATCCGTTAAGCCAGAAAGCGTACGACCTTTGCCGTCTTTGTTCGTAAGATCAACTTTCGTGCCACCCGTCTTCGCACCTATCGTGATACGACCGCTCTCCCCTTCTTCTTGTTGTACAAGGCTCTTACTTCCAACACCGGAAAGTTCTTTATAAATATCTGAAAGGCTATCATCAACGCCTGTAAATGCTTCTCCTACATTACTGTAATCACTACCCTGGACTTTATAACTTGGTGCTATACCTCCAAGAATATCCGATCCACCTCCTAAATAGGATGAGGCATTCTTCGCAATCGTTGTAACATCTCCTTGAACTTTATCCATACTCGTAGAAAGATCAGCTACGTTCTTGCTCACATCGGAAACTTTCTCAGTAAGCTTGGTGTCAACCTCATAAAGCTGCTTTCCAGTAACCGCTTCTGTCGAACTGTCTGAAAGCTTTCCATCCGTTAAGCCAGAAAGCGTACGACCTTTGCCGTCTTTGTTCGTAAGATCAACTTTCGTGCCACCCGTCTTCGCACCTATCGTGATACGACCGCTCTCCCCTTCTTCTTGTTGTACAAGGCTCTTACTTCCAACACCCGAAAGTTCCTTATAAATATCTGAAAGACTACCATCAACACCTGCAAATGCTTCTCCTACATTACTGTAATCACTACCCTGGACTTTATAACTTGGTGCTATACCTCCAAGAATATCCGATCCACCTCCTAAATAGGATGAGGCATTCTTTGCAATCGTTGTAACATCTCCTTGAACTTTATCCATACTCGTAGAAAGATCAGCTACGTTCTTGCTCACATCAGAAACTTTTTCAGTTAGCTTGGTGTCAACCTCATAAAGCTGCTTTCCAGTAACCGCTTCTGTCGAACTGTCTGAAAGCTTTCCATCCGTTAAGCCAGAAAGCGTACGACCTTTGCCGTCTTTGTTCGTAAGATCAACTTTCGTGCCACCCGTCTTCGCACCTATCGTGATACGACCACTCTCCCCTTCTTCTTGTTGTACAAGGCTCTTACTTCCAACACCCGAAAGTTCTTTATAAATATCTGAAAGACTATCATCAACGCCTGCAAATGCTAATCCTACATTATTGTAATCATTGCCCTGGACTTTATAAGTCGGCGCTTCTCCACCAAGAATATCTGCTCCGCCTCCTAAATAGGCTGAAGCATTCCTCGCAATCGTTGACACTTCTCCTTGGACTTTCGTAACATTTTGCGTGGTCTCAGTAAGCTTGGTATCAACCTCATAAAGCTGCTTTCCAGTAACCGCTTCTGTCGAACTGTCTGAAAGCTTTCCATCCTTCAAGCCAGAAAGCGTACGACCTTCTCCATCTTTGTTCGTAAAATTAACTTCCGTACCACCAACTTTCGAACCTATCGTAATACGACCTTTGCTACTCTCTTCTTGTTCTTGCTCAACAAGACTACCCCCTGCTACACCCACAATCTTTGAATAAAGATCTGTAATCGAACTATCAACACCAACAAATGCTGAACCGACATCATGATGATTTGAACCTTGAATCTTATAAGTTGGAGCTTCACCACTAAGAATATCTGCTCCGCCTCCTAAATAGGCTGAAGCATTCTTCGCAATCGTTGACACTTCTCCTTGGACTTTCGTAACATCGCCTTGAACTTTATCCATACTCGTGGAAAGATCAGCTACGTTCTTGCTCACATCAGAAACTTTTTCAGTTAGCTTAGTATCAACCTCATAAAGCTGCTTTCCAGTAACCGCTTCTGTCGAACTGTCGGAAAGCTTTCCATCCTTCAAGCCAGAAAGCGTACGACCTTCTCCGTCTTTGTTCGTAAGATTAACTTCCGTACCACCAACCTTCGAACCTATCAGGATGCGACCGCTTTCATCTTCACTTTCTTCTTGTTGAATTAGGTTTGTCTCTACAACCGTCGTGAAGGAACTGCTAATATCTTTTAATGCATCCGCTACATTCTTATATTCTTTCTCTTCTGTAGAACCATCTTCTTGTAGCACATTAATCGTGAAAGTAGGATCTACCCATTCTCCATCTTCATAGCCTGCTCCACCACCTAAATATTCAGAGACCTTCTTATTCGTAAGGTAAAGTTGGTTTCCAGTAACTGCATGGTTCGAGCCTTCCGAAATAGCTCCATCACCCAAACCAGAGAGAACACGTGCAACTGACTGATTATTCAATAAATTAATTTCCGTGCCACCCGTCTTCGCACCTATCGTGATACGACCGCTCTCCCCTTCTTCTTGTTGTACAAGGCTCTTACTTCCAACACCCGAAAGTTCCTTATAAATATCTGAAAGACTACCATCAACACCTGCAAATGCTTCTCCTACATTACTGTAATCACTACCCTGGACTTTATAACTTGGTGCTATACCTCCAAGAATATCCGATCCGCCTCCCAAATAGGATGAGGCATTCTTCGCAATCGTTGTAACATCTCCTTGAACTTTATCCATACTCGTAGAAAGATCAGCTACGTCCTTGCTCACATCAGAAACTTTTTCAGTAAGCTTGGTGTCAACCTCATAAAGCTGTTTGCCTGTAACTGCTTCTGTCGAACTGTCTGAAAGCTTTCCATCCGTTAAGCCAGAAAGCGTACGACCTTTGCCGTCTTTGTTCGTAAGATCAACTTTCGTGCCACCCGTCTTCGCACCTATCGTGATACGACCACTCTCCCCTTCTTCTTGTTGTACAAGGCTCTTACTTCCAACACCCGAAAGTTCTTTATAAATATCTGAAAGACTATCATCAACGCCTGCAAATGCTAATCCTACATTATTGTAATCATTGCCCTGGACTTTATAAGTCGGCGCTTCTCCACCAAGAATATCTGCTCCGCCTCCTAAATAGGCTGAAGCATTCCTCGCAATCGTTGACACTTCTCCTTGGACTTTCGTAACATTTTGCGTGGTCTCAGTAAGCTTGGTATCAACCTCATAAAGCTGCTTTCCAGTAACCGCTTCTGTCGAACTGTCGGAAAGCTTTCCATCCTTCAAGCCAGAAAGCGTACGACCTTCTCCATCTTTGTTCGTAAAATTAACTTCCGTACCACCAACTTTCGAACCTATCGTAATACGACCTTTGCTACTCTCTTCTTGTTCTTGCTCAACAAGACTACCCCCTGCTACACCCACAATCTTTGAATAAAGATCTGTAATCGAACTATCAACACCAACAAATGCTGAACCGACATCATGATGATTTGAACCTTGAATCTTATAAGTTGGAGCTTCACCACTAAGAATATCTGCTCCGCCTCCTAAATAGGCTGAAGCATTCTTCGCAATCGTTGACACTTCTCCTTGGACTTTCGTAACATCGCCTTGAACTTTATCCATACTCGTGGAAAGATCAGCTACGTTCTTGCTCACATCAGAAACTTTTTCAGTTAGCTTAGTATCAACCTCATAAAGCTGCTTTCCAGTAACCGCTTCTGTCGAACTGTCGGAAAGCTTTCCATCCTTCAAGCCAGAAAGCGTACGACCTTCTCCGTCTTTGTTCGTAAGATTAACTTCCGTACCACCAACCTTCGAACCTATCAGGATGCGACCGCTTTCATCTTCACTTTCTTCTTGTTGAATTAGGTTTGTCTCTACAACCGTCGTGAAGGAACTGCTAATATCTTTTAATGCATCCGCTACATTCTTATATTCTTTCTCTTCTGTAGAACCATCTTCTTGTAGCACATTAATCGTGAAAGTAGGATCTACCCATTCTCCATCTTCATAGCCTGCTCCACCACCTAAATATTCAGAGACCTTCTTATTCGTAAGGTAAAGTTGGTTTCCAGTAACTGCATGGTTCGAGCCTTCCGAAATAGCTCCATCACCCAAACCAGAGAGAACACGTGCAACTGACTGATTATTCAATAAATTAATTTCCGTGCCACCCGTCTTCGAACCTATCGTGATACGACCGCTCTCCCCTTCTTCTTGTTGTACAAGGCTCTTACTTCCAACACCGGAAAGTTCCTTATAAATATCTGAAAGGGAACTATCAACGCCTGCAAATGCCGATCCTACATTATTGTAATCATTGCCCTGGACTTTATATGTTGGAGCTTCACCGCTAAGAATATCTGCTCCGCCTCCTAAATAAGCAGAAGCGTTCTTCGCAATCGTTGACACTTCTCCTTGGACTTTCGTAACATTTTGCGTGGTCTCAGTAAGCTTGGTATCAACCTCATAAAGCTGCTTTCCAGTAACCGCTTCTGTCGAACTGTCTGAAAGCTTTCCATCCTTCAAGCCAGAAAGCGTACGACCTTCTCCATCTTTGTTCGTAAAATTAACTTCCGTACCACCAACTTTCGAACCTATCGTAATACGACCTTTGCTACTCTCTTCTTGTTCTTGCTCAACAAGACTACCCCCTGCTACACCCACAATCTTTGAATAAAGATCTGTAATCGAACTATCAACACCAACAAATGCTGAACCGACATCATGATGATTTGAACCTTGAATCTTATAAGTTGGAGCTTCACCACTAAGAATATCTGCTCCGCCTCCTAAATGGGCTGAAGCATTCTTCGCAATCGTTGACACTTCTCCTTGGACTTTCGTAACATCGCCTTGAACTTTATCCATACTCGTGGAAAGATCAGCTACGTTCTTGCTCACATCAGAAACTTTTTCAGTTAGCTTGGTGTCAACCTCATAAAGCTGCTTTCCAGTAACCGCTTCTGTCGAACTGTCTGAAAGCTTTCCATCCTTCAAGCCAGAAAGCGTACGACCTTCTCCGTCTTTGTTCGTAAGATTAACTTCCGTACCACCAACCTTCGAACCTATCAGGATGCGACCGCTCTCATCTTCACTTTCTTCTTGTTGAATTAGGTTTGTCTCTACAACCGTCGTGAAGGAGCTGCTAATATCTTTTAATGCATCCGCTACATTCTTATATTCTTTCTCTTCTGTAGAACCATCTTCTTGTAGCACATTAATCGTGAAAGTAGGATCTACCCATTCTCCATCTTCATAGCCTGCTCCACCACCTAAATATTCAGAGACCTTCTTATTCGTAAGGTAAAGTTGGTTTCCAGTAACTGCCTGGTTCGAGCCTTCCGAAATAGCACCATCACCTAAACCAGAAAGAACACGTGCAACTGACTGATTATTCAATAAATTAATTTCCGTACCACCAACTTTCGAACCTATCGTAATACGACCTTTGCTACTCTCTTCTTGTTCTTGCTCAACAAGACTACCCCCTGCTACACCCGCAATCTTTGAATAAAGATCTGTAATCGAACCATCAACACCAACAAATGCTGAACCGACATCATGATGATTTGAACCTTGAATCTTATAAGTTGGAGCTTCACCACTAAGAATATCTGCTCCGCCTCCTAAATGGGCTGAAGCATTCTTCGCAATCGTTGACACTTCTCCTTGGACTTTCGTAACATCGCCTTGAACTTTATCCATACTCGTGGAAAGATCAGCTACGTTCTTGCTCACATCAGAAACTTTTTCAGTTAGCTTAGTATCAACCTCATAAAGCTGCTTTCCAGTAACCGCTTCTGTCGAACTGTCTGAAAGCTTTCCATCCTTCAAGCCAGAAAGCGTACGACCTTCTCCGTCTTTGTTCGTAAGATTAACTTCCGTACCACCAACCTTCGAACCTATCAGGATGCGACCGCTCTCATCTTCACTTTCTTCTTGTTGAATTAGGTTTGTCTCTACAACCGTCGTGAAGGAGCTGCTAATATCTTTTAATGCATCCGCTACATTCTTATATTCTTTCTCTTCTGTAGAACCATCTTCTTGTAGCACATTAATCGTGAAAGTAGGATCTACCCATTCTCCATCTTCATAGCCTGCTCCGCCACCTAAATATTCAGAGACCTTCTTATTCGTAAGGTAAAGTTGGTTTCCAGTAACTGCCTGGTTCGAGCCTTCCGAAATAGCACCATCACCTAAACCAGAAAGAACACGTGCAACTGACTGATTATTCAATAAATTAATTTCCGTACCACCAACTTTCGAACCTATCGTAATACGACCTTTGCTACTCTCTTCTTGTTCTTGCTCAACAAGACTACCCCCTGCTACACCCGCAATCTTTGAATAAAGATCTGTAATCGAACCATCAACACCAACAAATGCTGAACCGACATCATGATGATTTGAACCTTGAATCTTATAAGTTGGAGCTTCACCACTAAGAATATCTGCTCCGCCTCCTAAATGGGCTGAAGCATTCTTCGCAATCGTTGACACTTCTCCTTGGACTTTCGTAACATCGCCTTGAACTTTATCCATACTCGTGGAAAGATCAGCTACGTTCTTGCTCACATCAGAAACTTTTTCAGTTAGCTTAGTATCAACCTCATAAAGCTGCTTTCCAGTAACCGCTTCTGTCGAACTGTCTGAAAGCTTTCCATCCTTCAAGCCAGAAAGCGTACGACCTTCTCCGTCTTTGTTCGTAAGATTAACTTCCGTACCACCAACCTTCGAACCTATCAGGATGCGACCGCTCTCATCTTCACTTTCTTCTTGTTGAATTAGGTTTGTCTCTACAACCGTCGTGAAGGAGCTGCTAATATCTTTTAATGCATCCGCTACATTCTTATATTCTTTCTCTTCTGTAGAACCATCTTCTTGTAGCACATTAATCGTGAAAGTAGGATCTACCCATTCTCCATCTTCATAGCCTGCTCCGCCACCTAAATATTCAGAGACCTTCTTATTCGTAAGGTAAAGTTGGTTTCCAGTAACTGCCTGGTTCGAGCCTTCCGAAATAGCACCATCACCTAAACCAGAAAGAACACGTGCAACTGACTGATTATTCAATAAATTAATTTCCGTACCACCAACTTTCGAACCTATCGTAATACGACCTTTGCTACTCTCTTCTTGTTCTTGCTCAACAAGACTACCCCCTGCTACACCCGCAATCTTTGAATAAAGATCTGTAATCGAACCATCAACACCAACAAATGCTGAACCGACATCATGATGATTTGAACCTTGAATCTTATAAGTTGGAGCTTCACCACTAAGAATATCTGCTCCGCCTCCTAAATGGGCTGAAGCATTCTTCGCAATCGTTGACACTTCTCCTTGGACTTTCGTAACATCGCCTTGAACTTTATCCATACTCGTGGAAAGATCAGCTACGTTCTTGCTCACATCAGAAACTTTTTCAGTTAGCTTAGTATCAACCTCATAAAGCTGCTTTCCAGTAACCGCTTCTGTCGAACTGTCTGAAAGCTTTCCATCCTTCAAGCCAGAAAGCGTACGACCTTCTCCGTCTTTGTTCGTAAGATTAACTTCCGTACCACCAACCTTCGAACCTATCAGGATGCGACCGCTCTCATCTTCACTTTCTTCTTGTTGAATTAGGTTTGTCTCTACAACCGTCGTGAAGGAGCTGCTAATATCTTTTAATGCATCCGCTACATTCTTATATTCTTTCTCTTCTGTAGAACCATCTTCTTGTAGCACATTAATCGTGAAAGTAGGATCTACCCATTCTCCATCTTCATAGCCTGCTCCGCCACCTAAATATTCAGAGACCTTCTTATTCGTAAGGTAAAGTTGGTTTCCAGTAACTGCCTGGTTCGAGCCTTCCGAAATAGCACCATCACCTAAACCAGAAAGAACACGTGCAACTGACTGATTATTCAATAAATTAATTTCCGTGCCACCAACTTTCGAACCTATCGTAATACGACCTTTGCTACTCTCTTCTTGTTCTTGCTCAACAAGACTACCCCCTGCTACACCCGCAATCTTTGAATAAAGATCTGTAATCGAACCATCAACACCAACAAATGCTGAACCGACATCATGATGATTTGAACCTTGAATCTTATAAGTTGGAGCTTCACCACTAAGAATATCTGCTCCGCCTCCTAAATAGGCTGAAGCATTCTTCGCAATCGTTGACACTTCTCCTTGGACTTTCGTAACATCGCCTTGAACTTTATCCATACTCGTGGAAAGATCAGCTACGTTCTTGCTCACATCAGAAACTTTTTCAGTTAGCTTAGTATCAACCTCATAAAGCTGCTTTCCAGTAACCGCTTCTGTCGAACTGTCGGAAAGCTTTCCATCCGCCAAACCAGAAAGCCTCCGACCTTTGCCTTCTTTATTCGTAAGATCTATTGCTGTTCCACCAACTTTCGAGCCTATCGTGATACGACCTTTGCTACTCTCTTCTTGTTCTTGCTGTACAAGGCTATCCCCTGCTACATTCGCAATCTTTGAATAAAGATCACTAATCGAGCCGTCAACGCCAACAAATGCCGATCCTACATCACGATGATTTGAACCTTGAATCTTATAAGTTGGAGCTTTCCCACCAAGAATGTCCGCTCCACCTCCTAAATAAGCAGAGGCATTCTTCGCAATCGTTGAGACATCTCCTTGGACTTTTGTAACATCCCCCTGAACTTTCGTAACATCCCCTTGGATTTTCGTAATATCACCTTGGACTTTTGTGACATCTTGTGTGGTCTTAGTAAGCTTGGTATCAACATCATAAAGCTGTTTGCCTGTAACCGCTTCTGTCGAACTGTCGGAAAGCTTTCCATCCGCCAAACCAGAAAGCGTCCGACCTTTGCCTTCTTTATTCGTAAGATCTATTGCTGTTCCACCAACTTTCGAGCCTATCGTGATACGACCATTGCCTTTTTCTTGCTGTACAAGGCTATCCCCTGCTCCATTCGCAATCTTTGAATAAAGATCACTAATCGAGCCGTCAACACCCTTAAATGCCGATCCTACATCACGATGATTTGAACCTTGAATCTTATAAGTCGGCGCTACACCAGAAAGAATGTTCGCTCCGCCCCCTAAAGAGGCAGAAGCGTTCTTCGCAATCATTGTAACATCTTGTGTGGTTTTAGTGAGCCTGGTATCAACATCATAAAGCTGCTTTCCAGTAACCGCTTCTGTCGAACTGTCGGAAAGCTTTCCATCCGCCAAACCAGAAAGCCTCCGACCTTGGCGTGCTCGGTTCATAAAATTAATTTCCGTGCCACCCGTCTTCAAACCTATCGCGATAAGAGCGTTCTCCCCTCCTTCTTGCTGTACAAGGGTATCCCCTGCTACATTCGCAATCTTTGAATAAAGATCACTAATCGAGCCGTCAACGCCAACAAATGCCGATCCTACATCACGATGATTTGAACCTTGAATCTTATAAGTCGGAGCTTTCCCACCAAGAATGTCCGCTCCACCTCCTAAATAGGCAGAGGTATTCTTCGCAATCGTTGCGACTTCTCCTTGGACTTTTGTAACATCTTGTGTGGTTTTAGTGAGCTTGGTATCAACATCATAAAGCTGTTTGCCTGTAACCGCTTCTGTCGAACTGTCGGAAAGCTTTCCATCCGCCAAACCAGAAAGCCTCCGACCTTGGCGTGCTCGGTTCATAAAATTAATTTCCGTGCCACCCGTCTTCAAACCTATCGCGATAAGAGCGTTCTCCCCTCCTTCTTGCTGTACAAGGGTATCCCCTGCTACATTCGCAATCTTTGAATAAAGATCACTAATCGAGCCATCAACACCCTTAAATGCCGATCCTACATCACGATAACCTGAAGTTTGAACAATATAGGTCGGCGCTTCATTACTAAGAATGTCCGCTTTACCTCCTAAATAGGTTGAAGCGTTCTTCGCAATCATTGCTGTCCATTGTCTTAAAGCCTGCAGCTGAGCAACATTCACAGCATCAGTATCCTGTATCCCAGCTGCTACTCCGGTAAGTAGTCGTGAGGTTGGTATACGAGCAACAGGAGCAGCAATAGAGACTATCCCGTCATTATATTTCCATATATGATTACTCTTAACCGACAACTTATCTGTCCAAGGATCATAACCTGGTTGCTTTATGCTTATACCAACCTCAGATCCAGCACCTAAAGCAACCGAGCGTTCTATAACGACACGAGCTTCAGCACCTAAAGCAATCGAGCGGACTGCACTGCTATAAGCCTTCTGACCTATAGCGATAGAAAAATCACCTTCCGCTTCAGCCCCAGAACCGAACCAAACTGCATCAGTTCCCGGAATCCATATCTCTGCCGACCTATTACTCAAAACACGTGTCTCATACACATCAAGAACTGTATTTTTACCATCAACAGTCCAAGTGGCTTGTTGAACTCCAAAACCATGAGAGCACCAATTATCAAATTTGTGATGTGTGAGAAGATTTACATAACTTTCCTCACTGATTATCTTCTTTGAATCAGAGGAATTAGAAACAACGGAATCAGAGGAATTAGAAACAACGATATTGTCGATACCACAGTAACGATCACTCGCAAAAACAGAATCACGAGATTTTTTTGAAGCTTTCTCAGGAGCTTTTAAGGAAATCACACCTGTGCCCTTAAGACTCTGTGAACTTTGTATCGTTGTTTGCTGCTCTGTTGGAGAAAAATTAGATGCAACGACGGGCGCAACACTCGATAGGAGCGCTGCCATAGCTGTTCCTAATGAAGCAGCTTTCAACAAAGGTGAACGACGAGAAAAAGAATATCCCCTTAAATCACCGCTTTTTAAGATAAGATATGATTTTTTCATAAGAAATCCTCCAATAATAAAAAATGTTTTTTTGACATCAAAAAGACACATTTAGGGGTTATTGAAGAACATGAGATGAGGTAGTAGTCATTTTAAGAATTCTTCAATTAATGAGATTGTAGTTTTTTGGTTTAGGGTTTGGTGCATTTTATAAAGATTTTTTGGTTAGAGTGATTGACATTAAAAAGACATATTTACCTTATATTAAGGTTTAGGCGCTAAATTTAAGAAGAGAGACCTGTGTTATGGATGTTGTATAGGGTTTATAGATATTTTTTAAGATAAGAGTGATTCTGTTTGCTGGAGTTAGTTTATTCTGATTCCTTTAGTGTTTTTTGTTATGTTAGCCTCAGTTGAGTATACAATTGGGGGTTTTTTTGTTTTCTATACGTGTATTTTATTTCAATGCATAGAGCACAAAGAATAAAATTTCAAGGATTATTTGTTCTTATTCAGTGTATCTATTCGAATTGAGGGGTGAATATAGATGTCTTCTTTTATGCTCTAAGAATCTTCTGATAGGAGTTATAGAGGTAGTATAAGGAGAGTCTTTAGCAGTGAAGATAAATGGAAATTGATATTGCCGTATTTTTGTTATGCTTAGTTTTAAAGCTGATCTCTTAGAACGAATTAATAACCGCGATAGTGTTTATTTTTCTTCTTTTTTACACTCTTGATATTATAATTCAGCTTTCAAAATTCATATTGGTATAATCTTTAGCTTTAGAAGTAGCATTTTGCATCATCGAGAACATTTTTTAGTTTTTCATGCAATTGTTCTCCATTAATAGCTTCTTTCAGATTCTTCGTGACTTTATCATTGCCCATATCTTCATCATAACAGGAGTATTTATATCTTCTCCTGCTCAAGTGATTTTTTGGTTTTCTTGCTATCTTCGTCTTTATTGTATTGAACTAAACTCTCAAATGTTTTTTCAAGATCATCCGCTTTTTGATTTTTTCAAAGCTAATTTCCTGTAACCACATCACTCAATGCCTTTTTCTACTTTACCATCTGCCACACCGCTCATTTACCATGCTGCACCATTATGACATGACCTCATAGGTCCCTGCATTCCACTTAAATCATCATGCTTTATTTTCTTTTCGATATTATCGAAATGATTATTTAGGTTTTCCATAGTTTTATTACCATCATTATTTACCAGCACATTCTCACCAATTATAAAATCTTCAATTCTCATAATATTTCAATCGAATCTACCAATAGAAACATCTGAGCTTATCTTGATTCCGCCAAAATCGTATTTTTAGGAATGAATTGCCTTAAGATATATCTGAGACACCGACACCAGAAGCATCTAGAATAAGACTTTATTTATAATAATACTTGATTTATAATAATACTTGAATTCAAAATTTTAGACTCACACTTCTTTATTCAAAAAGTCTACTGCCTCTTCACTCAAATTAAGAATTATTGGATAACTGTTCGATACACACAATAACCTCTACAAAACATAGAAAAATCCTTCACATTTCCAAACATAGTCTGCTTTATCTTTAATAGCCCATAATGAGAGAACCAATATAGAGCATAGAAAGCAAAAAATTAAATATGAATCCCTTAATTAAAAAAAGACATCCCAACAAAATCAGATCATGTATTTATTGTGAATAAGATTACAAAATAAATTCTATAAAAGAAAAGATTGCTCTATTAATCTATAGAGTTTTCTCTTTATAAAAAACTTACGCCCTTCCCTCATTTTTGAAGGAAAGACGTAAAAGAGATTTAAGAAAATATCCGTCTTAATCTTAATGCATTTCTCTTAATATCGCTGCACGATAATCATACCGTGCGCTTCTATAGACTATTAACGCACTGGCAAGGTAAAGCTGACTCCTGCACCAACACCCCAATGACCTCCCGCACCTGTCACAGACACATTAGAACGGATATTGCCATTTACAGATGTATAACCAGCACCAAAAGCAAGAGCAGATTGACTACGCCATAAACCAGTTCCAAATGCAACACTTAATGCACCAGGAATATTGTTATACCGCAAGTTAGCGACTGCTAAACCAATTGCTGCAGCTTGTCTTGCTTCTTTTCGGACTCCCTCAATGTTATAATTTAAAGCATCAAACTTCATATCCGTGTAGTCTTTTGCCTTCTCTACCGCGTCATCAATAGCATCGACAACAATATTCTTGACCTTTTCATCTGTGTATTTTTTTGCATCGTCAAGAGTAATCTCCATCTGTTGCTTGGTATAGTCATGTAACTGCCCCCCATTAACTGCTTCTTTCGAGCCTGCTTCAATCTTACCATCTGCAACATTGTCAATGACAACAGGTTGCCCAGCATCACCTCCTGCTAAAGTGATTTTATTGGTCTTTTTGCCATTTGCATCTTTGTCATATTGAACAGTATTCTCAGCTATACCGTTAATCGTGTTAGACATATGGTCTACTTTATTTTCAACATTCGTAACGCGTTCGTTGGTATCCCAAAGTTGCCCACCATTAACTGCCTCTTTCGAGTCTTTTTCAACTTTACCATTTGCAACACCAGTAATCTTACTGTCCTTTCCTTCTCGGTTTGCATCATAAGCGCCTTTTTCTTCATTCCATTGTAAAGCATCTGAACCAGGACCACCTTGTCCGCCTTGCTTTTCAAGCTTTTTAATTCGGTCATTTAAAATGGACATCCCGCCATTCATACCAGCAAAAGCACTGGCAACATCCTTATAGACCGCAGAAGTAGAACCATTGGCACCAAACTTATAAATCGTAAAAGTAGGATCTGTCCATTCTCCATCTCTATATTTAGCACCGCCACCAAAATAAGAAGCAAGCTTGTTACTCATCTGAAAAAGCTGTTTCCCTGTAATAGCATCTGTCGAATTAATATCAATTTCCCCATCTAAAAGAAATGTCAGTTTGCTATTTTGTTTTGCTTGGCCTTTAGATCCATGAAGTGCAACAAAAGCTCCTTCTTTTTCACTCCATAACAAAGCATCACTAGAAATATTGGCAATTTTGTCATTAAAGTCGTCAATCACATACTGTACGCGCGTATTTACATTTTTAATATTCGCATCAAGCCCTGCAAAAGCCGAACCAACATCATTATAGATCTTTCTTGTTACAATTCCTTCCGTTGTCACATGCGATAAATCATAAACTGGTCGCGTAAAAGCACCATTGCTGAATTCTGTACCACCACCAAAAATGTTCGCAATATCTCCAGAGAGTTTATTAATCTGTTTTCCATTAACAGCATCACTCGATTCATTAGAAATTACACCATCTTTAAGATTATGAATAGCAACTGGTCCCTTACTCTTCTGTCCACCTAAAGTAATGTTTTTATAATCAATACTACCATTTGGCCTCTTATCGTAAAGAACTGCAGCAGCACTCATAGTCTCAAAATCTTTGTTAATCTCTCTTAAACTTTTATCAAGTTGGTCTTTGTTAACAGCTTCATTGCCTTGTACCGCAGCTTTTACACCAGAAAGAGTTCTATCTTTTCCTGGCCGATCTGAAATATCAATCTTAGTGCCGCCTCTTCTTGCACCAATGGTGATAAGTTTCGTATCTATATCTTGCTGAACAAGACTATTCGTCGTGATATTAGTGATTTCATTACGAATATCCTTCATAGAACCATCAACACCCTTAAATGCTGAACCAACATCATTATACTTAGAGCCATTAATGGTATAGGTTGGTGCTTTACCACTCAGAACATCCGCACCACCTCCAAAATATTTCGATGTATACACTGCAACCTTTGATAAATCACCTTGAATATTCGTTATATCTGTCTCTGCTTTTTCTACACTATGATTGAGTTTCTCAATATCTTGATTTGTTTTCCAAAGCTGTCCACCATTCACGGCATCGGTTGATTTTTCAAAAACAAGCCCATCCGCAACACCAGTAATCTTCCGTTGCTTCTTTTTATTGTTTAGGATGCTAATTTCAGTACCATTCACATTCTTACCAATTGTAATAAGACCACCTTGGGCTGAATCTTGCTGAACAAGGCTATTTTCCGTTATATTAGAGATTTTATTATTAATTTCCGTAAAAGTCGTATCAACACCTTTAAATGCTGAACCAACATCATTATACTCAGAGCCACTAATTGTGTAAGTTGGCGCATTACCAACCAAAACATCCGCACCACCTCCAAAATACTTTGATGTATTATAATCCAATTCTTCAATATCTTGTTCAGTATCCCAAAGCTGTCCACCATTCACTGCCTCAGAGGATCCTTTGGTAATCGCTCCTCCCAAAACACCAACAATCCTCCGCCTTTTACCTGCATTGTTATTAACATGTATTTCAATGCCACCTGTTTCCGCTCCAATTGTAATAAGATTATCCTGAGCCACATCTTGCTGAACAAGGCTATTTTCCGTGATATCGGAGATTTTATTATTAATTTCCGTAAAACTATTATCAACACCTTCAAACGCCGAGCCAACATCATTATACTTAGAGCCATTAACGGTATACGTTGGTGCTTTATCATTCAAAATATCCGCACCACCTCCAAAATATTTTGATGTATTGCTTGCAACCTGCCAAAGCTGACCACCATTTATTGCATCCACTGATTGCTCAGTAACATCTCCATCATCAACACCAGTAATCTTCCGTAGATCACCTGTACTGTTTTTAATATCAATTACAGTACCATTTGTTTTCGCTCCAATAGTAATAAGATCATCTTGAGCTGAATCTTGCTGAACAAGGCTATTTTCCGTTATATTGGAGATTTCATTATTAATTTCCGTAAAAGCAACATCAACACCTTCAAACGCCGAGCCAACATCATTATAGGTAATACCATCAATTTCATAGTCTGGTCTTTTACCACCCAAAACATCCGCACCACCTCCAAAATACTCTGATATATTGCTTGCAATCCGCCAAAACTGACCACCATTTATTGCATCCGTTGATTGCTCAGTAACATCTCCATCATCAACACCAGTAATTTTCCGGTATTCATCTTCACTGTTCGTAATATCAATTAAAGTACCACCTGTTTTCGCTCCAATAGTAATAAGATCATCTTGAGCTGAATCTTGCTGAACAAGGCTATTTTCCGTTATATTAGAGATTTTATTATTAATTTCCGTAAAAGTCGTATCAACACCTTTAAATGCTGAACCAACATCATTATACTCAGAGCCACTAATTGTGTAAGTCGGCGCTTTACCAACCAAAACATCCGCACCATCTCCAAAATACTTTGATGTATTATAATCCAATTCTTCAATATCTTGTTCAGTATCCCAAAGCTGTCCACCATTCACTGCCTCAGAGGATCCTTTGGTAATCGCTCCTCCCAAAACACCAACAATCCTCCGCCTTTTACCTGCATTGTTATTAACATGTATTTCAATGCCACCTGTTTCCGCTCCAATTGTAATAAGATTATCCTGAGCCACATCTTGCTGAACAAGGCTATTTTCCGTGATATCGGAGATTTTATTATTAATTTCCGTAAAACTATTATCAACACCTTCAAACGCCGAGCCAACATCATTATACTTAGAACCATTAACGGTATACGTTGGTGCTTTATCATTCAAAATATCCGCACCACCTCCAAAATATTTTGATGTATTGCTTGCAACCTGCCAAAGCTGACCACCATTTATTGCATCCACTGATTGCTCAGTAACATCTCCATCATCAACACCAGTAATCTTCCGTAGATCACCTGTACTGTTTTTAATATCAATTACAGTACCATTTGTTTTCGCTCCAATAGTAATAAGATCATCTTGAGCTGAATCTTGCTGAACAAGGCTATTTTCCGTTATATTGGAGATTTCATTATTAATTTCCGTAAAAGCAACATCAACACCTTCAAACGCCGAGCCAACATCATTATAGGTAATACCATCAATTTCATAGTCTGGTCTTTTACCACCCAAAACATCCGCACCACCTCCAAAATACTCTGATATATTGCTTGCAATCCGCCAAAACTGACCACCATTTATTGCATCCGTTGATTGCTCAGTAACATCTCCATCATCAACACCAGTAATTTTCCGGTATTCATCTTCACTGTTCGTAATATCAATTAAAGTACCACCTGTTTTCGCTCCAATAGTAATAAGATCATCTTGAGCTGAATCTTGCTGAACAAGGCTATTTTCCGTTATATTAGAGATTTTATTATTAATTTCCGTAAAAGTCGTATCAACACCTTTAAATGCTGAACCAACATCATTATACTCAGAGCCACTAATTGTGTAAGTCGGCGCTTTACCAACCAAAACATCCGCACCATCTCCAAAATACTTTGATGTATTATAATCCAATTCTTCAATATCTTGTTCAGTATCCCAAAGCTGTCCACCATTCACTGCCTCAGAGGATCCTTTGGTAATCGCTCCTCCCAAAACACCAACAATCCTCCGCCTTTTACCTGCATTGTTATTAACATGTATTTCAATGCCACCTGTTTCCGCTCCAATTATAATAAGATTATCCTGAGCCGCATCTTGCTGAACAAGGCTATTTTCCGTGATATCGGAGATTTTATTATTAATTTCCGTAAAACTATTATCAACACCTTCAAACGCCGAGCCAACATCATTATACTTAGAGCCATTAACGGTATACGTTGGTGCTTTATCATTCAAAATATCCGCACCACCTCCAAAATATGCTGATGTATTTTGCGCAACTTTTGTTACATTAGCCTGAATCTGAGTTATATTCGTCTCTATATTATCAATCTCAGTCTCTAATTCTGAAATTTTTCCATTAGTCTCCCAAAGCTGAGATCCATTTACTGCCTCAGTTGAATGTTCAGAAACTTCTCCACCCCCAAGACCAGAAATCTTCCGCGATTGCTTTTCATTGTTTATAATATCGATTGTATCTCCATTAACACTACGACCAATGGTAATCAGACCTGTCTGCCCATCTTGTTGAATAAGGCTATCACCCCCTGTAAGAATCATCTCTCTTAATGCTTGTAACTGTGCAACATTCACTGCATCTGACAAATCAGTATCAGCCGCTACTCCCACAATCTGTCTAGTTACGCCATTCTGAGGATTACCAACACTGACTACGCCTTTAGTACTTTTCCATACAAAATCATTTATCGCCGAGCTACCGTTAACTCTAGGATCATAACCAGCAATACCATAAGAAGTAACTGCAACAGAATTTCCTCCTCCAGTCCAATTAACTTTTTTTGTTGAGGAGCCATAAGGATTCCGACCAGAAAATGTTTCGTTATTAATAAACCTCTCATATTGCTCTTCTGCAGTTATGGCCGTCCCAGGTTTTTGAGCACCACCGCGACCGGCAACATTATCAACACCACAATAATCATTATCACCGTTTAAAACAATACTACCATGACTCCCCTTTATATAAGCAATATAAGCAGAAGCAGGGTCATTTGAACTGTAAATAGTCGCTCCTGTTATTGCAACATTAGCTGAAAAAACAGGAGAAGTACTGGACAAAAGAGCAGATACCGCTGCTCCTAATGAAACCGTTTTAATGATATTTTGTGTTGATTTTTTTTTCATAATAAACCCCTCAATAAAAAACACATTCAATGCTAAAAACAAAGCCCAGCCTCACAAAAAAGAGCAAAAGCAACCCCTCCGCAAAACCACTTTTGCGTACTAAAAAATTCATAAAAATCTGAAAGCTACCCCGCCAATGCCGAAATCTATTGTGGTATCATTTTAAAACTCTGAATTTCACAAAAGGCCTAAAACCTTTCCATCCTAAAGTCTTAAAATAAATCAATAAAAATTTGAAATTACTCTGTCCTCTCTATCAGAGAGCAATGCGATCCTTCCTTCGATAAAAATCATTTTCAATAAAGAACAATTTGTCCTTTAGATGGAGCACATAAACCAAATGGCAAGTGTATAAATGAATAATTTTTTCTTCACCCTAAAAAATTCATTTTATATCAACCATAAAAAATACTTTCATAATGCATCACACCTGCAAATTTGCAATGATACGTTTTTGTATTTCAGAAAGATTTTCCTTACTAGAAACCGCTACAAAAGAGAGAACAATCTCTCCTAATCCTAAATCAAAAAGGCGACGACCAAGAACAGACTTATAGTAATACTGCCTTTTCTTTTTGGCTGTTTTTATAATTTGAATTTCTTTGTCGTTCAGACCAATCATTCTCTAGAAATCTATCACTCCCGAAATACCATCAGTACCTTCGTCTCTGCTTCCTCATTAGGCAGGAGAATTTTTGTAGGATATTGTTCAAGAAGAACATCAAGAATACCAGAACGTGCTGTATCTGATAAACTTTGCGTAGCCATAAGGACAAGATAATTCTTTTTACGCAATTCTTTCAACCATTCACGAATTTTTTTCACGAAAAACAGGATGGCCAAGCATAATCCATGCTTCATCTAGCGAGAGAATAGATGGTTGTCCTTTTAAACTTTTTTCAAAACGCCTAAAAAGATAAAGCAAAACTGGTAAAGCATTTTTATCTCCTAACTTCATCAATTCATCAATTTCGTAAACAACGAAATTGTGCTCTTCTTCAAGTGGTTTCTTACCATCCAATAAATGCCCCATAGCACCAGAAAGTGTGTAATGCAAAAGAGCTTGATGAATTTCCTTATCCTGAACTGTCGTGACAAAATTGCCTAATGAACGCATATGCTTAGGCGTCTGCTTCATTTGTTGCATTGCACGATGAATTTCCATTTTTTGTTTTGGTGTTGGAGCAAGTCCTGTCTGAAGTTCATAACAAATTGAAACCCATTCTTGAGCCCAGAGATTATCGGCATCCGTATCAACATCTGCTAAAGGCATAAGAGCATTCAAACTGCTATCACTTTCTCCAATATCATAGTGACGGCCACTTACAGCATGACACAAAGTAAATAAGGAACACCCTTTATCAAAAGCTGTTATATGCGCAGGAAGGTGCTTACCACTCTTATCTACTGCTTTTGACCAATAACGACATGATTGCGCAAGTAAAAAAGCAAGAAGAGTTGATTTTCCTGCACCAGTTGGTCCAAAAACAAGAGTGTGGCCAACATCATCAACATGCAAATTAAGACGAAAAGGAGTTGCCCCTGTTGTAACTACTTGAGATAAAGCAGGAGAATTATCAGGATAAAGAGGGCAAGGATTATTTTGCAATCCTGGACATACACTCGAAAGAGGTAACATATCAGCAAGATTTTGCGTATTAATTAATGGCCGTCGAATATTCGGATAAGTTTGTCCAGCAATGGATCCTAACCACGCCTCCATTGTATTAAGTGTTTCAATGCGCGCAGAAAAGCCTTTATGTTCAACTTCCCGTTTTACCAGTCTGGCATTTTCGGTCAAAACTTCACGATCTTCATGCATTAAAACAATAGTCGGAGAATAATAACCATAAGCAACAAGACCTGATCGTGCTTCATCATGACAGCTTCCGCTTGTTGTGTCATCAACAAAGCATCCATATTAATAGTTCCCTTATTGGTTTTAAAAACTTGAGAAAAAAATCCTCTGACTTTTTGCTACCATTTCAATCGGTATTTATTTAAGGCTGTAATAGCTTCATGCTGATCCATAAAGATAAAGCGGCTTGACCATCTATAATGCAAAGGTAAACCATCAAGAATGTCTAAGATACCCGGATAACTGGCTGCTGGAAAACCATCGATCGAAATACAGGCAATAAATTTATCTCCAAGCCGTGGTGTATCTCCTGGCCATAAATCAGTATAACCAAGCCATGAATCCAAATACATGGGGCAATCGGGTATTCGAAGAGTAACGGCTTCCCCATTAATGGCATAATGTAAATAATTAACAAGCTGATCACTTTGATAAGTTTCTGCACCATTGTTCAGAGTGACAGTTTTCATGCGATGCATTTTAAGAAGATCACCAAGACCAATAAAGAGATCCTCTATTTTCTTTTTAAATTCTTCTAGCAAACGCTCAGCAGGAGTTGTCGTTTCAACCGTATCATCGTCATAGACGATTTCCCCTAACTTAGATGATTTGCGTGTCGGAGGAAGATACTGGATCAACAAAGCATATTCTGTTTCATAATGCATCTCACTGCGCTTGAAGTAAGAGCGTCGTTCTGCATCAATCAACGCCGTAATAGGATCTGGAAAATGTGATAATGTTGCATCCGGATAACCGGGAGACTCTACACGGATAGCATCCACCCATATGGCCCATCCTGAATGAAAACGAGAAAGATATGTATTCACTAGTCCCGTTATATAATTTCTTTCTGTATCTGTATCTGTCGCTGACATGGGATCATTCCCACGAAGAAAAAAACCAGCTAACAAAGAACCATCTTTGCCTAAAACAATGCCATCATCAATCAATGCAGCAAAATTCAAAAGATCAGGAAGACCTGCTAAGGATGAACGAAAATGTTTTAATTTAAGCATTAATAAGGTCTTACTGACTGTGCAACACGAAAGGGCGTTGAAAAAGGCGCATAATAGCGACGATATTTCAATTGACGAATATAAATTCGAGACAAAATAGGATCAAATTTTGCCATTCTTCGCAGCACATAAAGACAAATAAACCAAATACAAAGACCAACACTAGCCGCAACAATATTCATGGCCGAAACAATAAGAATACCAGTCAAAAGCATCGAAAGAAGCATTAATTCCCCATCTCCCCCATAATTTGTTGAGGACGATGAAGAGAACGAAATAATTGCGTTTGTCTTTTACCCCCCATTATAATCCTCCAACCAACACATTTGCAGGCACAACAGCACCAGAAAAGAGAGCGCCGGTAAGAAGAGTGTTCGCAAAAACAATAACACTAATAACAAGAACAAGATAAATAATTCGCTTCACAAATTCGCCAATTTCACCCCCAAAAATCAAAGCAATTCCACCCGCCACAAGTCCCATTAAGGAAACAGCAAAAGCAACAGGTCCTGAAACTGATTTCCTTAGTTTTTCAAGAGGTGTTTCCCAGGGTAAAGCTACACCTCCTCCAGCTGTCGCATCAGAGGCATAAGCCATATCTCCCAAAAGAAAAAATAAGAGAACAAAAACTCCTACAGCGTATAAAATTATCATTTGATTATAAGAATTATTCTTTTTATAAATTGAGGATAAGTGCATCATTTTTCCCTTTAATAAATGAGATTGGTTACATATTTATTGGCTGTGTGATCGTATCCACACACTTCAATAATTTCTTTAACCTTTCGGACAGAAGAAATTTTCTCAACACTTAAAACGACATCAATTGTTTCAGCAATCAGTTGTTGCATAGGAGCAATCGTTGCTTCTGCTATTAATTGTTGAATTCTTGTTAAACCAGTTGAAGCATCATTAGCATGAACCGTTGCTATGCCCCCTGGATGACCTGTATTCCATCTTTTTAAAAGAGCTAAAGCCGCACCATCTCTTACTTCACCAACAATAATGCGATCAGGAGCCATACGCATCGTTACTTTAAGTAATCGCGTCATATCTATATATTCAACAGCACGAAATGTTACTGTATTGGGCGCAGCACATTGAAGCTCAGCAGTATCCTCAATAATCACAAAACGCTCTTCCGGAAAGGTATCGGTCATTTCTTTGAGGATTGCGTTTGTTAAAGTTGTCTTCCCCGTTCCTGTTCCACCAACAACAAGAATATTTTTGTGATTTTTCACTGCACACTTTAAAAGCAATCTCTGCTGTGGAGTAAGAATATTCTTTTCAACATAGTCATCTAACGTAAAAATCTGTGTTGCTTTTTTCCGAATTGTAAATGCTGGTGCTGCAACAATGGGTAGGATTACCGCCTCAAAACGGCTTCCATCTATCGGAAGTTCGCATTCAAGAATAGGACATTCTTTAGTGATTTGAGTACCAAGAGAAGTGGCTACTGTTCCCATTACAGCTTCAGCTCAATGGGCTTCCATCATCCCTACTGCTTTTTTTGCTTCACCTAAATGTTCAACCCATAAAGTTCCATAAGGGTTCAGCATAATCTCTATAACTGTTGGATCTCGCAGATAACTGCATACCTGCTGCCCAAATTCAAAATACATTTTCTCAATAAGCCGTCTCCTTTGTTCAGAATCCGTCTTATTTTTCAATGCAGTTATGGATAAATTACCCCCAATGTAACGCTTAAATCCCCGTATACAGCAAAATTTGAATGTTAATCTACAAGATGAATCTGATCAATAAAAAATACCTATCTAATAGAGTTTATCCCCACTTTGGTTTTCTAAAGAGAAAAATCTTTATCATTTGTAAGATCAACACTGATAGCTTCTTTGTAGAAATCTGCCGTTGATGTATAATGAACATCCATCCTAACCTAAAAAACAAACTTTTATGACACAAATGATAATATTTAAATACTTTTTAAATATTTACTATATATTTTGTACGTAAATAATAAATATTTATTGTTTAATTAATGATAATGAGGACTTTTTGGAAGCCTAACCTTCCTTGCTCCATCTATATTTATATAGTAGCCTCTTCTTTCGCAGAACTTAAATAAGCTATAGTTTCAATTACTAAAGGAGCTTTGCAGATTTTCCGTTTTGTATTAATAAGTCAATCGCTAATTTATCAAATGAAACAAAGGTTTCACCACCAAGCCTATTACCCTCATAGGATATGATCCCATCAGCAAAATCCCCACCAGCTTCAAGAATAGCAATCCCCGCTTCAACAGCTGGTCGATTCATTACTATATTACTCGTTGCTAGCAAATCACGTAGCATCCCAGCGACATCTTCTTTTGATAATTTTGCACCTCGACGAAGTATCCAAACAAGTTCGCATAAACAAGGTAAGGAAATAGCTATTAAAGAAGCTTCTCTTAAAATCTTGCTTGCCACTTCACCCTGTTTTTTATCATCTTGTAAAACTGCACGAGCTAAAACATTTGTATCTACAGCAATCTTCATTTTTTTCCTGCCCAACTAGAAGCAGTAATTTCGTTCATCTCTTCAATAGTCAGTGTCTTTTTTACTTTTCCAGCAAACCGTCCGATAAAGCTATCAATCGTAATTGTGGGTTGTGCTGCCTTTATACGAAGTTCACCACCTGGCAATTTGTCAAAGTTAATCCGCTCACCTGGTTTAATACCAAGGTGCTGTAGTAGCTCTCGCTTTAGCGTAATTTGTCCTTTTGCCGTAACCGTTAGTGAAGTCATAGAAAAATCCTCTTACCATAAATATACTTATTAAGTATGCACAAAGAATGTAAAATTCAATTACTTTTTTTAAATAGGCAAACAATATTTTATAGATGCTCCTTCTCATTTATTACTTTCAATCATTGAAAATGCATCTGAAGCCACAAAACGTATTTTTAAAAGACTTTGTCGTCTTCACTTCCTTCTCACGCTAAAAAACGGAAATTCTTGTAAACCTCTATATAATAAATATTTATTCTTTATTTTAGAGGAAGAATTGCCATTGGATGGCCTTGCCATGCAGGTAAAATAATATCCTTTGTGACCATAACATTAAAATTATAACCAGGACGGATAGTGATTGTTGGCTGAATATTGAGGTTTTTTCTCGTCATTTCCATACCAACCTCACCCCATTGTCTTCCAAGTTCAGCAGCTAACATTTCCTTGACCGTTTCAGTATTACTATTAACATGACTTGTCTTACTTGAATTTTGTGATAATTGCGAAGCACCAGAAATAACAGAAAGTAAGAGAGCATTTCCAAAAACTTTTAGATAATGGTTATCTACTTTGTCCTGAATCCCGCATAACCAGACTGATCAACTCCAGGCATATTTCCAAGAGACAAAGAAGAACCATCAGGATAAATAACTCGAGACCAGGCAATGAGTGCACGTTTTTGACCCGTTGTGACACAACTATCATAGGTGCCAACAAGTCTTGATCCAATAGGTATTAAAACATTTTGTCCAGTAGCGGAGTCATAAACGCTTTCTTTTACTTGTGCTATAATTTGTCCAGGAAGATCACTATTCACACCACTAATCATAACACTAGGAATAATTGTTCCTGCTTTAATTTCCAGATTTGCTTTAATAGCTTCTTGGTGTGTATTTTTTAGATAAACATCAGCATCAGAAGACCGTGATAAAAAAGCAATTTTTTGCTCTTGCATATTAGGATCAACTATACCGTTTCCTTGATATGATAGTGAGTTTTTCTCTACTCCATATCTATTAAATAAACTTTCAGGATTTTTTGTTTGAGAATTATTATTTTGAGTTTTAGAAGCAAGTGTTGGTTTTGTGTTCAGTGTAAAGGAAATCGCAGAATCAGCGTCTAAAGCAGCTTCCATTTTAGTTAAACGCCGTTCTGTAAGATGTATTAAAAATCTTTTTTGTGCTTCTTCTGTTTCATTAGTAACTTTATCGGATATTTTCTGTTCTGAGGAATGGTCAACTAATTTTGATGTTTCTGTAGGCTCTAATAATGAACGCTCTGGTAATTTTGCCTGAACATAATCATTGCTTTGTGGACGAACAGGTAAAGGGGTTGCATCTACCAATAGGAGTTTTTTATCCTCCACAATGATGGCGTTTGTCTTTTGACGCAATATAAAAGTATAAGTAATACCAATAAGTGCAAAGACAATAGCTCCTATAGCACCTATCCATGGCATATTGTTAAGACGGCGAATTTGTCGTCCATCCGATTTTGAAGTAAAAAAAATTGGGAGAGTTCTCAGAAGAAAAGTCTATCTTTTTTTTCATCATTGCCCTCCGTCATTTACACGTGTTAAAAAGGCTGATGATGATACAATATCCCCAGTTACTGAATGAACATAATAACGTGTTACTTCTGTTAAACCATATCGAGCAACTAATATTATACCGTCATCCATTGGCATCACTTTATAAGATAAAGTTATACCGGTGTTTTTGGATTTTTCTAATTGATCATTATAAATGACACCGTAACCATTTTGCTGTAAAATACTGATAAGCAGAGGGGTAAATGGATCCTGTGTGTTATTTAACTTTATAATAAATGTTGTTGATGCTGGCGGTAAGGGATCTTTGAGATAACCAACAAGATCATGAGCAATAAATTGAATATCTTTTTCCGTAATATTTTGATCAATATAATTCACTAACGGCGTTTGCTTGCTATGAATACCGATCGTAGAACAACCAGTTACAAATACAAAGGAGAGCAATAAGAAATACTTAGACATTTAAACCCCCTTTGTAATTGTTACTCTTTGTTGTTGATTTCCTACACCGGAAATAAGAGCAACTTTGGTAATAACCGTATCAACAACATATCGATTGCCAATAATGCGGTAGTTTATTAGTTTTTCACTTGGTTTTCTAAAAAGACGACCATCATCGCCAATGGCAATTAAAGCAGGTGCTTCACCTCTAATTCCATCACCAGGCAATTCAATATAGGTTTTGAAACCGTCTGTATAAACTCGTTTTGGATACCATTTAATTTTTGGATCACTTATAGTAATACGAAAGTTGAAATCAAGCGCAGCCATGTTTTGCCCTGTTGGCAATGTAGTACGATGTTTATCTGTTGCAGCCTTATAAGCAGCCCAATCTTGATCTGTATCATCTGGATAAGCAAAAGAGAGGACAGGAATTGATGAATTTTGAGTGCTGGCAAGCTTAATCATGTAAGTCCGCTTATCTGTTGTGATAAAAAGATTTGTCGTCAAACCAGCATCTGTGGGCTTTACAACAACATAAGTTGTTTCTGTTGCTCCTGTTCCACTTATGCTGGGACTAATTTTCCATCGAGCTGTATCCCCTGCGTGAAGGCTATTGATGGTTTCGCCAACTTGCAACTGAATAGTACATATTTCTAAAGGCGTGCAAACAAGCGTAGGAAGTGTAGCTCCATATAAGTATTTAACACTCCCATCACTAGAACGAATAGGCTTTGTTGGATTATTTTTCCATTGATTAGCAAGTTTAAGTCCTAGAGGGATTTTTTGTGGTGAAATAATACTAATATTAGATGATAAATCACTTGCCATTGCTGTCGATGTTACGAATGCAATTATTGTGATTATAATACATTTTTTAAACATAAAATCCCCGCTACATAGTTTTATTGCTATTTATTTTACATTTTTTCTAGAGTCTCTGCGTCCAAGCAAATTGTTTAACAAATAATCCAATTGGATTAGCCATTATCTGTTGCTCAGTTTTAGGGGTTACTAAAATAACTGTAGCTGTAGCTTGCCAGTTTTTTGTTTCATTAACAGCACCAGTTCTCGCTCTTGTCGTTTCAGTCCACTCGATTTGCCAAGTATCATCAGAAATAGCAATAACTGCATTCACCTGAACTTCAACTGTTTCATTAGCAGAGCGAGAATAAGGATCATTTTGTTGATGATATTCAACCAACATTCGATAAGCCGGTGATTGTGGCAAAGTCATTGAATATGTTTGTTGAATAAGATCTTGTTCCGCTCTCATATCTACATAGACAGTGCGTGCGCCAATTAACCAATTTCTCAACGCTGCTCGTATGTGCGTTGCATTGGGTTTTGATGCAATATTTGCTTTTGCAAAATGCGCTACTTCACCAACTGAATTGGTTTGTATAATATAAGGAACAACAGTTTGTTCTTTTGCTTTCCAAATGAAAGCTCCTACCGACATACCTGTCACAATAATCATTCCAAAGGTTGCAAGACGCCAATTATTGGCAGCTTGAATATAGTCGCCATATCGTTCCATCCACTCCCTACGTGCTAAAATATAAGGATTTAATGACTTTTCTTTTTCATGATTTTTTGTTTTCTTCACGTATGCCCCCTAACAACGTAATATAATTTTTATTATGAATCATTTTTATTTGAATGGGAAGATGACAAGATTTTTTACTCACTGAAAATTTAATAAAGCAACAGATTTACTTATAAAAAACATATTTAGATCTCTATTTCTTCGTTTGAGAATTTTTGATAACCATCTTTTGTAACTTTAATTTTTTCACCTATCTTCCAATATTGAGCTTGTATAAAAGCTCTTTTTGGGGCTTCTTTTATAAAAATTACTTTCTTACCATTAATAGACTCAAAAAGGAGAACGTTTCTTTCTTCAATCCTCCTGCGTCCAACATATTTTAAAATATCTTCTTCTCCATCCCACATAACATGTAGAAGATTTTTAGCATATTGATTACGCTTATTAAGCCATATTTCAATAGGATTATTAATATTGTTTTCACGAGACTTTTCTCCCTTTTCTTTAAGTGTATTAAGGTAGGGATCAGAAAATACAGCATTTATACCATGAATACCTGCCAATTGAGCAATTTCTGTTTTAAATTTTTCGGTCCCGTTAAGCACAAGAGGTTGATCTTTGAATTTTTCAACGGCAATATTTAATGCTATATAAGCAGATCCTGTGGTAAATTTTTGCGCATGAATCTTCTCTCCAGCGTCAACGACAACACCACCATCAACACTTTTGTACACAATATTTCCGTTTTTAATAAAATGAGAAGTTAAGTTTTTATATAAAAAATTCCCCGTCTTTTGAGCAGTTTTTGCCGTCAGCAAATTATTTGATAAAGAAGCACAACGCTCATTCATTGAGCGAAGCACATCTACTGCATCTTTATCTCCAGAGTTTGCTTGCTGATGAAGCCAATCACGCCAAGTTGGAAATCTAGTTTCCATCAGTCTTCTCTTAATTATTGCCTGTCTTTCTCTTAATTCTTTTTGACGAAGTTTTTTCTGTAGTTTTAATGCATTGCGTATCACAGTACGAAAATTTTTAGGAGTTAATCTCAGTGAAAAAGATTGCTGTTTGTACCAAACAGAAAGTTGATGATAGAAAAAAAACTTTTTGCGCATATAACGCTTTATATCGCTTTTGCCTTTTTAAATCGCTGGCCTTTTTTTGTTTTTCATACCTAGAATATAAAAGAGCTTTAGTTTGATTATTTTTCCCATTAGAAAAGGGTATATATTGTTTTTGCATATTTAGCGTCATACTCTGATAAGAGCCTAATTTTTCTCAAGAGTAGATAAAGAAAGAGCCCTATTACAGCTACTTGCCTTAACCCATAAATCAAGATTGGTTGCTCCTATAACTAATCCATTACCTCTTTTTTTTATAACGAGACCATGTTTTGCAAAATTTTTATGAAGTTCTGGCCAGTCCGAATAATGAAATTCTTTAATAATGTTTCCGACATAAGTTGCGAGAGATTGCATCCCTGTTTTATCTTCAAAATTCTTTATTTTTGACCGTTTTATATTATCACCCTTTTTATCTTTGGAATATTGTTTTGCCTCATCATCAAAGCCGTGAGGAGTATTAATCAACCCATATTCCTGTTCTATTTGACGACACATTTTCATCAATGTACGTTTATCAAAAAAAGGCTCATGATTACGAAAGTTTTCAGGATTGATTTTATTAATAGCAATATGAACATGTAAATTATCTGTATCTTGATGGACTGCTGAAATTCGCTGATGCTTATTATAACCTAAAGCGAGACAAAACTTGTCTTCAATTTCATAAAGTATTTCTCTTTCTGGTCTTTCCCCTATAGGAAAAGATAGAACCAAATGATATGTTTTATCTGCTTTTGATCTTTTATTTTGGTTTTGAGTTTTTAAAATAAATTCAGTGGCCATAACAGGGTCATCTGTATAGCAATTTGTAACTCTTATCGCCGCTACTTTCCTACTATGTTGCACATCTTTATCAAGAATATAATCACATATAAGTTTCCAATCCCTTGGCAAAACACCTCCCCTGATATCCATAATATAACGAGCTAAACGCGCCATATTTGATGTAGCTTTTTCTCTTTCAATACGTTTAGCAATCATAAATAAGATATTTTTTCAAAGATTTGTTTTTGAAGTTGACGAAAATCACCCATCATTTGGTTTATATCGCTTGGAACCCCACCTTTTCCGTTATTGGTAACTAACCATAATTTCAATAAACCAGCTACTCGACCCAAATCACCTTGTAATTTAGTAAGGTCTTTAACAGCTTCATAATCAATATCAGTTTTTATTGGCTCAATCTGCCCAGTAGTGCGTAAATAAGTAGAAATGGATAAACCTGTCTGCTTTGCATAAGCTTCTATAGTTTCCTTCTCACTGGAAGTGCACCAAACACTTAACCTAAATTTCCGTGGCCTTGCCATTTTCCCCCTCTTTTAAATTGCGGTAGCAATAATACCTCGTAGAGCAAGATACGTTGAGAATTTATGCGAATAAGTAATGTAATGTTTTAGCGTAGCGCTACATTACACATCTTGTCATACTTTTAAAATTAAAATTTTAAAAATCTTTATAAAAACCAATATTAATATTTATTTTTTGGAAAAATTTGGTAAGCTTTGGGAAGTTTTTATAAGTTTTAGAAAAATTTGGAAAATAAATGAAACAAAAAAAGAGTGGGGGAAAATGCGTGTGGTTTTTTTAGCCAACAAAGATTTAACCCTAAGCCTTATTGAAAAAGGGTATTCATTAAAAGAAATTTTAAGAAAAAATCCAACTTTAAATATATCTTATGATGCTTTAGCGTCGTATGTTCGAAAATATTTTAAAACTAAACCTGCAGCAATAATAACCCAAACCTCTCTCCCTATTTCTGTTGATCCTATTAAAAAAAAATCAATGCCGCATGTATTTGAACACAACACAAACAAAAAACTAGAGGACATGATATGAGTAACATTCATATGACCTTACAAGGAAAAGGCGGTGTAGGGAAATCCTTTGTGGCCAGTCTTCTGATGCAGTATCTCTTAGAAAGAAAAGTAGAAGTTAAAGGGATTGACACAGATCCAGTCAACCAAACTTTTGCAAGCTACAAAAACTTTAATGTAACGCATCTAAAACTTCTTGACCAAAGTGTAGTAATTCCACGTAATTTTGATACTCTTATGGAAGAACTACTTAATTCTAAATGCCAATATGTTATCGATAATGGAGCTACAACATTTTTACCTTTAGCCTATTATTTGAAAGAAAATGAAGCTTTTGATATGTTGGCTACTGCTAAAAAAATGTAATCATTCATACAATTATTACAGGTGGCCAAGCATTGGGAGATACCCTCACTGGGTTATTTTCTATCTGTACACAAATTCCCCCCACAGCAAATATTGTTGTTTGGAAAAATGAATTTTTTGGTCCTATTGTCGCAAATGGAAAAAGTTTTGAAGAAATGAAAATATTTCAAGAAACGAAAGATAGAATCTCTGCGGTCATTACAATTCCACAGCAAACATCTAGTACTTTTGGTGAAGATATCAAAACAATGCTCGATAAAAAATTAACTTTTAATGAAATCACTGATTCAAACGAATTCAGCATCATGACTAAAAGCCGTTTAGCGCGTGTTAAAAACATGCTATTTGAACAAATAGCTATTATTCCAGGAATTTAAAATGTCAATTGATATTGATGCCATTCGGCAAAAAGTAGCTAAAGAATTTAATCAATTGATCCCTCCAAATGATCCAATTCTTATGACCGTCCTTTTATCCGACACAGTTTTAAAAGCAGCTTTAAAAACACTTCATGAGCAACAAAGTATGATGATAAATCATATTCTAACAGCTCGTAATGCTATGATAGAAGAGGAAAAAAAACGGCAGGAAAGTTAATAACTGAAGCGGCTACATACATAAAAAAAGAAATAAATAAAAATCTAAATTCTATTTCTAACCAAATACAATCATATGAAAAAAAATTATTTAAAATATCCAACAGTGAATTGAATATAAATAAAAATCTTAAAAGTTTTACAAAAGAAATAAAGCTTTATACAATATTTATTGGTGCTAGTTTATTTGCAAACATTTTATGTTTTTTTGCTATTTTAATTCACTATTACTTACCTTAAACTTTATCTTTTCTATGTTACTCTCTATAGTTGATAGTGCTAACGAAAACATCATATCTGTTCTTTTTGGCTTCTTAAAGTGAATGACCTTTATCGTGTGAAAGATCTATACCAATAGCTTTGGCTTGCATTTTTTCGTAAAGTTTGCGCATCACTTTCATATTATCTCTTCGTACATCAATAATCGATTTTTCAATGTCTGTTAAACGAGATTTATCGAGATTTCCTAATCGTGTATAATGCGACGCCATAGCTTGGCGTGCCTCATCATAAGGTAAACCACCTTTACGATTTTTTGGTAAACTATAAGCCTCATTTATCGCCTTATATTGCATAGGATCACTAACAAGCTCCACAATGCTTCTTAATAACACCAATTTCAGTTAATGCTGTTTTAAGACTACCAACCATAGCTTTGCTATTAGCATATCGAAGAAAATCATTCTCTACTAAACAACGCTCTTCTTCAAGAAGTAACGATAAATCCCCACTTTTACTGATATCATACATATAATTACATAAATCACTTCGCACATCTTGTAATTTCTTGATCGCCAAGGTGGCATTACAAATCTGTATACTTACATCTTCTTGTGCTAGAATCCGTTTTATTTTCTCAGAAATGATGACCTCCTATCACAACACCTTTATCTAACCATTCTGGACCATATTCTTCATCAGCATTTTTTGTAGAAAATCCCATATCACGAATAAACTTGGCTCCATTTTGAGACTTAAGAAACAACAGTATATGCGCTGGAAGATCTGCCATTGCTAACCACTCCCATACTGCTTTACTATCATTAGCTTTATCTGCTGCTCGTGATTCACAAAGACAAATAAAATCTTGAGAAGCATGAGCATCTATCAATTCCTCACGTTCAGCATCGGTCATATAACTTTTTGGTAATTTCTTTTCATAGTGAAAGCCTCCTTATAGAGAAGATATAAAATAATTAATCTAAAAATTAAGAATGGACAACTGAATATTCATGACAGTTTGTCGGTAAAATCCTCAATATCCATTTGATATTTATTATCAATAAATATTGGTTTTCTTTTTATTTTATCTTGTTTCATTCCATTTATTTGTTTTTTTAATCTGAAATAAGTAGCATGTGATATTCCTGTGTTTTCCTTAACAATTCTAGATGATACTCCTTGCTTAATCAGTGCAAATGCTATCTCTCTCTTTGGATGAGGCTTTCGACCAAATTTTATACCTGCTGCCATTGCAGCAACTCTTCCATCATTGGTTCGCTCTAAAATACGTGCACGTTCGGCTTCTGCTACAGCAGCCAAAATCTGAATGATCATCTTTCCCATGGTACCTTCGGTACTCAAACCATTTTCCAAAAAACGTATAGCAATCCCTTTTTTATAACAGGCATCAACAATATGAATCATATCTGCAGTATTACGGCCAAGCCTATCCATTTTTGTACAAATGATTATATCATCTTTCTCGGCACGGTTGAGAAGCCGTTGTAAGCCTTCACGTTTATCTGTAGCTCCTGTCATCATATCAGTAAAAATACGATCGTCACGTACCCCAACCTTTTTAAGTTCAGCTACCTGCAATTCTAATTTCTGATGGTTAGTTGATACTCTAGCATATCCTAAAAGAGCCATTTTAGTCTCATAAATCGTTTCTGATACAGAATTAGTATCATAATATAAAATAATGATTTATGATACATCTTTTTACTTCTTTCTGAAAAGTATCAAATATTATGATATTTGACATAGTACCAAAATGGTACTATAATCAATAAAAATCAGGATACACTTATGAAAATTGTTAAAATCTCCACGCTTCAAACTTTTTGGGCTCAATATCCTGATGCTGAACAACCTTTAAAAGCATGGGTAGATGAAACTAAAAATGCACAATGGCGCTCTCCTCATGACATTAAAGAGAAGTATAAAAATGCAAGTATATTAAAAAATAATCAGGTAGTTTTTAATATTAGAGGTAATGACTATCGTTTAATTGTTTCAATCTTTTATCCAGCAGGTTGGCTTTATATAAAATTTATAGGAACGCATAAACAGTATGATGCGATTGATGCTAATACTGTAGAACTAAAGGAACTTAAGAAGTGAATATCAAACCTATCCGCACTGAAGCAGATTACCAAGAAGCTTTAGAAATTGTGTCTGCAATGTTTGACAATCAACCTAAAGAGAATACTCAAGAATTTGATCAAATGGAGGTTCTTATATTGTTAATTGAAGCGTATGAAGCAGAACACTATCCTGTTTCTCCTCCTCATCCTATTGAGGCTATTAAATTTAGAATGGAACAAATGAACTTAAGTGCTAAAGATCTCGTTCCTGCAATTGGTCATTTAAATCGCGTTTATGAAATCTTGAGTGGAAAAAGAAAATTAACACTACGCATGATTAAAAATTTGCACCAACAGTTTAATATCCCATTGGAAAGCCTAATAGCTTAACTTAATTATTTTCTTATGGAAACTAGCATGTAATATTTCGCTTTAACGATATGGATGTTGAATTAATCGATTACCTAGATTACCCTTAAAAAGGAGTGCTTAACAATGATGAAAAATCCTCCACACCCTGGTGAATTATTGCGCGAAGATGTAATTGCAGAACTTGGTTTATCAGTTACTGAAACAGCCAAACGACTTGGTGTATCCCGTGTTGCATTTTCTAGAGTTCTCAATGAAAAAGCAGCTATTAGCCCTAATCTAGCTATTAGACTTGAAATGGCTGGTGTCAGCACCGCACGTGCTTGGTTAGCTATGCAAACAAACTATGATTTAGCGCAAGTCTTAAAAACTATCCAACCATGGTACGACCACTTTGTCATAATACATCTTTTTTCACCTCGAATCCTTCTACAACTTGAAAGACAAAGTTTTATGATGTAAAAGATAACAATTTAATATTCTTTAAATATTTACTACATATTTTATATGTAAATAATAAATAATTATTATTTATTATGTGTGTAATTATTATTTACATAAGTTTCAATGAGACGATGAAAAAAATCACCACCATCTTCATTAAGATCATCAGCTAAAGACCAAAAACTATCTCTTACTGTTGGTTCAAGTGCAAGGGTTAATCTTGCTGTTTTTAAACTACGTCGTCTACGGCCACTACCTTGTTTTCTTTCTACGCTGTGACGCGTAGTAAAACCATTTTCTTCACTTATCTCATTCAAGCTTTGTTTGTTTGTCTTTCGCGCTTTTGTAAATGGTTTTAAATTTTCAAAATTTGGCAATGAAATCTCAGCTCTTTTTGTCATGCTACTTGATCCTTCAATAAGTTTTCACTCTCCAATATTTCTATAACAGCATTAGCAAAAACCATTGCATTTTCTTGTGCCGCTTTAGGATTAGTTACATCAGAGGGCAATAAATCAAAAAGTGATCCCCCTATCTGAAAAAGAGCACTATAAGCTCCTCTTTCAGTTAATGAAGCAGATAAAACTGGAATATTAGCTTTTTCTAACGTTTTTTCTATATATTCTGCTTCACGACTATTTAAAGTATTTGTCATAGAAAAGACGATACGAAAGGGTATCTTTCTTTTTAAAATTGGCTCTGTTGTTCTATTAAAGCAATGATCTTACCTATTTGATCTCCATCAAGTTGCTTTTTCCTCATAGGAACTAAAACAAGATCGGCTCTTCCTATAGCAAAAGAAGCTGCGAGATTAGCAGAACCTTCAAGATCAACGATCACAAACGGAAATTGCTCTACAGCTTCATCAATGCATGAAATAATATTCTGTTCTGTAATATCTCCAGAAACTTCTATATTATTTGGCATTATATCCATAGACCTTTTCATCCACATTACAAGTGGTTGATTTGGATCAGCATCAATTAATTTGACCTTAGACCCCACCTTGGCAAAAACGTTAGCTAGCACTAATGCCATTTGATTTTCCAACACCACCTTTTGTTGAACATATAGTAATGACCGGCATGAGGCATTCCTTATTCAATGAATAAACACTAAATAATTATCATATATTTATTACTTATTTATTAATTTTTTAAAAATATTACATATTTTATATGTAAATAATAAATATTTATTATGTATAAATAATCGTATACATATAAACAATATAAGCATTTATTTGCATGAAGAAGCTCTTCCTTTCATTCATGATTTCGGAGCCGCGTAAGAAGGACATAATAAGCCGTTAAGTTCTGGGTCAAGGATGCCGTTAGGCACCCTGAAAGGGTTTCCTTGACCTTAAGAACTAAGGCTTGTTAGTTCCTTCATTAAACGCGGATCTGATCTCATGATTTTGGTGAGCGGTCCGGAGAGTGTGAGAGGCGGATAGCCTCTCATTTAACAAGCGAAGTGGCGTATAGGGAAGGGAACGCGCCCCCATGTAGCGCCGTAGTGACCGACCTATACGGAAAAAAGCTTGTCAATTTTATATAAAGATGAATGAATATAAAAAGTTTTATTATGCACTTTATTGGATTACAGTTCTATACCAATAGCTTTGGCTTGCATCTTTTCGTAGAGTTTTTGCATTACTTTTATGTTTTCTCTTCGCACTTTAAGAATTGATTTTTCAATGTCTGTTAAACGCGCTTTGTCCCAATTTCCTAGTCTTGCATAATGAGATGCCATTGCTTGGCGTGCTTCATCATAAGGTAAACCACCTTTACGATTTTTGGAAACTATACCCTCTATTAATCACGTCATATGTCTCAGAATTAGAAACGAGTTTTATGTGATCTTTAACAACATTTATTTCAGATATTGCCGTTTTAAGACTACTTATCATCCCTTGGCTATTAGCATATCTTAGTAGATCATTTTTTACAATACCACGTTCTGTATCAAGAAGTAATGACAAATCATCACTCTTTCCAACATTACGAACATAATTACATAAATTATCCCGTGCGCTATGTAAATTTTTAATAATCAATACTTTTTCAATACTTTGCACATAGCTATTTTCTTGTAATAATATCCAATGTAATTTTTCATATTCTTTAGAAATGATAACCTCCTATGACAACGCCTTTATCTAACCAGTCGGGACCATATTCTTCATCAGCATTTTTGGTAATAAAGCCCATATCACGAATGAATTGTGCTCCACGCTGACTTTTAAGAAACAAAAGTGAATAAGCAGGTAATTCAACCATTGCTAACCATTCCCATACTGCTTGCCTGTCATCTGCTTTAGCAGCTGCTTCTGATTCAGCAGTATAGATAGAGTTCTGATCAAATCCACCTACTCGCAATTCTTCGCGTTCAGCATCAGTCATATAACTCTTAGGTAATTTCTTTTGCATAGAAAATTCCTTTCTGTAATATCCTTAGTTCAGTTGTTTTTTAAAAAGCAAACGGATTATATCCTATACCTCTTTTGCTTCAGGCATTTTAAAAGTTTTTAGGACTTTGTTCAACTCTGATTTGAACGCGTGAAATTCTTCATTTTTTGGTGTTTTTTTATTCTTTTTTTCTATACATTTCTCGTTGAGTTTTTCCGTATCATTTTCCTTTAACAAAGCATAGAAAGAGCGTTCTAGATGTAATTCATCACGTTTTTCTTTAGCCATAATTCCACGGAGATATCCTCCAGGTGAAATTACAAGCTGTCTGTGCTGTTTTTCGAGAATAATTCCCATAGCAAAAGCGGTTTTTTCTAATCCCATAGTGTTTTTAGCTTCTTCGACGGCACTAGGGGAAATTCCCATTATTTTGGCTAAGAATCCCACGGAACCAATTAAGTCTCTTACGGAAGTGAGGCGATTGTCGAGATACAGGCGGTATGAGGGAGAGCTCTGATCCACATATATGGCTTAATTTGAAGTAATGTGCTGTTGTTTGGAGGAAGTACAGTTTCGTTTTTGCCTTTCTCTTTTTTTTTCATAAGCCATTTTATCGTGACCGAAGGTCACGTCAGTTATTTGAGTGTGTTCAGATTTTTCTGAACACTCCTTTTTGTTGTTACTCTTACAAATATAGTTAAGGGTTGTAGATTCTATGTGTATCTTGCTAGCAAGATGCCTGTATCTTGTTTTTTGTGTTTTTTGGTGAAAAAAACTTTTCAAAATCCACTCAAAAAGACGAATTGCTTTCTGTAATTTATGAAAGGAAGCTTTAGCTGGTCAACCAATAATTTGAACTATTTTTTGCATTCGAGAAAAGAGCAATGATGCAAATGGTGTAGCTTCAATTGAGGCGTAAGAGGATTTAATTTGCCGCACTAATCCGCGAAAACAATGCAAAGCTTCTTCATGTTTTTTTTGAGTTTCTAGTGCTTGGTCTACTTTTTCCTTAAGTTCATGATATCGAGCAACAAGAATACGTAAATCAATACCACAAGCTGTTATGAAATCAGTCGTCTTATGATTACGTAAAGAATACCGTTTAAAGTTACTAGAGTCCCGCATAACTATAAAACCAAAATCATAAAGACGTGAAAGCAAAAAACTCACACGCGATTCACTACGGCCAATTTCATAACTAAGCCGTTTATTGCTTTTGAAAACGACATGGCTCCACATAGAATAACATTAAGGCAAGCAAGATATTGAAGTACACCCAAAAGACTACACTTAATTTCACTCTTCGGCGCCCAGAAGAAGCCAATATAAACATCTTTTAGCCCCAAAAAACTGTTATCTTATATTAATTATTAAAATGGAGATTAATTATGCCTAAATCAAAAGATTTAACAGACCAAGCTAATGGTCAAGACCAAGCTAGTAGTCAAGATCAAGCTAGCGATTTGAACCAAGCCTTCTTTGCCAGCGGTCCAATTCAAACTAGTAGTCCCTTAAACAGTAGTACAACATTAGAAGATCTTATAACGCATTTAGAGATTTTGGAGACTACAATCCAAGCCAACGATCAAGACCAAGCCAGCGTTCTAAACCAAGAGCTCTTTGCAAGCGGTCCAATTCAAACCAGTAGCCCATTAAATAGTGGTACAACATTAGAAAGTCTTATAACCCGTTTAGAAGCTTTGGAGGCTACAAACCAAGCCAGCGGACAAGACCAAGCCAGCGGTCTAAACCAAGAACTCTTTGCAAGCGGTCCAATTCAAACCAGTAGTCCATTAAATAGTAGTACAACACTGGAAGAGCTCATAACGCATTTAGAAACTTCGAAGGCTAATGAAGCAACAGAAAAACCAAGTATCTTATTCAATAAGAAAGCATTAAAAAGTGTTATTTCAGATTTAGAAAATGACATTACTAATAGTAGTTTCGTCGATGCCAATTATGCACATATGGACTTAACAATGATGCCTAGGTTGGTCAAGCAAGAAAATGATAAATGTCCAGAGATCAATCTTCAATTCATTACAAGTCCTGAGAAACTTGTGAAATCAATACAAAAAGTAGCCAATCAGGGGATTCCATCTTCTAGATTTCTAATGTGTCTAGAAGGTAATGACCCTCATTTTGCGATAATTGATCAGCAAACCATTGCTAATAGAACATCCTTAATATTGTTTGAAACTACAAAATTCGCGCATATGAATGCAGAAATACTGGGAGTAACAGTGAAATCAGCCATTGAAGCAGCCCAATTACCTTATTGTTATTTTTCTATGGCGGAAATGAATCTTCAAGCAGACTCCTCTGAAAGCGGAATTATAAGTTTGCTTTTTGCCAAAAAACTTCATCTCGAAGCTGATAAATTAAAAGTAATGCACCAAGATAATATTAGTGGTATTTTATGTAAACGAGGAGTTCCTTTACCTTATCATAAAGTAGATGAGTATCTTCCAGGAACTTTTTATAAACATGCACAAACAGGAAAACGTATCGCTAAATATGTAAACACAAATCGGGAGTATTTTATTAAAAAAATTAACAATAAGGATGAAATTCTGCATCACAGATTAGATAGACATTCAGTTTTATTAGAGGATAAAGTTGTATCTTGTTCATCACAGAAAAAAAGAATTCAGAAATATAAAGCTCTAGTAAGATAAATATAAATCTCTGATTAAGGTATTTGCTATGCCGTAAATATCATTCTATGTGATTTAGGTGGTGTGTTTAAATTTTTATTAATCAGAGGCTTTCTGATGATCGATAAATCGATTAATAATATTAAGTACGGCACCTTAACTGGTGCTAATAAATTGAGTAAAGTAATAACAGTTTGTTGCTGTATAATTCTTCCGAAAGATGAGATTTTTTGAATATTCTATTAGAATATAAGTCTTCAGTTTTTTACAATCGGCTACTACTACTTTTCTATAATTCATAAAAAATATACTTGTAATTCGTAAAATGAGTATCCCCACTTTCGTATTCATTCTGCTTCAAAAGCACAACACTCTTTTAGTTATAATCATACTGCTAAAAAATTATTAAGTCCCCCAAATTTTAGTGTATAGAGTGTGGTTACAGTAATCATACGGAGAATGTTAATGTATTAAACACCATCATCTAACCTAATAATTTTTTTTAAACAATAAAACATTTAGTATCCAATTATTTTTACAAAGCCATTTAATTATAATTATTTCGAAATAGAGGTAGCGAAGAATGCTAACGATATTTAAGTGCTTATCTATAAGCTCTCTTACCGGCTACTACTATCCATGCGAGTATTTCACTTTGGATAGAATACAAAAACAAACAATTAAGATAAATAACATCTGGATAGAAAAAGCTCTTTCCATTTGTTAAAGCTGTCTATCCAAATCTAGATTCCGAACTTAACAATGATCCAAGTATCAAGCTTCCTATAAAACCTAAACATATCAACTTCATAAATCCATAAATCCCAAGTAATACCAGCATTAGTAATAAAAAGTAAGGATAAATTTACGCTTTTGTTAATTATTCAAGCTACGCAACTAGAAATAATAAATCCTATAAATATTATTTTGAACATACTTCTTTCAACAATCCACATAAAACACTTAAAGCTTCCTATGACATTTGCATTGGCTTTTTCATTTTTCAGAACTACAGAGATTGAATTTTTGGCTTAAGATGTCCATAGTAGAATTCGTTATGATAGCTCCATTGGCGATGAGATTGTAACACTGTTTTTAAAAATTGCTAATCATGTTAACTAATTAACATGGAGAAATAAATTTCTTCAAAACTTATCATAAAATCTTTTTAGATTTAAAATATTAATTTTACCTTCTTTTTTCAGAAAGAGAGAAAATTAATCTATGACATAGTGTAATCATAATCATGTTATATCATTCAAGATTATTAAAAATTTTTATAATGTGAAATGATTTAATGCGGAAATTATTGAGTGCGATAAAAAGTGCTGTTGGTTTATCTAATACCGAAGATGATGTTGATTTAAGTAGTGAATCGCTAACAAACGTTATTACAGATTTAGAACGTGACATTGTTAATCTTTATTGGCCTAACGTTAATTATGCAGAAAGAGATTTTAAAATGATGCATGCCTTGATAAGGCAGGCGAATAATAAATACCCAGAAATGAATCTTACATTGATTAAAGAACTTATAGATTTCGTCGCATCAATCAAAAAAACAATTAAGAATGGAATTAAGTCTTCTAGATATATAATTAACGTAGGAGGAAAGGATAATAACATTCATTTTGCAACAGTTGATCACCAAACTATCGATAACAAGATATCTTTGATATTATTTGAACCTGCGAGATTCGATCTTCCAATACCAGCAATTCTAGGAGCAAAAATGCAATCAATCATAGAATCTCGATTACCTCACTGTTATTTTTCTATGGCGGAAATGGATATTCAGCGAAGTATATCTGAATGTGGAATTTTTAGTTTATCTCTCGCTAAAAAACTTTATCTTCGATCTGACAAATTAGAAAAATTACATAGAGATAATATTAAAGGTGATCGGTGGGATAGAGAAGTGCATTTATCTCCTGGTTTTTTGGATACATATCTTCCAATCGACTTTTATAAACACGTGCAAGGTTTCAGACGTCTTGAGCAATATGTGAAAAGAAATCCTGGATCTAAAGAAGAAATCGTTAACAAAAAACATGAAACCATTTTTGAGAGATTTGGAAGACATACAGTCGTAACAGGGGGTAAAGCTATATCTGTATCAGCACACAAAAAAAGGATTATTGAATATAAATCTCTGATGAGGTAGTGATGTCATTTTTAACGTTTGATCATTTACATAAAAATTAGTGTTAATTTTTATATATTTTTTCTGTATTTGAGAGTTTTAAATTAATATTATAAGTGCTACGTTATAAGAGTTGTGTAATGTTTATAGTTTTAAGTGATATTTCTATACATTCGATAATTAATCTATTAAAGACTTTTCTATTACACATGCACATACTCAAATTCAGACGTTTTATTTAATACGCCTGTTTTGAATATGCGCTAATAATCCTAATGTTGAGCTATCGTGATCATTATTTTCACCTTCTCCACCAATCATTGGCAATAGTTCATTTGCTAGCTCTTTGCCAAATTCAACACCCCATTGATCAAATGAATTAATATTCATTAAAATGCCTTCAACAAAAATACGGTGCTCATAAAGTGCAATTAAACGACCAAGAGTAAAAGGCGTCAATAAATCTTGAAGCAAAATAATACTAGGTCGATTTCCTTTACAACTTTTATGAAGAGCTAAATTATCCACATCAGTATTATCAGCTCTATGAATAATATGTTGTCGCTCTTTAATATCGCGACCCTTCATCAAAGCTGCTGACTGTGCCAAACAATTAGCCACCAGCATATCATGCATATGACATAAATTTGGCTCATGCCCTTTTGCAAATAAAATAAATTCTACAGGAACGATATCTGTTCCTTGATGTAAGAACTGAAAAAAAGCATGTTGTCCATTTGTCCCTGAAGCCCCCCAAACAATCGGCCCACTTGGAAAATTCATTGGCTTACCATCTAAAAAAACTTGCTTGCCATTTGATTCCATATCAAGCTGTTGTAAATAAGCTGGCAAACGCTCCAAACGCTGCGCATAAGGAACAACAACACGTGATGTATAACCACAAATCACGCGATGCCAGAATCCTAAAAGGGCAAACCGAATAGGAATATTTTGATGTAAAGACGCACTTTTAAAATGTTGATCCATTTGCTGAGCGCCTTTGAGAAATTGACGAAAGTTCTGACCACCTATTGCCAACATAATAACAAGGCCAATTGCTGACCAAACTGAATAACGCCCTCCTATCCAATCCCAAAATCTAAAAATTTTTGATGGAGCTATACCAAATTCTATCACTTTATCGACTGCACTTGATACAGCAACGAAATGCGTTTTTATCGCTTCCTCACCTAAATGCGCACTAATCCATTGACGTGCAACACGAGCATTAAGTATTGTTTCAACTGTAGTAAAAGTTTTAGAGGCAATAACAAATAACGTTGTTTCTGGATTTAAATTAGCAAGAGTGTCAGAAATATGTGCACTATCAACGTTAGAAACAAAATGACAACGTGGACCATTATGATATGGCTTCAAGGCACCCGTAACCATTGCAGGCCCAAGATCAGAGCCCCCAATACCGATATTCACAATATCAAGTATTTTCTCACCACTGCTTCCCTTATAACTTCCATCGCGGACCATTTCAGAAAATGTTTCCATGCGGGAAAAAACAGCTTGAATATCTTGAACAATATTGCATCCATCTAACATAAAAATTTCATCGACAGAAAAACGCAATGCAACATGAAGGGCTGAACGTTGTTCTGTTTTATTAATAATTTCACCAGAAAACATTGCTTTACAACAGTCTAATACATTTGTTGCAACAGCAAGATTATCCAAAAGTCGCAAAGTATTAAATGTTACACCGCACTTTGAAAAATCAAAAAGAAAATCATCAAGTTTTAAAGAAAAATGAGTAAAACGTTGTGCATCTTCTGTAAAATGTTGACGGATATCACAAACCCTATCTTTTATAAGATGCTGTTTTAGTGCCTTCAAAGTCTCATTAAAAGCTTTTTCATTACGAATTATCAATTATATCTCCCTAACCATTGATAATAGAATTTTAAACATTAATGGTAACAAGATAGAAAACTATTCAACTTACTTTTTATTGCATGCTTACAAAATAAAGCTACGCAAAAATAAAAAAGATAAAGTACTAAAATGATATCTTTCAAATAAAAAATTTAAAAATCTATTCACCTTTTATTCTTAAAAAAATCAGTCAATGTGGCTAAGATCGTCTTTTAAACGCAGAGCTTGTTCTGCTTTTGGTTGTACAAAACGTCCAAGTAAGAGATAAACAACTGGCGTCATAAAAAGAGTAAAAATCGTTGCTAGACCTAAACCACCAACAATAACCCATCCTAAAGCTATACGTGCTTCTGCGCCAGCACCTTTTGCTAAAACTAAAGGAATTCCTCCTAAGATAGCGCAAATCATTGTCATACATACTGGGCGAAGACGAATATTTGCCGCATCTTCTACAGCTTCACGCACACTTTTACCTTGCTCACGTAACTGATCTGCAAATTCAACAATTAAAATACCATTTTTTGCCATAACTCCCACCAATAAAATCAAACCAATTTGACTATAAATATTCAGACTAACACCGCTAAAAAGCATAGCAATTACAGCACAACCAAGTCCTAATGGTACAGTAGCTATTATAATAAAACCTGAAATAAAACTCTCAAACTGCGCAGCTAAAACCAACAGAATAATCACAAAGGCGATACCAAAAACACTCATGAAACTAGAAGATGTCTCACTAAGTGTTGCAGCTTCACCCAAAGGAATAATATAATTTCCTTCCACTAATAAAGGAGAAGCAATATTTTCTATAGCTTGATACGCATTTCCCAAAGAAACACCTGGAGCAAGATTTGTACTCAACACAACTGCACTCATACGTTTTTCTCGTTTTAACTGTGGTGCAATAGCTTTTTCATGCAAATTTGCAATAACGGATAAAGGAACATATTTATTGTCTGTAGTTTTAAAAAAAACATTCTCCAGATCAGACGGATCAGTAATGGGGTTCTTACGCGATGTCAGTTTAACATCGTAAGAATGATCATCTACATAAATAGAACCGATCTTTCTTCCATCTAACATTGCTTGTAGCGTATTACTCAAATTAGTAATATCAATACCTAAATCAGAAGCTTTTTCTCGATCAATTTCAATAAAAAATTGTGGTTGTGTTGCATCTACCGTAAGCCGCGGACGAATAAAGCGCGTATCAGATTGCAAAAGCTTAATCAGCTCGCCAGCAATAGATTGTAATTTTGTATAATTATCTCCGAGAATTGCGAATTGTAATCCTTGACCAGTTCCTCGGACTCCTAATGAATTTCCTTGAGCTGCAAATACGAATACTGCCGGAAATGCTTTAACCTTCACATTAATATCTTCTACAATCTCTTGCTGGCTCCGAGAACGTTGATCCCAAGATGAAAGCAACAAAACAAGAAAAGCACTATTAGGTGAACCACCAACTCCAGCAACAGAGTAACTATTAACAATCTCACCAGCATCACGCAAAGGCTCTAAGCTCTCTTCAATCTGCTTCACCTGCTCATTCAAATATTGCACTGAAATCCCTTGTGGCCCATTAATAACTAAAAAAACAACGGCCCTATCTTCTGTTGGTGTTAATTCCTGTTGTAATTTCATGTAGCCTCCAAGACAAAGGCTTGCAAAAACAAACGAAACCAGTACAGCAGTCCAAGGACGTTCTAAACATTTATGTAAACTATAAGCGTAGTTCCTGCTAAAAAAAGTACCTAATTTATCCAAAAGAGCAAAATAATGCGCTTTTTCTTTACTGTCTTCAACATATTGTTTAAGAAAGCGTGAAGCAAGCATAGGACAAAGCGTCAAAGCAACAACTGAAGAAAGCAAAATGGAAATAGCTAAAACAAAACCGAATTCTCTAAAAAGTCCTCCAACCTGTCCAGGAAGAAAAGAAATAGGTACAAAAACAGCAACTAAAGTTAATGTCGTTGCTAAAACAGCAAAAAATACTTCTTGTGTTCCTACTACTGCTGCTGATCGAGATCCTAATCCCATATTACGCCTTCGAACAATATTCTCAAGAACAACAATTGCATCATCCACAACAAGTCCCGTTGCCAAAACAAGTCCTAAAAATGTCAAGATATTCAATGAAAACCCTGCAAGATAAATCGCTGCAATTGTCCCTATAAGAGCAACTGGAATAGACAAAATAGGAATAAGTGTTGCACGAATATCTCTAAGAAAAAGAAAAATAACTAAAATAACACTTAATATAGCGATAGCTAAAGCAACCTCGACTTCATGAAGAGCACTTTGAATAAAAATAGCATCATCACTAAGAATACTCATATGCACAGAGGGAGGCAAAACACCTTTAAGTTGTTCAAGAACCGTGCGAACACCTTTAGAAATATTGAGAGTATTGGATTGCGCTTTACGTACAATCCCTATCCCAATCCCTGTTTTCCCATTAACGCGAAGAATAACTGTTTCCACATCAGGGGATAAAGTAACACGTGCAACATCTCCAAGTTTCACATGAGGCTTTAAGATAACTTGTTCAAAAGCTTCAGGTGTTGTCAAGCGAGCAGTCGCACGTACAATTAAGGTTTGTCTAGAATTGCGCAATGATCCTACAGGAGCATCAGTTGTCATATCAGCAAGAACACGCGAAATATCACCCACAGTCAATCCATAGCTAGCAAGCTTCACTTGATCGACATCAATCTGAAAAATTTTCGTGCGAGCACTATCAACTTGCACATCACCAACACCATCAACAGCAGAAAGCGTATCAATAATTTGATCATTTACAATCGTTGTTAAATCATCAATATTCATTGTTGGTGAAGTCACAACTAAATACATCATCGAAGCAGCATTTGAATCTGCTTTAATAATTAAAGGTGAATCTGCATCTTTTGGTAGAGAATAAGTAATGCGAGAAATAGCATCACGAATATCAGATGCTGCAACATTTAAATCAACACCAACATTAAAATTAATTTGTACACGAGAACGACCAAAAGAAGAAGTTGAAGAAATTGTTTTAACTCCTGAAACACGAGCAACAGCATCTTCTATAACTTTCGTAATCTCACGATCAATTGTTTCTGCTGATGCACCAGAAAAAATTGTCATAATCGTCGTTACTGGAATATCAACATCGGGCAATTCGCGTACATCAACATTCATCCATGCAGAAAGTCCTGCAATTATGATCATAGCATTCACAACAAAAGTGAAAACTGGCCTCCGAATAAATAATGCGATCATACTACCTTGTTCTGGCTCTGTTACAAATTGTTTTGTTTGAAGCTCTTGACTCATTATACATCCCGCTTATTCATTACTCATAATTACTTAATTACTGTTGGAACCTGTTGAGTCTTCAACAATGACACTCTTACCTGGATAAAGCGTTTGCCCCCCTTGTATAACAACTTGATCATCATTCTCTAAAAACGCTTTTACAAACATTTGATCTGTTTTATGCTTAATAATCGATACTGGAATACGTTCTACCTTATCTTCTCTTACACACCATACAAATGACCCTTTACTATCCCATTGAACCGCCAGGGGATTAATAACAGGAAATACGCCGCTATCGAATCGAAATGTTACAGAAAAAGACATACCAGACATAAGTGTATTTTTTTTATTTTCGATCTCAACTTGAACGCGAAATGTACGGCTTGCAACGTCAACTATATTATCAATCGCATGAATATAACCAACGAAAGTCTCATTCGGCTGTGTTGTTAAAGATACAACTACTTCATCTCCTTTGCTAATGCGTGATACATATCGTTCAGGTACCCATATATCGATTAAAATGCGCTCTCTATTTTCAATACGAGCTATTTCAGTATTAAGAGCAATAGCATTCCCTACATCAATAGGTAAAATACCAACAATTCCATTAATTGGTGTACGAATTGTCCGCCGATCAAGTGCTAATTCAGCATCGCGCAAAGCCAAATTTGCATTATCTAGCTCTAAGCGTGCTGTCAGTTCTTGCACCTCTGTTGCTGTATTAGTAGCACGTAACTTCAGAATACGCGAAAGCGTTAAAGCACTATTATCACGTTGTACCTTAGCTCTTGCAGCGGCTATCTCTTCCTTTTTAGAATCAAGTTTTGCAATCAAATCACCAGCTTGCACTTTTTCTCCAGCTGATACAAAAAATTTATCAATAACACCTACCGACCAAGGAGTTAATCCTACCGCTGCAATAGCTTTTCCGTTGCCAATTAAATTGAGCGTTTCATTAAAATTTTTAACCTGAACAGAATCAACAATAACTTTCGCTGCCGACATATTTGTCGGTGATTTTAGTATTTTATGGGGCACATTTTTTACTTGATTTACTGCATGAGTAGAATTTTCTAAACTGTATTTTGATTTACAATAAGAAATAATCAAAACGAAAGCTAAAAGGACTAATGGAACAGTCTTTTTCCACAATTTGACACCTCTATCCTTGATTTATAATGAATATACACATCTGTATGAAATAATTTTGTGTAATATTTAAGTTTTATCAAAAACCAAATTACAGATAGTGTCTCTTAAACTTTCATCACAAAAACGTATCTCATCTATACTTGACTATCTTTCGTAGATCAGACCGTCAAGTTAACTATCGTTCATATTGGAACTCTATTATGATACAATGATATAAATATTATGGAGAAACTTTCTAGCAATCAAAAAATTACAACAGTATTTAAACAACAATATATAATAAACTAATAGAATATAATGGACTAATAGATAAAAATCTCTATTTTTGCCAAGTTTCACTTGTAATTCGCTAATGAAACAATTAAGAATTCCATATCCTAACTAAAAGAACTGAGTGTGCACCCGTAGCTCAGCTGGATAGAGCACCAGACTACGAATCTGGGGGTCAGGAGTTCGAATCTCTTCGGGTGCACCAATAGGTTTTGTGAATAATATGTTAATTTCGTTTATATTTTTTAAATACTAAAGATAGTGTAATTAAAGGTAAGGAAATAGAATCTTACATTTTCCTTTTTAGCTCATTATAAATTGAAAGTTCTTTCCGAGCTATTTTTTGTTTTGATAAATCCAATACTGACTGAACAAAAAATTATGGTACCTCAGATTATTACAATCGAGATAAATACAAACTTTACACAAATGCTTTGCCCCCATGAATATAAAAAAATAAAAAATGTAAATCTTATATTTGTAATAGATTATGCTCCATTTTTTTCGATTCATGAGCTCTGCTTCTAGTTAGCTGACATACTTTTTGAGCTTTCTTAATAATTTCTGTGACTTTCTGTGCTCTACTGAATGATATACCGACACTTTTAGCGAGCTTCTTATAATCTCTATCATCAAGGGTTTGATACTCCCAAAATGTAAGACGATCTTTGACTTTATCCACAAGACCTGTAATTTCTCCGCAAAGTGAGGGATTGGCATTTAAAGCTTTGATCTGATCTTCTTCAGACATAGAAAGGATATTTTGCACTGCTTGACTAGGCATTTTTATCGCTTGCTGACAACGTTCTTGTTTTTCTTGGTGCTCTTGAAGAATGTGCTCTCTAAGAGAAACTACAATACTTATATAATTATCAAACTCCTGAGTGAGATTAAAGTAATCTTTCTTAGCTTGTTTGCGCTGTGGACTGTCAATACCCAATATTTCCGTACCTGCCAATTTAGACATATATTTAAAAAGACTCATATTCTGTCTGATATACTGTTCACCGAAACCTGAATCTATATTAACAAGATTGATATCAGCATCCAATATTTTCGAGCTTTTATAGACAGATTTTGATAAAGTTTTGATTTTTTGTCGACTCTTTTGAACGAAAATATTACCTGCAATTCTTGCAACAATTTCTTTTTCCGTCAAAGGAGCTACTTTTTCTTCTGGAATAAGAATATTCTCAAAGTTTTCTGGCACAGAAGCTCTAAAAGTAAGTTTGTCACCAAGCCGTAATGCTGTTAATGTTTCTGGTGCAAAATAATCTTTTTTGCATATAACATACTTATCATTTATCATGAGCATGATGGAATCTGGGCTATAACCTTTACAAATACCCGTATAGGTAGAACCTTCATTTGGCACTACAATAACCCTATTTATCACCTTTGCATACTCATCAAAAGATCCCGCATTCCTTATGGCATTCATGAATTCTCTTAAAACATCCACTTTTTCTGGATTGGAGATATCTTCAAATAGATGACACATAGGAGTGATATTGCCTACAGCTCTGCCATCACGTGGTAACGCAGCATTATTAGCAGATCGCATGCGTTGTTCTGTTACAACCGAGAAGTCAAGCCTATACCCTGCTGCTTCGGCTATTTGTTCCATAAATATCCGTTGTGCGCATCCATTTCCAACTGCAAAAGGTCTTAAATTACTAAACAAAGCAAATATCATCGATGCTTCATAAACAAACTCTTTATGTGATAAACCTTTCAAATTATTCTTTTCGGCTAGTATTTGATCGATTCTCTCTAAACCGTCTTTAATTTTATTATTGACTGGCACCGTGGTAACTGTGCCATCTAAAAATGTAAATGGAATATCACAGGTATGCCCAGCCCATTCGAACGTTTTCTCAAACAAACATTTATGAAGATATTTTAGATAAGATGAATCAAACTTTTCTGGTAGCGGTTCTTTTTTAAGCCTGTACTCTGCTTCTAATACATCATAGGCACATATATCTTGAAACTCTATGCCCTGCAATTCATATTTATTTTTCAGCGTTAAACTATTAGCATAGATATAGCCATTTAGCAAAACCTCATCCACCGGAATATTAAATTTCTTCCGTGTAAGATCTCTGAATAACAAATAATCTCTAAGTAAAAAATCTTTAAGTGAAAAATCACTAGATGAGAGATCATCGCGTAAAAAACTATCAGCTGCAGTCACATACCTCTTTATAAAGGCAAACTCCTTAGGAAGAATGTAAAGCCCATTAATCATATATACGTTGATAGACATCTCTACAGACTTTCGTAGTTCCTTTTGAGAAATATCTATCGACTCTGTACTCGATTTATTGTCTATACTAATCACTCTGTTTTCGTACTTCTGTGATGTAAAAGCTTTAGAACTAGGAGATTTTTCCATGCACACCTCAAACGATCAGTGCACACCTTTCAGCTTTTTTAAAACTTAACGATTATTATTTACAGTAATAAATACAAAGTATTTTTCACTTATTTTCAATATGTTTTTTATTATAAAAAATATTAATTATATATTTAGAATGATTAATAGCTTTTGTTTCTAAACCAATTATATAGAGATCAATTTTTAGATAATGAATGCCTTGGCAAAAAATCATTTTAAAAACAATTAAATTAGAACAAAGCAAAACATAACTTTTATGAACATTGGATGTAGATTTTAAGAAAATATCTAAAATATAAGATCAGAAAAAAAGATATTATCACCTTATTATTAACGATTTTTCAAATATAAAACTGGTTTTTAGATTAACTATTGCTTGGAGATTTAACACTATCTGTTATTTTTGGATTTTCAAAATAATCCCGAGATCTGTTCTATTGTTTTAAAAGAGTCACCGATCATTTAAGAAGTGCTTACGCTATCACTTCTTCCATATACTTAAAAAATACAGATATATCCTATGATCACCAGAAAACATATAATTCCGGAAAATATGATGAGTTCTTTATCTTAAACTTTCATGACAAAATTTTCCAATTAACACATAATTTTTAGACATACGTTTCATTTACCGCATTGCATAATGAATTGCTATTTTTTCTTAAGTGTGTTGGAGTAAGCTCCATCTGAATTTCGTAACAAATTAAAATCTATTCTTATGCGCAGATTATCACCTTCCGATATCTGCAAAATCATAATGCTGATCCAATCTCCACCAATCTTTCCAATATCATAACAACAGCTACTCATGGCATTGAAACAAATAATAAACAACTTTTCAACAGCCGTTATATCCGTAGAAAATGTTTACCGTTCTCCCTTGTTGTTCTTGTACAAATAAAACAGTCAAAAGAATTGACCCTCCAACGCTAATTGATCGAACAACAAGAGTATGATTATATCATCAACATGTAAGTTAATATAGCAAAGTATTGCTTCTATTATTATCATTTAAGATAAAATGAAGTTATTATCAGGATAAAAATGACAAAAATTGTATTACAAACCTAGTCATACCCTAGAAAGAAAAGTACGTTAGCAAATGATAGCAAAAAGAATAGAGTTTTTGAAAAGCAATATAGACAAGCATCCTATTTATATGGTATATACTTTGTTCTATCTGATCTTTTGACCTAATAGTTTTAAGAGATTTTGGTTATTGCTTATTTATTTTTAATATTAAAACAAAGTAGGATAAGTTGTGCAGGTACTCGTTCGTGATAATAATGTTGAGCAAGCATTGCGTGCGTTGAAAAAAAAGATGCAGCGTGAAGGTATCTTTCGTGAAATGAAGATGCGTGGATACTACGAAAAACCATCAGAAAAGCGTGCTCGTGAAAAAGCAGAGGCTATTCGCCGCACACGTAAACTTGCTCGTAAACATGCACAAAGAGAAGGGCTGATCAGTGGCAGTCGTACTTGTTCTGCGCGATAAGCCTATTTTTATTGATATAATACAGTAGTTTAACTGAAAACATAAATAGGTGTGGAAGTTTGTGCGTAACTGCTTTTGTAATGCAAACTGTTTTATTTTAATGGCTAAGTATTATAAAATAATTTGGTTATTTTTTAGGAAATCATTACACTCATCTTATAGGACAAAGTAACTATATGCAAAGTATTCTTTATGATTCTTTGTGTCGGTAGAGTTTTATATCCCTATTTTTTATATGAACATTATACATATAAATCTGAATCGTTCAGATATAAGGCTGTGCTGAAACTAAATATAAAAAATAATAATTATACTATGTAGATTATTAACAAAAAGAGCTTTTTGATTTTAAATAATTTAATAAGCATACTCTAAGAATACTGGCTCCACAGACCTACCCCAAATAGAGTGATAATTAGATAAAAATTTATCAGCATTTGTTCTTCCCATTGCTACCACTTCCTCCAAAGGAGCTAGAAAATCTGTCTCATCAAAACCGTCAATATCATACTGATGGCGATTTTTTAAACCTTTACGTGAAATAGCAAGGGCATGACGTGCTAATTCTAAAATTATAGTCTGACGAAAAGGTGTTTTTAGCCCCTCTTTAGCAACGCGTGTATACATTTCTAAAACTTCTTCAAAGCACCAATCTTTCGTCAAAGCCTCTGCTTCATTTAGTGCCTCACTATCATAAAGAAGACCAACCCAAAAAGCAGATAATGCACAAATATGCTGTAAAGAACCACCATCAGCGCCTCTCATTTCCAAAAAGCGTTTTAACCGTACTTCTGGAAATAAAGTCGATAAATGATTAATCCAATCTCCTATCGTCGGTGCGAAATTCGCAATCTGCCTTCTTAAAGCTCCATTCATAAATTGGCGAAAAGTTATATGCGTACAATCATAATAATGCCCATCACGCACAACGAAATACATTGGTATATCAAGTGCCCATTCAACGTAATCAGAAAAACCAAAATACTCAGAAAATACGAAAGGGAGTATTCCTGTTCTCTGATTATCAGTATTATGCCAAACATGAGAACGCCAAGATAAAAAACCATTCGGGCGCCCCTCAGTAAAAGGGGAGCTAGCAAATAATGCTGTTGCAATAGATTGTAACTTCATTGCTACTTGCATTTTGCGTCGCATATCAGTCTCAGATGAAAAATCAAGATTCACCTGAATAGTTGCTGTTCTATACATCATATCAAGACCGTTATGACCAACTTTTGGCATATAATTGGTCATAATTTGGTAACGTGATTTGGGCATTCTTGGTGTTTCATCCAATGTCCATTTTGGACTAGCTCCCATACCTAAAAAACCAATACCTAGCGGCTGTGAAATTTTTTTGAGAAGCTCTAAATGCCTCATGACTTCACAGTAAGTATGACCAATTGTTTTCAGGGGTGCCCCAGATAACTCAAACTGTCCCCCAGGTTCTAAAGAAATAGCGCCTTGATCTACTGATCCTAGGATTCCAATAATATTCCCTTCATCTAAAATAGCCTCCCATCCTAAAGCTCCTTGCATTTTTTCCAATAACACTCGGATTCCTCTTGCGCCTTCATATGGAACAGGACGCAAACTATCTAAATAAAATGGAAACTTTTCATGTTCTGTACCGATACACCAATCATCCTCTGTTTTACAGCCCTCTTCGAAATAACGGACTAAAGAATCTAAGCCGTTAATTTCACTTTCATCAGTTGTATCAAGTGCCATAAATTATTTATCCTATTATCTAAGTATACTATTTCAATGAATTGTTTTGAATGATATTGCAAGTCTCTTGACCAATTGACCAATCCCCCATCGTAGCATTAACAAGAGTTAGTGCAGCAACAGCTGCGGTGTCAGCACGCAAAATACGCGGGCCTAATGATACAGAAAATACAAAAGGATATTTCTTTAAAAAAACTCGCTCCTCTTCACTAAAACCACCTTCTGGACCAATAAGAACGCCCAAAGGCTTTGTTCCATGCTTTCTTAAAAGAGGAATTGGATTATACGATTCGTTCAATTCATCACAAAAAAATAAAGCATGCGTTTTATCCCAATTTTCTAAAAATGTTTCTAATGATACAGCAGGTGCACATTTTGGCAAAGATAAAATACCGCATTGTTCAGAAGCTTCTATAATATTGGCCTCAATACGGGCCATATTAATACGAGTAACTTGTGTGTGATGGGTTATAACGGGATATAAAACAGATACCCCCATTTCTACAGCTTTTTGTATCACATAATCCAAACGCATATGCTTAAGGGGAGCAAAGCAATAAAAAAGATCCGAATGTATTGGCTGCAACCTCTCTTGACGTATAAGACGAGCCACCACAATTTTTTTTTTAATAAAAAGAAGTTTGGCAAGCCATTCACCATCCTGTCCATTAAAAAGCAAAATCTCAGCGCCTTCTTTCATACGCAAAACATGTATAAGATAAGAAGCTTGTTGCCCCTCTATTACTATTTCTTCGTTTAAAGCCAACAATTGCCGAACAAATAGTCTTTTCAATTTATAATTTGCACGCATAAAAAGTTTTTACCAGAGCTTTTTAAAATCGTCAAAAGAGTGCAGCAATAAAGAATAATCAATAAAAAATAAAATCTATAAAAACTAAATTATGAAAGAAAGATAAAATTTTTTTATTTTTATAAGATATAGCTGGAACAAATAAAATGTTAAACGATTTTTAGTTTCATAAAAATTCATAATTAATAATAACAGTATTGTACTGATAAACCACCTTGTAATTGGAGAGAAATATGTCTGTTCAAAAGGCTACAATTATCACTATTACCTCAATTCTAGCCTTTATTCTAGTTACTATAGGAATTAGTTCAGTTGGAGCAGATGAGACTTGCGCAATTATCCAAGATGGCTACTGTATTTCTACTCACTTCAGTACAATGTAGATACATTAGCATAAATAGACACGTAAGTATATTCTTAAAATTTTATATAAAACAATATTTCCTAAATATTCCTCACATTACCACCTAATAATGAAAAAATACTAATTTTCATGAATATTTTTCTTGACGAAAAAATTACCGAAAATTTTCTCTGTGGGACTGAATGAAAAAATTAAAGGTTGTACAAGACTGTTATTGAGACACTCAATATCTTTGCATATAGTCTCTGAACGATTATTTTTCTGCAATTTTGCTCGTAATATCAAATCATTCTGTCCATTCTTAGTGTCAAAAGTTTCTATAGCTCTATGAATAAACAAATTCCAATCTTTAGTATGCATTAATGCTTCTGTTACAGATATTGTACCATCTAACAATTTCGCCTTAATATCCAAACGATCAAAATCTATTGAATGCTTCTGATCATACGTTAAAAGAAACTGTTCATTTTTTGAAAGTTTATTTTGCAAATCATTCAGATTATGCCCTATCACTTGACCAGAAAACATATTCAATGTTAACTGCCCTTGCATCTGAGTAAGAATTTTTGGCCAGCAACCAGGAAACATCTGCATTGTCATAATGAAGTTGGTTTTTGCTTGTAAAAGTGGAAAAAGTCCTAAAGCTAATGAAATAGCATGCGCATCAACAGAAGTGCCCGTAGCACTTCCTTTAATGTTTGCTCTTTTACCATCTGGAATAATCTGGATGTTACTTTGAATAGAACCACCAAAAATATTTACATTTCCAAGATCAAAAATGCCATGTCCATTTTTAATTTGGATTACTGCAGCCAAATCGGTTAATGCAATACCACCTATTTTTGCTTGTGGGGCGGAAAGTCGTATATCTAATCCTATACGATTTAAAAAAGCGACATCAAAAAATTCATTTTTCTGTTCAGAGCAAAAAAGTAACAATTTCAAAATATCAAAATCAAGCTTATCAAAACCTAAAGACCCCATGAGAACAGGTACGTGATTTTTAAAATCAAATTCTAAGGCTCCACGTGCATTTGCTGTGCCCATTGTAAATATAACATTGCTCATTCGGACATGTGCCGGCTGTGCTAAAAAATCAGATTCCCATACAATAGGCATCTTTAACCCATGCCCCCAAAGCTGATTACCACCAATCCATGCGACTGTCTGATCCCAACCAGGAGAACGCAGCGAAACCTTCCCATCAAAAATATAATATTCAGATAACCGTGCCTGTCCCTTAAAAGTTATACCACCACGCACAGAATTGAAACTCACCTGAAGTGAGCTTTTTCCTCCTGCTAAAAGCAACAAAGCTTGATCAGCATTAATGAATAATTCGGTCAGCTCTCCATGCCAACGAGCTTTTGCACGAAACTGCATTGCCTGTGTTAATCCAGGCCAATCTATTGATGCATTTAATCCTGTTATTTGTTCCATTACAACAGAAGCATCATCACGATACATCAATGTACCATTTTCAATAACAATACGCCCAAAAGGTTGATTTAAAAGGCTCGCTACATCTGGATTATCAGGATTACGCTTAATAATTTCACGAGCACTCTGTATTGCCAAACCGAATGCACCTTGTGATCGCAAAAGTGTATCAAAAAAATCAGATATCGTTTTAGCAGGTTTATCCATAATAAATTTTGGATACATAATTCGTGTTTCTGAAAAAGAAATACGCCCCCAAAGAAGAGAAACCAAAGAAAGATCAACTTCTATCGATTCTACTTCCATTAAAGGTGCAGCTAAAGATGCAGCACTTTCCATTTTTGGTGTTAAAGTAACTCCTGAAAGAAATGCTTTTGGATAAGGAAAAATTTTCAATTTTGGAAGATCACGTAATTGAACACTATAGCCAGTCCATACGCTTAAATCCTGTGCCAAACGGATACGAATCGCGTCTGTTGATACAATATAGGGCACAATAATAACTGCAGCCCCAACTAAAAAAACAATTGCGATAAAAATTCCACTTAAAAATTTTATTATTTTAATGCGCACAATTTTCCTCTAAGCTCTCGTTCTTATCACAAACTAAAATCAAATAAAATGAAAGTTCAGAAAATTTTTTAGGATCTTGAAATCTATTTATATATATTAAAAGTTGAATTATTTCCATTTTTATCGAAATCTTATTGGAACAGAGATATTATTATCTTTTCATCAAACAATTCATTTTAAATACCTTCATCATGTTAAAAAAACACATAAGAACCGTTGAGCCGCTTTTTTTATTCCAACTTAAACATTGCTATAAAACTCTATTTTATAATCAGTAAATGCTTTATACAAAACCAAATAGCCTTACCGAAAGGATCCCTCTTATGGATAATATTATTGACGGCAAAAAACTTGCCGAAGACATTCTTGTCAAAGTTAAAAATGAGACAGAAAAACTCTACAATAATTATAAAATACAACCTGGTATCGCTGTTATTATTGTAGGAGACGACCCCGCAAGCCAAATTTATGTTTCATCAAAAAGTAAAAAGGCTGAAGAATGCGGCTTTCTTTCAGTCAAACATGTGATGCCCAAAGAAACAAAAGAAAAAGAGCTTCTTCAGCTTATCGAAACATTAAATTCTGATCCTAAAATCCATGGCATTTTGGTGCAACTGCCTCTCCCTACTCACATCAATACAAACAATATAACACAAACTATCGCTGTCGAGAAAGATGTTGATGGTTTCCACTATATAAATATAGGAAAACTTGCAGCAAACATCTTCGAAGACACAATCGTTCCTTGCACACCAGCTGGGATCTTGATGATGATTCAACAAAAATGTGGCAAAGATTTATCCGGTCTTGATGCCGTCATCGTCGGACGATCTAATATTGTTGGCAAACCCATGGCGGCCCTCTTAACAGCCGTCAATGCCACAGTAACAATTGCGCATAGTCGTACCCGTGATCTTGATGAAGTGTGCCGTAGTGCTGATATTTTAGTAGTAGCTGTTGGTCGTCCAAGGTTGATTAAAAAGGAATGGGTTAAAAAAGGAGCAGTTATTATCGATGTTGGTATTAATCGAATTGAAACATCAGAAAAAAATACAATGAAACCCCGTATTGTTGGCGATGTTGATTTTGAAGAAGTTAGGGAAATAGCTACTGCCATAACTCCTGTGCCAGGAGGTGTTGGCCCTATGACCATTGCCATGCTTATGGTCAATACGCTTAAGGCTGCCGCCCGAACCCATAAATTACCTGTACCAGAATTCTAAAAATTTTACGCACCTTTATTACATGAATAATAAATTTTTATATTTTAATAATGCTATAATAGAAAATATTTTTGAGCTGCACAGCGTACTGATATTCATATATAATGCACGTATATTTATGCTATATCTATTATTAAAAGATCTTACGATATGATATTCCGACGTTCAATTACCTGATTACCTGCAATGATTAAATAATCCTATAAACATCACAGAAAATCGCATTACCGCTCTCCATCAACACAACAGAAATATCATCAAAAGTGTTTAATGCTATAAGAGATGGATTGTTGTTGGATACTTTGAATATATAATCATCTGCAGCGCAATCATTTCCACCAATAATACATTGAGAGAAGTTTTCTTTGCATCTCAAGCTAAAGAAGATTTCAGCGCCAGCATAAAATGCTAACAAACACCTTACTTAACCATAGAAATTGTTTTTGAAAAAATATCTCTATTTCTTATTAACTTGCATATTTAATTGTCAGAAAAAGCATTTCATTTTACGATATTTTCATTATTTTTTACTTCTTATATTTCATCTTCGGCAGGTGAGCAGTAGACTTGAATCAGGTGACGGGCATGCTGCAAAACTGCTCGGATAGGCATTTCCATTTCAGATCCATTTTGACAAGCTTCTTCGAAACAAGCATATTTTTGAGCCCCTTCAAAATGAAGAGCAATAAAACGAGATTGAATTATAACCGGCAAAGTCAATGTCAATCTTGGTTCAATAGCACTCCTAGCATAAATAGGTAAAACAAGTGCTTGTGATTGGAGATCAAGGGCTTGCTCTAAACGATCACTATCTGGAAAAAAAGAAGCAGTATGTCCATCAATACCCATTCCTAAAACAGTAACATCAAACGGCATAGGCAAAGTGTTCACACGATTAGCCGCTGAAAAAGCCGCAAGCTCAGCAGTCACTGCTTTATGATAAAGTCCTACGAAACGTGCTTTAGCAGCAAAATTTTGTAACAAATAACGCCGTACACAATACTCATTTGAACGCTCATCGCTAACAGGGACAAAGCGTTCATCAACCAAAGTTATAATAACATTTTGCCAATCAATATCAACTTTCGACAAATAATGAAAAAACAGCTCTGGTGTTTTTCCACCAGAAACAGCTAAAATTGCTTGTTTACGCTCAAGAATAGAGATGCTAAGCTCTGCTGCAACCCTATCCGTTAACGCCAATGCTAAAGCAGAAGGTGTTTCAAAATTTAAACGGTTGATATTCATTTCATACATTATTATCATCCCAAATAAGTTATTCTACACGCACCTATCACGTTCATTCAAAATAGTTAAAATAAATATCCTCTCAATGAACGAGAATTTGCTCATGCATAGAAGGGCTGATTGTCTTTCATTCTTTAAGAATTGGGTCAATCCAACATCCAATAACTTCATCACAATGCACAAAAAATGTTTTATTTTGCATATAACCCCAATCAATAAGCGTTCACAAACGCTAGAAATTATTCTCAGAAAACGCATCTGAAAATTCAGATTTCATGATATATAATAAAACTACAGATTTATTGAAACTGAATCCTTCATTATCAAATTATAGATAACTATTTAACCGATTAGAATTTTTTTACATGCATATGAAAAGTATTATGAAAAATAAGTTATAAAATCACAGAAAATTTAGACATATTCTTATCTATCTATAAATAAAAATTGTCTTCGTTTATAAAAAATTATTCATCATAATCTTACGAACTATAATGTTTCTCTATCACTTACCTCTTTTCATAAATCATATAAATATAGTCTTACAAAAACCATACTACAAAGCAGATAGACACGAAATAAATCATTAACTTTCTTCATTTCAAATCATGACTAATTAAAAACGATCCATCAACGAAAACCAATTCATAGCTAAAAATATAAGTGGATAACGCAAAAATTTTCCACCTGGAAAAGAAGAAATTTTTAAATCTTGAAAATATGCAAAACGCTCATGCTTTCCAGACAACCATTCAGCATATAATTTCCCTATAAAGGGGGCCAGCATAACCCCATGTCCTGAATATCCTCCACAATAAGTAAAACCTGGCATAATTTGGCGAACATAAGGCATACGTTCAACTGTAATAGCTACTGTCCCCCCCCAACAATGAGTTAAATTTATAAACCGTAATTGAGGATAAATTTCAATAATTTGCCGATATATACGCTCATTTAAGTTAGCCGGATACCGATGATCATAACTTTCTACTCCCCCAAATAATAAGCGATTATCAATACTTTTGCGAAAATAACGAACCATGAAACGAGAATCATCTACAGCTTCACCGTTTGAAAGAATTGAACTATGTTTTGGTAATGGCTCTGTCGCTCCAATATATGAGCGAATAGAAACAATATTCTTCTCAACAAAATGTTGGAGCCCAAGTTTATAGGCATTGGTTGCTAATAAAACATTCTCAGCCGTAATGTTCGCCAACTCTGTTCTTACTACATACTGATTTCTCTTTCGTTCTATCCCTGTTACTTGGGTTTTTTCATAAAGTTTAGCACCAGCCTCTTTTGCTTTTTTTGCCAACCAAACAACAAATTTTAAAGGATTGATATGACCAGTTTCTGCATCATAGAGACCACCATGATAAAAAGATGAGCCAAGTCGCTCAGCGGTTTCATTTTTATTCATAAAAGTAAGGTTAGAATAACCATAACGCTGTAATGTCTCAACATGCTGCTGATAAGTTATAATTTCACGTTTTTTATGGATAACTGAAAGCTGCCCTATCATAAAATCAATTTTACAATCAGGCCTACTACACCAAGAAAAAATATCTTTTTTAGCTTCTTCAGCTAAATCAAACAGTGCTTTACTTCTTTCAAAACCGTATTTTTTCTCTAACGTTTCTACCCATTGTCGTTGCCCTGTCCCCAATTGCCCCCCATTCCTTCCAGAAGCTCCATCGCCAAAACGTGAAGCCTCACATAAAATAACACTAACTCCATTTTTAGCTAAGTGATAAGCAGCTGAAAGCCCGGTAAAACCACCTCCAATAATAACTACATCACACTGTGCTTGTTCGTCAACGAATGGATACGAAGGACGTTCTTTTAAAGTATCTTCATACCAAGAATGTCCAGGAGAAACGGGATTATAATCACTCATAATAGAAATACTTAAACATTCAGCAGAAGATATTCACGCTCCCATGGACTAATAACTTCCATAAAAATTTCAAATTCTTGTCGTTTAATAGCAGCGTAAGTGCTCACAAATGTATCTCCCAAAATAGCACGCAATTCTTTATCTTGTTCAAATAAATTAACAGCTTCAATAAGACCACGCGGTAATTCGATATTATCAGCATTTACAGTTTTTATTGTTGGGTTATCCGGCTCAATTTTTTGTTGCAAACCAATGAGGCCACAAGCCAAAGAAGCTGCAAGTGCCAAATAAGGATTAGCATCTGATGAAGGAATTCTATTCTCAACACGCCGTCCTTGTGGAACAGAACTTGGCACACGAAAAGCTGTTGTACGATTATCATATCCCCATCGCAAATTCACCGGTGCTGAGATTCCAGGCATGAGCCGCCGATAAGAATTAACATAAGGAGCAAGCATAACAAGAGCTCCTGCCATATGCCTTTGTAATCCACCAATAAAGTAGCGAAAATATACACTTTCTCCACCATCCTCTTTTGTAAAAATATTCGCACCTGTCTCTTGATTGATCACAGATTGATGAATATGCATAGCAGATCCTGGCTGCCCCTGGATAGGCTTTGCCATAAATGTTGCATACATATTATGTTTAAGTGCTGCTTCACGGATAGTTCGTTTAAACATAAAAACTTGGTCAGCTAATTCAATAGGATCACCATGACGTAAATTAATTTCGAATTGACCAGCCCCTTCTTCATGAATAAGTGTATCAATTTCTAATCCTTGTGCTTCTGAAAAATGATAAATATCATCAATCACTTCATCAAATTCATTCACACCAGCAATTGAATATCCTTGCCCTCCCCCAATTGCACGCCCAGAGCGACCAACTGGAGATACCAAAGGATAATCAGGATCGGGATTCTTTTGTACAAAATAAAATTCAATTTCTGGTGCAACAACTGGCTTTAAACCCATCTGAGTATAAAAATCAATCACTGTTCTCAAAACATTACGCGGTGTATACTCAACAGCCTGTCCATTTTGATAGATAAGATCACAAATCACTTGTGCTGTAGGAGCCTCTTCCCATGGAACAATGGTCAATGTAGAAAGATCAGGCTCAAGGCGTAAATCACCGTCTGCTTTTGGATACTCAAAACCATTGCCATCTTCTGGATAGTTTCCTGAAATTGTTGACATAAAAACAGACGAAGGTAATGCTAATGATGTATCCGACGTGAACTTTTTAGAAAGCATCATCTTGCCACGTGCTACCCCTGCTTGATCGGGTGTAATACACTCGATATCCTCTACGTTGCGAAATGCAAGCCATTGTGAAACTTGCTTCCAATCCTTTACACCACGTAAATTTTCAAGAAAATCAGAAATAGACTTACAATTTTCATTCTTCATTTGTTTACTTTTTCACAGTCATAACGCACCAATTCAAAAAAACTCAGCTCTCTTTGTTATAACATCATTTTATATAATCAATATTATGCAAAAATTGCATCAGCTTAATTTTTATTTAAAGAACATAATAACGCTTATCAAGGAAAATACATCTAACGGTTTTCTAAAATACCGTTTAATTTTACTAAACACAGTGAAAAATGGTACGGTTGGTGGGATTTGAACCTACGACCTCTGGTGCCACAAACCAGCGCTCTAACCAACTGAGCTACAACCGCATAAATACTTACTTTTTGTTTGTGTGACATACGGAAGATCAAAAGAGTTTGCAAGCCCCTTTAAACAAAACTTACATTTTTTATCAAAAAACAACAATTTTATTATAAAGAGAGTGCACATTTTGCCCAATTGTCAACATTATAATCGCGATAAGCTGTTATATTATCAACACCCTCTTGCTGCATCAACTTTAAAATTTCTTTCATAATGGTTACAGCAATATTTGGTCCTTCATAAATCATTCCACTATAAATTTGTATCAAATCTGCACCAGCTTTAACTTTTTCCAAAGCTGTTTGTGCATCCCTCACACCACCGACACCAATAATTGCAATATCTTTTCCTAATTTTTTACGCATTTTTGCAAGAACAATAGTAGAACGTTCAAATAATGGACGTCCTGATAGCCCACCTTCTTCATCAATCCACCTGCTATCTGTGAGTCCCCTACGCGAAAGAGTCGTGTTAGAAATAATTAAACCATCAAAATCAGAAGCACTTATTTCTTGAGCCACATCATCTAATTCCTTCTCCGTCAAATCAGGAGCAATTTTCAAAAAAATCGGAATAGAGAATCCATGTTTTTCCTTTTGTTCGCTACGCGCTTGCGAAATTGCTTGAATCAAAAAATGCAAGCTATCACGGATCTGCAAATTACGTAAACCTGGTGTATTAGGTGAAGAAACATTAAGCGCAAAATAATCAGCAACATCGTAAAAGCAAGCAATACCAGAAACATAATCGTCAATCCTATTTACTGCATCCTTATTCGCACCAATATTGACTCCTACAATACCAACGCGTTTCCGTGCACAAAGCTTACGATAAACAGTTTGGTATCCGTCATTATTAAAACCCATTCTATTAATAATAGCTTCATCTTCTATCAAGCGGAAAAGCCGTGGTTTTGGATTCCCAACCTGTGGTTTTGGTGTAACTGTACCAATTTCAGTAAAACCAAACCCTAAGCGTAAAATAGAATCTACAACTTCTGCATTTTTATCAAAGCCTGCAGCAAGGCCAATAAAATTTTCAAAAGTAAGTCCTAAAATATTGACACATAAACGCTTATCAAAAATCTTTTGACAACAACCCAGTCCACTTTTTAATCCAGAAATAGCTAAATGATGCGCACGCTCTGGATCTAACATAAATAAAGCGGAACGACCAATACAACGAAAGAAACCCATAAATCTGCCTTTATACAATAAAATCTATCTTTTGCATTTTATTGAAATTTTTGACATCAAAAACCACCAATAAAGACAAAATAGCATATAAATGATAAAATAAATCTCTATAGTACAAAAATGTACAATATAATTTAAGGGATTAACTTTACTCTTATAAATATTGAAAAAGTCAGATAAATCATCGAAGTGAACTTATACATCTAACATATTTTCATGATTTTTAATATAGGTATTTCACTATAAAATATCTTTAATATTAGCGTAAAATAAAACATTTAGTAGAGCATTTTCATTATCATAAGAATATTGTAAAATATTGTTGATATCTACACTATAATTGAGCAAGAAAATTAAAATTACTCTTTTCTTTTTTATTAAAAGCGATAGTTAAAATTGTTATACATCGCAAATATAAATAGGAAAACACAATGCTTAAAGAATTCAAAGAATTTGCCTTAAAAGGAAATATGATTGATTTAGCTATCGGTGTCATTATAGGAGGCGCTTTTGGTGGTCTAGTTAATTCAATTGTTAATGATATTTTTATGCCAGTTATTGGTCTTATCACAGGTGGTATTGACTTCTCTAATATGTTTATTCAACTCGCAGGTGAAAAACAAGCAACCCTAAATGCTGCGAAAGAAGCAGGAGCAACCATTAGCTATGGAAATTTTATAACACTTCTTATCAATTTTCTGATTATTGCTTGGGTTCTTTTCCTTTTTGTCAAAGGTATCAATAAAATTCGCCGTCAACAAAAAGAAGCAGAAAATCCAACAGACATGTCTCTTGAAGAAAAACTTTTAACAGAAATCCGCGATTTATTAGCCAATAAAAAATAAGTTTACATATATAGCTCTTTAATCATGGAACATAGAAAAATAATTCTGACCTTTGTTCCGTGATTAAGTTTTTAAACTAATAAGTTTGATTCCCAATCCCTTTTACACTATTTGGCACCTAATAAAATCGAAACCGGTTCCAATAAGCGCTTACACAATGCCTACTATCTATTTGATCATAAAGCTATATCGTTCGTACAATTTCTTATCGTCTCTATTGCAACTGTTATCTCTCATTACAATTTTGAAGTCTGTTTTTCCTCTATAAGAATAGATGGGTGACAATTTATTAAACTGAAATCTTCAAATAGTTCTTTTACTCTACCACTTTTTATTCAATCTTATGAAGATTTACCATAAAATATGAGCTTTTAAAAATGAATCATTTAGCTCTAATATAGATCTGATAGTTATAAGATATTAATATCGCTTTTAAATCACTTACTAAGCAAAATTTCACGTTTCCCTACATGATTAGCAGCCCCAACAATACCCTCCTCTTCCATTCGTTCTACAAGAGCAGCCGCTTTATTATAGCCAATTGAAAGACGACGCTGAATATAAGACGTTGAACATTTTTTATCACGCAATACAATTTTAACTGCTTGCACATAAAGCTCTTCACCATCTTCACTAGAATTTCCTGCTGCAACAATTTCAGAAACAGAATCAGCAACTTCAGAATCGTCATCATCCTCCTCACTATCTGTTACTGTTGCTAAATAATCAGGTTTCCCCTGCTTTTTAAGGTGTGCAACAACTGACTCTACTTCTTTATCAGAAACAAAAGGTCCATGCACACGCACAATACGGCCACCACCAACCATGTGAAGCATATCTCCCTGCCCTAAAAGGGTTTCAGCACCTTGTTCACCTAAAATTGTACGACTATCAATTTTCGATGTAACTTGAAAAGAAATACGAGTAGGAAAATTTGCCTTAATTGTGCCTGTAATTACATCAACAGAAGGGCGCTGTGTAGCCATAATAAGATGAATACCAGCAGCCCGAGCCATTTGTGCTAAACGTTGAATAGCGCCTTCAATCTCTTTACCTGCCACCATCATGAGATCCGCCATTTCATCAACAATAACAACAATATAAGGCAACTGCGTCAAATCCATAGTTTCTTCATGATAAAGTATTTCTCCACTTTCCTTATCAAAGCCCGACTGTACAGTACACATAATTGTCTCACCTTTTTCCACAGCAAGCGCAACCCGTGCATTAAAACCATCAATATTACGTACACCCAATTTAGCCATTTTTCGGTAACGTTCTTCCATTTCACGAACCACCCATTTTAAAGCCGTTACAGCTTTTTTAGGATCAGTTACAACAGGTGTTAGAAGATGCGGAATACCATCATAAATAGATAATTCCAGCATTTTAGGATCAACCATAATCAAACGACACTGCTCTGGCGAAAGTCGATAAAGAATCGACAAAATCATTGTATTAATAGCAACTGACTTTCCTGATCCTGTCGTTCCAGCAACTAATAAATGAGGCATTTTTGCCAATTCTGCTGTTACAGGATCACCATTAATCCCTTTCCCTAAAGCGAGAGCTAATTTAAATTCGCTATCACCAAAAGTACTTGATTGAATTAATTCGCGCAAATAAACAGTCTCACGAACTGCATTTGGCAACTCAATTCCAATAACATTCCGTCCAGGAATCACAGCAACACGAGCAGAAATAGCAGACATAGAACGAGCAATATCATCAGAAAGGCCAATAACACGTGATGATTTAACCCCAGCTGCTGGTTCAAATTCGTACATTGTTACCACTGGCCCTGGGCGAACATGAATAATTTCACCCTTAATGCCAAAATCTTCTAAAACACTTTCCAAAAGCCCTGCACTACGCTCCAATGTTTCTTGCGAAATAATTGCGCCATCCTTAAAAACAGGTTCTTGTAATAAATCAATTGGAGGAAATTCATAAGCACCGCAGTTTACAGAATGCAAACTTGGTATAAAAGCTGAATCACGACCACGAAATGGTACACCTGTCGTTTTCTGTCCGCTTTCTTTTTCTCTCATTGGAGAAGCATTCACTATATCCTCTCTTACTGTTATGCAATCAGTAACATGGGACAAGTTATTATGCGCTACAGCATCCGTTATATTGTTTGCTTCATAAATAGATTCTTCAACAACAGAAGAATCTTGGCTCTTTATAACTTCATTATCTTCGTCTTTCAAAGAAGATTCAACATGACACATTTGAATTTCTTGAACAACTTCACTTTCCGTATAATTCAAATCAAAAATTTTTTCAGAATCCTTGATCTCTCCTGTTGAAGCTTTTGATTCACCCATATTACAAAGCTGAGGATGATGAAATTCAAACACACGATAAAAAGCAGTAATTGATTCATCAATAACAGAATCAGTCTCCAATAAATCTTTATTATGAATAAAATTAACCAATGCTTCTTCTCTTGAAGTCTTCTGATTAATTTGTCCTAATATAAAAGGATCGCACTCAAAAAATGCATCATCAGACAAATAATCAGATAGATATAACGTATGATCTGTTTTTTGGGTTACGTTTTCTTCTTCTATCACAGATGAATGATGTACTCTATTTTCTTTAATTGGCGTAACCATAGTCTGTTGTATAAATTGTTTAAAAGCAGCTGAAGAATAAAGCGATGCTTTCTTTTCAGACAACGAAATATTTATTTCATTTTCTGTCAATTGAGATTCCATTTCCACCCTATCTAATTTCGTCATATCCGTAAATCTTTGCTGCTTTTTCCCCATAAAACCTTTAAATTGTTTTGCAAAAATTGGATCTGTTTCTATACGACGACGCAAAATCTCTACTTCTGGTGTTCGGGTAAAACGTACGTTCTGCCCAAGAGAAAATGCTTTTTTCCACACCGCAGGATAAGAAAGCATTTCAACAACATTCGCTGATGAATCTTTTTTTGATACATCTTCTTCACTTTTATCAGCAGGACAAGACGTAGAAATAGATTTTGTTTTCAAATGACGCATGATAACCAACAAATTATAGAAATGAGAATAATTATTTTACAAAGAGAATACGTAATTTTATATTATGAAGGTTAATAACCTTTTGCCAAACGTTAAATTTTTTAAAATTCGCAATAAAAGAAATTAATTAAAGAAAAATATAATTCACTGATATGGTAATGTGATACTGCTCTTATGCTTTAAACCTGTTCGCTTTTCATTGAAAAACCTCTTGTTACAAAAGCAAACTGTATTCTATAATTTACAGACAAAGAAATGGTAAATAGATTATGTTAAATAAGAGACAATTTTATATCAACGGTCTATGGGAAAATCCAAATACAAACAACGATCTTCATGTTATTAACCCATCAACAGAAGAAATCTGTGCTGTTATTAGTGTTGGGAATATCAAAGACGTAGATAAAGCAATTACAGCTGCCAAAAATGCTTTTCAAAATTGGAAAACAACTACACCAAAACAACGTCTTGCCTTTATTGAAAAAGTTTTAGAAATTTACGAAAAACGCTCTGAAAATATTGCCAAAACTATTTCAATGGAAATGGGTGCACCTATTGATATGGCGCGAAATTCTCAAACTGCTGCTGGTAGCTACCATATTCGCAATTTTATTAAAGCTTTCAAAGACTTTTCTTTTCAAAAAGTTTTAATAAAAGGCTGTAATCATGCAGTTTTGCAATATGACCCTATTGGTGTTGTCGGATTGATTACACCATGGAATTGGCCCATGAATCAAATAACTTTAAAAGTTATTCCTGCATTATTGGCTGGCTGTACTATGATCTTAAAGCCCTCTGAACTTGCTCCTCTTTCTGCAATGCTTTTCGCTGAAATTTTAGATGAAGCTGCTTTACCTGCTGGTGTTTTTAATTTAATCAACGGTGATGGAATCAATGTAGGCTCTTATTTATCTTCACATCCAGATTTAGAAATGATCAGTTTCACTGGCTCAACAAGAGCAGGAAAAGCTATTTCTAAAAATGCTAGTGATACCTTAAAACGGGTCTGCTTAGAACTAGGAGGGAAAGGGGCTAATCTTATTTTTGCTGATGCTTCTGATGATGCGATTCAACGTGGCGTAAACGACTGTTTTCATAATAGTGGGCAAAGCTGCAATGCACCAACACGTATGCTTGTAGAGCATTCGATCTATAATAAAGCTGTAACAATAGCACAACATATTGCTGCAAAAACAATAGTAGGACTAAGTTCTCAATCAGGAAATCATATTGGTCCCGTAGTATCAAAACAACAGTACGATAAAATTCAAGCGCTTATTCAATCTGGAATCGACGAAGGAGCAACTCTTGTTGCTGGTGGTACAGGTCTCCCTATAAATATGAAAAGAGGTTATTATGTACGGCCAACAGTCTTTGCTGATGTGAAACCGCACATGCGTATTTTCCGAGAAGAAATATTTGGTCCAGTTCTTTCAATTATTCCCTTTAATACAGAGGAAGAAGCTATAACCTTAGCCAATAATACAGAATATGGTCTCACCAATTATATACAATCACAAGACCGAAATAGATGTCAACGTATTGCTACACAACTACGTTCTGGTATGGTAGAAATTAACGGATACGATTTGCCTGATGGCAGTTATTTTGGGGGTGTAAAACAATCTGGACGTGCTCGTGAAGGTGGACGTTGGGGAATTGAAGAATTTTTAGATACCAAAGCGATTTCATATTGGTAAAAAATCCCATAAAAAACCTCAAAAAGAGGATCATGTAGTGACACAACACATAACGAATGAAAATGCATGTGGACAACGAATTGATCAATGGCTCGCTAAACAATATAAAGGTGAATTATCACGTTCACGTTTGCAAACTCTAATCCGCGAGGGTTATTTAAAAATTGATGGTCAATTAATAAAGGAACCAAAAACAAAATTAAAATCTAATCAAATCATTGAATTAACAATACCGACTCCTAATGAGGCACAACCTCAAGGTGAAGCTCTAGTTCTTGATATTTTGTTTGAAGATAATCATATTATTGTTATTAATAAACCAGCTGGTCTTGTTGTCCATCCTGGCAATGGTAATTGGACAGGAACTTTAGTAAACGGACTTATTTATCATTGTCGTGATAGTTTATCTGGTATCGGAGGTATTAAGCGTCCTGGTATTGTTCATCGTCTTGATAAAGACACAAGCGGTGTTATGGTTATCGCTAAAAACGACCTTGCTCATAGAAACCTTAATGCACAATTTGCTGATCATGGACGAACTAGCGCATTAGACCGACGTTATCATGCTGTCATTTGGGGTTCTCCTAATCGCAATATTGCGACAATTGATACGTTCCTTGCTCGTTCTTCTCGTGATCGAACAAAGCGCACTGTTGTTCATAGTGAATATGCTCATGCTCGCCGTGCTATTACGCATTTTTCTCTATTAGAGAAATACGGAACCTGTAATGATACAACATCTTTGGCTAGTCTTCTAGAATGTCGTCTAGAAACCGGGCGCACACACCAAATTCGCGTCCATATGTCTCATATTGGTCATCCCCTTATAGGAGACAAAGTATACGGAAACGCTTTTAAAACAAAATCAAATACTCTTGATCCTGAAATTAAAAATACAATCGATCAGTTTAATCGGCAAGCGCTCCATGCAACTAGTCTTACCTTTGAGCACCCAGCTAACAGTGAAATTATGTCTTTTTCCTCGCCATTTCCAAAAGATCTGGCTGACCTTCTCAACCATTTAAAAAAACTTAATTGAAACCTTTAATCATTACAAGATTTTATAATAAAATATCCAGTTTCGAATAAAATCAAGAATTATAATAGTGTAAATAAAGAAAGAAATGTGTTATATATATATAATGTTTGTAAATAAAATTCGCCTTTAAGGGAATTCATGCAAAAGGAGGGTGCTCTATGGCCCATATAAATTTACCATCATTTATAGCAAATGATAATGGTCTGAACCGTTATTTAGAAGAAATTCGCCGTTTTCCAGTACTTGAGCCACAAGAAGAATACATGTTAGCTAAGCGTTATCGTGAGTATAATGACCCAAAAGCAGCGCATAAATTGGTAACCAGTCACTTACGTCTTGTAGCGAAAATTGCAATAGGATATCGAGGTTACGGTTTACCCATTGGAGAAGTTATTTCAGAAGGAAATATTGGACTTATGCAAGCTGTTAAGCGTTTCGAGCCAGAACGTGGTTTTCGGCTTGCAACTTATGCAATGTGGTGGATTAAAGCATCAATTCAAGAATATGTTCTGCGATCATGGAGTTTAGTGAAAATAGGAACGACTGCTAATCAAAAGCGTCTTTTTTTCAATCTTCGTAAATTAAAAAATAAACTTCAGATGCTTGATAACGGTGATCTCAATGCGCAACAAGTTAAAGAAATTGCAACACGATTAAAAGTTACAGAAGATGAAGTGGTATCAATGAACCGTAGACTTAATGGTGATGCTTCTCTTAATGCTCCTCTTCTTACAAATAAAGGTGAGAGTTATGAATGGCAAGACTGGTTAGTTGATGATTCAAATAACCAAGAACAAACTTTAATTGAGCAAAATGAATTAGAGAATCGTTATTCCATATTAATACACGCTATGGATAATCTTAATGAACGCGAGAAACGTATTTTTAAAGCTCGCCGTTTAAGAGATGATCCGCTAACGCTAGAAGAACTCTCAAATGAATTTAACATTAGCAGAGAACGCGTTAGACAGATTGAAGCGCGCGCATTTGAAAAAATACAAAATTTCATTAAAACCTCTGCTTTATTCCAGAAGAAAGTACGAAATCAGGTTGATTTGCATAAATCTGAAAAGTAAAAGAAACTTAGCATCATAACGTATATTCATACTACAAAATGATTTATTTAAAGTAGGTTGAGAACAACTTCAGTGTTTTTTACATCAAAGGCTTATGATTGTTTTCTTTCATAAGCCATTTTCCAATAACCTCTTTAAAAATGGCTTGGCCTGCTGGTCCTTTTGCAAAATTTAATTCATGCATACGGCCATTTTTATCGCTTATCACTAAATGAAACCAATCTAGATCACGTATCAGCTGTAAATTTCTATCAAGAAACGGGTGATTGCCAACCAATGCAAAAACGAAAAAATCATTATCAATCTTAGCAGTTACAGTTCCAACTAAAGTTTGACTGATCGATTTTCCACTTTCCTTAAAAGTCAATGATTTAATATTATTGATTGCTTGTCCTGAAAATTTATCAGAAATAATAAAAATTAGATCTATAATATAAGCGGCATGCAAAGCTTCATCAGTATTACGACGTAAAGTTAACCGTAATGATAACCCTTCATCTGGAATTGTAATATCACCTCTTATAGCCAATTCTCCTTGAATCCCTTTAACAGAATCTTCTGTTATCAATGACCATGATACACTACCCGTCGTTGCTTTTCCTGAATCATGTTTGGTAGCCATTTGATATAATACAGCCTCACCTACCTGCCCAAACGATTTTAAATTAGTTGCAACAACTGTTGATGTCCCTTCTGCACTTGGAGATTCGGTTCTTTCAGCTGGACCAACATCAACCTCACTTCCATCCTCTAATAAGCGTTGTGTTAATTTTCGATTTGTTTGAGTTGCTTTCTGTAGTGCGTTCGACGTTTGAATATTTTTCTCCTGCAAATTTTTATTGCCCGATATAAATATGCGTCCACTAACAAAAAAAATACCACTAAACAAAATAATAATAGTAAAAAAAGAAACAACACTTACTAAAATATGCTTCTGCAGCGATGAACGATTAGCGCGCCGTAAAGCTTGCGAAAAGATATGTGACACAATATGAGCATTATCCACTTGCGAAGTAGACACTAAAAGAGCATTATTAGACATATCTTTTTTAATATTCTGATCCTTTTCATGGGCATTAAAAGCGTCTAACTTAACAAGTTCCGCATCCGGTATATCTGACATTACAGATGCCTCATCACAAATCTCATTATCAACTAAATGAGGAATAGATAATTGTTGCTGTTTTTCTGTAGCCAAAACCGAAGCATTATTTTCTAATGATGATATAGAGCTTTGCTCATTTTTCTCACCACTGTTTCTGTCTGTACAATTCCATCCTATAATTAAAGAAAGTTGTTCTTTTTCAACAGCTAAATATTCCTCTTCAACAATCGTAATAGCACTTTGCAAAGCACTTCTTTGCGCTTCTATTGCTTCTTTTGGCAATTTCATATTTACGATTGTATGCTCTAATGTTTTAGTAGCATGCTCATAAATTTGTTTACGTAATCTGGGCGTAATATCTTTTTGCGCATTAATTTTATTTTTTAAGATCCCAACGAAATCTATCATATTCTGTATAGTCTTTCTTAAACTTAAGAGGAAAACTCCTCAGTTTACAAAATTAAAGCGCTAATCATTCATTACTTTAGCCCTCAACTAACGTAATTGACATTAGTAGAAACGATATAGCAATCTAGATGAGTACAAAAATAAACAACGCTATTTTGTACCTTGTCTATTATATAGTCTTAGATGCTTATTTTTGCTATCATTAAGGTATAAGATAAAACTTAATCCCCAAAAGGATCAGCAATGAGGATTGTATCTTTTCGCTCAGGGCTAGTTGATAATAAAACTACTGGTATACCAATTAATTCTTCAATATAGCGCACATATTTGATAGCTTGCGCTGGTAGTTCTGTCAAATTTGATACACGCGCTGTTGTTTCTTTCCAACCCTCTAATGTCTCATAAATAGGCTGAACACGGGCTTGCGCTCCCATAGAGGATGGCAGATAATCTATTCTTTTACCATCAAGTTCATAACCAATACAAACTTTAATTTCATCTAAACCATCAAAAACATCAAGCTTTGTCAGTGCAAGACCATTGACGCCACCAATAGTCACCATCTGACGCACTAAAACAGCATCAAACCAACCACATCGACGTTTCCGACCAGTCACAACACCAAATTCATTTCCGCGCTCTCCAAGAAATTCACCAATTTTATTCATTTCTTCCGTCGGAAATGGTCCTTCTCCCACACGCGTTGTATAAGCCTTTGCAATACCCAATACATAATGAATTGAACTAAGACTCAAACCAGAGCCAATAAAAGCCTGCCCAGCAACTGTATTAGAAGAGGTTACATAGGGATAAGTTCCAAAATCATTATCCAATAATGCACCCTGTGCACCTTCAAATAGAATACGCCGCCCTATACGGTAACTTTCATCCAAAAGACGCCACGTACACTCCATAAAGGGTAAAATTTCATCTGCGACTTGCATCAATTCGTCATAAATTGTTTGTGGATCAATTTCTGCAACCCCCATACCACGACGTAAAGCATTGTGATGCCCCATAAGCCTTTCAATCTTTGGCATTAAAGTATCAGCCTCTGCCAAATCTACTACTCGTATGGAACGGCGACCTACTTTATCTTCATAAGCAGGACCAATACCACGTTTTGTCGTACCAATTATCAAACCAGAAACATTACTATCCCGAGCTGTATCAAGATCACGATGCACAAAAAGAATCAAAGGAGCATTTTCAGCAACACGCAAAATTTCCGGTGTAATCTTTATACCCTGAGCACGTAATTTTTTTAATTCTGCAACAAAATGATGGGGATCAATAACTACACCATTCCCGATAATTGATAGCTTTCCACGAACTACACCAGATGGTAACAGTGATAATTTATAACTAATCCCATCAATAACCAATGTATGACCAGCATTGTGCCCACCTTGATATCTTACTACAATATCCGCCCGCTCAGACAACCAATCTACGATTTTACCCTTGCCTTCATCTCCCCATTGTGTGCCGACAACTACTACATTGGCCATAACTTTCTCCGTTGTATTTGGAAAATAACACCAGTGTTCAAAAACAAATGGTTCTTTATAATAAAATTTTATAGCAAGTGTGCCTATTCATTTCAACTTTTTGCTTATTTTCATATGAACAAGCATTTTTAAATCACCAAAATAGACTGCACGTCAATATTAAAAAATACCTCTCTTCATTCAAACACATCACAACTCTTTAAAAAGCCTATACTCTAATACTCACAACAGCAATAACAAAGACCATAATCGTTGCACAATAAAAGTATTATACATATTTGGATAATTTTTCTTAAAGATAAGGTCAAACCATCATCACTACCGACCACAACCTTTCCTAATAACAAAACAATGTAACTTAAAGACGATCAAACTTCCCTAAAATCTAAAGTTCCAGTTTTAAACTTAATAATATTATTATGGCTTTTTACAAATCAATCATTAAGGAAAAAAATATTAGAATATTTTCTCTTTAAAAAATTTTTAAAAATTTCTCATTATACTAATAATAAACTTTCTTCTAACCTACATTATATATTATTCTGAATTTATTATCTTGATGATCACTTTATATTTGGGATACTTGAATGTTTCTCTTAATATATGAAAAAATAGAATATAGTGTAGCTTCACATTCTGAAATAGATACCAAAGAATAAATTTAAAAAAATAGATTATTTTTATTTTGGCGACTAGACAGAAAAAATTTTGATGTTATAACCTCACGAACTCTATGAATTTGTTGAGATATGCCCAGATAGCTCAGTTGGTAGAGCAGCGGACTGAAAATCCGCGTGTCCGTGGTTCGAATCCGCGTCTGGGCACCATCTGCTTTTTAGCAACACATAACTTATTGATTTTATTTATCTTTTTTAAGGTGAGGGATACAAAAATAAAGGTGAGGGAATAGGATTTTAGATTCTTCTCTAAAATCTGTGACAAATTAATCCTGTTTTTTGATCTCTTTATCTTTGTGTTTTAACTTTTTGGACCTGTTTCCATCCACACAGCTGTTCACCATATTTGTTATGCTTCAAGATTTGTTTGGCCAAGTTGATACTGATGACAGTGAGATCTTTCTGATCTAAATACAGGGGAGACCACGATACAAGAAAAGCTTCTACTTCCGCACCCACTGAGAAAGATCAGAACGCACATCGCCATCACTTTGCTTATTAACTTCATTTTCTATTTCCAGCCGGGTTATTGCTCTCTTGATAAGGGTTTCTGTTTGTTTTTGCTGTTCAGTCTTCTTGCCTAAACGAAAAGCTCTTACTAAGGCTATAAAAAAGCGGCTATAGCCGCCGTCATCACCACACAATATTTTCTTCCCCACACGATCACAAACGTTCCTCCCGTAAGCGCTTAGCAATCAAGATTAACCCCACACAGGACGCAAGAACTATAATCGTTGCTAAAACCCATTGCACAGGTCCACTTCCTTCTAACAATTCTGCAATTCCCGAAAAAGAAGCTATGAGAGGAGCAAGAATTTCTGCTTTTAAAAGCTTGGGTGATTCTTGTTTTTCAACAAGCTGATAATTAGACGAAACATAAGCGCTCTTCGCCCATAATCCTGCTTCTGCTGCACGACGGTGCACTAAACCCTTTAAACGCTTGCCTCCCGCTTTTGTCCATTTCTGCAATTCAATGGGGACAGATTCGTAATCGCCTTTATTAAGCTTTTTCAATAAGGTAGAATTTTGGAAAGCTGTAATCCCTATATTATAGCAAAAAGAAACAAGAGCTCCAAACTGCTCATCACTTAAGTCAACATAAACCGCTTTCTCTACCGCTCGCTCATATTGACGCAAATCAGTTAAAAGAATCGTTTCGGCTCTTCTTTCGTAAAGATGACGGAGAGGAAGTATGGTATTCAATTCCTTAAGTTCATTTTTGAGGAATGTGGAAGGAAAACCCTGCAAGCGCAGTTCATCGATCATTTTTTCAGGGCTTCCAAGCATTCATCGGTTGCTTTTTGGTGCTCCATTAAAGCGCTTAAAAAACATGCTGCATCCTGATCAAAGCAATGATCTTATTTAAGGTCGCATAAACCATTCTACGGCTAGCATAAAAAAGAACCCGGATTTGCTTTGGGTCAGCAATATCATCAATAGCAAACGGATTATTGAGCATTATGAAATTAAGCTGACGGCAGGAAAAATTGATGCGGTGTATTTTGAAGAAGTACGCCAACGTGTAAGGACAAATGCAGCACGGGTTTGTGATAACTTATTAGCAACCTTAACAACGCAGTGTAAGTATTATCATATCCCTTATGTAAGAAAGAGACAATAGGGAAAAGAAATGCCTCGAAAGAAGAGATGATGAAAACAGTATATGCCAAAGGCATACGCTTCAAGATGATAATGAAGTAGATGCTTTGGCAATTTTATATTTAAGGAAAAAAGAGGAAATACATATCTAATGCAATGCCATGGATAAGATTCCATTTGGATGACTGGATAAGTAGGACAGATAGCATAACATTGGAATAACGTGATGTTTATATAATACTTCTTGTTCATATATACGACAAAAAAGCACCAATTAGAGAAGATTTTTGAACGCTCACACGCGTTTGCAATTTTTCACAAAAAGTTTGCAAATATCTTTAAGTAGATTTGGAAGGGAAGTTTCAGCAAATTAGTGAGAACTGCTGATTGTTTTATGATTTTATATGCGTTTTTAAGAGTGACTAAAAAGTTTTTTTAAGATATAATATTTTCCTGAAATTGTATATAGTATCAGATTTATAAACTAAATGAATCCTTATAATACAAATTAAGAATTTTAGGATGTGTAAATTTCAAAGTATTTGTTAAAAAAGCATAAACAGCCAATATCAATGTAAAAAATATTGCATTAGTCATGAAGTTCTTTCGTGTACTTTTGAAATAACAGAGTGTTTCTCTAATCTTTATGAAAGGTTAGGGGATTTTAGTGCTTAAAGCGATCATCAACTATAGATAAATCATAGATGAGGTTAACTAAAAGAAACTGGCTTTAATAAAAGACATTGCTATTAAAAGAAAAGCAAACGCGAAAAAACTAAAGTTAGTTTATAGCTTCTATCAGAAAATAATTTAAGAAATTGAAATCATTATTTTTCACAGGAAATAAGTATGTTTACAGATAAGTAACTAAGAGCCTTGTTTGGTATTATAACTTTTATATTTTTATGTTTTTCAGGAATAACAAAAAACCTTGAATTTATTCAGGGTGTTTTAACATTTGCGTCTGTTGGTTTAATAATAGTAACAACTATTTTTGCAATTTTATGCAATTCTAATATTCCTTCTGAGTTGCAGAATAACCCAAAATATAAAGATGATGGTACAACGAGTTGGGTGAAACTAACATGCGATTTACAACAGTATATGCACAGACTCTTAAATATAATAATTTTAGCGCTTATCGCTTTAATTTTCCCAAATAGTTATAAAGACACTGTTTCTTTGCCTGTCATTTCTAGGTATGTGGAGCACAAGTTTCCTTTTTCATTAGATACCGTACTTTGGTACTCAGATATTGCTCTTTGGTATTTAAATATTGTACTTTGGTATTATTTTTTATGCCGTGTACTTTTTCTTATGTTGTATACACGCAGTTTAATAAATATATCTATCCTTACGCTACAGTCTTCGATTATCAAGCAACAATGAAATTTCCGATTTCAAATATTAATTCTTCTTTTACAAAATCTTTATTATATCTGCCATTATCATCTTTAAATGCTTTAATAGAGATTTTATGCTGAAAACTTTCAGTATTAAATATTACATCAAACTTATCATATGTATTTCCCACAAAATTTAATTTGTGTAATATGGTTTTTTTTATCTTTTCTTAAAAAATTCCACAAATACTCCCTTAAATTATTTTCTTCTTTAAATTTGATATCTAAAATAAGTTCTATTTCAGTAACATCATCAGTGGGAAGCCCATCAAGAGAATTTTTAGCCAACTCCACTAAATACTTTTCTGATTGTTTTCCAAAAAGTTCTAATTGTTTTTGTTTTTTATATTTTAGTTTTATTTCTTTAATTGAATGCAATTTTTTTTCGAAATCTTCCTTATCAATAAGCTCAGGTAAAATATTAATTTCTTCCTTGAAATTTTCTTTGTAGTATGACTGTAAGCATTGGTTTAACTTTTTACTTGAAGAAAAAAGAAGGAATTTTGTAGGAATCAAAACTCCAAAATATTGTTGATTTTGTTCAATTTGTTTTTTAGAATGCGGATTAGGAACGCTTTGAAAACCATTTTCGGAATCAATAACTTCAGGATTATAAGGACTTTCTTCTCCTGTTAAAACATAAACCCAATAGTAGGTAATTGATTCTACAGAAAATTTCTCAATTGTTAAGGTAGCACATTGATTCTTAACGGTAAGAGTGTAAGTTCCTTCCTGTAAAAATTTATCAATACAATTTGTATTAACTAATTTTGAGTCTGTATCTATTTCATATTTATAAGAAAGGAATTTAATGGTATTCATAAAGCTAATACAATTACAACGTTCGTAGTCTTATGGGTGGAAGACGCTATTCAAGTTATCTCGGTGATTATCAAAGTAGATGGTTTATATCTAAAATATTTTGTGTTTTTTAGAATCATTCAACTAAAAAGCGCGGGCTATAAAATTTTAATTGTAGAAGCAATATGAATTTTAGAAGAATCTATTTAAAAGCTGCTAAGTTTAAAGGAAGTAAGATCATTTTACCCGCCTTTAAGTCGAAAAGAAATCAAGCAGCATCTTTGTTTTAATAACAACTTTCTTTCCAAGAACAGTTAGTGTTTGCTCTAGTGTCTGAAGTTTAGTTGGATAGTTTAGATCAAGAATGCGTCTTGCTTCTGTTTCTTTCTTGCCAAGACGATGAGCCAATTCTGTTTTTTTGATATTCGCTTCATTAAAAGATTCTGCCACTGCGAACTTCAGAGCATTCCATGCATCCAGCATTACCTCTACAAGGTCTTTATACTGCTGATGTCTGGGTAAAGGTAGGTCACGCATAAGATAACTACGCAGTGCTAATCCTAAAGCTTCGTTAGCATTTTCTAGTACTTCAACTCTATTTTCTCCAGCTGTAATTGCTTCCGGTACATCTGGAAAAGTCACAAAAAAATTATCATCAGGATCAGTTTCAAATTTTACTTGATAAGCATATTCCATATTTAAATCTCCTCACCGTAATCGAAATACCTTTGAAACAAAAGATAAAAGCACTTAAGAGAGTGACTCGTACCTCCAATTCTTTTTTATTATTTTCACGTAAAGCGGAGTTAATTCACCAGATTTTATAACAGTTATTTTGTCTCCAAAAGTTACCAAATAATGTGATCTTTACCTGTATCAGGAACTTCACTGTAATGAACACTTCTTTTCTGTCCTCTTTACGTAATTATCTCAGCAGCACTTCTCGTTCCAACTCATCCTCCTTCATCTTTATAAAATAAAGATCGCACAAAAAAGTTCGATAATTAATAATAAATCGAATAAAAAAGTTTGATATAGCATTTTATAGAAGATATTTTTTGAAGAGCGATGAAAAACACAACAAAAAGAAAAGAATAAAAAGATAAATAAACTATTATTTTCAATTGTTTATAATATTTTTCTATTGAAGAATAAGAGAGGGATACGCTATAATAATTATTGGTAAAAAGAATATTCTCTAATAATAAATCAATTTGTTATTTGTTTAACATTTGCTTTCTTTGTAATTGCTCATCATTTTAAATTGATCTTTTAATACTAGAGCTGTAAAAAATCCGTCAGCTCAAAAAGTAATAACAAATTCTTTTAAATAAGCCTCTATAACCTGCAAGGCCGCAAAAATTCACCGCCAATACTAAAAAATATACACATCTATACGCTTTTACACATATTTACATAACTTGAATTCCGTTGCTATACCCCCGCCTGCCGCATTTAGATAACATTTTTTATTTTTAGTATATTGAAATATATAAATTTTTCTTTAATTGTCTGTTTTTAGATTACCTCTTATGATTTATACAATGTTACCTAATTTGTTATTATTTGCTCTGTATTTTCTTCTAGAATAAATGCTAAGATCTCTTTTTTTCTCGATCTCAAATACTCCACCATAACCAAAGTAACAGAAATAGCCTTTGCAAAATCAATGCAGAGTGGTTTTCACTAATAAGTTTAAAAGCAGCCTCTATTCACATATCGTAACAGATCAATCAATATTATCTTAATTGCTTTCTATTTTGCTATATTATATGAATCGATAGTGTACTTTAAGAGACTACAAAAGCACATTCCATATAATTAATAAGTAGCTTTAGTTAAAATTTATTTCATATCTTATGCAATTCTCTATAAACAGCCTCAACAGCTTTTGACTAAGAAATGAACTGTATCATGAATACTTTCAGAAAAATAATTAATCAGAAAACTATTCAAATCATAAATAGAGGTGAACTGCACACATTTTTAGCTATAAAACGTTTTATAGTTTGAATTATTTATTGCACTCTAAGGATACAATTTTCAATAAGGTAAAGATTTCACGAATTTTACTAAAATTAAGGAAATTCCTCACATAGATGTCTTTTTAAAGACTATACTCTACATTAGATATAGCAAGATAATCAATTAAAGAACAATACAGAGCAAATAAGCATAAATTATGTAAAATTGTATAAATTGCAAAAAATAGCCCTAAAATAGCGAATTAAAGGAAAAATATTGTATTTTAATTTTTAAAGAAGTTATGGTGCCGCATGCCGGATTCGAACCAGCGACCCCATCATTACGAATGATGTGCTCTACCAACTGAGCTAATACGGCATAAACTTGTACATTATTTAAAACTAAAGGCTAATTCGAGGGTAATAACTAAAAGTATATATAAAAGCAAGCAGGTAATTTTTTCAATAATTCATAAATGCAACAGTTACTAAAATAAAACAATAAATCCTTATAAGCAAAAGGATTAAGGCTACATTTCTTGAGTTTCTGTTGTTTAAAAATGAATTAAATATTTCTTCAATTTATGATCATATCTAATTTCAAAAGTAGGACTGAAAGTAAAATTTTTGTGTAATGAAATGATGCTAAATGTTCTGTTTAGAAGAGTGTTTATAATTTTGCGAAGAATGAAAAAATTATTTGACAAGTTATTTTTTGGATGGAAAAAATAAGAGTGTTTGTGTTTTTATACAATCCAAACCATACTAGTATGATAATTATTGGATAGAAAAGTGTTCCTCATTTCTGGACCTAGAGATATCAAGTTAAATGGAGTCAGAAGACGATGTCACATGACAATAGAATGACAGAATTAGAGATTAAACTAGCTCATCAAGAAAAGCTTGTTGAAGAACTTTCTTGTGTGGTGACTGATCAATGGAAAAGTTTAGATGAAATATCTAAAAAATTAAATGCTTTAACAAAACGATTACTCGATTTAGAAGAGCGAAATTCTTCCGAAATTCCTGTTGAACGCCCTCCTCACTGGTAAAAGTATAGTAAAATTAGTATACTCATCCCTCGCAAAATTATAAAAGTATTTTTTGTGTTTTATTAAAAAGTCTGTTTAGTGACTGAATCAAATTATTATTCTTGTTGTTATATTTATTATAATTTTTCTTTAATGTAGTGTAAAAAATATCTTTAATTTGGACTTACTAAAACAGCCAATTTCCGTTATCTTTTAAAAATGTGAATGCTTGAGAAATTATTTTATGAGTAAATATAATAAATCTTAAAAAAAATTCTTTAATATTGAATATATTTTCCTTATTGACAGGCAATTCTATGAAACGATTTTTATAGTTAGTAACTTAAAATATAAGAATGTTATTGTCAAAATGCCAAATATAAATCACGCTGGGAAATTATTGAGAATAGCATTGAAGATAGAAGAAATGATACAATACTACATATAAATTGATTGAGACTATTAATACCTGTCTGAAAAAAGAAACTGCCAATATTTCACTAAATGGATTTAATAATCCAGCTTAATGTGCTAATAGAACATACGCCATCAATAACGAATTATCATATATGTCAATGTAACAAAATAAGCGTCATTAATTTAACTAAAGAGTAAAACATATCTTATTCCTATTATTTTAATAGAATATTTGATATAAGCTATAAAAAATAGAAAGTTGCATTATCATGACAATAAACATGAATTCATTTTTATTGTAATTTTTTATCTAGAACAAAAATATGTAGAAACTGTATTTTGTTTTTATATAAAATTTAGGTTGAATACATCAGAATAATGAAAAATGTTGAGCTAAAACACGATGAATTAAAACGGAGACTTAAAAATCGTCATGTTCAAATGATTGCCTTAGGAGGTGTTATTGGAACAGGTCTTTTCTATGGATCAACAGAAGCTATTCAATTAGCTGGCCCTTCAACCATTTTAGCATATCTTGTTGGAGGGTTCATTATCTATCTTATTATGCGAATACTTGGTGAAATGTCAGCAGAAGAACCAACTTCAGGTGCTTTTAGCTTTTTTGCTTATAAGTATTGGGGATGCCTTGCTGGTTTTATAACAGGTTGGAATTATTGGTTTCTTTATATTCTTGTTGGTATGACTGAACTAACAGTTATTGGGTTTTATCTTGACCACTGGATTTTGATTGATCATTGGAAATCATCTTTGTTGGTTCTTTTGTTTGTCACATCGATTAACCTTATAGATGTACGTTTTTACGGAGAATTTGAATTTGCTCTAGCTTTAATTAAAGTTATTGCTGTTATTGGTATGATCGTATTTGGAACTTTTATCATTATAACGGGGATAAGTGGAAGCCAGGCCAGTATCAGCTATCTTTGGAATCATGGTGGTTTTTTTCCTTATGGCGCAACAGGAGTTATATTTGCTACTGCTGTACTCATGTTCTCTTTTGGTGGCACAGAGCTTATTAGTATTGCCGCAGGAGAAACATCAGATCCACAAAAAACAATTCCATCAGCCATTCGTAAAGTTATGTGGCGTGTTATCATTTTTTATATCGGTTCTATAAGTGTAATTATGATGATAAGCCCATGGAATATGATTAAAAAAAACGGGAGTCCTTTTGTAACTATTTTTGAAACTATAGGTATCCCTGCGGCTGGTCATATTTTGAATTTCGTGGTGATTATGGCTGCTATTTCAGTCTATAATAGCGGTATTTACTCAAATGGTCGTATACTTTATAGCTTAGCGATGCAAAAAAATGCACCGCATATTTTTAGTAAACTTAATGCTACTTGTGTTCCTTATGTTGCTATTCTTTTTTCATCAATTTGTACTGCAACAATTATTGTCATTAATGTTCTTATGCCGAATAATAGTTTTATGCGGATCATGGCTATTACAACGGTAACAGCAGCTATTACTTGGGCTATTATTGTTATTGTGCATTTCAAGTTTCGAAAAGCACATAAAGGTCAAGAAAAATCCTTCGTTTATGCGTTTGGTTTCTATCCTTATGCAAATTATCTTTGTCTTTTTTTTCTTGCACTATTGTTTTGTGTTATGTTTATAAGTGGTTTAGGAAAAAATGGGTTAATTACCCAACTCTTTGAAATGATAGGAATAAAAATAAGCTTTATTGAATCCTATATTCCTACACAAATGCCTGATATGAGTTTAGCAGTTATTATCATTCCTATATGGTGTTCACTTTTATTATTAGGATATAAACTCAAACGATAGTTCTGAAATCATATAAAGGAATTGATTGGAATAAACATTGGCGATAAAATTTGATAAGGTAACGCAAATTTTTGATGATTTATGTGTTTTGAAAAATATTACCGTAAATCTCACGGAAAAACGAATTGCAATTATTGGTGCAAACGGTTCTGGAAAAAGTACATTTGTTCGCCTTATTAATGGTTTACAACTTCCATCAAGGGGGTCTGTTAATGTTGATGGATTGGATACAAAACATGATGCAAAAGCAATAAGACTGAAAGTAGGATTTGTTTTTCAAAATCCCGATAATCAAATTGTATTACCATTGGTAGAAGAAGACTTATCTTTTGGGCTTAAAAACTTAAAATTAAGTAAGGATGAAATTAAAAAACGAGTAGATGAAGTTTTACAGTATTATAACCTACAAGCATTCAGAAACCATGCCATTCATTTATTAAGTGGTGGACAGAAACAATTAATTGCTATCTCAAGTGTAGTAGCAATGAAACCAAGCTATATCGTTTTTGATGAACCAACAACATCACTTGATTTACAAAATAAACGCCGCGTTACCCAAGCCATTAAAGAATTACCGCAAACAACTATCGTTGTATCACACGATTTGGAATTCCTAAAAGAATTTGATAGAGTACTTGTTTTTGATAAAGGAGCAATAGCAGTTGATGATATACCCTTGGTTGCAATCAAAGAATATATGAAAAGAATGTCATGATTAGTTTATATATCTCTCAAGATACAGTCATCCACCAACTTAGACCAGGGATTAAATTATCACTTCTTATCCTGTGTGGAACTATTATCTTTATGGTTTCATCAGTATCTACTTTTTTATTTTTTTTATTATTTATATCTTTATTATATAAAATAGCTAAAATTCCCTTCAACAAAATAATAAAACAGTTTAAATCGGTATGGCTATTTTTAGTCTTTATATTTATTTTTCAAGCTATTTTTGATAATTGGTTTACAGGTTTTGCGATTATATTGCGCTTTATTATTCTTATTTCTCTAGCGTCACTTATTTCATTCACAACAAAAGTTTCAGACGTGATAGCTTCAATTGAAGCAGGGTTTCGATTCTTTCAATGTTTCGGTGTTAATCCATCAAAATTAAGTATTGCCTTATCTATGGCAATTAGATTTATTCCAGTTATTAATGAAAAATTCAATGAGATATGTGAAGCACAGAAAGCGCGTGGACTTAATATAAACATTATAGCTCTTGCAATACCCTTAATTATTCGAATAATAAGAATGGCATCAGAAGTAGCAGAAGCATTAGATGCGCGCTCTTATGATTCTAATGATAACCGATTGTATTTAAGGAAATAATTCAGTGACAACCAAAGATTTAACGTATATTTCTTTATTTGCCGCCCTTTATGCAGTTCTAGGTTTTTTTCCTCCTATTTTTCTTCCTTTTTTTCTTGGCCTTCCTATTACTGCTCAATCTATGGGGCCAATGTTAGCTGGATCTATCCTTGGAGCAAAAAGAGGCGCTGCAGCATCAGCACTATTTCTTTTTCTGGTCGCTATCGGCTTACCTCTGTTGGCTGGTGGACGTGGAGGCATTGGTGTTTTTTGGGGACCTGGTGGTGGCTACATGATTGGTTATCCATTTGCAGCATTCTTTATTGGTCTTATGGTTAAATTGTTTTGGCGACGACTAAATTTTATAAAATTGGTTATAATAAATAGTATAGGTGGAATTGGAGTTGTCTATCTCTTTGGAATATCTTGGATCGTTTATATTTCTAAAATTCCTTTATGGACAGCTTTAACAATGTCATTAGGATTTATGGTAGGTGACTTTTTTAAAGTTCTGATTGCGTCATTTATTGCACTTACAGTCAAAAAATCCGTTCCACTCATTACTCCCTCAAAAAAGTAATAGCCATTCACATCAACTGCAAGGGTTTTATTCTTAAGGATCGGAAAAAAATGATTAAAATATTTCCAAACCATATGAAAATATATTGATGATTTATTTAAGCCATTTGACTTCTAATTCTTAGAATTAATGAATTCTTATTTTTAAAATTATGGATAAAATTTTGAATGAGAATTTCAATATTCCAGAATTAATTTTCTACAATCTAAATAAATTATTCACATACTCCATTACAACACGACTATCTTTATAATCTGAGATTTTTGTCGTAGCGCTAATTATATAATTTTTTTCCAATTTAAGAGCAGTTGCAGGATTTTTTATAAAAGATAAAATATTTTTCATATTAATACAAACCTATTAATATCTTTTTTTATCTTGTGGAAGTTATTGTTTTTATTAAATAGATTTAATTTTTAGAAAAAATTATCGATCTATTTGCAAAAATACCATAACATAATGTGTTGAAGGCACATTATAAAATTTATCAAAAATTACTGATAAGAGTACAAGGGCATCACATAACAATATATCATACTCTTTATCGTATTTAATAAAAATAACTTTGGGTGATCTACAACACTAAACTCTTCTTATCTTGATCACCCTTTTAGATTCTCTGGACGAACTAAATTCTCACGTGTAATTTCTTTAATTGTACGTACACCAGTTAATGTCATAGCCACACGCATTTCTTGAGAAAAAAGCTCCAAGAGATGAGTAACACCTTTCTCACCCGCTGCGGCAAGCGCATAAACAAAAGCACGACCAATCATAACAGCATCCGCACCTTGCGCTATCATACGAACTACGTCAAGGCCAGAACGAATACCAGAATCAACTAAAATGGTTAAATCGCCTTTTATAATATCCGCAATTTTCGGCAATGCCCGCGCTGTTGACAATACCCCATCAAGCTGACGCCCACCGTGATTGGAAACAACAATACCATCAGCTCCAAATCGTACAGCTTCACGTGCATCCTCTGGATCAAGAATACCTTTTAAAATCATTTTTCCTTTCCAAAAGTCTCTAATCCATTGCAAATCACCCCAACTAATTGATGGGTCAAAGTTTGCACCAAGCCAACCAATATAATCTTTTAATGTCGTTTTCTTTTTAAGATAAGTAGAAACATTTCCAAGATCATGTGGGTGCCCCATAACACCAACATTCCAAGCCCAATGTGGGTGAAAAATAAACTGTATAATACGTCGCAATCCAGCATAAGGCCCAGACATCCCCGAATGAGCATCACGATAACGTGCTCCAGGAACTGGCATATCAACTGTAAAAACCAAGGTACGAACACCAGAAGCCCAGGATCTTTCCAGTACATCCCGCATAAACCCACGATCCTTAAGAACATAAAGTTGAAACCAAAATTCTTTTCCAACTGCTGCATGTACTTCTGAAATAGGACAAACTGAGACTGAGGACAAAGTGAAAGGAATACCTTTCGCAACAGCTGCACGTGCAGCTTTTACTTCACCACGACGTGCATACATACCAGTCAACCCGACAGGCGCAAGTACAATTGGCATACCAAGTTTTTGACCCAAAATTTCCGTTGAAAGATCAACGTCACCAACCTGCTTTAGAATCCGTTGACGTAATGCAAGTTCTTGAAGATCTGTACAATTACGCCGCATTGTTTCTTCAGCATAAGCACCACCATCAATGTAGTGAAATAGAAAAGAAGGTAAGCGGCGTTTTGCTGCTTCGCGATAATCAACTGTTGAAGAAATAATCATAGTAACACCATTACTCCAGTAAAATACAAAAAGATTTTTTCAACGGCAAATCTCTTGTATATATTTTGTTAAAATTTATATTGTTAAACTCATTTAAAATGCTTAGATAATTTTAACCCTTGTTCTTGATAATGTGATCCAATACCATCTCCATAAAGTTTCACTGGCCGATTAAGCATATGTTCATAAATCAAACGGCCGATGATTTGCCCGTGCTCTAAAATAAACGGAACCTCGTGGTTCCTTACTTCTAAAACTGCACGCGCTCCTTTTCTACTTATTGCCATACTCCCAAATCCTGGATCAAAAAAACCTGCATAATGTACCCTAAATTCTCCCACTAAGGGATCGAATGGTTTCATTTCAGCAGCATAAAAGGGAGGAATATGAATAGCCTCTCGTGAAACTAAAATATAAAATTCATGGGGATCAAGAACTATTTCTCTTGTTCCATCATCATAAATAGGTTCCCAAAAATCTAAAATAGGAGCAACAGCGCTTTTATCAACATCGATAACACCAGTATGACGTTTACCCCGATACCCAATAAGTCCATTTTCATGGCCTTCTAAATTAATGGAAATTCCAATACCACCATCGTTAATATTAGGAGTATCATCAGATACAAGCATTTCACTTTTATGCAACGCATATAATTCAACTTCTTTTAAATAACTATATCCTTTACGAAATCGAAGTTGTGATAAGCGTGAACCCGTACGGACCAAAATCGGAAATGTTCGTGGACTAATTTCGAGATAAAGTGGACCATGATAACCCGAACAAATTTTATCAAATTCCTGAGCGTAGTCTGAAATCACGCGCGTAAAAACATCCAACCGCCCCGTAGAACTTTTAGGATTAGCAACCGCAGACAAAACTTTTGATAAGGCTAAATTTTCTAAAAGAGGAACGATATAAACACAACCCGTTTCTAAAACCGCTCCATCTTGTAAATCAAATTCATGCAACTTTAATCGTTCAAGTTTATCAATAACGGTTGCATCAGGCCCTGGCATAAAAGAAGCGCGTATACGATATGCTTTATTTCCTAAACGTAAATCAAGACTTGCAGGTTGTATTTGCCTCTCATCAAGAGAGTCAATGGCATGAACCATACCATTGTTAATTAAATCATGTATATCACTATCAGCAAGAATACCATTCATGCGCATCATATGTTGTGCCTTCCATCTTTTTCTCCCTTTTTATCAGTATTATTAACTGGAGCAAACCCTTTCAAAAATAACCAATGGTTTATTCCAAATTTAACGACTTGGTTCACAAGCGTAATAAATGATTTTAACCTATAAAACAGCATTCGGTAAAGTGCTCTTCCGTAGGACAAACTCTAGAATTCATCATAGATAACTTTTTACTCACAACCTATACACTCATCTTTTAGAATACATTTTCAGCTTTTTTTGCATAAAAGTTGATAAATAGTGTTATTATAGTTGAAAGTATTCTATACAATAAGAGAAAAACTCGTTAAAATTCAGATATGATTATACGTCATCTTAGCGAAACTATTATTAATCAAATTGCAGCAGGTGAAGTTATTGAACGACCCGCTAATGTTGTTAAAGAGCTTATTGAAAATGCTATTGATGCAGGAGCAAGTCGTATCGAAATTGTCATAGCAAATGGTGGAAAAAGCCTGATAAGAGTGAGTGACAATGGTTGTGGTATCCCAGAAGATCAATTAACTTTAGCAATTTCTCGGCATTGTACATCTAAAATTACTGATGATGTACATAATATCTGTTTTCTTGGTTTTCGTGGAGAAGCATTGCCCTCTATTGGTTCTGTTTCAAAACTTAAACTGACCTCACGAACAAAAAATTCCGATAGCGCAGCTGAAATTATTGTTAATGCGGGAAAAATTGAAGGACCAAAACCCTCTGCTGCTAATCCTGGAACTATCGTTGAAGTACGTGATCTCTTTTTTGTTACACCAGCACGATTGAAATTTATGAAATCTGATCGTTCTGAAACAATTGCTATCACGGATACAATTAAACGAATTGCAATCGCCTTTCCACATATCCGTTTTTCTCTTGCCGGTATAGATCGAGCTCCCATGGAATTTCCTGCTATGGAACAAAATACCCAAGGGCAATTACAACGCATTACACAAATTATGGGAAAAGAATTTGCTCCAAACAGCCTTATCCTCGATGCTAAACGTGAATCTGTTCATCTAACCGGTTTTATCGGTTTGCCATCTTTCAATCGCAGTAACAGCCTTCATCAATTTGCTTATGTTAATGGGCGTCCAGTACGTGATAAACTCCTGTGGGGAGCAATCCGAGGAGCATATGCCGATGTTATTGCTCGAGATCGTCATGCTGTAGCCATTCTTTTTATTCATTTACCACCCACTGATGTAGACGTTAATGTACACCCTGCAAAAATGGACGTGCGGTTTCGCGACCCAAGTCTCATTCGTGGTTTAATTATTGGAGCGATCCGTGAAGCATTGCATCAAACTGGCATTCGCCCTACATCAACAGGCTCTGAAGCCATGTTGGCTGCGTTTCGAACAGAACCTTTAGAAACTGCAAAAATGCATCAACCTTTTTCTTATGATGCACGACCACGCCATATTGATCCAAACCTTACATCAATATTTCATAAACCATTAGATATAAACAGCTCTATTGACTTCCAAGAAGATACGGTTCCTATTATGGAGCATCTTAGCACACCAAGTGGTGATACACGCGCTACAATTAATGCACTAACATCAGAAGAATTACATTATCCTTTAGGGGCTGCAAGAGCGCAAATCCATAAAAACTATATTGTCGCTCAAACTCAAGACAGTCTTGTCATTGTAGACCAGCATGCTGCTCATGAGAGACTGGTTTATGAAGCACTTAAAAATGCTCTGTATTCTAAGCCACTTCCTTCACAATTATTACTTATTCCTGAAATTGTAGAACTCTCTGAAGAAGATGCCACATGCCTTTTATCTCACAAAGATGCTTTAAAAAAATTTGGATTAGGAATTGAATCCTTTGGAATTGGGGCAATCGCTGTACACGAAACACCTTCGATGTTAGGAGAAATTAATGTCCAAGCTTTAATTAAAGATCTCGCCGATGAAGCAGCTGAATATGACACAATAGATAATTTAAAAGGAATGCTTGATTATGTTGCAGCAACTATGGCCTGTCATAGTTCAATACGTTCAGGACGTCTTTTGCATCCTGAAGAAATGAATGCACTTTTACGACAAATAGAAGCAACGCCTAATTCAGCCACATGTAACCATGGACGTCCTACTTATATTGAACTTAAACTCGCTGATATAGAACGCCTTTTTGGTAGAAAATAAAATTTCATAACTATTTTGACTAAAAACTACTTGCTTCATTTATACTCAACTTTATAAAATATCTATAATATTTTATCAGCATTATTTTTTCATAAATACATAGAAAGGGCGCATAAAATATGTTCTCTCATAATGAATGCGAAGCAACAATCCATTATTTTAATAATAGTTATAAAATTGTTAAATATGGAACTTATACTATTTGTGCAGTTAGTGGACAAAAAATCCCTATCGATGATCTCAAATACTGGAATCATCAGCGTCAAGAAGCATATGCCAGTTGTGAATTATCCTATCAGCGTGAACTTGAGTGTAATCCATATCTTAGTCAATTACTAAAAAACATAAAATAACCTATAAGAAACTCTAAAATAGTATCCATATGTTTTTAAATATATCAATTAAAGGTGATATTTCGTTTCTTAAAACGAGCAATAGTCTCCTCAAGAAGCATACGACAAAAATCTCTTTGAACAAAATCAACTTTAACATCAAAGACAATAAGATTTTCTAAGATTTTATGTAAATTGTTAGCCTGTATGCGTATATAGTCCTTAGCAGTCGTAGCTAGCCACAGATTATGAATTTTGGCCTTCCGTGCCAAATTCTTTAGATCCGTAGCTGTAAAAAAATAATGATCAGGATAAGAATAAGCTTGCACAACATGACCAGACATTTCTTTAATGGATTTGAAAAATTTATCTGGATTGCCAATACCTGCAAATGCTAAAAAAGATTTTCCAGCAACTTCATCATTAACATGTGATTTAAAATGCCCATAACGCAAAGGTTTTCCAGTGCGTGAAACAAAAAGAGCTACCTCATCACTCTCATCCAAACAACCAATGACTAAAACGCTGTCCATGAAAGATAATTGCGTTTTTAATGGTGCACGTAAAGGTCCCGCTGGAAAAACAGCTTTATTACCAAAACCACGCATTGCATCCACAACAAGCAATGCATAATCCATATAAAGGCGACGGCTTTGAAAACCATCATCCATTAAAATAAAATTACATCCATTTTCTTTAAGCCGTTGTGCTGCTGCATAACGATCAGGTGATATAGCAACAAAAGCGTGACGTGCAAGTAAAAGCGACTCATCACCAACATCGCATGCATTATCACATTTAACATCAACGAGATGTACTTTCTTGACTCTTCCACCATAACCACGTGATACAATACCAGGTATTAAGCCAAGTTCCTTAGCCACCTGGGCAAAAGCAATAACAACAGGTGTTTTACCTGCCCCGCCTAATGTAAAATTTCCAACACACAAAACTGGCAAATCAATAGCAAGAGGCTCTCTTTCCATACAGAATCGTGCACAATAACCATAAACTCCAGCAATTGGTGCTAATAAAAAACGCAAAAAGCTTTTATTTTTCCACCAAAAGCGTGGAGAACAAATATGCATGCCTATTTTTGACACTGCCTTAAACCCATCTGTATCACAAGTGGTTGCAAAAATGGATCAAGAACCTTTAATGTACACTCAAGTGCACCAGCCATACTTGTTGCTACTTCATAAGCCTTATCGGTCACTTCTTTTCGCAAGGTTTCATTTGTTAAAAATTTATTCACTTGAACAGCAAGTTGCATTGTATCTTCAACTATATAAGCCGCATCACAGGATAAAAATCGCTCAAATGTATTTTGAAAATTTGCGATATGAGGCCCTGTTAAAATAGCTACTCCAAGCAAAGCAAGCTCTAATGGATTATGCCCACCATAGTCACACAATGATTTACCAATGAAAGCAACTTTCGACAAACGAAGAAAAAGACCCATTTCTCCAATCGTATCCCCTAATAAAATATCCGTATCTATATCTGGAACGATATTGCTATTTCTAAGAACATAACGCAAATCTTCTTGATCACATACTCTAATAATATCTTCTGAACGTTCAGGATGACGTGGAACAATAATCGTTAATAAATCTGGAAAATAACTCTTGAGCATTTTATGAACTTCACAAGCAATTTTTTCTTCTCCTTCATGGGTTGAAACAGCTGCCCAAACTGGACGATTACCGATAGCCTTACAATAATGCGCAAGTAATTCCTGATCCTCAACCGGACACACCTCAGCCTTAAGATTACCAGAAAGTGCAACTGATTTTACACCAAGTGTATAATAATATGTTACATCTGTTTCATTTTGGCCAATAGCCACATCAATATGTTTAAAAATATGTTTAGCAAGAAAGAGTCGTTTGTGCCAAGCTTTAAAAGACTGTTCCGACATACGGGCATTAACCAAAATCTGTGGAATGCGCATTTTAGCAAGTTCTTTAATACGTAAAGGCCAAATCTCAGATTCACAAATCAATGCCAAATCAGGTTTCCAATGACTAATAAAATGACGCACAGCTAATTCTAAATCTAATGGAGCATATTGATGAATTAATCGATTGCCAAAATATTTCTTAACAAGAGTAGAAGATGTCACAGTACATGTTGTCAATAATACTTGTATCTTTAAAGATAAAATGTAATTAATGAGTGGTAAAAGAGCTACTGTTTCTCCAATACTCGCCGCATGAAACCAAATTAACGGACTTTGAGGACGTGCTTTTTTGCTTTTACCTAAACGTTCCTTATGTCGTCCTCGTTCTTCTTTCCCACGCATCGCTCTAAAAAACAAATAAAGTGGTACCACAGGGTGTAAACAAAAGCCAACTATCCGATAGATTGAAAGAGCCACACGTGCCTTTAACTCCATCATTTTAAACCCCTTATTTCCTTGTTTTGAGATAGCTGTAAGCTTCATCTGTCAAATGATTCATTATGCTTGTTAATTGTATACGTTTTTCTTCTAACAAAGAATCATCTGCATCTTTAGGAACAAAAAATGCTTCACCTGCGAGAACAATTGAACGCCCAAAAGGAAGTGGAATTGCAGTTTTATCCCATGTTTTTTCAAGAATTTTTTCTCGCGAAAACGCATATACACAAGGTATAATAGGACGGCCAGATAATTTAGCTAATAAAATAATTCCTTTTCCCGACTCACGTGCTTTTCCACACGAGATATCTGCAATCATAGCAGCTGTTTTACCAGATTTAAGAGCATTTTTAAGCGTTAACAATGCTTTTGCTCCTCCTTTATGAGTGTGTTGGGTTTTACCGCGCCCCCCTGAACCACGAACAATTTCAAGTCCTAATTTTTGGGCCAATTGTGCATTTATTTCTGCATCAGCAGAACGAGAAAACATAGCAATAACTTCCTCACCTTGAGAACGTAAAAAAGGCCCCATAATATGACGTCCATGCCAAAAGGTTATAATAAACGGATTATAAGCATTATATATTTTGCTCATATCATCTGAGCATTTTAACCGCGGATTCGTCCAATAAACAAAGCGCAGATAGCTCGTCAAAATCCATACAACAAAAACTTTTACAAACCATGTTTTCATTAATGAATGACGATTATCCCGCCAAATTTTTTTCAAAATTCCATTTTTTTTCTTGTTAAAAGCTTCTCTCATAACGACATTAAAATTAGCAAACTCAATCTTGTAGTATTTTCGTAGAATAAAAAACAATAATTGAATATTTAAACTTTATGATCTATCGCTTGTTGAGTAATCAAGAAACTGATGTAAAGGCACAACATAATAACGTTGTAATGCATTATCTACACTGCTTTGCGCTTTTGCCCGCCATGCTTCCTGAGCTGATTGATAGTCTGGAAAAATACCAACCACATCCAAATTACTGGGATCTCTAAATTGATTATCATTTAGATCTTTTAATTCCCCACCAAACACAAGATGCAATAATTGTCTCTTTTCGTTGACTTCAGCCATATTTACCCTCCGTATCGTTTTAAAATTTAAGATTTTTTATTTGATTAAACTAACTTTGCTTGACGAACAACATGTATCATATTTTGACAACAATTACTTTCACCAGCAACTAAAAAACCATCTTGATAAGCTTCAATTCCATAAGAAATAAATGGCGCCTCAAGCGACATAAGACATCCACCACACTCCTGTAAAACAAGATCAGCAGCAGCAATATCCCAATCATGACAATTCGGACGAACCAATACAATATCAATTTCACCTTGAGCAATAAGAACAATACGGTAAGCAAGAGAAGGAATATAACGAAACAAACTGATTCGGTTGCTAAAATCATATGGTAATTTTTGCGCAATTGATCGATCAATCGAAATCCTATATTTTCGATTGATATTAGGTCTTAAAAGGGGCAGCTTAACGCCATTCAATGTTGCCCCTTCCCCTGTTACAGCTGCATATATTTCACCTTTAGCAGGACATTGTAAAACACCTACAATAGGACGATTATTCTCAATAATAGCAACAGAAATACACCACTCAATACTTCCAGAAAGAAAACCTCGAGTCCCATCAATGGGATCAACTACAAAACAGCGTTTATAAATAGCTTCTCCCCTCTTATCTTCTGTTTCTTCTGAAATCCAGCCATAATCCGGACGTGCACTAAGAAGTTTTTCTTTTAAAAAAACATCTATAGCAACATCCGCTTCACTAACTGGTGAATTACCATTTTTAAACCAAACATCGAACTCACATCCAAAATACTTCATTGCTAAATCTCCTGCCTCCCAACAAACATCGAGCAAAAGATTTAAGTCGGCATAATAATGTGCATTATTTTCCTGCAAGGATCATTCCTTCAATTAATAATGTCGGTGCCGATATACCATAACGTCGATCAATATCATTCGCAGGGACTAAATGCGCTAACATATGGAGGAGATCAGATCCTAGTGTTACTTCACTCACTGGATAAGTGATTTCGCCATTTTCAATCCAAAAACCAGAAGCTCCACGACTATATTGCCCTGTAATAAAATCAACACCATGCCCAAACAATTCTGTAACATAAAAACCATTTTGCACACTTTTTATCATATCATGAGGTGATACTAAACCTGGTTCAATAGAAAAATTAGTGCTTGCCGGCTGAACAAGGGATGCAGAACGTACACCACGGCCATTTGTTTTAAGTCCTAATTCACGAGCTGAAGATGATGAAAGAAGCCAGTTTTTTAAAACACCATTTTCAATAATATTCAGTGTATGTCCCTCTACCCCTTCACCATCAAAAGGACGAGAAGCATTTCCGCGTAATCTTAAAGGTTGATCCATAACATTAATACCCACCTTCATAACCCTTTCACCCCTTAAATTTTGCAAAAGGCTTGTTTTGCGAGCAATTGATGCTCCATTAACCATAGACGCAATATGACCCGCAATTCCACGAGCCACACGTGGATCAAAAACAACATTCACAACCCCAGTTTCTGCACGAACTGCTCCTAAACGTCGAACTGCTCCTAATCCAGCATTTTTACCTATCGTATCTGCTGATTCTAAATCAGAGAAATGTAAAGCCGTCGTATAATCATAATCTCGCTCCATTTCCGTTCCCTCACCAGCAAGGGCACTACAAGAACGCGAAAAATAGCTGGAACAATAAGATCCATAAAAACCATCACTATTCACAAGAACAAACCCATTCTTGCCATAAGCTGTTGCTGCACCGCCAGAATTGCTCACACCCTTTACATCAAGGGCTGCTGCTTCCATTTGCAAAGCATCTTGTGTTAAAAAATGACTTTGTGGAACAAAATGATCAAAAAGATCAAGATCTTTAGGATGAGTAACTAAACACTCTTTATCCGCCAAACCTTCAAATAAACTATCAGGCGAGGCTTTAGCCATTGCAATAGCACGTTCTGCTAATTCTTGCGGATTAACAACAAAATTAGCAGAAACACTTGCCACTTTTTTACCAACAAAAACCCTCAATGTAAAATCATCACTTTCTGAAGCTTCAGTCGATTCTACTTTGCCAAGACGAACTGCTACACAAACAGAATTTGAGTGGATAACAACAGCATCAGCAGCATCTGCTCCAAAACGCTTTGCCGCTTCAACCAACGAACTAGCTTTATCAAGCTGTTTTTTGTTCATCTTCCTAAATATCCTTTAAATAGTAATTATTCATTCTTAATAAGAAATTTTAAATGAAAAATATAATTTTTGTCTATTTATAGTTAAAAGTTATAAGCCACTATGTATCATTTTTCTTTCAACTAATTCAGAAATTTGCCTTTTAGCTTTTTCACGAAACGGCTCTACACGTTTTAAAATTTCTTTGACTTCAAAAAAATTTAAAATTTGGATCCCATTAACAGGAGGACATAATAAAAGATCTAATTTTGCACACTGCAAACGTGCTGTCACAAGCGCTTGTTGTCCTATAATACCTGTAGCAACAAGACTTTCAGAAACAGAAAAGTGTCCATTTTTACACTCAATAATCGGAAGCCCTGTAACATCAACACCAATTGAAAGATCAACTGATTCAGTAAAACAATCAAAAGGGACTGGATTACAAATCGCCCCATCAATCAAAAAATCATGGTTGCGTAAAACAGGCCTAAATAAACCAGGAAGAGCAGAAGAAGCTGCCAAAGCAGAACGCAAATCTCCTTCTTGAATAACGACCATCTCTGCTGTTTTTAAATTTGAAGCTACAGCACAAAAAGAAATTTCTAATGCACAAAAATCTCTCGGAAAGTTCAATGGTAAAAAATTTTCTAAAATTAACTCCAAATTAAATTGAAAAAGATGGAAACTGCATTCACAAAGCGCTCTCCATGATGTCGGCATTAAAGACCATAAACGCTTTAAAATATCATTTGAGTTAGAAAAAGTTGATAAAAAATACTCTTTCCAATCAGTCTCTGTCATTCCGGAAGCCACACCAGCACCAACAATAGAACCAATAGAAGATCCTGCAATAACATTTGGTTTCAAGCCTAAATCTTCGAATGCCCCAATCACTGGAAGATGACCTAAACCACGAGCCCCTCCACCACCGAATGCCACACCAATTTTCACTCTATCTCTCCTACAGCATGCTTCAATTCCCAAGTAAATACAAAAGAAATGTTGCCTTCTATGGTTACTATTTTTTATGTTTATAGAAGTCTTTGAGAAACGACAATAAAAATATGCACTCTTTATCTTCCTTTTAGTTCATCCACTAATCTCAGATAATGCCAGGTGATCTGAGTGATAACTCGAATACCAATTCCTCAATCACACTATCTTTATTCATTGATTAAAATGAAACTCTTTTGCAAAAATAGCTATTTTCTTTTCCTCAAAATCTTTAACCAAACCAGAAAAAATCCTGCAATAACGGAATAACTGCTTTATAAAGAAATATTGTAAAACTATGTAGAATAATCTTGTGTCACTTTATAAAAAAAATTTCTCAAATATACATTACTGTTGAAGTCTATAGATCCGTATTACTGTATCACTATAAAAACGCTCATCATCCAAATAAAATGGATCGGGCAAATTGATAATCGCTTCTTTTGCTTCTTCAAGAATAAAAAGTGTTTCAGTTTTTGCCCATCCTCCTTTAAGAGCTTGAATAAAAGCCTTCTCACCCAACGAAAAACCATAAGGAGGATCCGCAAAAATAACATCAAATGGAAGCATTGTCCCAATATTTCCAAGTTTGGTTGCATCACGGCGTAAAATTCGCCCAACGCCTTGCAACCCTAAAGTTTCAATATTCTTTTGAATTAAACTGCGCCCCTCTATTGTATTTTCAACAAAAACAGCGGTCTTTGCTCCACGTGAAAGCGCTTCAATTCCTAAAGCACCAGTGCCAGCGAAAAGATCAAGAACACGCCTATTTACCCAAAAATTTTCTTCCCGACTCGTAAGAATATTAAAAAGACTTTCACGCGTACGATCAGTTGTTGGGCGAATGGATAGACCAAGAGGTTTTGCCAAAATACGCCCCGAAAACTTACCACCGATAACCCGCACTTTATCCTCCAGATCGCTGAGATACTCTTGCACCATTATTATATTTCTTAAATTTTTTCATGGCCTTATCAAATGGCCTAGATTTCCTCTTATTATTCAAAAAATGTTCATCACGATCGTCTTGAATAACCTTTCTCTCTTTTTTTAATAATTGATCTTTCTTGCTAAAAATACGTGATTCAACAGAGGATGTTTTGCTATGTTTTTTAGAAAAATTAATGCATTTAGCTTTTTCTACTTGTCTTTCTGATCGTTTTTCCTTCCCTCTATCAGTAGATCTCTTACCAACCCAATTACTTTTACGATCATAATAATTATCTGTATCAGAAGAGGACTTTTTACGTACAATCTTCGGACAAGCACCAGGAGCCATCCAGACATTAGAACAACGTGAACGTAAAAAAGCACGCTCTTCCTTCCCACCTTTGTTTTGCTCTTTACCCCTTAATTTTTCATCAATTTTTTTACTCAATCGTACCTGACTGTGCCCTAAAAATCTGCTTTTTTTCCCATACGATAGATTTTCTTTGCTAGAAACAATCCAATTATCCTTAATCACAGGAGGTTTTGTAATGTTTTGTTTTTCACTAACAGCAGAATTTGAAAAAGGCTTTAAAATAGGCGCATCAAAATCCGCATTAGCTTGCATAATCAAACGCTCTCCTAATTGATCACGCAACATTCGACCTTTTAATTCACGAACTGCACCTTCTTTTAAATCAGACAACTGAAACGGACCATAAGACACCCGAATTAAGCGATTAACAGATAATCCTAAAGCTCCCAAAACATTCTTGATTTCACGATTTTTTCCTTCACACAAAGCTACAGAAAGCCATACATTTGATCCCTGCTCACGTTCAATCGAAGCTTCAATTGAACCATAAAAAATCCCATTAACTGCAATACCATTCTTTAAATCTTGAAGTGCACTCTGTTTAACTTTTCCATGAGCACGAACCCGATATTTGCGCACCCATCCCGTTAAAGGAAGTTCTAATACACGTGCTAAACCACCATCATTGGTTAAAAGCAAAAGTCCTTCTGTATTAATATCAAGCCTCCCCACAGAAAGAACACGAGGCATACCTTTTGGCAAATTATCAAATACTGTTGGTCTCCCTTGAGGATCACGATTAGTCGTAACAAATCCTATTGGTTTGTAATAAAGCCATAGCCTCGTTCGTTCTATAGGAGCTAAAGGCTTACCATCAACCATAATAACATCAGAGCGAGTAACATTAAAAGCAGGCGTAGTGACAACTGCACCATTAACAACAATACGACCTGCAGCAATCATCATTTCTGCGTCACGGCGTGATGCTAATCCAGCACGCGCTAACCTTTTAGCAATTCGTTCACTTTCACTCTTTTCACTCACTTTCTTTTCATTTCTATTTTTTTCAAATTGTATAGAAAATTTATCACGCATACTATGTCGTTTATTCTGAACAGAAGGAGAAGTGCAGTCAGTCATCATATTTTATCCTTTGATATCCCTAAGGTCCCATTTACTTTTAAAGCAGCTCTTAACATCTTTAAGATGTAATGAAACCATTTCATTACCGAATGAGACATAATAAAAAAGCTTGCTTACTTCGTAGACCTCTTTAATATAGCTTTTTGGTTACTTATACTTCAATGGAAGAATAATATGAGACTTACTCCTATGGAAATAGCTCTTTTAGAAGCACAATCAGCAAAAAAACAAGATGAAATCCCCGTAGGGGCAGTTATCACACATGGTCAAACAATCATCGCACGTGCCGGTAATTACATAAAAAACCCACACGATCCTACAGGACACGCAGAAATGCGTGTTATTCGTATAGCTTGTCAAATTTTCAAAAGTGAAAGAATTCCTGAATGCGATATTTATGTAACACTCGAACCATGTGCAATGTGTGCCGCAGCCATTTCATTTGCACGCATAAGAAACTTGTATTATGCAACGAGCGATTCAAAAGGTGGCGCTATTGAACACGGACCGCGTTTCTACCAACAACCAACCTGCCACCATAGGCCTAATGTTTATTCTGGTTTTAAAGAGAAAGAAGCCTCTCAATTGCTTAAAGATTTTTTTATACAAAAACGACATCAAAAATAAACTTTATTTCAACCTGAATCTCTAATCTTTAAACGACATCCCCCTTTTTTAACCCCTTATTGCTTTCTACTGGCAAACGGATATTCCTTTTTCACATATTTTTTTATTTCTTGTTCTTTACCTTTTTGGCCCTGCAGGTGCAGTTACTGCTGGTTGACGATAAATTAAAGGCGGCTCACTAAGATACCGACGATAATTTGCACTCCCACCAGCAGCCTCCTTCCGCCGACGCAAATATTCCTCACGTTGTTGTTTCTCATTAAGCTGTACAATACCCTCTGGATCATCAAGATTTGTACGATCTTTTCTTACTAATTTTTTATCTGAAGAATTACCATGAGAATTTACTCTATTAGCCTCCACTCCGCCTCGCAAATTCTTCTGAGACTGTCCTGACACCTCCATCTCATTATGAGAATTAATCTCCGTACTATCTATCTGAGGTGGAGGTAAAACTACATGTGCATTAGGTTCTGGGAAGACAAGTTTTGAACGCTGTTTCATCACAATTTGACTATTTTTATTTTTTGATCTTAAGGAAGCAAGATTAGTTATATCATCAAAAAATTGTAATGAAGCCGTTTTATCTGTACCATAAGTAGGAGCAGACAAATTACACCCCGTCAATATACAACACACACTCAGCGTACTTGCTAAAAGTATTTTCATTGCATATCTATTCATTGCTCACTCACTTCCTTAAGCGCACAGTTCACTGACATTATTATGACTCTTTGGAGACTGCCAACAACACACAAATCGCCTATTCATAGACAAAACAACGCATTTCATTTCTAACATAAATTTCCTCTTCATCAATGATAGAATCTAAGTGATGTTAAATTTATTGAATACTACCCTTTCAAATGACCCTATTCAAAGCATCTTCTACTGATATAGCTAAACCTCTTAAATTTTGCCAAGTGCTTGTAATTCTCGCAAAGCAGCTGCATCACGAGCAGAAACATCAGGATAATTTGGATCACTCCCAACATCTTGTGTATAACGCCATGATCGAGCACATTTAGTACCCACCGCCTTATTCGAGCAGACACCGACACCTTCAACATCACTCAAAATAAAAGCATCCGCAGGAGGTATATCTTGAACGATTGTTAAAGCACTGGTAATACAAATCTCTGCCATATCTAAATTGTTCAAAGATTCTAATAAAACAGGGTTAGAAATAAAAACAATAGGCGCCGCTTCTAAAGATGATCCAATCCGTCTATTTACTCGCTCAATCTCTAAAGCACCTGTTACAACTTTACGAACCTGTCTGATTTTTTTCCAACGTTCTGCTAAAAGTTCATTTTTCCATTCTGTCAATATAGGGCGAAACTGTTGTAAGTGCACCGAACAACTTTCTGGATAACGTTCTAACCATGCTTCCTCCATTGTAAAAGGTAACATTGGAGCAAGCCATGTTACCACTCGATCAAAAATCTCACGAATAACTTGTAAAGAAGCTTTACGCTTTTTTGATGAAGGGGGATCACAATAAAGAGTATCTTTACGAATATCAAAATAAAACGCAGATAACTCAACAATTGAAAAATCCAATAATGCACGCATAATTTTCTTAAAATCAAACTCATCATAAGATCGATTAATCAACTGATCAAGTTCATAAAGTCGGTGCAATATCAATTTTTCAAGATCCGGTAGTGTACAATAGGGTATTTCTTCTCCTTCATCATACACCAAAATACCAAGCATCCAACGAATTGCATTTCGCAATTTGCGATATGAATCCACATTTGTTTGAAGAATCTTTTTACCCAAACGCTGATCTTCCCAATAGTCAGTTGTCATCACCCAAAGACGAAAAATATCAGCACCAGATGTTTTAATGATATCTTGTGGCATAATCGTATTGCCCAAAGACTTAGACATTTTTTTGCCATTCTCATCCAAAGTAAAACCATGTGTAACAACAGTTTTATAGGGTGAACAAGCTCGTGTCCCACAACTTTCTAAAAGAGAAGACTGAAACCATCCACGATGCTGATCAGATCCCTCAAAATAAACATCAGCAGGCCATTTCAAGTCAGCACGATCTTCTAGCACAAAACTATGACTCGCTCCAGAATCAAACCAAACATCCAAAATATCATACACTTGTACCCAACTCTCATGGGCACGTTCATTTAAAAAACGCTCTCGAGCCCCTTCTGCAAACCATGCATCTGCCCCCTCTGCTTCAAAAGCTTGTAAAATACGCTTATTCACTTGCTCATCTTTAAGAATAAGCCCATCTTCATTAACAAAAATACAAATTGGAACACCCCAAGCACGCTGACGAGAAAGCACCCAATCTGGACGATCTGTAATCATAGAAGCCAAACGATTTTGGGCGGAAGGTGGAACAAAACGTGTCGTCATAACAGCTTCCAAAGCTCGGCTGCGTAAGGTTGAACCATCACCAAGATCTTTATCCATTGCAATAAACCATTGAGGCGTATTCCGAAAAATAATTGGCTTTTTTGAACGCCAACTATGAGGATAAGAATGTTTTAAACGACCACGCGCAAATAATAGTCCTGCTTTCATTAAAGCATTAATAACTTCTTTATTAGCACTCCCCATTTTTCCATTATCATCAATAACGCGGATAGCCCCTTCCTTACGATCTGGTCCAAAACCAGGAGCATCCTTCGTATAAAAACCTGCATCATCAACGGGAAAAGGTATAGTAGTGTCAATACCAGCTTGCTCCAATACAGACTTATAAGCATTCCAAATTTCAAAATCCTCACGCCCATGGCTAGGTGCCGTATGGACAAAACCTGTACCAGCACTCTCTGTCACATGGGAGCCATCAAGCATCGCAATCTTATGGTTATATCCCCCAGCCAAACCTTTAAGCGGATGAGAAAGAATAAGAGTTTTAAGTTCATCAGCACACACAGAACGCAAACGTTTTAAAATAAGTTTCGCTTTTGCTGCACAATTCTCAACTAAAGCATCAGCAAAAAGAAGCTTTTCCCCAGCTTGAGGTCCAAAATCATTTTCTGCACTTTCAACAAGATAAACGCCATAAGAAATTTGTGAAGAATAACTAACCGCACGATTACCAGGAATTGTCCATGGCGTCGTTGTCCAAATTACAACATAGGTATCATATAAATCATGAAAACACGTTTCCAAAATAGGAAATTTAACCCAGATAACATCAGATTCATGATCATGATATTCAATTTCTGCTTCAGCCAAAGCTGTACGCTCAACAACAGACCACATCACAGGTTTTGAACCACAATAAAGTTGATCAGACATAGCAAATTTTATTAATTCGTTAGCAATACGTGCTTCTGAATGAAATGCCATTGTTGTATAAGGATTTTTAAAATTTCCTATAATACCAAGTCTCTTAAATTCTTCACTTTGAACTGTTATCCAAGACTGTGCAAAACCGCGACATTCCTGACGAAACTCACTAAGAAGAACATCATCCTTACTTTTCCCTTGCGCGCGATACTTTTCCTCAATTTTCCACTCAATTGGAAGTCCGTGACAGTCCCAACCAGGAACATAATTCGCATTAAAACCCCGCATTTGAAACGAACGGACAATAACATCCTTTAAAACTTTGTTTAAAGCATGTCCAATATGAATATTGCCATTTGCATAAGGTGGACCATCATGAAGAATGTAAAATGGACGATCTTTTGCTTGTTGCCGCAATTGAGTATAAAGATCTATCTCTTCCCATCGCCTTATTAATTCAAGCTCTTTTTGTGGTAACCCTGCACGCATAGGAAAATCAGTTTTGGGTAAATAAAGAGTTTTTGAGTAATCTATTACTTCATTTTTCACAGACATTGTGAAATATTCCTGTCCACTTTTACTATTTTAGTTTTGTATCATTTCCCTGAACCCTGAAACCATAGCTACCCACTCTATAAGGAGTCTGGACTAATAATTCGTATTCAGCAGTGATCAAGAATACATAATATTGTAAATTTTATCATGAAACTATTAAAAAAGAAAACAAAAAATAACTCTCAAAAAAAAGACTCTGCATAAGCAGAATCTTTTCGCAATAAAAATATAAATTTCTCAATAAATTAGAATTTATAAGCTACACCAACACGGAAGTCATTAGTTTTATAACTAAGCTCAACTTCTCCTTTTGCAAATTTCTTTTTGCCAAAGTCTGAATAACGGTATTCAGTGCGCATAATAAAACTCTTAGCGATTGCTATATCAAAACCACCACCAAAGGTGTAACCAACCATTTTCTTTTCTTCATCTGCTTCAGCGTTTCTTCTAGATACCAATACTGATAAAGTATCTTGAAGCTCCGTATAAGAAACACCAGCAGCAATATAAGGCATAATACGATCAGCAGCAAAACCAATACGTACTCGTGTAGCACCGGCCCATTTTTCTTTTAAACAGTGATTAAAAACGATACCTGTTTGTGCGTTATTTTTTGCTTGAGCCATATAATAATACATTACACGCTTATTTCTAAAACCTCCGATAGGATTAAGTATCGCTCTCTCTTCCATTTGAGGTTGTCGTGCAGAGTTAACATCTGTTTCACTGCCTGCTCCACCTGATCGGTACGTTGGAATACCATTATCATCAATGATAAAATTTCTGCTATCTTCTTTTCCGGACCACATTATATCCGTATCAACACCTACAATAAGGTTATTACCAAGATCAACGTTGGACCCTGCATAAATACCACCTCTCATCCCCAGGGGTTTAGGCAAAAATTTCGGATCAACTGGTGCCCATTTATTATTACGTCCAGAACTCTGTGCACCACCTATTAGAGGAACCTCAAAATCCAAAGAGCTTGCAGAAACCGTACTTGAAAAACTACTAATCTGACCACCAATATAAAATCCAGTCCACGAAGGTTGAAAAGAAGCTGGTGACAATGACTCTTGAAAAGACACACTTCCTGATGCTTGTACTACGGGAATACAAGTTGAAGTAATAGCCAATGTAATAAAAAAAGATTTAATATTCACAGATCTATCTCCATATAAATTTCAGAGTGTGTTTTATATAACGTTTTAATTTTAAAAATCTGTAGTAAAAATAACACAATAAAAAAATCTCTGCTGTAAAGCAGAGATTTCACTTATAGTTCAATCTTCTAGTAAATTAGAATTTATAAGCTACACCAACACGGAAGTCATTGGTTTTATAACTAAGATCCACATTATCCTTCGCAAATTTCTTTTTACCAAAGTCTGAATAACGATACTCCGCACGCATAATAACATTATCAGTCATTGCAACATCAACACCACCACCAACACTATAACCAACTAGAATCTTTGTTTCATCTAAGAATTTTGGCTCAGAATCAGAAGGTGAAGTGTTCCTTCTTTCTCTTACTACTGCTAACCCCTCCCCTGTAAAAACATTTTGAAGCTGCACATAAGAAACACCACCAGAAACATAAGGCATCACACGATCCACAGCAAAACCAACACGCATCCGCGTAGCACCAGCCCACTTTTCTTTTATGCTCATATCCTGTACATCAAGTACTTTTGTATTTTTTTTTTCAGACCACACCATATCTGTATCAATACCTAAAATAAGGTCTTTGCTCAAACTAACATTTGAACCTGCATAAATCCCCCCTATAAAACCTGAAAGTTTGGGTGATTTTATTTCAGAAAATCCTTGACCTTCGCTATCCTCCTCCACACTATCTTGAATAGGACTTAAGGTAGCTTCACCTGAAAAACCACCAATCTGAGCGCCTACATAAAAACCCGCCCAAGAAAAATTGTTAGAAGAGGAAATCACCGGTACTGGCTGATAGCTCTGTGACTGATGCGGTTTCATAATATCAGCTGCTTGCACCATAGAAACCGGAATAAAAGTCCAACTACATGCAACCAGTAAATGTTTTATATTCATATAATATCTCCTAATTCCAAATAATCCAAACTGGTTTTTATAAAACATTTTATTTTAAATATCTGTAACTCAAATAACACTTTTCGCAAAAAATAAAGGCCCTATCAGAGATAGGGCCTCTTTATAGTTTAAATTTTGCCTATAAATTAGAATTTGTAAGCTACACCAACGCGGAAATCATTGGCTTTATAATTAACTTCAAATTTGTCATTATGCAATTTCTTTTTACCAAAATCTGAGTAACGATACTCTGCACGGAGCAATACGTTGTCAGTCATTGCAAAATCAACACCAGCAGCAAGAGTATAGCCAATCATTGTTTTTGATTCATCAACTGTATTACTCTTACCAGAAGTTTCTTTGTCTGTTCCCTCAGCTTTTTGCGCAGGAACTTTCTTTATACCAGTTAACGTTGTAAAGGTGTCTTGGAGCTGTGTATAAGCAACACCTCCAGCAACATAAGGCATAATACGATCAGCAGCAAAACCAATACGAATGCGTGTAGCACCAGCCCACTTCGCTTTTAAAGTATGATCGTATTGTGTAAATTTAACGTCTTTTTCTTTCTCTGGTTCTTTCTCTGGTTCTTTCTCTGGTTCAGGCTTTCCATTATCTTTTGCGCCTGCAGGTGCGTTGTTGTTATTATTGTCTTTATCCAATTCAGATGTTACTTTGTCATTTTTTGTGTCTTTCTGCCCAGAAAAAACAACATCCGTATCAACACCTAGAATCAGACCGTTCCCTAAATCAACATTAGAACCTGCATAGAAACCACCTATGAAACCTGAAGGCTTAGGCGACAATTTTTTATCAAGCGGAAGCCACTTTTTAGAATCATCATCAGCAGGGCCACTAAAAGAAGTCTTACTAGAAAAACCACCAATCTGGGCACCTAAATAAAAACCTGTCCAAGAAAAAGCTGGAGCAACAACAATTGTTTCTCCTATTTCTTGAGGAACTCTAATATCTGCTGCTTGCACTGCAGAAGCTGTTATCAAAGCAACAACAGATGTTGTGATTAAACATTTCATATTATTCATAAATTTGCTCCATAGCTAATGTTCATATACACATAGTTACACATTTCCTTCAAAAGATCTGTAGTAAAAATGATACAAACATAAAAAAACCACAATTATATGATATAATTTTTAGTTTTATTTTACGGTTATTATAAATAATGAAAAACGCAATTACAAAATATCGCAGTTATATTGATTATTATGAAGTCACCAATATCATGAATATAATTAAATCACATCTTAAGTTATATTCAGTCACCAAAAACACGTTCTAGTCAGCCACTTTTCTCACTGACTAGAAATAAAACTAAGCCTTTCCAACAAGTGATAACAAAATATATCTCCTAATAAACCTAATAAAAAAGCACACGTAAAAACTGTATACTTATCAACTAAAAACTGAATGGACTGCGCTTAAATAAATTAGGTCTTTTGTTTTTATGATTAGATGTCTCTGGCTTTTTCTTTTTTTTAGATTTTGACTTTTTTGAACCACTCGATGCAAAAGCCACATGTACTGGTTCTGTCATTTTTTCCCACTTGCTGTAAACAACACGACCAAAAGAATCTTTTAAAAGTAAAGGGTCCTTATTCCATTCACTAACACGAAAAGTTGGAGAAATAAGCGGTATCTCCTCTTTAAGATCAGATCCTTGAACCGTAGCAGCTGTCATCATAGTAAAACTCGAAACTGTAATAAAATACTTCATATTCATAACTTATCTCCATATTATAAAATACAAAATGTATTTTATAAACTATTTCATCACACATATCTATGAAAAAATGGTGTAAACACAGAAAAAACAAAAGCCTTGTCTTTAACAAAGCCTCCCTATAATTTATTCTCATAACACATTAAAATTTATGAGATCTTCCAATGCAAAAATCATTAATAAAGAAAATTTTGAATTTTAAATAAAATCTGAATAATGATATTCTGTACGCTCAATGTTATCGCTTGACTCTTAAAATGAAGGATAACCTTAGAAAACCAGAAGGTATTTTTATTGTATCTATCTTATAATCAGTTTAATAAGGTTTTGATAAGTTCAATTTAATTTGAAAAATATCTTACCAAATTCATTTTTCTGAGTAGTACATTTACTTACTAATCATATTCCTAAAAATAATTCTAACAACAATACGAAATCTCATCTTCATAAAAGATTCATTTGTAATCTACTATTTCATTATATTTTATAAAAATATAATCTATTTACTTTTTGTAAAATTGGTAATTGATATTCCTCAAAATGATACAGGAAAATGAGTAAAGAAAGATTTGCAACGTACAAATATTCTGTACTAACGAGATCAACTATTTCTTTTCAATTTTAGAAATAAATTTTAAAGTTCAAACATGCGCAAAAATATCAACTTCTGACCATCCCAAAAGATCAAGCTTTGCTCTTACAGGCAAAAATTGAAAACACGCTTTTGCAATATCTTCGCGTTCTTCACGTTTTAAACGTTCTTCAAATATACTCTTTAAACGGTGTAAATACAAAACATCAGATGCAGCATATTCAATTTGTGCACGAGATAAAGCATCTGCTGCCCAATCTGATGATTGTTGCTGTTTAGAAATATTAACATTCAATAATTCACTACAAATTTCCTTCAAGCCATGACGATCAGTATAAGTACGCGTCAGTTTTGAAGCAAGCTTCGTGCAAAAAACAGCATCGGGCATCACACCAAATGTATGCGCTAAAATAGCAAGATCAAAACGCCCAAAATGAAATATTTTCGTAATTGTTTTATCTTCAAGCAACGTAACTAAATTAGGAGCGCTATTTTGTCCTTTAGCAATCTGTATAATATCAGCAGTACCATCTCCAGAAGAAAGTTGAACCACACATAAACGATCACGGTGTGGTTGCAATCCTAAAGTTTCAGTATCAATTGCAATAGAATCAACACAATAATTATCCAAATTTGGTAAATCACCTTGATGAACACGAATTTCTGCCATTTATTCTCCTGTTTGCTAGGGCTGCAAGAATGCGTACCCAAGACCGTTGCCCCTTATGAAATGATTTTAAATTATATTTCTCATTAGGTGAATGAATCCGATCATCAGCTAATGCAAATCCAACTAAAATAGTTTCCATATTAAAAATTGATTGAAAATCCCCGACAATCGGAATAGATCCTCCCATAGCAGTTAACAAAGCAGGTGTCTCCCATTCCTGAAATAAAGCATCTTGCGCCGCTTGAATAAAAGGTGAATCATAAGGAAGTTGAACCGCCGGAGAAGCACCGTGTTCTTTAAATGCAACTGTACAATCTGCAGGAATAAGAGAGCGCACATAATTACGAAAAGCTTGGCTTATCTTTTCTGGATTCTGCTTATGCACTAAACGAAAAGAAACTTTTGCAGACGCTTGAGAAGGAATCACCGTCTTAAATCCTTCACCCTCATATCCCCCACTCATGCCATTAATTTCTGCTGTAGGACGAGCCCATACTTGTTCTAAAAGACTTCGTCCCTTTTCTCCAGTAGAGATAGAAAGACCAACAGGACTAAGAAATGTCTCAGCATTACAACCAAGTTTATCCCATGATTGTAAAATCTGTAAAGGCGTCTCTTCTACACCATCATAAAATCCAGGAAGTTGTATTCTACCATTTTCATCATGAAGCCCAGCCAAAATTTTAGCTAAAATGCGAATAGGATTAGCTGCTGCGCCTCCAAAATAACCTGAGTGCAGATCACAATTAGCAGCCGTAACGACAACCTCTTCTCCTAAAATTCCTCGAAGACCCACAGAAATAGATGGTGTATTCGCATCCCACATTGAGGTATCACAAACTAATGCACAATCAGCCTTCAATTCATCAGCATTTTCCTTTAAAAAAGGAATAAGTGAAGGTGAACCACTTTCTTCTTCACCTTCCAACAAAATGGTAACCTTTACAGGAAGCTGTTTTGTTTTTTCTTTAAAAGCACGACATGCCTCAATAAAAGTCATGAGCTGGCCTTTATCATCTGAAGCACCACGAGCACAGATGATCTTGTTTCCATTTTGTTCTTTTAAAGAAGGCTCAAACGGATTATTTTCCCATAAATCCAGTGGATCAACTGGTTGTACATCATAATGCCCATAAAATAACACATGCAAACAATCATCAAAAGGTCCTGGATGATGACCAACAACCATTGGATGACCAGGTGTATCGCGACGTGAAGCTGTAAAACCTATACTTTTCAAATCTTCCACCAACCAATCAGCTGTTTTACGGCATTCATCTTTATATGCTGGATCTGTAGAAATAGATTGAAAACGTAAAAGAGAAAAAAGATGTTCAAGGTTTTTTTCTAGATTCTTATCAAGATACTCTAACACTTTATTAAGCATAAAAAAAACCTTTCAATCTTCGCAAAATTATAAATATGACTTTAAGCTTGTTATAAAATTTTGCAAGACACATTCTTCATTTTTGACATTGTGGACAATAAAAGCTTGAACGACCTGACTGTACAATACGCACAATAGGTACCCTACAATTCAAACATTCTTTTCCTTCACGTCCATAAACCGAAAAATGGTGTTGAAAATATCCAAGTGAACTATCTGCATGCATATAATCACGTAAAGAAGTCCCCCCAGAAGCAATTGCTTCAGTAATCACATTACATATATTTTGTGCAAGAAAATTTGTAGATTCTAGTGTATGTACATCTTCTAACGCCAATGTAAATGCATTCCGCTGTGGTGATAAATGGCTACGCCAAAGTGCTTCACAAACATAAATATTCCCAAGGCCAGCAACAATAGATTGATCAAGCAAAGCTGTTTTCAGAGATGTTTTTTTATTAGCAAAAGCTTTTTTTAAATAAGCACCAGAAAGCGTATTGTTCATAGGCTCAACCCCTAGCCTTCTTAAAAATGGATGTTCATAAAGCTTTGTTGTATCTGTTAAAAGCATAAAACCAAAACGGCGAACATCATTATAAGTAAGACGATAAATTTTATCATCTTTTGCCCGAATATTTATAATGCAATGATCATGCTCAACTAATTTGCTTATAGAAGAATGCTCCTTGCTTAAAAATTCACCCTCTATACGCCACGATCCTGACATACCTAAATGACTCAAAATCGTTTCATTGCTTGAAAAAGAAAATAATAAATATTTCGCGCGACGACTAAGTTGTATAATCGTTCTGCCTACTAATCGCTCAGAAAATGCTTCTGGAAAAGGAAAACGCAAATTTTTACGATTAAGTTGAACAGATATAATTTTTGTACCAGTTAAAAACGGATCAAGCCCACGGCGAACCGTTTCCACTTCAGGAAGTTCAGGCATTATCTCCCCAATGATTACACATGTGCAAATTAAGCCCACTCACCCTGACGAAATACAGGAATTTTTGTACCATCCTGCATAACACCGTCTATGTTGATTTCATTTGATCCAATCATCCAATCTATATGAATAATACTCTTATTCCCACCACGCATCGCAATCTCTTCCGGCGTCAATGTTGCCCCATTTAAAAAACACTTAGAATAACATTGCCCTAAAGCAATATGACACGCAGCATTTTCATCAAACAATGTATTATAAAAAAGTAAACCACTCTTAGAAATAGGTGAAGAATGCGGGACAAGAGCGACTTCACCTAATCGACTAGCACCCTCATCACTTTGTAAAACCTTTTGCAAAACTTCTTGCCCCTTTGAAGCTGATGCATTGACAATACGGCCTGCTTCAAAACGAACGTCAATATTATCAATGAGCGTTCCTTGATAGGAAAGTGGCTTTGTTGAACGAACAAAACCATCAACTCTATAAGCATGAGGAGTTGTAAATACTTCTTCAGTGGGAATATTAGGATTACAGATAACACCATTTTGAGCAATCGAGGCACCCCCATGCCATTCATGCTCATCAGCTAAACCAACTGTTAAATCGGTTCCTGGACCGGTAAAATGCAAAGCAGCAAAACGTTGATCATTAAGCCAAGATGAACGTTGCTTTAAATTGGCATTGTGCGCATGCCAAGCATCTACAGCATTATCCTGTGTCACACGTGAAGCAGAAAAAATAGCTCCTGCTAATTTCTGAATTGCTTGCTCAAGAGGTAAATCAGGAAACATTGCCGTAGCCCATCCCGCTGTTGGATAAGCGATAATCGACCAATTAATCGCAAAATTCGATATCTTGTTCAGAGCTGGCTGATAAGCTATCGAAGTGGCCTTATTCAAACGTGAAACCTTATTCAAATCTTGGTTGGAAAGTAACAATGGATTATCACCAACAATTGCCAAACGTGCAGCTCCATTTTCAAATGCTTTTGCCATTCCTTCATAAAGCCAAGAAGGTGCACGATCAAAACTAGCAGAATGCGCATTTTCAAACCGAATAAGTGATAATGCCTCATCACCAAAAAGTGGTGTAATAACACCAGCACCAGCCTTATAAGCATGAAGGGCTATCTGTCGAACCAAAGGTAAAGCCGTAACTGGAGCTGTCAAAACAAGATCCTGTCCTTCTTGTAAATTGAGCCCTACTTTTATTGTAACTTCTGCAAGGCGGTCAAGCATTTCAGGAGAAATCATTTCATCACGATCAAAACGCATAACCCTTATCCTTATTCAACTGCGAAAAAAATTACCGACTTCTATACCGTTCTTCTAACATTGCAACAACTGCATTTAATTGATGTTGTGAAGGCATAGCATACGCCACAATTGTTGTGTTTTCTCTTAGCTCATCTCCATAACGAGGTGCAGATGTAGGAATAGGAATTTTATCAAGCTGTGCAACAACAAAAGGTGTAAAACTCTTTTTATCTGCTTGTGCAATCTCTATTGAAACAGGTACTTCCTGTATTTCTTCTGTTTTTACTTCTCCACTGTCTACACTTGAGTTTATAAAGTTGGACATATTATCAGAACGTTCTTGAGAAAAAGCAAACGCAACATCATAAGGACGGTCATTAACCGGAACTTGAAGTGATCCATTACGGGAACGTTTTTCATAAAAAGCGTTACCTCCCGCAACACGAACATAATGCATATTCTTATAAGGAAAAGATAAACCAGCAGTGTGGAAAAACATGGCATTTTTACTTTTCTTATCTCGCTCACCACGTAAAACAGCATCAGCAGCCTCTTTAACACGAGCAACAGATGCCTTCTCAAGCATGGGGCGGGTTAAAACACCGGGAGCAAATTGCTTGCGCTGGCCAACAACACCACAAATAGTCTTTGGATAAGCACTTGAATTCACACGGTTCATAACAACCGTTCCAACAGCAATCATTCCTTCACGACTTGAACGATTTGATTCAAAATACATCGCACGCATAAGACATTGGCGTTCTGTTAATGGATAATCGACTGATTTAGTGTTTTTATAATCGTCCGTTTTTTGAAGCTTCACATGATTTGATGAGCACCCTACAATAACGGATGATATAACGCAAAGAACAATAATAAACCACTGGTTTTTTTTCATTTTATACAATATATTCCTATGTCTTCAAATATCTAAAATTCAAATGAATTTTTAAATACAAATCAAAAAAATATACAATTAATTGCTAATTGCTCACATATATAATCTAATAATTTAATCGTCAAAACATGCTTCTACACAAAAAACAATAAAAAAATCTTAATTCAAAACATCTCTTATTGCCTAAATGATTCAATGAATATTGTGTTAATCTTAAGCTTTTAAAATAATCCTCAAACACTAATATCTCTATAACTGACTATAGTATTTGATAACCATTAAACACCACACCTGAGTATCATTTAAAAAACTTTTTACATAAAAAGTTTTACCAAACTCAAATGCAATTCAAAACAGATTAAGAAATCTTATAGAGCGCGCCAGTTAATAATAAAACCTATCTCACTCCTTAATAATCGGTTCATTGAAAATAAAAACCTAATCTGTTTTCTTCTCATTCACTCCAACTTTATACGTCATATCATCACGGGGACGACCAAATGTCATATGATTGCCTGTAATAATATAATGAAGTGTTTCAGCAATATTAGTCACATGATCACCAATCCGTTCAATATTTTTTGCACAAAAAAGTAGGTGTGTACAAACTGTAATATTACGCATATCTTCCATCATATAAGTCAAAAGTTCACGAAAAAGAGACGTATATAAAGCATCAATTTTATCATCACTTTCACGTACTGCATCAATGCGATCCAATAAACGACTCTTATAAGCGTCAAGGACTTCCTTTAACTGATTGCGCGCTAAAACTGTAATCGTTTCAAGCCCACGGTAAAAAGCTGCAGGTTGACGGATTTCAGAAATAGCAACTGTCCGCTTTGCAATGTTTTTTGCCATATCTCCAATTCGTTCAAGATCAGAAGCAATCCGGATAGCTCCAACAATTTCACGTAAATCAACAGCCATTGGTTGGCGTTTACAAATAATGGTAATCGCTTTTTCATCAAGATCACGTTCTGCTTCATCTAAAAATAAATCATCGGCAATAACTGAAGCTGCTAACTCAGAATCATCACACACAATTGATGCCACAGAACGTTCAATCATTCTTTCAGCATGGCGACCCATTTCTGAAATCTTGGATTCCAAATATTCTAATTCTATATCATAAGAATGAACAATATGACTCATGATAGTCCCTTATACCCTTCAATTCACTTACCCAAAACGTCCAGTAATATAATCCTGCGTCTGTTGCTCTTTTGGTGATGTAAACATCATTTCTGTTGCGCCAACTTCTACCAAGTGCCCTACATGAAACATAGCCGTATATTGAGAAACACGTGCCGCCTGCTGCATAGAGTGTGTCACAATTACAATTGTATAACTTTGTCTCAACGCATCGATCAGCTCTTCAATACGTGCCGTTGCAATTGGATCAAGAGCTGAACAGGGCTCATCCATCAATATAACTTCAGGACTTACAGCAATAGCACGTGCAATACATAAACGTTGTTGTTGTCCGCCTGATAAACTTGTTCCTGGCATATGAAGGCGATCTTTCACTTCTTCGAATAATCCCGCTTGTATCAAGCTTTTTTCAACAATCTCCTGCAATTCAACACGAGATTTCGCTAAACCGTGAATACGCGGTCCATAAGCAACATTCTCAAAAATAGATTTTGGAAAAGGATTAGGTTTCTGAAAAACCATTCCAACACGCGCACGTAATTCTACAACATCAATACGTGAGGTATAAATATCCTCCTCATCTAAAGTAATCAAACCTGTTACTTTGGCGCCTTCAATTGTATCATTCATACGGTTAAAACATCGTAAAAAAGTCGATTTTCCACAACCTGAAGGCCCAATTAATGCAGTGACTTGATGTTCGATAATATCAAGAGTAATGCCGTGAATAACTTCTTTCTTTCCGTAAAAAACACGAACATCTTGACCACGCATTTTGATCTTCATACTCGATTCAACCTTAGTGTTATGCATCAACTCTCTCAAAAATTACCAACGTCGTTCAAACCGCCGGCGTAAAAGAACAGCTGCAATATTCATAAAAATGAGAAAAATCATTAATATAATAATAGCACCTGATGTCTTCTCCACAAAAGAACGCTCTGCTTCACTTGCCCACATAAAAATTTGAACAGGCAAAGCTGTTGCTGGATCCATTGGCGTAATGGGAATATCCACAACAAAAGCAACCATCCCAATCAAAAGCAAAGGCGCTGTCTCACCCAGTGCTTGAGCCAAACCAATAATTGTGCCTGTCAGAATACCAGGAGCTGCTAAAGGAATCACATGATGAAAAACCATTTGCGTCTTCGATGCACCCAACCCTAAAGCTCCTGCACGAATAGAGAATGGAACAGCTCGTAAAGCAGAACGCGTAGCAATAATAATTGTTGGTAATGTCATAAGAGCCAAAACAAGCCCTCCAACAAATGATGCTGAACGCGGCATCCCCATAAAATTGATAAAAACAGCAAGTCCTAGAAGACCAAAAACAATCGAAGGAACAGCAGCAAGATTATTAATATTAATTTCAATAAAATCTGTGAATTTATTTTTTCGTGCATATTCTTCAAGATAAAGAGCTGTCGCTATCCCTATTGGTAATGAAATTACTAAAACAATAATCATCATATAAAGAGAACCAATCATCGCGACACCTAAACCCGAAGTCTCAGGACGACTTGATGCACCAAATGTAAAAAAATGACGGTTGAAAGTCTTATAAAGAGTACCGTCATTAATTAAATATTTCATCCATTGTATCTGTTGATCAGAAATTTTACGATTTTTTTCTGGTACATGTAAATTAATCTGCCCCTTATATGCTGAATCAATATCTGACGCAGCTAAAACTTTAACTTTTTGCGTTGTTCCAATTAAATGAGGATTTTTCACCACTATATCACGCAACTGAACACGAACACTCTGCGAAAACATACGGTTAACATTACGCATAGATATCTGATGATTGAGATCGACCCCAAGTTTTGTTGCCAAAGCATTCTGTACAAGAAGTGGATAATTAGCAGTTACTAATATCTTTGGATTACTCTCACGCTGACCACTAGGGTCAATCACTTTTTCATCCAAATAAACTGATAAAATCATCTCACTTTGAAAAAAAGCTGTATAACCTTGACTAACAATAGACCATAAAAGAATTGCCAAAAAAAACAAACTAATAAAGATAGCACTTAAACCATAAATACGAAAACGGCGTTCAGCTCGATAACGACCTTTAAGGTCAATATTACGACGATGTAAAAAAAAAGCTTCACTCATTCATATCGTTCCTGATATCTACGTACTATATAAAGAGCTAAAATATTCATTAAAAGAGTCAGAATAAAAAGTGTCATTCCCAAAGCAAAAGCTACAAGTGTCTGTGGAGAATTAAACTCAAAATCACCCGTTAATTGATTAACAATTTTAACCGTCATTGTTGTCATCGCTTCAAATGGATTAAAAGTAAAATTTGCAGCAACACCAGCTGCCAATACCACAATCATTGTCTCTCCAATTGCACGTGATGCAGTCAACAGAAGTGCTCCCATAATCCCAGGAAGAACAGCTGGTATAACTACTTTTTTAATTGTTTCAGATTGTGTTGCTCCTAAACCATAAGAACCTTCACGTAAAAAACGTGGAACAGCAGTAATAATATCATCTGATAAAGATGAAACAAAAGGAATCAACATAATTCCCATAACAATACCAGCCGTCAAAACACTTTGAGCCATAATAAAACTAACCCCACCAGAAAGAGACAGTGAAAGATTGTGCAAAAAAGGCCCAACAATCTTCAAAGCAAAGAAACCGTACACAATAGTTGGGATGCCAGCAAGTACTTCTACTAATGGTTTCACAATCGACCGTAATCGAATTGAAGCATATTCAGCCATATAAAGAGCAGCAAATAACCCAACAGGTACAGCAAAAAGCATAGCAATAAAAGCAATATAAAGCGTACCAGCTAATAATGGTATTAAACCAAATTGTCCCACACTATTTTCTGCATGATTCATTGAAAAACGGGGATCCCATACTGTCCCCAAAAAGAAATTTGATAATGACACAGATTGAAAGAAATTCATTGTTTGAAAAAACATAGAAACCACAATACCAACCGTTGTTAAAATAGCAATTGTAGATGCACAAACCAATCCAATAATAATCAAACGCTCAACTTTATTACGGGCACGTTGGCGCGGAGAAACTTGCATAATACCAAAAATAAAACAGAAAAATGTAATAATAGAAAACAAAATATGACCAATAAATTGCAATTTATCATAAAAAAAATGCCATAACTCTGTAATTTTCAATATATAATCTGGCACTGTTACGGGCAAAACAAATCCTTGCACTAACAATTGAGCTCTCACATCCTCATATAAAGTAGCGGTAAGAGCTCCTTTAAAGTGAGGCATCATTTTGATTAACCCGCGGATAAGCCCATGCTTATCTATTTCTATCATAGACACCATATGAGCTTCCAACTCTCGTGAAACAATATATTCCAAATAAGCAGAACTACCAACATTCCAAAAAATTAAAAAAATCAGAGCTGGAATAATAGTTATTAAAAATGTCCACCAACCATAATAATGTGCACGAGAATGCATCTTAAATCCTGAACGTTCAAGGCAACGCGCTCGCATATAAGAAATGCAAAAGCCAATGATACTAAAAGTCAACAAGAGAAAAATAATGAAAGAAATAGCCATCTTGTTTTTCAATTTCTGTAAAAAAGAAACATAAAATAATTCCACATCATCAATATAAAAAATTACTGCAAAACCATGACTTTACCAGAAGAAAAAGCATCTCGTTGCAGCTGTCTTTCTCTTTCAGAAAGAGGAACTAAACCATATTCAGTTAATGGACTATGTAAACCAATCATTTGATCAGAAAGAAAGAAATCAACATATTCTTGCATACCTGGTACAATGTTTAAATGCAATTTCTTAACATAGAAAAACAACGGACGTGCAATCAAATATGTACCATCAGAAATTGTTTCAACAGTTGGATAAATACCATTAATAGATGCAACCTTAAGTTTATCTGCATTGTTTTCATAAAAAAACAAACCAAAAACCCCAATTCCTGTTTTAGAAGAAGTAAGACGAGCAAATGTCTCAGAATAATCACCATCGATATCAATAACTTTTCCATCTTTACGGACAGCAATACAAGTAGCATTAATAGCCTTATCACTCATTCCCAAAGCCTTCATCTGCTCAACTGCACCACTGGCTTTACAGCCAATAGAAAGCACTTTTTCTTCAAGAACTTCACGAGTTCCATGCTTTTCACCAGGAATATAAGCTGTAATTGTCCAATCAGGAAGATCACTATTGACTGCACTCCATTTCATAAATTTATTTGGTTGCAATTTTCCATCCACAATGACCTGCGCAGCTAATGCTCTATACAAATCCACTGGCTGCAATTTCCAATCAGGACCATTGATATCTGTCGCAAAAACAATGCCATCATACCCAATACGCATTTCTTCAATATCCTTTACGCCAGCATCAAAACAAGATCGTAATTCATCTGATTTCATTGCTCGCGAAGTATGAACAATATCAACTGTTTTCTTCCCAATACCACGACAGAATTCCTTAATACCAGCTCCTGAACCTCCCGATTCAATAACAGGAACTTTAAAATCAGAGTACATTTCTCCAAAGACCTCAGCAACAATTTTCCCATAAGGCAAAACTGTCGATGAACCTACAATATGAACTCGATTGCGAGCATAACTAATATCAACCAATAATATAATAGAGGAAATAAACCCTATTCCAATTGATAACAATTTCCTCATTTATAATTCCTTTAAATTTAATTCAAGATCTATCGTTGCATTACCGTAACATACAAAATTAATTCATATCAGTCATATGATAAACTATGTTATAGTCATTTTTAATTTAAGCGTTTAAGTTCAACAATATCCCAAAAAAGAGAAGCGATATCTGCGCCTCCAAAGCGTTTAATTTCACGAACTCCTGTAGGAGATGTAACATTGATTTCTGTTATATAGTCCCCAATCACATCAATCCCTACAAGAAGCAAACCACGTTTTTTTAAAGATGGGCCAATACGTGCACAAATTTCATAATCACGTTCTGTCAAACCAATATATTCTACATGACCTCCAACATGAATATTAGAACGAACATCGGTAGCTGTAGGAATTCGATTAATTGCCCCAACTGGCTCACCATCAAGCAAAATAATTCGTTTATCTCCCCTTCGTACGCCCTCTAAATAACGCTGCACAATAAAAGGCTCTTTATAACTTTTTTCAAACATTTCGACCAGTGATGCGAAATTGCGATCGTCATGTTTTAAATGAAAAACACCCGCCCCTCCATTCCCATAAAGTGGCTTAAGAATGATATCGCCAAATCTAGATCTAAATGCCTTTATTTCTTCAATATCCTTTGTAATGATTGTCTCTGGCATTAAATCAAAGAATTCAGTCACAAAAATCTTTTCCGGACTATTACGCACCCACATTGGATCGTTCACAACTAGTGTTTTAGGATGAATACGTTCTAAAAAATGAGTGGTAGTGATATAATGCATATCAAAAGGTGGATCTTGTCGTAACAAAACCACATCCATATCCATTAATTCCGTACGTACAGACTCACCTAATTGGTAATGAGATCCTTCTTCATCACGTACAGTTAGTGGCTCTAACCGAGCAATCACACACCCATCACGTATAAATAAGGAATCCGGTGTATAATGGAAAAGAGAATGTCCACGTTCTTGAGCTGCCAAAGCAAGTGCAAACGTAGTATCTCCTCGGATCTCAATCGTCGCAATATGATCCATCTGAATAGCAATTTTCATTAATAAAACCTCCTACCGCTGACTGCCAACTGGTCAAGCAAACATAAATTTATTAAACAGTAAAGGAAACTATGACAAGAGAGAGCCTATGATAAAAGAAAGTGATAAAAAATTAAGTAAAGAAGAAATCGAACGCTACGCACGCCATATCATCCTCCCTGAAATTGGTGGAATAGGACAACAAAGACTTAAAACTGCACGTGTTCTTGTCATTGGTGTAGGTGGTCTTGGAGCTCCTGTCTTACTCTATCTTGCTGCAGCAGGGGTTGGAACTATTGGAATTGTTGATGATGACATTGTTTCATTATCCAATTTACAACGTCAAGTTATTCACAGCACAAACACAATTAACCAATACAAAACCATCAGTGCAGAAACAACAATAAAAGCAATAAACCCTCATGTTAAAGTTAAAAAATACAACTTTCGACTGAATGAAAATAATGTGGATCAACTGCTTAACGCCTATCACATCATTATTGATGGTAGCGATAATTTTTCCACGCGCTATCTCCTTGCAGATCATGCTGCCCAATGTTCTAAGCCTTTAATAAGCGGAGCTATACACCGATTCAAAGGTTCACTAACAGTACTTATGCCTTATAAAGACAATAATCCACACTATCGGGATTTATTTCCTAATCCACCAGCTCCAGATACGACACCGACATGTGCTGAAACTGGAATCATCGGTGCCTTGCCTGGAGTTATCGGTACATTACAAGCAATGGAAGCAATTAAATTGATCACAAATATCGGTAAACCTTTAGTAGGAAAACTTCTTCTTTATAACGGATTATCAGCACAATTTGATATAATTTCCTATAAACGATCAGCTTCTAACGCAAATGCAGCAGACATCAAAGTTTGCGTATAAGGATTTTTTGGACAAGAAAAAATACGATCAGCAGAACTATATTCAACTATTTTGCCATGACGCATAACAATCACTTCATGGGCAAGCGCTTTAACAACTTTCAAGTCATGACTAATAAATAAATAACCTAAATGATATTTTAGTTGCAAATAACGTAAAAGATCAACAATTTGTGCCTGCGCACTCATATCAAGAGAGGATGTTGGTTCATCAAGCATAATAAGGCGTGGTTTAAGAATAATTGCGCGCGCAAGGGCAATCCGCTGTCTCTGTCCACCAGAAAACTCATGAGGATAACGAAAACGGGTCTTAGGATCGAGATCAACTTCACACAAAGCTTCAATCACGCGATCATTACGATCAGAATAAGAAAGCTTAGGTTCATGAATTGATAATCCCTCAGCAATAATTTCACTGACAGACATCCGTGGAGAAAGTGAACTAAAAGGATCTTGAAAAACAATCTGAATATGACGACGCAAAGAACGCATCTGCTTAAAATTAAAATTGCTTATATCTACACCATCAAAAATGATTTGACCTTTAGAAGAAAGCATTCGTGTCAACGCAAGTCCTAATGTTGTTTTTCCTGATCCCGACTCTCCTACAACACCAAGCGTTTTCCCAGAACGAATTATAACATCGACATCCTGAACAGCTTTTACATAATCAACGGTCCGTCGAAACAATCCTTTTTTAATTGGAAACCAAACTTGTACTTTCTGAGCTTGTATCAAAATAGGTGCGTTATTATCAGCTTGAAGAGGATGATTTTTAGGCTCCGCTGCTAATAATTGCTTGGTATAAGGATGTTGAGGATTTTTAAAAATTTCATTTGTTGAACCATTTTCAACAATTTTTCCTTCCTTCATAACGTAGACACGATCTGCAATACGGCGCACAATAGACAAATTATGCGTAATAAAAAGCATTGACATTTTGCGATGCTTTTTAAGCTGTATTAATAATTCAAGAATTTGTGCTTGAACAGTTACATCCAATGCAGTTGTTGGCTCATCAGCAATCAATAATTTTGGATTATTCGCAAGTGCCATTGCAATCATCACACGTTGTCGTTGACCCCCTGATAATTGATGAGGGAATGAATCCAAACGTTTTTGTGGTTCACTAATACCTACTTGTTTCAGTAAATCAATAATGTGCATGCGCAATACTTGATCAGAAATCACTGCATGCATTCTAAGAACTTCACCTATTTGACGCTCTACGGTATGTAAAGGATTAAGAGAAATCATCGGCTCTTGAAAAATCATAGCAATATCTTTGCCACGAATTTTACGCAAATCTTCTTCTTTCAGCTTCATTAAATCTTTATTATTAAAGAGAATTTCACCCGATTGATCAAGCCTTTTCAAAAAAGATAATAATTGTAAAATAGAGAGTGCTGTTATTGACTTTCCTGAACCTGATTCCCCAACAAACGCTACTGTTTCCCCTTCCCGAACATCGAAAGAAATTTGTTTAAGAATATATTTTTTTGTCTCTGTCTGACAAAATGCAACCGAAAGGTCACGGACTGAAAGCAATTCTGTCATTATTGTATCTTTCGTGGATCAAAAGCATCTCGAGCTGCTTCACCAATAAATGCCAGCAAAGACAATGTCACAGCAATAACAAAAAAACCTGTGATACCAATCCAAGGAGCATTTAAATTAGAGGTAGCCTGCCGCATTACCTCTCCTAAAGAAGCATAACCAGGGGGAAGGCCAAAACCTAAATAATCAAGCGATGTTAACAATGAAATCCCTGATGTCAATAAAAACGGCAAATAAGTTAAAGCAGCAATCATAGCATTAGGCAACAAATGACGTATCATAATAATCCTATTAGGAACGCCTAACGCGCGTGCAGCATTAATATAGGTAAAATTTCGTGCTCGTAAAAATTCTGCCCGTACCACACCAACTAATACGACCCATTGAAAAAGCAGCATAACACCCAATAGCATCCAAAAGCCCTGCGCTAAAACTGCAGCCATAATAATCACTAAATAAAGTGATGGTACAGAAGACCATATTTCAATCAAGCGTTGACAAATTAAATCAATCCAACCACCAAAATACCCTTGAATTGCACCAGCTGTAATACCAATAATTGCAGAAATAGCTGTTAAAAGAATACTAAAAATTATTGATACACGAAAACCATATAAAACTCGCGCAAAAATATCACGCGTTAAATCATCAGTTCCAAGCCAATTCCATTGATGAATAGTACACTCTGGGTCAACACTTCCCTGTGCATAATGAATACAACGCTCCTCTTTGCTTTGAAGCCAAAAAGGAGGCGCTAATGCTACAGTTTTATTCCCTACCACCGTATTATAGGAATAACGAACCATTGGCCACAATGCCCAACCATGTTGGGCTATTTCATTTTGAATAAAAGGATCACGAAAATCAGTTTTAGCCAAATTTCCACCAAATTTTTCATCAGGATAATCAAAAAAAATAGGAAAAAGAAGCTCTCCTTTATAAGAAGCAATAATCGGACGATCATTAGCAATAAATTCTGCTGAAAAAGAACAAACACATAAAAATAAAAAGAGCCATAACGACCACCAACCGCGACGATTCTGCTTGAAATTGTGCCAACGACGAGCATTTAATGGAGAAAGAAAAGTCCATCGTTTCAATTTATCATCATACAATCTATTGTCTCTTTCCTTTTCCATCACAAGTCCTTTTTATCAAAGTCAATACGTGGATCAACCATCATATAAACAACATCAGAAATGAGGCTTATAATAAGACCAATTAACGAAAAAATATAAAGAGAAGCAAATACAACAGAATAATCACGGCTAACAATAGACGTATAACTTAAAAGGCCTATACCATTTAATGAATAGAGCATTTCAATTAATAAAGATCCACTAAAAAATGATCCCATAAAAGTCGCAGGAAAACAAGCTATGATAACCAAAATCGCATTGCGAAATACATGGACATAAAGAACTGAATGCTCACTTAAACCCTTAGCACGAGCGGTAATAACATATTGCTGGCGAATTTCTTCCAAAAAACAATTTTTTGTCAATAATGTCGTTGTCGCAAAAGAAGAAATAACCATCGCTGTCAATGGTAAAACTAAATGATATAAATAATCCAAAATCTTTTCTCCAAAAGATAATGTCTCAAAATTATCAGAAGTTAAATGACCCAATGGAAACCAATCGAAAAAGGACCCCCCAGCAAAAAAAACCATTAAAAAAATACCAAAAAGAAAACTTGGAATCGCATAGCCAATAACAATAACAGTACTTGTCCACGCATCAAAAGCAGACCCTTCTCTGAGCGCTTTACGAATTCCCAATGGTATAGAAATAGCATAAGAAATTAATAAATGCCAAAAACCAAGAGAAAGAGATACAGGTAATGCATCTTTAATAAGGTCAATAACTGAACGCCCCTGTATATAAGACTCCCCAAAATCAAAACGCACATAACGACTAAGCATTGTTAAATAACGTTCCAAAGGAGGCTTATCAAAACCAAATTGTTTTTCAAGTTTTGTGATAAACTCTGGATCCAATCCTTGTGCACCGCGATATTGAGAAGATCCGGACGATAATGACCCAACATGAGCACCATTAGCAATAACATCAGAAGATAAATTAAAATCTCCACCACCTGCTATACGCCCTGTACCATCTCCCCCTATTCCTTGTAATTGAGCAATGATATTTTCAATAGGCCCACCTGGAGTAAATTGAACGATGATAAATGTTACTGTTAAAATACCAATAAGTGTTGGTATAATCAAAAAAAAACGTCGTATAATATAAGCTGCCATTTATTTGTATTTCCTTTTCAATAACAACGTATCATATTATTTTAATGACGCATCAATAATGATTTTTGACAAATTCAAAACAACAAAATTATAAATAAAATCTAGGCCTATGTTTTTTAAAACATTAACTAATCTTATTCATCATCCTCTGGTAGAGGAACAGAATAATCAGATAAACTACGCAAATAAAGCAAAAGATCAGCACGATCTTGATCATTTTTAATCCCACGAAAAGACATAATTGTTCCTGGAAATGCTTGACGTGGTGATTGAATATAACGATCTAAAGTAAAAAAATCCCATTTTTTATCAGAATTCGCACGTAACACTTTTGAATAAGAAAAATTTTTTATACTTGCAAAAGGACGGTCCACGATCTCCCAAAGTGATGGACCAACACGATTAGATCCACCAGGTTTAGAAGCATGGCAGATCGCACACTGACGAAAAATCTTCCGTCCATTCTCAAGATCACCTTGTTTAAGAAGATCACTCAACAATAAAGATTTGTCAGATATATTTTGTGTTTCTTTAAGCTTATCATTATCAGTAATTTTAGAAGAATGTTGCACTGAATCATTAGAAATCATATCGCTGATCGTGAAAATACCCACTAAAATAATCAACAAAAATAAACACGCGCACATTAAATAAATGAAGGTCAATCGTTTCATAAGAATTTTAAAATCATCTTTCTATTATTATTATTTTTAGTTTAAGCTTTTCCCTTATCATGTACAATATTATAAAAGCATCAAATTTATAATATTTGGAACTCTATAATGACTCTTGAACCACTCATTCTTATTCCTGCTCGCATGGAATCAACACGTTTACCGGGTAAAGCTCTCGCTGAAATTTCTGGAAAACCTATGATCGTTCATGTTGCTGAACAGGCAAAAAAAACTGGGCTAACGCGTATTATCATTGCAACAGATCACGACAAAATCGCTCAAACCGTTACAGCTTATGGCCATGAATGCATCATAACCTGTACCCACCATCAATCAGGATCTGATCGCATTTATGAAGCCTTAACCAAAATTGATCCTGAACGACGCTATAATGCCATTTTGAATGTACAAGGTGATTTGCCAACAATCACGCCTAATGCCATCTTAAGTACCTTACGACCTCTAGAAAATAATTTAACTGATATTGCAACATTGGGAACGAAACTGATTGAAGAGAATGAAAAAATCAACCCAAATGTTGTGAAAATTATTGGCACACCAATTGCTCACAATCGCCTTCGTGCTCTTTATTTCACTCGTGCAACAGCACCTTATGGAGATGGACCTTTTTACCATCATATTGGATTATATGCTTACCGGCGTGAAGCTCTTGAACAATTTGTCACACTGAAACCCTCCACACTTGAACAACGTGAAAATCTTGAACAATTACGCGCATTAGAAAATAATATGCGTATTGATGTGGAGATAATCGATACAACTTTTTTAAGTGTTGACACACAAAATGATCTTGAAAGAGTCCGTAAAATTCTAGTGTAAAACTAACTGCAATAATCAACACAATCCTTTTTTCAAAAAAATATAGAATTAATTGCTATATTATTTTTGGTATATCTTAAACTTAAGCAATGTTGTATTATCAATCAGACGTGATCATTCTAAATAACTTAAAAGGGGAATATATAAATGAAAAAACTTCTATCTCAAGGGCTAACTTTTGTAAGTATTTTGATCTGTAATGATGCTTTTGCTGGATTTAGCGAACATGAATGGACATTTGCACCTCATGAAAAGGTTGTAATTCAAAAAAACGAGGAATTTAGACACGGGGTGGAATATGGTTGCAAAAACCTCAATCCTGCAGCCACATTTCGTTTAACATATACGGATCCTCGTGGCTTAGAAGATCTGAAAATTATTTCTGAAAATCCAAGTCAAGTAACTCATAACAAAAACAAAAAAGTATTTATCATTAATAATGTTGAATCCCTTGACGTAGGTTTCCCTTGGATAGGAGGACCTTATACTTTTGAAAATATAACTGACAAAAAAATTGTAGGAACAAACTGTGATACAGGATTGTATAAATAAGGATAAGTATACCTTAAAATTTTAAAATTAAGAAAGATTTATTTCTATGTGAGTACGCTTTTATAGCGCTTCCTGAAAATTCATCAAATTCAGATACAAATTTTAATCATCTGTATCATATTTTTGGTTCTTGCTTGATTTTTTATTTTAAATCGATAATCTAGATAGAGGGAGGTTGGTGATGGACGAACTGCTCGCCAACCGGGTCAGGTCTGGAAAGAAGCAGCCCTAACGAGTTTTTGTACGGGTCATCGTGCCAACCTCCTTACTTTTTAAATAATGGTCCTCTACATTGATTTTGGAGGAGAATAAGGTCTTTAGTATGAGATACAAACTTACTTTAGGTCTTTTAATAACAGTTGGAACAGTTTTCAACTACAATGTTTTTAGCCTTTTAGGATAACATTTCTGTCTCACAAGAAGAGAAATTTTGAGCTCTCTTAAATTCAAAAAATTTTAGTCTTAAAATAAACTCATTAAAAAACTCTCTTAATATTTAAAGAGATTTCTGTTAATCTACCTCTTTTTATTATTGAGTCTTTATCAAAAAGAGCTTCAAAATTGGAACAATTAATAGAAAATACGCCAGCAACAATGGCCTATCGCGTTCTTGCTCGCAAATATCGACCTCAAAACTTCTCTGACCTAATTGGCCAAGAAGCAATAGTGTGTACTCTCAATAATGCCTTTAAAACAGGACGTATTGCACAAGCATGGATGTTAACGGGGATTCGTGGAGTAGGAAAAACCACAACAGCACGTATTTTAGCTCGAGCTCTTAACTACAAAACCAAAGATATTGATCAACCAACCACCCTATTCGATACACTTGGTGAGCATTGCGCACAAATTATTGAAGGTCGCCATATAGATGTTATAGAAATGGATGCTGCTTCGCATACTGGTATTGACGATATTCGTGAAATTATTGAACAAATCCGTTACCGCCCCGTTTCTGCACGTTATAAAATATATATTATTGACGAAGTTCATATGCTCTCAACACAAGCATTTAATGGTCTATTAAAAACACTTGAAGAACCTCCTCCACATGTGAAATTTATTTTTGCAACGACAGAAATCCGTAAAGTTCCTATTACAATTCTTTCACGCTGTCAGCGTTTTAATCTGCAGCGTATTGAAACAACTGTTTTGGTCACTCATTTACGCAAAGTTGCTCAACTAGAAAAAGTTGAAGCGCAAGATCAAGCGTTATTCATGATTGCCCGTGCGGCAGAAGGATCTGTCCGTGATGCGTTATCTATTTTTGATCAAGCAATTGCTTATGGTAATGGTAAAGTTGATGCCACTGCAGTAAGCCTCATGTTAGGATTAACGGATCAATCTCGCATTATTGATCTCTTTGAATCCCTTATGAAAGGAAATATTGTTAATGCATTGCACGAATTACGCAATCAGTACAATAGAGGTGCAGATCCTTTTGTTATACTAACAGAACTAGCTGATTTTAATCATCTAATTACACGATTACGTTTGACACCAGAAATAATAGAGAATTTATCACTTACAGAAGAGGAACGCTCAAGAAGCTTAAATTTTTCACAAAAACTTTCTATTCGTGTTCTTTCACGCAGTTGGCAAATGCTTCTCAAAGGCCTACAGGAAGTCAATCAAGCTCCCCATCCTATTCAAGCTGCCGAAATGTTATTGATTCGTCTTGCCCACATTGCTGATTTACCAACTCTTGACGAAGCTTTAACAAAATTCACACGGGAAAAAAAAACACCTATAATTGTTGAAAATCATTCTTCTCAAGAAACAATAAATGAAAGCAATCTTATAAAAACAGAAGTTGCACATAGTTACACTTCCTCTCCAATTTCAGATACACTGCAAAACCAATCTAGTTGCTCTCCCGAATATATAAAGATTAAAACTTCTGAAAAGATCGATTTTTGTAATAAGATTGAAACTCGCGAAAATGTTCAAACGAATCAACTTAATAAAAATATAATCAATTCATCTCAAATTGACCCCCAATTAGACACAAAAGCTACAAAAGAAAAAATCATCATAGATTCTTTGCAACATATTGTTGATCTAGCCGACCAGCATAATGAAATACATTTCAAATTATTGATCAAAGAATTCGTTCATCCTGTTTCTTTTGAACCGCAGCACATAACATTAAGACTCGCTGAAGAAGCCCCACGCTCCCTTGAACGTGATATAAAAAAATGCTGTACCAATGGACTGGAAAACACTGGACTATAACTCTTGTCAATGAAGGAGGAAAACCAACTCTACAAGAAGAAAGTGTTGCTATACAAAAATCTCTTTTTGCCGATGCACAAACGGACCCTGATATTGCAAAAATCCTCAATACTTTCCCAGGAGCAAAAATCATTGATATTCGCTTCAATAAAAAAGAAAATGATCTTGATTTAATCCCTAATATCTTTGACACTGATAACAATACAAATGATGAATAAGGAAACCCATCCCTATGCGTGATATGATGAATATAATGAAAAAAGCCAAAGAAATGCAAACAAAAATGCAGCAAATGCAAAGTGAATTGGCCAATCTGCAAGCAACTGGTATAGCAGGTGGAGGTCTTGTCAAAATCACTCTTAATGGTCAAAATACTATATCAGCCATAAACATTGATACTTCATTGATGAATCCTAAAGACGTAGAAATTCTTGAAGATCTTATGATAGCTGCCTATACTGACGCTAAAAGTAAAATTGATGTAATTATTGAAGAAAAAACTAAAAGCGTGACTGCAGGAATGCCAATCCCACCGGGTTTTCAATTTCCGTTTTGATAAACAAATTATATTTTAATCTCTTGGTATAATAGTATGTCTAAACATATTGCAGGCCCCGAAATTGAACACCTTATTCAGCTTTTAGCACGGATACCAGGTCTCGGACCACGTTCAGCACGTCGTGCCGCTCTCTATCTCATCAAGAAAAAAGAAACTCTGTTAGAACCTCTAGGATCTGCAATACAAGAAACTGCAAATAAAGTTCGAATTTGTTCTGTTTGTGGTAATGTAGACACAACAAATCCCTGTTCAATTTGTACAGATCCTCACCGTGATGAATCAATAATCATTGTTGTTGAAGATATTTCTGATCTCTGGGCTCTTGAACGTGCAAAATTTTTATCAGCACGTTATCATGTCTTAGGTGGACGACTGTCTCCTTTAGATGGCATAGGACCTGATGAACTAAACATCGCCTCTTTAATCAACCGCGTTACTAATAATTCAATTACAGAGATCATCTTAGCCGTTAATGCTACAGTTGAAGGACAAACGACAGCTCACTATATTACCGATCAACTTTCCCTGTTTTCCATTAAAATCACCCGTCTTGCCCATGGAGTACCAGTAGGTGGTGAACTAGATTATCTCGATGACGGAACGTTAGCTGCTGCTTTACAAGCAAGAACTAATTTTTGAAATTATTTCTCGGTCGTTTTTTGATAATCCCTAAATTTTATGATAGAAGGATCTTAAAGGCCAATATTTTGTATAATGCGCGGCAGGGGAACTTCTAAAATGCCAAATAAAAATTTATCTTTTATAGTCAATTTAGGACCAGGAATTTTAATCTGTGCGCTTATATCGGCATCCGCTTATGGTTTAGAAATTATAGAAAAGAAACTTCTTGCAGAAGCATGGATTGAAACTCTTGTTTTAGCGATTTTATTAGGCTCTATTGTCCGTAGTTGTTCTTCTCTTCCAGAATATTTTGATAAAGGTATAAATTTTTGCGCAAAAATACTTCTGGAAATCGCTATTGTTCTTCTAGGTGCAAGCGTTAGTGTCCACACAGTACTTTCCGCCGGTTGGACTTTACTTGTTGGTATTATAGTTATTGTATTTCTTACTATTTTTATCAGTTTTATTATTGGACGATTTTATGGACTTTCTAAAAATTTAGCCATGCTTGTCGCTTGTGGTAATGCTATCTGTGGTAATTCAGCTATTGTAGCCACTGCGCCTGTTATTAATGCAAAAAGTGAAGAAGTGGCTGCATCAATTGCATTTGCTGCTCTCCTAGGAGCTATTATTATTTTCATTTTGCCTTCTTTACAACCTCTCTTTAATTTATCATTTAATCAATATGGTATATTAGCAGGTATGACCGTTTATGCTGTTCCACAGGTTTTAGCAGCAACAACATCTGTATCTTTTGTGAGTGTTCAAATAGCAACTCTTGTTAAATTAGTGCGAGTTTTAATGTTAGGTCCGATCATTTTTACTCTAGCAATCATTTACCCTCGGCCAGGACATCATCTACGTTTACATAATTTCATTCCATGGTTTATCATTGGCTTTATTATCATGATGCTTATACGCTCAGCAGAACTTATTCCTACAACTGCTCTTACTCCTATCAACTTTATTACTCAACTTTTCACTATTATTTCAATGGCAGGATTAGGATTAAGTGTTGATATTCGTTCATTAAAAAAAGCAGGATGGCGCGTGATATGTGCTTCAATCACCTCTATATTTTTCCTTAGTGTCTTCAGTATTCTTATGATAAAACTTTTTAATTTTGATCGCATAACATTTTAAAAAATTTACATCGAATACTTCACTTTCTTAAATATAGCTTACAGAACAACGTAAAATATTGAACCTATTTCACATGTATTGTCTTTCTGTGATAAAAGATACGCTATGCTCAAATACAGCTCAAAACAATTATATATCCTATTGATCTCATTATTTTTTAATATTTCACTAGAGATAAAGAAAATTTTTAAAAATCAAAACTTATCTTTTATTTATTACTATATTCCGCTAAAAAGCATTTATGCTTATTCTTGCTATAGATACTGCTTCAACTTATTGTGCTGTCGCACTTGTTCAACATAAATCTGTTATCGCACGCATCAGTCAATGTATTGGCAAAGGTCATGCTGAGAAACTCATTGGTCAAATCGAACAGCTAACTCATCAAGCAAATATTAAGCTTGATCAGATTAATCGCATTGCCGTCAATATTGGACCGGGATCATTTACAGGTATACGTGTAGGCATTGCTACAGCAAAAGCTTTGGCCTTAGCATTAGAAATTCCAGCTATTGGAGTCAGCTCACTTGAAGCATTAGCTGCACAAGTAGCTAATAAACATATCACATCAATCATTACTGTTGTTATTGAAGCCGGTAGAGGAATGTTCTATCATCAAAATTTCAACAAAAATCTTATAGCTTTAAGCATGCCCAGCCTAAAAACTCCTGAAAATATTATCGCAGATCTATCCGAACACACTATGCTTACTGGCCCAGCTGCTGAAATTATTACTCTCTATATTAAAAACAATACAATGAGCAAAAAATTATACTGGATTCCATTCCATGTGATGCTGCAGACGTTTTAACTTATGCATACCTAGCTGCAAATAAACAGCCCCCAATACCACCGCATCCCCTCTACTTACGCGATGCTGATGCAAAACAACAAACTGATTTTGCTTTACCACGAAAACAATAATGGCTAAATCTTTGTTGACAAAAAAAAATTTTATAATCGCACCATTAAGCTCTAAAGATAGTGTTTTTCTTCATCAAATTCATAAAAATTGTTTTTCTATAGCGTGGACACAACAAACATTTGAGACTTTTTTAAAAGATCATTCTATCTTTGGCTATAAAGCCCATCTCATTGGACAATCTCATCAAATTTTAGGATTTTGTCTCTGCCGTCTTATTCTTGGTGAAGCAGAAATTATAACGATTGCAGTTAATTCTAATAACCGTCAACAAAAAATTGGTCATTTTCTTATTGATAACATATTTCGCCACCTTCGTCGTAAACGTGCAACGAAACTTTTTCTAGAAGTAGAAGAAACCAATCTTCCTGCCTTAGCCCTTTATAAACGATTTAAATTTCAAAAGATTGCTAAACGCCCAGCCTACTATCAATCACACAATGGACTCATAGATGCAATCATCATGCAAAAAACTTTCAAGCAAATAGATTGAGATTAAAAAAAAAAACGTTTAGAAACGCAATATGGATCATCGTACAAATTCTAAAAATATACTTCCCAGTGGCCCCAAAAAAGTTTTTATTAAAACTTATGGATGCCAAATGAATGTTTATGATAGCCAGCGAATGAATGATAGTTTAAGTGCTCAAGGCTATATTGCCACACAAACACCAAATGATGCAGACCTTATTCTGATTAATACCTGCCATATTCGAGAAAAAGCAGCAGAAAAACTTTACTCTGATCTTGGTCGCTTACAAATAATACGTCAAGGACGTACACATGATAAACCTTTGATGATCGGTGTTACAGGTTGTGTTGCGCAAGCCGAAGGCAATGAAATCTTGCGACGTGCACCAACCGTAGATTTTATCATTGGACCACAAATGTATCATCGGCTACCGGAACTATTAAAACAAGTCAAACAAGGAAAAAAAGTTATTGAAACAGATTATGCCGTTGAAGATAAATTTTCTCATTTACCACCTCATAACAAACAAGCTGTTCGACAAAGAGGCATTAGTGCATTTTTAACAGTGCAAGAAGGTTGCGATAAATTTTGTACCTTTTGCGTTGTTCCCTATACACGGGGAGCAGAAATATCCCGATCCGTTAAGCAAATCACAGCTGAAGCGTACCAACTTATTGAAGCAGGTGTAAAAGAAATTACACTTCTTGGGCAAAATGTAAACGCATGGCATGGACAGAGTATCGATGGAAAAACTTGGCGCCTTGGAGATCTTCTCCATCACCTAGCTAAAATTGATGGTTTAAAACGATTACGTTATACAACAAGTCATCCACGCGATATGGATGACAGTCTTATTGCTGCACATCGAGATCTTGATATACTTATGCCTTATCTGCATCTTCCTGTTCAATCAGGTTCAGATCGTATCCTGAAAGCAATGAATAGACAACATAAAAGTATTCATTATCTTAATCTCATCGATAAGATCCGTGCTGCAAGGCCTGATATTGCTTTTTCAGGCGACTTCATTGTAGGATTCCCGGGTGAAACTGACGAAGATTTTGAAGAAACTATCAAGCTTATTCAACAAGTAGGCTATAGTTCGGCTTATTCTTTTAAATATTCACCTCGACCTGGTACAGTCGGTGCAACAATGAAAAATCACGTTGATGAAACGGTCAAAAATGCTCGCCTCCAGCATTTACAAGCCATTCTTCTCGACCAACAGCATACATTCTTACACTCTAAAATTGGTCAAACAACCGATGTTCTTATTGAAAAAATTGGTCGTCACTCTGGGCAAATGATAGGGCGCTCCCCTTGGCTTTTACCTGTTGTCGTAAATACACAAGCCTCTATTGGAACTATTATGAAAATTCGTATTACAAATGCAAGCTCTAATAGTTTCATCGGTGAAAAAACCGACATATATTAATATTAAAGAAATTTCATAGTTCTATTTAAAAATATAATCTTAAAAAGCTATTTCACTTTTAAAGATAAGTGCTTATATTAAAGCTATGATATAAACAGATAAGGAGTAAGGGTTGAAAGCATCAACCAAAAAATCGAAGCAAAGTCCAAAGATAAAAGGTATTCCCTCTCAAAATACAAATATCTTTAAAAAAGCTAATACAGTCAATACTAACCATGTTGTTTTAACATTTGAAAACAACAATACTGCAAAAATAGTTTTTGGTAAATTTGATGAAAATCTTGCTTATCTTGAAAAAAAACTCAAGCTTGATATCCGTCCACACGGTAACAAAATTTTAATTTATGGAGCAGCTATTGCCGTACAACAAGCACACTATGTATTAGATCAGCTTTATCAAAAAGCAAAAACACATCCAGAGCTTACTCTATCAGATATGGAAAGTGCAATCGCTATGGCAAATTTGCCCGATGAACAACAAGAAAAACTTCAAATAACTCAACCTTCTGCACAACATACACTAGCACAACTTAATACCCATAAAAAAACAATTTATGCTCGTACTTTAACACAAGACGTTTATATGCGTGCCATGGAACATGCTGAACTTATTTTTGGAATAGGTCCAGCAGGCACTGGAAAAACATATCTTGCCGTTGCTCATGCTGTCATGCTTCTTAAATATGGTATCATTGAACGAATTATTCTCTCACGTCCAGCCATTGAGGCTGGAGAACATCTTGGCTTCCTTCCCGGTAATCTTAAAGAAAAAGTTGATCCCTATTTACGTCCCCTTTACGATGCTCTGTATGATATGATAACTGCTGAAAAAGTAGAACGCATTTTAACCTCTGGAGTTATAGAAATCGCTCCTCTAGCGTTCATGCGTGGTCGAACACTTGCTCATTCAGCAATAATCCTCGATGAAGCACAAAATACTACACCTATGCAGATGAAAATGTTCCTTACACGCCTTGGAGAAGGATCACGGATGATTATAACGGGTGATTTAAGCCAAATTGACTTGCCTGCAGGACAAAAATCAGGTTTAGTGGAAGCAATTCGCATCCTTTCAGATATAGAAAATATTAAAATTATCCATTTTAATGAAAAAGATGTTGTACGGCACCCTCTTGTTTCCACCATCATTCAAGCTTATGATCGTGATTCTATTGAACAAAAAAAATACAACTCACAGGCTTTCCGTAAAAAAAAATGAGTGCAATTTCTCATGATTTCTATTGATATAACTATTGAAAGTGCTAAATGGAATAATGAGAAAATGCTTTATAATATCACTGAAAAAGCTCTAGTTACCACATTGCAGCATTTATCATTAAATGAAATAACAAGTGAGCTCAGCCTGCTTTTTACAGATGATACGCATATGGCGCAAATTAACGCACGATGGCGTAATCACAATAAACCCACAAATGTTTTATCCTTTCCTGCTTTTCCTCTTAAAGCTGGACAAAATCCTAAGCTTATGCTTGGTGATATCGTTATTGCGCAAGAAACTGTTATGCGAGAAGCAGAAGAAGAAAAAAAATCATTTCAGGATCACTTAACGCATATAATCATTCACGGTATCCTTCACCTTCTTGGTTATGATCATGAAACAAATGATGAAGCTAATCAAATGGAAAAACTAGAAAAAGAAATACTTCAAAAGCTAACTATAAAAGATCCCTATACTAAGTTGTTATAAAATGATAAAAGTTAAACTTAAGGTTAGGTTTACAAATAATAAAATTTAAAATAATTGGTGCAGCTATTATAATTGAGAAAGTTTAGAAAATTTTTAAAGCTATGGCGGATAAAATTAATACAAAAAATAATACTCAAATATCTTCTAATCCTGAAGAATATTCTCTACAAAAAACAAGCTATACAAAGAAAAATTCATTGCTAAGCTCTCTATTTTCATTTTTACGTAGACGCAACCATACATCACTACGTGATGGTCTTACTAATGTACTTGCTACTGATAACGAAAAGGGAACAACTCTTTTTTCTCCTGAAGAACGCACTATGCTTCATAATATTTTATGCCTACGAGAAGCACGTGTTGATAATATTATGATTCCGCGTTCCGAAATAGAAGCATTGGAAATCAATACTCCTCTCGGCGAAGCTCTTAAATTTTTTGCAAAAATTGGACATTCACGCATACCTGTATACGCTGAAACATTAGATGATCCACGAGGTATGATTCACATCCACGATATCCTCAATTATATAACCTCTTTTATTACCAGCTCTACTCGAAATGAACAAAAATATGACTCTCTACAACTGAATCATAAAGATTTACAACACCCTATCGGTGAACTAGACCTTATTAGAACAGTTCTCTTTGTACCTCGTTCTATGCTCGCAAGCAAATTATTAACACGTATGCAAACCACACGAACACAAATGGCTTTAGTGATCGATGAATATGGTGGTACAGATGGTTTGGTGTCTATGGAAGATATTGTCGAATTGGTTGTTGGAGATATTGAAGATGAACATGATAATATTGATAACGCTATCATACGCCAACCTGATAATAAATGGTTGGTTGATGCAAAGACTGAATTAAAAGATTTGGAAAAAGCTCTTGGTCCTGATTTTGTCGTGGGAGAATACGGAGATGAAGTGGATACCATTGGTGGTTTAATCTTTTCCATTCTTGATCGCATCCCTTCAAAAGGTGAAATTATTGAAACTGTACCAGGTTATCGTTTCCGTATTTTAGAAGCTGATAAACGTCGAATTAAACGATTATGCATTTTTCGTATCTCAGAAAATGAAAATCTTAAGGCACAACAATCTTATAAGGATAGCTAATTATTGTTAAAGAATCTCAACCTTCTCCTGCTTTCCATCACTGGTTGGAAACAGCAAATATGTGTTTTTTTATGCGGTGCTTTAACGTCTTTTGCACTTCCCCCCTTTTATTTAACGCCCATTTGTTTTTTAACATTTCCTATTTTCATTATTTTTCTCGATAAAATCAATACTATCCACAACAACAAAAAACGTCTTTTAACAAATGCACTAGCCTTTGGAAATTTTGGCTTTGGTTATTTTTTTTGTAGCCTTTGGTGGTTAAGTAATGCATTATTAATAGATCCAATCTCTTTTGCTTGGGCATTACCATTCTCTATTTTTTGTCTTCCTGTTTATCTTTCTTTTTATTGGTTTTTTGCTGGTATAATTGTTTCCTTATTATGGACAAAAAACATAGCACGCTTCTTTGTATTAGCCTTCTCACTCGGATTAGCAGAGTGGTTACGTGCTATCCTATTGACGGGTTTTCCATGGAATGCTCTCGGTTATACAGCTATGCCAACCCCAATGTTTATGCAATCAGATATGATTGTAGGACTCTATGGAATGAATATCCTTGCTATTTTATGCTATAGTTTACCAACTGTTTTATTAACAAATGAAAAAAAAAATTCAGCGCTTTTACTTTGTTTTCTTCTTATATTAGCCCATAGTGGATTTGGATTTTATCGTTTGAAAACAGCACCGAATATAGCAGAGTACCGCAATAATAACCATTGGGTTCGTATTGTTCAACCCTCTATCCAACAAGCCACCAAAATGAACAATACGAAAAGAAACGATATATTTGCAGCTCATCTAAACTTAAGTATTAAAACAGCTATTAGCCAAAATCCAGAGCCTGATTTTATCATATGGCCAGAAGCTTCTCTTCCTTATATTCTTAGTAATACGCCTTCTATTCTTACAAAGCATATTGGTTCTTTTCTAAAACCCCAACAATGGGCTATTATCGGTGCCATCCGAACCGGTGATGCTTCCCCTCCTTATACCCAAATACAATATTTTAATACAATTGCAGTAATTGATGCCAAAGGTGATATTCTTCACATATCTGATAAACTTCATCTCGTCCCTTTTGGTGAATATCTTCCCTATCAAAATTTACTAAAAAAGGTAGGATTGCATGTTCTCGCTGACACCATTGATGGATATACTGCTGCCAATGTGCGAAGAACCGTTATGATGCCAAATGGTTTTTCTTATCTTCCACTTATTTGTTATGAAGCGATATTTCCTAATATAACGGCTTTTAAAGGTCCCCCCCCTCAAGCAATTATTAATATAACAAATGATGCATGGTTTGGTAAAACGCCTGGCCCATATCAACATTTTCAACAAGCGCAACTTCGTGCCATTGAATTGGGAATACCTCTTATTAGAGCAGCAAATAATGGAATATCAGCTGTTATTGATCCTTATGGAAGAATTGTTTCTTCCCTTGAATATAATATTATTGGCGCACTTGATGCACCGATCCCACAACCAATTACCACTATTTGGAACAATAAATACAGAACATTCTCTACTTTCATCTTATTCATTCTTATGCTATTGTATCGTATTAGTTTTGGTTCTACAAAACAGCTTGAATGATTGAGTACTTATGTACAATATCATGTTATGTGTACCAGTAACGTCAAGAAAAGTATTATATATCATCCTCATTTATAATAAACTAACCTCACATGCACCTAATGTTTGTTTAAAAACAAAGCGCTGAAAATAAAGAGTTGCATTATGACCAAAACTAGAAAAAAACCCGATCCAATGGATATTTATGTTGGAACCCGTATTCGTTTGCGTCGTAATATATTAGGTCTTACTCAAGAAAAACTCGGTGAAAAATTAGGTATTACTTTTCAACAAATTCAAAAATATGAAAAAGGAACAAATCGTGTTGGAGCAAGCCGCCTCCAAGCAATTGCAGAAATTATGGATGTTCCAGTTTCCTATTTTTTTGATAAAGGAATTGGTATACAATCTTTAGAAGGTTTTACGGAAAGTGATAATAATTTTATAGATTTTTGTTCTAGTAGTGAAGGCATTCAATTAATGCGTGCTTTTACCAATATATCTGATGCTAAAGTGCGCCGAAAAATTATTGATTTAGCGAAGGCTCTTTCTGAAGAAGATCATAACGATGAGATATAAAATTATATTCTTTTTTACATTATTATTGACGATTTGGCATAGGATTGGCAAATAAAGCAAATTTGAGTCTACCAAACATGAAATATTGACTTCTTTTTTATTTGAGAGAGTTCCTATGCCGCATCAAAATTATTTTTTTACAAGTGAGTCGGTATCGGAAGGACATCCTGATAAAATTTGTGACCGTATTTCTGATGAAATCGTTGATATGGTTTACAGAGAATCTCACAAAGCCAAAACTAATCCATGGTTAATACGAGTTGCTTGTGAAACTTTAGTAAGTGTCAATCGTGTTGTCATAGCTGGTGAGGTACGTGTTCCCGATACACTCTTAAAAAAAGATAAAAACGGTCAATTTATACGCGATAAGGCTGGCTCTCTTATTGTTAACCCTACCCCTTTTCGTAAAGTTGTACGTCACGCCATTCGTGCTATTGGCTACGAACAAGAAGATTTTCATTGGAAAACCGTTAAAATTGATGTTCTTTTACGCCCTCAATCAGCTGATATCGCACAAGGAGTTGATCATGCCATTGATCGTCATGGTGAAGAAGGAGCAGGTGATCAAGGCATTATGTTTGGATATGCTTGCCGTGAAACACCAGATCTCATGCCTGCACCAATTTATTATGCACATAAGATTTTAGAACATCTTGCAATAGCCCGTCATAGAAAAGAGGGAGAAACTGGTAAATTAGGACCAGATGCTAAAAGCCAAATAACAATAGAATACAAAAATGGCAAACCTGCGGAAGTGACATCTATTGTCCTTTCAGTACAACACCTTGATGAAAGCTGGGATTCGAATAAAGTCCGTACAATTGTTGAACCCTATATTTTGCAAGCTTTACATGATATCCCAATCTCCAATCAATGCAGATGGTATATTAATCCAACAGGAAAATTTGTTATTGGTGGTCCTAAAAGTGATGCGGGATTAACAGGACGGAAAATTATTGTGGATACGTATGGTGGTGCCGCACCTCATGGTGGTGGGGCTTTTTCAGGTAAAGATACAACAAAAGTTGATCGTTCTGCAGCTTATGCTGCACGCTACCTAGCTAAAAATATTGTTGCAGCTGATTTAGCAGATCAATGCACTATTCAGCTCTCCTATGCAATTGGCATTGCAGAACCTTTGTCCATTTATCTTAACCTCCATGGAACAGGAAAAGTAGATGAAAGTGCTATTGAAGCCGCAATTCCAAAAATAATGGATTTATCACCAACAGGCATCCGAAAGCATCTTGATCTCAACAAACCTATTTACGCAAAAACAGCAGCTTATGGCCATTTTGGACGCAAACCAGAGCATGATGGTTCATTTTCTTGGGAAAAAACTGATTTAGTTGGACAACTTAAAAAAATGATTAAAATATCATGACTACACATAAAACGCGTATGAGTGAAGCTTTTTTTGGTCGCCGACGAGGAAAACGGCTACGAAACAATCAAATTACACTTATAAATACGCTTCTTCCTACTCTTAACATTGATTTAAGCAAACCTGCACCTTTAAAGTTAGTATCTTTATTCACCAATCCAGTGGAAGAAGTTCGACTTGAAATTGGCTTTGGTAGCGGAGAACATCTACTCCATGAAATGAAGCGTTTTCCACGCACTGGTTTTATCGGTATAGAACCTTTTATTAATGGAATGGCAAAAATATTATCATACACTGAAAAGCACAAAGAATATCAAAATCAACTTCGTCTTTATAACGATGATGCTACACATTTTCTTGATTGGTTACCAACAGAATCTCTTGATGGAATAGATTTATTTTATCCTGACCCATGGCCTAAAAAAAAGCATTGGAAACGACGGTTCATTAATGAAAAAAATCTAAACCGTTTTTCTCGAGTTCTTAAAGCCGGTAAAAAATTCCGCTTTGCTAGTGATATAGATGACTATATCAATTGGACGCTTTATCATTGTATTCAACACAATAGTTTTGAATGGCTCGCACAAAAACCTACAGACTGGAAAATTCCCTATCCACTATGGCCAAGCACCCGATATGAAGCCAAAGCCCTATGTGAAGGCAGAACACCCACTTACCTTACTTTTATTAAACAATAAAAGATAAAATGCTTTACTATAAATAACTTGTAAAATTCTCTGTTTAAGAGTATAAAGAGATAGATTTTCGGCCTTATGATGAGGAGTGGTCCAGTTGGAGCCACTCTTTTTTATTGTAAGTTCGATAACAATTTGGATGAACCATATGAATGAAATTGAAAGAATGGGTGATATTGATGAACCGCGTTTATTTGAAGAAGATGGCGTTGCAGCACGTGTTTCTGCTCTTATTATACCATTACTAAAACCTTTAGGTTTTCGGTTAGTTCGCACAAAACTTTTGGGCTTAAATGGTTTAACACTTCAGATTATGGTTGAACGCACTAATGGCACCATGACAATAGAAGATTGCGAAATAGTTAGTCGAGCTGTTGCCCCTCTCCTTGACATAGAAAATGTTATTGAACGCAAGTATCACTTAGAAATTTCATCTCCTGGTATTGATCGCCTACTCGTAAGAAAATCTGATTTTGTTCATTGGCAAGGGCATCTCGCAAAAATTGAAACCAACACTGTTATTGATGGACGTCAAAAATTGCGTGGTAAGCTTAAAGATATTACACAAAATGGATTTACTTTAAATATCGAGAAAACAGCTCACAGAGAAGAAATAAATATATTTATTTCTTTTTCTAATATTACTAACGCGCACTTGATCCTCACCGATGAACTTATTCGTGATACATTGAAAAAAAATAAAGATTTAGACAAACAATTAATTTCGAACGATAATCTTAAACCTCTCAAGAACGAAAACAAATATAACACTTAAATATTAACAGACCCCCTGCCCTCATGTGGCATAAAAAAGGAGAAAATCAATGGCTATAAGCGCTAACAGGCTTGAACTTCTGCAAATTGCAGATGCTGTTGCACGTGAGAAGTCAATTGACCGTGAAATTGTCATTTCTGCAATGGCTGATGCTATTCAAAAAGCAGCACGTTCTCGTTATGGCCAAGAAACCAACATCCGTGCTGAGATCAATTCTAAAACAGGTGAAATTAAATTACAACGTCTTCTTAAAGTTGTTGATGTCGTTGAAGATTATACAACTGAAATAGCTTTATCTGATGCCCTAAAACGCAAAGAAGACGCAAAAGTCGGTGATTTTCTTTCCGATCTTTTACCTCCCATGGATTTTGGACGCATTGCAACACAATCTGCTAAACAGGTTATTGTGCAAAAAGTACGTGATGCAGAACGTAATCACCAATTTGAAGAATTCAAAAATAAAATTGGTGAAATTATTTCTGGTACAGTTAAACGTGTGGAATATGGCAATGTTATTGTCGATATAGGTCGTGGAGAAGCTATCGTGCGACGTGATGAATTAATTCCGCGGGAATCTTTTCATTATGGAGATCGCATTCGTGCGTTTGTTCATGACGTACACCGTGAACCAAGAGGACCACAAGTTTTCCTTTCACGGACACACCCTCAATTTATGGCAAAACTTTTTACTATGGAAGTCCCAGAAATTTATGATGGTATCATAGAAATTAAATCTGTTGCTCGTGATCCAGGCTCACGTGCAAAAATCGCTGTTGTTTCACGCGATGGCTCAATTGATCCCGTTGGTGCATGTGTTGGAATGCGAGGAAGCCGTGTTCAGGCTGTTGTTGCAGAATTACAAGGCGAAAAAATTGACATTATTCCTTGGTCACCTGATGCTGCAACATTTATCGTCAATGCACTGCAGCCCGCTGAAGTTTCGAAAGTTGTTCTTGATGAAGATGCAGAACGTATTGAAGTCGTCGTACCTGGTGATCAGCTTAGTCTTGCAATTGGTCGACGTGGACAAAATGTGCGTTTAGCTTCGCAATTAACAGGATGGAATATTGATATTCTAACAGAACAAGAAGAATCTGAAAATCGTCATAAAGAATTCACTGAACGTAGCAAGCTTTTCATGGAAACTTTAGATGTTGATGAAATGGTTGGGCAAGTTATGGCTTCAGAAGGTTTCACCTCAATTGAGGAAATCGCTTATGTTAATCTTGAAGAAATAGAGTCTATCGACGGCTTCGATCATGATACTGCTTCAGAAATCCAAAATCGTGCACGTGAATATTTAGAACGTAAAGAAAAAGAACTCAACGAAAAGCGTAAAGAGCTTGGTGTTTCAGATGAATTGCAAACACTGCCTGGTATAACAAATGCTATGCTAGTTGTTATAGGTGAGGATGGTGTAAAAACAATAGAGGATTTTGCAGGCTATGCAGTTGATGATCTCGTTGGATGGAGAGAATGTAAAGAAGGTCAAACACAAAATTTTCCTGGCATCTTGACACCCTTTGATATTACCCGTGCAGATGCAGAAGCCATGGTGTTAGCAGCACGCGTGCAAGCAGGTTGGATAAATCAAGCTGATCTTATTAAACAACATCCTGTAGAAGATGAAGCAACAAATAATTTGGATGCGGATAAATTTTAAATGAATGAGCGGACTTGTATTGTGACAAAGAAAAGTGCTTCAGCGGCAGCGCTGATCCGTTTTGTCATTGGTCCAAATAATCAAATTATCCCTGATCTTAAAGCTAATTTACCCGGACGTGGTCTTTGGGTTTCTGCGCATCACACTATCATAGAAGAGGCAGTCAAACGTAAAGCTTTTAGCAAAAATCTTAAAACAGATGTTGAGGTTTCTGAAAACCTCGCTCATATTGTGGATAAATTACTACTAAAAGCTGCACTTTCAAGCCTTTCTATGGCTCGAAAAGCAGGGACTATTGTTACAGGATCAACCAAAGTTGTTTCTGCTATTCGCACCGGTCAGGTTATTCTTGTTCTCCATGCAAAAGAAGCAAAAGAAGATGGAAAACGCAAAATTTCACAAGCCATCCACGCAATACAAAAAAAAGTAAATCAGAATATAAAAGTTATATCTTTATTTACAAGTGATGAAATGAGTATGGCTTTTGGAACTAATCCTGTGATACATGCTGCCTTATTGAATACGAAAGCTGCAGAGGGATTTATCAAAACGATATACAAATTAATCACCTATCGTGAGGATAAATATAGTAAGCTTAGTGCAATAACGGCAAAGGCCGTGAAGGAAATACAATGAGTGAAAAAAATAATGACAAAATAACAGCTAAAAAAACACTGACCTTAAAACGATCAGGATTAGAAACTAGTACGATCAAACAAAATTTCAGCCATGGTCGTACAAAGGCTGTGGTTGTCGAAACTAAACGACGCAAAATTACACGCCCGGACGAAAAAACTGAAGCACCACAGCCTATTACTAAACCGCATGTAGCTCAACACTCCAAACCAAAATTTGAAGAAATACCGCCCAGTAAACCTATAGCGCCGAGCAACCTTTCATCAGCAGAAATAGAAGCGAGGCGCCGTGCTTTAGAAGAAGCACATATCCAAGAAAAAATAATACGTAAACAAGCTGAAAAAGAAAAACGTGACAAAGAACGTGAAGAACGTTTGCATTTACAAACTCATCAAGAAAAGCAAACATTACGAGAAAGTAAGAACACCACAGATCAAATTCCAACTCATACTTCTACACTCTCCTCAACAGAATCTATCGAAGCAATAGATATAAAAGCATTAGAAGCAGCTATTCCGCTTAAAAATATACCCATAGCAGAAAAACGTATTATAGATGATCATGATAATGAAGACAAACATAACCGACGCACTAATTCTTCTAAACCAGAAATGCGTTCACCTAAAGTTGTAAAAGGAGCTGATGAGCGTCGTCGAGGAAAACTTACTCTTCATAGTGCGTTGGATGAAGAAGGAAGTGGACGTGGACGTTCAATAGCAGCAATGCGTCGTCGACAGGAAAAATTCAAACGTGCACAAAATCAAGAACCAAGAGAAAAAATTTCTCGTGAAGTTACTCTTCCTGAAACCATTACCATCCAAGAGCTCGCTCAGCGCATGACCGAACGTTCGGTTGATGTTATTAAATTTTTAATGAAACAAGGACAAATGATGAAGCCTGGTGATGTCATCGATGCGGATATTGCAGAGCTCATTGCTGTTGAATTTGGTCATACAGTTAAACGTGTTTCAGAATCTGATGTAGAAGATGGTATTTTCAATATCAGTGATGATCCATTAAAGATGCGTCCACGTCCACCTGTTGTAACCATTATGGGTCATGTTGACCATGGAAAAACTTCTCTTCTTGATGCTATTCGTAAAGCCAATGTTGTTTCCAGTGAAGCAGGTGGAATTACACAACATATCGGTGCTTATCAAGTTGAGCAAAATGGTCAAAAGATTACCTTTATCGACACGCCTGGACATTCTGCTTTTACAGCCATGCGTGCTCGTGGTGCTCAAGTAACTGATATTGCTATTTTAGTAGTCGCCGCCGATGATAGTGTGATGCCACAAACAATTGAGTCCATTAATCATGCAAAAGCCGCTAATGTTCCCATTATTGTTGCTATTAACAAAATTGATAAACCAACTGCCGACGCACAAAAAGTACGTACAGAACTTTTGCAACATGAAGTTTTTGTTGAAGCCATGGGTGGTGAAACTTTAGAAGTTGAAGTTTCTGCCAAAACTGGACAAAATCTTGATAAACTTTTGGAAGCTATTCTTCTTCAAGCTGAGCTTCTTGATCTTAAAGCGGACTCAGAGCGAACAGCAGAAGGCGTTGTTATTGAAGCTAAACTTGATCGAGGACGGGGGCCTGTTGCAACTGTTCTTATCCAAAAAGGTACATTACAACTTTCTGACATTATTGTTGCAGGCAATGAATGGGGACGTGTTCGTGCTTTAATTGATGATTGTGGTTGTTATATCAAAAAAGCAGGGCCTTCTACACCAATTGAAATTTTAGGCATGCAAGGTACACCACAAGCTGGTGACCGATTTGCTGTAGTGACAAATGAAGCAAAAGCAAGAGAAATAGCTGAATACCGCCAACACTTAGCTCGTGACAAAGCTGTAGCTCGACAAACTAGCTCTCGTGGTTCTCTTGAACAAATGATGACAAAATTACAAACTATTGGTGTAAAAGAATTCCCACTTATCATCAAAGGAGATGTCCAAGGATCTATTGAAGCGATCACTTCAGCGTTAGAAACACTAGGCAATGAGGAAGTGCGTGCACGCGTCGTACACTCCGGTGCTGGAGGTATTACTGAAAGTGATATTTCTCTCGCTGAAGCCTCTCAATCCGCTGTTATTGGCTTTAACGTTCGAGCGAATAAACAAGCAAGAGATGCAGCTAAAATTCAAGGAATTGAAATCCGTTATTATAACATCATTTATGATCTTGTTGACGATATAAAAGCAGCTATGTCAGGATTGCTATCACCAGAACAGCGCGAAACCTTCCTTGGTAATGCCGAAATTCTAGAAATCTTTAACATTACAAAAACTGGAAAAGTTGCTGGTTGTCGGGTTACAGAAGGAAAAATAGAACGAGGAGCTGGCGTCCGGCTAATTCGAGACAATATCGTTATTCATGAAGGAAAACTTAAAACACTCAAACGCTTCAAAGATGAAGTCAGTGAAGTACAAGTTGGTCAAGAATGTGGAATGGCATTTGAAAACTATGATGACATTCGCGCGGGTGATATTATTGAAACTTTCCGAGTCGAGCATATTAATCGTACATTATAAGGTCACCTAAGAGCTTTCTTTATCTAATAGTTAAAAAAGAAAAGTATTAAACTTAATACAATCTTTCTATCTTTTCTTATCTTTTAAGAGAACAAAAGGAAAACAGAATATAAAAGGTTATAATTTTGGTAAAAAATATACATCCATCACAACGGCAATTAAGAGTAGGAGAACAGGTTCGCCACGCAATAGCTCATATATTGCAACGAGGTGTTTTGCTTGATGATACCTTTAAAAATATTGTTATTTCTGTCTCTGAAGTGCGTATGTCATCAGATTTGAAAATTGCTACTTGCTTTGTTTCCTTTCTCAATACCGTCGATCAAACTTCTCACGATGCTATCGTTAGCGCTTTAAATAAAAATAGTCGTTTTATCCGTGGAGCGATCAGTCATCAGTTACGGCAAATGAAATACATGCCTGCACTCCGTTTTCGATTCGATAACAGTTTTGATAATTTTGCAAAAATTGATACTTTACTCCGATCACCTGAGGTTGCGCGTGATCTTCATAATGATAAACTTAAAGATCAAAAAACGTGACACGACAACGTACAAAAAAAGGTCGTTCTATTTCCGGCTGGATCATCCTAGATAAACCCAAAGGAATGAGTTCGACAGCAGCTGTTTCAAAAATCAAATGGCTTTTTAACGCACAAAAGGCTGGACATGCAGGGACACTTGATCCACTTGCTTCTGGCTTATTGCCTATTGCGCTGGGAGAAGCAACAAAAACTGTTCCTTATGTTATGGAAGGTACCAAAACTTATCATTTTTGTGTAGCCTGGGGAGAAGAGCGTTCCACAGATGATCTAGAAGGTGAAATTACTAAAACATCTTCGATACGCCCAACACAAGAAAATATTCTTGCTCTTTTACCAAAATATACAGGTATTATTTGGCAAAAACCTCCAAAATTTTCAGCAATTAAAATTGCTGGTAACCGTGCCTATGATTTAGCACGCAAAGGTACAAATATTGAAATTTCATCTCGTCAAGTAGAAATTAAAACCCTCAAGCTTATCGATACTACTGCTCAAGGACATTCTATTTTTGAAATGACATGTGGAAAAGGAACCTATGTACGTTCCTTAGCACGTGATATGGGACACGATCTCGGTTGTTATGGATATATTTCTGACCTACGCCGTATAAAAGTTGCGCCTTTTAAAGAAAATGATCTCATTACATGGGATGAATTAAAAGTTGCAATGCTTTGTAAAGAAACAGCAGATGAAAATTGTACTCTACCGAAGAGAGATTTCTCTGTACTTGATCAGTTATTGATTAAAACAGATGCTGCATTACATTGCCTATCACACTACACTCTCAATAAAACTCAAGCAATGCATATAAAAGTGGGTAAGTCAGTACTCTTATTTGAAAATAACATCTCTATTGATGAAGAAAATGTTTATGTCACTTACAAAGATCAGCTTCTTGCTATAGGTACAATTGATAAAAATCAATTCAAACCAAAACGAATTTTCACAATTTAATGAGCTGCTATTTCTAACACTAAGCTAAGCCCAGTATAGAAGGCTGTTTTTTTATACTAATAGCTATTTTCTATTTTATATTTCAATTTTATAACACTCAAATTATTGATTATTGGATAGTTTTAAATGTATCTCATTAATCTTTGGTACTGTTTGCCACTTAATCATGCGATGAACCTTTACGCTATTGGATATGCGATTTAATCTATCAAGATGTTTGTTAACCTCTATATCTGCTTTTGTGCAACGGCGATTATGGCGCAAATAATCTACCCAAGTTGGTATATGGTAAGATTCTATCCAATATTCCGGCCTCTCAAGATCACGCAAAAGAATCCACTGGCGTGCTCCATCACGTAGTCGAATATGACGGCAACGTCTCATAACTTCAAGAAATTCTGCAAGATCATTTTCATTAATTTGATAATAAGTCATAATCATAATTGGACCACTTTGTCCTGCTAGATCTAATGAAAGCTCTGGCTCTCTAAATTGATCAAGCGGCTCAAAATTAATTTGAGGAATTTCTTGAATTTTAAATTTAATACCCGCAAGAGCTCCACAAATTAAGAATATCGCGCAAACATTCAAAGCGACTGTTAAAGAATAAACCTCAGCTAATACACCCCAGATTGCACTTCCAACAGCCATACCACCATAAGATGCAGTTTGATAAAGGGCTAAAGCACGCGCAACAACCCAACGTGGTGTAGAAAGCTGTACAGATGTATTAAAGAGTGATAATGCCAAAACCCAACATAAACCAGCAGGAAATAAAACAGAGTGGCTTATAAACAACGAACGACTCATTGCTAAAACAAAGCAAGAAAAGGACAATCCAACAAATGCACTTGCAACAATTATTTCTGACTTAAAATTGCTTCGTACAAACGAATTAATCACGCCAGCTGTAATAGCTCCCAGACCAAAACAACTAAGTAATGTACCATAAAACAGTGCATTCCCTTCAAAAAATTCATGTACAACGATTGGCAGTAACGCAAAAACAAAAACAGCACCAACACAAAAAAGGAATGATCTTATCATAATACTCAAAAGATTGGGAGACATTGCTACATAACGGAGACCATCTGCTATAGCTCCTAAAAAACTCTCCCTTGGTAATGTATTGTTCTTGTAATTTGGCTTCCACAAAAACAAAACGCTAATCAAAGGAATATAACTGAGCGCATTGACAAAAAAAGTTGTAATACCACCCAAAGTAGAAATAATAGCTCCTCCAATAGAAGGTCCTACACTGCGCATCAAATTCAAACCAACACTATTCAAACTAACGGCAGTAGAAATATTTTCTCGGTTCACAATATCCCCTATTGTTGCTTGCCAAGAAGGATTATACAAAGCGGTTCCACATCCAATCAAAAATGTAAAGCATAAGAGAAGCCAGGGGGTAATTAATCCCATATAAGATAAAATAACCAAATTAATTGAGACAATCATCATAATAATTTGAGCAAAAAGCATAATATGACGCCGATTAAAATTGTCAGCTAATGCACCTGCCATCAGAGAAAAAACAACAAGAGGTAATGTCGTAGCACTTTGCACAAGCCCTACCATAAAATGAGAAGGACTAATCAATGTCATCATCCAGCTTGCTCCCACCGCCTGTACAAGGCCACCTAAATTCGCTACAAGAGTAGCGACCCATAAATTTCTGAATGTTGAATTATGAAAAATCTCTAATGTTGAAACCTTCTGCATCTTTTGTCTCCAAATCAGCAGTTCATTCGTCCCTTTACTATTAGTACATCATGTAAAGTTATTATCTTATCTATTTAGAATAATAATTCTTTAAGAAACTTTCATAAAAAATCTTAAAATAAATATTTGCCAAAATAAACTTATATAAAGAAAATCTTCAAGGGCTAGTATTTTAACTTTATTTCCTATATAAGTACCAAATATCAGTATCAAAGCAAGTAAGATTTTCTCTCTTCTTGTTCTTTTATAGCCTTTGCTGGATGACATCTTGGCTACAGGTGTTTTTTGCTTATTTTTTGAAAGGACAATACGATGTCGATTACTGCTGAGCGTAAAAAAGCTCTTATTACAGAATATAAAACTAAAATCGGTGATACAGGTTCACCAGAAGTTCAGGTTGCTGTTCTTTCTGAACGCATTTCTAATTTAACCAACCACTTTAAATCTCACAAAAAAGATAATCATTCTCGTCGGGGTCTTTTAAAGATGGTATCCCAACGCCGCCGACTTCTTGATTACCTAAAAGGTGTTGATCAAGATCGCTATCAGAAACTTGTCGAAAGATTAGGCTTACGCCGTTGAAGAAAAGTAAGTGAGTATTTTTTTACGAAAAATCACTCTTTTACTTTAATATACTGCTCGTAATCAAAGACTAATGAAGAATCGTGAGCGAGATTGCCGGGTGTTTCCATTTGATCTGTCATTTATTTCTCTCTATGCAAAATATAGAAATGTCTTGTTGTATTACCCATAACTTTGAAACATAACACAAAATCACAATGTAAATATTAGGTCATTAAGGATAAAAAATGTTTAAAACCCATAAGGTAGAAATTGAATGGGCCGGCCGGTCACTTATCCTCGAAACAGGAAAAATTGCACGTCAGGCAGATGGCGCGATTCTTGCTACATATGGTGAAACTGTTGTTTTGGCAACTGTCGTTTCAGCAAAAACTCCGAAACCAGATCAAAATTTTTTTCCGCTCACCGTTAATTATCAAGAAAAAAACTATGCAGTTGGTAAAATACCTGGAGGTTATTTAAAACGCGAAAGCCGTCCAAGTGAAAGTGAGACCTTAATTTCACGGTTAATTGATCGTCCAATTCGCCCGCTCTTTGTTGATGGTTATAAAAATGATACACAAGTAATCGTTTCTGTCATCCAGCATGATTTAGAAAACAACCCTGATATTCTTGCTATAATTGCATCTTCTGCCGCACTAACTCTCTCAGGTATTCCTTTTATGGGCCCCATTGCCGCTGCTCGTATTGGTTACTGCAATGGACAATATATTCTTAATCCTAATATTGACGAGATGCCTGAATCAAAACTTGATCTCGTTGTTGCTGGAACAGAAAATGCTGTACTAATGGTTGAATCAGAAGCACATGAATTACCTGAAGATGTAATGTTAGACGCTGTCATGTTTGGCCAAAAAAGTTTTCAACCTGTAATTAATGCAATCATCAAACTTGCCGAAGTAGCTGCTAAAGAGCCCCGCGACTTTATTCCGGAGGATCTATCTATCCTTGAAAAAGATATGCTTGAAATGGTCGAACAAGATCTCAGAGACATTTATACAATTACTGATAAACAAAAACGTCATGCTGCACTTGATCTTCTTAAAGAAGAAGTCATCAATAAATTCACACAAGAAACAGAAAAAAACTGCGAATTTAATACAGATCAGATTGCAACTGTTTTCAAACAGTTGCAAGCAAAAATTGTTCGCCAAAACATCCTTGATACGGGAAAACGCATTGATGGACGAAATCTTTCAGATGTTCGCTCAATTCAATCAGAAGTAGGTATTTTACCTCGCACACACGGATCAGCATTATTTACTCGTGGTGAAACACAAGCACTTGTCATAGCAACATTAGGAACTGGAGAAGATGAGCAATATATAGATTCCTTGACAGGTATGTATAAAGAAACATTTCTTCTCCATTACAATTTTCCACCTTTTTCAGTAGGTGAAATAGGCCGTATTGGTTCTCCTGGCCGCCGTGAAATTGGTCATGGTAAATTAGCGTGGCGTGCTATTCATCCCATGTTGCCGACAAAAGAATCATTTCCTTATACTATTCGTACTGTATCAGAAATTACTGAATCAAATGGATCTTCTTCAATGGCAACTGTTTGTGGAACTTCATTAGCACTCATGGATGCAGGTGTTCCTTTAGCCAACCCTGTTGCTGGTATTGCAATGGGTTTGATTAAAGAAGGTAAACAATTTGCCGTTCTATCAGATATTTTAGGGGATGAAGATCACCTTGGTGATATGGATTTCAAAGTAGCAGGTACAGAAAACGGAATTACTTCTCTGCAAATGGACATAAAAATTGACGGCATTACTGAGGAGATTATGAAAATCGCACTTGCACAAGCTAAGGATGGTCGAATCCATATTCTCAATGAAATGGCAAAGGCCTTAGCTCGTGCACGTAGTGAACTTAGCGAATTTTCTCCACGTATTGAAATGATGAATATTCCTGTAGATAAAATTCGTGATGTTATTGGTGCTGGTGGTAAAGTAATAAGAGAAATTGTGGAAAAAACTGGAGCTAAAATTAATATTGAGGATGATGGAACAATTAAAATTGCTTCTTCTGATTTAAAAACCATTGAAGCAGCAAAAAATTGGATCCTTTCAATTGTTGATGAACCTGAAGTCGGTGCTATTTACCAAGGAACAGTTGTTAAAATTGCAGAATTTGGAGCGTTTGTTAATTTTTTTGGTTCTCGCGATGGACTTGTTCACATCTCTCAACTCGCGGTAGAACGGGTAGCAAAAACAACTGATATTGTCAAAGAAGGTGATAAGGTTTGGGTTAAATTAATGGGCTTCGATGAACGTGGTAAAATTCGGTTATCGATGAAAGTCGTTGATCAACAAACTGGAAAAGAGCTTATCCATGATGACTCAATAGAAACAGAAAAAGGCGGTAATATTCATGAAAGGAATCGATCTGAAAAGAAAAACCGTCGTAAGAAAAAAGAAGATTAATTTTATTTTCTTACTGTAAAATAAAATGCCATTCTAAAATATTGGAGAGGCATTTCTTTGAAAGAATAAAATGTGTCTCTATTTTTACCTTTTGAAAGCTATGATCTCCCTAGACCTTGTTCGAACCAATATTTTTTAGGTTTTGGTTTAACTAAAATTCCTGATAAACAATGGATAAAAAATCTTGAAATTATAACCCCTTGGCGACAAGACTTTTTAAAATTTACCAATGCTAAATTTCAATGTAGCCCCCAAATAAATCAAACCATAATCTATGATGGAGGACTGCTACAACTTAGTAAATATCGTGATCTTAATCAAAATCGTTTTCTTGATCTATTAGAACGAGTCAAACCTGGTGGATGGATCATCATTAGTGGAGAAAAAACTGCTGGTTCTGCCTCAATGATGAAATGGGTTAACACTCTTGTTCCTATTAGTAAAAAATTATCCAAAAATCATAGCCATATCTTCTGGTTGCAAGTACCGCAAAAAATAGATAAACAAAATATTGCTCATTTTCGCTCATCACCACTCAGTTTTGGAAATAAATTTCAAACTACTTCTGGTATGTTTTCTCATGGTCGTATTGACCCAGGATCTGCTGCACTTATACCTTATTTACATAAAGTCATTTTTGGAAAAACAGCTGATTTTGGAGCGGGCTGGGGATTTCTTTCTTATACTGCACTTGAAGTAAGCAAAAACTTAACTGCACTCGACCTTTATGAAGCCGACTATAACGCTTTAGAGGCAGCAAAAAAACATCTACAGCATATAAAAACCTCTCTTCCGATTGGCTTTTATTGGCATGATCTTATTTATGAGCCTATAAAAAATCTTTATGATACAATTATTTCAAATCCACCATTTCATACACAACAAACAACAGACATTTCATTAGGGCAGCATTTTATTATAAATGCTGCAAAATACCTTAAACCTAAAGGTCGCTTGCTTCTCGTTGCAAATCGCCATCTACCTTATGAAACACTATTAAAAAAGCTCTTCTGCACAGTTTTTATCCATGAAGAAGTTCATGGCTACAAAATCATAGAAGCACATCGATAGATCACTATATGCAAAGGTCTCTAAAGAACAAAACGTGAAAGATCTATATCAGAAGCAAGCTCTCCTATAGATTTTCTGACATAATCAGCATCAACTTTAAATGAAGTACCGGCTTTATCAGGTGCCGTAAAAGAAATTTCATCTAAAACACGCTCCATAACCGTCTGCAAACGACGTGCGCCAATATTCTCGATCCTCGCATTTAAATCAACAGCAATATCAGCTAACGCATCAATTGCATCATCAGTAATTTCTAAATGAACTTCTTCTGTTGCCATTAAAGCAATATATTGTTTAATCAGACTAGCTTCAGGTTCAGTAAGAATACGCCGTAAATCTTCCCTTGTTAAAGCATTTAATTCTACACGGATAGGCAAACGACCTTGCAGCTCTGGTAATAAATCAGAGGGCTTAGATACATGAAAAGCACCAGAAGCAATGAAAAGAATATGATCTGTTTTTATTTGCCCATATTTAGTCGCAATTGTTGTCCCTTCAACTAAAGGCAAAAGATCCCTTTGAACCCCTTCGCGTGAAACAGCAGCACTTGCCCCACCATCACGAGTTGCAATTTTATCAATTTCATCAATGAAAACAATTCCATCATTTTCAGCAACACGAAGTGCCTCTTGAATAATTTGATCTTGATCTAGGAGTTTCTCCGATTCATCATCAATTAATGGTTTAAAAGCGTCCTTTACAGTCGTTTTGCGTACCTTTGTACGAACACCCATCTTTCCAAAAATATCTGATAAATTCATAATACCCATTTGTGCACCAGGCATACCAGGAATATCAAAAGTTGGAGCACTATTACTATTATCAGTTACTTCAATTTCAATTTCTTTGTCATCCAATTCTCCTTCGCGCAATTTTTTACGAAAACTATCACGGGTAGCAGGACTCGCGGTTTTTCCTACAAGAGCATTTAAAACTCGTTCTTCAGCATTAAGATGAGCTTTTGCTTTTACTTCATCACGTTTTTTTTCACGCACAAGAGAAATTGCAATTTCAACGAGATCACGAATAATTTGCTCAACATCGCGACCCACGTAGCCCACTTCAGTAAATTTAGTGGCCTCTACTTTAACAAAAGGAGCTCCAGAAAGTTTTGCTAATCGACGAGCTATTCCTGTTTTACCAACACCTGTTGGCCCTATCATCAGGATATTTTTAGGCATCACTTCTTCACGCATCTGCCCTTCAAGCTGTTGTCGACGCCACCGATTACGCAGTGCAATAGCAACAGAACGCTTAGCATCATTTTGTCCAATAATAAAACGATCAAGTTCAGAAACAGTTTCACGAGGGGAAAATACAACACACATTCAAATAGCTTTCTCTAAAGGAGGTAATTCAGCATCCAATGTTTCTATTGTAAAATTATCATTGGTGTAAACACAAATTTTAGCAGCAATACTCATAGCTTTAGAAGCAATAGTTTCTGCATCTAAGTCCATGTCCATCAGTACCCGTGCAGCCGACAAAGCAAAATTACCTCCAGAACCAATTGCCATCACTCCATCTTCTGGTTCTAAGACATCACCAAGACCTGTCAACGCCAAAGTAGTTTTTTGATCAGCCACAAGCATCATTGCTTCAAGACGACGTAAATAACGATCGGTACGCCAATCTTTTGCAAGCTCTACACATGCACGCATAAGCTGATCAGGATATTGCTCAAGTTTTGTCTCTAATCTTTCTAATAGTGTGAAAGCATCTGCTGTAGCACCTGCAAAACCAGCTATCACTGCTCCACTTTTCCCAAGACGACGAACTTTGCGCGCATTACTTTTCATAATTGTTTGTCCAAGTGAAACTTGACCATCGCCAGCCATAACTACTTTATTACCTTTTCTTACAGTTACGATTGTCGTACCATACATAATATCAGGCTTATGCTCTGTCATAAGAAAACTCCTTAACATGGCTCCCTTTTATCATACATAAAATAAAATCACTAATTCCTTTATTTAATAATATATATTGCAAAACACAATGCTTGAGCGCACTTCAATTTTTCTCAATATAAAATAATATAAAAAATGACATCATTGTTGTATACTCGAATTATTGTTATATTGCTTTATATAAGCAATCTGCCTTCTTACAGGGGAAAATTATGAAAAGAATAGCAGTAGGCACATTAGGTGGAACAATTGCAATGACAGCCAATAATTTGGGCCAAATGCAGCCGACTTTAACATCAGATATACTCATAAAAAATATTCCTGATTTAGAAAAAATTGCTGATATTCAGAGTTACACATTAACACAACTACCAAGTGGATCTCTATCTTTTAAAATTCTGCTTGAAACAATAGAATGGGCAACACAGCAAATTAAGATGGGTGCAGATGGTATTGTTTTAACGCAAGGAACCGACACATTAGAAGAAACAGCTTTTTTTCTTTCCCTTTATTGGAATAGAGCTGAACCACTTGTTGTAACTGGTGCTATGCGTATACCCTGTGAAGCAAGCGCTGATGGACCTGCTAATTTTTTGGCTGCAACCCGCGTCGCGGCTAATCCACAAAGCCGTAATAGAGGAGTCCTAGTTGTAATGAATGATACTATTCATTCACCCTACTGGGTACAAAAAAGCCATACTGTTAAAGTCGAAACGCTGCAATCAGGTCTAACAGGCATTCTAGGAACAATTTTAGAAGGAAAACTCTTTTATTTTAACGATCGAAATTTTTTTCCTACAACTTTCACAGCTCCTAAAAAAAATGATCATCAAGTTGCGCTGCTATATTCCTCTTTATCATCTGATACACACTTGATGAAATTTTGCCTTGAAAGTGGACATTATGCAGGCCTTGTCATAGCAGGTTTTGGTTCAGGCCACTGCAGTTTTCAAGAAGCGGATATAGTACGAAAATACGCAAAAAAAATACCAATCATCATTGCAAGCCGTTCTTATCATGGTCCAACAACTCGTACAACCTACGGTTATAAAGGTTCAGAAATTGATATGATTTCTTCTGGTGCTTTAATGTCTGGCTATTTGTCAGCAGTAAAAGCACGTTTACTTTTATGGGCTTTTTTGGCAGAAGATCTATCACAAAAACAAATCATTGCACGCTGGAATGATTGGACTATAAGTTAATTCACTATTTTAAAACAAAACATGATTTTTTAAACAAAAGACAGCCTGTTGTTCTGCTCTCAATCATGACAATTTCTAAAAAATAATCTAAAAACTCTTGGCCAATAAAGATGCTTGATACTACTCAATTCAAAAACAATCAAGAAGATAACTTGATCAATTACGTTTCTGATCAATATTCTCCCTACACTTTTTTTACTGTACAAGAATGGTCTCAATTTCGCGCAAATACCCCGCTTACCTTAACTTTTGATGAAATTAAACGCTTACGATCAATCGATGATCCTATCGATTTAGAAGAAGTGCAATGTATTTATCTTTCTTTAGCGCGTCTCTTATCATACCATGTTGAAGCCGTACAGGAACTTTTCCGAAAACGTCAAATATTTTTGCATCAAGCAGATACCAAAAAAACACCCTTTATTATTGGAATTTCTGGTTCTGTTGCGGTTGGAAAATCAACAACCGCACGTATTCTTCAAGAACTCATGAAACGATGGAAATCTAGTCTTAAAGTTGATCTTGTTACAACCGATGGATTTCTCTACCCTAATGCCATTTTACAAGCAAAAAATCGTATGAATCGTAAAGGATTTCCTGATTCCTATGATATTAAAAAATTACTGCGCTTTCTTTCTGACGTAAAATCAGGCATTAGTAATGTTAGTGCACCGCTTTATTCGCATATGATCTACGATGTTCTAGAAAATCAAAAAATTATTATCGACCGGCCCGATATTTTAATTGTTGAAGGTGTTAATGTCCTTCAAGTTAGTGATTATCCTAAAGATGGAAAAATTGTACCTTTTGTTTCAGACTTTTTTGATTTCTCAATCTATGTAGATGCTGCAACAGAAGTGATCCATCAATGGTATTTAGAGCGTTTTAAACAGTTACGTAAAACAGCTTTTCAAAAACCCGAATCTTATTTTCATCGTTATGCACTGTTAAATGAAGAAGAGGCCTTAAAAATTGCTGAAAACCTTTGGTACACAATTAATCTAAAAAATTTACAAGAAAATATATTACCAACACGACCGCGAGCTGATCTTATTCTACGAAAGGGAAAAAATCATTTAGTTGAATATGTTGCACTTCGAAAACTATAAGGATTATAAACACATGCTTCAACATCAAATTAATTTCACTGCTACACGTTCTGATAAGAGCTGCCCTATCCTCTTAATTGATACAAAAAACTTTGCTAATTTAACTCTTGATTCATCAAAAACCTCATGGATGAAAGTTAATGGCTTTACTGGAAAAGCAGGACAAATATTATTTGTTCCCCACGAAACAGGACAATTAAAACAAGTTTTATTTGGACTTGGTGACCAAGAAAATCCTTTCATCACAGGACTCCTTCCCAAAAATCTCCCCACTGGCCATTGGCATTTAGAAGGAACTACCTCAAATGAAATGAATACCTATCTTGGATTAGCATTTGGGAGTTACCAATTTAACCGCTATCGTCAAAAATCCCCTTCTAAATCACTATCGATCCATGTACATAACGCAATTGATCTAGATGAACTTAAACGAATTTATGAAACTGTCTTTTGGGTCCGTGATCTTATCAATACTCCAGCTAATGATATGGATCCTAACACTCTCGAAATAACAACACGCCAACTAGGGCAGACTTATAATGCTCATGTCACAAGTATTTGTGGAGATGATCTTTTAGTACAAAATTTTCCAATGATTCATGCTGTAGGACGAGCAAGCAACATTGCACCACGACTCATTGAACTACAATGGGGACAAGAAAACCATCCTAAAATCACATTGGTTGGCAAAGGAGTAACTTTTGATTCCGGAGGATTAGATATTAAATCTGCCAATAATATGCTATTAATGAAAAAGGATATGGGTGGTAGTGCGCATGTTTTGGGATTAGCAAAACTAATCATGGATGCAAAACTTCCTTTTTGTCTGCGTGTTTTAATTCCTGCAGTTGAAAATGCCATTTCTGCTAATGCTTTCCGGCCAGGTGATATCCTTCAAAGCCGTAAGGGATTAACTGTTGAAGTTGGCAATACAGATGCCGAAGGCCGACTTATTCTTGCTGATGCCCTAACTTATGGTGATGAAAAAAGCCCCCAGTTCATGATTTGCATGGCTACTTTAACTGGAGCAGCACGCATAGCATTAGGGCCAGATCTCCCTGCATTTTATTGTAGCAACCCAATATGGGCACAGAAAATTTCTCAATCAGCAAATTCCATTACTGACCCTCTATGGCAAATGCCACTTTGGAAACCCTATAGACAAATGTTATCATCACAAATTGCGGACATTAATAATACATCCGGAAATAACTTTGCTGGCTCTATAACTGCCGCTTTATTTTTAAATTCTTTTGTCGAAAAAGCAGAAAAATTTGCTCATTTTGACCTTTATGGATGGTCTCCAAAAGAAACACCAGGTTATCCTGTCGGTGGAACCGCGCAAGCTATTCGTGCTCTTTATAAACTCTTCAAAGATCAAATTTGATATAAATAATTGGTAAGGATGTACAATAATTTGGACAAATTATAATTTTATTCTTTTTATTCTTTCTATTGGATAAGAGATCCATTAATATTTGCTGCTAGTCCATTAGAGGTAAAAAATGCCTTATAAAAATTCACCGTTGCATATATCTCAAGATATCCTCACAAATCAGCAATTTGAAACTCCATGTTCTGTCCAAGGAGAAAAAAGACGCGTTAATACAGCTGTTGCAGGTCTATTTAAAGAAAACAGTAAGAAAAGCGAAAGGCAAACAGAATGCCTCTTCGGAGAAGAAATCTTACTCCTTGAGCAAGATGAAACCATGTCAAAGGTAGAATCGCTTAAAGATGGTTATGTAGGTTATATTGATACACAAATTCTTTGCACATCAACCATAAAACAAACGCATATTGTTTCAGTTCCTCGTACTTTCCAATATTCGCAAGCTGATTTAAAAAAGGCTGTAGAACGTGCTTTGTCTATGGGAAGTAAAGTAACCGTTGTTGATGTAACTGAAACACGTGGTACAATGTATTCTATTCTTGAAAATGGAACAGCTATTATTTCTTCTCATCTTCATCCTATTCAACATACGTTCAAAGATTATGTAACTGTTGCTCAAACTTTTATTCGCACACCTTATCTTTGGGGAGGTGTTAGTGGCTTTGGTCTTGATTGCTCTGGACTAGTTCAACTTTCTATGATGATGGCAGGGAAAGCAGTTTTACGTGATACTAGTATGCAACAGCAAACTATAGGAAAACCACTAACAGATACTGATACTCTTGAACGAGGTGATTTGATTTTTTGGCAAGGTCATGTTGCAATTATGATTGACTATGAAAATATTATTCATTCAAATGGTTATTCTATGGATGTTATGGTTGAACCTTTAGAAAAAGCAGTTGAACGAATTGCTAAAAATCACAAATATCCTGTAGCAAAACGTCGACCACTTTAATAACATCTTACAAAATTTAATAGCGTAATATCTTAAATGCTATTTTAGAACATTTTATTTATCGAATTACTTTGAATTTTTAATATTTGTAAATACACTCTATAATTCTTTTAATAACAAATTTTTCTATATTTAATCTTTTGATATTATAGATTATTTTTTTAATAAGAATCATATAAACAAAATGAAATATTTCTAATTTATCTCTATATAATTTATTAAAAGCTTCATATTTATAGACTCTTTTAAGGGTAAATGAAGTTATTTTAAACATAAATAATTTCATCTTTTTGCATAAGCTGTCATTAAATTAAATGTGTAAACTACTATTCAATATGTTGTTAACACCTTGATATGACCATAAGATATAAAGAAATATTCCTGGAAATTAGAATCTCTGTGAGTTTGGCTAAACAACTTAACGAAACTCACAAATAATTGTTCAAAATAAAAACAAGACTAATCTTTAAAGGCTAAAATTGATAACGCAAGCCACCCGAAACACTAATTCCAGAAAAGCCGGCTTTGGTTAATTTATGTTGGTATAACAAATCGCCATGGAATGTTATAGTATTAGACAATTGAGCATGAACACCCATCCCTGTTTCAACTGTAGAACCAAATGCACCTAACTGAAAAGCGTCTTTAAAATGCACTATCCGCTTCTTTTCATAACTATGCGCAACATGAAGTTTGGTATAAAAGGAAACAACATGTGCTTTTTCGGAAGCAGAAACAACTTTCGTTAAACAACCACCAATCCGCCCTATCAATTGATCATGGCTTCCTAAATCAATATCAAACCGATCAATATCACGCGCTTGATCAAACATGAGAGACTGATAAATAACTTGAAGCTGCGGCTCAATAATAAGACCATTATAGCCTGTTATAATTGCATGACCGCCTATCAAAGAAGCATTCAAAAGCCCCCCTTTTAATTCTGCTGTTTTTCCACGAGAAAGAGTGACAACATCGCCCTTAAAAAAATCATAAGAGATAAAGCCATTTGCATAAACGCCTGTATCATGATGCAAATTAGCATAAAGCTTTCCCGACCATTTATTAAAAACACTCTTTTGACTTTGTTTAACCGCACGAGGCTGAAGAGAGAGCTGACCATAACTGCCCATAACTCCAAAAGACGAAGCACTATGTTTACTCTCTAATGTATTTAATACAATACCTACTGTCACATTATTATAGTCAAGATCAGCTCCATAACCATGTTCAAAAACGGATAAATTTGAAGTATAATGATGGTTACTACCATAACCACGGATAAAAAAGCTTGTCTTTCTATTTTTATCAGGCTCATGAGAAGCATTTTGTATGATTTCCAACAGTTCATGTTGATTACTTACATCTACCAAGCCTGTATGAAATAAAGCATGAGGTAAAAGCAAATAACTTGGGAGTTGTGGCACAACCGCCGGTATTCTTTTTCCAGGTAAATCTGGTGTTCTGGGATCCTGTGGTTTGGATGGCGTTGGTGGTTCCGGTACCGGTGGTAATGATTCCGGTGGTACTGGCGCTGGTTTTGGTGGTGATGGTTGTACTCGTGGAGAAATATATTTACTCTGCAGGCGATAATCCCAAAAATTACTTCCATTACCACTAACTAACTTTTGATCAAGACTAGCCTGACCACGAGAAGAACCTGGACCATAAGCAGAAAGAACATACTGATAAGGTGAACCATCAATTGTAATATAATCACCTTCCAATTTGAAAGAATGTTCTTGTGCCGTACCGGAAACCTGAATAAGCGAAATACCCTGAGTATTCCCATTCCTCCCCATATCATCTTTCGAACTTCCATTTTGGCCAGTAACGTAAACAGTGGTCGTACCAGACACATTGCCATGAATCAAAAGCCTATCAGTCTTTTGGTCGTTAATGTTATTTTCTTTACTAATAAAAACGTTCAAGTAAAGCTTTGCATCATTCACAGCATTATAAACAACACCCGATCCTTTTCCAACATTAAGTGTTTGATAAACAAAATTTTTTGGTGTATCAAACTGAACAATACTATGATTCAATTCTAAAGATGTTATAAACCATGCGATGTTATTCAAATGCCTTTGATCTGTAAAATTGTTATTTTTTCTTGTTGTCAAAGTCCAGGTTGAGTTATTTTTCAAACTAAAATTTACAAGAGCTCCATTAGCGATAGAAACCCCCCCTTTGAGGGTAGACTGATCAGCCTGAATTTCTATAATTCCTCCCTTGGCTTTTAATAAAAGATCGCCAGAGATATTAGAATTTTTTGATAATTTAACAATAGATATTTTCTCATGAGCATAAAAATTTTCCATTAAAGAATTTTGTTTTGTGATATAAATCGCTGGATATTTTTCAGCTGTAATAGTTGAGTTTTCAATATCGACCTTTTCCCCCACCATATTTCTGTTTACAGGCTGATACATTGTTATACCATAAGTATTAGAAACAGAAACTCGCCCATCCTTTAAAAAAATAGATCCCCCTGTATCTAGATACAATCCACCTCTATCATCTGTTGTTCCCTTATCATCGTTGTTTTTTCCAGTAATTATGACACCATCTAAATCAGCATGTCCCTTTTCTCCTACAAGCACCCCCACTCCATTTGTAAAATCAATTGACCCATTTATCATTTCAAGCTTACTGTTATTATTGGCGATATACATCCCTAAAGAATCATAAGGGTACTCATTACTTCCACCACTCTTCACTGTAATTTTTACATTAGTTAAGGAAATATCACCCTGAGATGACTTATCTATTACAGCACCTGTACCAACAACATCTATTGACCCATTTGTCATTGTAATTTTGGCATTACACATCTTATTAAGAGAACATCCAGCATATAAACCCATATTAGCACGCTGTTCCTTCCCTTCTCTCAATGTAATATTCACATTCTCTAACTCTATTCCTTGACTACTCCACGAGCTTACTCCTATACTTCTCTCATAATAATTCAAATTAATTGTTCCACCCACCATTTTAATTGCCCCATTTTCACTAGCGGAAAGGCCTTCTGCTACTTCCTTGATAGTTGAATTCTGCAAAATAACTTTTCCATACTCTTTTGCAAATACACCTGTTTTAGAGTTAGTAATGGTAATGTTCTCCGCATTAATAACTGTCCCTGATTTTTCTGCGGATACTGCCTTAGAAAATGAAGAACCCTTCTGCTCATTTAATTGATAACTCTTACTCGTAAAAGTATGTGTTTTACCATCAGAACATTTAAGAAAAGAACTACTCTCTGAACAATCTGTCATTTCAGATGTCGCATTAACATCTATATTTTGTAAAAAGAAAAAGGCGCTTGTTGTACAAGCACAAACGTAAGTGTAATTTTTAAAAACTTTAAGCATAATTTTGCCTCAATTTTTTCCTTCCAATCAAAATTAACATCTCGAAAGATATATCTTAACAACTAAAAAGTGTATTATCATATCTTTGCAATTGTTTTAATTTAATACATTATGTGTTTTATTTAATACGTTATGTATTTTATGTAAAGCAAGAAATAAATTGTCAGATGTTCCTAATGAGATATCTTATTTTGCAAGAAACAAAACTTTTTCATGCTCGATATCATCGATTACCTTAGATCATCTTTCTATGTAAGAATCATTACTCTTTACTTGGAAACGAATTTTTATCATATTTTATCATATCAAGATATCTAGTTTATGATATTAATTTAAGCGCTACGCCTTAAAGTGGCACTACATTTCATAAACAGGAAAAAAATCATATATTTTACTACTTTGTAGAAAAAATTTCATAGCAAATACATGACTGATTGATTGTATTGAACTGACATAAAAATTTTCAAACCTATATACTATTTGAGCTATTTTTTATAATAATATTCGGAGTATTTAGACCTTTTTAACCAAATGTATGCCATGCTCGAATAAAGTTTCGAATCTATCCTCCGTATCTCAAATGGCAAATTACATAAATGAAGAAAAAGAGGTGTAAATATGAAACATTTTATTTGGTTTCGTTTTTTTGTACTCTTATCATGTATATTAATGACAGGAGGGCTTCTATTTGGGTCTCTTTCCTTTTCACATTCGCAAACACTCAATCAAGATTTAGGTCCTAGTGGTTTACCACTTCCACGATTTGCTTCGATAAAATCTGCTCGTGTTAATATGCGTGTTGGGCCAGGAAATAATTATTCTATTATCTTTACTTATCAAAAGCAGGGACTCCCTATTGAAATTATCCAAGAATATGATCAATGGCGCAAAGTTCGTGATGCAGAAGGAGATGAAGGATGGATTTACCAATCACTCTTATCAGGAAAACGAACTGCAATAACTATTCCGTGGCAAAAGGACAAAACACACAGACTCATGTTACGTAAAAATCCAGGAGATAATGAGAAAATTGTAGCAGAAATAGAACCTAATATCATCGGTACTATTCGCCAATGTAATGGAATCTGGTGTGAATTAGACATCCGTAACGCTCGTGGCTGGCTTTATCAAACCCAATTATGGGGAATTTATCCTGACGAAAAAATTAAAAATTAAAAAAGCTTAAACTATCAGCATTTTATTTTTATTCTTCATACAATCCTTGAAGTCCGTAAAATTAAATAGAACTCTTTGTAGAACTCTTTGGCCTTAAACGAATGATTAAATCGACATGTGAAATTTCCATATCGTTTGGTGGTTGAGGGAGATTTTCAATGATAGGAGAACCTTCCAAATTACAAGGAATATCAAGAATACGATTTTCACCCTCAACATAGAAATGATAGTGATTAGATGTATTCGTATCAAACCAAGTTTTCGAACCTTCTACAGCAATAATCCGTAATAAACCTGCTTCTGTAAACTGATGAAGAGTATTATAAACTGTCGCCAAAGACACAGGCACACCGGACCTAACTGCCTCTTCATATAACTCCTCAGCAGTCACATGGCAATCACCTTGAAAAAAAATCATATTAGCCAGTTCTAATCGTTGGCGCGTTGGCCGCAAACCATTTTTACGCAAACGCTCTTTTAACTCAGATAACGAATGGCAATTCACAACTTCCTTACGATTTTCGATAAATCGTTCTTTTTTATTCAATCTCAAGTCATCAGTACTCATCTAGGATATTATAAATCTTCCTACATGCATATGCAAGTTTGGTTTGCAATTTAAACACAATGAAAAAACAAGATAATAAATATTTTAAATGATAATCCTTTGTAATAAGAAACATAAAAAACTTTTTTCACCATAAATAATATAAATCATTTCCCTCTCCTGAAAATTTGCTCTAAAAGTAGATTAGGATAGAGGCATAAAAAAGAAATATGGAAATAACAATGGCTGAACAAAAGTCTCATTACACTTATGAAGAGCTTTTAAGCTGCGCTCGCGGCGAAATGTTTGGTAAAGGTAATGCACAATTACCTGCACCTCCAATGTTAATGATTCACCGAATCACTCAAATCAGTGAAACTGGTGGAGAATATAACAAAGGAGTAGTTTGTGCTGAATTTGACATTACTCCAAACTTATGGTTTTTTGATTGTCATTTCATCAACGATCCTGTTATGCCAGGGTGTCTTGGTTTAGATGGTATGTGGCAATTGACGGGTTTTTTTCTTGGATGGTTAGGTGAACTAGGAAAAGGACGTGCTATTTCAACAGGAGAAGTAAAATTATCAGGCATGGTAACTCCGCAAACTAAATTGCTTCAATATGAAATAAATTTTAAACGTATTCGACGTGGACATTTGGTTTTAGGAATAGCAGATGGATGGTTAAAAGCAGATGGAGAAACAATCTATAAAGCCAATGATTTACGTGTCGCTTTGTTTAAAGAAAGTTAGACATTCTTTCAACAAGTTAAAGGTATTTTATTACTCTATAGGAAACAAGGAGGTATGAATGCATCGAGTTGTTGTAACCGGAATGGGTATTATCTCCGCAATTGGAAATGAGCTTCAAACTGTTTTAACGAGTTTATATGAAGCAAAATCAGGAGTTTGCTACGCACCCAAGCACGCTGAATTAGGTTTCCGGAGTAGAGTCTATGCTAAACCGAATATTAACATAGAAGAATTTGTTGATCGGCGAGCCATGCGTTTCCATGGCTATGGAACAGCGTGGAATCAGATTGCTATGGATAGAGCAATTGCTGACGCAGGTTTAGAACCTAATGAAGTATCAAATGAATATACTGGTATTATTATGGGCTCTGGAGGACCATCAACTCGATCAATTGTTGAAGCTGCTGATCTTACACGCCAAAAAGGTCCAAAGCGCGTTGGACCTTTTGTTGTCCCCAAAGCAATGAGTTCTACAGCTTCAGCAACTCTCGCAACCTTTTTTAAAATTAAAGGGATCAATTATTCAATTTCCTCAGCTTGTGCTACATCCAATCATTGTATTGGAAATGCTTATGAGATGATACAATACGGTAAGCAAAATCGCATCTTTGCAGGTGGTTGCGAAGATTTGGATTGGACATTATCTGTTTTATTTGATGCTATGGGTGCTATGTCCAGCAAATATAATAATACACCAGAAACAGCTTCACGTGCCTATGATATTAATCGTGATGGATTTGTCATTGCTGGTGGAGCTGGTGTTTTGGTTCTTGAAGAACTGGAATTAGCTAAAGCACGTGGTGCTAAAATTTATGGCGAGATTGTTGGTTATGGTGCTACATCCGATGGTCATGATATGGTCTCTCCATCTGGTGAAGGAGCAGAAAGATGTATGCGTATGGCTCTTGCAACCATAAAAAATAAAATTGATTATATTAATCCTCACGCAACAGCAACAATTGTTGGTGATTCCTCTGAAATAGATGCAATTCGTCGTATTTTTGGAGGAGGAGACCAATGTCCCCCCATCTCCGCCACAAAATCTTTAACTGGGCATTCTTTAGGTGCAGCAGGTGTTCAAGAAGCAATTTATACACTGTTGATGATGAATCACAATTTTATTTGTGAAAGTGCTCATATTGAAGAACTTGATCCAGCTTTTTCCGATATGCCAATTGTTCGTAAACGTCTCGATAACCAAAAACTTAATACCGTATTATCAAATACTTTTGGCTTTGGTGGTACCAATGCAACGCTTGTTTTCCAACGCTATACATAAGCAGGAACTCTTAGTGTATTGAAACTAGCATAGTCTATGGAGAATAATATGAAAGGTTTGATGAAGGGCAAACGAGGTCTTATTATGGGAATTGCAAATGACCATTCGATTGCTTGGGGTATTGCTTGTCAATTAGCAAATGCAGGAGCTGAGCTGGCTCTTACATATCAAGGAGAAGCTTTTGGAAAACGCGTCCAGCCACTAGCAGAAAAGCTTGGTTGTAAATTACTACTAGAATGTGACGTTGAAAAAGTTGAAAGTATCAATCGTGCATTTGAATATCTTGAAAAAGAGTGGGAAACTATTGATTTTGTTGTCCATGCTATTGGTTTCTCAGATAAAACGCAATTAAAGGGGCGTTATGTTGATGTTACAACACGTGAAAATTTTAATCGTACAATGGTTATTTCAGCATATTCCTTTACTGAAATTGCTCAACGCGCAGGTAAACTCATGCCTAATGGTGGTGCATTATTAACACTCACTTATGGAGCTTCACAGAGAGTTGTTCCTAATTACAATGTCATGGGTATAGCTAAAGCAGCTTTAGAAGCTATGGTGCGTTATTTAGCGACAGATTTTGGGCCTCAAAATATTCGTGTTAATGCAATTTCAGCTGGACCTATTCGGACATTAGCTGGTAATGGCATTGCATCTGCACGAGCAATCTTCTCATACCAACGCCGTAATGCACCTCTACGTCGTACTGTAAATATTAATGAAATTGGAAATGCGGCTCTTTACTTACTCTCCGATTTATCATCAGGTGTTACAGGTGAAATTCATTATGTCGATTCAGGCTATAACGTCTTGTCTATGCCAACACTTGAAGAACTAAAACAAAGCGAAGAAGCTCAAGAAAATAAAAACTCACACAACGAAAAATAGTAGCAACGTCTATTGTAAAAAACTATAAAGTTGAAAAGTACCTTAAACTTTAAAAATGTATTTAACACCCCTTAATAACCAAAAAGCCACGTTATAAGCTTTAAAATTAAAAGGCTCTATCTTCACAATAACAGTTTTAACAATTGATTACTGATTTTCTTCTCTTCAAAAAAGTTGCTTTATTGATCTGATATCTCAGAAGGCTGTTCTATTGTTTCTGGAGTTTGTTCAATCGTCTCGAAAGTGTTAGAGGGCTGCTCTATTGTTTCTGGTACACTCTCAATTGTTTCTGGTACATTAATGGATTTTTCTTCTAATATATTTGTATTGATATCTGGTCCAACAATACGCCCCGAACCGCCCATCATATTATAATTCAAATGAGATATAGCCCACCAAGTACCACCGATGATAATGAAAACACACATAGCTGTAAACAATAAAGCTGTTAGATTCCATCTGGCATCTGGACCAGAATTCAAATGCAAAAAGAAAACAATTTGTACAATAATTTGTATAAGTGCCATCCCAATAAGATAAATAACCTTTGTACTAATAGCCCAACTATCTAATAATCCATACATTACAGGAATAAAAGAACCTAAAGTAAAAAGAACAGCTAAAATAAAGCCAACTAGATAAGAACCAATACTTGGCTCATGATTTTTATCATACACGCTCATTACAGTGCTCCTAACAAATAAACCATGGTGAAGACACCAACCCAAACAATATCAAGTAAATGCCAGAAAATTGAGAGACATGTTAAACGTGTTTTATTATCCTGATCCAAACCACTACGACGCAGATGAAAAAACATTACAACCATCCACAATAAACCGACACTCACATGAAGACCATGGGTACCAACCAACGCAAAAAATGCTGACCAATAAGCAGATAGAACATTTCGCCCAAAAGATTTTATGCCTGTTGTAGGATCAACACCAGCATAAGCATTAGGATCGTAATAGAACACCTCATTCAGCAGTTCATAAAATTCATAAATTTCCATTCCAACAAAGCATAATCCAAACGCGAAGGTAATTGCCATCCAAACGCGTAGCTTAGCAAGAGATCCCTTATGAGCATACACCATAACAAACCCATAAGTAATTGACGATAATAATAAAATTGCTGTTTCAACCAAAACAAAGTTTAAATTAATAAACTCATTACCAGCTTTACCTCCTCCATAAGAAGCAGAAAATACAGCAAAACTCGAAAACAATGTTGAGAACAAAATTAAATCTGAAAGAATGTAAACCCAAAATCCAAATATCATTATTGAACTACTATGATGATCATGATGATGTTCGTCCGTGCATACATGATTCATTGTTGTCGCACTCATACTTTTACCCCTTGTTTTTCTAAAACAGCTGTGAAGATATCTTCTGTTTTTTGCACCTCTTCGGCTGAAATATAATAACCATGATGATCACCCATTAATGAATGATAAATAATCGTTGTAACAAATCCAACTAATCCTAAAATAACCAACCACCAAATATGCCAAACAAGAGCAAAGCCAACAATTAATGAGAAAAAGCCTGCAATAATTCCAGCTGATGTATTTGAAGGCATATGGATCTTTGCAAACCCACTTGTCGGACGCTGATAACCTCTCTTTTTCATATCCCAATAGGCATCCTCACTCTGCACTTCTGGAATAACTGCAAAATTATAAGAAGGAGGAGGAGAAGAAATAGACCACTCAAGTGTTCGTGCGTCTCCCCAAGGATCATTTGATGTTACCGGCAAACGCCCTTTATGCTTAATACCATACCAAATTGCTAAAAGCATTTGTAATACAAAACAAAGTATACCAAGAAGAATAATAAAAGCACCTACTGCAGCAACCATAAACATCGGCTGCCAACCTGGCTCAATATAATGCTGAAGACGACGCGTAGCACCCATTAATCCAAGGAGATAAACTGGAAAGAAAGCAAGGTAAAAACCAATAAACCAGCACCAAAAAGATGCAATACCTAATATACGATTTGGTTTAATGCCAAAAACTTTTGGAAACCAAAAGGCTAACCCAGCTAAATAAGCAAAAACAACACCTCCAATAATCGTATGATGGAAGTGAGCAACTAAAAATAAAGAATTATGAAACTGCCAATCAGCAGGAACAATCGACATCAAAACACCGGTTAATCCGCCACCAACAAACGTAAAAATCATTCCCATGCACCAAAGCATTGGAGGTTCGAAACGAATCCGCCCCTTATACATAGTCAATAACCAATTAAAGACTTTAACACCCGTCGGAACTGCTATGATCATCGTAGCAATACCAAAGAAAGTGTTCACAGCTTCACCTCCTCCCATTGTAAAGAAGTGATGCCCCCAAACAAGAAGCGAAAGAACCAAGATCACTACAATTGCCCATATCATTGAGGCATAACCAAAAAGGCGCTTTGAAGAAAATGTTGAGACGATTTCCGAAACAATTCCAAAGGCAGGCACAACTAAAACATAAACCTCTGGATGACCAAAAACCCAAACATAATTAATCCACACCATTGGGTTCCCACCAGCAACATTAGTAAAAAAATTCATGCCTAAATAACGGTCAGCTGCCAAGAGTACAAACGCAACAGCTAAAACAGGATAAATAACTAAAATAAGAATGTTACTAACAAAAGCAGACCAACAAAAAACAGGCATTTTCATCATCGTCATTCCAGGAGCACGCATTTTGATAATGGTTGCCACAAAATTGACTGATCCCATCGTTGTTGCAATACCAGAAAGCTGAAGAGACCATAAATAATAATCCACTCCTGTATCTGGACTATTTTGCAATTCTGAGAAAGGTGGATACATTAACCAACCACCACGACCAAAATTACCAATACCAAGTGATATATTAATTAATACTGCTGCCGCAACTGTGATCCAAAATCCTAGATTATTCGCAAATGGAAATGCAACATCACGGGCACCAATCTGAAGTGGTATAAGATAATTGAAAAGACCAAATAAAATTGGTGTAGCCATGAAGAAAATCATAATCACACCATGTGCTGAAAAAATCTGATCAAAATGCTCAGGAGGTAAATAACCTGCTGCTTCACTTCCAAACGCTAAAGCCTGATGTGTTCGCATCATAATTGCATCAGCAAAACCACGAACAAGCATAATAATGCCGAGAATGATGTACATAATACCAATTCGTTTATGATCAACAGTCGTAATCCAATTTTGCCAAAGAACTTTCCACCAACCAAGTACTGTTAAAGCAATAATAACAGCTAAACCGCCCAAAATAATTGCAATACACGTATAAAGAACAATTGGCTCATGTGCAAGTGCATGAAAAGCAGCTGCTGTAGGATCTGTAAGTCTTCCAAACATTTTCTATCCTATACAAATTTAATTCTAATTGAAAAGAATCCTTATTTAAAAATGGTTTCTTTCTCGATTAACTATTTCCTAAATAGCACTTGGATCAAAAACTGAACAAAGTGTACCCCAAAGCGTCTGAGCAGCAGCCCGCTTCATTAAATCTTCATTACAGATGACATTTTCACCAACACACCGATTGACAATACGATAATAAAGCTGTTTTTCAACAGGAGCGAAATAACGCACTTCAGCGTCTTTCTCTTTCGCAGCAATATCACCCATAAGAGGAGAAACAGAAAGTTGACGATAAGATAAACGATCAAGCTTTTGACCATTTGCCCGAACTTTAGCAACCCAATTATCGAAATCATTCAATGGTACAGAATGCCATTTAAAACGCATATTTGCAAAACCATCACCACTATAATTTGCTGAGCTGCCATTGAATACACCTTGTTTATCAGCCATTAAATGTAATTTAGCATTCATCTGTGGCATAGCATAAATAACTGTACCAAGTTTTGGCACCCAGAACGCATTAACTGAGCTCTCTGATGTTATTTGCAATAATACTTGACGACCTTGTGGTGCATAAATTTCATTAACCGATGCAATACCATATTCAGGATAAATAAATAACCACTTCCAATCTAGTGCGACAACATCCACTTGCAAAGGCTTTTCTTCACCAACAACATCCGTAGGAAGAGCATTTGAGGGTTCAAGCTTATAAGTGTAATGCGCTGTTAATAGCCCTAAAACCATTACAATAATAACTGGAATGCCCCACATAAAAGCTTCAATTTTATTTGAGTGTCCCCAATCCGGTAAATAATCTTCTGTTGTTTTCGAAGCACGATATTTTATAGCTAAAAAAACCACTGCAATCATTACTGGAATTACAACGCATAACATAACAACAACACATAAAATAATTAAAATAAGCTGTTGGCGCGCAACATATCCCGCAGGCTGAAGAACATCAACTTTACAACTAGATAAAAGCAATGCCATCCATAAAACCGCGAGTATCTTTATTTGTTGAATAAAGTCTCTCATTCCTATCTTCCCCGTACATGCCCCCTAGCAGTTCTCATTAATATACAACAATAATGTCTCTTAAATGTATCTTATTTATTCAAACAAAAATTATCAAGCAAATTTATTGCCATTAACCAGTTTTAGCCTTTAAACTATATTAAAATGCTTATCAATATATTTAAATATAAGCTAATATCCTTCACAACAGCATCCAACAATAACCCCATTTATTGCTGTAAAAATAATGAACTTTTCCCATTAATTCTAGTGAGTTCTAAAAATATTTTTAATACATCAAAAACTGCAAAAGACGTATAACTATAAGCAATTGAATTGATAATCAATCTGACACTCACTTCAATGACTGTTTATATCCAATCTACGAGTTGATTTGCACAATTACTTTGATAATTTGATAAGAAGTGTAATGTTATTATAAATCCTACTGCTCGATCTTTACATGATCTTTCACTATCTTCTAAAGTCGCAGTGCTATAAATTTCTAGCTCATGTGTACTAAAAAGTTTAAATTAGGATCATTCAAAACCATTATAATCGTAGATATGATGAGCCTTTTATTTCAATTATTTGCTCATAAAAAGTTATTAATACATTGCTTATTGCAATAAAACACCATTTTCAATTTCAAAAAACTCTGCCCGTCCTTTTAAAGAGTCAAATAAAATATGATCTGTCCCTGTCATAAATGCTTGCCCACCTAAATCATCAAGAATATCAAATAAAGCAGCGCGTCGGTGAGAATCAAAATGAGCAGCTATTTCATCGAGAAGGAAAATAGGCGTCATATTAGATATCATACTTGTTAAACGTGCATGACACAAAACTAAGCCTGTTAATAAAGCTTTTTGTTCACCAGTTGAACATAATGTCGCATTCATATTTTTATCTGCGTAAAAAACTTGTAAATCTGTACGGTGTGGACCTTCTAATGTCCGGCCAGCAACACAGTCTATAGCACGATTGTTACGCAATCGATTCAAAAATTGCTCTTCAACTTCAATAGCAGACATTTCTCTAAGCGCTTTTTCTAAAAAACCATCAACTTGTAAAAAAGCTCTTGGAAAAGGTACACAAGAAGAAACTTGCGCAAACGTATCATTTAAAAGCTGAATAACATCAACCCGCGCTGCTGCAATGGCTGTTGCAAGTTCAGCCATTTGAACCTCTAAAGCATCTAACCAAACACGATCATTATTTCCATCTAAAAATAAACGATTCCGTGCACGCATAACTCTGTCATAATCAGCTATACGACGGCCATGCAAAGAATCAATAGATAAAACCATACGATCTAAAAAACGACGTCGATCAAGTGCAGGCCCTATAAAAAGCCCATCCATAGAAGGTGTCAATATACTAATATGGCAATAGTCCATTAAGCAATCACTTGCTTCATTCACACCATTAATATGTACTTTTCTACCACCATCATTAACTTCTAAAGCTGTACCAATATTTGCTTCACCATAAAGTGCACACTGAAGACGCGCAAATACAACAAACCCTGTACCACTTCCCTCAGAATAACTGATATCAGAATAAGCCGCACGCCGCAAACCACGACCAGGAGAAAGAAAAGACAGTGCTTCTAAAAGATTGGTTTTGCCAGCACCATTACGACCTGTAAAAACGACATGATGACCTAATAAATGAAGAACTAAAGAACAATAATTACGATAATTTTCTAATTTCAGTTGTCTAACAGCCACTTTATGTATATGGCCAATACTGCTTCGCAAAACGCATTATCCTTAAACACGAACAGGCATCAGCACATAAAGCGCATTTGTATCACCATTTCCACGAATCAATGTTGGCGCCGCAGAATCAGCAAACATACAAATCATTTCATCACTTGAAAGTTGTGCTGCAATATCCAATAGATATCTTGAATTGAAACCTATCTCAAGGGGATCAAATACATAATCCGCAACCAATTGATCTTTTGCACTCCCTGAATCAGGATTGTTCACTACAAGTTTTACAATCCCTTTTTCAATCGTCAATTTTACTGCACGCCCACGATCGCTTGAAATTGTTGAGACACGATCAACTGCAGCAGAAAAATCTTGCCGATTGATAATCAACTTTTTATCATTTCCTAATGGAATAACACGTTGATATTCTGGAAATACTCCATCAATTAGCTTTGATGTTAAAATCACAGACCCAACAGAAAAACGAATCTTTGTATCTGAAAGCTCTATACACACATCGTTATCGGCTTCTTCCCCAAGAAGTTTTTGCAACTCTCCCACAGTTTTACGAGGAATGATAACACCTGGCATGCCATCAGCTCCCGAAGGTGCTTCTATATCAACCTGTGCTAAACGATGACCATCAGTAGAAACCAAACGCAACTTCAAAATATCATCATAAATGACATGAAAATAAATACCATTCAGGTAGTAACGTGTCTCTTCAGTAGACATAGCAAACTGCGTACAATCAAGTAAATATTTCAATCTTGATGCTAACAAAGAGAAGCGACAACTAAACTGACCTGGAAGTGATTCCGGAAAATCTACCTTAGGAAGACACTGCAACTGAAAATTAGTACAACCAGATGTAATAGACATAGTACTTGCCTGATTTTCATTAACGTCTAAAATAACATCACTATCATCAGGAAGTTTGCGAACAATATCATAAAGCAAATGTGCTGGAACAGTTATTGCCCCGGCTTGTTCAAGATTGACTGAAGAAGTTTCTATGATTTCTAGATCGAGATCTGTTGCTTTTAATTGCATCCTTCCATCACTTGTATCTATCAATACATTTGATAAAATAGGAATAGTATTACGACGCTCCACAATACGGTGAACACGACTAAGAGATTTGAGCAGCTGACTGCGACCAATTGTAACGCGCATAAAAATCCCTGTTTATAACTTATTATCCAAAATAACTATAGGAATCCGATAAACCAAAAGCAATCAATTGACTTACAATTGCCATATGCTCAAATTTTAATAAACTTCTTTTAAAATAGCAAGATTTTAATACAAATTTAATACAAACCAAAATTATTATTTTTATCAATCTCCTCTGATCTTATTAATAATCAGAAAAAGATTATAATACTATGCGGCATGTTCTCCTATTAATCGCTTAAGTAACTCAAGCTCTTTAGCTAAAGTTTGATCATCACAAACTAAATCTTCAATTTTACGTACAGCATGTAAAACAGTCGTATGATCACGCCCCCCAAAACGGCGTCCAATTTCAGGTAATGAACGAGGTGTTAAAACTTTTGCCAAATACATCGCAACTTGCCGTGGCTTCACAATTGTACGTGTTCGACGATTAGACAATAAATCCTGCCTAGAAACATTATAATGACGTGCAACAGTACGTTGAATTTCCTCTATTCGAATACGTTTCGATTCACCTGAACGTGTCAAATGACCTAATAATTCATCAATTCGCTCTAAAGATAAATCAACTTCAAAAGATTGACGAAATAACAACTGGTTAAAAGCTCCCTCAATATCACGACCTGATCCTAAAACCGTTTTAGCAATATATTCCAAAATCTCATCAGAAATTGTAATCATATTATCATCTTGTTGTGCAACTTTTAATCGTTGGCGCAACATTGCCAAACGCATCTCATAATCTGGCGTTTCAATTTCAAGAGCCACACCTCCTTGAAGACGAGAGCGCACACGAAGATCAAGCGATTCTAATTCTGCTGGTGGACGATCAGCAGCCACAATAACTTGTTTGGCACTATCGAGTAACATATTCAGCAAATGGCAAAATTCGCGTTGAATTGATTTCCCTTGTAAAAATTGCATATCATCGATAATTAAAAGATCAATGTCACGCAATTGCTCTTTGAATGAAAGAGCATCATTATCACGAATGGCCACAGCAAAACGCCACATAAAATATTCAGCAGTCAAATAAATAACCCGCGCAGGTGTCAAACGTTTAAGCGCAGCTGCTGCAATAGCCTGAAGCAAATGTGTCTTTCCTAAACCAACAGACGCATAAATAAAAAGGGGATTAAAGCGTAAAGAACTTTTATGTCCTTCTGCAATCGAGCGCGCTGCAGCCAAAGCAACACGATTCGAAGTACCTTCAATAAAATTCTCAAAAGTATAGCGAGAATCAAGTGGAGAACCAAAAACACCCTCTTGATTACTTTTAACTGATTGCTCGGCATAACTTTCAACTAAAGAAGAAACAGGTTGCTCTTCAGGCTCAATCACAATCGAGCTTTTATTAGATCCACATAAAAAACCTTTTGAAACACGTTCCATACTTCGGATAATAACTTCAACGCGAAGAATCGCTGAATTCTCCTGCTGCCATAAAGTAGTTAAAAGAGTGCTATAATGATTATTGATCCACGAACGTAAAAACGCTGTAGGAACAGAAAGTTTTACAAGATTACGATTATACTCAGCAAGTTTCAAACGGCCAAACCAACTCGTATAAGCCTCAACACCAATTTGGGCTTTTAACTGCGCCATTACACGTGCAAAAGCAGCAGCGCCCTCTTCCTCTGAAAAAACTAGAGGTCCTAAAGAGGACTTAACACTAACTGGCCCTTTTATCTTCATCATTTCATTTATCATTTTCTCTGTCGATAGGATATCCACTGCAACCTTTTTAAAGGAACTAGCTTTAGAATTCAATTTATTCACCATTTTTTATCCCAAAAAAAACTATAATCCCGCCCTACCAAACAGCTAAAATCTGTCTGGCGAAAGCAGAGACACACCCTTCCCCAAATAAGATTATTCATCCTCCCCTTAGGATAGTCTTAGTACAACCCTACTAACAAAGATGATCAATAAGATTTATCTTGTTTAATTGTATGATACGATACGCTTTCCGAAACTGAAAACAATCAATAATGAAAGTTAAAAAACACCGCTAAAAACTGCTTAACATGCATCCACAAACAGAGCATAAGATAAAGCATTCTCTATAAAATATGATATAGAACACTTACCTGACGTAAACCTTGCGTATTTTCAATTTTCATAAAGAACATACAAAACAGCACAGGTAAAATGCAAGAGGCTAAAATGAAATCAAAAGATCATAAAAAACGACTATAAATTTGTATTTGCAAAAAGAAAATAAGAAAGACTATTGATTCAAATAACTTTTTTTTTGTAAAGTTTACCGATAATTAAAGATTTCATGTATTAAAAATAAAAATAAAAAAAGCTTGACAAAAAACGACTCTATAGAAATCCACAACACTTGTGGATAACTATCTAAATATAAAAAACAACAATACTTATTTGAAAGTAATCAATAAATCACTTTCCTGAGAAAAATGAATTAAAAAACCAGCACCGATTTAGATGCTGGTTAATGAGCGAAGTTTAATTATATAAATATAGTAAAATTAAGCTTTAAGAGCTTTTAAACGTTTAGCCAAACGCGAAACTTTTCGGGCTGCAGTATTTTTATGAAAAACCCCTTTAGAAACCGCACGCATAATTTCAGGCTCAAAATTTTTAAATGCCACCTCCGCCAATGCTTTATCACCACAAGCTAAAGCATCATCCAATTTACGAATAAAAGTGCGAACACGCGAACGACGAGCCTTGTTGAACTGCGTACGCATTTCGATCTTACGGACAGCCTTTTTAGCTGAAGGTGTATTTGCCATAAACATATCTCTCTTAACTGATCAGTACAAACAGTTTAAACTCTGTTGATACTGAGACAAACAATTCCAAACTACACAGCTATTCATTACCTATAAACTTATAACTTAACATTCAAGCTAACGTCAATTAATTTTTTAAATAAGTATAAAATTAGCGAAGCATTTCCTCAATCAACTACTTTATAAATATATATTTCCAATAACAAGTAAATTGAGTTTCTATTGCTTACATTGTTTAAACTGCCAAATTACGTAAAACATATTGCAAAATACCACCATGACGTAAATAATCTAATTCGTCTTCAGTATCAATACGACATAATAATCGCACTTTCTTCTCTGTGCCATCAATAAAAGTTATTGTAGCTGTTATCTTCTGACGAGGTTGCAAATCATTGATTCCTTCAATTGTTACTTTCTCACTACCCTTTAATCCTAACGATTGCCAACTTGTACCTGCTTCAAAGACAAAAGGAACAATTCCCATCCCAACAAGATTAGATCGATGAATACGCTCAAAAGATTGAGCAATTACTGCTTTTACACCAAGAAGATAAGCGCCTTTAGCTGCCCAATCTCGAGACGATCCATTACCATATTCAATACCAGCAAAAACAACAAGGGGAACTCCTTCTTGTTTATATGTCATTGCTACATCGTAAATAGATCCTTCTTGTTTTGACGGATAATGAACTGTATAGCCCCCTTCACGACCATTTTCTCCAAGAATAAAATTACGAATTCGGATATTTGCAAAGGTCCCACGCATCATAACTTCATGATTTCCACGACGTGTTCCATACTGATTAAAATCAGCTACTTTAACACCATGATCAATCAAATATTTTCCTGCAGGCGAATCAATCTTAATAGAACCGGCAGGAGAAATATGATCAGTCGTAATCTTATCACCGAATAAACCCAAAATCCTCGCATTTTTAATATCTGCTAATGTACCAGGAATTTTAAGCATGTTATCGAAGTAAGGAGGATTCCGCACATAAGTTGACTGATCATCCCAAGAGTAGGTAACACCAGCTGGAACCTGAACTTTCTGCCAATTTTCATCTCCCTTAAATACATCTCTATATTTCTCTATAAAAATCTTACGAGTAACATTTTGTTCAATAAACTCCTGTATTTCCTCAGAAGTCGGCCAAATATCTTTTAAGTAAACAGGTTGACCATCTAAACCTATACCAAGAGGCTCCTTCGTTAAATCTTTACGCACTGTTCCTACTAGCGCATGCGCAACAACCAATGGAGGTGAAGCTAAATAATTTGCTTGCACATCAGGTGATACACGTCCTTCAAAATTACGATTACCTGAAAGAACTGCTGCAGTAATTAAACCATTATCGTTAATGACTTTAGAAATAGCTGGTGACAAAGGACCAGAATTCCCAATACATGTCGTACACCCAAATCCTACTAGATTAAATCCTAAAACGTCTAAATCTTTTTGAAGACCTGAATCAAGAAGATAAGCTTCAACCACCTGCGATCCCGGTGCAAGAGAAGTTTTAACCCATGGTTTACTCCTGAGACCTTTCGCTACAGCATTACGCGCTAAAAGACCAGCGGCAATAAGAACGCTTGGATTTGATGTATTCGTACAAGAGGTAATGGCAGCAATAACGACATCTCCATGACCAATGTCATAATCTTTATTTTCAACCTTATAACGATCATTTTGCTTACTGATTTTCTTATAATCATCAACCAGTGCTTGCTCAAAACCTTGCCCAACATTTTCTAAGGAAATACGCCCTTCTGGACGCTTGGGACCAGCCATAGAAGATACAACATCTCCCATATCCAATTCAATTGTATCACTAAAGACAGGATCTCCAACCTTCTCATCATGCCACATTCCTTGCGCCTTAGAATAAGCCTCCGCCAAAGCAATGCGACTTTCATCACGCCCTGTCATATTAAGATAACGGATTGTTTCTTTATCGATTGGAAAGAAACCGCAAGTTGCACCATATTCTGGTGCCATATTTGCAATCGTAGCACGATCAGAAAGTGTCATATATTTTAGTCCAGGACCAAAAAATTCAACAAATTTACCGACAACACCTTTTTTGCGTAACATTTGCGTAATTAGAAGGACTAAATCAGTCGCTGTTACGCCTTCTTTAAGTTTACCAGTTAAACGAAAACCAATCACTTCAGGTAGCAACATTGAAACCGGCTGCCCTAACATTGCTGCTTCTGCTTCAATACCACCAACACCCCAACCCAAAACACCCAGACCATTAACCATGGTTGTATGGGAATCAGTTCCTACACATGTATCAGGATAAACTGTCTGACAACTACTATCAGCTTTTGTCCACACACATTGTGCTAAGTATTCTAGATTTACCTGATGGCAAATCCCTGTGCCAGGAGGAACAACACGAAAATTTTTAAATGCTTGCTGTCCCCACTTCAAAAAACGATAGCGCTCACTATTGCGTTCATATTCATATCCGACATTTGTCTTAAATGCCCCTGAATTACCAAAATCATCAACAATAATTGAGTGATCAATGACAAGATCTACAGGAATAAGTGGATTGATTTTTTCAGCATCCCCTCCAAGCTTGTCCATAGCGTCTCGCATAGCAGAAAGATCAACAACAGCAGGAACACCTGTAAAATCTTGCATGAGAACACGTGCAGGGCGATAAGCAATTTCCACACCAGAATGCCCTTTATCATTTAACCACTGAACGACATTCAGGATATCTTCTTTCTTGACTACGCGACCATCTTCAAACCGCAACAAATTTTCAAGAAGAACTTTCATCGAAAATGGTAAATGGGAAATTCCTTCAAGCCCATTCTTTTCTGCTTCAATCAAGCTGTAATAAATATACTCTTTACCATCAACACTTAAAATTCTGCGACAATTAAAACTATCAATTTGAGACATAACTGTTCACCCTTAAGTACTACAAATCACCCCATTCCTCAGAACGAACAACACAAACTGCAGGTCAAGATTGCAGTTTGAATGCGGGTTATCATGTCCGCTATTCATTCCCCGCTCTTTTATCGGTAAATTCAGACCACAAACCTGTCCCAAACCGACTACTGGCGTAATACGTGCCTTATAGAACTATTTCTAGAACTATTCTAGATACAATTTCATAAAAAACGTGTTTTTTACTTTATTATGCAATAAAAATTAACAAATAATAGAATAACGGGTTATTATTATGATGTTATCGGGTAAAAATCTAACGGCACATAGAAATGAAAAAACTTTATTTCAAGGTCTTTCTTTTTGTTTATCCACACAACAACTGATGACAATCACAGGCCCAAATGGTGTTGGAAAATCTACATTATTGCGAATCATTGTCGGCCTTTTTAAAGCTACTGAAGGCGATTTAAAGTTAGAAGACAAGGGGAAAATATACCCTCTGGCACTTGCATGTCACTATCTCAGCACTCAAAATGCCATGAAATCCTGCTTATCTGTTATTGATAATCTAAAATTTTGGGCTGAATTTTATGGACAACACTTCTACCATCCCCATGATGCTCTTGCAGAGATTGGTCTTTCTGATCTCGCACATTTACCTTTTAATATTCTATCAACTGGACAAAAAAGATGTGTAGCTATTGCTCGCTTACTCCTCTCTTATCGCCCTATTTGGATTCTAGACGAACCAATATCCGGACTTGATCGCCATGCTCAAACGATCTTTGCAATATTATTTCAACGTCATCTCAATCAAGGAGGAATGATTATTGCAGCAACTCATACTTCTCTTGGTCTAAAAGAACACCACATCATTGCCTTAGAGCATTTTTATCCCCTTAGGAAAAAAATAAAATGAAAGCACTATTTTGGCGCGACCTTAAATTAATTTTATTATCACAAACTTCTTTATTAACAGGACCTTTATTTTTTATAGCGATCATTATCATAACTCCCTTTACCCTGGGAACAGATTCAAATACTCTCTCACGAATAGGTCCAGGCATATTATGGCTAAGTGCTCTTCTTGCAGGGCTACTCAATCTTAATAAACTTTTTCAAACCGACTGCGATGATGGAAATCTCGATCAACTTATTCTTTTTGGTCAAAGAAAAAACTTAACATTGATTGTTTTCATCAAATGTCTTGCACATTGGGCAGGAACCATGCTCCCCCTCATCTTTATCACCCCTATCGCAGCATTTATGCTTCATTTAGATACTCTAATAACCTTTACAACAATTCTAACCCTTTTATGTGGAACACCTGCTTTCATTTTCATTGGTGCAATTGGAGCAGCTTTAGCAACATCATTATCGCATAACACAATGCTCATTTTTATTATTATTTTACCATGGACAATTCCAATCTTAATTTTTGGTGTTACAGCTGCCATAGCTCCAATAACATCAAAAGTTTTTTTCCTTCCTGCTCTCGCTTTTCTGTCTGCTTTTTCACTCTTTTTTGGTCTTTTTAGTTCTTTTGTAACAGCTATAACACTCAAATACCTATCAGAATAACAAAAGATAATTGCTCCCAAGCAAAAATCTGCCTATTATAAATTTATGAATAAATTATCGCGAAAAAAAACGAAAATTTCCCTCGCAAATCCAACCCACTTCATGGAAATAAGTAGTGCGGCTTTACCTTGGTTAACTAGTATAACATTATTTCTTCTTATCTTAGGTCTTGTTTTGGTTATATATTCCCCTGATGATTATCAACAGGGTGTTACTGTTAAAATTATGTATATTCATGTTCCATTTGCCTGGTTGTCTACCTTTTGTTACATTATAATGAGTGCTGCTGCATTAGGAAGCCTGATCTGGAACTATCGTCTCGCTGACATAGCACTAAAATGTGGCGCATCCATCGGAACTATCTTTACAGCTTTAGCACTTATAACAGGAGCACTTTGGGGACGTTCTACGTGGGGAACATGGTGGGTATGGGACGCTAGATTGACATCGGTTTTAATTTTGTTTTTTATCTACCTTGCCATTATTACTCTTGCTTATTCTTTTGATAACCAAATCAAAGCTGCATACGCTACAGCAATTTTAACATTAGTTGGATTAGTTAATATTCCTATTATCAAATTCTCTGTCAACTGGTGGAATACACTTCATCAACCAGCATCACTTTTACGGGTAGAAGGTACAACCATTGATCGTGCCATGTTATGGCCTCTCATAACAATGATGTTTTGTTTTATCTTCATGTTTATTGTCTTGCATCTAATAGCTATGCAAAATGAAATTACCCATCGCTATATTAAAACACTTCAAATTAAAGCAACTCATCATTTTCAACATCAGGACTCTTCATCATGCTCCAATTAAATAACACTCAAAATGAAGCTTTTGGAAATTTTGTCCAACGAATTGATCTTTTCCTTGGAACCCTAAACCATCAGCAAATTGTTGCTTTAAGTTATATCCTCTCTGCAAGTGTTCTATTTTGTTTTATTGGATATATCCTTTATAAAAGTATGCGCCAAAAAAAAATTCTGAAACAACTTCAAATACAAGAAACAATTTGGGAAAAACAATACAATGAAAACCATCCCTCTCAGAACTAACTAAAGCAAACCTTTGCCTGTCTTATTAGAAATCTTTGTATCCATTTTTTTTGCAGTTGTATTCTTCTTTAACTTTATAGAAAGCAAAAATTCTATGACATTTTTTTTACTTAAGTATATTAGTTGGAAAAATCGCTCCTCAAATCCAACTTCCTTTGTGAATAGTAAAGACTCTTTAAATTTCGTACACGTTAAAGGATACATAACATTGATTAATTTTTTGGATGTCTTGGTGCCTACTTTGTCATGTAGAACATTCAATTCTTAAAGAAATCGCAAAAAATCAGTGTTTTGCTCTTATCTCAATTCATTATAATGACTAAAATAATACCCGACGTTTTTTAACCAATTTTGACAATAGTTTGTAATTAATTGGTTTTAATGCTTCATATCTTACAGCTATTAACTAGGGTATACATGAATTACCAAAGATGAAAGAAGCTATATAACCACAAAAAGCTCATTCCACATCCATATTAAGGCAATGTTCCCGTAGTAAACCTATAACATATGAAATTGGGTGAAAATTTTAACTACTGTCTCAATTTCATAAAAGCAAATATCTCCTATAACTAGGATTGTATCTTTAACATATTTTCTTTTTTAAACTTAGTATTAAAGAATAGCTGTTTTCATAACAAAATAATTGATATAACCTAAATTATAAAGCAAGATTTTGGCTATTTACTCATCTCATATTCTTATTCGCCGTCTTTCTGATACTGGTTGAAATGCTATTTTAGCGTGAAAATCACAATAAGGACTACTTTCGCTAGAATCAGCGCCACAGAAATGAAAGTTTGATGATAGAGGATCTCCAACAGGCCATCTACACGTGTTTTCATTCAATTGTAAAAGATTAAGATTACGTGACATAGGTACAACTACATTTGATTTTTCAGGTATGTTTTCTTCTGTTACACTCTCCATGACAAGCCCTTGTCTTAAATTTGCAGCTTTAGAATCGTCAGAAGAGCAATTGTCTTGTAACATCGATGACGTTGTACGACGTATCCGCGACGTTGATGAATTAACACCTGTTAATACTTTTTGTGCACGTGATACTACTTGTGTTGTTTTACCGCGCCCTGGTAATTTCAGCCGGTGTACCTTACCAATCACAGCATTTCTGCTGACCCCACCCAACTGAACTGCAATTTGACTTGCACTCAAACCTTCACTCCAAAGCTTCTTAAGAAGTTCAACGCGCTCACATGTCCAACCCATACTAGAACCCCATTCCAATTATCTCACCGAAAGGCTTTCAACTGCATCTTCGAATATATTAATTATATTCGAACAGCTCAATAAAAGACCTTTTAATCTAACCAATCGCGGAATTTACAAATAGAAATCCAATTTTGTTTATTTCCCCAAACTATAATATGCACTAACTCTATGACAAGAGTTATTATATTTTAATAACGTTCTTTTAAAATGTTTTCCCCAACTTACAAACAAATCGTAGAAAAAATTTTAACTCTAACTTTTTCATAACAAAGATACCTTTTCGAAACCTTAATTGATTTTTTATCAATTAGCACGATAGTTCATTATAATGAAGTAGACTATATTAATGCGTAAACAAATAGATCATAGTTTTCAAATGTTGTATTACAGCATTTAAACAATCAAGAGTATAACGATGAATACCATCTATACACAATCACTTTATAATACTTTTGCTCGACGTCACTTGCATTTTACACAAGGAAATGGCGTATGGCTTATCTCTGATAAAGGAGAAAAGTATCTTGATTTCACATCTGGCATTGCTGTCAATGTTTTAGGACATACACACCCAAAGCTTATTGATGCCCTTAAAACACAAGCTGAAAAACTTTGGCATGTTTCTAATCTTTTTGAATCGCCTGAACAAGAATCACTTGCTGCACGTCTTTGTGCTAACAGTTTTGCTGATAAAGTTTTTTTCTGCAATTCTGGTGCTGAAGCATTAGAATGTGCATTCAAAACTGCTCGTCGCTATCATTATACATTGGATCAACCACAACGATTCGAAATCATTACTTTTGAAGGTGCATTTCATGGTCGTACACTTGCAACGATTGCTGCTAGTGGACAAAAAAAATATCTTGAAGGTTTTGGCCCAAAAGTCTGTGGTTTTATTCAAGTACCCTTTGATGATGAAAAAGCTTTACGTCATGCTATCAATAAAAATACTGCAGCTATCCTTATTGAACCGATTCAAGGAGAAGGTGGATTGCGAACAACTCCTTATGAAACTTTAAAAATGCTACGTAAACTATGCAATGACAATCAATTATTATTAATTTTAGATGAAGTTCAAACCGGAATCGGACGTACAGGAAAACTTTTTGCATATGAATGGTATGATATCGTACCAGATATCCTCACTCTTGCTAAGGGGCTGGGTGGTGGTTTTCCGTTAGGAGCTTGTCTTGCAACAGAAAAAGCAGCAAAAGCCATGACACCAGGAACCCATGGTACAACCTTTGGAGGCAATCTCCTTGGCATAGCTGTAAGCAAGAGTGTTCTTGATACACTCTTAGAACCGGGTTTTCTTAATCATGTACAACATATGGGTAATAAGCTAAAACAGGGACTTTTAAACATTTTAAACACTTATCCTGATATTATCTGTACAATTCAAGGTACAGGCCTTATGATGGGTATGCAATGTATCATTCCTCAAAATGAAGTTATCACTGCACTCGATAATGAACATATTCTCAGTGTTGGAGCTGGTCATAATATTGTTCGCTTTTTGCCTCCTCTCATAATCAATGAAGAAGAAATATATGAAGGTTTGCATCGGATTGAAAAAGCTATTGCTTATCTTTCGCAAACAAATAAAAAAAGACAAATATAATATTATGACACATACCCTTCACCACTTTACCGATATATCTATTTTAACTCCACAAAGAGCACGTGCTCTTATCGATTATGCAAAAATCCTCAAAGCTGCCTTTAAATCAGGAGAAAATTTAAAACCTTTTTCTGGTAAAACACTAGCAATGATTTTTGAAAAGCCTTCTACACGAACCCGAGTTTCTTTTGATCTTGGCATGCGTCAGCTTGGTGGAGAAACAATCATGTTAACGGGATCTGAAATGCAGCTTGGTCATAGTGAAACAATTGCCGATACAGCACGTGTACTATCACGCTTTGTAGAAGCCATAATAATACGAACCACAGCACATCATCGGATGCTTGAATTAGCGCAATATGCGCAAATTCCTGTCATTAACGCTCTTACAGATGACACACATCCTTGCCAAATTTTAGCAGATATCCTTACCTATGAAGAACACCGTGGCACTATTGCTGGCAAAACATTTGCTTGGATGGGAGACGGCAACAATGTTCTTCATTCTTTAATCGAAGCAACAGCTCTTTTCAATTTTCATCTGCATATCGCTACACCGCAAGGAAGTGAACCCCAAGAAAAATATATAAACTGGGCACGCGAACGAGGAGCACATATTATGCTCACTCATAATCCTCAAAAAGCTGCTGAGAACGTTGATTGTATTATTACCGACACATGGGTTTCTATGGGACAAGAGTTTCGTGCCCAAAATTATTCCATTTTTCAACCTTATCAAGTCAATGAAGCTTTAATGGCATGTGCCAAACCTGATGCTCTTTTCATGCACTGCCTCCCTGCTCATCGTGGTGAAGAAGTTGTAGACGCTGTAATCGACGGACCACATTCTGTTGTTTTTGATGAAGCTGAAAATCGCCTGCATGCTCAAAAAGCAATCCTTTCCTGGTGTTTACAAGATGCGTTTTTTCAACCCAATAATTTATGAAATAAACTTTAAAAAGCAAAAATATGAACAACGAAGACAAAAAATCTAAAGATCAAATCTATTTAAATAATTTTTATCAGAATGAAGATGATACCGTTATTCCCTTTCAAGTCGAAGAACTAGATATTCGTGGACGCGGTGTACAACTTGGAGAAAGCTTAAATTCCATTCTCACCAAACATCAATATCCTGATCCTGTTTCTTATCTTCTAGCAGAAGCTTTAGTTACAACTGTTTTACTTGGAACATCATTGAAATTTGAAGGAAAATTTATTTTACAAACTCATTCTGAAGGACCAGTCAATATGTTAGTATGTGATTTTGTTCCTCCCTCAAATTTACGTGGTTACGCTCGTTTTGATAAAGAAAAATTAAACCAGGCTATAGCGAATGGTAAAACATCTTCAGAAATGCTTCTTGGAAAAGGGACTTTGGCTTTCACTATTGACCAAAGCTCCTATACACAACGCTATCAAGGAATCGTCGCCTTAGATGGTTCAAATTTTCAAGAAGCTGCTCGTACTTATTTTAACCAATCAGAACAAATACCTACTGATCTCCGTTTAGCAGTTTCTACCTTAATTAACCATAATAAACAGGACAAAATACAAAAAAGCTGGAGAGCAGCAGGGCTTTTAACTCAACTCTTGCCCAAAGCTTCTCCTTATCATACACCATGCCAAACAAATACAAAATTAGACGAAACAAAAAACTGTATCCAACTCGAAAACCAATGGCAGGAAGTAAAAGCGCTCACTGCAACCATTGACAGTGAAGAACTTACAGATCCCCAAGTTGGTATTAAACGATTACTTTTCCGCCTTTTTCACGAACGAAGTGTAAAAGTTTTTCAAACCTTTCCTATAACAAATCGGTGTTCTTGCTCACGAAAAAAAATTAAAGAAATATTAGAAAGCTTTTCTGTTGAAGAACGTGCTCAAACAATAGAAAATCAACAAACTTCTGTTACCTGTGAATTTTGTTCAACGGTTTACTATTTCAAACCAGAAGAACTTTTTCAAATATAAAGCATAAAATAATTATTTCTGTAACAGACAAATTTTTTTCTATTTAAAAATCTTATGCTAAAAACCACAAACTTATTATAAATTTTATTGCGCATAATTATTAATTGATATATTTTTCATATTGTCTTTTTGAAATTTGGAATATTTTATTGATGCGGAGATTTAAGATTCTAAATTTATTTTTTATTTATTACAAAATTTAAAAACTTTTTTGTGGAATTTTTCATGAATATTATACTGTAAAATGAAATGATAAAAATTTTAAAATGTAAATGTAGTTACCTGTTAAAAATTTAAGGAGAAGGTTATTAATGAGAGAAGTTTAATCTTCTTAAAGGTAATTTAGTGCTAGTAATTTGAAAGCAATTGCAACAAATGAAAGAAGACATTTCAGTATCGTTCCATAACTATAATTATCAAAATAGTTTCACGCTAAAGAATAAATATAGGGTAAAACGCTATGAAACATTTGAGATGATATGTATACATAATGTAATACAAGCAATCGTTAATCTATACTACGAGCCTCTGCCAAAACAATTTGATTCCTCTTATTTAAAACATATTCATATGTGTTTGTATCGAAAAACGTTTGAGTGGGCTGGACATACTCGTGACGTTCCATTTATGTTTCTCGATGGAACAATCGCCTGCCAACCAAAAGTTAAAAAAGTAATTTCGAATACTTTTTTTGCAATTGGTGAAGAAATTCAGACAGGTTTTAAAGAATTTGACAAAATGCTCGTTGAAAAAAACAATTTGCGAGGTTTGTCACACGAAAAATTTGCCATTGAAACAGCAGAAATGTTTTCCTTTCTCAACTATATATGTCCTTTTAAAAAAGGAAATGGATACACACAACGTTTTTTCTTTCAAAGACTTGCCCAAAATGCAGGTTATACACTCGATTTTTCAAAGATAACAGAAGATGAAATGCTAAATGCTTGTATTAGTGCACTACGAGATAACGACTTAAAGCCTATGCATTCTATATTCAAAAAAATCACTTATCTAGAGTGCAGACTACGTATTACTTCGGATAGACGACGCTTAAAACACTTAGGATACAATACTCATCCATACATGCGCTAAATAGGTTTACATTTTTTCTCTTTGCAGAAAACGACGTAACTGAATATAAAGAGTGCCACTGCCTCCATGTTTATGAGCTGCTTGTCCAAAAGCCTAGACATAATATTGAAAAACAGGTGTTGATAACCAATAAGGGACAAATTGGCACAAAACGCCATTGCTTCCGTGTGAATGACCCTTTCCTGTTATCACTAGAACATAACGTAATCCCCAACGATGAGATGATTGTAAGAATTCTTTTAAACAACGATACGCTTCATCTTGTATCAAACCATGAAGGTCAATACGCGCTTCTATACGACAGAGACCTTTTGCAATTTTACGATGCACAGTATGATCAAAACACTGCATTTTCTTTGCTTTAATTATTTTTTTCTTTTGCTCTTTAACTATCGTTGGCTTCTGCTTCTGTTGACTTTCTTGAAAAAGTGGGACTGTTGTACGACAAACCTGCTCCCATAAAAATAGTCTTGAGAAACCAGTGGATTTTTTTCTTTCATCCTTAGTCATTAAACTCTTTAATCGCGTGTAATTTTATGAAAAATCTTCTATAAACCAATAATAATTTTAATTTTCATCTTCCGTTGCAAAAAGCTTCCAATTTGGATTTTTAGATGTAATATTGCGAACGAAAGTCCAGATATCTCTAATTTCTATAATAGCTTCAGGATTCCCTTCTATGCATTCTTCTTGTTCATTATAAGTTGCAGAAATAATTTCACTAACAATACGTACTGTTAAAAACGCTTCTTCTTTTTGCATTTCTGCTGCAATAAATTCAATCTTACTAATCCCCACAAAAGTAAATTGAATTCTTTCATTATTTTTTTCGCGTAGTTCAATAGCCTCACAAAAACTTTCAAAAACATCCGATGAAAGATGTTCTTTAAGCTGATTGCGATCACCTTGCGCAAAGGCTGTCATAATTATTTCGTAGACAATTTGAACACCATTCACAAAAAATTGAGGAGAAAAAGAAGGATCAAACTGACGAATAGAACGCAAACCACTGTTTAATTTGCTTCCTTCTGATGCAATGGCATCAATTTCGCTAAAATCGCTCTTTTGTGAAGAAGATTGGTCGGGTAAAGAAACAATCTTATCGTTCTTTTCTACTTCAACTGGCTTTTTAGTATACCCTGAATAAGAATCAAAGGGAGGCTTTTCAAAACCAATCCGTTTTCCTAGTACATTCCGTAGTTGCACAAAAACTACAACTACTATAATAAGAGCTATTATTAGTACGATGTCAAATTCCATGAGTGTTGTCAATCTCCCAGCGTTAAATGATTATCATTGCAGTCAATATCATTGATCAATAAACATGTAAAATAAGTAAATCTATTATTTAAATAATGTTTATGACTCCCCAATTTAAATTGAGAAAATAATAATATAATTTTCTTAACAAAAAACTTGAGAAGGATATCTTCATTTGAAAAAATTTTATCATATAAAGTCTCGATTTTTTTTAATTATAGTTCTCAGCGCTCTCTTTTTTGAAATCTCTGGCTTTATTATTGTTGGAAATGAAATTGGAATTCTAGCGACTTTGAGCTTAATTCTTTTAACAATGATGAGTGGAATTATTTTATTGCGTATGAAAGGTATAGGTCTTATAAAAAATATACAAAGTAAACTCCTTCAAGGACAGGCACTAGAACATTACATAGCTAATGATGCACTTATTATTCTTGGTGCCGTTTTGCTTACTCTTCCAGGTTTTATAAGCGATATTTGTGGAATATTACTCCTTATAAAACCAATTCGTGTTTTTATCTGGAATCTTTTTTTATCCCTTATTAATAAAACAAATTCTAACGCACAAAACAAATCTGAAAAAATAATTGAACTTAACCCGGAAGATTATCAGAGCTATAAGACCGAAAAATCTCCCTGGCACAAAAATAACGATAATAACCAAAATACAAAAAATAATTAAAGATAAAGAGAGCATTTCTTGCAACCCTTTGCAAGTCATGGTAACTTCTTTTAAATTTACAATAGCAATATGTGTATTATAATGAAAGGTTTGTAGTATGGCCGAAGGTGAAATACATAATAATAGTGGAGAACCAGTATTTGCTGTTTTGACCCAATATTTAAAAGATTTTTCATTTGAAAATCCGCACGCACCTCGTTCATTACGCCCACGGGAAAAAGCGCCACAAATTGATGTTAACATTAATGTCAACGCCAATCCAATTGGTGATGATAATTATGATGTTGTACTATCCCTTTCAGTTAAAACTAAAGATGATACCGAAATACTATTTCACATAGAGCTGATTTATGGCGGTATTTTCCACATTAAAAATATTCCACAAGAGCATGTAATGCCGCTTGTTTTTATTGAATGTCCACGTCTTTTATTTCCTTTTGCTCGGCAAATTATATCTGATGCTACACAAAATGGTGGTTTTCCTCCCTTGTGGATTGATCCGATTGATTTTGCAACGATGTTCCAAAAACGAGTTGCCGAAGAACAAAAAAATAATCAAACGCAACCCTCTTAAAAATTAGCTTGTAACATTACATAAAATTTATTTTTATTTCTTTCATTATAAAAGCCCTTGAAATATCAAAGGCTTTTATTTTTTTGAGCAATTTTTTCTGCATGATAAGCAGCCAAAGTTGCAATATTAACGATATCTGTATCGCGTCCACTAAACGATACAATTTGTACAGATTTCTCCAATCCAATTAAGATAGGGCTAATAATGGTTGCTTCACCAAGTTCTTGTAACATTTTGCTCGAAATTGAAGATGAATGATATCCAGGCATTACTAAAATATTAGCCGGTTCTTTTAATCCCATAAAAGGATATTGTTGCATCAATTTCGAATTAAGAGCTACCTCAGCACTCATTTCTCCATCAAATTCAAAGTCAACTTTACGTTCATGTAAAATATCAACAGCTCTCTGAATATCTTGCGTAACTTGACCCTTTATATGACCAAAAGTAGAAAATGCTAAAAATGCTACCCGTGGTTGATATCCAAATTCACGCACAAAAAAAGCTGTTTGTTCAGCAATATCAGCAAGTTCCTCAGCATTAGGATGCTCATAAACAGCTGTATCAGCAATAAACACAGTGCGTCCGCGACAAATAGCTACTGAAATACCAATTAATCGTTCCTGTGGTTTTTCATTAATCACTCGTCGTATATCTACCAAGGCCGTTTCATAATTGCGTGTTACTCCTGTAATCATTGCATCAGCATCACCCAAAGCTAACATACAAGCAGAAAAATAATTACGATCATTATTGATAAAACGATGACAATCACGCAACAGCCAACCTTGACGCTGCATCTTTTTATACAGATATTGAGCATAAGCATCTGTACGACAAGATAGCTTTGCATTCAGAATAGAAATTCCTTCACGCTCAAGATCAATTCCTGCGACAGCAGCAGTATCTTTAATTTGTTTTTCACGACCAATTAAAATTGCTTTTCCTAATTTTTGGTGAACGTAAGATACGGCCGCTCGCATGACCGATTCTTCTTCCCCTTCTGCAAAAACAATTTTCTTTGGTGCTTGACAAACATAATCATAAACACCACGCATCGTGGATGCAATGGGATCACGTCGAGCATTCAAATCACGTTCATACGCTTTTAAATCATGAATATGCTTTCTAGCAACACCGCTTTCCATTGCTGCTTTTGCCACCGCGATTGAAACAACTGTCAGTAAACGTGGATCAAATGGAACTGGAATAATATAATTGGACCCAAATTTCAGACGGTTTCCGTGATAAGCTTCTACAACACCATCAGGAACTTCCTCATGAGCTAATTTTGCAATAGCTTTCGCTGCAGCAATTTTCATGCTTTCATTAATAACCGTTGCACGAACATCAAGAGCACCACGAAATATATACGGAAAACAAAGAACATTATTAATTTGATTGGGATAATCTGATCGCCCTGTTGCTATAATAGCATCATCACGTACTTCTGCTACTTCTTCAGGTGTAATTTCTGGATCAGGATTAGCCATAGCAAAAATAATTGGTTGTGGCGCCATTGATTTTACCATCTCAGCAGTTAGTGCACCTTTCGCTGAAACCCCAAAAAACATATCGGCACCTTCCATCGCTTCAGAAAGCGTGCGTTTATCTGTTTTAATGGCATGAGCAGCTTTCCACTGATTCATCCCCTCTTCACGCCCTTCATAGACAACACCTTTTGTATCACACAACAAAATATTTTCAGATCGAAAACCCATTGCTTTAATGAGTTCAATACAAGCAATTCCTGCAGAACCTGCGCCATTACAGACTAATCGTGTATTTTGCATAGTACGCCCTGTTAAATGCAAAGCATTAATTACACCAGCAGCCACAATAATTGCTGTACCGTGTTGATCATCATGAAAAACAGGAATATTCATAAGTTCGCGTAAACGGCTCTCAATAATAAAACAATCAGGTGCTTTAATATCTTCAAGATTAATACCACCAAAAGATGGTTCCAAATACCGTACTAAATTAATAAAGCTTTCCGGATCACTCGTATCAATTTCTAAATCAATTGAATCTATATCTGAAAAGCGTTTAAAAAGAACTGCTTTTCCTTCCATTACTGGCTTAGATGCCAAGGCACCTAAATTACCTAAACCCAAAATAGCTGTCCCATTTGATATAACAGCAACAAGATTCCCTTTTGCCGTATAATCATAAGCCATTAACGGATCTTCAGCAATTGCTTTAACTGGAACAGAAACACCAGGCGAATAAGCAAGTGCTAGATCATGCTGTGTTGCCATAGGTTTTGTTGCAACAATTTCAAGCTTACCAGGACGATCGCCCCTATGAAAATCAAGGGCTTCTTGCTCATCTACACTATAAAATTTTTTATATGTTGTTTGATCCTGTTCATTTTTTTTCATTTCACTTACTTTCTTAAAAAACAGCATAAACTCTGATTAACAACAAATATAATGATTAAATTTAAAAATTTGATTCATATGCCAAAAATAATTATGCTCACTTTATGAAAGCATCTTATCATACGCTTTATTTAGAGGTAATAAAGATATACCTCGAAGTAAATAAAAAAGGATAATAAAACCTACATTAAAAGGAATAATCGTACTAAAATGGAAAAAGAGACTGAACATAAAAATGATTCACTCCAACGCCCTACGATTCCATCCAATACTCATCAAGAGCGCCTTACCCCTATGATGGAGCAGTATATAGAAATCAAAGCTGTTAATAGCGACTCTCTTCTTTTTTATCGTATGGGTGATTTTTATGAATTATTTTTTAATGATGCGATTGAAGCTGCTCAAGCCTTAGGGATTACACTCACAACACGCGGTAAACATTTAGGTCAAGATATTCCAATGTGTGGTGTTCCTGTTCACTCTGCAGATGATTATTTACAAAAACTTATTGCTTGTGGTTATCGCGTTGCCGTGTGCGAACAAATAGAGGATCCTGCAGAAGCAAAAAAGCGTGGTTCAAAATCAGTTGTTCAGCGCGATGTAGTCCGTCTTATAACACCCGGAACAATAACAGAAGAAAAACTTCTTGATCCAGCACGGGCAAATTACCTCATGACACTTGCTCGCACAACAACCCGTAGTAAAGAAGAATATGCTCTTTCCTGGATTGATATTTCTACTGGTATATTTCGAGTTACAGAAAGCCGTCATGAAAATCTCTTAACAGATATTATGCGTGTAGACCCACAAGAGGTGATTGTCGCTGATTCATTTTTCCATGATAAATCTCAAAAAGCTCTTTTCAATGTTCTCGGTAATATTATCTCTCCTCAACCAGAAAATCTTTTTGAGACCACCACTGCTGAACGAGATATTTGTCTTTACTTCAAACTCTCAACCCTTAAAGGCATTGCAGATTATTCTCACCCAGAACTTTCAGCCATCGCTGCTGCTATTCGCTATATCGAAAAAACACAAATCACACATCGTCCCCCTCTCATGCGACCTGAGCGTCAAAATGAAAGCACAACTCTTTTCATTGATGCAGCAACAAGATTTAGTCTTGAGCTCATTCGGACTACATCCGGTCAACGCGATGGGAGTCTCCTAAAAGCGATTGATCGCACCGTCACAGGAGGTGGTTCACGCCTTCTTGTCGATCGCTTAATTTCTCCCCTAACAACTCCAGTAGCTATTGATAAACGCCTTGATTCAATAGATTTTTTTCTACGCAATCCTTCTCTTGCAGAAGCTATTAAGCTTATTTTAAAAGGAGGACCAGATATGCCACGCGCAGTATCACGTTTAGCGCTTGGTCGAGGAGGTCCGCGTGATATGGGAACAATTCAGCGCGGTTTTGAAATCATCAATGAAATTAATCAGATTCTTAATAATGAGTTACTTCCTCAAGAAATCAATGATGTACGAGAGGTATTCTCGCACTTACCTGCCGCTTTGCATTTTCAGCTAGAACAAGCACTGGCTGACGATCTCCCTCTTTTCAAGCGGGACGGTGGCTTTATTCGTCCTCATTATCACCAAGAATTAGATGAAATGCGTAATTTGCGAGATGAATCACGTTGTGTTATTGCTAAACTCCAGGCGCAGTATGCTAAAGAAACAGATATTAAAACACTCAAAATTAAACATAATAATATTTTAGGTTACTTTATTGAAGTAACGAACTTACAAGCATCGGCTCTCACAAATACTCCACAAGCAAAAGCTCGTTTTATCCACCGACAGACAATGGCGAATGCCATGCGCTTCACTACAACAGAACTCGCCGAACTCGAAAGTCGTATTGCTCATGCTGCAAATCATGTTTTAACGCTTGAATTGGAAATTTTTGATAAACTTGTTGATGAAATTACCCAACAGATTGATTTCATTCGTCAAGCTTCTGAAGCTCTAGCTATTTTAGATGTATCTGTTGCTTTAGCCCACTTAGCTGAAGAACAAGGATATTGTCGTCCCAAAGTTGATCATTCATTAACCTTTCATATTACCGCTGGACGTCATCCCGTTGTAGAACAAGCATTACGAAAACAAGCTGCGGAACCATTCGTTGCCAATAACTGCGATCTTTCGGCACAAAACAAACACTTAGATGCAGACATTTGGTTGTTAACAGGCCCTAATATGGGAGGAAAATCAACTTTTTTACGACAAAACGCTCTCATTGCTATCATGGCACAAATGGGATCGTTTGTACCAGCCACTTCAGCTCATATTGGCATTGTTGATCGTTTATTTAGTCGTGTTGGTGCTTCTGATGATCTTGCTCGAGGACGCTCAACCTTTATGATGGAAATGGTTGAAACAGCAACTATTCTCAACCATGCCAGTAACCATTCTCTTGTCATTCTCGATGAAATTGGACGAGGAACGTCAACTTTTGATGGTCTTTCAATTGCTTGGGCAACAGTTGAACATCTCCATGAAATAAACCGTTGTCGTGCTATTCTCGCTACACATTTTCATGAAATGACGGCGTTAACAAAAAAACTTAATCGCCTTCATAATGTAACAATGAAAGTTAAAAATTGGAATAGTGATGTTATTTTTCTCCATGAAGTCACTAAAGGCACTGCTGATCGCTCTTATGGTGTGCAAGTGGCAAAGCTAGCTGGATTACCTGCAACAGTTATTTCTCGTGCAACAGATGTTCTGCATCAATTAGAACAAGGTGAAATGTCCGGAAAAGGTGATAAATTAATTGATAACTTACCGCTATTTTCTCTCAAAGCGACATCTTTAACAAATGAAAAAAATGATCAATGTTGCGCGATTAAAGATGCTTTAAAAAATATCAATCCCGATGAATTATCCCCTAAAGCTGCTTTAGAAGAACTCTACCGTCTCAAACAACTTGAAAAACAATGATTTTTAATAAAAAGTTTAAAAAAGATTCTACAATAATAAACTGCTATATTCCTAAAAGTTTTTTATACAGAAAGTAAATTGCATGACAATATCTTTAATTTGTATTAAAAATTCAAAAAATAACTTAAAATTATTTTCCATGCTCATAGCATAAGTACTCATATTATAAAAAATACAAGCGACAATACTGTTTGATTATTTTATTTATAATAATATTCAGAGTTTTTAGGTATTGAAATCATAAAATTTTCGACCATTTTATGAAGTTCTCTCAACAACTATAATTTACAATAAACAAAGCATTTTCATGAAAAATGCCAATACTCTTTCTCTATCAATTTCAAATATAAAATTGTAAATATATCCTTTATGAAGGAGCTTTTAGCTTATTATCACTATATCTCACCGTTATAAATAACGGAAAAACTTCATGATATTTTTATAAAGCTTTTTGAGTTTAAACAATAATGAAATGAATTTTACTAGAGACAACAAAGAAAATACGATTACACATCTCATTTTTCGATGAATAGACAAACTTTATTTTTGAATATCTATGTACTAAGAAAAATATTTGATCTTTTTGGTGGAGCTAAGCGGGATCGAACCGCTGACCTCTTGCATGCCATGCAAGCGCTCTCCCAGCTGAGCTATAGCCCCACAAAAAACAATAAACACTCTCCGCAAAGTTCTTAGAACGAGACAAACTGAAGATCAAGAAAAATCTATACCAATAAATAGAACATAATCTCTTCTTGCTTTTTTAAACATCATCATCGTTAGAAACACCATTGCCAAGGATATCAGTTACATCATCATCTTCATCACCTTCGTCATGAGACAAAAATGTATCATCATCAACAAGATCTACATCGTCATCATCCAAATCAGGGATCTCATCATCTTTAGACACATCGACATCTTCTTCAAGCAACATAAAGGCAGACTTCTCAAGTGCCGTATCAAGTTCTTCAGTATCAACCTCTTCTTCATTACTTACTTCAGCCGCTGCAACCTCAAAATAAGAACGCGGATAAGAAAGCCCTGTATAAGGCGACACGATAGGATCACGATTAAGATCATAAAATTTCTTTCCCGTTTCCGGGTCAACACGTTTGGTTCCAAGTTCTGGCTTTGCCATAGACCGTGCCTCTTTGGTTAGTTAAATTGCATTAAAACGAATTCCATGGTGCTTAAACAAAAAACAATGCACTTGTCAAAGACAAATACATAGTTCCACACGGATTTTCTCATGACGCTTATCAAAACATATGATAAAGGGCATCTAATTTTTTAAAATTTATATCTTACTAAATAAAGATTCGATGTATAAAGCAATACCAGCAACTGCTAAAAAATCAACAAATCTTTCTGGCATAATCAAAATGCCAGGAGATAAATCAATCTCCCATAAAGCACTTATATTAGGAGGATTGGCGCATGGAGAATCACATATTCATGGGCTTCTCGAAAATGATAGTGTTTTGCGTATAGCTACCATCATGCAAGCTATGGGAGCACAATGTTACAAAAAAAATAACCTTTGGATTATTCATGGAACCGGTAATGGTTGTTTACTACAAGCACAAACACCTTTAAATTTTGGCAATTCTGGAACAAGTGCTCACCTGATCATGGGACTGGTTAGCTCTTACCATATGAAAACGACTTTTCTCGGCAGTGCCTCACTCTCTAGATATCCAATGGAGCATATCCTTAATCCATTGCGTTTAATGGGAGTTGAAACTGAGCCAACTCTTGGTAACCACTTGCCTTTAACGCTTTACGGTCCCAAAATGGCTAACCCGATTCGGTACCCTATACCTATGGCTTCCGCCCCAGTAAAATCAGCAATCCTTCTTGCCGGTCTTAATACCGCCGGTACTACAACCATTATTGAGCAAACTCTTACACAAGATCATACAGAAAAAATGCTACAAGCATTTGGTGCTGAAATTGATATAAAAATAGATAAAACAGGCACACGTTTCACTTCTCTTAAGGGTCAGCCGCATCTTATTGGACAAATCATTAATGTTCCAGGTGACCTATCCCTAGCAGCTTTTCCAATTATTGCAGCTCTTCTTGTAGAAAATTCTGATATCACACTTAAAAATGTTCTCGTCAACGACGAGAAAATGGAATTCATCCAAACATTATGGGAAATGGGTGCTAAAATTGAACTCTTGAACCAACGCAAAACAGGTATAGAAAATATTGTCGATATACGCGTTAAATCATCAGAGTTAAAAGGTGTAACTGTACCAAAAGAACGAGCCTCATTAATAATTGATGAATATCCTGCTTTAGCAATAGCAGCAGCCTTTGCGAAAGGGAAAACAATTATCTCAGGAATTGAAGGGTTATTTTGTAAAATATCAGATCGACTTTCTACCCTTGCTGAAGGATTAAAAATCAATCATATTCATTGTGAAAATGGTAAAGATTTTCTTATTATCCATGGGAAAAATTCTACCAAAGATTTAGGAGGTGGGCGCGTTACTACACATTTTGATCATCAAATTGCAATGTGTTTTCTTATTTTTGGACTCGTCTCAGAAAAACCTGTTATGATTGATGATAAACAGATGATTATTACCAATTGTCCAGAATTTATTCCTTTAATGCATCAACTTGGAGGTCGAATCTATTGAAACCTTTTATTATTGCAATTGATGGCCTTTCAGCATCTGGAAAAGGAACTTTAGCAAAACAAATTGCTGCCTATTATCATCTTCACCATTTGGATACTGGTCTCACTTACCGCAGTGTTGGCTATTCGCTTTTAAAACGAAATTTACCCCTAGATGATCACATAAATGCTGTTGCATATGCTAAAGAGCTTGATTTTAACACTTTAGATCCAATTCTTCTCGGTTCTCTTGATATTAGCGAAGCCGCATCACAAGTAGCAACTATACCAGCTGTGCGTGAAATTCTTGTTTCCAAACAACGTGATTTTGCCCAAAAATTACCGGGAAGCGTACTTGATGGCCGTGATATCGGTACTGTTGTCTGTCCTCACGCAGATATAAAATTTTATATCCTAGCGAATGCTCAAATACGTGCAAAACGTCGATACCAAGAAATTCTAAAAAAAGGAGGAAAAGCAAACTATCATGAAATTTTGGCCAATCTTGAACGACGTGACAAACGTGATATGACTCGAAAATATCATCCTCTAAAACCAGCTAAGAATGCCTACTTGCTTGACACATCAGAATTGAGTATAAAAGAAGTATTGAAAACTGCTTGCGCCTTTATTGATCCTCTTATAAAAAAGCATGCCGTTAAATAAAATCATCAAGGTGATTTCCAGCCTAGCGCTTATCTTTCTTTTACGAAAAGGGAGAAGGTGTGGAGTTACCTCATATTAACACTAACCTAGCGCTTATACCTTTTGCAACATAAGGTATGTATCAGGAGTTCTCATGTCACAATACAATCCCACAACAGCAGATTTTGAAACCCTTTTAATGGAATCATTTCAAACGAATGACCTTAATGAAGGATCTGTTGTTAAAGGCCGCATCATTGCAATCGAAAAAGATATGGCCATTATTGATGCTGGTCTTAAAGTAGAAGGACGTATTCCACTTAAGGAATTTGGTAGCAAAAGTAAAGATGGTTCTTTACAAATCGGTGATGAAGTTGAAGTTTACATTGAACGTATTGAAAATGCGCTAGGTGAAATTGTCTTATCGCGTGAAAAAGCACGTCGTGAAGAAAGCTGGATTCGTCTTGAAGAAAAATTCAATGCTGGGACACGCGTAGAAGGCATTATCTTTAGTCAAGTTAAAGGCGGTTTTACGGTCGATCTCGACGGTGCTGTTGCTTTCTTGCCTCGTAGTCAAGTCGATATTCGACCTATTCGTGATGTTGCACCTTTAATGCATAATGCACAACTTTTTGAAATTTTAAAAATGGATCGTCGTCGTGGTAATATTGTTGTCTCACGTCGCGCTGTCTTAGAAGAAAGTCGTGCTGAACAGCGCTCAGAAATTGTTCAAAATCTTGAAGAAAACCAAATTGTTGAAGGTATTGTCAAAAATATAACAGATTATGGAGCCTTTGTTGATCTCGGTGGTATTGATGGACTTTTGCATGTTACAGATATGGCATGGCGGCGTATCAACCATCCATCTGAAGTTTTAACAATTGGCCAAACTATTAAAGTTCAGATCATTCGTATCAATCAAGACACGCATCGTATTTCGCTTGGAATGAAACAACTTGAAAACGATCCATGGGATAATATTAACACTAAATATCCAGTCGGTAAAAAAATTACTGGTGCTGTTACAAACATCACTGATTATGGTGGTTTTGTTGAAATCGAACCAGGAATCGAAGGATTAATCCATGTCTCTGAAATGAGTTGGACAAAAAAGAATATACATCCTGGAAAACTCCTTTCTATATCACAAGAAGTAGAAGTTGTTATTCTTGAAATTGATTCTTCTAAACGCCGTATTTCGCTTGGTTTAAAGCAAACATCTGAAAATCCTTGGGTAGCTTTTGCGAATAAATACCCAGTGAATTCACAAATTACAGGCGAAATTAAAAACAAAACAGAATTTGGTCTTTTCATTGGTCTTGAAGGTGATGTCGATGGTATGGTTCATCTTTCTGATCTTGATTGGAATCGTCCTGGTGAACAAGTTATTGATATTTACAATAAAGGTGATACTGTTCAAGCTGTTGTTCTTGATGTTGATGTTGAAAAAGAACGTATTTCTTTAGGAATTAAACAACTATCCAGTGACAAAATGAGAGAAGCAGCAGCGTCTGGAGAATTACGGAAAGGTGCCACTGTTACATGTGAAGTAATAGACATTAATGAAAATGGTGTTGATGTGAAGCTTATTGAACACGATCTTGAAGTCACCATCCGCCGTACTGATTTGGCACGAGATCGTGATGAGCAACGTCCTGAGCGTTTTGCTATTGGACAAAAAGTTGACGCTCAAATCACTGCATTTGACAAAAAAAACCGTAAGCTTTCAGTCTCAATCAAAGCCTTAGAAATCGCAGAAGAAAAAGAAGCTGTAGCTCAGTATGGCTCTACAGATTCAGGAGCTTCTCTTGGTGAGATTCTCGGCGCAGCTTTAAAAAAGCAAGAACAAGATTAATCATGAAATAAAAGGCCACTAATTATATAGTGGCCTTTTATTCTTCATTAGAGAATCTCTTTTAATCCCTTAATTTTTGACAAGAAAATTCAAAGCTTAAAAAATGAAGTGTTCACTTATTGAGAGAAAATACCAATAGTCTATTGAATAAATAACACATCATCGAATAGTAATAGAATATTATGGTCCCCAAATTACATCGCATGAAGTGGTTTTCTTCCCAAAAGACAAAAATTCACTCTCTCGATGAAATTAGTTTGCCTATCCGTTCAACTAACAAATCAGAAGAAGAGCTTTATAAGTTAGGCTACACTATAGCCTCTGACCAAAAAATCTTTCTTCCTGAATATAAAGAAGAAGAAAGTAATTTTCGCAAACGATTAATTGAAAATTCTAAACTTATTCTCCATGTCTTTCACATCAATGACGTTGCTGCACGAAATAACGAAACAATTGCACCATCCGCCCAGTGGCTTATTGATAATCATTACACCATTGACAAAACTATACAGGAATTACGCTGCAATTTTTCTAAATCGTTCATCAAGCAACTCCCCTTTTATGAACAAAAAAAAGAAATTCCACGTATTTTTGTTTTAGCTTGGCTTTATGTTGCCCATACAGATAGCAGATTTTCACAAGAAACGCTAACAGCAATGGTTAATGGTTTTCAAAAAATTTGTACTCTAAAAATTAGTGAATTATGGGCTCTTCCTTTTGTTGTTCGTATAATCTTAATTGAAAATGTCCGCCGTCTTTCATTGCGTATTGAACAAGCACGCTATATGCGCTTTCTTGCTAATCAAGCAGCCGATAAAATCGCCCTTACAAAAAATGAAACTCAATTAAATATTCTCACCCTTTATGAAACACTAACCTCTCATTCGATTTTTTCAGCTCATTTATTTTACCGTCTGCGAGGTGCATCTTTTGATGCAACAATAGCGTTAACCTGGCTTGAAAAACAGTTGCATCTTCATGGCAGTAGTCCAGAAATGATAACAGCTGATGAATATACTCGTCAAACAACAGATGGTATCACCATGGGCAATATTATTCGTACTCTCAAAACTATGGATGATATTGATTGGACGGCATGGTTTGAAACAGTAAGTTGTGTAGACTTTATCCTGCGTAAAAATAGTGATTTTTCTGAAATTGATTCTCATTCACGTAATGCGTATCGACAAGTCATCGAAAAAATCGCCCATCGCTCCCCTCTTAGTGAGTTAGAAATTGCATGTAAAGCTGTAGAAATGGCAAAAACTTGTTCTCAAGATGTTGCCTGTAAGAATAATTTCTCTGTTGGGTGGTACCTGGTTGATGACGGACGCCCTATTTTTGAAGAAGCCTGTCAATATAATCCATCATTTCTAACAAAATGGATTCAAACTTATCATCGTTTAAAAATAGGAATTATTGCCATCCCTGTTTCTCTTTTAATGCTGGTTCTTTTGTCCACGATCTATATTTCATTACGAACATCTGGTCTCACACCATTAATGACACTCCTTTTCACTGCACTAGCACTTTTTCCTACTATGGATGCTACTTTTGCTTTTTTTAACACTGTTGTTTCATGGTTTGTTTCACCAAAACGGCTCATTGGTTATGAATATAAAGAAGGTATTCCTGAAGATGCGCGCACTATGGTTGTTGTCCCCACTTTAATCACATCACGTCATGATATTGATGAACAAATAAATAATCTTGAAGTACACTACCTTTCTAATCCCCAGGGAGCCATTCATTTTGCTCTCATCACAGACTGGGCAGATTCTCCATTTGAAGAAACACAAAACGACCTTGATCTATTGCACTATGCAAAAAAGGGTATTGCTCAACTAAACCAGCGCTATCAGCGTAATAACATTCCTTTATTTTTTCTTCTCCACCGTCGACGTCTTTATAACGCTCATGAAAAATGCTGGATGGGATGGGAGCGTAAACGGGGAAAACTTCATGAGCTTAATCTCTTACTCCAAGGAAATAAAAATACGAGTTTTTATGCTCCAGATCCACATCTTCCCATGGATTGTCGTTTTGTTATGACCTTAGACTCAGATACACGTCTAACTCCTGAAAGTGTCACTAAACTCGTTGGTAAGCTCAACCATCCACTTAATTGTCCCGTTTTTTCTGAAAAAAATGGAAGGGTTGTAAAAGGCTACAGCATTTTACAACCCCGTATTACACCTCCTCTCACAGCAGAAGAAGAAACATCAATTTTGCAACAGATTTTCTCTACCAATCGTGGAATTGATCCTTATGTCTTTAGTGTATCTGACATTTATCAAGATCTTTTGGGAGAAGGAACTTTTACCGGAAAAGGTCTTTATAATATCGATGCCTTTGAACAAGCACTGAAGAACAAAATCAAAGAAAACACTGTTCTTAGTCATGATCTTTTAGAAGGAAGTTATGCACGTGCTGCACTTGTCAGTGATGTAGAAATCATTGAAGATTATCCAACAGCCTATAACGTGGATGTCGCTCGTCATCACCGTTGGATCCGTGGTGACTGGCAGTTATTGCCTTATCTTTTAAACCACCATAGCGTGAGTCTCACTACGCGCTGGAAAATGCAGGATAATTTGCGCCGTTCTCTTACACCACTCATGTGGCTTGTTGCAGCAACAGCAGGATGGTCTTTTTTACCGTCAAAGATAGCAATTGTTTGGCAAATATTTCTGCTTTTTAGCCCCTTTATTGCATCAATTTTAGGTTTGCTTCGTACATTCATTTCCTCCAATAGCGATTATTCTTTACGCGGACAGTTACAATTAATTTTAAATAATATTTCCTCCATGGTCTTAGAAATATTGCTTAAAATCACATTTATAGCCCACTCAGCTTATTTTATGACTGATGCAATCATTCGTGCACTCTATCGCATGATGATTTCCAAACAATATCTTCTTGAATGGAAAACTTCAGCCACAATGAAAGCCATTCCCAATAGTTTAAGCTTCTATATCATCACTATGTGGCCAGCAGTATTTATTGGTATTATAGCTATAGGATTACCTCTCTTCTTTCATAATTCAACAATATTGATTGCTTTACCTTTTGGGCTTTTATGGTTTTTCTCACCGCTGATTGCATGGATTGTTAGTAAACCAATAACATTTCAAGATGTTCTTGATATATCTTCTGCAGATAAAAAAATACTGCGGAGCATTGCACGACGGACATGGCTTTATTATGCAACCTTTGTTGATGCAGAAAATAATTATTTGCCACCTGATAATTTTCAAGAAGATCCTGAACCTCTTGTTGCACGACGCACATCACCTACCAATATTGGCGTTTACCTACTTTCTATTATTGCCGCACGTGATTTCGGTTGGATTAGCTTTGAAGATACCATTACGCGAATTAAGTGCACATTAAATACTCTCGAAAAAATGGAAAAATTTCGAGGTCATCTTTATAATTGGTATGAAACAGATACACTTAAACCTCTTCTACCAACTTATGTTTCAACAGTTGATTCAGGTAATCTTGCTGGCCATTTAATAACGCTATCTTCCGCTTTAAACGAATGGGCTGAAGTACCTGATGCTTTTTTACAAAGCGATCTAGATGGCTTATTCGATATTAGTAATATTCTTGAAGAAATCTTAAAAGAAATTCCTGATAACCTTAAGTTTCTTCATCCATTCCCTCAACAGATCAAAGAGCATATTGCTCATTTTCACCACTCTGTTAGTGAACTCAAAGCAAAATCAGCAACTGTTATGAATATCTCTCATCTTTCGATTACTGCTCGTAACATTGTACATTTAATCAATGAACTGGATAAAATAATCCAAACAAAAGAATCTGCTCATATGTTATCCTGGGCTAAATGCCTGGTAGAAAACTGTGAAGCTTATAACCATGATATTACCAATAACTATGATATTAAAGAATTATGCAAAGAATTAAATACTTTATCTGAAAAAGCCCGACAAATAGCTTTAGATATGAAATTTGATTTTTTAGAACAGACTGAACGTCAACTTTTATCTATTGGTTATCGCGTACAGGAAAATAAACTTGATGAAAGCTGCTATGATCTTTTAGCTTCAGAAGCGCGTCTCTCAAGCCTCTTTGCTATCGCTAAGGGCGACATTAAATTTAAACATTGGTTTCGTCTTGGCCGATTACTTATCCCAATTGGTTGGAAAAGTGCTCTATTATCATGGTCAGGATCCATGTTTGAATATCTTATGCCTTCTCTCATTATGCATGAACCCTTAGGGTCCATACTCGATCAAACAAATCGCCTCATTATTCGCCATCAAATACAATATGCGCGCAAACGAGGATTGCCATGGGGTATTTCAGAAGCTGCATTTAATAGCCGTGACCATTTAATGAATTACCAATATTCCAATTTTGGTGTTCCAAGACTAGGGCTTCAACGTGGCTTATCACGCAACGCTGTTATTGCTCCTTATGCTAGTCTTTTAGCCGCACAATATATGCCAACTCAATCTATCGCTAATCTAAAATACCTGCGTAATCTTGGTGCTTTAGGAACATACGGTTATTACGATGCTATTGATTTTACTCCTTCGCGTGTACAAAAAGGAAAAAAATACGCTATCGTACGTAACTATTATGCACATCATCATGGCATGTCAATTCTTGCCATTGATAATGTTGTTTTTGAAGGACGTATGCGCAATCGCTTTCATCGTGATCCAATTATAAAAGCTGTACAACTCTTATTACAGGAAAGAGCCCCACGACAAATTCCTGTTATTCATACTAAAATCAACAATTCTATACATAAAAACTCTAAAGGTTTTGATGATATCCCTGCACGCATTATTACAAGTCCTCTTCTTCAACCTCGAGCAACTTTGCTTCTATCTAATGGTTGTTATTCCATAATGACAACAGCAAATGGTTCTGGTTATAGCCGTTGGCATAACTATGCTATCACGCGTTTTATTCCTGATGCATCCGAAGATCAACAAGGAACTCTGTTCTTTGTCCAAGATACGCATAATAAACGCTGGTGGTCTGTCACTAGTGAACCAACACGTATAGCTGAAGAAGAAGTGGTCAGTATTTTTACAGATGAAAAAGCTGAATATATAAAAACAGTTGATGGACTGAAATCAACACTTGAATGTCTTGTTACTTCTGAAGGTGACGGTGAAGGTCGACGTATACAGTTAATGAATACAACAAACAAAGACCGAATAATTGAAATAACTTCTTATGGTGAATTAGCACTCGCAACAATGAAAGATTACTTTACTCATCCTGTTTTTTCGCGAATGTTCATAGAAACAGAAATTCTTGATTCAGGTGGAACAATTTTAGCTAAAAGACGCAAACGCTCTCCTCATGATCCTAATATTCACGTTGCTCACTTTGTTACTGATCCATCAGGAATTATCCCAGAAGCAGAAGCAGAAACCGATCGTCGCATTTTTATTGGCCGTGGTCGATCTATTCATCACCCAATTATCTTTGACCAAAAGACTCGTTTCAAAGGTAATCAAGGGTGTGTTCTTGATCCGATTATCTCAATCCGTTGTCGTATAAAAGTTCCAGCACATGAAAAAGCAGAACTTATTTTTTGGACTTTTGCTGCCGATTCAAAAGAAACATTACAAAACTATATTGAATCCTATCGACAACCTGATATGTTCCAGCAAGCTTTATCAAAAGCATGGATGCATTCACAAGTTTCACTGTATCAAAAAAATATCAATCCTAGAGAAGCTATTACTTACCAAAAATATATAACGCCACTTATTTACCCTGATCGAACGTGGCGTCTTCCTCCGGAAATATTAGCAAAAACTCTTGGAAAACAATCTGATTTATGGCCAATGTCTATTTCAGGAGACTATCCTATTTGCCTTCTCAGACTTGATAATGAAACAGATATCACTGTACTTCGTGAACTGCTTAAAGCATATGAATATTGGCGTATGCGAGGTCTCATTGTTGATCTAGTCATTTTAAATGAACAGACATTTTCTTATCTACAAAATACACAACGCGCCATTGAATGGGCATGTGAGTCTTACCGTCACCGTACAAAAGAAATGGACGGACAACATCATATTTTTACCCTCCAGCGCGATAAAATGAATGAACAAAATTTTCAAACACTTCTCGCGTCAGCTCGCATTATCCTGCATGCTCAGAATGGATCTTTATCTGAACAATTGAAACGTATAGAAAATATTGATTCCGATTTAATTATTAGCAGTCATAGTCAAGAATCTAATAATAAATTAAACTACAAAAAATCTAATAAAAAAATACAAAAAGCCCCACAAATCAAACAGACCCTATTTTCTTCCATTGCTCTCATTGATCAACAAAACACTTCTTCTTTCCCCGTACCGAGTGAAGATTTGCGCTACTGGAATGGTTATGGTGGTTTTAATCACCATAACCATTACGTAGTCCGTCTGAATGGATGTCAAACAACGCCACATCCATGGATTAACATAATTGCAAACAATAGTTTTGGCTTTCATGTATCCGCCGAAGGATCACTCTTCACATGGGCTCATAATAGCCGTGACTATCAATTAACGCCCTGGAGTAATGATCCCGTTACCAATCGTCCAGGGGAAGCGCTTTATCTTGTCGATCGCCTATCTTTAAAATGCTTTTCTCCAGTTTCTGCCGTCGAATGTGATAATAAAGTCATTTATGAAGCTTGCCATGGTTTTGGGTTTTCAACTTTTAAATCTAAACATTCAGACATTGCATTAGAACTGACCCATACACTTAATGGAGAAAAGCCAATTCGTTTTTCTCGTCTTATCATTAAAAATGAAGGAGAAACACCACGTAGCTTACGCCTTTATAATTATGCCGAATGGGTTTTAGGAAATATCCGTACACAATACGCGCCCTTTATTATTCCCCATTATGATTCTAAACGTGGTGCACATTTTATTCAGAATCCTTATCACATTGAAAAATCTCAACAGGTTACTTTTTTATCAGCATCCGAAATGCCAACCAGTTTTACGACTAATCGTACTGAATTTATCGGTACAACAGGAACAATTCAGCACCCACAAGCTATTCGTAAAGCTGAACCACTTTCAAATATAGTAGAACCCGGTTGTGATCCTTGTTCAGCCCTCGCCTATGATATCGATTTACAACCAGGACAAACAAAAGAAATCATCTTCTATCTTGGCAATACTGAAAGCATACAACAAGCTAAAAAACTGCTTGATCAAGCTCGTAAAGATGATTTTCAAATTGTCTTTGCACAACAAAAACAACAATGGAATGATTTTGTTTCTCCACTACAAGTAAAAACTCCTGATCCCTCTTTTGATATTATGGTCAATCATTGGCTGCCTTATCAAATTTATGCATGCCGCTTAATGGCGCGCTCAGCTTTTTATCAAGCCAGTGGAGCATTCGGTTTCCGTGACCAACTGCAAGACAGTTTATCTTTATTATTGCTTAAACCACAATTAGCGCGTGAGCACTTACTAAATGCAGCAGCACACCAATTTCCTGAAGGAGATGTGCAACATTGGTGGCTTCCTGATACGAATGCTGGCGTCCGGACACTTATTTCTGATGATATCGTTTGGCTTGCTTACGGAACAGCTCTATATGTTCGCACCACTGGTGAGGATGCATTTCTTGATACCCCTGTTCCTTTCATCGAAGGCCCTCCCCTAGCCACAGGGCAACAAGATGCTTATTTCCAGCCTATACAATCCTCCAACATTACAACACTGTATGAACATTGTGCTTTAGCCTTAGATCTCGCTATTAAGCGCTGTGGCCCCAATAATTTACCCCTTATTCTAGGTGGTGATTGGAATGATGGTATGAACTTAGTGGGTATTGAAGGCAAAGGTGAAAGTATCTGGCTGGGATGGTTTCTAGGTACTGCTTTACAAGCATTCATTCCTCTCGCTAAAAATCGTAATGATCATAGCCGCGTACAAGCTTGGAGTGCATATTTAAAACGTCTCACTAAAGCCTTAGAAGAAAAAGGATGGGATGGTGCTTGGTACCGACGTGGTTATTTCGATGATGCAACTCCTTTGGGATCTAAAATAAATGATGAGTGCCAAATTGATGCTCTTGCTCAATCATGGGCTGTAATTTCCAAAATGGCAGATTCTAGCCGTCAAAAACAAGCAATGGCATCCCTGCTTGATCACCTCTATGATGAAAAAACTGGTCTCATACGTCTTTTCTGGCCACCTTTCAACAAAAGTTCCCTCGAGCCAGGTTATATTAAGGGTTATCCTCCTGGCATTCGAGAAAATGGTGGGCAATATACTCATGGTGCTATTTGGAGCATTTTAGCACTTGCTGAAATAGGAGAAGAAAATAAAGCTTACACACTGTTTTCAAAAATAAATCCTATCAATCATGGTCAAAATCCAGAAATCTATCGCGTTGAGCCTTATGTCATGGCCGCAGATATTTACACAGTTGAACCACATTGTGGACAAGGTGGCTGGACATGGTATACAGGCTCAGCAGGATGGCTTTATCATGCAGCAACACAAACGATTCTTGGACTTCATCTGCAAGCTGGAAAATTATTTTTACGCCCACATTTACCCTCCTTCTGGCCTGCATATGAAGCAAAAATGAAATTTCACAGCGCTGTTTATAAAATTACAATTAGACGAGCAAATAAAAACATGCTCAGTATTGACGGAAAAGAATACAACAAAATCGATCAAGGCATAAAATTAAAAAAAACAGGCAACCATGAAATTGTATATACTCTAGAATCATAAATAAAAAAGCTTTTTATATTGCTCAAAGCTCTAAAATTGTTATAGTTTACTCATTCCTTGTAATGATGCAGGATGCAAAACAGTTTTAAATTTTACTTCACGAAAAAGAACAAAATTCATGAATTGTATAGATATTGCTAGACGTGTCTATAACCATACGTGGAAACTTGATCCAATCATCCGTTCTCTTCTTGATACAGATTTTTATAAACTTCTTATGGTGCAGATGATCTGGGGATTGTATCCAGATGTTAATGCTACTTTTTCTCTCATAAACCGCACAAAAACAATTCGTCTTGCCAATGATATTGATGAAAGTGAATTGCGCGCTCAACTTGATCATGCCCTTAGCTTGCGCTTTACTAAGAAAGAAATGATCTGGCTTGCCGGTAATACATTTTATGGACGTAAACGAATTTTTGAACCAGATTTTCTACAGTGGCTTGAAAAATTTCAGCTTCCAGAATATGAACTAACCCGCAAAGATGGTCAATATATTCTTCGTTTTGATGGACCATGGGCTTACAGTTCTATGTGGGAAATTCCTGCTCTCGCTATCATTAGCGAATTACGTTCACGTGCTGCTATGAAAGATCTTGGTCTTTTTGCACTTGATGTACTTTATGCTCGTGCCAAAACAAAAATGTGGAGCAAAATTGAACGACTTAAAAAACTGCCTGACATTAAAATATCTGACTTTGGTACAAGACGTCGACACTCCTTTTTATGGCAACGCTGGTGTGTTGAAGCTTTAAAAGAAGGAATTGGTAATTCTTTTACAGGCACTTCTAATGTCCTTCTCGCCATGGATACAGATGTAGAAGCTCTTGGTACAAATGCCCATGAATTACCAATGGTTATTTCTGCTCTTACCAACAATGACGATGATTTACGTAAAGCATCTTATAAAGTCTTACAAGATTGGAATCGTTATTATGGTGGTAATCTTTTAATTGTATTGCCTGATGCTTTTGGCACAGAAGCTTTTTTACGAAATGCTCCGGAATGGGTAGCAGACTGGACAGGCTTCAGGCCCGACAGCGCTCCCCCGATCGAAGGAGGTGAGCGAATCATCAAATGGTGGCAAGAAAAAGGAAAAAACCCACGTGAAAAATTATTAATTTTTTCCGATGCTCTAGATATAGATACCATTGAGAAAACTTATCACCACTTTCATGGCAAAGTCCGTATGTATTTTGGATGGGGAACTAATCTCACTAATGATTTTGAAAATTGTGCACCTAAAAATGTTCCAAATCTTGAAGCCATCTCTCTTGTCTGTAAAGTCACCCATGCAAATGGCCGACCAGCTGTAAAACTTTCAGATAATCCTGAAAAAGCTATTGGTGATCCACAAGAAATACAGCGTTACTTAAATTTTTTTGGGAATGAACAACGCACTGCTAAACCTGTAAAAATTTAACCATTAATTAATTTGTATAAAAATAACTTCTGAACAATAAATTTAACCGACAAAATATTCCTTTTTAAATATAAAATAAGATTATAATCCAATCTTGCCTCGTTGCAATCGCGCTTCCTAATACCAAGAACAACAATTCTCTTTAATGCATGCAGCAGTCTTATAATATTTTGAAAAATCTTATAAAGTGAAATACCGTTTCGGTATTTATAAATGCTAAACTTTTATAAAATAAATCAAAGTAAAAATACTTCTTTTAGTAAAATTTTCCATTTCGACCATATTTAAGAAGATGGACGCGTTATAATATAAAGAGCTATCATCAATAAAATAACTGCAACCAATAAAATAAGCCATAAAGCTGGATGGATTATCACCAAAAACGATAAAAAACCCCCTAGCATACTTATCACTGCAAAAATCTTGATAGATGACGGAATAGCTTTCTTTTCCTCCCATTTTTTAATAGGAGAACCAAAAATTCTGTGATTACACAACCAATGATGAAAACGTGGCGATGAACGAGCAAAACACCATGAAGCGACTAATAAAAAGGGTACTGTAGGCATAATAGGTAAAACGATACCGATAAAACCTAATACAATCATTGCCCATCCTAATATAGAATAGCAAATACGGAGAGGGCGAGATATCTTAAAATCTTTCTTCATTATTTATAGCTGTTTTTTCTTACTCAGATACTATTATGCAAAATATTGTTATTACGAAATTTAATAGATCATCATCTCTCTAAATAATACATTAACCTAATGCACTCTCAGGAATAATTGTTTTCCAAAACAAAGAACAATCTATACAATATGATAATAATTTTAAAGTTTTCAAACAATAAAAATTAACTCTTTTAGAGAATTCCCAAAAAAAGGCTGCATGATAAATCAATGCAGCCTTGTAATTACGAATGCAGCGTTGGGAGGAGTAATACTGCATTCATCCACTAGACATTAGGAGGAAAATGACCTAGCTCTCCTTTATTTAGTGAAAACATATGCTAGAAACAACATACAAAAATGCATAGCTGCTATGCGTAATTTCCATTACATTTAAATTTTTTGAACTGTACTCTGACGAAAGGAAGTGGATATAAAAATAACAATAAAAATAATTGTTAAAATCAATACAATTGTAGCAGCAGAATCAGAACCAATAAATAAGCTGAGATAAATTCCTAGAAAACTGGAACACACTGCAATAAATACAGCAATTAAAAGCATAGAAAAAAAATGCTTAGTAAGGAGATAAGCAATAGCACCTGGTGCAATTAATAAAGAAATAACTAAAATAATTCCAACTGCCTGCAACGCAGAAACAATTGTCAGAGAAATCATTGTTAAAAAAGTATAATGAAGCACCGATATTGATAACCCTATTGCACGTCCTTGAACTGAATCAAAAACGTACAACATAAAATCACGCCATTTTATACCTAAAACCATCGTAACAATAACAGAAATTATTGTTGTTTGCGTAATATCAAGCCAATTAACACCTAAAAGATTACCAAATAAAATATGATTTAAATCTAAATCGCTATATATTGCTGTTGTTAAAACAAGCCCTAAACCAAACATGGATGAAAACACAACGCCCATAACAGTGTCCTGTTTAATCCGACTGTTATTCCCTAAGAAACCTGTTACAATGGCACAAATCATACCTGCTAAAAAAGCACCACAAGCAATCAAAGTCATTGTGACATTAGCAGGACGTACATCATGAAACCAAAGAAACGGCATAGAAGACAAAAATGTCATAGCCCATGGCGTTGCCATATATCCAACAACTACTCCAGGAAAGACTGCGTGAGAAATTGCATCTCCTAAAAGAGCCCATCCCTTTAAAATAAGGAAACAAGAAAGTAGAGCCATTGGAATAGCCAAAATAATGGTAATCATCATCCCTTTAATCATAAAAGAGAACTGAAAAGGAAGTAGCAATTGATCAATCATATGTCACCACACCTTTTTGCTGCTCTCACACGTAAGCGTGCAGCAATGTAACCGTGTTTAGGAGCAAAAATAAAGGCGACTATAAATAAAAACGTTTGAAAAAGTACAACAACACCACCAGTTTGCGCATTCAAAAAATAACTCATATAAACACCCAAGATACTTGTAAAGGTTCCAATCATAACTGCAATGATCAAAAGATTTACAAAACGATCACTTAAAAAATAAGCCGTTGCCCCCGGTGTAATTACAAGACAAATCACTAAAAAAGCTCCTACTGTTTGCATAGCCGCAACAGTACAAGCAGCAAGAAGTGTAAAAAAGAGAATTTTTAATAGCGTAACATTTAGTCCAATAGCGCGCGCATGACTCTCATCAAATAAAAAAACCAACAAGTCTTTCCATTTCATACACAATATAAAAAGAGAAAAGAACCCAATACAAGCTAACTGCATAATATCTGATGAACTAACTGCTAAAACATTTCCAAGAACAATTGTATCAATATTAACAGACATTGGTCTTAATGATTTCAGGAACAATCCAAATGCAAAAAAGGAAGAAAAAATTAAACCAATAATTGTATCTTCTTTTAGCTTTGTTCGATAATTTAAAAATAACATTGCCGCAGCAGCAAGCCCACCAGAAAAAAAAGCTCCAAATGAAAAAGGGAGTCCCAAAAGATAAGCACCAGCAACTCCAGGAACAATCGAATGGGAAAGCGCATCACCAATCAATGACCAACCTTTTAACATTAAAAAAGCAGAAAGAAAGGCACAAACACAGCCAACTAACCCTGAAACCCACATTGCATTAATCATATATTGATAGGCAAAAGGTTCAAGCAACCAAGGAATCATAAAATATGCTCCAGCTTTTGATTGCAATCATGAAATAAAGACTTATCATCTGTGGCAATATCATTTTTTTGTGCATTTTGGGAACCAGCATAATGATGACGCAGAGAACCACCAAAAAATTTTTCAAGATTTTTTTGTGTAAAAACCACTTCTGTTATTCCAGAAGCGACAACCGTTCCCTTGATTAAAATCGTTCGATCACAAAATTCAGTAACGGAATCTAAATTGTGAGTCGAGACTAATATAACAGCACCTTCTTTACGCAAATCTTGTAACAAAGTGATAATTTTATCCTCTGTTTTGATATCAACTCCTGTAAAGGGTTCATCGAGTAAAATCGCTTTTGCTTGTTGCGCAAGAGCACGTGCCAAAAAAACGCGTTTCTTTTGTCCACCAGACAGCTCACCAATCTGACGTTTAGCAAATGGCAACATATCGACACGTTCTAACGCAATACGAACAGCTTCATGATCTTGTTTTCGAGCATAGCGAAAAAAATTCATATGACCATATCGTCCCATCAGAACAACATCTTCAACGAGAACAGGAAAGTCCCAATCAATATCCTCACTTTGGGGAACATATGCAATAAGATTTTGTTTCAAAGCCTTTTTAACTGACAAACCTAAAATGCAAATCTTCCCCTTTGAAGGTTTTACAAATCCCATAATAGCTTTAAATAATGTAGACTTCCCTGATCCATTAACCCCAATCAATGCAGAAATAGAACCCATAGGACTTTCAAAACTCACTTCTCGCAAAGCTGTATGCCCGTTACGATAAGTCACAGATACATCTTGGACAGATATTCCAGACTCAGTCATCGGCTTCTTACCTCATCTGACAAAGCCTTAGTAATACGTGCACTCGTAACACGTAATAAATCAATATAAGTAGGAACCTCACCATCCTTACTACTCAGTGAATCAACATAAAGAACACCCCCATACTTAGCCCCTGTTTCCCTTGCCACCTGTTTGGCAGGCGCAGCAGAAACAGTGCTTTCAGAAAAAACAACCGGAATATTATATTTCCGAACTGTGTCAATGACACGCTTAATTTGCTGCGGTGTCCCTTGCTGATCAGCATTAATAGGCCATAAATAGAGTTCTTTCAAACCAAAATCACGAGCCAAATAACTAAACGCACCTTCACTTGTTACAAGCCAACGCTTATCTTCTGGTATTGTTTGCAACTCAGCTTTAATTGGGTCAATGCTCAAGCGAATTTTTTGTTTATAAACTTCAGCATTCTTATTATAAATAGCAGCATGCTTAGGATCATATTTTATAAAAGCATCACGAATATTATCAACATAAATCAAGGCAGAGATTGGTGACATCCACGCATGAGGATTGGGTTTACCGCTAAAAGGCCCATCTCCAATTTTGATAGTCGCAATACCTTCTGAAACAACTACACTTGGAACATCCTTGATATTTTGAAAAAATCTCTCAAACCAAAGTTCTAATTCTAAACCATTCCATAAGATAAGGTTAGCTCCTTGAGCTCGCATAAGATCGCGTGGCGTAGGTTGATATTCATGAATTTCAGCACCTGGTTTGGTAATTGACTCAACATCAGCAACATCACCTGCAACATTACGAGCCATATCGGCAATAATAGTAAAAGTTGTAACAGCTTTAAATTTACCAGCGCTCAAAACTGTACTGGGGGTTAAAAGAATTACACCCCAAAAACATGCGATAAAAAAAGCTTTCAGTTGCATTGATTTTCTTTCTATTGCTAATGATTTGCATTATCATATACAAATAACAGTTAATTTCTAACTTTGCAATAATTTTAAAAATAATGTCTTTTCTAGCTATTTTAAAAAAGAGAATAGTGAAATATTTGTTTCATATTCAAGAAAACAAAACTATGTCTGCACAATATAATAATTAATGACGCAAATATGCGCCTGTTGTTTTCGCGACATTCTCAATTATTTTTAAAGTCAATCTTTCAAGATCTTCATCAGTTAAAGTCCGTTCCATAGGCTGAATAGTCACTTCAATTGCAACAGATTTTTTATCATGACCAAGACTTGGATCTTCAAAAAGATCAAAAACCTGTACTGAATGAATAAGTTTTTTATCCGCTCCACTCACAGCACGAATAATAAGAGAGGCTGCAACTTCTTTATCAACAACAAATGCGAAATCACGTCGTACCCTTTGAAAAGGTGATAAACTTAAAGAAGGATGAATTTTAGTAACCTTTTTTTTGGGCTCTGGAATTCGATCAAGGAAAATTTCAAAACCGCATATAGGACCACTTACACCTAACTTTTCCAGAGTAGTAGGATGAAAAATACCAAAAAAACCAAGAATAACCTTTGGTCCAAGTTTGATAACACCCGAACAACCAGGGTGATACCAATGAGGTGCTCCAATTTCAATTTGCACTTTATTGCTATCCATACCACATGCTTCTAAAACAGCAAATGCATCCGCTTTAGCATCAAAAACATCCACTGCCTTTGCATTTCCAGTCCAAAAGCGTCCACCTCCTTCAAACTTTTCCGTACCACAACGAATACCACTAGCAACATTCCGTTGCTTATCCGGTGTATCACCTTCATAAATGTTGGAAACTTCAAACAAAGCAAAATCTGAAAAACCACGATCAATATTTCGCTGTGCAGCAACAAGTAAGCCAGGTAAAAGAGAAGGACGCATTACAGACATATCAGAAGCAATAGGATTCACTAATTTAAGCTGTGCCTGACCGCCCCCAAAAGCTAATGCCTGATTTTCAGAAATAAATGACCATGTTATGGCTTCCATCATACCTCGATACGCTAAAATCCGACGAGCAGTATGTGAACAAATCTGCAAAAATGTAAACGTTTTCTGCTTAACTTCAGCTAAACTTTCCAACGGTATAGGCTGTATCTTATCTAATCCATAAATTCGCATGATTTCTTCTACTAAATCAGCCTTACCAACAATATCAAGACGCCAGGTTGGTACTGTAACCGTAACCACATCCCCTTTTCCTTCAAGGCCAAATCCAAGTTGTGTCAAAAGAGTAAAAGCTTGCTCTGGTTCTATCTCTAAATTGGTTAAACGCTTAATTTCAGAAAATGGAAAAACTATCTTTTTAATTTCTGGCTTTTTATACCCAATGACTTGTGTTGTTGATGCTTCACCACCACAAAAACGCAAAACTAATTCCGCAGCAATCTCAAGACCCGATTCCATAAAAGCCGGGTCAACACCCCGTTCAAATCGGTAACGCGCATCACTAATAAGTCCTAATGAACGACCTGTGCGTGCAATATTCTTTGAATCCCAAAGCGCTGATTCAATAATGACACGACGTGTTTTGTCATCACAACCAGTTCTTTCACCACCCATAATACCGGCAATGGCAATAACACCCTCTTCATCCGCAATAACACAATTTTCAAGACCTAAATTGTAAACTTTACCATTTAATGCTTGAAATTGTTCACCCTCACGACCAAGACGGACGCTCAATTTCCCCTTAAGCTTATCCGCATCAAAAACATGAAGGGGACGACCGAAATCAAAACTGATATAATTTGTTATATCAATCAAGGCATTTATTGATCGCAAACCAATAGCATTCAAACGCTGTTGCATCCATTGCGGCGACCTGCCATTTTGTACATTGCGAATCTCACACCAAGAAAAACCTGAGCATAATGATAAGTCCTGCGGATAATTCAAAGATACTTGAACTGATGTTTCAAAAAACGAAGACAGTTGTGGTAAAGATAATTTTTTTAATCTTCCAATTCCAGTTGCAGCCAAATCACGCGCAATTCCTCTAACACCTGTACAATCAGAGCGATTAGGTGTTAAACCAATATCAATCACTGGGTCATCTAATCCTGCATAAGTTACAAATGACATCCCAATAGGTGCATCTTTCGAAAGTTCAATAATCCCACAATCCTCATCGAATAAACCAAGCTCTGCTTGTGAGCACATCATACCAAAACTTTCAACACCACGAATTTTCCCTACAGATAATGTCACATCAAGTCCAGGAACATAAGTGCCTGGCAACGCAAGAACACCAACAAGTCCAGGACGTGCATTTGACGCACCACATACAACTTGGATAGGCGAATCAGACCCTATATCTACTGATAAAACCTGTAATTTATCCGCATCAGGATGTTTAATAGCAGTTAAAACTTTTGCAATTACAAAACCGGCTAAAGAAGAACGATCTTCAATATGATCAACCTCAAGGCCAATTGCTACCAGTTTATCGCAAATTTCATCCAAAGACGCACTTGTCTCTAAGTGATCTTTCAACCAAGATAATGTAAACTTCATTTTCAAACCTCACACGACAACGGCTATAAGATCACACACTATTTAAACCAGAAAATAAAAGAGAGATGTCAAAACAGCGAAAACCATAATGATTTAACCAACGAACATCAGCATCAAAAAAAGCTCGTAAATCAGGCATACCATATTTTAACATAGCAATACGATCAATACCCATTCCCCATGCAAAGCCTTGATATTCATCCGGATCAAAACCAGCATTCCCCAAAACATGAGGATGCACCATTCCACATCCTAAAATTTCTAACCAATCACGACCTTCGCCAAATTTTACTTCCAAACCAGAACGATCACATTGAATGTCCACTTCCATAGAAGGCTCAGTAAAAGGAAAGAAAGAAGGGCGAAAACGCATCTTTACCGCAGGTACTTCAAAAAAGGATTTACAAAAAGTTTCATGAAGCCACATCATATGTGCAATGTTAGAAACTTTATCAATCACTAATCCTTCTACCTGGTGAAACATTGGTGAATGAGTTGCATCAGAATCCATACGATATGTTTTTCCAGGAATAATAATACGTATCGGTGTCTGTTTTTTTTCCATCACACGAATTTGCACCGGTGATGTATGTGTACGCAACAATTTTCGATTTCCCATTTCATCAACATCAAAAAAGAAGGTATCATGCATCTCACGTGCGGGATGACCTTCAGGAAAATTTAACACAGTAAAATTATAATAATCCGTTTCAATATCTGGCCCTTCTGCAATAGAGAAACCCAGATCCTTATAAATGGTTACAATTTCATCAATCACCTGTGAAATAGGATGAATACGGCCCCGCTCTATAGGTGATGAACGAACAGGTAAAGTGACATCAACGGTTTCATTAGAAAGACGTATAGCCATTGCTTGATTTTTGAGAGCATCACGCTTTTGCATCCATAATTCTAACACGCGTTTTTTTAATCCATTAAGTGCCGGGCCTAGTTTATGCCGCTCATCAGCACTCATATTGCCTAATGTCTTTAATTTTTCAGAAATGCTCCCCTTCTTCCCTAAAGCTCCAATACGCACTGCTTCAAGTGTTTGTTCATCATTCGCTGCTTCTAAAGCACAACAAATTTTTTGTTCCAAATGCTCAATATCGTTATCGTTCATAATTTCTGCCTATTTTTTCAATAAAAAAACCGCACCAGTAATAACCAGCGCGGAATCTCGAATAAATGAATGCCTAAAGAGAACGCAGCTGGCTACTTGACAGCGCTTTCAAAAGCATTGGGCGTTGTGTCTTTTAAATACTCTAAAGCTTTCTTTGCAGAATCCACCAAAGCAATAAATACTGTTGGATCATAAATAGCTATATCAGAGAGAATCTTACGATCTATCTCAATACCAGCCTTTGTTAAACCATCAATAAAACGCCCATAAGTCAAGCCCTCTACACGAACAGCAGCATTGATTCTTTGAATCCACAAAGCACGAAAAGTACGTTTTCTGTTTTTACGATCACGATAAGCATATTGCTTTGAACGGTCAACTGCTGCTTTAGCTGCACGAATGGTGTTTTTACGACGACCATAAAAACCTTTAGCCTGTTTGAGAACCTTCTTGTGCTTAGCGTGAGCTACAACACCTCTTTTTACACGTGCCATAAATAATCTCCTACAAAATCAAAGCAAGGCTTAAAGGCCATTTGGTAAATAACACTGAATAACTTTTTTAGCATCTGGTTCAGCCAATACCATCATTCCACGTGCATCACGAATAAACTTATTAGAACGTTTAATCATACCATGCCGTTTACCTGCAGCAGCTGCTTTAACTTTGCCTGTCGCAGTAACTTTAAATCGCTTTTTAGCAGATGATTTTGTTTTCATTTTGGGCATTTCGTTACTCCATACGTTATACGTTTAAATTCGATCAAGCTGATCAAAGCTCGAGTAAACATTTGAACAGCCACGGCATGCCCTGCCGGGCAGTTCTGATTGCATTTTCATAAGCCAGTATACATAAAATAGCAAGTCCGTGTTAAAAAAAAACTGGAGCTCCATTGCCTTTAACTTCAACTAAAGGTGCTGGAACCGCATTCGTTTTAATCGCCGCTTTGCAGAGATCTGCAATGATGCACTGTACACATTCTACTTTACGCGCCTTGCAAATATAACGTCCATGTAAAATGAGCCAATGATGCGCATACTGTAGATAACAATCTGGAATAATTTTTACTAATTTTTCTTCGACCTCTTCCGGTGTTTTTCCTGATGCTAAACCAAGACGATTTCCAAGACGCAAAATATGCGTATCCACTGCCATAGTAGGCTGTCCAAAAGCAATGTTCAAAACAACATTCGCAGTTTTACGTCCTACACCAGGGAGTGTCATAAGTGCTTCACGATTATCAGGAACTTGTCCACCATATTGATCAATCAAACGACAACAAAGTGCATAAACATTATGCGCTTTTGCACGCCAAAGACCAATCGAACGAATATGCTGTGCAATTCCTTCTTTTCCTAATGTAATCATTTTTTCTGGTCGATCAGCAAAGCAAAACAATTTTTTTGTAACTTTGTTAACACTCGCATCCGTAGTTTGAGCAGACAGAACAACCGCAACCAAAAGAGTGAAAACATTGGTATAATTAAGATCACTCCTAGGTGTAGGACGCTGAACAGAAAAACGACGAAATATTTCTGCAATTTCATCCTCTCCATAAATTGTCTTAGTATTTTTGTATACCTCTAATGATTTGATCACTTTTTCAGTCATTACACTCTATTAGATCTTCTTTTCCAACGTTTTTGTTTCATTTTGCTCAATGGCTGCCTTATAAAATTACCACAACGATATATATCTATCGTATTTACTTTTTTAAATTGTAGATAATCAAAAAACATGACAATATATCTGTAAAGTTAATTGTTTTCGTTAAAATAATTATAAAATTATATACATGTCTTTTATCTGTTATTAAATTTAAGATCAGTGATCTTAATAAAAGCACTCAACTGATTATTTAGTGAAGCACAAAAAAACTAAAAATATCAGTATTTATTTTATAATTTGGTCAATCCAATTTCAATGTATCTTTTCTTACTAGGAATAATACATATTACAAATGCTGAGTTGAAAAATTGTCTTTTATCTATTAATCTTTATAATCATAATTAAAATCAAAACCAGTAGCAATCAAAGTAATAGAAGGTAATGCATAAAGGATCAATACAATGAAAGAGCGTAAACAAATTTTACCGTTACAAAATACGATCTTTCCTGATGCGCGACAAATTGCTTACTTAAAAGAAGTTTGTACAGATGATCTAGCCAAAAATTTTCCAGATCTTCCACCAATGATTCCAGGCATTACGATATGGGCTCTCTTCGGAGAAACGGGTCACCCAATTATTTTATCTGATGAGCGTTCCATAGCTCTTGCAGGTGCTAATGAGCATGAACTACAAATTGTAACGCTTCAATAGACTCGTTTTAAAATTCTGGATTATTCCTCAATAACAAACCAGAATTCGATAAAAATTGCTCTATAATAGAAGTAAACACAGCAAAAGAAATATTATTCTAAAACTTAAAAATAGGGATTAGAGACGATTTATATCCATATTCTCAGCAATCACTACAATAGGTATGATAAAAAAATCTCATAGTGCTTTTAGCGCCGTCCACATGCTTTTAATTGCTGATTATAAAGTCTAGAAAGTGATTCCACATATTTTGCTTTTTTTGCAATATTAGCAGATGAAGGACCCCTGTAACGTGCATAAGCACCATGTCCCATATGATAATTTAAATAGAGATTATAGGCATCATTTGGGCTAATGTTATTACGTCGAACACTTTGACGATGATACCAAGCAATAAAATCTGCTGTATCCGCGAAATTAGTACGCCACGCAAAAACTTTTCCTGTAGAACGAACATAATGATCCCATGTTTCATCAAGCGCTTGAGCATAACCGTAAGCGGTTGAAGGGCGCTTCCATGGAATAAAACCGAGAAGTTTTTTACGTGGAGGACGTGCATTATGCCGAAAATTTGATTCTATACGAATAGTTGCAAGAATAATAGGCATAGGAATTCCATGAAGTAACTCCGCATTTTTAGCGGCTTTTCTCCAATTATTAAAAAAACTATCTTTTTGAGCTAAAATAGCGCAAGCGTTGTTAATCTGTACAGGAGGTTTTATAGAACAACTTCCCAACAGAAACAAACACCCGCCTAATAAAAAAAAGCGCCCTATCAACTGTTTTCCTTAATCCTAAAAACTAAATGAAACATTATTAAAAACTTTAATTAAATTTACAAATAAAAAAAATCAATATGATATTTTGATACCTTTCTTTTATTCCTTATCATCTAAGTGTAGGGTTTGTGACTGAGAATGTACTGCTGTTGATTTTGATATAGAATCATTTTCTTTTAATTCAAAAGCTTCAATGCGATTAGCTCGCTTCATAATTTTAGAGGATGATGTTAAAATTGCTTCAATATCTTCACTCGTTTTATAAAAATGTTTCTGTAAAGAGCGAACACGTATATTCATTCGTTCAAAATCTTCCATTAATCTTACTACTTCTGACTGGATTAAATGCGCTTGTTCACGCATCCTTGCATCTTTCATAATAGTTTGTACAACTTGAACAGATAACATTAATAAAGAAGGCGATACAATAATCACATGTGCTCGATTAGCCTTTTGCACTAATGACTCAAAATCCTCATAGATTGTGGCAAAAATCGATTCTGATGGCACAAAAAGAAAGGCTGTATCATGTGTTTCCCCAGGAATTAAATATTTTTTCGTAATATCGCGAATATGAACATCCATATCATTACGAAATTGGCGTTCAGCTTCCTGACGTTCTTGAGATGATGATGCCTCACGCATTGCATTCCAAGCCTCCAAAGGAAATTTAGCATCAATAACAAGAGCTGGTGCCTTATTAGGCATATAAATAAGACAATCTGGTCGTTTTCCATTTGAAAGAGTAGTTTGAAAAACGTAAGCACTAGATGGTAAAGCATCAGAAATAATTGCCTCCATCCGTCCCTGTCCAAAAGCACCTCGTGTTTGCTTATTATTTAAAATAGCTTGTAATTGAACAACCTGTCCAGTAAGCGATTGAATATTATTCTGTGCTGCATCTATCACTGCCAAACGTTCTTGTAAACGAGTCAAGTTCTCATAAGTAGACTTAGTTTGCACCTGAAGAGTCTGCCCTAAATTAGTTCTCATTCCATTAAGTTGTTCACAAATCGATTGATTCAATTCAAACTGCCTTTGACTAAAAATCTCTGCCATTGTTTGCATACGCCCTTGCATTTCAACTTGTGTTCGCAACAGTGCAGCCATCTGTGTTTGCGCCTCACGAGCACGTTCAGCCACGTCACGTTCCCAAATGGTTCTTTTCCGGTTATTATGTATGATAATTAAAAGCACTCCACAAACTAGAACAAAGAAAACGACCAGTTGACTATAGTGCTTACCAAAGGGCATTATTAAAAAAAGCGAATCAAACATAAGAATAATATAGTGGTTTTATCGCAAAAAAATACATGCGCTTATTCAATTTCAATACTTACTTTTAATAAATTAAACATCGATTTGTAAAACTATTTATTATGTCAATAAAGTCTTTAGTTATTTTACCTGATCCTATTTTACGTGAAGTTTCAAAGCCAGTTGAGCGTATTGATCCAATTATTCAAAAATTAGCTGATGATATGCTAGAAACTATGTATAACGCCCAAGGTATCGGACTTGCAGCTGTTCAAGTTGGTGTACCATTACGGATGTTAGTTGTAGATATCCACTCAAAAGATGCTCCTAAAAATCCGCTTGTTATTATTAATCCAGAAATTTTATGGGTATCAGATGAACGGAGCGTTTATAAAGAAGGTTGCCTTTCTATTCCTGACTATTTTGCAGAAGTTGAACGTCCCAAATGCCTCCGCATGTGCTATAGAGATCGTGAAGGAAAACAAGTAGAAATTGAAGCAAATGATCTTTTAGCTACTTGCTTACAACACGAAATTGATCATTTAAATGGGTGTCTTTTTATTGACCACATTTCAAAAACCAAACGTGATATGGTAATACGAAAATTCAAAAAACGTGCAAAAATGCAAAATACATCGAAAGCAGCTTTATAATGGCATTACGATTAAGCTTTATGGGAACACCGAATTTCTCTGTACCCATTCTCCATGCTTTATTAGAAGCTGGTCATGATATTGTAGCAGTTTATAGTCAACCTCCTCGTCCAGCAGGACGGCGTGGTCTCAAATTATTTCCCTCTCCTGTTCAAATTGCAGCACAGGAGAAATCGATTCCTGTTTTTACGCCTCAAACTCTCAAAACAACTGAAGAACAAATCAAATTTGCAGAACTTTCTGTTGATGTTGCTGTTGTTGTCGCTTATGGATTATTATTGCCCAAATCCATTCTTGAAGCACCACGCTTTGGTTGTTTTAATGCTCACGCTTCCCTATTACCCCGCTGGCGTGGCGCTGCACCTATTCAACGTGCAATTATGGCTAACGACCAGGAAACAGGAATGATGATTATGAAAATGGATGAAGGATTAGATACAGGACCTATTGCTTTATCGCATTCAATTGCTATCACTGATAACATGACAGCTTATGAACTTTCAGAGAAACTATCACATATAGGAGCAAAACTTATCATAGACACTTTATCAGCTCTCGAAAAAAATCAACTGAAACTTACTCCACAATCATCAAAAGGAGTAACCTATGCTGTTAAAATCAAAAAAGAAGAAACTCAAATTGATTGGACGCAGTCTGCCAAATTCATTCATAAACACATCTGCGCTCTTTCTCCCACTCCTGGTTGTTGGTGCAACATGAATATCAATGGAAAACAAGAACGAGTGAAAATTCTCGGAAGTCGCTTAATAGAGAAAAGATCTATCGAAATTGGAAAAATAGAACCAGAGCAATTGATTATTCACTGTGGACAAGGATGTATAGAAATAACTCATCTACAAAGATCCGGTGGAAAACTTCTTGATCGCGCAACATTTTTGCGAGGAGCTAATATTTCTGCAGTTTTCTAATATGGTACGCTTTAAACTCACTCTTGAATATGATGGCTCCAATTATGCTGGCTGGCAACGCCAGAAGAATCTTCGTACTATACAAGGTTCCATTGAAAACGCTATTTTTCACTTTAGCGGACAAAAACTAACTATCACTACAGCTGGAAGAACCGATGCTGGAGTCCACGCTATGGGACAAGTTGCTCACATTGATTTTGAGAAAAATTGGAATACGAATACTGTACGTGATGCTCTCAATGCTCATTTGCAGAAACAAGGCGAAGATATTGCTGTTCTCAATGTTCAGAATGTTCCTGATAACTTTGACGCGCGATTTTGTGCGACTAAACGCCACTATCTTTTTAAAATTCTCAATCGCCGCTCACCACCAGCTCTCAATACTAAACGTGTTTGGTGGTTACCAAAACCACTAGATGCCGATGCTATGCATAAAGCAGCTCAAAAACTTGTAGGGCAGCATGATTTTACCACTTTCCGATCAGCTTATTGCCAAGCAAAAAGTCCTGTCCGTACTCTTGAACGCTTAGACATTCAAAGAGAAGGAGATGAAATTTTCCTTTATGCACAGGCTCGTTCTTTTCTTCATCATCAAATTCGTTCATTTGCAGGAAGCTTGATGGAAGTTGGTATTGGACGTTGGACAGCTGAAGATCTCGAAGCAGCTCTTCACGCGAGAAATCGGGCCCGCTGTGGTGTCGTAGCTCCTCCCTCAGGACTTTATCTGATGAAAGTTGACTATTAACTGCTTTATTAAAATTGTTTTCACGAGCTATTAATAATAGCCAAGAACTTTATAAAAAAATTTAGAGATTGTCATCAATGAAGATCAAGTATCGAATTGAGAAACCACTATATTACAATAGAAAGAAAATTCACACTTTTAAAAACTAACATTTTTCTCCAGTCACATTTTTATTGATCTTTTTAAAAGGTTTTTGAAAGTCTGTAATTGGTCTTTGCGTTTTGTACTATTCTTTGCTAAATCGCCTTGTATGACAATAGATCGCAATTATATTCGTAATTTCTCCATTGTAGCTCATATCGACCACGGAAAGTCGACTTTGGCTGATCGTTTAATTCAAATGACAGGCGGTCTTGAAACAAGGGAAATGAAAGAGCAAGTGCTCGATTCTATGGATATTGAGCGCGAACGCGGAATCACTATTAAAGCTCAAACAGTACGTCTAAACTATAAAGCAAAAAATGGTGAAACTTATATCTTAAATCTTATTGATACACCTGGCCATGTTGATTTTGCTTACGAAGTATCGCGCTCATTGGCAGCTTGTGAAGGATCACTCTTAGTAGTGGATGCAAGTCAAGGAGTAGAAGCACAAACATTAGCGAATGTTTACCAAGCTATTGATAATTCTCATGAATTAGTTGTAGTGCTTAATAAAATAGACCTTCCAGCTGCAGAACCAGAGCGTGTGAAAGAGCAAATTGAAGATGTAATCGGTATTGATACGTCTAGGGCAGTAGAAATATCAGCGAAAACGGGTTTAGGTATTTCTGATGTTTTGGAAGAAATTATTACACAATTGCCACCTCCACATACTGGCAATACTACAGATCCTTTAAAGGTGATGCTGGTTGACAGTTGGTACGATGCTTATCTCGGTGTTATCGTTCTGGTCCGAGTGATTGATGGTGTTTTAAAAAAAGGTCAGACCATTCGTATGATGGGGACAGGAGCAAAATATCCTGTTGAACGAGTTGGAGTGTTCACTCCCAAAATGATCTCAGTTGATGAATTAGGCCCAGGGGAGATTGGCTTTATAACAGCCTCTATAAAAGAGGTTGCTGACACACGAGTAGGGGATACTATTACTGAAGATCGCCGCCCTTGTGAAGACGTATTGCCTGGTTTTAAGCCTGCTCAACCCGTTGTTTTTTGTGGTATTTTTCCAGTTGATGCAGCCGATTTTGAAAATTTACGTACAGCTATGGGTAAATTACGTTTAAATGACGCAAGCTTTTCTTTTGAGATGGAAACATCAGCTGCTTTAGGTTTCGGCTTTCGTTGTGGCTTCTTAGGTCTTTTACATCTTGAAATTATTCAAGAACGGCTAGAACGCGAATTTAATTTAGATTTAATTGCAACTGCACCTTCTGTTATTTATCGCATGAATATGAATGACGGTTCTGTTAAGGAATTACATAATCCAGCGGATATGCCTGATATTGTTAAAGTTATTTCTATTGAAGAACCATGGATTCGGGCAACGATTATGACGCCTGATAATTATCTCGGAGCTATTTTAGAACTTTGTCAAGAACGGCGTGGGTTACAAACGGGTTTATCCTATGTTGGTACACGGTCTATGGTGACCTATGATTTACCTTTGAATGAAGTAATTTTTGATTTTTATGATCGTTTAAAGTCCATCTCAAAAGGATATGCTTCTTTTGATTATCAAGTAACTGATTATTCTGAAGGCGATTTGGTTAAAATGTCCATTTTGGTCAATGGAGAATCTATTGACGCATTATCAATGCTTGTGCACCGTAGCATAGCCGAAAAACGTGGCCGTTCTATGTGTGAAAAACTTAAAGATCTTATTCCTCAACACATGTTTCAGATCCCAATTCAAGCAGCAATTGGTGGTAAAATTATTGCTCGTGAGACAATTCGCGCTTTACGAAAAGACGTCACAGCGAAGTGTTATGGTGGTGATATTACCCGTAAACGTAAACTGCTTGAAAAGCAAAAAGCAGGTAAAAAACGGATGCGCCAATTTGGGAAAGTAGAAATTCCCCAATCGGCTTTTATTGAAGCACTTAAGATGAGTAAATAACTCTGTTTTTTTCTTTTTTCAATTTTATTATCAATGAATAATTTTTAGGAAATGCTTTTAATCACGCAATAAATCATTAATTGATGTTTTTTCTCGTGTTTTTTTATCAACGCGCTTAACAATAACAGCACAATAAAGATTTGGACCCATTTCACCATTTGGCAGTGGTTTCCCACAGCACGAACCTGGAACAACAACTGAGTAAGCAGGAACTTCACCGAGAAAAACTTCACCTGTTGTACGATCAATAATTTTAGTGGACTTTCCAATAAAAACTCCCATGCCTAAAACAGCACCTTCACGAATAATACAGCCCTCAACAATTTCAGAGCGTGCACCAATAAAACAATGATCTTCAATAATTGTTGGACCTTCCTGTAGCGGTTCTAAAACACCTCCAATACCTACACCACCAGACAAATGAACATACTGACCAATTTGTGCGCATGAACCAACAGATGCCCATGTATCAACCATCGTCCCTTCTCCAACATAGGCACCAACATTAACAAAAGAAGGCATTAATATCACATGAGGAGCAATATAAGCGGAATGACGTACAATTGCTCCTGGAACTGAACGAAAATTGGCTTTTTTAAAATCAACTTCTCGCCAACCAGAGAATTTTGAAGGTATTTTATCCCACCAATATGATTCATTTGCACCACCAGCAATGATACACATAGAATGAAGTCGAAAGGACAAAAGAACAGCCTTTTTTAACCATTGATGAACGCGCCATTGACCATTATCTTGACGTTGAGCTACACGAATCTCACCTTTATCGAGAAGATTCAATATGTGCTCAACACTCTCACGAATTTCGCCTTTTGTAGCAGAATTGATAGAATCTCTATTATTAAAAGCTCTTTCAATAATTTCTTCAAGTTGTATGAGACTAGTCATTACCAAAAACCCATTAAACAGTCAAAAATACCAAGATTTATTCTTGACGATTTATGTTACATGAAGAAATACATGCAGTCAATAAAAAGAGTACAAGATAGCTCTCTAAGAGAAAAACACTAAATTTTTTATACTCACATTATTTTTCTAGGTCTCAATATTTTGAATTCTGTATTACTTCAATCTGTAACGATGAAAATAAATCACCTTAGTTTCTTGATGTACATATTTTTCAAACTGCAACCAATAATACCAAACATCGAATTTATTACATAAGCCAATGCTTATAATTTAAATGATCTTTTTGCTAAATTTAAATGATCTTTTTGCTAATTGTGTTCCAAATTGATATCAATTATACTTTTGCTCTTTAATATCTGAAAAATGTTTAAAGCAATTTTATCTTTATTGTGATCAATATTTCATAATACAGAACAGATAATGTAGACAATAATAATTAATTTAAATCGCATTTGCTCAATCCTTATTGTTTCTATATCCTATAATTTTTTATGCATCTCTGCTTTTTTCCTAGATCTTAAAGAAAGCATCTCAACAGCATTTGTTGCAAATTAAACACATTTTGCAAAGAAAAACATTATCTTGCACTCTTGATATTGTCGTTTTGATAAAAAAGCATAACTTAAAATTGTCTATATTAAATAATAGAATGAAAAATATCCTATTTCTTAGGTATTTTGAGAGGGAAGAAAATTTAATATCAAAATTTTTTAACAGAATGAAGACCATTCATTAAGAGTTAAGCTGTGAATCTAAGACAGTAGAAATTTCTAAACTTAGAGGCAATATGATGTCAGTTTGTAATCAATATTCTTTCTGAAGAGGAGATTAAATGCCAAACATTATATCTAAGCATATTTATTATATCGCTTTTGCGCTACTTTTATCAATGTTTGCAGTGTTAACCCCTGCGTATGCTAATTCTGCTACTGCCAGTATGGGAAATCTTGATACGGTTTTGCGGAATATTGTTACAATGATGACAGGGACAACAGCGAAGCTCATTGCAACGATCTGTGTTGCCGCTGTGGGTATTGGTTGGATGTATGGTGTTATTGATTTACGCAAAGCAGCATATTGTGTTCTTGGTATTGGTATTGTTTTTGGTGCTTCGGCTCTTGTTACGTTATTAATGGGGAGTTCATCATAAATGAATGAAGATACTCTTTTTCTTGCTTGCACACGACCAGCGATGTTTGCAGGTGTTACCGTAGAAGCAATGGCCTTAAATGTCATGGCAACATCTACTCTTTTTATCATAACAAGCAGCTTTTCAATGATCGGTCTTGGAGTTGGTTTGCATTTTATTTTACGCGAAATCACAAAACGCGATCATAACCAATTTCGTGTTTTATTCGCGTGGCTCAATACTCGAGGGAAACAAAAAAACCTGACAAGATGGGGTGGAGGATCTACGTCTCCTCTCCGTCTTGTCCGTACATACAAGGAGCTAAAATAAGTGAGACAACTGTCAGTGATGAAACGGGAATCTCTACCTGAGGAATTTATCCCTTATGTTCGTCATGTCAATCAGCATGTGATTGCATTAGACTCCCGTTGCTTGATGACAGTGATTTCTATCGAAGGAATCAATTTTGATACTGCAGATATCAGCCAATTAAATTCTTTACATACCCAATTAAATACGCTTTTGAAAAATATAGCAGATGAACGTGTCGCTTTATATTCTCACATCATTCGCCGACGCGAAAAAATTTACCCAGAGAGTCAATTTTCTTCATCTTTTGCAACAGCTTTAGATCGGCAATACAAACAAAAAATGATTTTGCAAGATCTTTATCGAAATGATCTATTCCTTTCGGTTATCTGGAATCCTGCAGCAGATAAAACTGAACAGTTAGCTTCTTTTTTTCACCGCTTAACGCAAGCAAAGAAGATGCAATCGGAACCAGATTCTGAAGCTATTCGGAAAATTGAAGAGTTAAGTCAAGATCTTATACAAGGTCTGGAGTGTTATGGAGCACGGCTTTTATCTACTTACGAATACAATGACATTGTATTTTCTGAGCAAAGTGAATTTCTTCATCAATTGGTGGGAGGAAGACGTGAGCGCATACCCCTTACATTTGGTACTATTGCCTCAACGATTTATTCAGATCGTGTTATTTTCGGCAAAGAAATTATTGAAATTCGTCATGAAAGCAATGAACGCTTTGTTGGTATGTTTGGATGGAAAGAATATCCTTCTAAAACACGTCCTGGTATGACAGATGGCTTATTGACGGCGCCCTTTGAATTCATCTTAACGCAATCCTTTGTTTTTAAAAGTAAAGCAGTTGCAAGCGCTATTATGAGCCGTAAACAAAATCAAATGATTAATGTAGCTGATCGTGCCAGCTCACAAATTGATGGCCTTGATGAGGCCCTTGATGATTTAGAATCGAATCGTTTTGTTTTGGGAGAACATCATCTCTCTTTAGCTGTTTTTTCTGATCGTCTACAAGAATTGACAGAATATCTGTCGAAAGCCCGTTCATATCTTACTAATGGTGGGGCCGTTATAGCCAGAGAAGATTTAGGGTTAGAAGCAGCATGGTGGGCACAACTTCCTGGGAACTTTAACTATCGAGCACGTTCTGGAGCTATTAGCAGCAGGAATTTTGCAGCATTATCCCCCTTCCATTCCTTTCCTATTGGCAAACTCAAAGGTAATGTTTGGGGTTCTGCCGTCGCCTTATTACAAACACAGGCTGGCTCTCCTTATTATTTTAATTTTCATTTTGGTGATGTTGGTAATACCTTTGTATGTGGTCCATCAGGGTCTGGAAAAACAGTCATTGTTAATTTTCTTCTTGCACAATTGCAAAAACACAACCCAACAATAGTCTTTTTTGATAAAGATCAAGGAGCAGAGATCTTTGTTCGTGCTGGAGGAGGCAAATATAAGCCTCTGAAAAATGGTCAACCTACTGGTATTGCTCCATTAAAAGGGATGGAATACACTGAAAAAAACAAACTCTTTCTTCAGCACTGGGTCTTAAAATTAGTTACCGCGGATGGCCAAACAGTAACAGAACAAGAGCGGCAGGATATTGCTAGAGCGATTAATTCCTTAGAAAGTCTTCCTCTATCACAACGCTCCTTCAGTGCGCTTCAACTGTTTTTTGATAATACTTCCACAGAAGGTATTGCCATACGTTTACAACGTTGGATCAAAGGTAATGCTTTAGGGTGGGTCTTTGATAATGATCACGATGATCTCAATTTAGATGCTCAATTTATAGGTTATGACATGACGGATTTCTTAGATAATGAAGAAATTCGTCGCCCTTTGATGATGTATTTGTTTAACCGCATTCTCGATCTTATTGATGGTCGACGTATCATTATTGTTATCGATGAATTCTGGAAAGCCCTTGAAGATGATTCATTTAAAGCTTTTACTCAAGATCGTCTCAAAACGATTCGTAAACAAAATGGCATGATGCTCTTTGCCACACAAAGCCCTAGAGATGCTTTGAATTCAACAATCGCTCACACAATCATTGAGCAATGTCCTACCCAACTGTTTTTTCCAAATCAAAAAGCCAATTACAATGATTATGTTGAAAACTTTAAACTCACTGAACGTGAATTTGAGCTAATCCAATCAGAATTAAGCAGGGAATCTCGTCGTTTTCTCATTAAACAAGGCCAAAGTTCTATTGTTGCAGAACTTAATTTACGTGGAATGGATAACGAAATTGCTGTCTTAAGCGGAACAAGTAGAAATGTTGAACTCGTCAACCAAATTATAAGTGAATATGGGGAAAATCCGGATATATGGCTACCTATATTTTACAAAAGGAAACAATCCCAATGAAAAAATATCTGATTATGTTTTTATCATTATGCTTTATCTCTCATGCAATATCGCAATCGGGAAACACAGAAGTTGATTCATATTATCAAAGTGTCACACAACAAGGAACATCCCTATCAGAAGGTAGTCGGCCCACATCAGAAATAGCTGAATCTATTTATACTTCAGCAGTTGAAAATCAGAAAAAGATTCAAGAAATCAATAACAAATTTTCATCACAGACTCTTAAACCAGAAGAAAAAGAAGCTCTTCAAAGGGAGTTGGCTATTCTTCAAGCTAATCTTCAAGTAGATACTCTAAAACTTCAGGCTTCTTCTATTATGAAATCGGAAAATGCTCAATCAAAAGAACAAGAACGTGAAAAAGAAGAACAGAAAAATCAGGAAGCTCTTCAAAAAACACTGCAAGACAAATTGGATCAAGCTAAAGCTAAGGTCAAGTATTAAATTGACTCCAGTTAGTCAAAAAGAAGAAAAGGAAGCTCTTCAAATGTAGTTGGCTAATTTTCAAATGAATACTCTCATTCAAGCTCTTTCTATTATTAAATGGAAATCATCAATCACAGAAAGAGCATGGAGAAAATGCAACAAAAGATCATAAATTCATATTTATCAAACATTAAAAATAAAATTGGAATGAGATAAAACTGATGAAATTGATGAATGCGACAACTCAGGAGTCAGATTTTAAATTTACTCCATTCGAAACTGTTTCTTCGTATATTTTGACACCACTCAATGATGTCGTAGATACAACAGTCAGTAGCTTATCTTCTGCTATTGCAGCACCATTAAATCTTGCAGCCATTATTTTTATCTTTTTATATGGTTACAATGTTATGACTGGCCACGTCGCCCTTTCGATGCATAGTCTTCTTAATAATGTTATTAAAATCGTTGTTGTGACAACAATGGCAACTAATGCAGACGTATTTAATATTTATATCAAAGATATATTTTTCGGTAATTTAGCCAATGCTATTGGGAATGCGTTTAATAGCAGTCCGGTTGACTCTGATGTTTTTGATTATCTCTTATTAGTTACAAATATGCGTTATCAAGAGTTTCTAAATAATGCTTCATTTTTCAATAAAATTACGGTTGCACTGATTGGTGGTTTAATGTTTTTGGCAGTTATCTTTTTTTGTACAGTCGGTTTTATTATTCAAATGTTTGCAAAAATTACATTAATCATGGTGATAGGTCTTGGACCTCTTTTTATTAGTTTATATTTGTTCAATGTAACCCGCAGATATTCTGATGCATGGATTACAACATTAGTTAATTTTACAATTTTGCAAGTTCTCGTAATGATGCTTGGAACAATGATGTGCAAAATTATGCTTTATGTTTTCGATAGTTCATATACTTCAATCTATTTCTTGCTCCCCCCTGTTCTTGTCGTCTCAATAGTGGGCGTAGATCTCTTCCAATCACTTCCCACCATTGCTTCTGCACTTTCTAGTGGAGGACCATATCATCATGCTGGAGTATCAACAGGATCACAAATGATCTCAATGGCTTCTAATACTTTGGGTTTTGTTGGAAGAAGCTTTGGTGCCGGTAGAAGTGCAGCAAGTGCAGCAGCAGTAACGAGAGGTTCTACGGCTGCACAACACGCTGCACAAGCTGCGCAAATGATGCAAGGAGGTGGACGTGGCTCATTTTAATCTCAAACGTCTCTTCAATGTAGCTATAGTCAATACCTTCACACACAAGATATTAACTGTATGCACAATCCATGCAAAGCTCTCCCAGCTTTTTCAAAAGATTAGTGTTCATGTTTTCGTAAAATCATGGACTGAAAAACACCAATGTTTTATTTTTCAAAATGTTTGCGAGTCCAAATGATGCAACTAAAAATCACTATCATTTTGATCCTTTTGATAACACTTACTGGTTGTGCTTCTTTAAAAAGTGGAGCCCAAAAACTTCCACGCTGTAATGGACAGAATGCTCGTATGCTCAATCATGGTAAGTGGAACTGGAATCATCATAACATCATTCACAATACGGCGATCAAACCTATCACAACTCCTATTATCCTAAATACACAAGAAAATGAGGCACCAAAAGCTCATATTGGACTCCCCGCATCTTCTGTAGACACAATAAACCATCAAATGCCCTCTTATAAAAATGCGGAGATCACACATGAAAAGTGATGAATTTAAAGAATATATAAGAGAAGCGCGGTCATTTGATATTGACCGTATGCGTAGTACGCGACTACAAATGAAAATTGCTGTAGCCTTGACTGTGCTTTTTGGGTTGATGACAATCGCTTTAGCCTTAGCTGTAGTGGCATTAACACCCTTAAAAACCGTAGAGCCTTTCGTTATTCGTGTGGATAATTCTACAGGTATTGTCGATGTTGTCAGTGTTCTAAAAGAAGAACCCCAAAACTACGATGAAGTAATAACGCGCTACTTCGCCAGCAAATATATTCGTGCACGCGAAGGTTTCCAATTATCAGAGACAGAAAATAACTTTCGTATCGTTTCTCTTTTATCTTCCCTAGAAGAACAAAATCGCTTTGCCAAATGGTATTCTGGAAATAATCCAGACAGTCCGCAAAATATCTATAAAAATATGTCCGTGACAATCACAATAAAATCGATCTCTTTTTTAAGTAAAGATCTCGTTCAAGTACGTTACTATAAAACAATTAGAGACTCCAATGGAAAAGAAGATATTTTCCATTGGGTTTCAGTCTTAAATTTTTCTTACGTTAATGCACGCATTTCAGTAGAAGATCGCTTAATTAACCCGCTTGGCTTTCAAGTATCAGCATATAGATCTGATCCAGAGGTGGTCCAATGACTAGAGTCATAAAAATATTTTTTTTAACTCTCCTCGTTGCAATAAACTGTCATGCGTCTTTCTTATGGGCAGAAATTTCTCCCGTAAGCGCACATAAAGACAACCGAATTAGATTTATTAATTATGATCCACACAATGTGACAAAAATCATTGGATCTATTCGCTCTTCAGTACAGATTGAATTCGCTAATGATGAAAATATTGCCTATATTGGAATTGGCAATTCAGTTGCTTGGCAAGTAGCACCAGCTGGTCACTTTGTCTTTCTCAAACCGCGTGAAGTTCAGCCGATTACCAATCTACAAATCGTCACAACTCGTCAAGATGGAACAAAACGATCTTATCAATTTGAACTTCAAGTGCGTGAAGGTGATGTTTCCGTCGGTAATGACACATATTTCCTTGTAAAGTTTCGTTATCCAGAAGATGAAGCATTGCGTAAACAATTAGCTGAACAAGCCAAAGCACAAAAAAATGAAGAAGAATTTGTCGATAATATCCTCAATATGCATGAACATTTTGGACCACGCAATTGGGCTTATATCGCTCAAGGTTCACCCCTCATTGAACCAAGTTCAGTCTATGATAATGGTAAAACTACAACATTTACCTTTTTAGACAATAATGAAATCCCCGCCATTTATCTTGTCACACTTGATGGACAAGAAACTATCGTGCCAAAATCAATTAAAAGAAACCAGGTCATTGTTCACGCCATAGCCATGCAATTCACTTTGCGACGTGGTAACGAAGTCCTGTGTATCTTTAATAAAGGGTTCATACCAAGAGGAATTAACCCAGAAACCGGTACAACATCACCTTCTGTCCAACGTGAAATAAACGTAGAGAAATAGCCATGAATAATGATGAATTGGACGAAATAAATCTTAATGACCGCGATACAATAAAGGATGGTCAAGAAAAAAAAGAGGGCTTTAATTTAGGAAAAGCCATTGCTCTTCTTATTCTCTTTGGTGTCTGTATTTATTTAATATATGCAATCCTTTCAACTTCAAAAGACACAAAAAAACAGCCCATAGAATTGCCGAAAGAAGAAAGAAGCAGACAAACAGAGCTTTTCCAATCGATAAAACCAACAATAGCTCCTCTAGAGCTAGCTGATAAAAATACCCCCCTGCTGCCTAAGGTTGAAATACCAGCGCCAACAATCAATCAGCCAAAATCTGATCATAAACTATTAGAAGCAGCGCAACGTGCTCCCGTTTTAGCCTATTTTAATCCAAATCAGCAACAGGGTATTCCGGAAAATAATAGCGTGCCTTCTAACCAAAGCAATGATAACTCGAATAAAACAACACAATCCTTTAATCAACTTCTCGAACCAACAAAGTTAGATGGTGTTCGTGCATCAACGCTTGGTAACCGAAATTACATCATTGCAATGGGAGCTTCCATCCCATGTATCTTAGAAACAGCAATCAGTAGTGAACAACAAGGGTTTGTGAGCTGTATCGTTTCTAGAGATATCTTATCAGACAATGGTCGTATCGTCTTGCTCGATAAAGGAACGCAAATCATTGGTGAATATCGTGCGGGTTTAAAAAAAGGCCAATCGCGTCTCTTTATATTATGGAATAGAGCCAAAACACCAGACGGTATTATTATAACATTATCCTCACCCGCAACAGATTTCTTAGGTCGATCAGGTGTTGATGGCGATATTGACAATCATTGGTTTGAACGACTTGGTTCTGCACTTCTTGTCTCAATCGTCAGAGATGGAACAAATTATTTAAATAACCGGCTAGATTCACTAAAAATGCCAACAACACAAGAACAAACAACAGATACCGTGTCTTCAGAAAAATATACCCTTTCTGTAGGAACATATATGGCAAAGATTATCGCGGACAATTACGCTAATATCCCTCCAACCTTGACCAAAAATCAGGGTGAAATGGTTAATGTTTTTGTTGCCCGCGACCTGGATTTCTCAACTGTATATAAATTGAAAATTGTTGAAAATAATAAACAGGTCATTCGTCGTGCCTTTTCAGGAGACTTTCATAAAAATTCTACAGTGACATTAAAATGAAACAAAACTTCCAAAATTTAAGCGATGAAACCACTGCTATCGTTTTAACAAAACTTAAACCAATTGATAACTTTCTCAAAGATGAAAGTCTTTTTGAGATCGTTATTAATCGTCCCTATCAAGTCATGATTGAAGGAATTTCAGGATGGAAAACAATAGAAGTACCAGAATTCTCCTTTAATGAACTCATGGGTATGGCTAAAGTGATCGCGGCCTATTCTAAGCAAAGTATTTCCGATAAAAACCCAATATTATCCGCTACTTTGCCAAATAATGAGCGTATTCAAATTGTTATACCACCAGCTGTAAAAAAACATTGATTAAACATTCTATAGAAAAAATTACACTATAAGGAGAGAATAATGAAAGAGATACTCTCAAATGAAGCAATAGCAACAGAAACAGAATCATCATCCAACCTGCCTTTACCTAAGCATTATACTTATCCCAATAGTCTTACACTAAAGAATAAATATGGTATAATAGATCATAAAGAGTTTACGGATAAATGTGCCCATGATTCAGCAAAAGCAACTATTAATTTGCGTCAAGAAGCACTGCCAAAAGAATTTAATTCTTCCTATTTAAAATATCTTCACAAATGCTTATTTGAGAATACATTCGAGTGGGCTGGGTGTACCCGCGATATCCCTTTTTCATTTAAAGATGGTACAGTCGCGGTTATGCCAGAAATGATGAGATCAAATTGGAAAACAGACCAACCAATTATTTTTGCAACTGGCAATAAAGTTCAAGATGGTTTAAAAAATATAGATAGAATACTTGTCGAAAAAAACAATTTACAAAACTTACCACGTCAAGAATTTATTCATCATCTAGCAGAAATATTTGCTTCTCTCAACTACACGCATCCTTTCAGAGAAGGCAATGGACGTACACAACGGATATTTTGCGAAAAACTTGCTCAAGCTGCAAATTATAATCTTGATTTTTCAATTGTAACAAAAGAGCGTATATCTGAGGTTAGTATTGCAGCAGCGCAAGATGGCAATCTAGAACCTATGAAAAAGCTTTTTGATGATATCTCTGATCACCAAAAAACGGCTATTTTAAAAGAATTCATAAGTAATACACAAAATCTTGATCAAAAGGATATTAATAACTGTATTATTGTAACAGCAGATGAAGGTGCAACTTATACAGGAATTTATAAAGGTGAAAGCCCAAATAGCATTGTAATCAAAACGGACAATATCTACACAATCTGTAGCAAAGATTATTTAGCACCAGAACAACTAAAAACATTAAAGCTTAATGATGAATACACCTTTACAATTCTAATGCAACAAAATCTTAAAAACACTCTCATTCCAAAAGAAAAATTTCCCTCTTTAACAAAGAGTGAAATAACTAAAAGTATTATAAAAGATACCCGTATCCAAGCTAAACTAAGGCAAATTATGCATTTATCAAAAATTGTTTATGGCAACCCCAAAATATTAAATGAACAGATCAAGATGATTACTAATAATCCAAAGGTAAGCAAACAGCTTTCCACACAAATTATGTCTTCTCCTAATTCTATTGCTAATCTTGCTGGTATAGAAATATTTGGTATGAAAAACTTGGCACGTAAAAAAGCTGGAAGTCATATTATCAAACTCGCTAATTCAATTGACAGTTACGCGTCTGCTGTAAAAAATGTTGAGACAACAATAATTCAAGAGCACCAATTAGAACAAAAACGCCGTCAAACAACGGTAAAACTACCTAGTGCAGCATTACGAGACATTCTTAACTTATCAGAAGAAAAGCGGAAGGAATTTTTATCAGATAAAAAGTTATCTTCTTCGATTGGCAAAGAACTCAAGGAATTTATGAAAACACTCAATGCTCGTCTTTCACCAAGCGAGCATAAAAATATCCATGAAAGTAATCATCAACAATTTGCTAAAAGTGTTGGCATCTCAGAAGATAAAGCAGCAGCAATCATAAAAATTGCTCAAAAATCTAAAGAAATATTCCAACAAATAAAAACACCAGTATTGAATCTTGAAAAATAGTTATTGTACCAAGCTAAAAATATGCTCTTTATGTGAATATATATAAATAGAAATATTTTGAAATTATCTTAATCCATATAGAGCATTGTTAATGCTACATTCAGGTGTGTAAACTCTACAGAATCTTAGTATGATGTTTAAAGAATAATCACGGTAAGATTAAATATTACAAAAAAAACAGACTAATTACTTTTTTTCAGTTATTTTATTTTTTTTACGCCATTGTGAAGGTCGTAACTCAGCCACTACAATCCCTATTATAATAAACAAACCACCCAATAAAGCTGAGGGAGATAAATACTCCCCAGCCAAACGCCCAATAATACCAGCCCATACAGGCTCACCAGCATAAATAACTGTTGCCCGAGTGGGTGAAATAGATTTCTGCGCCCAATTCATAGTCAATTGGATAACCGCACTCATTAATGCCAATCCCAAACCTACATTAAACCAAACCCACGAAAATTCAGGAATACTTTCACCCATTAAAGGCATAAAGCAAAACGCAAAGAGGCTACAAAAAAATAACTGTATAATTGTTATACGTCGGCTATCAACCTTATTTGCAAAAAATCCGATCAGTATAATTTCTCCAGCAATTGCCAAAGCTCCCAGCAGAATAAAAATTTCACCTTTTGAAAAATGAATATCTTTGAAATTTTGTCCAGAAATTAGTATGAGTCCAACAAAAGCAAACACAATACCAATCCAACTACATAAATGGGGTAGCTTTCTAAAAAAAATCCATTGTAAAATTGGAACTATCGGAACATACATCGCAGTAATAAAAGCTGCCTGACTACTAATAACAGTCTGAAGCCCTGCCGTTTGAAAAGTATAACCAAGAAATATTCCAAAACCTATAGCCATTCCAGCAAAAATTTCATAAACAGTTATATCTTTTATAGATCGCCAAAAAATCACTGTAGTTATAAGTGTTGCAACAATAAAACGAAATCCTACAAAAAACAGAGGCCCACTATAACGTACCGCAATATGAATAATGAGAAACGTAATACCCCACAATACTGTCGCAAAAAACAATGCCAATTCTTGCTTACTAAATAGGAGATATCTCGATTGTTTCATTCTAGCTATAAAAGGCTTCATCTTTCAAATTCATCCTATATTACTTAAGAAACAATGAGCGTTCCCGCTCCATGTTCAGTAAAAAGTTCAAGCAAAATAGAATGAGGCGTTTTTCCATTCAAAATCACTACACCCTCTACACCTTCTTGAATAGCTTTAATACAAGTTTCTACTTTTGGAATCATACCTCCTGAAATTGTTCCATCTTTGATAAGTTTTTTAGCTTTAGAAATGGTCAATTCCTTTAAGAGTTTCTTTTCTTTATCCAAAACACCAGAAACATCCGTTAAAAATAAAAGACGTTTTGCTTTTACAGCACCAGCAATTGCTCCAGCAAAAATATCAGCATTAATATTATAAGTTTTACCATCTCGTCCTGGAGCAACAGGAGCAATAACCGGAATCATTTCAGAACATGCTAAAAGATCAAGCAATGTTCGATCAACTTCAACAGGTTCACCAACAAATCCTAAATCTACAATACGTTCAATATGTGAATCAGGATCAATTACAGTCTTATAAGACTTTTCAGCAAAAACCATATTACCATCTTTACCACAAAGTCCAATTGCCCATTCACCCTCAGCATTGATAAGGGCTACAATTTTCTTATTTATTGAGCCTGCTAAAACCATTTCAACGACTTCAACAATTTTTTCATCGGTTACACGTAAACCATCTTCAAATCGTGATTCAACCCCCATTTTAGTTAAGATTTCAGCAATTTGAGGACCTCCACCATGAACAACAATAGGATTAATGCCGGACTGTTTTAACAAAGCAATATCACGAGCAAAAGCTTGTCCTAAAGCAGGATCGCCCATAGCATTCCCACCATACTTCACAACAATTGTTTCATTTTCATACTTTTGCATATAAGGTAAAGCAGATGATAAAAATGCTGCCTGTTTTTCAAAAACTTTTTCATCATTTTTCTTGATATTACTCATCAAAGAGTCTCCGCATCATTTCTACCTTTTATTAAGGGAGTTTCGGAAAAGTAAAAACAAGTTTTAACTATGCAATCCATTGAAAATCAATAATTTTTATCAAAACCACCTTAAATAATAATGAAAAACAAATAAGCATAACTTACTTAAAATGATCAAATATATAATTAATAATTTTGAGTTGTTATTAAAAATTATACATTAGCTTTTTAGGTTTTCTTTACACTAAATTTATTTAATTTTGATTAGCAATATTATCAAAAAACTCCTTCATACGTGCAAAAAAACCATGTGATTGGGGTGAATTTTCATGATTTGAAAGCTTATCAAATTCTTGTAATAATGCGCGTTGTTCTTGAGTCAATTTTTGTGGTGTTTCAATAGTGATGTGAATATAAAGATCACCCTTGGCTTGTTGACGTAACATAGGCATTCCCTTACCTTTTAAGCGGAATTGACGCCCATTTTGTGTACCCTCAGGAACTTTAACCCGCGCTTTAACACCATCAAGGCTGGAAACCTCAAATTCACCCCCCAAAGCAGCTGTAACCATTGAAATAGGCACACGACAATGAAGATCGGCGCCATCTCTCTGAAAAAATTCATGCGCTTTAATAGAAAGAAAAATATAAAGATCACCTGCAGAACCACCACCAATACCTGCATCTCCTTCACCAGAAAGACGAATACGCGTACCATCTTCAATACCTGCTGGAATATTGACATGCAATGAACGATTTTCTTCAACTCTTCTTGTCCCATGACACTTTAAACATGGATCCGTAATAATTTCGCCACGACCATGACAAACTGGACATGTCCGTTCAATAGAAAAAAACCCTTGTGCAGCACGTACGCGCCCAGCTCCATGACAAGTCCCACAAGTTGTTGGTTTAGAACCTTTTTTTGTACCTAATCCTTCACAAGCATCACAAACAATAGAACTTGGAATATTAATCTGCGCAGTTTTTCCCGTAAAAGCCTCTTCCAATGTCACTTCCATATTATAGCTTAAATCAGCTCCACGTTCACGGCCATCACTACGTTTACGATTCCCACCTCCCATAATTTCGCCAAAAAAGTCTTCGAAAATATCAGCGAATCCACCACCAAATGGATGAGATCCTTCGCGGCTATTATTTTCAAAAGCTGCATGACCAAATCGATCATAAGCCGCTCGTTTTTGAGGATCTTTAAGAATTTCATAGGCTTCAACAATTTCTTTAAATTTCTGTTCCGCTTCTTTATCCCCTGCATTACGATCCGGATGATACTGCATCGCTAGCTTACGAAAAGCAGATTTCAGCTTTTTATCATCACACCCACGGGTTACGCCAAGAATTTCATAATAATCAACCTTCATCATGTATTCCCGATAAATTTTTTGTTACCCATTCTAGATAACACTTGTTTTAATTTAGTTTTTTGAAAAACATAGAAAAAACTGCAACTAAACAATAAAGCCCAGCCTTATATCTCACAAGCCGGGTTATTAATTCACCAATGCATTTGCTTTAACTATTTCTTCTTATCATTAATTTCTTCAAAATCAGCATCAACAACATCATCATTTTTCGTATCTGTTTCAGCATTAGTCTTAGCTGACGAATCTTCATACATAGCCTGCCCAAGTTTCATACTAACTTCTGCTAATTTTTGCATTTTTGTGGTGACTTCTTCAGCATCATTACTCTCAAGAGCTGTTTTCAGATCAGCTATCGCGGTTTCAATCTGACCTTTATCTTCAGCTGACAACTTATCACCATACTCATTCAATGACTTCTCAGTTGAATGGACAAGAGACTCTGCTTGATTTCTAGTTTCAACATTTTCACGACGTTTTTTATCTTCAGCAGCGTGTGCTTCTGCATCCTGAACCATCTTTTCTATATCAGCATCACTTAAACCACCCGATGCTTGAATACGAATCTGATGTTCCTTACCAGTTCCTTTATCCTTAGCAGAAACATTCACAATACCATTCGCATCAATATCAAAAGTAACTTCAATCTGAGGAACGCCACGTGGTGCTGGCGGAATACCAACGAGATCAAATTGAGCTAATAACTTATTATCATTAGCCATTTCACGTTCACCCTGAAACACACGAATAGTCACAGCATTCTGATTATCATCAGCCGTTGAAAAAGTTTGCGACTTTTTAGTAGGAATAGTGGTATTACGTTCAATTAAACGCGTAAATACTCCACCCAATGTTTCAATACCTAAAGACAAAGGTGTTACGTCTAGAAGCAATACATCTTTTACATCACCTTGCAACACCCCCCTTGAATAGCCGCACCCATAGCAACAACTTCATCAGGATTAACACCTTTATGTGGATCTTTACCAAAGAAATTTTGTACAACTTCCTGTATCTTAGGCATACGGGTCATACCACCCACTAAAACAACTTCATCAATCTCACTCGCACTCAATCCTGCATCTTTTAATGCTGCTTTACAGGGCTCAATAGTTCGCTGGACTAAATCTTCAACTAAAGATTCAAACTTCGCTCGTGTCAATTTCATCGTTAAATGCTTAGGACCAGACTGATCAGCTGTAATAAACGGTAAATTAACTTCAGTTTGTTGTGAAGAAGAAAGCTCTATCTTCGCTTTTTCTGCAGCTTCCTTCAAACGCTGCAACGCTAGTTTATCATTTTTCAGATCAATCCCTTGCTCTTTCTTGAATTCCTCTGCAAAATAACTAACTAGGCGCATATCAAAGTCTTCACCACCTAAGAATGTATCTCCGTTGGTTGATTTAACTTCAAAAACACCATCTCCAATTTCAAGAACAGAAATATCAAATGTACCACCACCAAGATCATAAACAGCTATTGTTTTTCCATCTTTCTTATCTAAACCATAAGCTAAAGCTGCTGCTGTAGGCTCATTGATAATCCGTAAAACCTCAAGCCCAGCAATTTTACCAGCATCTTTAGTAGCTTGGCGCTGTGCATCATTAAAGTAAGCAGGGACAGTAATGACAGCTTGCTCAACCTTTTCACCCAAATAAGACTCGGCAGTTTCTTTCATCTTTTGCAAAATCATTGCTGAAATTTGTGATGGAGAATATTTTTTACCTGCTTCCTCAACCCATGCATCGCCATTGTCACCTTTAACAATTTTGTAAGGTACAAGCGCTTTATCTTTTTCAACCATAGGATCATCAAAACGACGCCCAATCAAACGTTTAACTGCAAAAACTGTCCCTTCAGGATTTGTAACCGCTTGCCGTTTAGCAGGTTGTCCAACAAGCCGTTCTCCACTATCAGTGAAAGCAACAACTGAAGGTGTTGTCCGCGCTCCTTCTGAGTTTTCAATAACCTTTGAATTCGTGCCATCCATAACAGAAACACAGGAGTTAGTTGTTCCCAAATCAATACCAATTACTTTTGCCATATTTTAATCTCCACTCAGCAAGCTGTCTAAATCTTTATCAAGCAATCTTTATCAAGCATTTTTCTTTGACAGCTCCTTATCACATTTTATATCTTACATTAATTTTAAATTAAACAAATAATAAATTGAGAATCATAACAAGCTTGTTTCTTGGTATATAAGAATATCTCTTGATCCCTACAAGAGAATAACGAAAGAAACATCACTAAAATAAAAATTTACCCTTAATACCTTCATTTCAAAACCATTTTTACAGCATAAAATTAAATAGAATACTGTATTCCTCTTACAACTCTTATAAAAACATGAATTTATAATAAAATTATCAAGGATAGAATTAGTTTTTAGCTTTTTCTTTTTCTTCTCATAGCTATAAAAAATATCAAGTAAATATTCGTTACAAAAAATAGTTCATCGCAAATTATTATATATAATCATATTTAATTATAATGTGATCTATATTGAGACAAAGCGTTTTTTATTTTAATTATATTGTTAAAGACATTTTTTAAAATTTGCAGAAACATAAAATTAAATCGTTTGTCTTTATAATCTCTTATAATTATTTTTAGTTGTTTAACCAATATGTACATACTTTTCACTCTCTCATAAATCAATATAATGCAAACAACACTCTCCTTTATTTTGAATAAAGTTCTTGCTCTAAATAAAAAAGCATTTATATAAAAGAAAGATAAAAAAGAGGACCAAATAATCATGACTCTTATTACCAAAAGAATAAAAGATTTCTTTATATATAACACCACTGTAAAATACTTAAACAAAAATAATATTCTGAATCTCTTGTGTGTTTTTATTTTTATAGCTTGTCCCTCAGCTACAAACGCCCACCAATATAAACTCGGTAATTTGGAAATCATTGACCCTTGGACACGTACAACAGCTAAAAATGCAAAAGTGGGTAATGGTTATCTTTACATTATTAATCATAGCGATACTCCTGACCGGTTGATTGCCATTTCGACAAATAGAGCAAAAGAAACAGAAATTCATTCTATGTCAGTAACTAATAATATTATGCAAATGAAAAAGATACCAAATGGCATTGAAATTCCAGGAAAGGGTGAAATCATCCTTAAACCTGGCGGTAATCATATTATGTTTATAGGGCTTTCAAAACCATTTCAACACAATGAAAAAATTAATGCAAAATTAATTTTTGAAAAAGCAGGAATAATCGAAGTTGACTTTTTGGCCAAAACAACAGGAGCAACATTTCCTTCTAAATAAGTTTTTTCGTAATTATTTAATTTGATTATGTTAAAATTTCCAATATTTCACTTTCTTATAAGATGTATAGTTTTGTAAAAAGTCCTATTATCTTTCATTTATCACTGTAAACAAAACAACACTTTGCAAATAATCATTCATTATCTCTCTTTTAATCTTAATATTCCTTTTTCTATCTCAAGTTGAAATTTATCAAATGTACCTTCAAAATTGTTTCCTTTTTCGCAAAAAGTGCACTTTTTTGATATTATTATAAACTATTATTTTAAATAACAGATAGATAAATTGAATAAACTTACTCTGTTTTTTTAGGCAGAAACAGAGTAAAATTTGATAAAAAACATCTTAATAAAAATTTTATATCGAAAAAAGGGATCTTAATACGCACACAAGCATTACAAAATTGTAAAGAAAAATAACCTTTGCTACAAAACAAAAGGTTCTTGTCTTTGCTACAATTTGTTCCATATTTGTTTTGCAAATAAAATGTGAACTCCCATATATATAATATGAAAGGTTCGCTTCTATAGTGAGAAAGGTTTAAGAAACCATGAAAGATACTCCAACCGTCACCCAAACGATTGTACTGGTTGACGATGATTGTAATATTTTAACATCTTTATCTTTTGCCCTTGAAACAGAAGGTTATCGGGTTGAAAGTTATACAGATGGATCAGCTGCACTTAAAAACTTAACACTTCACCCTCCACATTTAGCTATTTTTGATATTAAAATGCCGCGAATGGATGGTATGGAGCTTTTGCGCCGTTTGCGTCAAAAATCTGATCTTCCAGTTATTTTTCTAACCTCTAAAGACGATGAAATTGATGAACTTTTTGGTCTCAAGATGGGAGCTGATGATTTCATTACAAAACCTTTTTCTCAACGTCTTCTTATTGAGCGAGTAAAAGCTGTTTTGCGTCGTTCTAATGCTCGCAACCAACCACTTCCGATAGGCACAACACCAGCTTCTTCTCTCAAACGTGGTGATCTTGTTATGGACCAAGAACGCCATATATGTACATGGAAAAACAAACCTGTTATATTAACAGTTACAGAGTTTTTAATTCTGCAAACTTTAGCGCAACGGCCAGGAGTTGTTAAAAGTCGTGATGCTTTAATGGATGCTGTCTATAACGATCAAATTTATGTAGATGATCGTACCATTGACAGCCACATTAAGCGTTTGCGTAAAAAATTTAAACAAGTAGATAATGATTTTGCAATGATTGAAACGCTTTATGGTGTAGGTTACCGTTTTCATGAAGTATGAAACCATTTTGCCACAATAGGTTAAACGCCGAAGAACTCGATGAGAAAAAATACTTTACTAAATAAATCATCAAATAATACTTCTCCGATACAGCTTTCTATGTTTTTTCATTTGTATTTTCAGATACAGCGACTTTTGAGACAATTGTTCTTTTCCAGTCTCACACGCCGTATTGTGATTTTAAATCTTGCTGCCCTTGGTATTCTAGTTATAAGTATTTTGTATCTTAACCAATTTCGTAATGGTTTGATTGAAGCAAAAATTGAAAGTTTACGCACCCAAGGAAAAATTATTGCTGGAGCTATTGCTGCTTCTGCAACAATAGACACAAACTCTATTTTAATTGACCCTCAAAAACTGTTGGAATTACAAGCTGGAGAAAGTGTTACACCAATGCTTCAATCCACTGATACTTGGGATTTTCCCATTAATTCCGAACAAGTTGCTCCACTTTTACGACGTCTTATTACACCAAAAACAACAAGAGCACGGATATATGACCGTGACGCAACTTTGCTTCTTGATTCACGTGTTCTTTATTCGAGTGGTGAGGTTTTTACTTATGATTTACCTCCTATCCAAACAAAACAAAATTTATGGGAGCACTTAAAATCATTGTTTTTTAATACACTCTATGGCAACGGTATTGCTGTTGATAGAAGACAAGCAAAAGATAATGAAGCTCTTCATCCTGAAGTTTATCTAGCATTAAATGGCTCTTCTGCCACTGCTAAACGACGTAACAGGCAAGGTCAATTAATTGTTTCAGTTGCTGTACCTGTTCAACGTTATCGTGCAGTCGTTGGTGCTCTTTTGCTTTCAACTATTGGTACAGACATTGATGATATTGTGGAAAGTGAAAGATTAGGAATTTTTAAAATCTTTGCCGTTGTTGGAAGTGTTTTCTTGGTTCTTTCTCTATTTTTAGCTCATACTATTGCGCATCCACTAAGTAAATTATCTTCCTCCGCTAATCGCGTGCGTCATGGTCGCAGTAAGAGAATAACAATTCCTGATTTTTCAAAACGTGAAGATGAAATTGGTCGTCTTTCTACCTCTATTCGTGATATGACCAACGCTCTTTATACACGCATTGAAGCCATTGAACGTTTTGCAGCCGATGTAAGTCATGAATTAAAGAATCCTCTTACCTCGCTGCGCAGTGCCGTTGAAACATTACCACTGGCTAAAAATAAAGCACAACAGACACAATTACTTGAAATCATCCAACATGACGTGCATCGTCTTGATCGTTTAATTACCGATATTTCTGACGCATCGCGATTAGATGCAGAACTTGTTCGCGAAACTGCTAAAATAGTTGATATGGGCTCATTGTTAAAAAGCCTTATTCAAGCTATTCGTGAAATCCATTGTAATAAACAAAATATTGATATTAATTTGAATATTATTCCACGAATTAATGGCAAACCTTACCTAATTGTAGGGCATGAATTACGTTTAGGGCAGGTGATTTCCAATCTCATTGAAAATGCACGTTCTTTTGTACCTCGTAAAAATGGTAAAATTTGTATTACAATGAAAAATAATGCTTCAAATCTCATTTTAACTGTCGAAGACAATGGACCAGGTATTTGTTCAGAAAATATTGAACGTATTTTTGAACGTTTCTATACTGATCGGTCAGGCAAAGATGCTTTTGGGAAACATTCAGGTCTTGGCCTTGCAATTAGTCAGCAAATCATTGAAGCTCATAATGGAACTCTCATGGCTGAAAATATTATTGATCCCAAATCTAAAAAAGAAAAAATTGGTGCTCGATTTATTATCACCCTTCCACTTACCAAATAATTTCCCTTTCAAATGAAAAAGAAAATAATAATTTTCTATACTCATTTAGGTACAAAACAAGAATAATTAATTATAAATCCTCATAAAATCAAATAATATGCAAAGATATTTTTAAATTGAAAATTAAGAAATAAGTGAAAGAGTTTAAATTCTTTATAATACAACTAATAGCTGCAGATCTCAATTAATTGAAAACCTAAGAACTTTCTCAAATAATCTCATCGTTTTTATATCTTGAATCTCAAGTATAATTTTTTGCATAAAAGGCTCTACAAAATAATTGAATTGTTTTATATCTTCAAAATCGGAATAGTTTTAAACCATTCAATGCAATACTTTGTACGAATGTAGATTTTAAAATTGGCATTTCACGATAAAATTTTTTTCCAATATATTTACACCGTTTCAGATTCAACAGAAACTTCTTTTACTGCCCCCTTAGTTACGCCAACTATTGCCGGGCGTAAGACACGTTCACCAATAATATAACCTGCTTGAACAACTTGTTGAACAGTATTTTCTGGCACATCAGCATTGGGAATTTCAAACATTGCTTGATGAAAATGAGGATCAAATTTTTGTCCTTCTGGATCAATTTTTTTGACCCCATGACGCTCTAAAGCTGTCATCATTGCACGCTCGGTCATTTCAACACCTTCCACTAATGTTTTCAAACCGGAATTATTCTCACCTGCATCTTTTGGAATTGCTGCCAATGCGCGATGCAAATCGTCAGAAACAGACAACATATCACGAGCAAAATTAGCAATTGAATATGCTTTAGCATCAGCTACATCACGAGCTGTTCGACGTCGAAGATTTTCCATATCTGCTGCAAGACGTAAAATTTGATCTTTTAGCTGCTTATTTTCATCCTGCAAAATAACCAAAGGGTCAGCAGACTGAATTTCCTCTACCTCAGCATTTGGGTCACTTTCTCCCTCATGTATCTTTAAAAACTCATCAGAATCTTGTTTAAGTACATCACAATCAATTGGATTCTTCAAATCGCAATTTTCAAATGAAGCATCAGCAAATTTATTCTTTTCATCAAACATAAAAATTCTATTCCTTCATATAATTTATACTCCTGATATCGAAATTTTTCAAACAAAAATCAAGAGCTTTTTATTTATCGGTTAGCACAATGATCGCTCCTAAGACAACATTCAACTATGCTAACGTAATAATTGTGATACAAGTTGAGCTGTATAATCAACCATAGGGACAATCCTTGCATAATTAAGACGTGTTGGTCCAATAACACCTACAGCACCAATGACTCTTTTCTGTGTATCACAATAAGGGGCTACCACTAAAGAAGAACCAGAAAGTGAAAATAATTTATTTTCTGAACCAATAAAAATACGCACTCCTGATCCTTCATCTGCTAAATCAAGTAACTGCGCCATGCTTTCACGTGTTTCAAGGTCATCAAACAAATATCTCAGCCGCCCTAAATCTTCTCCTGCCTTCACATCTTCAAGTAAGTTGCCCCGCCCCCGAACAATAAGATGTATTTTATTATCTGAATCTTCTCCTCCCCAGAGAGCTAAACCAGTTTCAACAAGATGTTGAGACAATTGATGAAGAGCAGCTCGTGTCTCTGAGCATAAACGTGCAACTTCTGCTTTTGCTTCATTAAGTGTACATCCCTGTATATGAGCATTGAGAAAATTTGTTGCTTCTGTCAATTGTGCATGAGTCACACCTTCTGGTAACTGAATAATACGATTCTCAACATCGCCTTTTTGTGTCACTAAAATTGCAAGAGCGTGTTCTCTATCAAGACGTACAAACTCGATATGTTTCAGTGTACCTTCCTGTTTCGTTGCGAGAACCAATCCTGCTCCTCGTGAAAGATCCGAAAGAATTTGACTTGCTTGAATTAAAAAATGTTCAACTGATTGTGCATTACCAACTTCTTTAACTTTATTTTCAATGTTTTCACGTTCCTCGGTTGGTAAATCACCTACTTCCATAAATGCATCAACAAAAAATCGCAAACCTGATTGTGTTGGCATTCTCCCTGCAGACACATGCGGCGCATAAATTAAACCAAGATGCTCAAGATCACTCATTACATTGCGAATTGTTGCAGGTGATAACGTTTGTTGTAAAAGGCGCGAAAGATTACGTGAGCCCACCGGTTCACCATCATTAAGATAAGCCTCAACAATATGACAAAAAATATCACGTGAACGCTTATCAAGATTTTTTAAGGAGTCATCAAGGGATATTTTCTTCATCACAACTGTTTCACTATTTTAAAAATCCTTCTTTATTATATAAGATTATATAAGTTTTTCAAAGATATGGTCAAATAATCTAAATACAGTGCAAAAAATATATCGAATATCTATTACAATAATACCATTATTAAATATGAATAATCACCTAAAAATAAATATAAAAATATGCAGAATTATGTCTCATGAAAATAAAAAATAATTCTTTTTATAATTATCGAACTGATGACAAATACAGCTCATTGTACTCTGCAATAAATTTTTAAAAATCATTTGAAATTTATTCTTTACGATATATAAAATATTAATCCATGCTATAAAAACTCACAAATTAAAATTGATATCAATTTTATTATTTAATGAATCAATACATTGATATAAAAAATTTAAGCAACTACTAAAAAATTTTAATGATGTTGCATTGTTTCGTTGTATGCGAATTGTCAAAATCACTGTTACCAATTTTTATTCTATAAATAAACGCTGAGTTAAACCGAGATTATTGCCTTATTTCAGGAAATATACACATGAGAAATATCACAATCAAAAAACTTATTATTGCTACGCATAACACTGGTAAACTCCATGAAATTACCACATTGATTGCTCCTTTTGGTATAACAACACAATCGGTAAAAGAACTTGGCTTGCCCGAACCAAAAGAAACAGGAACAACATTCGAAGAAAATGCTTATATCAAAGCTTTTGCAGCCGCAAAAGCCACAAATTTTCCTGCTTTATCTGATGATTCTGGCATGGAAATAGACGCCTTAAATGGTGCACCCGGTGTTTATACAGCTGATTGGGCTCTCCAACCCGATGGTACACGTGATTTTGTAAAGGCTATGCAAAAAGTAGAAAATGAATTACAAAAAGTTGACCCTCTGAAAAAAAATCAACGTAAAGGTCGATTTATATCGGTTATTTGCCTTGCATATCCCGATGGACATGCGGATTATTTTCGCGGTAGTGTTGAAGGTACATTCATTTGGCCACCACGAGGAAATAAAGGTTTTGGCTTTGATCCTATTTTTTTACCTGATGGATACGAAAATACCTTTGGTGAAATGTCAACAGAACAAAAACACAGTTGGAAACTTCATGGTCAAACTCCTCTTTCGCATCGCGCACGGGCCTTTAAACTCTTTGCGGAAAATCTTTTAGTTCTCTCATGACGAAACCCTTTGGCATTTACATTCATTGGCCATTTTGTACGAGCAAATGTCCTTATTGTGATTTTAATTCATATGTCCGTATAAATGGAGTAGATCAACCCCGTTTTGCAAACGCTTTTGAACGTGAAATAACAACACAAGCTAAGGAAATAGGCCCTCGCCACATTACAAGCATTTTTATTGGAGGAGGAACACCTTCCCTTATGGCACCTCAAACTGTTGATCGTTTATTACAAGCTGTCGCAAAAAACTGGACAATCGATGACAAAGCTGAAATCACACTTGAAGCTAATCCTTCTAGTGTAGAAGCAAATCGCTTCCGTGGTTATCAGTTAGCAGGTGTTAACCGTTTATCTTTAGGTGTACAAGCACTCAATGATAAAGCATTACAACAACTTGGTCGTCTTCATAACGTTAAGCAAGCTCTTCATGCTATTAATTTAGCACGTGAAATTTTCCCACGTTTATCTTTTGACTTAATTTACGCACGCCCCAAACAAACACTTAAACAATGGGAAACTGAACTTTTGCAAGCCATTAATTTGGCCGCAGACCATCTCTCTTTATACCAACTCACCATAGAAGATGGAACAACCTTTAAAAAGCTTCATGCAGCAGGAAAACTGATCCTACCAGTCTCAGAGCAAGCAGCAAATCTTTATACTCTTACCCAAGAAATAACCACTATGTATGGTCTTCCAGCCTATGAAATATCAAATCATGCGATTCCTGGTGCTGAATCGTGCCATAATCTCCTTTATTGGCGTTATCATGAATATGCAGGTTTTGGTCCAGGTGCCCATGGACGTTTTATTAAGCAGTCACTAAAAAATTCCTCTTTTTTTTCAGAAACATTTCCATCCAAAATTGAAAATCATAGCCGGTATGTCACAATAAACGAAAAACATCCCGAAAATTGGCTTGAGTTAGTAGAAACCAAAGGTCACGGTTGTATTGACACAGAACACTTGTCTCAAGAACAACAAGCCAATGAAATGCTACTCATGGGTATGCGTCTTTCAGAAGGACTTGATCTAGCACGCTATGAAACTTTAAGTTGCCAAAGTTTATCGCGAAAAAAACTGATCCGTTTACAACAACAAGGATTAATTGAAATAACGGACAAACAACATTTAAAAGCCACAACAACCGGACGCATTCTTCTTGATCATATTATTGGTCAATTAGCAAACTAAAATCTTTAAAGTCTCATCTTATCATGTCACTAAAATAATCACCACTCCATTTACGCAAAAAAATCGGTGATAAAACGTTCATAAATAGAAGTTAGATTTTCTATAGCATCAAGAGTCACACATTCATCGACCATATGCATAGTTTGCCCTGGCAAACCAAATTCAACAACCGGACAATAGTCTTTAATAAAGCGCGCATCCGATGTGCCACCAGAAGTCGAACACTCTGGAATATTTCCTGTTACACTTTTAATAGCATTCGACAAAATTCCAATTAATTTATCATTTTTGGTCAAGAAAACACCCCCTAAACTATATATCCATTCAAGCTGATAATATGGTACTTGATCATTTTCAGAGTGTACAGAAGCAAGGCGCTTCTCAATTTCAGCAACGAGTGTTTCTTTTGTCCAAAGATCATTATAACGTATATTAAAGCGAATAACTGTTTGTGCTGGTATAATATTTACAGACAAATTTCCTGTATCAATACTTGTCAATTCTAAATGACTTGCTTGAAAATCCTTTGTTCCTTGATCCAAAGCAGTTTGTGTCAACGCTTGAATAAGCTTACTTGCTAAAGGCAATGGATTTGCTGCTCGCTCGGGAAAAGCAACATGACCTTGGCAACCTTTAATCGTAATAATACCAGAAATCGATCCTCGCCGTCCAATTTTGATCATATCACCAACAATATTGACGCTTGTTGGCTCACCCACAATAGCCGCATTCCATTTTTCACCTTTTTGTACTGCCCATTCTAAAAGCTTGACTGTACCGTTTATCGCGGGACCTTCTTCATCACCGGTTATTAAAAAACTTACCATTCCCTTGAGTGTTTTTTTCTTCAGAAACCGAGCCATCGCCGCTATAAAACAAGCAATCCCACCCTTCATATCAACAGCACCTCGCCCATATAATTTTCCCTGGCTTATTACTCCCTCAAAAGGAGGATAAGTCCAGTTTTCTAATTCACCGGGTGGTACTACATCACTATGGCCAGCAAACATAAGATGTGGACCTTCACTGCCTATCTTTGCATAAAGATTTTCAACATCTTCTGTATTTTTATCAACAAAAATAGGACGCTCAACACAAAATCCCATTTTTCTCAAAAAGTGCTCCAAAGTCGATAAAGCACCCGCTTCATGCGGTGTAACAGAAGGGCAACGAATAAGTGTCTGTAAAATCTGAACAGGATCTGTAAGAACAAGCATAAAAGCTATTCCAATCTAAAAAGAACAATTTTAAAAAAGCTAAACTTAATTATACAAAAGATAAAGTGAAAACCTTGAATCTATAAAAATAAAACTTCGTTATTTCATCCCCCTATAGTTCAGAATATATAACAGAACACTATCCAGTAGACAAAAACAATACAAATATAGATAAATATAGATAAAGAAGCGCATTTTTACATTAGTGAAAATTAATCCCTTGAAGTGTATGGCCATTTTTCTTTAACCAAGCTTGATAGGTTTTCCTTTCAGGACAAAGTTTTTCACAAAGAGACCAAAATCGTTTTCCATGATTCATCTCAACAAGGTGAGCTACTTCATGGGCAACAACATACTCAACAACTTCTTTTGGCGCCATAATAAGACGCCATGAAAAAGAAAGACGACCATCTGTTGAACATGATCCCCAACGACTTCTAGTGTCCTTATAACTAATTGATTTAACCTTGCGCCCTACCTTGCGTGCATAATGAACCACTAACGGTGCTATAATAATTTTAGCTTGTTTCTTCAAAACATCAGCAACGTGTCTTGGAAGATGCTCTAATCGACTATAAATAACGATTTGTGATTCTTGTTCAGCATTCCCTGTAATAATTTCAGCTACTCCACGTTCCTCTTTACGCAATATAATATGTAAAACCCCCAATATAGGAATTCGTGAACCTTCTTTGAGATGAAAGCCTTCATTGATCATTCCTCCATGATGAGCAAAACGTTTTTCAATCCAAGATCGATGACTTTCAATAAACCATTCAATCATTCTTCGCTCTACTGCAAGCGGAGTGGTCAAATAAATTCCTTGCCTGGCTATATCAACACGCAAGGTAAAGCGACGTGCATTCTTGCGTTCTTTTACCCACAAAGGTATACGACGATTAGAGAGAATAAAGTCTTGTTCATACATAGCCATATATCATGTCTCTTATAATCAATGAACATAACCTTTATTCAGCATTGATTCGATCAATCAAACATACCAACACCTTTTCAAGACACTTCAAATCTTGGGGACGTGAAAATTGGTGATCCGCATCACGCACAAGTGTTAATGCTACATCATGCAAAGGCAAATAATCAAGTAAAGTTAACGTATGTTGATAAGGTATCTTAACATCTTCCATCCCCTGCAGAATATGAATTGGACACCCAACATCTATGCATTCTTTCATAATACTGTTGTTTCGCCCATCTTCAATGAATGCCTTTGTAAAAAGTAATGGTTCAAAACCATCGGCCAAAGGTCGCTCACAATAACCTTTTTCCTCAAGCATTTTCCATTCTTCTGCGCTTAAAGAAGGTTCCACAAAAGTCTGTGTAAAATCAGGAGCAGGTGCAATTAAGATCATCCCAACAGGCGCTTTGTTTTTTTGAGCAAGTATCATAGCAAGCCTTATAGCAATCCATCCTCCCATAGAAGACCCAATCAAAATTTGTGGACTTTCACAATAAGCTTCAATAATAGCTAAACTCTCTTTAACCCATTGCGAAATCGTTCCTTGAAAAAAATCTCCTTCCGACTCTCCATGACCAGAATAATCAAAACGTAAACAAGAAAAATCATTTTTTTTAGCAAAACTATCAACTACCGTCGCCTTACTCCCTAACATATTAGATCGGTAACCAGGCAACCAAATCAAACCAGGAGAGCGCTTGCCTTTGTGATGACGCACAGCAAGAATCGTATTTTCAAATGAAAAAAATTGACAAGGAATATTTTGATCCATTATCATCCTTTCTCCAGAAAGTTTTCTTTTTACAAAAGAAAATCACTGTATTTTAAAATAATATAACAAATAATCCTTACAATGATAATGAAAAAAGCACGAATTTTTATTGTTTTTCTCTCTATATATTGTATACTGTCATGTTAAGAATTAATTGATATTAAGGAGCATAGACCATTCGTCGACCATTTAAAATAACCCCTACCCCAAAAGATGGGTTGCGTTCAAATCATGATATTCGCGTGCCTCGTGTCCAATTAATTAATGATGAAGGACAACATCAAGGGATTGTTACAACACAAGAAGCACTCTCTATGGCAGCAGAGGCGGGGCTTGATTTAGTTGAGATTGTGCCAAATGCAGAGCCACCTGTCTGTAAAATTATTGATTTAGGTAAACTAAAATATCAAAATCAAAAAAAGGCTGCAGAAACGCGTAAAAAGCAAAAAATTATCGAAATTAAAGAAATTAAAATGAGACCTAATGTCGATATTCATGATTATGAGGTCAAATTAAAAGCAATCCGTCGTTTTATTGATAATGGAGACAAAGTGAAAATTACTTTGCGTTTTCGTGGTCGCGAAATGGCGCACAAAGATCTTGGGATAAAACTTCTTCAGCGGGTTAAAGAAAATACAAGCGAAATTGCCAAAATCGAATCTGAACCAAAGTTTGAAGGTCGTCAAATTATGATGGTAATGGCGCCTAAATAATTTTTAATAACAATTTCGATCCTATAAAGCTTATTTAAAGTGTGTAAATGCAATTTTTTATGTTGCTGAGATATTGTATTATACTTTTTAATAAGAAATTAATGATTTCTGTAGACAAAAGATTATTTATCAGAAGCTCTCCAACTCATCCTATAAAGGATGATTTGATCTTGCATAAAAAAATGATAGAAATGCTGCATGGCCAAAACACAAATATCCTCTTCTGATAAACATCTCATCATTCGGCTTTTAAAAGAAAATTTTCATAAACATGTGTGCTGGTATAGTGTCGCCATTGTTTCAATGATCATTATTTCCTTTACCACTATCATCAGTGCATGGATTATGCGCGATGTTGTCAATCATATTATTGATGGACAAAATTTTAATATGATTGTTTTTATTTCCAGTATTATTGCTTTTATTTTCATTCTTAAGGGGATCGCAATTTTTACTCAAACTTATTTTTTAAGCAAAGCAGGCAATAGTATTGTTGCTGAACAACAACGTAAAATTTATACACGCCTCATAAAACAAGGTGTCTCTTTTTATCACAATAATACTTCATCGGATCTTCTTGTCCGCGTAACCCACAGTGCAACAGCAGCACGCAATATTATTGATATTATTATCACAACATTTGTGCGTGATTTACTTTCCGTTATTGGCCTTTTGTTTGTTATGCTTATTCAAAATTTTACATTAATTGCCATTACCTTAATAGTGGGTCCATTAGCATTTTTAGGAATTCGAATAGCCTTAAAACATGTTCGCACTCTTATGGAAAAAGAGCTTCTTTCACTTGGAGAAATTATAAAAATCGTACAAGAAACAACGATTGGTATTCATGTAATAAAAGCTTTTTCACTCGAAAAATTGATGCAAAAACGCATGAATAAAGCCATTTATGATGTTGAACAACAAGCAAATAGTATCGCAATGCTTGAAGCTGCTACAAATCCAATTATGGAAACACTCGCTGGCATTGCGATTGCAGGTGTTATCTGCTTTTCCGGCTACCTTGCAAGTCAACGGACAGGCGTTCAAGGTGAATTAATGTCCTTTATTGTTGCTTTACTTTTAGCCTATGAACCAGCCAAAAGATTAGCAAATGTACGTGTTAAAATTGAATCTGGTCTGGTTAGTATCCGTACAATGTTTGAAATACTCGATCATCCTCTCACAGTTATGGAGCATAAAGAAGCTAAGGATCTTAATAAAAAACAAAATTCAATACGTTTTGAACATGTTTCTTTTGCTTATACTGATGATCAGATGGTGTTAAACGACATTAATCTAGAAATTGAAGCAGGTAAAATGACAGCATTAGTAGGACCATCCGGTTCAGGAAAATCGACTTTTATTAGCCTTCTTATGCGCCTTTATGATCCTACTCAAGGACGTATATTGATCAATGATCAAGATATTCGCTACATCACATTTCGTTCCCTTAGAAATCTTATGGCCTATGTAGGACAAGATACTTTTCTATTCCAAGGAAGCGTTAAATATAATATCGGACTTGGAAAAGAAGGAGCAAGTGATAACGATATTATTAAAGCAGCAAAAGCAGCCAATGCTCATGACTTTATTATGGATTTACCTAACGGTTATGACACCCAAGTTGGGGATAATGGCAATAATCTGTCAGGTGGACAAAAACAACGTATCGCCATTGCCCGTGCCATGCTTCATGACAGTGAAATCTTGCTTCTTGATGAAGCAACAAGTGCGTTAGATTCACACACTGAAGCACAAATCAATGAAGCTCTTGATCACCTTACACAAGGACGTACCACTATTGTTATTGCTCATCGTCTTTCAACGATTGCCCGTGCTCATAAAATTATTGTGATCCAAAATGGGCGTCTTATTGAACAAGGAACCCAACAAGAGTTACTAGCAAAAAAAGAAGGTGTTTATAAAAAACTTCACCATATCCAATTTGAAGAACAGAACCTTTAAATAATAGATTTTATCACTAATTTTTAAGTTAATAATCTTTTTCATAGAACAAACCAAAACTCGTATTTTCTTCACTTCCTATAGCCCCTTTAGCTTTAAGATGACGTGAAATATCCAAATTAATTGTTCCTTTCGTTGTTCCATTCGATCCCGCCTCAAAACCCAAGTAAATATTAGAATGTATATAGCGTCCAACACGTAAACCTGTGTTGCCTTTTTTATCAACAACAACATCAAGATCATCGAGACCAATATGGGATCGTAAAGTATTCAATAAAGATGTGTTAGAAGCACCAGCAAGCTCAGCAGCTGCTGCTGTAAGCTGAACAATTTGAAATGGCGATAATTCGTTAAGAGAGCGATTGAAAATCAAACGCGCCAATACCTCATCCTGTGGTAAAACAGGTTGTGAAGAAAACTGAATATCAAGATTATCAATTGTTCCTTTTACTATTACATTAACACGAATATCACCATTATTATTGTTGGTAATAAAATAAACAGTAGGATTAAGATTACCGTTAAAACTTACCTGTCCTTTATCGAAATTGAGACGTTGTGAAAGAATATCAAACCTTCCGCGAATCATTTGTAATTCACCAACTGGACGCATACCCTGCAAAGGGCCTTTTAAATTAATGCTTCCTCCTAATTCAGCATCAACCCCTCGACCACGCACAAAAAATTTGTTGTGTGCATTAATTTTTACATCTAACCGGATAACAGAAGAAGACTCTTCAGAAACATCTTGATTATGACCATAAGTTTTAACATTAGCTCGTTCAAGTGTTTTTTGAATCGGTGCGATTAAGTTCTTATGTTTAAGATTTAAAAATGCTGCATTTTTAAAATTATCAGGAATAAGAAGCTCTGCTTTTTCAATTGTGACATCACCACCAACAACAAGATCACGCAAAAAATAACCAGTTACTGTCATTTCGCCTGTTAATGTCGCAAAAATCATAGACCCGTCATTATAATGGGCATGATCGAGATGAATCACTAGATCAGTCTGCAAATCATTAGAAATGCGACCTGAAGCAGAAAGAGACCCTCCATAAGAAGAAGCATAAGCATTCTCTAAAATCACATGATCGCCATTTAGTTTGCCTTCAAACCTTATATTATCCAATTCTAAATTTGTTTGTGTATCTAAAAAGTGACCATTAGATACAGAAAAATGTCCTTTTAATTGTGGCTGAGGCAATGCACCACTGATAGTGCTCTCTATTTTTACTATTCCCGCTACATGCGCACCACGCTCAGCTACAAATTGATTCATAAAACTAAGAGGCATCATGCCTCTAACATGCAATTCAACTTTTGAATTATTCAAAGAAATTTGTCCATTAACAGAAAGATCCAAATCCTTGGCGCCCGATGCTACCATATGCTCAATATGAAATATTGATTTTTTATAAAAACCACGGATATTCATATTCATCGACTCTGGTCCTTTATGAGTCATGACTGTCAAATTTTGACTAGTGAGGTCAAAATGGGTAGACAAACTCTTCCAATCTCCGCCAACATCAACCTTACCAACCACTTCTCCCCCAAAAGGCTCTCCCTTGATAAAACCATTGACCAAATGTGCAGGAAAATTTTTTAGACTAACATGTAAATCAAAATTGCTCTTATCTAGAGGGACTTTTCCTTGTGCTTGCACTTGCAATCCATCTCCGCTTAGCTCAGCAGATAAAAGAAGAGCTTGATTGACTGCTTTACCCTTAGCAGAAAAAGTAAAAGGCTTTATTTTCTTTTCTTGCAAAGGAGCAATCATTAACTCTTGGCCCCTTACATCATAGATTATCTCAGGCTTTGTAAAACTTCCATGGACCATAATATCTCCTGTTAAAGTCCCGGCAGCATCAAGATCTGACTTCCAAAGATTCGCTAATGTAGCAGGCACAGCACTCATTTTAAGATGCAAATTAAGAGTATCTTGAATATTGCCTGAAAGCACGATTTCACCTTCATTGACAGAAATTCCTAACTTATTCATCGTTATTCCATTTTTATCAAAGAGGATGGTCACTGGTTTAAGTAATGCTGCATGCAGACCAACTTGTTTCACATCTATAGTTTCAAGCTCCACTTTTTGTTTCACATCTTCAAATAATCCCTCTGTTATAACGCGTCCAGAAAGCTTTGCATCTGTATCATTATGTAGCACTGCTTGAACATTAAAAACAGTTTGTCCATCGTTATTCAAAGCTTGAGCATTCAAATGATTGACCATCATAAAGGGTGTCCGAATATGTTCTGCATTAACAGAACCTTTAAATTGTATCGCGCCAAAAGGGTTGAATATATCAGCTTGTATAGCCAATTTTTTTATTTCATTTTTTGCAAGTATAAAATTATTAACATTAGCTTTTAAATTTGCTATCTGTTGGTTATTTCTTTCATCAAAAATAAAGTCGCCCTTTACCTTCCCACTTCCTTTTTGCAAAAATAATGCAGAAAGAGTTGAAATATCGTCCGCATCAATATGCAAATTTCCTTTCAAAAAACGTTCAAAAGTTTGAGTAATATCACCGGTTATACGTGCATTACCTCCTTTAATATTGATACCCTGAAGCTTCCAGATATGATCGGTATTGTTAAAAACAGCAGATAGCTGTAATGGTTTCTCAGAAAAAGTCCCTTCTCCTTCTATAAAACCCGTTAAATAGGGGGAAACTGGTGATGTATTATCCATAAGCACATTCATATTGAATATTGTATTTTGAAGTTTTTTACCAACCAAAAAGGCTTCAACAATTTGAGCCTTTGTACTGATTGTTATAAGACTATTATGTCCTCTAGCAGCGCCTTTAATTGTAGCAGATCCATCCATTCTTGGATCTAACAGAGAAAGATTAGATATTTGAGCAGAAAAATCCATTTCAGCGCTTTCTCTGCCAAAATAGCCATCAGCTTTTAGATTGGCAAACTGATTTTTTAAATGGAAATCATTAACGATTAAACCTATTCTATTCCGCGCAATATCACCTGAAAGAAAAAGTTCTCCCTTTAATAAATGATCAACTGCTGCCCTTCCTATTTTAGCATTGTCAGTTGTGCCTAAAAATTTAAGATCAAAAGTCCCTTTAATTAAATTAAAATTTCCTTTTGCTTTAATATCCGCACCACCAGAAAATGACTGTCCATTCAACAAACCCAAAGGTGCTAATGTTTGTGCTTTTACACCAAGATCTCCTTTAAAAATAAAACGATCCATTTGTCCTTTTAACCAAATAGAAAAATCCTGAGCTTTAACACTAAAATCATGGATTGACATTGGTTTTCCAGAAAGAATATCCGTATCAAGATGTATATAAACTGGTTGATTTAAATCTTCTGCAAAACCATCCTTAATCCTTGTAATTCCCTGAAGCATACCATTAATCTGAATACCTACATGACGAGAAACTAAATTATCAAGATTTTCACTCACACCCCCCATATCAAAAACAGCATCACGAATATGAATATTGTCATTGCTCAAATGATGTACAGCAAGCCGCCCTTTCCAAGTTTGTTGTCCTTTACGGCCATAATCAACTGTTAAAGCAAGATTATCTATGTGTGTTTGTGTCTTTAGCCGTGGTAAACGAGTTGATGCTTTTTCTTTATCAAAAGCTATTTTGCCATCAACAAAAAGACGTCGTAAAAATCCATCATTCGCTATTTCAGCATTAGCTACAACATCAATTGTATCGCCTTGAAGAGTCATATGATTAAGATGCATTGCACCTTCGTTCGTCATCGTTACTTTTGCTTTTAAAGCAAAATTAGATTCAAAGAAACTACGATATTGAGATTGAACAGGCATTAAACGACCAATTGTTCCATCTAAATTTGTTATGAGACTATGACCTTCTGCAGCCTCTACGAGAGTAAAATTTCCCCCCAAAATAGGTTGCTGATTAGCTTTTAAATTAAGCATAATAACCAAATCATCAAAAGTTCCATTACCTTTAATGGAGAGGTTTAATGCAGGACGCTTTTCAAGCTCAAGAATATTAGCTATAATACCATTTTGTGGTTCATCAGCAATAATATCAATTTTAGCTGTACGATCGTTTTTGGATATTTTTGTTAAGATAGAAAAATAACCTAATTCATCTAAACGTTGAAATTCTATATTAGTATCCAGCTCATCATTACTTAAGGTTAAATGCCCTTTTAATGATACATCAGAAACAAAGCCAAAAATGTCTTTTTCAAAGGTCAGATACTCAACCATCAATGTATTCACAAAAATTGCCATAGACAATTTAGGTATGGAAAACTGATCAGCTTCAAAAAAGGAAATTGAGGAGGAATTTTGTGGTTTACGTAAAAATATAATTTTTTCTGCTGAAAGCTGATTAATTTTAACATGTCCTCGCAGTAAAGCTAAACGATTCCAATCGATCTTAGCATTGTTAATTTTAAGCCAAATACCTTTGTTATCACTTATAGTAATTGTATCAATAGACGCCTGTGAAGATAATGCCCCCTGGACATTATGCAAACGAATTTGTCGATTAGGTGTGGAAAGTTTACGTTCAATAAAAGAAACAAGCCATGAACGATCATTTTCTATTTCCTCTCCGGCGAATGAATTTCCTCTTTGAACAAAGACAAAAGAGAGCATCATCAAAAGAGAAAATCCAAATAAAAAAAACCTCAAATACCACATTTTTTTCATTAGAATGCTTGTCCTATACCGACATAAAAACCAACACGAGGATCACTTTTCTCTCGCTTAAAAGGAAAAGCTACATCAAACCGAAAAGGGCCAAAACTAGTCATATAACGGCCTCCAATGCCCGCGCCCCATTTCATTTGTTGTGAAAAATTAAAATGCGTTTTTTCCCCTACAAAGCCGCCATCAATAAAACTCACAAATCCTATTTTATTATTAAAGGAAAGGCGTAATTCAGCTGATCCTTCAATAAGAGAACGCCCACCAATAATAGTATCATTTTTTGTTTTGATACCAATATTACGATAAGCATATCCTCTAACAGATCCACCGCCACCAGCAAAAAAAAGTGTATCTGAAGGCAATTCAGCTGTATTACCTCCAATAATTGTACCAAGCTTTACGCGTGTTGAAAAAATAAAATGCTCTTTTACATCAAACGCCCAATAAGACCGACCTTCTATTGTCATTTTTGTCACAAAATTATCAAAACGCATTTCATAAAGCGGTTCAAGAACTGCTTCACCATACAAACCCTTTGTCGCATTAACTGGATTATTACGACCATCATAAATCAAACCACTCAATAATCCAATTGTGGTGAAATGACGGCTTCCAAAATAATCATCACGAGAATAACCATTAAAAGTAGCTACAGCAACTCGCCCTGATAACTGATCATTAAAAATATGCCTAATCCCCAACTGTCCTTTGAAAGCTTTTGTAGTATAATTATCTAAAACATCTTGTTCTCCTTTCAGTTCTGCTGCAAAATCAGTATCAGGAGTAATGATGCCAGGCTTAATAAATGTCGCTCCCAAAAGATAATTAAAATTTTTCGGATGATAAGACTCTTCTTTTCTACTACCGATATCGCTTATTTTAGTTTCAATTTTAAGGTGCTCTGCATGGCCAAAAATGTTATTGTGCATCCAATAAGCTTCAAGTCCTACGCCATCTAATGTTGAATAGCTACCACCAATACCAAAACGTCGTGGCTTACGTTCTTCTAAAACAAGTGTAAGTGGTAAATGACCATCAGAGCTAATTGTTTCAGCCTCACGCACAATCACTGCACGAAAAACGTCAAGTCGTGCAAGCCGTTTATTTGCCTTAATCAACGCATCAGGATTATATTGTTGATTTGGTTTTAATCCCGTCATCCATGCAATATAAGCTGAATCTATACGTGGTTTTTGGCTCACATTACGCACATTTAAAGAGCCGTAATAAGCCTTTTTCCCAGGATTAACTGTAATCTGCGCATCAATAAAGCGTGCTGCATGATCAGCAACAACATCACGATTCACAATATTGGCTTTAGCATAACCTTGTTGACGCCATCTTTCTATTAACCACCGTTCTGCTTTAAGAATAGTCTCAGATTTTGCAACAGCACCAACTTTATAACCTAAATTTTCCACTGAAAGAATTTCACCTGTTTTATACCTTTCAAGAAAAAAAGCTTTATTGAAATTCGCAACATTAAAAACATATTGTGGTCCAGCATCAATTGTAATGATAATATTCGAATGAGTTGGTAACTGAGACAAAGGGCTTAAATCAGAAACCTCCAAACCATTAATTTTAATACTGATGATACCACCATAACGGCCATCAGCATAAAGGGCTGCAAGTATTGTCCGATAATTTGAACGGGCTTTAGCTAACAAACCAGATGAATTTGCTACTGTTTTACCTTGATCAGAAACAAGAGAAGATGCAGCTTTAGCTATTTTAATCCCTTCTTGTGGAGCCCCTGGTGGAGCAACCACTTCGACGGTATAAGATTTTTCTGTACTATTTACTCCAGATGGAAAAGAAGCTGAGGTTTTTTTTCCAAATAAATGAAAACCAAAGAGCTCAAATGCGAAAACTGACCGTGTAAAAACAAAAATTAGGCATAAGGCTATCACTACGCTGTATGCGGTTATTGATTTCAAAGAAATTCTTGTCGGACACATTCCCAAATCAGATACTCTTAATAAATATTTTGATGTTTTTTTCTTATAAATAAAATCAACTAAAGAACGATAAACATTGTTTTCTATTATTAAGTTCTTCACCCTCTTTAATTACATTAAATCATACATTTTTTTTAAAATATGCGATTTCATATTTCTTTTCCGTTTTTTCCATATTCACAGATTGTGAAGAACTGTGAGACAAAACTAAAATATTATATTTTTATGTTTTTAACACATTCATTTAATCTCTTTTAAATACTTTATTGAGGCATATATTATTATAGTTAAATTTATACGAATGCCCCTCCATCACAGTGCTCTCAAATCCTGAATATATATCTTCATCAAAAAGCGTGTAGAGGCACTTCTTGATTTTTATACATAGATATGATTGTGTCTTTCAAATAAAAGAAGGGGGGAAATAAAATAATGGTCGCACATGTTACAACGGTTGCTTTTCGTGGTCTAGAAGCAATTCCTGTTGATGTACAGGTTATGATTTCCTCCGGCAAAATAGGAATGGCTATTGTTGGATTAGCCGATAAAGCAGTCGCAGAAAGTCGTGAACGAATACAAGCAGCTCTTCATGCCTGCGGGCTTTCTATGCCAAACAAACGAGTTACCGTTAATCTTGCACCAGCTGATTTGCCCAAAGAAGGTTCACATTATGACCTTCCCATTGCCTTAGGCTTAATGCTCGCTATGAATCTTCTTCCTTCCGATATAGCTCAAAAATATATCATTTTAGGTGAATTATCACTTGATGGATCTATTAACTCTGTTAATGGTGTTTTACCAACTGCAATGACAGCATTATCGCTTGATAAAGGATTAATTTGCCCTCACAAATGCGGCCCAGAAGCAGCATGGGCAAACGCAGAAATGGATATTCTTGCCCCTGAAAATCTTCTTATGATAATCAACCATTTTAAAGGAACACAAATTCAAAAAAGACCACAACCACGTCAATATACCACATCAACCGAATTACCAGATCTCTGTGAGATTAAAGGACAACAATCTGCAAAACGAGCATTAGAAGTTTGTGCAGCAGGACGACATAATCTTCTATTTGTGGGTCCTCCTGGTGCAGGAAAATCTATGCTAGCCCAATGCTTACCTTCTATTTTACCACCTCTTGATAGCCGCGAGCTTTTAGATGTTGCTCTTATTTCTTCTATTACAGGAGAAACAACACATAATACTATATCACGCCATTGTCCCTTTCGTTCTCCACATCATTCTGCCTCTATGGCTGCAATGATTGGTGGTGGCCTCAAAGGACGGCCAGGAGAAGTATCACTTGCTCATAATGGTGTTTTATTTCTAGATGAATTTCCTGAATTTTCTCCTCAAGTTCTTGATTCTCTTCGTCAACCTTTAGAGAGCGGAGAATGCATTATTGCCCGTGCAAATCACCATATAAGCTATCCCGCTCGTATTCAACTCATCGCTGCAATGAACCCCTGTCGATGCGGTATGGCTGGTGAAAAAGGTCATGTTTGTTCCAAAGGTATACGGTGCCAAATTGATTATCAATCCCGTATTTCTGGTCCTTTACTTGATCGCATTGATTTACGTATCGAAGTCCCTGCTTTAACAGCAATGGATCTCATGCAACAAAAACAGTCAGAAAAAAGCTCTAATGTCGCAAAACGCGTTGCACAAGCGCGTTCTATTCAAGCTAAGCGTTTTGCAGCACTGGATCTTCCCCACATCCGAACCAATAGCGACTGTCCTGCAAAAATCATTGAACAAATTGCTATTCCCGATCAAAATGCCGCTACATTACTCCGTGATGTTAGCGAAAAGATGCACCTTTCCGCACGTGCTTATCATCGTATTCTCAAAGTCGCACGCACTATTGCTGATCTTGATCAAGCACAGCATCTTGCACGCCATCACCTTGCAGAAGCTATTTCCTATCGGTTAAACAACGAAAGACTTGTAACTATTACTTAATGAGTTTTAAATTAATAAAAACTAATTGGAAAATAACGTAAATAAAGCTCTGTCAGCTTACCATCACGCTCTAAAGATTTTAGAGCATAATTTAGAATATCAACTAAATGTGTATTCTTTTTTGCAACAGCGATTCGCATTCCTGCTCCTAAAAATTGTGGAGCTATATAAGCTCCTCCAACAAAATGACAACAATCCATTGATTGCGGATCATTTACCCATAAGGACAAAGCCAATCCGTCATCAAAAATAAGATCAATTTCATGATCCTGTAATGCTTTATAGAGCATTTTTCTATTATCAAACCCATGCCATTCAGCTTGAGGAAAATAACTATGAAACAGTTTTTCATATGCACTATTAATTAAAAATCCACTCTTTAAATACTCAAGTTTATTGCTTATCAGTTCATTAAGATTCAAAGATTTATCCGATACAAAACGCGCAGGAAAACGCAAATAAGTTCCGGTAAAAGCAAGATATTGATGCATTTCCGTTGTTTCTTCTAAACCAGCAATCATTGCTTCTGCTTCATCGCTATTGAGATGATTTACCAATTCTTCCCGAGGCACAACTTCTACTTCACATAATTTTTCAAGTGTTAGTTTTACGCAAATGGCACGTAATAAATCAGCATTATAGCCTGCAAGATGACCTGTTTTATCAAGAAAGTTAAAAGGAGGAAAATCAAACGTTGTAACAAAACGTAAACGCTTTATATTCGCTATATCAGGCTGTATCAAATGTTCGTGCGCATTAAAAAAAGAAGGAAGCCTGCCTCCCATCCCAACCTTTACAAAAGATGAAAAAAAAAGGACCGACGCTATAAATAAAATTCCAATAAAAGAATTTAATATATTGATGAATATATTCATTTTTAAAATCTCCCCCCAATAAATTATTTATAGCTAAACTACTCTTTTTTCTTTGTCACAGTGTTAAAAGCTCAACTAAAAAGAGTTGATATTTTAAATAGGTTAAAGTCTTTAATATTCCTCACAATTGTTAAAAAATTTAAGAGTTTCTATATATTTTTAGATCTATAATATGGATTTTATAGTGTGCTTTTGTAGATAAAAATATAAAAAACAATAATTTTCTTAGTTTAAAATAAATTTCTATAGGAATATTGGCTTTATTCCTGTTTTCCTTGTAATGATTGTGACTTTCTTCTATTCTGCAGATATGCAAGAATGATATCTTAATTTTGTAAATACTATTCTAGACACAATCAATTCAAAACAATGAAGCAATAACTTTCCTTCCAAGGAACATAAATCTTATTTTAAAGCTATAAAATATAACCAAAATCATCCTTCATTTTTAAAATAGGAACCTCTTTATCATCCTTTTATTATAAAGGAATAATCGTGCAACACGTATCGACAAAACATCATCATTTGAATATGAAAAACCTCTATATCTATTCTAGACAGGACACATGTTGAATATAGATCTGATATACGGTAAACATCTAATGTTGTTATTCTATAAATAACGGGCTAAAATATTAAGCCCACAAAAAAATGACGAAATATTGAAATTAAATACAGAAATGGATTGACCTATGAGTGATGAAACAACTTCGCCAGCGTGTGGTGACTATGGTGCATCTTCCATTAAAGTCCTTAAAGGTCTTGATGCTGTGCGCAAACGTCCTGGCATGTATATTGGTGATACCGATGATGGTTCAGGTCTGCACCATATGGTTTATGAAGTTGTAGATAACGCTATTGATGAAGCTTTAGCTGGTTACGCTACTCTTGTAAATGTCACACTTCATGCTGATGGATCCTGCTCTGTTCGTGATAATGGACGTGGAATTCCAACAGATATTCATCCAACCGAGGGTATTTCGGCCGCTGAAGTTATCATGACACAACTCCATGCTGGTGGAAAATTTGATCAAAATTCTTACAAAGTTTCCGGAGGATTGCATGGTGTTGGAGTTTCTGTTGTTAATGCACTTTCTGTTTGGCTACGGTTACGTATTAAGCGTAATGGAAAAATTCATGAAATGTCGTTTACACATGGAGTCGCTGATTCCCCATTAAAAATTGTTGATGATTGTGATTCAGAAAGCGGAACAGAAATAACTTTTTTACCAAGTTCTGAAACCTTTACGATGGTTGAATTTGATTTCGAAACTTTAGAGCGTCGTCTACGAGAATTAGCTTTTTTAAATTCGGGTATACACATCATCCTTACAGATCAACGTCATGCTGATGTTCAATCAGTAGAATTGCATTATGAAGGTGGATTAATTGAATTTGTCAAACATATCGATCAATCAAAAAAAGCTCTCATTGATAATCCTATTTATATCACAAACGAAAAAGATGGCATAAGCGTAGATGTTGCTTTATGGTGGAATGATTCCTACCATGAAAAAGTATTGTGTTTTACTAATAATATTCCGCAACGAGATGGAGGAACTCATTTAGCAGGTTTTCGTAGCGCTTTAACACGTCAAATTAATGGTTATGCAGAATCCTCAGGGATTGCCAAAAAAGAAAAAGTTAATTTAACTGGTGATGATTGTCGTGAAGGCTTAACAGCTATTCTTTCTGTCAAAGTGCCTGACCCAAAATTTTCCTCTCAAACAAAAGATAAATTGGTTTCTTCAGAGGTGCGTCCTATTGTTGAAAATTTGGTCAATGAAGGTCTTTCATCATGGCTAGAAGAACACCCTAATGAAGCAAAAATCCTTATCAGTAAAGTAGTAGAAGCTGCAGCTGCCCGTGAAGCAGCTCGTAAAGCACGGGAACTCACACGACGTAAAGGAGCCCTTGATATCACTTCTTTACCAGGAAAACTTGCTGATTGTCAGGAACGTGATCCTACAAAATCAGAAATCTTTATTGTCGAGGGAGATTCAGCTGGTGGATCCGCTAAAAGTGGACGTTCACGTCAAAATCAAGCAATTTTGCCCTTGCGTGGTAAAATTCTTAACGTCGAACGAGCACGCTTTGACCGAATGCTTTCATCTGAAATGATCGGAACACTCATCACTGCTCTTGGTACCTCCATCGGGAAAGACGAATTTTCGCCAGATAAGGTACGTTATCATAAAATTATTATTATGACAGATGCGGACGTTGACGGAGCACATATCCGCACCCTACTTCTCACCTTCTTTTTTAGACAAATGCCTGAATTGATTGAACGTGGACATCTGTATATTGCTCAACCACCTCTTTATAAAGTATCCTGTGGTAAATCTTTTCAATATATAAAAAATGAAGCAGCATTCGAAGAATTTTTAATTGATGCGGGATTGGAAGAAACGACATTAGAACTTGCAACAGGTGAGGTTCTTGCCGGTGCTGATTTGCGTAAGCTTGCTGAAGATGCCCGTATGTTACGCCAACTTCTCAATGGTCTTCACACACGCTATGATCGTAATATCGTTGAGCAAGCCGCAATTGCTGGTATTTTTGGCTCTAAAGCTTTTACAACACCAGAAAAAGCTCAACAAACAGCAGACAATGTGGCAAATCGATTGGATTTAATTGCTGATGATATGGAACGCGGTTGGACGGGTATCTGTGCACCAGAAGGAGGGTTGTATTTTGAGCGTATTTTGCGTGGCGTTAAAGAAGTTATTACACTTGATGCAGGGCTTATAAATTCAGCGGATGCGCGCCAAATTGATCGTATTGCTCAAAATCTCATAGAAGTCTATAGTCCCCCTCCTCTCTTGCATCGCAAGGATAAATCAGAGCGTATCTTTGGACCTATTAGTTTATTAGAAAGTATTTTTAAAAATGGCAAAAAAGGTTTGACTTTACAGCGTTATAAAGGTCTTGGAGAAATGAACGCCGACCAATTGTGGGAAACAACCCTTAATCCTGACGCACGTACTCTTTTACAGGTTAAAATTAATGACGCAACGGATGCAGACTCACTCTTTTCTCGCTTAATGGGTGATGAAGTTGAACCACGGCGATCTTTTATTCAAGATAATGCCTTAAGTGTTGCTAATCTGGATATCTAAAAGCGCTTTTTTATCTTAAGCTGTATATAAACATTATGATTTTATCCGTTGTTTTTTCGTATTTGAGCATTTTTTTCACATGTCGTTTACGATAAAAGAAAAATAAGAAAGGTCATGTATTATGGCGGCGGAAACAGAACGCGTAGGAATTGAAGGAGGTATGGAACATTTTTTTGGTTTCAAAAAAGTTGATGAAATGCAAAAACAATCTATGGTTGATAATGTATTTCATTCTGTTGCTGAAAACTACGACAAAATGAATGATATCTTATCTCTTGGACTTCATCGTATATGGAAAAATTCTATGGTGGCGTGGCTATCTCCCCCTGCTATTTCTAACTGGAAAGCTCTTGATGTAGCCGGTGGTACTGGCGACATTGCTTTTCGTATTCTCAACGCCTCACGCAAAAAAGCTCATGTTACAGTCCTTGATATTAATGACTCAATGCTAAACGTTGGTAAAAAACGTGCACAAAAAAATAATCTTGCCTCTCTTATTGACTTTATTGAAGCCAATGCAGAACTTTTGCCTTTTGAAGATCAAAGTTTTGATGCTTATACTATTGCCTTTGGAATTCGTAATGTACCACATATTGATAAAGCTCTTAAAGAAGCTTTTCGTGTTTTAAAACCAGGTGGACGTTTTTTGTGCTTAGAATTTTCAAATGTTGAAATGCCTCTACTTGATAAAATTTATGACCTTTGGTCTTTCCATGCTATTCCCAAACTGGGTCAATTCATTGCAGGTGATCATGATGCATATCATTATTTGATTGAATCGATTCGTAAATTTCCTAAACAAAATGACTTTGCCCATATCATCAAAAGCGCAGGCTTTTCCTCGGTATCATATCGCACTCTTACAGGTGCTATTGCAACATTATATTCAGGTTGGAAAATTTAAAAAATGGTACAAATTTCTACCTATTTTCAACTTTTACGTGCATTATTTGTTTTTACGCGAGAGGGTGTTATTAGCGCTCTCCCTTGTGATGGCCTTCAAGGATTTCCAGCAGTATATCACCGTATAGCGAGCGTATTAGCACGACGTAAAACGAAAAAAAAACATCGATCTGAAAATATATCACATGCTATCAATAAACTTGGCCCATCTTACGTCAAACTTGGTCAATTTCTTGCTACTCGGCCAGATATTGTTGGGCGCGATATTGCAGCAGACTTAGCTCAACTCCAAGATCGTGTTCAAACTTTTCCTTGTGCCGATGCAATTATTCAAATTGAAAACTCTCTCGGCCAATCTATTAATGATTTATTCACAGATTTTCACCCGCCTATTGCAGCAGCTTCTATTGCCCAAGTTCACCCAGCTGAATACTATGATAAAACAGGCAACAAAAAAAAATGCGCCGTTAAAGTTATCCGTCCTAATATTAGAAATCGTTTTGCAAAAGACCTTAAAGGTTTTTATCTCATTGCCCATTTACAAGAACGTTATATACCTGCCTCTCGACGTTTACGTCCCGTTCGTGTTGTTGATACTTTGGCACAAACAACGCAAATTGAAATGGATTTGCGCTTAGAAGCAGCTGCTATATCAGAAATGGCTGAAAATACTCAACATGATGCAGGTTTTCGGGTACCCAAAATTGATTGGGAACGAACGGGGCGGAATGTTTTAACAATGGAATGGATTGATGGCATAAAAATGTCTGATATTCCAGAACTTAAAAAAGCTGGTTTTGATTTAAAAGCTTTAGCCATTACACTCATTCAATCTTTTCTCCGTCATACTTTACGTGATGGCTTTTTTCATGCTGATATGCATCCTGGTAATTTATTTGTTGATCCACAAGGATGTATTGTTGCGGTTGATTTAGGAATCACAGGACGGCTTGGAAAAAAAGAAAAGCATTTTCTTGCTGAAATTCTTTACGGTTTTATTACTCGCGATTATCATCGTGTAGCATACGCTCATTTTGAAGCAGGTTATGTCCCATCACATCATAATATTGAGAGTTTTGCTCAAGCCAACCGAGCTATTGGTGAACCTATTCATGGACAATCCGCACAAAGTATTTCTATGGCCAAATTGCTTACACTCTTATTTGAAGTTACTGAACTATTTGATATGAAAACGCGGCCTGAACTCTTATTACTGCAAAAAACCATGGTGGTTGTTGAAGGAGTAGCACGCTCATTAGATCAAGATTTTAACATGTGGAAAGCCTCTGAACCAATTGTCAAAGAATGGATTAGCAAAAACTTAGGACCGATCGGACTTGTAAAAGATATGAGTGAAGGAACACAAGCATTGCTTTCACTTGTACGTCAAACTCCACAATTGATACAAAATTTCCAACAGATAGAAGAAGGGTTAAGTAAAATGACAAAGACAGGACTTTATCTTTCTCCTGCTACGCTTAAACAACTTGCTTTTGAACAAAGACGCAATAACCGTTATGGTCGCTATAGCTTATTCATTATTGCTTTTTGTTTGCTTTTTATCACTTTTTTTCTTTTTCCTTCTTTCTAACTTACGCAATATATTAAAATATTAAAGGAGACACAATTAATGAAACTATTTCTATCATTTTAATATTTCGGAGATATATTATGGCGAATATTACCCTTCGAAATGTATCACTTGAGATTCAAGAATTTCTGCGTGTACGCGCTGCGCAAAATGGTATTTCTATAGAAGAAGAAACTCTTCACATATTAAATAATCTCGCAAAAACATCCATTATATCACAACAAAAAGTAAGCACTGTTGAACAACAATCATTAAAATCAAAATCAATTCTTCTTATTATTGGTGGCAGTATTGCAGCCTATAAAGCACTTGATTTAATTCGCCGTTTGCGAGAACGTGGAGCCCATTTAAACATTATTATGACAAAAGCAGCTCAAAAATTTATCACCTCTCTAGCTGCTGAAGTTCTCAATGGTGGTCATGTATATAACGATTTATTTTCACGTGAAGAAGAACAAGATGTTGCTCATATCCGATTAGCGCGTCAGGCTGATTTAATTATTGTAGCTCCAGCCACTGCAAATCGTATTGCAAAAATAGCCACTGGAATAGCGGATGATTTAGCTAATTGCGCCATCTTAGCAGCACATTGTCCACTTTTAATTGCTCCTGCAATGAATCCAGCTATGTGGACACACCCAGCGACTATTCGTAACATTGCAAAATTGTGTGCAGATGGAGTCCACATGGTAGGACCAGAAGTAGGCGAAATGGCTGAACAAAACGAAAGAGGTTGTGGACGTATGAGTGAGCCTCTAACCATTGTAGCTTCAACAGAAGCACTTTTGGGTGCACAAAAAAAATCACTTTGTGGTCGTCACTTTATTGTAACTTCTGGACCTACTCATGAACCAATTGACCCAGTGCGTTATCTAGCTAATAGCTCATCAGGTAAACAAGGACATGCCATTGCAATAGCCTTAGCTAACTTAGGTGCAACTGTGACACTTATTTGTGGTCCTGTTGATCTTATGGATCCAGGAGGAGTAAAAACTATTCATGTGAAAACAGCTTGCCAAATGTTACAAGCCGTACAAGAATCACTCCCCGCTGATGGTGCTATTTTTGTTGCTGCTGTTTGTGATTGGCGCAGTCAAACACAATCTTTGCAGAAAATAAAAAAGGAATCCAATCAAACACCATTTTCTTTGCACATGGTTGAAAATCCTGACATTTTAGCTACAATCGGTCATGCTCCAAATCGTCCTCCACTTGTGATTGGCTTTGCTGCTGAAACGTGCAATATCATTGCTAATGCACAAAAAAAATGTATTCAAAAAGGAGCAGACTTCATTCTTGCTAATAATGTTTCTTTTAACGCAGATGGTAAAAACGTCATGGGTTCTGATACAAATGAAATTTTTTTCGTAAGCAAAAACAATATCGAACATTGGCCACGTATGAGTAAACAAAAAGTAGCTGAAAAATTGGTAAATATTATTGTATCATTTTTTTCTTCTCTTGCTACCACTCATGAATAACGAATAGAATCCTATTCTCAATGAAAACAATTAATCCTAAAAATATAATTTACACGATAAATATTATAATATAAAATACTCTTTATTCTATCTCTCGTTTTTTATTCTTCATTTCTCACTTATTGCTCATGATTTTTACTGCTGCTTATTACGCTCTACAACGCCTTTTTAGTCAGAAATATCGCTCAATGATATGGAAAGTGTTAGGACTTACTTTTATCGTCTTTGTTATTATATGGTCATGTACACGTCAGTTTTTTATGTCCTACTTTTGGCTTTGGATTGCTCATTTTGTTCCTAGATTAACCAATTGGGCAGAATGGATAGAGTTAAGCATACTGATTATTTTTAATCTTGGTTTGTCTTTATTAATCGCCTTTTTTATTGCTCCAATCACAGCAATGATTGGCAGTTTTTTTATTGATAACGCTGCTGAAATTATTGAAAAAGAAGATTATCCAAATGAGCCTACTGGACAAGCTATGTCATTTGGATATTCTGTTATTTTTGCTTTGAAATTTATTATCTTAAGTCTTTTCGGAAATGTAATTGCTTTTTTCTTGTTTTTTATACCGAATATTAATTTACTTGCCTTTTATATAATTAATGGCTATCTTTTTGGCCGTCAATATTTCGCCTTTGCTGCTTATCGTTTTCGATCTAAACAAGAAGCTCATGCTTTTTTACGGACTCATCATACCACTGTTTTTTGTGCAGGTTTATTGATAGCGTTTTTTGTTTCTATTCCTATCCTTAATTTGGTCACGCCGCTTTTTGCAGCTGCCTTTATGACACATTTACACAAAATGCTTTCACGCCAAAAATCTACATCCATTACACTGAAACAATAACACTTGATTCATTAAAATAAGGAAAAGAAATATATTTTTATAAAACCAACACGACTTCAAACAATTTTATAAGCTGAGAAAAAATAGGCTTAAATTTAGAATATGCCATCTTAAAATTATTGAAATAATAAATTTCAGAATAAAAGATTGACCTATTATATTTTCTCAAAAATTCCTTATAATAAAGTCATTATTGCCAATTTCTCGCATAATCGTACCGCAATGCAATTTGACATTAAAATAAAAAACTAACAAAATAAATTATCTTAATTATAGAAAAATTTTTATTTGAGCTATTATCATCGCATTAAATGAAGTAATTTATTGTTTATTTGGAGCAAAGATAAGCTTCACTATTCGGTCCTACATTCCCTCAACCCACACATAAGGTGTATAACATTTCATAGAGAGGCGACAAAGATGAACTGGATTACAAATTATGTTCGTCCTAAAATCAATTCCATATTAGGACATCGTGAAATTCCGGATAATCTATGGGTCAAAGATCCCACCAATGGTCAAATGGTTTTCCATAAAGATCTGGAAGCTAATCAATATGTGATTCCTAATTCTGGCTATCATATGCGTATTAGTGCTAAAAATCGCCTCATGCATTTCTTTGATGATGGCATTTATACACTGATTGAAAATCCAAAAGTTGTCATAGATCCATTAAAATTTCGCGATGAAAAACGTTATATTGACCGGTTAAAAGATTATCGTTCTAAGCTTGGTGTTGATGATAATATTCTAAATGCACGAGGAACTATTGAAGGTTTACCAATTATTGCTACTGTTCAAGATTTCGCGTTTATGGGTGGATCACTTGGCATGGCTGCAGGAGAAGCTATTATAAAAGCTTTTCATACTGCCATTCAAGAGAAGTGCCCTTTAGTTCTTTTCGCAGCTTCAGGTGGAGCAAGAATGCAAGAAGGAACATTATCATTGATGCAAATGCCACGCACAACAGTAGCAATTGAAATGATAAAAGAAGAAAAACTACCTTATATTGTGGTTCTTACCAATCCTACCACTGGTGGTGTTACTGCTTCTTATGCTATGCTAGGTGATATCCATATTGCTGAACCTGGTGCTATGATTGGCTTTGCAGGACCACGTGTTATTCAACAAACAATTCGTGAAACATTGCCTGAAGGTTTCCAAAGTAGTGAATATCTCTTTGAACATGGTATGATTGATATGGTTGTTTCTCGTTTGGAAATGAAAACTACTATTGCGCGGCTTTTACGTTTAATGACAAAAAGTCCTGCAATTTCTAAATCTTCTAATCCATCATCCATTCAATCTGCAAAAACTGATTTCTGAAGCCAAATCTATTAAATTATGAAAAAAAGCTGCATGCAAAAAGTGATAGATGATTTACTAAAAATCTATCCGCGAAAGTGTGATCTTTCTTTAGAGCGTATTTCACGTCTTTTAAAATGTCTTGATAACCCACATTTAAATCTTGCTCCTATTATTCATATTGCTGGAACAAATGGTAAAGGATCTGCTTCAGCTATTTGTCGTGCTCTTTTAGAGAGTGCAGGCTATCGTGTTCATGTATACAGCTCTCCTCACTTAGTTAATTGGAATGAGCGTTTTCGACTCAATCACAAAGGAGGCAGCCAATTTGTCACAGATAGCCTATTAAGCAAAACAATTCATCAAATTATAGAAGTAAATTGCAACGAACCTATCACTATTTTTGAAGTTTTTACGGCTGCTGCTTTTATGTTGTTTAGCACGCACCCAGCTGATGTCATTATTTTAGAAGTTGGATTAGGAGGACGTTTTGATGCCACAAATATCATTAACAAGCCAGCTGTATCGCTTATCATGCCTATTGATTATGATCATGAATCTTTTCTTGGTAACACAATTGAACAAATTGCTTTTCAAAAAGGAGGAATTATTAAACCAGAAGTTCCTGTAGTCATTGGTAAACAAGATCATGAAATAACTTATTCTTTTCTTAGTGATCTTGCTGTCAAAAATAAAGCACCCTACTACCTTTTTAACCAAGATTATCAAAGCTATGAAGAATACGGACGTATGGTATTTCAAAATAATCAAGGCCTAATGGATCTCCCGCTCCCTAAGCTTATTGGTGCTCATCAAATTGACAACGCCGGTGCTGCTATTGAGGCAATTTACCAAGCAGGTTTTCAACTCTCAGAACAAGTCATAAGCAACGCTTTACAAAATCTTTATTGGCCAGCACGGATGCAACATCTGACTCACGGGAAATTGGTCGATCAACTTCCTCCCGATTTTGATTTATGGCTAGATGGTGGTCATAACTCTGCCGCTGGAAAAGCCATCGCAAAAATATTAACCCAGTGGAAAGAAAAATCAAATTGCCCCATTGTAATGATTGCTGGCATGCTTAATACTAAAGACAGCGTTGGTTATTTTCGCCCTTTGGTCAATCTTGTCAAGAAAGTGTATACAGTTCCTTTAATTTCCAGTAATGCAGGTATTTGTCCCAAAATTTTAGCAGAATTAGCTCAAAAAGCAGGGCTTATCGCTAGTCCACAGGCTAATCTACAAGCTGCATTTCACAAAATTAGCTCAGAATATAAAAAAGCAATTGTCCTCATTGGTGGTTCTTTGTACCTTGCTGGTGATATTTTGCGTGACAATCAAACGCCCCCATGTTAGTAACAACCAGGTGTTTTTAGCGCCTTAATGACAGGATTTTTGATCATGAAACTTGATTACGCCCTTTATCAAAAACCTAAACTTATCACTGTTTTTGGCGGATCCGGTTTTGTAGGACGGCATGTTGTAGAAGCCTTAACAAAGCGAGGTTATCGAGTACGTATTGCTGTACGTTGTCCACAAAAAGCTTATTATATGTTACAAATGGGCGAAGTAGGACAAACACAGATGCTTAAAACTGACGTCAGAAATTATACTTCAGTTGAGCATGCATTATTGGGAACAGATGGTGCAGTTTTTCTTCCTGGAAGCTTAGCCCAAACAAACAAGCCGAATTTTCAAAATATACAAGTTGATGGTGCGAAACATGTTTCTGAATTAACAGCTAAAGCTGGTATTCCTCTCATCTATATGTCAACACTTATTTCCGATGAAAATGCCTCATTTTCTTATGCACGCACTAAAGCTATAAGTGAACAGATTGTTCGTAATACGCATTCTCAAGCAGTTATTATGCGTTCATCTGTTATTTTCGGACCAGAAGATTGTTTTTTTAATTTTTTAGCAAATTTCTCTCGTTTTATGCCAATTATGCCACTTTTTGGTGGGGGGCAAAGTAAATTGCAACCTGTTTATGTTGGTGATATTGCTAAATTTGTTGTATATGCTTTAGAAAAGCGTGTTGTTTTAGGCAAAAATTATGACCTTGGTGGGCCCAAAGTTCTTACATTCCAAAATACTCTTGAAGAGATATTAAAAGTTATTCACCGCAAAAAAAGAACACTTCCTCTACCTCTGGCTATGGGACTTTTTATCGGAGGTTTCTTCGGAACTCTTGGCAAAGTACCCCTCTTTCCAAAACTCGTAACAGCTAATCAAATACGCTTTTTACAAAAGGATCATATTGTTTCTCAAGAGGCTAAAGATAATGGATATACTTTAGAGGGAGTAGGAATTACGCCTAAATCAATGGCAGCTATTTTACCAAGTTATCTGTGGCGATTCCGTCCGCAAGGACAGTTTTCTCATAATTTATCAATTTAATACACTTCGATTTTGTGAGCTCATTTATTTTCCTATAAAAAAGAAAAAAATTTAAAGATCTTGAAATATCTGTAAGTTTTACATTTTTCTCAAAATAAAATTTTATAATGATTTTTTCTTGCATCTAAAGAACTTTAAAATTTTCTGGTTCGCTTCTCACATCACCATTTAAAATGTTAATACACATTTGTTCCGTAAACTGATGAACATTTAAAATTTTTTTCATTTAGACAAATATTTGTATTTGCTTGCATTTCTTTTTAATTTCTCCTACCGTTCTGGAAAAATAATTTTGAAAGAACAAAAATGACGGCTCAAGATTATGTTATCAAAGATATCGCACTAGCTGCTTATGGTCGTAAAGAACTTGATATTGCAGAAACGGAAATGCCTGGTTTAATGGCTTGCCGTAAAGAATTTTCTTCCAGTCAACCTTTACGTGGAGCACGTATTTCTGGTTCATTACACATGACCATTCAAACAGGCGTCTTGATTGAAACATTAAAAGCAATTGGTGCTGATATACGATGGAGCTCTAGTAATATTTTTTCTACACAAGATCATGCAGCAGCAGCTATTGCAGCTACGGGAATCCCAGTCTTCGCAATCAAGGGAGAAACACTTGAAGAATATTGGACCTATATTGATGCAATTTTTCAATGGCCTGATGGTAAACTTTCTAATCTTATATTAGATGATGGAGGCGATGCTACTAACTATATTTTAATAGGTAGCTGTGCAGAGGAAAACAAAAACATCCTATCGAATCCTAAAACAGAAGAGGAAGAATTATTTTTCAAACAAATTCAAAAACGTATAGCTCTCACACCGGGATTTTTTACGCGTCAGCGCGCAGCAATCAAAGGTGTAAGCGAAGAGACTACAACGGGAATACACCGCCTTTATCAATTACAGAAAAAAGGACTTTTGTTTTTTCCTGCTATTAATGTCAATGATAGCGTTACAAAATCAAAATTTGATAATAGATACGGATGTAAGGAATCATTAGTCGATGGTATCAGGCGTGGAACGGATGTGATGATAGCAGGTAAAATAGCTATTATCTGTGGTTATGGTGACGTTGGTAAAGGTTCAGCAGCTTCTCTTTCAGGCGCTGGAGCACGTGTAAAAATAACAGAAATTGATCCAATTTGCGCTCTTCAAGCCGCTATGGATGGCTATGAAGTTGTTACTTTGGAAGATGCAGCTTCTAGCGCTGATATTATTATAACAACTACTGGAAATAAAGATGTTGTCCGCTTAGAACATATGCGACAAGTTAAAGATATGTGTATTCTAGGAAATATTGGTCATTTTGACAATGAAATACAAGTATCAGCTCTCAGAAATCTACCATGGACAAATATTAAACCACAAGTTGATATGATTACTTTTCCTGATGGCAAACGCATAATTTTATTATCTGAAGGACGTTTGTTAAATCTTGGTAATGCCACAGGCCATCCTTCTTTTATCATGTCCGCTTCATTTACTAATCAAGTATTAGCGCAGATTGAGCTGTTTATTAATGCAAAAAATTATAAAAATGAAGTAACGTGTTTACCTAAACATCTTGATGAAAAAGTTGCGCGTCTTCATCTTGATCGGCTAAAAATAAAATTAAGCGTTTTATCGGAAGAACAAGCCGCTTATATTGGGGTTCCCTTACAGGGACCTTATAAGCCAGAACATTATCGTTATTAGGATATTGTCTTAGTACAAAGAAAAAAGACGCATTATGCATAGCTTTGGTGACTATACATTCAAAGAAAAAATAAAAAAAATTACTCAAATTTGTGTTGGTGTTTTTTTTCTCTTATTTCTTTTATTTCTAGTATATGCTGTCACTCAAACCTCAGTATTTCATTTGTTTACTTTTTTCGCTTGGCCAAATGAACCATGGCTTATTATACTGATCTTTGGCAGTATTGCTTGCGCGTCATTTCTGATCTGTATCATAGTTATTATAAATACAAAAAGAGCTTTACGGAAATCTTGGATAATGATCCAGGCTCATTTTTCTGAAAAACTCAAACATTATGAATGGCTTCTTGAAGAAACAGGTCAGTGCCTCTTTATTTGGGACAATCCAACAGCCTTACCCCGTATAATTGGTAATATTCCCACATTGCAAAAAGCAGGTATTCATAAAAAAGATTTTCAGCATTTTGAAAAATGGCTTGAAAAAAGCTCTTTGCAGCAACTTGATCAAGCACTCACCCAGCTACGTTGTAACGGTTGCTCTTTTGAATTTTCCGTCACGACTATAACTAAAATATTCTTGCAAGTTACAGGAATTATCGCTGGAACAGCCGCTATTGTGCGGTTTCAAGATATTTCAGCACAGCAGAGTGAAAATATCCGATTACAGAAAGAAGCAACCCAAATCCTCACGGAATTGAAAATACAACGTAATCTTCTTGATCATATTCAAGAACCGGTGTGGATTCGAGATTGTGAAGGGAAAATTTGCTTTACCAACCGCGCTTTTCGGGAAATGACGAATTTTCAAGAAAAGAATAATATTGTTGATCCTTTCAATGAAACAACGCAATGCAAAACAGATGAAATAGAAGCAATTTTTCAAAAGCATATTTATACAGTAGTTAAAGGAGAACGACACCATTTTCATCTCACACGTATCACAACAAAAGAAGGAATGGCAGCCTTTGCGCGTGATGATAGCGCGTATGAAAATCTTGCCAAAGAAATGAAGAGAATTCTTCAAAATCATTGTGAAACACTCGATCAAATTTCAACGGCTGTAGCAATTTTTGATGCCAACCAAAAATTAAAATTTTGCAATCATGCTTTTAAAATTTTATGGCCATTGGAAATCTCTTTTCTAGAAAGTGAACCAAGTCATTCATTGCTTCTAGAACGTTTGCGTGAGAAAGGTTTTATCGGTGAACATCCTGATTGGCATGCGTGGAAAGAAGAGCTTTTTAAAGCTTATCAACAAACAGAATCGAATCAACAAATTTGGAATCTTCCTGATGGACGTACAGTACGTGTCATTTCTAGTCCTCATCCTCAAGGAGGTATTACCTGGCTTTATGAAAATCTTACAGAAAAAATTGATCTTGAACGACGTTATAATACACTCATTAAAATACAAGGTGAAACACTTGACAAACTATCTGAAGGAGTTGTTGTTTTCGGTACTGATGGACGTTTGCGTTTATCAAACCCAGCTTTATCGAAATTGTGGTCGCTCCCTCATAATTTGCCTGTAGAAGGAACGCATATTACCGAATTACAAAACCACTGTTCTGCTTTAACAATAGGAGAAGAATGGAAACAATTTACACAATTCATTACTGGTTTTGCTGAAAAACGTGATACCTATTCAGGCCGCATAGATTTAAAAAGTGGAATAATAATTGATTATACACTTGCACCTTTACCTAATGGACAAACAATGCTTACATTTGTTAATGTCACTGACACTGTCCATATCGCACGAGCCCTACAAGAAAAGAATGAGGCCTTAGAAAAAGCTGATCGTCTGCGCAATGAATTTGTCCAGCATGTTTCTTATGAATTACGCACACCTCTTACTAATATTATCGGATTTTCTGATATTTTACGTGATCAAATTTTTGGCCCTACCAATGAGCGTCAACAAGAATATCTTGGTTATATTCATTCAGAATCAGGTGTTCTTTTGAATATTGTTAATGATATCCTTGATTTGGCAACTCTTGATGCAGGTATTATGATATTGGATATAAAACCAGTTCACATTGCTGAGGCAATGGCACAAGCAGTCGCACGAGTAGAGGAACGTCTCCATGGACGTCACATCACACTTTCACAAAACATTTTTCCTTCCTTGAAATTTATGTCTGCAGATGCAACACGGTTACATCAGATTTTTGTGAATGTTCTGAATAATGCTATTAATTTTGCAACGGAAAAAAGCATCATTGAATTTTGTGCGAATACACAAGACGATTATATAATCTTCAGTGTTCATAATGAGGGATCTGATATACCAACCGATATTCTTGATCGGATTTTCAAACGTTTTACTTCTCATTCCCATCATGGTGGACGTGCAGGAGCAGGTCTTGGTCTTTCTCTTGTTAAAAGCTTTGTTGAACTCCATGATGGACGCGTTGAAATTTTGACTGGTATGGGTCAAGGGACAACAGTTAAGTGTTTTTTCCCTCATCAAAAAGATACAGGAGTTGTATAACTGTGTTTTTTTGTGTCTTTGTAAAATTTTTCCCATTACTTTTATGGACATTCGAATGAATTTTAGTTTTTTTCTTGAAAACGAAGAAGCAACTATACTTTTTGCACAAGATTTAGCTCTTGCTCTAAAATCCGGTGATCTTGTCACCTTTCAAGGTGACCTTGGAGCAGGCAAATCAACTCTTATACGGGCACTCATCCGTACACTTGCCAATAATTGTACTATGGACATTCCAAGTCCTACTTTCACTCTTGTCCAAAGCTATCAACTTCCACAATTTGAAGTGCTTCACGCTGATCTTTACCGAATTTCGAGCATTGAAGAAATGGATGAGTTAGGACTTCATGAATCACGTAAAGACAATATTTTACTCATTGAATGGCCAGAAAAAGGAGCAGAAGTTTTAGGACCGGTTACTTTCGCTATCACTTTACAATACAAAGGATGTGGACGTCATATCACTCTTGACTCTGCAGAACATGCTACTGAACGCCTGCAACGATCTTTTGCAATTCGTACCTTTTTAATCACACATAGACGTCGTCACATTCAACGTCGCTTTTTAGCTGGTGATGCCTCAGCACGTTCTTATGAACTGTTAGATGATGGAAATCATCAAGAAGTTCTCATGAATGCACCAACTATGCAAATGGCGCAAAATGTAGACTCTTCCTATGTAGAAACAACACATCTTGCAAAAGATATCAGCCAATTTGTAGGAATTAGTCAAATTATTTTAGAGAATGGCTTCTCAGCTCCTCGTATTTTTGCCAAAGATCTTGAAAATGGTATTTTGATTTTAGAAGATTTTGGATGTGAAGGACTTTTAGACCAATCAGGTAATCCTATAGAAGAGCGTTATATTGCTTGTAGTGAATTGCTTGCTACTTTTCATCAAAAGTCATGGCCTTTAAAAAAGAAATTTGCAACATTCCAGCTTCAGATACCCTTCTATGATTGCCAAGCTATGCGAGCAGAACTTTCCTTATTATTGGACTGGTATCTTCCTTTTCAACAGAAAAAAACTTTAAACATAAAACAGCGTGAAACTTTTTTTACCTGCTGGCAACCTTATCTTGATCTTTTAACTCAAGGAGAAAATACCTTTGTTATGCGCGATTATCACTCACCTAATATTCTTTGGCGTGAACATAAAAAGGGTATTGATCGCATTGGTCTCATTGATTTTCAAGATGGTGTAAGTGGACCAACAGTTTATGATCTTGTTTCTTTAGCACAAGATGCCCGTCTTTTTATTCCACCAGAACTTGAAAATAAAATTTTTAATACCTATTGCAGTGTACGTCACCAAGCACCTCGCCCTTTTGATGAAGATGAATTCCGCAAACTTTACGTGCTTGCAGGAACTCAGCGGGTCTCTAAAATTTTAGGAATTTTTGTACGCCTTCACCAACGAGATGGAAAATCATTTTATCTCAAATATCTCCCTCATCTTCAAAATTATCTCATCCGTAATCTTTCACATCCAATTCTTTCTCCCTTACAAAGCCTTTATCAAGAAATGGGACTTTTATCAGAAAGTGAAGCTCTTAACAGAGATATTTTAAACGCTTAATTATTTTATTCCTGAAAAACATCCTCTCTGCAACAATCATTCATGACAATGCGAAGTCATTATGCATTCTTCACATTCACTTTCGCTCAACTTTTTATGAAAATAAACAGAGCTTTTTGGTTTCCCCTTGAATAAAAATTAATATACAGTGAAAAAGAATTAATATAATAATATGGATCACAATGAAGTCAAATGACCCGTACCCCCCGTATATTTTCTATTTCCCCCGGAACTCCTTTTCTGCCTCATTTTGTTGATGCACTTCTCTCCGGAACTCTTATTGATAACTTTGCATCAAATGGGGATATCCAAACCGCTCTTGCTGATACTCTTATTTATGTACCAACGCGCCGCGCTGCTCGTGCATTACGAACAGCTTTTTTCGAAAAAAGCCATACAAAATCTAGCTTTTTGCCTACCATATGTCCCTTGGGAGATATAAATGAAAAAAGTTTTCTTTTTGTTGAAAATAATGAAAATACTTTGCTCAATACTCCCCCTATTGGAGAAAGTGAACGTCTCCTTCTTTTAGCCCGCCTTATTCGCCTTTGGCGTGAAAATTTACCAACTCATCTACGGTCTATGTTTGGCACAGAAGATGTTTTTATTCCTGCCACGACTGCTGATGCAATTTGGCTTGCCCAAGATTTAGCACACTTGATGGATGAAATAGAAACAGAATCCGTAGATTGGTCAAGACTTAAAGAAATTGTACCCGATATGGTTGCCGAATGGTGGCAAATAACCTTAGATTTCCTCACTATTGTAACACAAAGCTGGCCACAAATTTTAAAAGAAAGACAACAATGCAATCCTGCTGAATGGCGTAATCAAGCATTCAAAATGCATGCAGATATTTTATACCGTACACAACCTCATAAAACTATTATCGCTGCTGGTGTAGCAAGCTCTATTCCTACAATTGCAAATCTTTTAAAAGTAATTGCCTGTTTACCAAAAGGAGCTGTGATTCTTCCAGGCCTTGACCTTCAAATGGATGAAATACAATGGAATACCTTAGGTGCATTCAATAAAGAAAAAACAACTTTTAACCCTTCTGACCATATTGCTGCTTTTAGTCATCCTCAATATCATTTAAAAAAACTTTTATCTCTCATGAAATGTCAACGCATTCATGTCCGCGAAATCGGTCAGCAAAGCGCTATAAAAATCCAACGTGCTGCTCTTTTATCGGAAGCATTACGACCAGCTTCCACGACAGATTTATGGGCTCAAATCACACGTGATGATTATGAAAATATTTGTGCAGATTGGTCATTGATTGAAGCTCCCAATGAGCGTGAAGAAGCTTTAGCTATTTCTCTTGCCTTACGCAATGCTATTGAAGATCCTAAAAAAACTGCAGCACTTGTTACAAATGACCGCAATTTAGCACGTCGTGTAGCAGCTGAATTACAAAGATTTGGAATTGAAGCCAATGACTCAGGTGAAATGCCACTTGCACAAACATTACCTGCGACCCTATTACGGCTTCTTTTAGAAAACATTTTTAAACCTGGTGATCCCGTTGCTTTTCTTTCTCTTCTCAAACATCCACTCACAACATTAGAATATAATCATAATTATTTGCGTGAGATGGCTGAGAATTTTGAATTACTTGTCCTTCGAGGAAATGCTTGCCGGATTAATCTTTGTGAATGTGACCAATTTTTTAAAACATGGATGCAAACACATTTTCATAAGGTTTCTAAGAATTATATGCCTGATTTACAAAAGATTGAAGAAGCAAAGTTTCTTTGCCATCTTTTAGTCAAAGCAGTTGACCCTTTAGTGACATTAATAAAACAAGAGAGAGAATGCAGCATCAATGAAGCTGCTATAGCAACTGTTGAAGTTTTTGAAAATTTTGGTCGTGATGCTGATAATTCTCTTGCACATCTTTATCAAAATGAAGCAGGCAAAGCCTTAGCAACTTTTTTGCGTGAATTGGTTAGTGATCAATCAGGATTAAAATTTCATCTTTATGAATGGCCTGCTCTGTTTTCAGCTCTGATGGCCACCCGTTCTGTGAGTCCTTCCCCTGGAGGACATCCACGTTTGTTCATCTGGGGAACTTTGGAATCGCGTTTGCAAACCGTTAATACAGTGGTCATAGGTAGTTTAAATGAGGGATCATGGCCGATAAAAACCCACAATGACGCTTTTTTATCACGGCCAATGAAAATGACTTTAACTCTTGAACCACCAGAACAACGTATTGGCTTTTCGGCTCATGATTTCCAGTGGGCGATGGGAATGGATCAAGTGATTATGAGTCGAGCTACACGCGTCAATCATACTCCTTCTGTTCCATCACGCTGGCTACAACGTTTAGAAACCGTTATAGGCAAACAAGTTTGGAAGCAAATCTGCACACGAGGAGAACTCTTCCTTCATTGGGCAAAAATGCTGGATAATACAAAGAGCATCATCCCTGCGGAACGGCCTTGCCCTGTACCACCACTTGATATGCGTCCACGCCATTTTTCAGTCACAGAAATAGAAACATTACGGCATGATCCTTATGCCATTTATGCAAAAAAAATCTTACGACTCAAACCACTTAAACCACTCATCCATGATCCTTGTTCAGCTGAGCGTGGAACACTTTATCATGCTATTCTTGCTGCCTTTTGCACACAAATAAAAAATCAAAATGCTACTAATATGCTCGAGATATTACTCACCATTGGACGTAAAGAATTTGATAAATTAAATTTACCTCCTGATACTGAAATAATTTGGTGGCTAAATTTTGAAAATCTTGCTCCCTTTCTGATTCAATGGGAACAAAGCCTTGGATCACGAGAACGATATGCTGAAGTTATTGCTCAAAACACCCTCATAGGAGAAACAGGAGTAACTCTTTCAGGACGTGCAGATCGTCTTGATATTTTGCCAGATAAAACAGTTGAAATCATTGATTTTAAAACCAGCACTCCCCCTTCATCGACACAGGTTATTAACTTATTTTCTCCACAATTAGCATTAGAAACAGCTTTATTAATGCAAGGAGCCTTTGTAGATTTTAAGGGTCTTACTCCCTCTAATTTATTTTACATTTCCTTAAAAGGAAAAGGGACAATTAAACCTATAGCCATTATAAATAAAAAAACAAAAGATCAAGAAAACGCAATCTCTCTTGGTAAAAAAGCATGGAAGTATCTTATTTCATTGATCAATTATTATCAGAATCCACAACAAGGTTATCTTTCACATGCAGTTCCCTTAAAAAAATCTTATGAAGGTGACTATGACCATCTAGCTCGATTATTGGAATGGTCTATTGGTTTCGATAAAGCGGATCAATCATGACTCTTTTTTCTATTCCTCAAACAACTCTTGATACACAAGCAAAAGCCACAGATCCGACAACAAGTGTATGGGTTTCTGCGAATGCAGGATCTGGAAAAACCCATGTTTTAACTGAACGTGTCATCCGCTTACTTTTAAATGGAACACCTCCAGCACGTATTTTATGTCTTACCTATACCAACGCAGCCGCTTCTGTTATGCAATCGCGTATTTTTCGTACACTATCCAATTGGAGTGGGCTTGATGACAAACAGCTTCAAACAATTTTATCAAAGCTTGAAAATAAACCCGTTAATACACAAAAACTTGCCAATGCCCGTCAATTATTTGCCCGCGCTCTTGAAACACCAGGCGGCCTAAAAATTCAAACTTTTCATGCATTTTGTGAATCTTTATTACATCAATTTCCACTAGAAGCGAATATTGCTGGCCATTTTGAACTGTTAGATGATATAAATCGGAAAAAATTATTACAGCAAGCCCGTCGCAAACTTTTAATCCATCGTGATGCACAATTAGCGTTAAAAGAATTATTTAAAATTATCAGTGAAAATACACTCAATCAATTGCTCTATGAAGCAACTCAAAAACAACATGAATTATCTGAGTTCTTACCTTTCATCTTCTCTGAAAATGGAACAGAACAATTCCGTGCATTTTTTAATTTAGCACCGGATGACACAAACCAACGACTGCTCGATAAAATTCAACAAATTGCGGCACTTCCTTCTTACGCAATAAAATATTATCAAACCCATAGCACCCCAAAAAACAAAGATATAATCGAGAAATTTTTACAGTTAGCAACATCATCTGATGAAACAAATATCATCAACCTTGTTTCAAATATTTATTTTGAAAAATCAGGAAAACCACGTGATTTTTCGCGCTTATTTTCTAAAAAATCAGACGAAGTCTGGCCTTTTATTGAAAAAGAAATCGAAGACAAACAAAATCAGCTTCCTCTTCTTTTAGACAAATATCAATGTGTCAAACTTGTTACACTTAACATAGCAGCTTTTCAGCTTTGTGATATTTATCTCAAAATCTATACGGATTTAAAAAAAGCCAATAACCTCTTAGATTTTGACGACCTCATTGAACGTACTCTCTATTTATTGCAGCATAAAGGTGCAAGCCAGTGGGTACAATATAAACTCGACCGTGGAATTGATCATATTTTACTAGATGAAGCACAAGATACCAATCCTAAGCAATGGCAAATTATTCAACTTTTAGCGCAAGAGTTTTTTACAGGTCACAGTCAACGTACAAATACACGTACTGTTTTTGCTGTTGGTGATGAAAAACAATCTATTTATTCTTTTCAAGGAGCTGTACTAGAAAATTTTGCTGAAAATGGCCGAATAATTCAAAAAAAAGTTGAACAAGTTGAACAAAAATTTGAAAAAATACAACTCAATTATTCTTTTCGCTCTACAGCCGATGTCCTTAAAAGCGTTGATCTTGTCTTTGAATCACCCGAAAATTACAAAGGACTTTCAGCAGAACACGTAAAGACAGTCCATGAACCTATCCGTGTTCATAGTCCAGGCGATGTTATTATATGGGATGCCATCTCCAAAAAAACAAACGAATTTCCTGATGATTGGCTCTCAACTGTTGATCATCTCGATACACCCCAAATATGTTTAGCAGAAAAAATTGCCGAAACCATTTCTAATTGGTTGAAAAATGGTGAAATGCTCCCAGCAAAAAAACGTTTACTGCGTGCTGGTGATATTATGGTTTTGGTTCGTAAACGTGATCAATTTGTTCCTGCCCTTTCTCGTGCACTCAAACTCCGTCATGTCCCTGTCGCTGGTGCTGATCGTTTACAATTAACAACCCATATTAGTGTGCGTGATTTAATGGCGCTTGCCCGTTTTGTTTTGCAACCGCAAGATGATCTTTCCCTGGCCTGTGTTTTAAAAAGTCCACTTTTTTCGCTTAGTGAAAACGAACTTTATCAACTTGCCGTTCAACGTACAGGCTCTCTTTGGGAAAGCCTTTCAACTCATTCTTCATCGCATGCCGTTTTTAAAATTATTTTTGAGCGTCTTAACACATATCGAACTTTAGTTGATAAAATGCCCGTTTTTGAATTTTATAGTTATATTCTCAACAACGATAAAGGACGACAGAAAATCATTGCTCGTTTAGGAACTGAAGCAAATGAAGTCCTCGATGCTTTTATAGATCACACACTCACTATTCAAAAAACTGGATTACCAGGATTACAAGCCTTTTTGGAAATATTGAGTATCAATGAACCAGAAATCAAGCGTGAACTTGATCAAAATTGTGAAGAAGTAAGAATTATGACGGTTCACGCTGCAAAAGGGCTTGAAGGAGCAGTTGTCTTTTTGGTCGATCCAGGGAGTGCAATATGGCATCCGCAATATGCACCACACTTTCTTAAATGCTCCTTAGGAGATAAGCAAGTTTTCATCTGGCGCCCAAATGCACAACATCATACAAAACATTTTGACAAAGTGCTTTCACGTTTAAAAGAACGTGCCGAAGAAGAATATAAACGTCTTCTTTATGTGGGTATGACACGCGCCGAAGATCGACTCATTATTTGTGGTTATACGAATCAAAAAGAAACCCCGAATACATGGCTGCAATTAGTAAAGAAAGCTCTTAAACCTCATGCTGTTCCTATAAAAGGTCCTGCAGAAGATATCACAGCTTGGCGTTATTGCATCACCTCTTCCTGTCCAGCACCAATGTATCAAGAAATATCTTGTGAAACTCACCAAATTTTTCCACCTTTACCTGCGTTTTTTCATAATAAAGTGCCTACAGAATCAACCTTATCAAAACCTCTAAGGCCCTCTGTTGTGGGAATCAATGATACCAAAACTGAATTTTTCCCTCAGAAGGAACGCTTTAGCATCTCACCTGTCTTAGGAGAAAAAAATACCAAGAAAACTTTTTCTATTGAATATGGTAATTTTATTCACCAATTACTGCAACATTTGCCCAATTACCCCCCTACAAAACGCCAAGATTACGCGCAATTCTATTTAAATACAAAAGCTTCTCATTGGCATAAAACCCAAAGAGAAAAAGCCCTTCATCATATTTGGACAATCTTAGATAATCCAGACCTTAAGCCATTTTTTTCTAACCTTTCACATGCTGAAGTTGCGCTCATGGGTATCGTAAAAATTAATGGTAAAGAACAAATGGTTTCTGGTCAAATTGACCGTTTATGTATCACCCATAATAGTGTTTTTTTTGCCGATTTCAAAACTGGTCTTTCACCAGAAAATGATACCGATATTAAGCAACATCATTTATTACAAATGGCACTTTATCAGAAATTGTTGCAAACTATCTATCCTGATAAAAATATGCATGCTCTTCTCATTTATATAAAAAAAGCCAAGATCTTTAAATTGCTTCCTGAAAAACTTGACGCACTTCTTGATGAAATTATCGTATAAAAATAAAAAAGGAAATGTTTTCTAAAAAATCTATTATAATTTATTTTTACAATAACTTAACATAAATAATTCATACTCATTTATAAAAGCAGTAAAGGATAAATCAATGACATGTATAAAAATTGATAGTAGCAATTTTGAAAATGAAGTTCTTACTTCTCCTCTTCCTGTTGTTGTTGATTTTTGGGCAGAGTGGTGTGGTCCTTGCAAAAGCATTGCACCAATCCTTGATGAAATTGCAACAGAAATGCAAAGCCAGATTAAAGTCGCTAAAATTAACATTGATGAAAATCCAGACTTAGCTACGCAATATGGAATAAGATCGATTCCTACTTTATTAATGTTTACAAATGGAAAAGTATCATCCAATAAAGTTGGTGCTACGTCTAAAGGACATCTTGTTGAATGGATTAAAAATAGTCTTGGTTGAATTTCCTCGTGACTCTTTTTCTAAAAGAAAGGAGCTCAAAGTGCTCCTTTTCATTTAAAATTCTCTACGATTGTAAGCTTAAACTACTAAAATTCTTCACAATAAGTCTGTTAATTGTTTTATTTATCCAACTGTTTCCTGTATTATTGATCATAATTTATAATAAATAGTAGATAAGATTATGAGCTTATATTTTCTGAAAAATACGAATTTTGAAAATACACTTTTGTTTTATTTTACTCTATATCGGCTGTATAAAAACAATTTAAGAAAAAAATCATTTAAAAGATATTGAGTTGTTTATTAAACTTTAAAAATGATAAATACATTGGATAATAGTTGTTATTTTTGATATAACTACAATAGTTAATGTTTCTTTGTTTTTTCAATTTTTACTTAAATTAACTTTTAAGCTGCTCACATCGTAATTGTTTTTTATCTATTATAAATTAAAAAATAAATATATACGTAAATGTCAAAAATCTTTAAAATTACTCTTGATTAAGTAAGTATGTAGATATTTAAAAAATTTACAAATTTCAGCTAAAAAGCTACTATGCCAATAAATCTTGATGAACAGCTATTTATTAAGATTATTTTACACTATGAGAAATTGGAATCAACAAATATAGGAAATGATACTGCGATTCTTCAGGAAAAATGGCTAGATATATTTGAGAAAAAATAAGTCCAGCTAAGAATTTTATAGAAAAAACTCAATATTTTTTTTGTTTTAATCTGAAGTCATATTAAAAAAATATCAAACTTTTATATAAAATTTTATCAGATTAATTGAGAATATTTTAAAAAATCTAGCTGTTGAATAAAAAATTCATGCTTTAGTAATGACTAAAAGATCACAATTGAAAGAAAGACTTATTTTGACTAAAATAATATTTCTTTTGTAAACAATTAAAAAAATTACCTTATATATTACTTCGGCCTTTATTAAACTTTGCTAATGTAAAGAAATTTTTTAAAAAATAAAAAAGTAAGCGAGATTAAGATGTTGAAAAAAATTTTTACTGTTGTATGCACTATGATTATGACTGTTGTTGGTTCGGCTTGGGCACAAACACCAAATCGTTTACAACAATTTGAAGCCTGGGGAGCTTATTCTTATAAAGCACCAGATAATATGATTTGTTATATATTATCAGTTCCTTTAAAGGCAGATCCAACAACTGTTAAACACGGTGATAATTTCTTTTTGGTAACCAAACGTTCTAATTCTCCTGTTTCGTTTGAACCACAATTTATGGCTGGTTATCCACTTAAAGAGGGATCAAAAGTTACTGTCACTATTAAAGATAAAAATTTTGACTTTTTTACAAAAGATTCATCTGCTTGGCTAACATCATCAGGAATGGAAAAACAGCTTGTTGCTGCTATGCGTTCAGGAGCGAACATGACAGTGAGAGCTACCTCAAAACGAGGAACTCACACTACCTATACTTACTCTTTAAAGGGAGTGAAAGCTGCGTTAAATATGGCACAAAAATGTCACTAAATATTTATAATTCTAAAATAGCTGATAAAATGGAAAACCATGGCCATTTCACATGACCTTAAATCTATTGAAACATATCAAATATTAAAAGCAAAGAATACTATAGTAACGAAACAATCTAAATTACCTTTAATTGGCTTATCACACGATGAAATAGCACAGGCTTTACAGGCAATTGGTGTTCCAGAACATCAAACGCAAATGCGTGTACGTCAAATTTGGCATTGGCTTTATGTGCGTGGAGTTTCTCATTTTGATGAAATGTTAAATATTTCTAAGCCAATGCGGGAGATGCTCAAAGAGCATTTTTCTATTGCGCGTCCAGAAATTGTTGCAGAACAAATATCACAAGATGGTACTCGTAAATGGCTTTTACGATTTCCAGCTTCTGGAGCTGGGAAACCTGTTGAAATTGAAACGGTTTATATCCCTGAAGAAGGGCGTGGTACTTTGTGTATTTCATCTCAGGTAGGATGCACATTAACGTGTTCTTTTTGTCATACGGGAACACAAAAACTTGTTCGTAATCTAACAGTTGAAGAAATTTTAGTGCAATTATTGGTTGCCCGTGATTGTTTAGGTGATTTTCCTGATAAGAAGACACCTGATGGCGCAATTATCCCAATTGAAGGACGTAAAATTACTAATGTTGTTATGATGGGTATGGGTGAACCGCTTTATAATTTTGAAGCAGTTAAAAAAGCTTTATTAATTGCTTCCGATGGAAATGGGCTTTCTTTATCGAAACGTCGTATTACTCTTTCAACGAGTGGAGTAATTCCTGGAATTATACGAACAGGAAAAGAAATTGGCGTTATGTTAGCAATTTCGCTCCACGCAGTACATGATACATTGCGAGATATTCTTGTTCCAATTAATAAAAAATACCCCCTTGCTTTGTTAATGGAAACTTGCCGTAATTATCCTGGCCTTTCAAATGCTAAGAGAATTACATTTGAATATGTTATGCTGAAAAATGTAAATGATAGTTTAGACGATGCGAGAAAATTAATTCAATTGCTTAAAGGTATTCCTGCTAAAATCAATTTGATTCCTTTTAATCCATGGCCTGGAAGTAATTATCAATGTTCTGATTGGGAACAAATCGAACGTTTCGCTGATATCATTAATAAAGCAGGTTATGCCTCACCTATTCGCATGCCACGTGGACGTGATATTTTGGCCGCATGTGGGCAGCTTAAATCAGCTTCAAAGCGTTTAGCTAAATCTGAACGGATAAGACTTGAAAATATAATTGGTAATGAATAAACTAGGTCTTTTAAGATAAGTTGAGAGTAGAGCAAAACTAATAAAATTTCTGCAATGAATCAATCAAGAAAACGATCGCAAAAAGAGTGATCAGAAAATTTTTAAATATTTGCTTATCATAAAACTATAGAAATTATAATGAACAAAGAAATATTTAAAAATCCTTAAAACTGGCCATTTATGTAGTCATACGATCATGAGCATTAATCAATCATTGTAAGAACATTATGTTAAAAAGAGTACTTTAGGACTACTGGTTAAATAGTTGCATTTAAGACTATGGCGTTCTGAAAATATTAAGTGTTGACGCAAAGTCTGAAAAGCAAATCATAAAAGTGCGTGATAATATAAAATAAATGCCGATAGATCAATGGCTATAGCCATAGCTTAGAGAATAAAACCTGTTGCACAGACGAAAGCGCATATAATTGCAGCTTATTTACTTTATGTAATGGTACATTCTAATGAGAGTATAATATTAAATCGTAAAGTGAAAGAAAAAATAACGTTGCTAGAATGCGTTAAAAACAATAGACCATTTGGATAAAAATGACATACTAATTTCTTTTATGCTTAGAAATAAGGAGCGTAACTTATATCTTTTATCGATTTTCTCTTTATAGTTTTTTATTTTTTTGCATCTTTTTTATGTTGTTTTTAAAAATTTATTTTCATTCCTTGCATGGCTTTGATTTCTGAGTAAAAGATAAAGGGAGAAAATAATAATAAGAGCTTAAAAATGAAAAAATGGAAAGAGATTAAAAAAGTTGTTTTAGCTTATTCAGGGGGACTGGACACATCAATCATTCTCAAATGGTTGCAAAGTGAACTAGGAGCTGAAGTTGTAACCTTTACAGCAGATTTAGGTCAAGGAGAAGAACTGGAGCTTGCACGTCGTAAAGCTGAAATGCTTGGCGTTAAAGAAATTTATATTGAAGATTTACGGGAAGAATTTGTGCGTGATTTTGTATTCCCGATGTTTCGAGCAAATGCGGTTTATGAAGGAGCTTATCTTTTAGGAACATCGATTGCTCGCCCACTTATTTCAAAACGTCTCGTTGAAATTGCCCAAAAAACCAATGCAGATGCTATCGCTCATGGAGCAACGGGAAAAGGCAATGATCAAGTACGCTTCGAACTTTCTGCTTATGCTCTTAATCCTGATATTAAAATTATTGCTCCTTGGCGTGATTGGAATTTTAAAAGTCGAACAGATTTGATTGAATTTGCGCATGCGCATCAAATTCCTGTAGAGAAAGATAAACAAGGTGAAGCACCTTTTTCAGTAGATGCAAATTTATTGCATTCTTCATCAGAAGGAAAGATTTTAGAAGATCCAGCAGTTTCTGCTCCTGAATATGTGCATATGCGTACTCTTTCTCCAGAAGCTGCTCCAGATCAAGCAACTATAATTACAATTGGTTTTAAAAAAGGAGATGCTATTTCAATTAATGGAAAAGTTTTATCTCCCGCAGATTTGTTAACTCAATTAAATAGCTATGGGTGTAAAAATGGTATTGGCCGATTAGATTTGGTAGAAAATCGCTTTGTGGGTATGAAATCGCGTGGTATTTATGAAACACCAGGAGGAACTATTCTTTTAACTGCTCACCGAGCAATGGAATCCTTAACACTGGATCGTGGTGCAGCTCACCTGAAAGATGAATTAATGCCACGTTATGCAGAACTTATTTATTACGGTTTTTGGTTTTCACCTGAGCGTAAAATGTTACAAGCAGCGATTGATTTATCTCAAGAAAATGTTGAAGGGGAAGTAACACTAAAACTTTATAAAGGAAATGTAATTGTTGAAGGACGTCAAAGTGAAAAATCACTTTATTCTGATAAGTTGGTGACTTTTGAGAATGACCAAGGTGCTTATGATCAAAAAGATGCAGCAGGTTTTATTAAATTGAATGCATTGCGTTTACGAACATTAGCAGCCCGTTCCTCGAAATTATAAAACTCCATAAACCCATCTTGATAAAATTCATAAAAAAGGTTTTTATATAAAAACCTTTAATTCCGTATTTTCTTTATCTTATTTTTTAGTAAATGTGTCATTATCCAATTTTTAGTTTGATGCCAAAGGATTCATGATCTTTAATATAATAGAAAACTAAGATAATGGTAACTAAAACATCAATAATTCAAATGAATAAATCATGTTTATAATACTTTAAGTTACATAAGATAAGAAAGCTATAACTGAAAATAAGGTATGTATTGATCATGATAAAGGAAAAATGAGAAGATTTTTTCTGCTTTTAGATGACTATTATTGACGAAAAAGTTTAACAATCATACATCTTGTCATTAAGTAATTTATTTTTGGGATAAGGATGATGCACAATCCGTATGGTACCTATAACTTTTCACCTGAACTAAGAGATTCAGCTGCTCAATCAAAAGCTTGGCCGTTTGAAGAAGCCCGTAAAATTATCAAACGCTATGAAAAAATTGGCTACCCAGAGCATATCTTATTTGAAACAGGTTATGGACCGTCTGGCTTGCCACATATTGGAACTTTTGGGGAAGTTGCACGTACAACTATGGTACGTCATGCATTTCATATTCTTACCGAAAACAAAATTAAAACAAAACTTCTTTGTTTTTCTGATGATATGGATGGTTTGCGCAAAGTTCCTGATAATGTGCCTAATCGAAAAAAAATGGAAGACTATCTTGGTCAACCGCTTAGCCGTATCCCCGATCCTTTTGGAGATGATTATCCTTCTTTTGGAGCTGCTAATAATGCACGTTTGCGTACTTTCCTTGACCGTTTTGGTTTCAACTATGAATTTGCTAGTGCTACCGATTATTATCATTCTGGTCGTTTTGATGAAACACTTCTAAGAATACTGTCCTGTTATGATAAGGTTATGGAGCTCATTCTACCAACATTGGGTAAAGAACGACAAGAAACTTATTCACTTTTTCTGCCTATTTCTCCACTTTCTGGAAAAGTATTACAGGTCCCAATGATTGCTCGAAATGTTGAGAAAGGAACTGTAACCTATATCGAACCTGAAACAGGTGAGCCCATTGAAACAGAAATTACAGGTGGAAAAGTTAAGTGTCAGTGGAAAGTGGATTGGGCAATGCGCTGGACTGCACTCGGAATTGATTACGAAATGGCGGGAAAAGATCTTATCGATTCAACAAATCTTTCTTCTAAAATTTGCAAAATTCTTGGTGGCCAGCCTCCTGAGGGATTTAATTATGAGCTTTTTTTGGATGATAAGGGACAAAAAATTTCCAAATCTAAAGGAAATGGTTTGACTATTGATGAGTGGTTAACTTATGCACCAACAGAAAGTTTAGGACTCTATATGTTCTTAAAACCAAGAACAGCAAAACGGCTTTATTTTGATGTTATTCCAAAAACTGTTGATGAGTATTACGCACATCTTTCAGCATATGAGCATCAGCAATGGAAAGAGCGTCTTAATAATCCCGTATGGCATATTCATCATGGATGTCCTCCTCAGGTCAATTTGCCTGTTTCTTTTGCTATGCTGTTGAATTTGGTCAGTGCTTCTAATGCTGAAAATAAAGACGTTCTTTGGGGATTTATTTCTCGTTATGCTAAAGGAGCTAATGCGCAAATATATCCGATGCTTGACCAGTTAGTACAGTTTGCTCTTAAATATTTTGAGACATTCGTAAAACCAAATAAAAAATTTCGTACAGCTGATGAAAATGAACGCTCAGTATTGATTCAAATTGATACAAAATTAGCGAGTTTGCCGAAAACTGTTGATGGAAATACTCTTCAAAATGCACTTCTTGATGTTGCACGCTTAACCGAATGCTATCAAGACCATAGCAAAAAAAATCCAGAAGGGGGGCCTGGTGTTTCAAGTGTTTTTTTTCAAATGCTTTATGAAGTACTCTTAGGACAAGAACGAGGACCACGGTTTGGATCATTTATAGCACTGTATGGAATTGATGAGACACGTGCACTCATTGCTACAGCACTTGCCCGATCGGTAGAAAAATAATGGAACGTAGAGCACAAGAAGTAAAACGACGGCGTACATTTGCAATCATCGCGCATCCTGATGCCGGAAAGACAACCTTAACAGAAAAGTTGTTATTATTTGGTGGTGCTATTCAGTTGGCTGGTGAGGTGAAAGCAAAAAAAGACCGTATTCAAACCCGTTCTGATTGGATGAATATTGAACGCGACCGTGGTATTTCTGTTGTTACATCTGTAATGACATTTGAATATGAAAATCATATTTTTAATTTGTTAGATACCCCAGGTCATGAGGATTTTTCGGATGACACATATCGTACTTTAACAGCCGTTGATAGTGCAATTATGGTACTCGATGGAGCACGCGGAATTGAGCCAAGAACACTCAAACTGTTTGAAGTATGCCGAATGCGTGATATCCCTATTGTCACTTTTGTTAACAAAATGGACCGTGAAGCCCGTGATCCCTTAGAAATTTTAGACGAAATTGAAGAAAAACTTGCGCTTGATACTGCTCCAATCACTTGGCCTATTGGTATAGGAAAGAATTTTACTGGCACTTTTGATCTTCATAATAATTGTTTTCGCCAGCAAGACCATGAAGTTATTTCACAAACGATTTCTGATCTTCGCGAAATTGCAAATTTGCTTCCTGAAAATCAACAAACACTCTTTATTGAAGGAGTAGAGCTTGCTCGCAGTGCTTGCAAGAAATTTAATCTTAAAGCTTTCTATGAAGGGTATATGACACCTGTTTATTTCGGTTCAGCTTTACGAAATTTTGGTGTCCGTGATTTGATTAATGCCCTGATTGATTTTGGTCCAAGCCCTCGTGATCAGGTAGCCGATCAACGAAATGTAGTGGCTACTGAACCCAAAATGACCGGTTTTGTCTTTAAAATTCAAGCTAATATGGATCCTAATCATCGTGATCGTATTGCATTTTTGCGGGTGTGTTCAGGAACACTTGAACGCGGTATGAAAACGAAGTTAGTACGAACAGGAAAATCAATGACACTCTCAGCACCGCAGTTTTTCTTTGCGCGTTCACGTCAAATTGCTGATCAAGTGTATGCTGGTGATATAGTAGGTATTCCGAACCACGGAACTTTGCGTATTGGAGATACCTTGACTGAAGGAGAAGATATTCTCTTTAAAGGCCTACCAAATTTTGCACCAGAAATTTTACGTCGCGTTCACTTAGGTGACCCGATGAAAGCAAAAAAACTAAAAGAGGCTTTGCATCAAATGGCTGAAGAGGGAGTCGTACAGTTATTTATCCCTTATGATGGTTCCCCAGCTCTTATTGGTGTTATTGGTGCTTTGCAAATTGATGTTTTAACAGAACGACTTAAAGTAGAATATTCTCTACCTGTGAGTTTTGAATCATCGCGTTTTAACGTATGTCGTTGGATTTCTGCAGAAAGTAAAGAAGAACTTCAAAATTTTCTTACTCATCATCGATCCGCTATTGCGCATGATTTAGACAGTGATCCAGTTTTTTTAGCAGAAAATCATTTTTCGTTAAATTATGAAGCAGAAAGAGCTCCGAAAATAAAATTTGTCGCTTTTAAAGATTATCAGATACGCTCTAAATAAAAAAGGATCTTTAATTTTAAAAAAAGAAATTATTATAAATAAAAACATTAAAATGAACTATGATTCTTTTGTAAGTTTAAAAATTTTATAGTGAATTAGACTATTCTTTTTCTAATCGTCACGAAATACTTATATATATCATATGACAATAATTTTTAAACTTGAATATTCTATAGAAATGGAAAAACTAAAGAGAAAACTGCTCTCCCAAATAAATTTCACGAACATCAGCATTATTGATAATGTCGTTCGGACAACCATGAACTAGCACTTTTCCTGCGTGAATAATATAAGCACGATCAACAAGCTCCAATGTTTCACGCACATTATGATCCGTTACTAAAACGCCAATACCACGTTGAGTTAAATGACGAACAAGCTGTTTAATATCAGAAATAGCGATGGGATCAATTCCTGCAAAAGGTTCATCAAGCAACATAAAGTTGGGGCGAGAAGCTAAAGCGCGTGCAATTTCAAGACGCCTACGTTCACCTCCCGATAAAGAAAGAGCGGGCATTTTTCGTAAATGATCAATTTTGAATTCGTGCAAAAGGGCATCCAACTCTTCATGGCGTTTAAAGCGATCTTTTTGAATTACTTCCAAAACAGCCTTAATATTATCTTCTACTGAGAGACCACGAAAAATTGAAGCTTCTTGCGGTAAATATCCAATCCCTAAACGAGCACGCCGATACATTGGCAAATGGGTAATATCAAACCCATCAATCTCTATTGAACCACCATCGGATTTTACTAAACCTGTAACCATATAAAAGCAGGTCGTTTTGCCAGCACCATTAGGACCCAAAATACCGACAGTTTCTCCAGCATGAATATTAAAAGAAACACGATCAACAACCTGTCTTCCTCGATAAACTTTAACTAAATTATGAGCAACTAAAGTCCTATTTGAGGTTTTTTTTAAAACCCTACTCGTAAGGTTGTGTTCAATCGTCTTTTTTTCTCTTTTGATTCCAAACATGAAATCTTAACGACCATTCTTTGAGCTTGATTTTAAAATAATCGAAACACGATTCTTTTTTCCAGGAGTCTTACATCCTTCAAGAGAAGCTTTTCCAGTTTTCATATTCGCTGTTAATATGCATCCTTGAGCGACATTATCGCCATCAGTCAACACAACATTATTACCTGTTAAGATTATCATATTCGATTGTCCATCAAAAATAGCTTTATCACCCGTAGCAGTTTGTTTTGCCGTTTTTATATAAACCTCACCTAAGGCTTCTACTTTTTGAATATCTGTCGAACCAATCTTTTCAGGAAAAATCAATTGTTTCCTCAACTGATTTATACCACCTGTTATATGTGCTTTATTATAATAAATAACTAATTTTGACGTTCGTAAAAGTCGTTCGCCCTGCATCACTGAAACATCGCCATTAAAAACAGCAATGCCTTCCTTATCACGTATTTCTAAAGAATCTGCGTGAAGTTCCATTGGCTCTTGCCCATTTAACCCATCGATTCCAAAATGAGTGACTGCAGCATATCCATTAATTGATCCCAATATCGCTAGACTTAAAGTTAAGAGACTTACCTGTTCTTTACACGATTTTTTTGTCTTCATTCTTAATTTTTTTTCTCGTATAAATGTACATACGCCTTCTATAAACACTACTCCAAGTTCCTTCTATTATTTTTCCTTCTTATCAAGAACAATACGTACCCCCTTTTGGAAATACATAACTTGCTCTTTCTCACAAACTTGCAGAGCATTTGCTATAAGATGAAAATTGGCGCTTTGAATATTCACAGGCTGATCTGTATTAAATTGGCTTTTAGATAAATCAATATTTGCAGCTATAAATTTTGCAATTATTCCATCTTTCGTTGTAACCGTAAAAGGTTCATTGAATTGTAAATGACTTTTAATATTATCATAAACTCCTCCTTGTGCATCAATAAAAATTTGCCCCTGTCCCTTTGTAGGGACTTCAGCTGTAATATTCTTTAACCCAATAATTCCAGAAGACTTACGATCTTGAAACGCCTTTTCTGCTTTAATCCAGTAAGGCTTATGAAAATTTGTATAACCTTCTAATCTTGGATTAAGCATTGTTAATTGTGCTATTTCCTCTTCTTCATGACTCGAAAGCACCTTATCAAAGGAAAAAGAAATAGAAAAAAATGTGAACCAACAAAAAATTAATGCTATAATCAATGCAAGAAATGGTAAACAAATTTTTAACAAGCGAACTTTACGGGAATGAAAATAGGTTTTTTTTAAAATATTGGTAAAAGATGATTCTATAGAAAAAAATTCATGTTGGTTACGCACAGTCATATTGTTAATTTCCCAGATATTTCGCTTTTTTTATTTATAGAGTTTTTATAAGGCATGTTTTAAATCTTATTTATTGCAATCTTTCTTTTACTGGCTTTATTTTACTTTTAATGATTTATATATTGGAATATGCATATCTTATATATGTAACGTGCATATATGAAACACACAATTATAACAAAAATCTTTTTTCGTATGAAAGAGAGGCTATTTTGGTTAAATCAGAACTTGTACAAATTATTGCTCGTCATAATCCGCATCTTATGCAGCGCGATGCAGAAAATGTTGTGAGTGCTATTTTTGAAAAAATTTCAGCTGCTCTTGCTAATGGTCAACGTGTTGAACTCCGTGGTTTCGGTGCTTTTTCTATAAAAACACGTTCAGCTCATAATGGTCGCAATCCACGAACAGGTGAAACTGTTATGGTCGAAGAAAAATGGGTTCCCTTTTTCAAAACAGGTAAAGATCTACGTGACCGGCTTAATAAATGAGTAAATCCATGATCATTAAACGCTTTCTCTTAGCGGTTATTTTGGCGCCTATTACAGCTTTTTTGATTGGCTTTATCGTTGCTAATCGCCAAGTTGTTATATTAACGCTTAATCCTTTTCAAAACAATTCTGAACATTTTACTTATCAAGCTCCTCTTTTTGTTTGGCTTTTTACTTTTTTTTGTTTTGGTCTTTTGTTAAGCAGTATAATCAATTGGTTTGCACAATACAAAAACCGTAAAGCCTTAAAAGAAAGCAAAGCTCAAATAGAGAAATTAAAAATATCAATTGCTAATAAATCTAATACGGTAGCACTCTAACAAAATCTTTTCTATAGTGCTCAAAAGATAACAAATCTACAGATGTTTTCTCTTGTTTCCTGTACATAGTTTAATTACCTTACGGCTCTTAACATCATAAGGACTTCAACGAATATTTAAAATAATCCCTTTTTAGGACAATATATTACGACACTCAATATGCCTGTACAATGTTTCCAACCACACTCTCATAAAGTATACCCACAAGAGAAATTGCCTTTCATTTTAGAAACAGGTGCAAGCACAGATTATGCTTTAATTGATTCTGGGAATGGAAAAAAATTGGAGCGTTATGGTTCCTACCGTATTATTCGGCCAGAAAGTCAAGCGCTATGGCAACCAGCTTTATCACAGAAAAATTGGGCTAATGTTGATGCAATTTTTACAGGTAACCGAGATGAAGAAGGAGTTGGTCGTTGGTATTTTCCTAAAAAGCCTCTTGGTGAAACATGGCCACTTTCTTGGAATGGCTTATCTTTTCTGGGACGTTTTACTTCCTTTCGCCATGTGGGTGTTTTTCCCGAACAAGATGCTCATTGGCGTTCACTAGAAGAACAAATTATTAAAACCAATCGTCCTGTTAAATTATTAAATCTTTTTGGCTATACAGGCATTGCTTCTCTCATTGGTGCACGTTCAGGTGCGATTGTTACCCATGTTGATGCTTCTAAAAAAGCTATCAGTTGGGCAAAAGCTAATCAAGAAAAAGCAGGATTATTAGATCGTCCCATTCGCTGGATATGCGACGATGCAATAAAATTTGTTGAACGTGAATTACGCCGTCAAAAAAGCTACGATTTGATTCTTCTTGATCCTCCTGCTTATGGACGCGGACCTCATAATGAAATTTGGCAATTGTTTGATCACTTACCAGCCATGATTAAAAACTGCCGCAAACTCTTATCGAATAAACCACTTGCTGTTGTTCTCACAGCTTATTCTATTCGTGCTTCCTTTTATACGTTTCATACTTTAATGCGTGATGCATTTATAAATCTTGGTGGTACGATAGAGTCAGGAGAATTGATTTTGCGTGAAGAATCCGCTGGACGAGCTCTTTCTACTTCACTTTTTAGCCGTTGGATTGCTTGAACATGTGTAAACAAAAAACCGGCAAAGTGAAAGAAATTACATCCCTTAGCAATCCTATTATTAAATATTTTAAAGCACTAGACAAAAAGAAAAATCGTAATCGAGAAAATATCTTCATGGCAGAAGGGTTAAAATTAGTCATTGATGCTTTAAATCTTGGTTGGACAATTCACACACTTATCGTTTCTAAAAATTCACTAAGTAATTCCACCATTGAAAATACCGCTGCAAATACTATAGCTAATGGTGGTTTTGTAATTAAAGCCTCACAAAAGGTTCTGGAATCCATTACCCACCGCGATAATCCACAAACGGTTATTGGTATTTTTAAGCAACAATGGCACTCTATTGAAAAAATAATAAGACAAATCGGTGATGTCTATATCGCCCTTGATCGTGTGCGTGATCCTGGAAATCTTGGAACTATCATCCGTACTGTTGATGCAGCAGGAGCCAAAGGAATTATTTTAATTGGAGAGACAACAGATCCCTTTTCACCAGAAACAGTACGTGCAACAATGGGATCTATATTTTCCGTACCACTTTATCGTTGTAATGAAAGTACTTTTTTAAATTGGTCTACACATTTTAAAGGGATGATCGTTGGTACGCACCTTAAAGGATCTGTAGATTACCGCACAATTGATTTTAAAAATGGTCCGATTATACTTTTAATGGGAAATGAACAACAAGGTTTATCAGATGTTCTCGTAAATCACTGCCATAAGCTGGCGCGCATCCCACAATGTGGGCATGCCGATTCACTTAATTTAGCAGTAGCAACAGCTATTATGCTCTATGAAATTCGTCGTTCTTACTTAACTCTTGAAGTCATGCAGGGATAAAAAATGACAAGGAAATCATTGCTCTTTCTTTTTTTCACTTTAATCTTTACAGTGGGACTTGATCAAGCAATCAAATATTGGATTATGCATAGCTTACAATTAGGAGCAGAAATACCGATTTTTTCTTTTATTTCTCTTTATCATGTCCGCAATACTGGCATTGCATTTTCATTCCTTTCTTCCTATCCTCATTGGGGAATTATTGCTCTTACACTCATTATCATTGTTTTTCTTTTATGGTTGTTGAAAAATACTGCAAAAGACAAATTTTTATCGCATTTTGGTATTACCCTTATTATTGGCGGGGCAATTGGTAATCTCATTGATCGTGTTCGTTTTCATTATGTCATAGATTACCTGTTATTTCATATTCGTGATGTTTTTTCTTTTGCCGTTTTCAACCTTGCTGATACTTTTATCACACTCGGTGCTGTTGCTGTTTTAATTGATGAATTTTGTATATGCGCTAAAAAAAAACGTTATTCTAATAACACATCTCTTGAATAAAGAAATTCTGTGATTTTTTTTAGATTTTACATTAACAGTTTCTGACCTCTTTCAAAGGCTCTATAGAGCTACATTAGCATAGAAAAGCTCGCTTTTCTGTGTTAGTATATATTAATATATAAATAAAAAAATACACTTTTTCTTAGATCTGTTAAGGTTCTCATGATTATAGGGTATAGATAAAAATTTTTAAAACCTTCTTACAAACACTAAAGATTAATTCTCACAGAAATCGTTATTATAATTAATTAAAACAATAGAGCTCACTCAAAAGAAAGAGAATATTAGAAGCGTTCTTTCCTTTTGAAGGATCGTATATTCACTTTTTTATTTTACAAGCGACTTAGAAAACATTAATCATATTGAATTTTTTTGCTTATCCATTTTATTTTTCTTTAACCACTAAAATTAACAAAATTTGTACTATCATCATAATACTGTTTTTACATCAATCACATTACACTTCTCTTAATACTCTAGAGAAAAATAACCCTTTATTACTAATTTTTAAACTTTTCTTTTAATAAAAAACTCTTGTAATTTCCAAATAAATCCCCATAATAGAGGGAAGTGTGCTAGAATTCCATTAAGGCTTTGAGAACCTTTGTATTCGCCTAACAAAAAAGGCTTATATTTTAAGAGCATAAAGGAGTATAAGCTTCTTTTAACTCGAGTACCTTAAGGAAACATATGCTAAAGGACTTATATTATGGCTGATTTTAAAAATTTACGTTCGGCATCTATTTCTCATGCCGATGCATCAATTGATCAAGGGTTGCGCAGTTATATGCTGGGCGTTTATAACACAATGGCCATTGGTTTGCTTATTACAGCTGCTGCCGCTTATGCAATCGCGTCATTGGCTACAACAACAGATATGAGTCAAGCTGTAGCCCAAATCAATGGAAGTGTTTATTTAACATCATTTGGTGTGACATTTTATATGTCACCGTTTTCTTATGTTATTATGTTTGCACCGCTTGTAGCTGTATTATTTCTCAGTTTTAAAATTAATACGCTCAGTACTAGTGTTGCGCGCAGCCTCTTTTTTGGTTACGCTACTCTTGTAGGGCTCTCGCTATCGTCTATTATTCTACGTTATACGCCAGAAAGTATTGTACAAACATTTGTTATTACTTCTGCTGCTTTTGGTTCTTTATCACTATACGGTTATACTACAAAACGAGATCTTACAGCTGTAGGTTCATTTTTGTTTATGGGCTTAATTGGTTTAATGCTTGCTACAATTGTGAACATTTTTCTTGGGTCAAGTGCTTTACAATTTGCAATCTCTGTGATTGGTGTTCTCGTTTTTGCTGGTTTAACAGCTTACAATACACAAAACATAAAGTTGATGTATTATGAAGGAGATGGATATGATACTCGCAGCCGTAAAATTATTATGGGTGCATTGAATCTATATCTTGATTTCATTAATATGTTTGTTTTTTTATTGCAATTTCTTGGTTCTAATCGCGATTAATAAAAATTATTATTTAATTTAAAAGCCTTGTTTTCTTAAAAACAAGGCTTTTTTATCTTTTATATAAGTGCTGTCTTTAAATCTATTGACATGATTAAACACTAAAAATAACAAAAAACTAAAATTTTGTTGGCTTATTACATTGATCCAGAAAAAAATTCATAATTCTTTATTAAGAGCAATCTATAATCACTCTGGTTATCATAAAAATGTAATCAACTATAATGATAACTATGATCTTACTATAGCCTCTTATAATGTCCACAAATGTGTTGGTGTTGATAAAACTTTTAATCCTTCTCGTATTGTACGTGTTATCGCTGAATTACAAACAGACATTCTCGCCCTTCAAGAAGCGGATAAGCGTTTTGGTGAACGCACGGGTTTGATTGATCTTCAACTCTTAAAAGCTGAAACAGGATTAATTCCAGTGCCTTTAAAAACTATGTCACCGAATGGCCATGGCTGGCATGGCAATGCTCTTTTTTTGCGTCAAGGATGTGTACATAATATTTCACAAATTACTTTACCTGGTTTTGAACCCCGTGGCGCTATAATTGTAGAATTAAAAATGAAGTCAGGTTTTATTCGTGTTATAGCAACTCACTTTGGTTTGTTACGTCATTCTCGTAATCAGCAAGTTAAAATGCTTCTTGCGCTTCTTAAAAAATATTCTGTTATGCCTACACTTCTCATTGGTGACTTAAATGAATGGCGCAAAGGTAAAGGCTCATCATTAAATTTTTTTTCCCCTTACTTTGATATCACACTTGGTAGCGTACCAAGTTTTCCTTCTCGTTTTCCTTTTTTAGCTCTTGATAGAATTTTTGCTTTTCCTCATCAATTATTGATAAATGTTGAAAACCATTATTCACCACTCGCACGTATTGCCTCTGATCACTTGCCTATTAAAGCATACCTTAACCTTTCAAAAGCAATGTCTACTCTTAAACATAAAATGAATAAAACAAATTAATGTGCCTCATCCCAATTTTGAGCAGCTATAACTTTCACTTCAAGCGGTACAGATAAAGATAATGCTGGCATTGTAGCATTTTCCATAACTTTTTTAATGAGAATCGCTGTTTTTGTACTTTCAGATTTGGGGACTTCGAAAATAAGTTCATCATGGACTTGCAATAACATTTTAGCCGACAATCGTTCTTTTTCTAAAGCATTTTCCATTTGAATCATAGCACGGCGAATAATGTCTGCTGCTGACCCCTGGATTGGTGCATTGATAGCAGCTCGTTCATTAAAAGCACGAATTTGTGGTTTAGGGGTTTTTATTTCAGGATAGTGAATACGACGTCCAAAAATGGTCTCTACATAACCATGATGACGTGCAAATATTTTTGTTCTTTCCATATAATCCTCTATTCCTGGAAATCTTTCAAAATAGAGTTGAATATAATCGCTAGCTTCCTTACGTGAAATTCCCAATTGGCTCGCTAATCCAAAGGGCGAAATGCCATAAATAATACCAAAATTAATAGCTTTTGCACGTCGACGTATTTCTGATGTCATTCCTTCAACTGCAACTCCAAACATTTGGGATGCAGTCATAGCATGAATATCCTGACCTTTTGTAAATGCTTCTTTTAATGCCGTTATATCAGCAACATGAGCAAGAATACGTAATTCAATCTGACTATAATCAGCTGATAATAATAAATACCCTTTTGAAGCAACAAAAGCTTTTCGGATTTTTCGTCCCTCAGCAGTTCGTACTGGAATATTCTGCAGATTAGGTTCTGATGATGATAATCGTCCCGTTAATGTTGTTGCTAGGGAATAATTTGTATGAACACGACCAGTTGTAGGCAAGATATAAGAAGGTAAAGCATCTGTATAGGTAGACTTTAGTTTTGTAAGTTGGCGCCAATCAATAATTTTTCTTGGTAAAATATGGCCTTCAGCAGCTAACTCTTCTAAAGTTTGTGCAGATGTTGACCATTGGCCACTTTTCGTCTTAGCACCACCAAGTAAGCCCATTTTACCAAAAAGGATATCCCCTAGTTGTTTGGGTGAAGCAATATTAAATTTTTCACCAACAAGCTGATAAATTTCCTCTTCCAAATTTAAAGCAGCCTGTGCCAATTCTCCTGAAAGGCGTGATAAAATCTGTCGATCGACAAGAATTCCACGTTCTTCCATTCTTGCGAGAATTTCTATCAATGGACGATCAAGACGTTCATAAATTTTTGTCATCTTTTGTGCAACAAGCTGTGGCTTTAATACTTGCCATAGACGAAGTGTTATATCAGCGTCTTCTGCCGCATATAGTGTAGCTTGTTTCAAATCTACTTGTGCAAAAGAGACTATTTTTCTTCCACTATGAGTCAAATCTTTGTAACTAATTGGCTTATGCCCAAGCCAACGTTTAGATAAAACATCCATACCATGTGTCGAAATTCCAGCCTCTAAAGCATAAGATAAAAGCATTGTATCGTCAAAAGAGCACATTACAATATTGTATTGTTTCATGACTAACCAGTCATATTTTATATTCTGGCCAATTTTTAATACGGCTTGATTTTCCAATATAGGTTTTAAAAGTGCTAAAGCTTTTTGTGTTTCAATTTGTGGAACAATACGCCCACCTCCCAAAAGATTTTCTTCTTCTGCAACATGTTCAAGTGGAACATAGGCTGCTTTCCCAGGTTGTAACGCCAATGAAAAACCAACAAGCTTTGCTTGCATAGGATCAAGAGAAGTTGTTTTTGTATCAAAGGAAAAATAACCTTGCTCTTGCGCTTCTAACAGCCATTCTTTTAGAATTTCCTCATCAAGAATAGTTTTATAGGCATCTCTTGCAATTTTTTGAATAAGAGCTTGATCCTTGCGTTTTTGTGCTAAAATTTGTGGAGAATTCTCAAAAAAATCATGAAATAAAACTGTATTATTTTCTTTGCTACTCAAATCAGTCTTGTACGTAGTTTCTTTCCATTCAATATCTAGCTCTAACGCATCAATAACCGCAGCATCACATGCCGTCTCTTTTGCGACACGACGTGTTAGTGCTGTAAACTCCATAGCTTTCAAAAAAGCGATCAAACGCGGACCGTCTTGTGGTTTCAAAATGAAATGATCTAAGTTTTTATCTACAGGAACATCTGTTTTAAGTTTAACGAGTTCACGAGAAATTTTTGCTTGTTCACTATAAGTTTGAATATTTTCACGTCGCTTTATTTGCTTAACTTCTGTCACGCGTTGCAGTAAAAGATCAAGAGAACCAAACTGATCTAATAATTGTGCTGCAATTTTGGGGCCAATACCTGGAATACCTGGTATATTATCTGTTGGGTCTCCAGTTAAAGCCTGCAAATCAATCATTTTTTCAGGCGTTACACCCCATTTTTCTATGACCTCAGAGATACCTATATGCTTATCTTTCATGCTATCATATAAAGACACATGTTTGTTTACTAATTGCATCAAATCTTTATCAGAAGAAATAATCGTTGTTTTTGCTCCAACCTGTGTCGCTAATTGCGCATAGGTAGCAATTAAATCATCTGCTTCAAATCCTTCTTTTTCGATACAAGGCAAATTAAAAGCTTTTGTTGCTTGTCGTATGAGTGCAAACTGAGGAATAAGATCTTCTGGAGGAGCTGCTCGATTGGCTTTATATTGAGGATAAATCTCCTTGCGAAAAGTATTAGATGAATAGTCAAAAATAATAGCAATATGGGTTGGAACAACACCAATAGCGGTATTACGGGCGTCACAGAGTAATTTCCATAGCATGTTACAAAAACCAGCTACGGCTCCTACAGGAAGTCCATCCTTTTTGCGTTTTAAAGGTGGTAGAGCGTGATAAGCACGAAAAATATAGCCTGATCCATCAACCAAAAAAAGATGATCATTTTCTTTCATAACGATTTTATTTCTCCCTTTTCATAAAAAGAAAATACACTTTTATATTTTTATTGATCCTATTTTAAAATCTGTTGGTTTTGCCTCTAAAAAGCCATTTTTTATTGTCATAGGTTTGGAATATCGTTGCATTTTGTGTTCAGTACCTAAAGCTTTTCTTTGCTGTTACGGGATATAATAGCTTTATTTTGTTCCTCCTATGATAGCTGGGGTGCAATGTAGCGATAAGGTCGTTGTGGTGTTCCCCTCCCCACAACGACCGTATTTTTTTAAGAGTTGATAAAAACCCAGAACAATTTTTATTTTAAATAATCTTGAAGTGATTCCATAAAGCTTTGTCACCTATCTTTTTGATTAAATCGGCATGCATATCTTTTTCCTGTTTACTTAATCTTTGAGGCAAAGCTTGGGAGCGTGTTTTTATCGTATAGAAAGCATTTTTATTATCTTGAACATTCATAACATCACAACTTTCATAATTATCAAAACTAAATATTCCCTGTTTTCCACCAATTAACTCAATATACACATCAGCGAGAATCTCTGCATCAAGTAGAGCCCCGTGAAGAACACGATGACTGTTATCAATTCCAAAGCGTTTACATAAAACATCAAGAGAGTTAGGCCCCATAGGAAATCTGCGCCGTGCTATAGATAATGTATCGATGACATTATCACTATTAATAAGAGGCTTATTAACTCGCTCTAATTCCGCATTAAGAAAACCGATATCAAAATTTGCATTATGAGCAACAATTGTTGCGTCATCAATAAAATCTAAAAGCGCATCGACAATATCATCAAATTTTTTTTCATCTTTTAAGCGTTCATTCGTCAATCCATGAATAGCAACAACTTCATCAGGAATAATAACATCTTGTGGATTTAAATAAACATGAAATCGACGTCCTGTAAGATAACGGTTGATCATTTCTATACAACCGATCTCAATTATGCGGTCACTTTCTTTATTTAATCCCGTTGTTTCAGTATCAAAAATAATTTCACGCATTGTCCTAACTCTTTTAAGAACCATCTTTTAATAGATTTTTTATCACCCGTAAAACTTGTTGACGTGTATTTTCCAAATCTTTTCCCGTATCAATAACAAAATCAGCGTATTTTCGTTTTTGTTTATCGGATAATTGTTTAGCATTAATGATTGAAAATTTTTCTTCGCTCATATTCGGCCGACTCATTGCACGTGCCTTTTGTATTTCTGGTGGAGAAGACACAACAACTATATTATTAACACGACTCTCACTTTTTGTTTCAAAAAGAAGAGGAATATCAAGAACAACTAATTTTTTTTTCTGCTGACGTGCTATGTTAATAAATTCCCTTTCTTTTTCTCGTACCAAAGGATGAATTATTTTTTCTAAAATCTTTAATTTTTTACTGTTATTGACTAAAATTTCAGAAAGTTTTAGACGATTGACTTGACCATTTTCAGTAACACCAGGAAAAGCACGTTCTATAAGAGACACTGTTGGTTCACTGCTATAAAGTTGGTGTACAACCTCATCTGCACTAAAAACAGGAATACCGGCTTGTTTAAAAAAATAAGCAGTTGTTGATTTTCCCATTGCTATTGATCCAGTCAATCCTATAATCTTCATAATTTATCTTCACCTGTGCCTTCTAAGATTGCTTTTCGCAATTGTTTTGTTACCAATGATTTCACTGCAAATCATTGTTCAAAACTAGGAACAACTTAGTATAAAGACATCCTGTCCATCGATTATTTTTATTTGCTTGCTGTAATAGAAATGTCATTAATAGAATATAAAGAGTATTTTTCACAAATGTTATTCGCTTAATTTTATAAAAATCGCAAAAAATTTTTGTTTTAATTTTCATAAATGCTGATGCTTGCCATATTTATAAAATTTCCGAAGTACTCAGCTAAATTTTCTGCATGTTGTTTTATACTATTAAGTAAAAAATTCATTCAAATTTATGTTTTTGAAAGCATACAAAAGAATATTTGCAATCACTATCTGTAAAAATGAACACTGTTTCCGCAAGTCGTCTATGATAAAAGCCGTCAAATTAGCATAAAAACTATAATTACCATGATTTATAACGTAATCTTTTTCTTAAATCATAGTATATTAACAATACCAACAATTGTAATCATCTGATCTTTATAGATTACTAAATGGAAAATATTTTTCTTATATAATAAAGCATTACTTTCACAAAAATTTCTCATTTTTGCAAATAGCAAATATAAGCAAATTTTTTAATTTTCCAAATGTTACTTTTTTTGCAAGAAAATTATAGTAAGCTTATTGTTTGAGCTAAAAATCGTGGATTTTTGGCGATTTTGAATGATAAATCGAACAACTAACAATAAAAATGCACAAACATATTTTCTTTTTACCGTTTTTTATCAAATTAGCTATCAATAATTCCTAAATGACGTAATTTGATTAATAAAGGTAATAAAGGTAAACCAATAATAGTAAAGAAATCCCCTTCGATTTTTTCAAAAAGATGGATTCCTTCTCCTTCAATCTGATAGATTCCTGCGCTTCTTAAAACATCTTTTTTACACACTTTAAATAATTTTCGATAAATTTTAGTGAGAGAGGACGCACTGTCATATGAGCGCTAAAAACCTCAGACCAAATTTTTTTACCATTTTGAACTAAAGCAATGGCACTATGAAGAGAATGTTTTTTTCCTGATAACATATGTAAACGTTGACGTGCTTCCTCATCATTTTTTACCTTATGAAAAATTTGACCTTCAAAATCGAAAACTTGATCACAACCAATAACGAATGCATCGGGAAAACGACCGGAAACATTTTTTGCCTTCATATTAGCAAGAAAACAACAGAGTTCTTGAGGAGTTTTTATTTTTGCTGTTTTTTCTATTTCTCTCTCATCAAAAGAAGCTCCTTCAACAGAAAAACTTAAACCAGCTCTCTTTAACAACTGAGCGCGATAAGGACTAAGAGATGCTAATATTAATATTTTTTTCATCATATTTTATTCTCCTTTCCTTCACGAAATTGCGATAAAAGCTCAAAAACTGCTGCAGCTGTTTCTTCAATAGAACGTCTTGTAACATCAATAATAGGCCAACCAAAACGTTCACAAATACGTTTTGTGTAAATAAGTTCTTCAGCTATGCTAATGCGATCAGTGTAGCTTTCAAAAGAAAAACCATCTCCCAAATCTCTATTTTCACGAATATGTGAAATTCTTTCAGCTGAAGCAATAAAACCAACAATTAAGGCGTTCTTTGCTTCAAAAATAGTTTGAGGTAAATTAATTCCCTGAACAAGAGGAACATTAGCAGTTTTAATTCCACGATTTGCTAAGTAAATACTGGTTGGTGTTTTAGAGGTCCTTGAAATACCTATAAGAATTACATCCGCATCTAATAAACTATCTGGAGATTGCCCATCATCATGTTCTATTGTAAAATCTAAAGCTTTAATACGACGAAAATAATCTGCATTAAGTTCATGTTGTGCACTTACACGTAAATTTTTAGGTTTTCCAATATAAGATTGAAAGACATTTAAAATAGGGTCTAATATATCAACACAAGGGACAGATATTTTTGCGCAGGCTTCATCAATCAATTGTTTAATTTCTTTATCAATAATCGTGTAAAGAACAATTCCTGGTTCTTTTTCTATCTCATTAATGACTCGCTGCAACTGCATTTTACTGCGAATCATTGGATAAACATGTTCTATAACTTTTCTTATTTTATACTGCGATGCTACAGCTCTTCCAGCAGAAATTAATGTTTCTCCCGTCGCATCAGAAATCATATACAAATGAAATTTTTTTTCACCCACAGAAAATTTAATCCTTTGTTAATCAGTGTGTATAAAATTTTATAAATTTTAAAAAGCTAAAATTTAGAAATTTATTATTATTATTATGCACAAATTTAAAAACAATAATAAATAAATTTATCTTATTGGAAAAAACAAGGATAATATCTTTAAACAGTTATTTATTATTGTTTTTTTTCTTTTTCCTTGTTGATAAAATTGAGGATAAATGAAGGATAAATAATAATCCACATTAAACACAGGTTTTAATAAGAATAATCCCTTCAAAATTTTAACTTTATTAAATTATATCTCAAAAAAATTTAATATATTCCAAGTGATATCTAAGTGATTAGATATATCAGCTCTTAAACCCTAACGAACTTAAATAAAATTCCATATTCATTTTATAAAAAAATAAAACAATATAATTTTCCTAAAATAGCTTATGAAAAAATACCTTCTTACAGAACAAATTTGTTTTTTCTTTAATATTCGTGATTGAGTAATGCTTGCAGTTTAAAAGAGTTGAGTATATAACGTCCTTATCTAGAGGAATATTCTTTATCCTTTTAAAAACTCTAGAAACAGTTCCCCCATTAATCAAAGAGCATATTTTATGCAGGAAATGAAATTACAAGAGCTAAAAAGTAAAAATCCAGTTGAACTTGTTTCTTTTGCTGAAACATTGGAAGTTGAAAATGCTTCTTTAATGCGCAAACAGGAATTAATGTTTGCTATTTTAAAAAAACTTACTTTACAAAATGTAGAAATTATAGGCGAAGGTGTTGTTGAAGTTTTACAAGACGGATTTGGATTTCTTCGATCTGCTGATGCTAATTATCTTCCAGGACCAGATGATATTTACCTTTCACCAACACAGATACAAAATTTTTCATTAAAAACAGGAGATACCGTCGAGGGACCAATACGAGGACCAAAGGAAGGAGAAAGATATTTTGCCCTCCTTAAAGTTAATAAAATTAATTTTGAAGATCCTGAAAAAATTCGTTACAAAATTCATTTTGATAATCTTACTCCTCTTTATTCAAATGAGCGTTTTCAAATGGAAGTGCAAAATCCTACGGATAAAGATATGTCATCACGAGTAATTGATTTGATATCTCCTCTAGGAAAAGGGCAAAGGGGATTGATTGTTGCACCACCACGAACAGGAAAAACAGTTTTATTACAGAATATTGCTCATTCTATTACAACAAATCATCCTGAATGTTATCTTATTGTTTTATTAATAGATGAACGTCCAGAAGAAGTTACTGATATGCAACGTTCTGTAAAAGGGGAAGTTGTTTCTTCTACTTTTGATGAACCAGCAATACGTCACGTACAAGTCGCTGAAATGGTTATTGAGAAAGCTAAAAGATTAGTTGAATATGGACGTGATGTTGTTATTCTTCTTGATTCAATTACACGTCTTGGACGCGCATATAATACTGTTGTTCCTTCATCAGGAAAGGTTTTAACAGGTGGTGTGGATGCAAATGCCTTACAACGTCCTAAGCGTTTTTTTGGTGCAGCTCGTAATATTGAAGAAGGAGGATCTTTAACTATTATAGCAACAGCTTTAATAGATACGGGAAGTCGCATGGATGAAGTTATTTTTGAAGAGTTTAAGGGGACTGGTAACTCAGAAATTGTTCTTGACCGTAAAGTTGCTGATAAGCGTACTTTTCCAGCTATGGATATTATTAAATCAGGAACACGTAAAGAAGATCTTTTAGTAGCTCGTCAAGATTTACATAAGATTTTTGTTCTTCGTCGTATATTAGCACCTATGAGTGTAACAGATGCTCTTGAATTTTTAATTGATAAATTAAAACAAACAAAAAATAATAGCGAATTTTTTGATTCAATGAACACGTAATTTTTTTTGGATTAGGATTAATCCTGTGGATACAATCTTTGCTATTTCAAGTGGATTGTTGCCTTCAGGGGTTGCAATTGTTCGCCTTTCTGGCCCTCGTGTGAAATATATTGTAAAAACACTTTGTGGTTGTTTACCTAAAGCGCGCTTAATGCATTATGGTAACCTTACTGCTCGTGACGGAAGTTTTTTAGATTCTGCCTTAACTGTTTTTTTTCCTGCTCCTCATAGTTTTACAGGAGAGGATTGTGCCGAGTTTCATTTACATGGAAGTAAAGCAGTTGTTAATCGCTTTCTTGATGAATTAACTACATTTGAAGAATGTCGTCTTGCAGAGGCAGGAGAATTTTCGCGTCGAGCATTTATTGAGGGTAAATTAGATTTAATTCAAGCAGAAAGCCTTGCTGATTTAATTCAAGCAGAAACAGAAAGTCAGCGACGTTTAGCTGTTATGGGTACGAGTGGTACTTTAACAAAACTTTATCGTGATTGGCGCCACATACTTATAACAGCACGTGCTTTAATAGAAGCAGAACTCGACTTTTCTGATGAGAATGATATTCCTAATTCAGTATCTGATAAAGTTTGGAAAGACATAAAAAAACTTTATCATTCGTTGTGTGAACATATTTCTGCAGGAGAACGTGCAAGTATTTTGCGTGATGGAATTAAAATTGTTATAGTAGGTGCTCCAAATTCTGGAAAATCGAGTATTCTTAATCGTCTTTCTGGGAGATCTGTTGCTATTGTATCAGAAGAAGAAGGAACAACACGTGATGCTTTAGAAGTTAGATTGGTATTGAGTGGTTTACTTGTTCTTTTTACAGATACGGCTGGTTTAAGGAAAACAGAAAATACGATTGAACTTTTGGGAATTGAAAAAGCAAAACAGCATATTGTGGAAGCTGACTTAGTTATTTTTGTTTATGATATGAATAATCCTCAAGAGATTAATTTACCAAAAACATCAGCTGAAATTTGGCATGTAGGTAATAAACTTGATCTTTGTGAAGGAAATAAAGCACGTTGGCCAATACAATTTTCGACATTAAGTGGTTTAAATTTTGATTATTTTATAAAAGAGATAGAATTATTTTGTTTACGTCGTGCTACTGAAATTGGAGATGCTATTCCAGCAAGAAAAAGGCAGCTTCAATTATTGAAGGAAGCTGCTGAAGAAATTAATGCATCTATGAATTCTACTTCTCTTGATTTAAGTTTATGTGCAGAACATCTTCGTCGTGCAAGTCATATACTTGGGCGAATTGTAGGTGATATTGATGTTGAAGATTTACTTGACGTTATTTTTTCAGAATTTTGTGTTGGTAAATGATGATTCACGTGAAACATTCCAGTTCTTCTGTAATTATTTTATAGACAGATTAACAAGATTATGTATTTTATAAGTTTTGTTTATATAAAATTTAAAATCAATTCTGTATGGAATGAATTAAATGCAATCATATGATGTCATTGTTATAGGAGGTGGACACGCTGGTTGTGAAGCAGCTTCGGCTTCAGCGCGTGTTGGAGCTCAAACAGCACTTATTACATATCAAATATCAACAATTGGAACAATGTCATGCAATCCCGCTATTGGCGGACTTGGAAAAGGGCATTTGGTTCGTGAAATAGATGCTTTAGACGGTTTAATGGGGCAAGCAGCAGATGCTGCTGGAATTCAATTTAGACTTCTTAATAGAAAAAAAGGACCAGCAGTAAGAGGTCCACGGACACAAGCAGATAGACAATTATATAAAAATAAAATTCAACAACTTTTGCAGGAACAAGATAATTTAATTCTTATTGAAGATGAAGTTATTGATCTAATTGTTAAAGATAATCGCGTATCAGGTGTTGTTTTAAAAAAACAAGGAAGTATTTTTTCGAATGCCGTTGTTTTAACAACAGGTACATTTTTGCGTGGATTAGTCCATATTGGCAATAAAACATGGCCTGCTGGTCGTATGGGCGAAAAATCAAGTATACAACTCGCCGAACGCTTAAAGAATTATAGTATAAATCTTGGACGATTAAAAACAGGAACACCTGCTCGGCTTAATAAAAAAACAATTTTTTGGAATAAACTTTCTAAACAACAGGCTGATGAAGACCCTGTTCCATTTTCTTTTTTGACAGAAAAAATTGAACAACCTCAAATTGAATGCGCCATAACACGAACAAATGAAAAAACACATCAAATTATTCGTGAAAATATTCATAAATCAGCTTTATATTCTGGAGCCATTGAAGGATTAGGACCGCGATATTGTCCTTCAATTGAAGATAAAATTATCAAATTTGGTGATCGTGATGGACATCAAATTTTTCTAGAGCCAGAAGGATTAGAGAATAATACGATTTATCCAAATGGTCTTTCCACATCTCTTCCTGAAGAGATACAACTCTCTTTTTTGAGAACAATTGAAGGTTTGGAAAATGTTGAGATTTTACAACCTGGTTACGCAATCGAATATGATTTTGTTGATCCTAGACAACTGTTCAAAACTTTAGAATTACGATCTTTGCCAGGTTTATTCTTAGCAGGACAGATAAATGGTACAACAGGCTATGAAGAAGCTGCAGCTCAAGGTCTTTTAGCTGGATTAAATGCCGCTCGTAAGGTTGGTGGTTTGGAAGAAATTATTTTAAGTCGTTCTACAGCTTATATTGGTGTTATGGTAGATGATTTAATTTTACGTGGGGTTTGTGAACCTTATCGAATGTTTACATCGCGAGCTGAATTTCGCTTATCACTTCGAGCTGATAATGCAGATACCCGCTTAACACCTTTAGCACAAGAATGGGGTATTGTGAGTCAGACTCGTTGGAGTTGCTATCAACAAAAACAACACCATCTTGATCAAGCACGTTTAATGTGTCAAAAACTTTTTTTAACGCCTAATGAAGCATTTGTTCATGGCTTGCAAATAAATCGTGATGGAGTTAGACGTTCTGCTTATGATCTTTTAGCTTACCCTCATATGAATGTAGCACGTCTTGCACATTTTTGGCCACAATTGCATTCAATCGATGCCAAAATAGTTGAAGCTTTGGAAATTGAAGCTCAGTATGCGGTCTATTTAAAAAGACAAACACAAGATATTATAGCTCTTCAACGCGATGAGCATTTAGAAATACCTTCTTCTCTTAATTTTCAAGAAATTTCTGGTCTTTCGAATGAGTTAAAAACAAAAATTCAACAAATATCGCCGCGTTCAATTGCTGATGCACAAAAAATTGATGGTATGACACCAGCAGCATTATCTCTAATCCTTACATATATTCAACGTCAACGACGTGAAAAAGCGAAATTAGCTTAATGGTTATTTCTACAGAACAAAAATATCAAGATATTTTAGAAATAATACCCTCTGTTTCACGTGAAACGATGAAGCATTTAATAGAATTTGAATCTCTCGTAATTCAATGGAATATACATATTAATTTGATTTCTGCCACAACAATACCAGTTTTATGGAAACGTCATATTTTAGATTCTGCACAAATTTATCCTTTGAAAAGTCAATTTCTACACTGGTGTGATCTTGGATCAGGAGGAGGTTTTCCCGCCATTGTTCTTGCTATTTTTCTCAAAGAGAAAAAAGGTGGGCATATTGATTTAGTAGAAAGCAATGGGAAAAAAGCAGCTTTTTTACAAAATGTTATAGCAAAACTTAATCTTCCAGCAACAGTTCATCATTGTAGAATCGAAGATGTCTATAAAAAAATAAAAACACCAGATATTTTAACAGCAAGAGGTTTAGCTTCATTAGACACTCTTTTACATTTTATGTCACCTTGGTTAACACAAAAAACAGTTGCTCTTTTGCAAAAAGGTAGGGATTACGTTAAAGAAATAAAAAATGCTACTGCCAATTGGCGCTTTGATCTGCTAAAACATGAAAGTAAAATTGATAAAAATTCTGTTATCTTAGAAATTTCTCATGTTCGATCATGTAAAAAGGGTAAAGCAAAATGAGCGAAACACGAATTATCGCTATTGCAAACCAAAAAGGTGGGGTAGGTAAAACAACAACGACAATTAATCTTGCAACAGCTTTGGCTGCTATTGGTAAAAACATTCTTATTATGGATATTGATCCACAAGGAAATGCAAGTACAGGATTGGGAATTGATCGGAATAGTCGTCCTTTATCATCTTATGATGTTTTGGTTTCTGGAATCTCAGTTGCAGATGCTGCTTTAGAAACAGCGGTGCCTAATCTCCACATTGTTCCATCTACACTTGATTTATTAGGCATTGAAATGGAAATTGCTTCTTCACAAGATCGTATTCAAAGATTGCGTAAGGCTCTTTGTCATGATTCCAAAATAGCCAAAAAATTTAATTATATTTTAATTGATTGTCCTCCTTCTCTCAATCTTTTGACATTAAATGCTATGGGGGCTGCAAACTCTGTTCTCGTTCCAATGCAGTGTGAATTTTTAGCTCTTGAAGGCTTAAGCCAATTACTTGAAACTGTGAAACAAGTAAGGTCTATTTTAAACACATCTTTAGAAATTCAGGGTATTGTTTTAACAATGTATGATGGGCGAAATAATCTTTCAAATCAAGTTGTCGAGGATGTTCGCTCTTTTATGGGAGAAAAAGTTTATCGTACTGTTATTCCTCGTAATGTACGTGTTTCTGAAGCTCCTTCTTTTGGAAAACCAGTACTGCTTTATGACCTCAAATGTGCTGGTAGCCAAGCCTATCTGCGGTTGGCGTCGGAAGTTATTCAACGTGAAAAACAAGCGCAAGCTGCAGCTTAGAAAGTGTAAAGAAATAATTGTAAAAAATTTAAAGAGAAAAATTATGAGTGATGATCAATCAAAAAAAAGACTGGGACGCGGGCTAGCAGCATTGATTGGGGAGATCAACTTAAACGGTAATCCTGCGTATTCGGCGAGTTTTGATAAGTTCACGTCGAAACCGAGTGTTGCTCCTATAGCTTCTGAAAAGTTTGTTCCTATTGAATTTATTTCCCGTAATCCAAATAATCCAAGACGTCAGTTTACTGATTCGGAACTTGATGACTTAGTACAATCAATTCGTCAACATGGTATTGTTCAACCTATTATTGTTAGACCTTCACGTACTCATCCTAATCAATTTCAATTAATTGCTGGTGAACGGAGATGGCGAGCTGCACAACGAGCCAATTTAAATCAAGTACCAGTTATTATTCGCGATGTAGATGATAAGACTGCTTTGGAATTAGCAATTATCGAAAATGTTCAACGAACTGACCTTAATCCTATTGAAGAAGGGATAGGATATGAGCTTTTATTAAATGAACACGGATATACTCAAGCAGATTTAGCAGAAATCATTGGAAAAAGTCGTAGCCATGTCACAAACACTCTTCGCTTGTTGAAACTCCCACAAAAAGTGCAACAATTTTTGATAGATGGTCATATTTCAGCGGGTCATGCACGTTGCCTTATTACAGTTGAAAATCCACAAGAGTTAGCAGAAAAGATTATCCATGAAGGACTCTCTGTACGCCAAACAGAAATACTTGCACAAGAATATGGAAATTCTAAGATTAAAAAACAGACTTTAGTAAGAAAAGATATGGAAACACAATCTTTAGAAAAATTGCTTACTGATGTGATTGGAATGAAAGTCATCATTAGACATGGTAAAAAAGGTGGTAATTTGAAGATTCATTACTCATCATTAGAACAATTAGATGATATTTGTCGGCGTTTACAAAACTAATTTAAAGATATAAATCCAATTGATATATTTAAAATTGAATCTCGAATTTTTCTATTTTAAAAAAGGACATTATCGTAAATAAAGTTAAAAATGATCTTTTCTTTTACGGATTTCAGCAAAAACTTCTTCATCTGTTGCTTTTTCCATTGCGAGGTTTTTTCGTAAAATAGGATCATCCCAACGAAGAAAAGGATTTGTTTCTTTTTCTTTTCCTAAAGTTGTTGGCAAGGTCATAGCATTTTGGGCACGTAACGAAAAAACTTCTTCTGCTCTTTGATGAAGTTTTCTATTTTGTGGATCAATCGTCAATGCAAAAAGAGCATTTTTTTCGGTATATTCATGTCCACAATAAAGGATTGTTTCATCAGGAAGTTGACGGAGTTTTTTTAAAGATGTTAACATTTTTAAAGGAGTTCCTTCAAAAAGACGTCCACAACCGAGTGAAAAAAGTGTATCTCCAGCAAAGAGTAATTTAGCTTGAGGAAAATAATAGGATAATGCTCCTAATGTATGGCCAGGTGTTGAGGGGGCCATAAAAGTTTGTGTACCAAAACAAAATGTTTCATCAGGTTGTAGTGTATGATCAAGAGGAGTAATTTTTTTGCTTTCTGCTGCTGGTCCAATAATCATAGCATTATAAGCTTGTTTTAATTCTGCCAGTGCTTCTACATGATCATAATGATGATGAGTGACAAAAATAAATTGAAGTGTCCAGTTACGCTTCTTCAACATATTATAAATTGCTTTGCCTTCAGGCGCATCGATTGCAGCAGTACACCCACTTTTTTCATCGTGAATGAGAATGCCAAAATTATCTTCTCGACAGATAAATTGTTCAATTAACATCTATCTTCTCTACGGTATAATGTTAAATTTATGAAGCAATTCATAGTGATAAATTCTCGATGCGCGATGTAAGAATAGGATTATTAATCTTCTTTTGTTAAATTTTTTGAATGTTTTATGATAAGAGGCATTTGTGTCAGCATAAAGAGAAATGTTAGAGGCATAACGCCAAAGACTTTAAAATTGGTCCAAAAATTATCGCTAAAATTTCGCCAGATGATTTCATTTAGAACAGCAAGAAAAATAAAAAAATATGCCCAATTATAGGTGAGTTTGTTCCATCCAGACTCGTCAATTTTCAGACCAGAATCAAAAACATAACGCAAAAGGGGTTTTTTAAAGAATAAACCACCAAATAAAATAAAAGAAAATAGGCCATTAATGATTGTAGGTTTCATCTTAATAAAAGTGTCATCGTGAAGCCAAAGAGTTAGAAAACCAAAAACAAGGATGAATATTCCTGAAATAAGTGGGATTACAGGAATTACACGTGTAAGAAACCACGATAAGCTTAAGGCAAGAGTAATTGCTATCATAAAAAGAGCTGTTGCGGGAAAGATAGGTTTATCAAAGTCTTTAAAAAGCGCGATATTCTTTATCAACCACTCACCTTTATAATTAGCAAGGAAAAAAACAACTAACGGACCCATTTCTAAAAGAAATTTAAGAATTGGCAAAGACGGTTTTTTTTGCATATTATTGTTTTTTTTCAAATTAGAGTCATTATCTGCATTTGGTTTGAAAAGAGAAAATTTCATGTGTATTTTCCTATAATAGCTTCAGCAAAATCAGAGGCAGAAAAAGGTTCAAGATCTTCAACATTTTCGCCTACACCAATAAAATGAACGGGAATTTTATGTTTAGATGCAATGGCAACAAGAATTCCTCCGCGCGCAGTACCATCAAGTTTTGTCATAACTAAACCATTTACACCAGCTATATCACGAAAAACATTCACTTGGTTGAGAGCATTTTGCCCAGTGCTCGCGTCAAGTGTTTGAAGAACAGTATGAGGTGCTTGAGGATTATGTTTACCCAAAACACGAATAATTTTTGCTAATTCATCCATTAATTCAATTTTATTTTGTAAACGTCCCGCTGTGTCAATAAGCAAAACATCATAGTTTTCTTTTTTAGCTTTTTCATAAGCATCAAAAGCTAAGCTTGCAGCATCAGCACCAAGTTTTGTTGAAAAAACAGGAGCTTTAGCACGTTCCCCCCAAATATGTAATTGTTCAACAGCTGCAGCGCGAAACGTGTCTCCAGCAACAAGCATAACTTTTAGACCTCCCATAGTTAGTTTAGCCGCTAATTTTCCAATGGTTGTGGTTTTTCCGGTTCCATTTACACCGACGAGTAAGATAACATGGGGTTTGTGATTAAGATCAATTTCTAATGGAAATGCAATTGGCTCAAGTACCTTTTTAATTTCGTTAGTTACAATAGTATAAATATCTTTTGGTGACAAATTTTTTTCATAATAACGCGTTGATAAGATATCAATAATGCGTGTGGTTGTTTCTATACCGAGATCTGCTTGAATGAGAATATCTTCTAATTCTTGTAATGTGTTTTCATCGAGTTTTTTCTTGACAAAAAGCGTACCAATTGAATCACTTAATTGTTGTGAAGAACGAGATAATCCTTTTTTTAGGCGCTCAAACCATGCTGCTTTTTTTTGTTCAACGGTTAAGGCGGATAAAGGCTTTTCATTTTTTTCTATAATTGTATCAGTAACAATCACTTTACGAGAAGATTTTTCAGGAAGAGCAATTTTTTCACTAGATTCGATAAGTGTTGTCTTTTGTATTTTCTTTTGCTCGCATTCTTCTTTTTGTGCATCTATGGAAGAATATTTGCTGTTTATCTTTTCACTTTTATATTCATTTTGCTCTTCTTCACTGATTTCATGGGAGATAAGAGGCTGCTCTTTTTTTATTATTTTTTCTTTAGATGTATTAAAAGAGAGTATTTTTTTGATAAAAGACTTTTTCATGAGGGCTTTCCTGCTTAGGCTGCATTCGATTCAGGAAGTGTGGCAATTAATTTATTTCCATCGTGATCAACAATGAGAGCTTTAACGATTGCTCCAGCTTTAACATCTTTAATTTGTGTAAGTGTATAATCTTCTGTTCGTCCAATTCCATCTCTTTCGACAAGAATTGTTTGTTGGCTATTTTTTAAATAAATAAGATGTTTTTGGTAAGCTTTTTCCCCTTCTTTACGTAATTTTTCAGCGCGAATTTTAATTATTTCACGACTAATTTGTGGCATACGCGCAGCTGGTGTTCCTTCTCTTGGGCTGAAGGGAAAAACATGGAGATGTGTCAAACCACACTCATGAATTAAAGCCAGACTATTTTGAAACATTTCTTCTGTTTCCGTAGGAAAGCCAGCAATTAGATCAGCACCATAAACTATTGTAGGGCGTTTAGCTCGTAAATCTTGGCAAAACTGAATTGCATTTTCACGCAAGTGTCGTCGTTTCATCCTTTTTAAAATCATATTATCACCTGCTTGTAAGGATAAATGCAAGTGTGGCATGATTCTTTTTTCATATGCTAAAAGATTAATCAACTCTTGATCTGCTTCGATAGAATCAATGGATGAAAGACGCAATCGTGGCAAATCAGGAACATGGTGTAAAATAGTTGAAACTAATTTTCCTAAAGTGATTTTTCCAGGTAAGTCAGGACCATAACTTGTGAGATCAACACCTGTTAAAACAATCTCTTGAATACCATTGCCTACAAGTTGTTTAATTTGTTCAATAATGATGCCCATAGGGACTGAACGTGATCGTCCGCGGCTATAAGGAATGATGCAAAATGTACAACGATGATCGCATCCATTTTGTACTTGGACAAAAGCACGTGTGCGTCCTTCTAATGCATTAATCATATGTGGTGCAATTTTATGAACTTCCATAATATCATTAACACGCAGTTTTTCATCATGATTAATGCCGAAATCAGGAAGTTGACGGTAGGAATGAGCATGGAGTTTTTCTTCATTGCCTAAAATGAGGTCGACTTCTTTCATCAGAGAAAAATTTTTTGCTTCTGTTTGTGCTGCACATCCCGTGACGATAATACACGCATGAGGATTTTTGCGCTTCGCTTTTCGAATTGCTTGTTTTGCTTGTCGTACAGCTTCAGCGGTGACGGCACAGGTATTAAAAATAATAGCACCACCTTTAAGTTCATTAAGACCAGCAGAAGTACTTTCTTTGCGTATGATTTCTGATTCATAACTATTGAGTCGACAACCAAAAGTCACAATTTCTATTGTCATTAAAAAGAATCCTTTTTGTAGTCTCCTGTTAAAGGGTTTAAAAGACCGCTAAATTCATATTCTACAGGACCGGTCATAATGACGTGATCATCTTCTTGGTAAAGAATAGAAAGATTTCCTCCCAGTAAATTAACATCAATACAACGTTCTGTTAATCCGCGGCGGTAAGCTGTTACTGCACTGGCGCAAGCTGCACTGCCACAGGCTTTTGTTAAACCTGCTCCACGTTCCCATGTTCGTAAAATTAAACTGTTTCGTGATGTTACAGAAGCAATGGAGATATTACACCGTTCCGGAAAAAGTGGGTCATTTTCAAGTTTTGGTCCATATTTTTCTAAAGGAATATGCTCAATATTATTTTCAACAAAAAAAATAGCATGAAGATTTCCAATAGAAACAAGAGAAGCATCTTTTAAAGGTCCGGCTGTTATTTCTACGTGATTGGTATCAGCGACTTCACGAGCAATAGGCATATTTTTTGCATCAAAATTTGGGCGTCCCATATTAACAGAGATTAGACCATTAGCTTGACGTTTCCCTTCAACAATACCAGCAGGTGTTTCTAATTGAAAGCTTTCACCAAGATTATGTTTCGTCAGCCATTCGATAACGCAACGCGTACCATTACCACAAGCTTGTGCTTTTGAACCATCCGAATTCCATATCTCAATGCGAAAATTAATTTCATTTTTAATTGAGGGGTGAATCGTCATAAGTTGATCAAAATATGTTTGTGGATTTTTAGCTAGAGCAAGAATTGCTTGCTGTGTAATATTATGTGTGCTTTCACGCATATCAGCAACAATAATTTTGTTTCCAAGACCGTTCATTTTGCTGAATGGTGTTTCCATAAGATTTCTCTATTTTTTGTGCAATAGTAAGTCTAGCAAAGAATATAATGACTGAAAATTTTACAAATTACCAGCATTGACAGAAATAAAATGAAAGGACGTGAATGTTTTTCTTCAAAATGAATAATTTTTGTTATGATCACATGTTTTTTATTAGGTTTTTCTTATTTATTAATTTATTTTTGTAAAATAGCGTATTTTCATAAAATACGCTCGCTTGTTTTTTAAGTAAGTTTATTATTGTCATGAGAAAGAGTGAAGATATGACATTCCCAAAAATCTCATTTTTCATTGTACTATTTATTATAGCGATCTTAAGTGGTTGTGCAAGTTCGCAGTTTGGTAACAGTGATGGAAACAACATAGCAGAAGTTTTTTATCCTGTTCAGCAACTGTTAGAGCCTGAAACATCTGATACATTAAATTCTGAAGTGTTAACTTCCTCAAATTATGAAAAGGAATATGCTCAAGATGACACACAGTTAACTCGCTTTGAAGTACCAGACAATGCAGTTGATTTGTTTCCTACAAATATTGTTGGCGTATGGAATCTCTCTATTGGTAATAAGTCTTGTCGAATTGCAACTCCACAAACAAAGTTTGGTTCAGGATATCGAGCTGGTCCTTTAAATTGTCCAAGAATATTTGCTAAAGTGAATTCGTGGGCTGTTAAAGAAAAGAAATTATATTTTTATGATCGATCTGGAAGTGTTGTCGCGGTTCTTTATTCTTTTGGGAAAGATTATTTGGAAGGACGGACGTTGGATAATCAACCCGTTGTTTTAGACCGTTAAATCATTTTAAACTCCTTATAAAAAGGCAAATATTACGTGCACGAATTTGCATTATTTAATCACAAAATGATGCAAAAAAGCATTTATGTCTATGAAATTTACATTTGTTCAGAATGATTTGAAAAAAGGATTTTGGGATGGTTTTAGTTTCAGCGCGCTATGAAGAGCTTGTTTCCAAAGGAGACATTAGTTTCGATTCAGCTCAACGGGATTTAACAAAACATTTTGATTATTTATTACAAGAAATTTCAGCACAAAAGATTTCTCGACCTTGGACGTTTTGGCGTTTTTTTAAGAAACAAACGCATTCTCATGCTTCAAACCGATGTGGTACTGATAATTTCGTTCAGGGATTGTACATTTATGGCGAGGTTGGGCGTGGCAAGACTATGCTCATGGATTTGTTTTTCTCTTGTTTGCCAGAAGGGAATAAAAAACGTGCTCATTTTAACGATTTTATGGCTGATGTACATGAGCATATTGATGCACATCGGCAAGCGTTTAAACATGCAAAATCCAAACAAAATGATCCTATTTTAGCAGTTGCAGAAGATTTGGCACGAGAAGCACATGTGCTTTGTTTTGATGAATTTACGGTGACAGATATTGCGGATGCAATGGTTCTTGGTCGTCTTATTACTGCATTATTTAATCAAGGCGTTATTTTTGTTGCTACGTCAAATGTCGCTCCTGATAATCTTTATTACAATGGTTTGAATCGAGAGCTTTTTATGCCTTTTATTCAAATTTTAAAAAAACATGTATGTGTTATTAATCTCGATGCAAAGACGGATTATCGTCTTGAAAAATCAAATCCACAACATGTGTATATCACCCCATTGGGACAAGCAGCAGATGAAAATATGGATCAAGCATGGACATTCGTTTTACGAGGTCAAAAGGAAACATCAGATGATTTATCTGTAAAGGGACGTTCTATTCATATTCCACGTTTTAGAGATGGATGTGCACGCTTTGATTATCGAGATCTTTGCATAAAGCCTTTAGCTGCAGCAGATTATTTGGCGTTAGCAGAGCATTTTCATACGATTTTTATTGATCATGTTCCTGTTATGGATGATGCACATCGCAATGAAGCTAAACGATTTATTTTGCTTATTGATGTTCTTTATGAACGTAACATAAGACTCTTTATGTCGGCAGAAGCAGAGCTTGGGCAATTATATAAAGGACGGGCGCAGACAATAGAAACATTTGAGTTTCAAAGAACACAGTCGCGCCTTTTTGAAATGCAAAGCCAAGATTATCTCAATATTTGGGCAGAACAATTGTTAAAGAAATAAGCGAATCTTTACTTTACCTTTACGTAAACTGCTTCAATAATAACTTATTGAATTGACAAATGTTGTAATAATTCTGTTGTATTTTTTTTAAATTCATTTTATCGATACAATTGTAATTGATTGCTTTAATATTTTAGGAAGCAGTTTTTAGTCGTAAAAAGAAAGTTTGATGAATTTTGATCATCTTATGTCTAAGTGGTCTTGTTAAAAAGAGGATTAGATTAAGGGAAAATATTTAATCTGTTAGCGTGGGGGATTTTGCGCTTAGTAAAAGGAAATAAAAATGGCACGAAAGAAGATAGCTTTAATCGGTTCAGGTATGATTGGTGGTACTTTAGCGCATTTAATAGGACTTAAGGAACTTGGAAATGTTGTTTTGTTTGATATTGCAGAGGGAATACCGCAGGGTAAGGCTTTGGATATTGCAGAATCATCACCAGTTGAAAACTTTGATGTCAATTTAGCAGGAACGAATACTTATGAAGCTATTGCAGATGCTGATGTTGTTATCGTAACGGCAGGTATTGCACGTAAACCTGGTATGAGTCGTGATGATCTTTTAGCTACTAATTTAAAAGTTATGGAACAAGTTGGCACGGGAATTAAGAAATATGCGCCTTCAGCATTTGTAATTTGTGTTACCAATCCTCTCGATGTAATGGTGTGGGCATTGCAAAAGTTTTCTGGTCTTCCAACGCAAAAAGTCATTGGTATGGCTGGTGTTCTTGATTCAGCACGTTTTCGTTATTTCTTATCTGAGGAATTTAAAGTTTCTGTTAAAGATGTAACAGCATTTGTTTTGGGAGGTCATGGTGATTCGATGGTCCCCCTGATCCGTTATTCCACTGTTGCTGGTATTTCTTTGCCTGATCTTGTGAAGATGGGCTGGACAACGCAGGAGAAACTTGATCAAATTATCCAACGTACAAGGAATGGAGGGGCAGAAGTTGTGAATTTGTTAAAAACAGGCTCTGCTTTTTATGCGCCGGCCTCTTCTGCTGTTGCAATGGCCGAGACTTATTTAAAAGATACTAAGCGCGTTCTTCCTGTTGCTGCTTATCTTTCAGGTGAATATGGAGTTAGGGATACGTATGTTGGTGTTCCTGTTGTTATTGGTGCTGGTGGTGTTGAACGAGTCATTGAAATTGATTTGAATGACACTGAAAAATCTGCTTTTGAAAAATCAGTAAATGCAGTGCACGAGCTTTGTAAAACATGTGCTGCTATCGCACCTAATCTCGGATGATTCAAAATAGTTTTGTTAGGTAAAGTAAGGTACCTTAAGTGTTTTAAGAATCAATTTAGTGTTTCATAGAAGAAAAGGACAAATATATGAATATCCATGAATATCAGGCCAAACGTCTGCTTCATGAATATGGTGCGCCAATAGCGAATGGTGTTGCTATTTATTCTGTAGAACAAGCTGAAAAATGGGTGAAAAAATTACCAGGACCGCTTTATGTGGTTAAAAGTCAAATTCATGCTGGAGGACGTGGAAAAGGGAAGTTTAAAGAACTTAGCTCTGATTCAAAAGGTGGTGTTCGACTTGCAAAATCAGTTGAAGAAGTTATTACGAATGTAAAAGAAATGCTTGGTAAAACTTTGATAACTAAGCAAACGGGTCCGGAAGGTAAACAGGTTAATCGTCTTTATATTGAAGATGGAGCTGATATTGAGCGGGAGCTGTATCTTTCACTTTTAGTTGATCGTACAATTGGTCAAGTTTCTTTCGTTGTGTCGACGGAAGGAGGAATGGACATTGAAATGGTTGCTGAAGAGACACCGGAAAAAATATTTACTCTTCCTATTGATCCTACAAAGGGCGTTACTCCTTCTGATTGCATGAAACTTTGTGACTCGTTAAAATTATGCGATAGTGCACGTGAAGATGGTGAAAGGTTGTTTCCAATACTCTATAAGGCTTTTTGTGAAAAAGATATGAGCCTTCTTGAAATCAATCCGCTGATTGTAATGGATAATGGCCGTTTACGTGTTCTTGATGCAAAAGTTTCTTTCGATAATAATGCGTTATATCGTCATCCAGATATTTTGGAATTACGCGATCTTTCAGAAGAAGATTCAAAAGAAATTGAAGCATCAAAGCATGATCTTGCTTATGTTGCTCTTGATGGGACGATTGGTTGTATGGTGAATGGCGCTGGTCTTGCTATGGCAACAATGGATATCATCAAACTCTATGGGGCTGAACCAGCAAATTTTCTTGATGTTGGTGGTGGTGCTTCAAAAGAAAAAGTAACTGCTGCTTTTAAAATTATTACAGCTGATCCGAATGTCAAAGGCATTTTAGTCAATATTTTTGGTGGGATTATGCGTTGCGATGTTATCGCTGAAGGCGTGATTGCTGCTGTTAAGGAAGTTGGTTTAAAAGTTCCTTTAGTTGTTCGTCTTGAAGGTACTAATGTTGAACAGGGTAAGGCAATTATCAGTGAAAGTGGTTTAAATGTTATTTCTGCTGATGACTTAGATGATGCTGCTCAAAAAATTGTTGCAGCAGTGAAGGGAGCTTAAACCATGTCAATTCTTATTAATAAGGATACAAAAGTTCTTGTTCAAGGGCTTACGGGGAAAACGGGGACATTTCATACAGAACAAGCACTTGCTTACCATGGTACGCAAATGGTTGGCGGTATTAATCCCAAAAAAGGCGGAGAAACATGGAAGGGATCAAAGGGTGAAACTCTTCCTATTTTTGCCAGTGTTGTGGAAGGTAAAGAAAAGACTGGAGCTGATGCTTCTGTTATTTATGTTCCTCCTGCGGGGGCTGCTGATGCTATTATAGAAGCTATTGAAGCTGAAATCGGTTTAATTATCTGTATTACAGAAGGTATACCGGTTATGGATATGGTCAAGGTTAAGGCTAAATTAGAGCAATCAAAGTCGCGTTTAATTGGTCCTAATTGTCCGGGTATTCTCACTCCTGATGAATGTAAAATTGGTATTATGCCAGGTTCTATTTTCAGAAAAGGTTCTGTTGGAGTTGTGTCAAGATCGGGAACTCTAACGTATGAAGCAGTTTTTCAAACGAGTCATGAAGGACTTGGGCAGACAACAGCTATTGGTATTGGGGGAGATCCCGTTAAGGGGACTGAATTTATTGATGTGTTGGAAATGTTTTTAGCTGATAATGAAACCGAATCTATTGTTATGATTGGTGAAATTGGTGGTTCTGCTGAAGAAGAAGCAGCACAATTTCTAAAGGATGAAGCAAAAAAAGGTCGTAAAAAACCAATGGTTGGTTTTATTGCTGGTCGTACAGCTCCTCCGGGACGGACAATGGGACATGCTGGTGCAGTGATTTCTGGTGGTAAAGGTGGGGCAGAAGATAAAATTGCGGCAATGGAAGCAGCTGGAATTCGAGTTTCTCCTTCACCATCACAAATAGGCAAGACTTTAGTTGAAGTGTTGAAGGGTTAAAAGAAGAATTTATCTGAGTGGATGTCATCCATTCAGATAAAATATGGATATAAAAATAAAAACTTTTTTACAATTTTCCGATTCTTATTTTAAAAAGAAAAGCGGGTACATTAAGGAGACGGAACGAGTGTTCCGGAAAAGTATATGGCAAGGCAGGATGAGAAGAATGATCTTTTTACACAAACATCATTTTTATATGGTGGAAATGCCGATTATATAAATCAACTTTATGCCGAATATAAAAAGAATCCTACCAATGTTGATCGACAATGGTGTGATTTTTTTGAAACTTTTCAAGAGAGTAAAGAAGATGTGCTCAAGAATGCTGAAGGAGCGACATGGCAACGGGATCATTGGCCATTAAAAGAAAGTGGAGAGCTAGTTTCTGCTTTGGATAGTGATTGGTCTGCACTTGAGAAGCATTTTGGAGATAAATTAAAAGAGAAAGCAGCTGTTAATCCTGTACAAAATGGAAAAATGTCTCGTGAAGAATATATTATTCAAGCAACACGTGATTCTGTTCATGCGCTTATGATGATTCGTGCTTTCCGAGCTCGGGGGCATCTTCATGCACAACTTGATCCACTTAAACTGGCTGGAAATCGGGAAGACTATAAAGAGTTATCACCAGAAGCTTATGGTTTTAGTCCTGCTGATTACGAACGTCCGATTTTTATTGATAATGTTTTGGGATTAGAGTACGCAACCATCCCGCAGATGCTTGAAATTCTTAATCGTACGTATTGTTCGACGATTGGTGTAGAATATATGCATATTTCAGATCCTGCTCAAAAAGCTTGGATTCAGGAACGTATTGAGGGGCCAGATAAACAAATTGCCTTCACACAAAAGGGTAAAAAAGCTATTCTTAATAAGCTTATAGAAGCTGAAGGTTTTGAGCAGTTTTTGGATGTAAAATATAAGGGCACAAAACGTTTTGGTCTTGATGGGAGTGAAGCGCTTATTCCAGCTCTTGAGCAGATTATTAAGCGCAGTGGTGCTTTGGGGGTACAAGAAATAGTTTTTGGGATGGCTCACCGGGGTCGTTTAAATGTTCTTTCTCAAGTTCTTGAAAAACCGCATCGAGCTATTTTTCATGAGTTTAAAGGTGGTTCTTATAAACCTGATGATGTTGAGGGATCAGGTGATGTAAAATATCATTTGGGGACTTCTGCTGATCGTGAATTTGATGGTAAAAAAGTTCATTTATCACTTTTGCCTAATCCATCTCATCTTGAGATTGTTGATCCAGTTGTGATTGGAAAGGCACGTGCTAAGCAAGATCAACTTATTGGTTATAATCGCACGGAGGTTGTACCGTTAAGTGAACGCTCAAAAGTTTTGCCGCTTCTTATTCACGGTGATGCAGCTTTTTCAGGGCAAGGTGTTATTCAGGAAACGTTTGGTCTTTCAGATTTGAGGGGTTACCGTGTTGCTGGTTCGATTCATGTGATTATCAATAATCAAATTGGATTCACAACTAATCCACGCTTTTCACGTTCGTCACCTTATCCATCAGATGTTGCGAAAATGATCGATGCACCAATTTTTCATGTAAATGGAGACGATCCAGAAGCTGTTGTTTTTGTAGCAAAAGTAGCAACGGAATTCCGTCAAATCTTCCATAAACCGGTGGTCATCGATATGTTTTGTTATCGCCGTTACGGACACAATGAAGGTGATGAACCTTCCTTTACACAGCCCCTTATGTATAAAGCGATTCGTAATCATAAAACGACAGTTCAACTTTATAGTAATCAACTAATAGCTGAAGGAGTCATTGATCCTCAAGAAGTTGAACAAAAGAAACAAATGTGGCGCGATAAGCTTGAAAGTGAATTTGAAGCGAGTGCTTCTTATAAACCTGATAAGGCTGATTGGCTTGATGGGAGTTGGACAGGTATTAAAGCTGCTAGTAGTAGTGATGAACAGCGCTATGGAATGACAGGTGTTGAATTAAAAACCTTAAAGGAGATTGGACGAAAACTTGTCGAAGTTCCATCAGATTTTCATATACATAAAACGATTCAGCGTTTTTTAAATAATCGTGTTCAAATGTTTGAATCTGGTGAGGGTATTGATTGGGCAACAGCTGAAGCTTTAGCTTTTGGTTCTTTGTGTTTAGAAGGATCACCGGTTCGCCTTTCTGGTGAAGATGTTGAACGTGGAACTTTTTCGCAACGTCATGCAGTTCTTTATGATCAAGAAAATGAAGCCCGTTATATTCCTTTAAATAATTTACAACAGGGACAAGCTATTTATGAGGTTGTAAATTCTATGCTTTCTGAAGAAGCTGTTCTTGGTTTTGAATATGGATATTCACTTGCTGAGCCACGTGGTTTAACACTTTGGGAAGCACAATTTGGTGACTTTTCTAATGGTGCTCAGGTTATTTTCGATCAGTTTATTTCATCCGCTGAGCGTAAATGGCTTCGTATGTCTGGTCTTGTGTGTTTATTACCTCATGGTTTTGAAGGACAAGGGCCAGAGCATTCTTCAGCCCGTTTAGAGCGTTTTCTGCAATTGTGTGCAGAGGATAATATGCAGGTTGCAAATTGTACAACTCCTGCAAATTATTTTCATATTTTGCGTCGCCAAATTAGACGTGATTTTCGTAAACCATTGATTTTGATGACACCAAAATCACTTCTGCGTCATAAACGAGCGGTTTCTTTTTTAAGTGAAATGGGGCCTGGAACAAATTTTCATCGCTTGTTACTTGATGATGCAGAATGCCTTAAAAGTTCTGTGATTAAATTACAAAAAGACAGCAAGATTCGCCGTGTTGTTCTTTGTACAGGTAAAGCTTATTATGACCTTTATGAAGAACGTGAAAAGAGGGGAATTGATAATGTTTATTTGTTACGTGTTGAACAGCTTTATCCTTTCCCGGCAAAGGCTCTGGTGGACGTATTGTCGCGCTTTCTAAAGGCAGAAATTGTTTGGTGTCAAGAAGAACCCAAAAATATGGGAGCTTGGTCATTTATTGAGCCTTATTTAGAATGGGTTCTGACTCATATTCGTGCACGTTATTCGCGTGCACGTTATGCTGGGCGTTCTGCAAGTGCATCGCCTGCGACTGGCTTAATGTCGAAACATCTTGAACAGCTTGCCGCGTTTCTTGAAGACGCGTTAGGTTCTTAATTTATTACTACTCTGACGTATGGAAAAATATTATGGCTACTGAAATCCGTGTTCCTACTTTGGGCGAATCAGTTACTGAGGCAACAATTGGCAAATGGTTTAAAAAAATTGGTGAAGCCGTAGCTATGGATGAGCCTTTGGTCGAGTTAGAAACTGATAAGGTAACTGTTGAAGTTCCTTCTCCTGTTGCTGGAAAGTTATCTGAAATCATTGCAAAAGAAGGTGATACAGTTGAAGTGAATGCTCTTTTAGGAATGGTTGAAGCAGGAGCTGATGGTGTTTCTGTATCATCCGCACCACCTGCATCACCTTCTGTGATATCTACGCCGACATCTTCTCCTATGGCAGCGTCTGTATCGACTTCCTCTTTAGGAGGAACGATGCCTCCTGCTCCTTCAGCAGCAAAATTAATGGCTGAAAATAACATAGAGAAAAGTGATCTTTCAGGTTCTGGAAAGCGTGGACAGATTCTCAAGGGAGATGTTCTTAATGTTTTAGCGCAGGGGACAAAAACATCAGCTTCTGTTTCTTCTGCTATATTTGTGGATACAGTGCACGAAGAGCGTGTTCGTATGACAAAGTTGCGTCAGACAATTGCACGCCGTCTTAAAGATGCGCAAAATACAGCAGCAATGTTAACCACATTTAATGAAGTTGATATGTCTACTGTTATGGATTTGCGTAAACGTTACAAAGATCTTTTTGAAAAAAAGCATGGTGTTAAGCTTGGCTTTATGGGCTTTTTTACCAAAGCTGTTTGTCATGCATTAAAAGAACTTCCTGCTGTTAATGCGGAAATTGATGGAACAGATATTGTTTATAAAAACTATGTTAATGCTGGGATTGCTGTTGGAACGGATAAAGGACTTGTGGTTCCGGTTGTTCGCAATGCAGATCAAATGTCAATTGCAGAAATTGAAAAAGAAATTGGTCGTTTAGGGCGCCTTGCTCGCGATGGAAAATTGGCGGTCGCGGATATGTTGGGTGGAACATTCACTATTACTAATGGCGGCGTTTATGGGTCATTAATGTCAACACCGATTTTGAATGCACCACAATCTGGTATTTTGGGAATGCATGCAATTAAAGAACGTGCAATGGTGGTCGGAGGACAAATTGTCATTCGTCCAATGATGTACTTAGCGCTTTCTTATGATCACCGTATTGTAGATGGGCAAGAAGCTGTTACTTTCCTTGTGCGTGTTAAAGAAAGTTTGGAAGATCCGGAACGTCTTGTTCTTGATTTATAAAAACACAGTTTTTGAGGATGAAAGGGGAGACAGATGTCTTATGATGTTGTTGTAATTGGAGCTGGTCCAGGTGGTTATGTGGCATCAATAAAAGCTACTCAATTGGGTCTCAAAACTGCGATTATCGAAAAACGTGCAACATTAGGTGGTACGTGTCTTAATATTGGCTGTATACCTTCTAAAGCATTGTTACATGCTTCGGAATTATTTGCTGAAGCGCAACATGGTTTTGAAACGCTAGGTATTTCTATTTCTCAGGCTAAGCTTGATCTTGATAAGATGATGGCGCATAAAAAGGCTGTTGTAACAGCTAATACAAGTGGCATTTCTTTTTTGATGAAAAAAAATAAAATTGATACTTTTCATGGCACTGCAAAAATTTTAAGTGCAGGTCAGATTGAAGTTCTTACCAAAGATGGCAATCAACACAAGATTGAAACAAAGAATATTATTATTGCTACAGGTTCAGATGTATCAGGTATTCCAGGTGTGAATGTGGAAATCGATGAAAAAGTGATTGTGTCTTCGACAGGAGCACTTGCACTTGAAAAAGTTCCTGCACGCATGGTAGTTATTGGTGCGGGTGTTATTGGCTCAGAGCTTGGTTCCGTGTGGAGTCGTTTGGGTGCTAAAGTTACTATTGTAGAGTTTCTTGATAAAGTTTTAGGATCGATGGACGGTGAAGTTTCACGACAATTTCAGAAGTTAATGGAAAAACAAGGGATTGAATATAAGCTTGGTGCGAAGGTAACAGCTGTGACTCAATCTAATTCAGTTGCTAAGGTAACTTTTGAAGCTGTTCGAGGTGGTGTTGAAGAGACTTTAGAAGCTGATGTTGTTTTGATTGCTACAGGACGCTCTCCTTATACAGAGGGGCTGGGTTTGGCTGAAGCAGGTGTTCAGATGGATGAACGCGGTTTTATTAAGATAGATGCACAGTGGCAAACTAATGTTCCAGGAATTTATGCGATTGGTGATGTTGTTAAAGGTCCAATGTTGGCCCATAAAGCTGAAGAAGAAGGTGTTGCCGTGGCTGAAATTTTAGCTGGTCAAAAAGGCCATGTTAATTTTGATGTTATTCCCAGTGTTGTTTACACACAACCAGAAATCGCTAGTGTAGGTAAAACAGAAGAAGAGCTTAAAGCGGCAGGTATTAGTTATAACATTGGAAAATTTCCTTTTATGGCAAATGGGCGTGCACGTGCAATGCAAAAGAATGATGGATTTGTTAAAATTCTTGCTGATAAAAAGACAGATCAAGTTTTGGGTGGGCATATTCTTGGATTTGGTGCAGGTGAAATGATCCATGAAATTGCAGTTCTGATGGAATTTGGTGGTTCATCAGAGGATTTAGGGCGTTGTTGTCATGCACATCCTACTTTATCGGAAGCTGTGCGAGAAGCAGCTTTAGCGACATTTTCTAAACCTCTTCATACCTAAAGTTACTTTCTAACAAGATTCCATAGTTCTTTTTGAAAGCAGAATGGGAGAGTTTTTTCCCTTAATATCTTTATGTTTTGATAAAACCGCTTTTTTAAAGGCGGTTTTATTGTATTTTCATTCCGTAAATAAATTAAAATTGTAATTTCTTATCGTCTTGTTGTTCTCTTACATAAGTTGGCAGTCCCATATGATCAAGATATTTTAGAAAAGGATGTGGCGGTAGTTCTTCTATATTCACCATAGTTTTAACATCCCATTCACCGGTAGCGATAAGCATAGCTGTTGCTGCTGCAGGAACTCCAGCTGTATAAGAAATTCCTTGTGCACCAGTTTCATTAAAAGCTTGTTTGTGATCAGCTATATTATAGATGAATACTTCTCTTGGATTTCCATTTTTTGTGCCTTTAACAAGGTCTCCAATACAAGTTTTTCCTGTATAATTTGGTGCTAAAGAGGCAGGATCAGGTAAAACAGCTTTCACAACTTTTAAAGGAACAACCTCTTGACCTTCTGCTGTTTTGATAGGTTGTTCGGATAAGAGTCCAAGATTTTTAAGAACGGTAAAGACAGTAATATAACGTTCGCTGAAACCCATCCAAAAACGAATATTGGGAACATCAAGATTTTTAGATAATGAATGGATTTCGTCGTGTCCTGTCATATAAGCCGTTTGTTTTCCAACAACGGGTAAATCCCATTCATGACGGATTTCAAACATTTGATTAGAAGTCCATTTTTTATTTTGCCATGACCATACTTGTCCTGTAAATTCCCGAAAGTTAATTTCTGGGTCAAAATTTGTAGCAAACCAACGTCCATGGTTTCCGGCATTGATATCAATAATATCAATATCGGTAATTGTATCGAAATAGCTATCGCGTGCTAATGCTGCATAAGCATTTACAACACCAGGATCAAAACCTGCGCCTAAAATAGCAGTGATACCTGCTTTTTCGCATTCTTGACGTCTGGGCCATTCATAATTGCCATACCAAGGGGGTGTTTCACAAATTTTTAAAGGATCTTCATGAATCGCTGTATCGATATAAGCGCATTTTGTTTCAATACAAGCTGAAAGAACAGACATATTAAGAAAAGAGGAGCCAACATTGATAACGATTTCGCATTTTGTCTTTTGAATAAGTTTGACAGTTTCTTCAACATCCATTGCGTTGAGTGTATGACTTTTGATAATGTCTTCTACTTTTGTGGCTTTTTTTTCTTGAATGGAAGCAATGATTGCGTCACATTTTTTTTGTGTTCGTGAAGCGATATGAATTTCACCGAGAAGATCATTGTTTTGGGCACATTTATGAGCAACAACTTGTGCAACACCGCCAGCACCAATAATAAGAACGTTTTTTTTCATTGTGGGTTCATCTCCTTTTAATACTGCTGCATGATGATTTTTATTTGTTGTGTTTGTTATGAAAGGCTATTTTTATAATCATTATAGCTAAATTGACGTTGAAGTGTTAAGGTCCCATTACATTCTTTAATGACAATAGCCGGCATTGCAACGCCATTAAACCAATTTTTTTTAACCATTGTGTATCCTGCAGCGTCTTGAAAGGATAATTTGTCACCTATCTTCAGGGGTTCAGGAAATTGAAATGTTCCAAAAATATCTCCAGCAAGACAAGATTTGCCGCAAACCATAATCTCATAAGGACCATGATTTGGTTCTAATTTGGCATTTTCACGGTAGATTAAAAGATCAAGCATATGCGCTTCAATTGAACTGTCAACAATGGCAAGATTTTTTTTATTATATAATGTGTCAAGAACGCTAACTTCTAAGGTAGTACTTTTGGTAATGGCGGCTTCTCCTGGTTCCAGAAAAACAGTTACACCATAGGTTTGAGAAAAATGTTTTAAGCGTTTTGCTAAATCTTCTAAAGGATAATTTTCAGCGGTAAAGTGAATTCCTCCACCGAGACTGATCCAATCAATTGCAACAAAGAGTTCTTTAAATTTTTCTTCAATGTGGTTAAGCATTCGATTAAAAAGATTAAAATCACTATTTTCGCAATTGTTATGGATCATTAAACCGTTAATGAGAGGTAAGACTTCTTTAATAGCATCCTGATTCGTTTCTCCTAAACGGCTAAAAGGACGGGAGGGATTTGCAAGATCAAAATTTGATGCACTGATGCCTGGGTTTAATCTTAAGCCTCGTTGAATTGTTTTTGTTGTGTTAGCAAAGCGTTTCAATTGTTGAATTGAGTTAAAAATGATTTTATCTGCATAACCACAGGCTTCGTCAATTTCATCATCGGCCCATGCAACTGAATAAGCATGGGTTTCTTTTCCAAATTTTTCTTTTCCTAAGCGGAGTTCATAAAGGGATGATGATGTGGTGCCATCCATATACTGGGACATAACATCAAAGAGACTCCATGTCGCAAAACATTTTAAAGCAAGTAAAACTTTTACTCTTGATATTGCTCGTAAGTGAGCAATAGTCTTCATATTTTTTATGAGTTTAGATTTATCGATAAGATAATAAGGAGTCCCAATCATTGGCTATTCGTTCTCGTTTGAAGGATCTTATTGTTCATATTAGCGTTTAGTACATATAGCAACAGAATGTCTCAAGGAAAAAATAGCAGTGAGAAAATCTATTTTCATTTGGTGGCAGTAAGAAGACTTTCTGTAATTTGGTTTTTATTCAATTGTTTTGAGATGTATGTTATGTTCATTATTAAAAACTTATATTCCATTTTGTCTATTGTAACGATTGCCAGTATTTTTATTATAACAACCAATATTTCTAATATGGTGCATAAGAGTGGTGTTAAGGCAAAAGCAGTTGATCAGCTTTCTGTTCAAAATGATTCAGCTTTTTTGAAAGTTACTGGGCGTAAGGAACTGAATGGTTTTAAAGGTTATCGTCATTATCGGCATGGTTATCGTAAATATAATGACGGTTGGTGGTATCCTGAAAAAGCATTTGTTGCGTATACATCTTCAGATGTGAAAAATATGCCTCGAAAGATTATACCAGCCCAAAACGACAAATCGACGACTTCTTTTGTTCTAGAGGAAAAGAAGCTATGGAATATGAAGCAACATATTGCGTATTGTAAAGCTCATTATCGTTCTTATACTCAAAGTGATAATAGTTATCAACCTTTCCATGGACCTCGTAAGCAATGTTTTTCCAGTTTTTTCAAAGGGTAAAGGATATAAGAGGTAAAAAACTTTGAAATATTTTATGTAGATTTTGTGTATGAAGTGATCATTTTGTGAGAATTCTTTACATTTTTAAGTTTTATTTAAATCTATTGTTATAAGTGTGAAAGGAAGAATGATTTTACATTTTTTATTTTGCCAATGATAGAATATTAAAAATAAAATGGAGTTCAGCTAATGACAACACGGGAAGCAATGTTAATATTGCTTGTTTTGCTTCCTTTTAGTGGTAGTTTTATCATTGGTTTTTTTCGTTCAACTGCTAGAAATAATGAAGCTTGGTTTGCTGGAGCTATTGCACTTTTTAGCCTTCTTTTGACAATTATGCTGTATCCAGCGGTTTGTAGAAACGGTGTCGTACGTTTAGATCTTTCTTGGCTTCCAGAATGGGGGGTTAATCTAACCCTCCGCATAGATGGTTTATCATGGCTTTTTTGCCTTTTAATTACAGGGATAGGGTTTCTTGTTGTTGTTTATGCACGTTATTATATGAATCCAGCAGATCCAGTTCCACGATTTTTTTCCTTTTTTCTAGCCTTTATGGGGTCAATGACGGGAATAATTTTATCAGGAAATCTCGTATTTTTGGTGATTTTTTGGGAACTTACTAGTATTTTTTCTTTTTTATTGATTGGTTATTGGCACCATAATACCAGTGCGCGTGATGGTGCGCGTATAGCTTTAACAGTTACTGGTTTAGGCGGTTTTGCACTGCTGATCGGAGTTTTATTGATTGGCCATATTGTTGGTAGTTTTGATCTGGATAAGGTCCTAGAATCTGGAAATCTCATTCGGTCCAGTTCTCTTTATATTCCGATTCTTATTTGTATTTTATTAGGAGCATTAACAAAAAGTGCACAGTTTCCATTTCATTTTTGGTTACCCAACGCAATGGCTGCTCCAACACCTGCATCGTCTTATTTACATTCGGCAACAATGGTAAAAGCAGGTTTATTTTTGCTTGTTCGACTGTGGCCTGTTTTATCTGGAACAGACGTTTGGTTTTGGCTTATTGGTATTTCAGGATTAATAACATTACTTCTTGGTGCTTATTTTTCAATGTTTCAGCAAGATTTGAAAGGTCTGCTTGCTTACTCGACGCTTAGCCATCTTGGTTTGATTACTACGCTTTTGAGTCTTGACAGTTCCCTTGCCTGTGTTGCCGCGATCTTTCATATGGCTAATCATGCTACTTTTAAAGCGTCATTATTTATGGCAGCTGGTATCATTGATCATGAGACAGGTACGCGTGATATGCGTAAATTGACAGGCCTTTTTCGTTATATGCCTATTACAGGAACTCTTGCCTTAGTTGCGAGTGCTGCAATGGCTGGTGTGCCTTTGCTTAATGGTTTTTTATCAAAAGAAATGTTTTTTGCTGAAACAGTTGAAATCCATATGGAATCTTGGTTGAATCGGATTACACCTTATATAGCAACATTAGCCAGTTTGTTCAGCGTAACCTATTCTATACGCTTTATTTACAGTGTTTTTTTCGGACCTGAACCTGTTCATTTACTCAAAAAACCACATGAGCCACCACGTTTTATGCGTTTTCCAATAGAATTATTGGTTTTTATCTGTTTGGCAGTGGGTATTTTTCCTAATTTAACAATCGGATCTATTTTAGATAATGCCATAGTAGCTGTTTTAGGACCGACAACATTTTCTTATAATTTAGCTGTTTGGCATGGTTTTAATACTCCCTTAATTATGAGTTTTGTTGCTTTATCAGGGGGTGCATTGCTTTATATTTTAGGGCATCATTATTTTTTATCATGTAATGAGGGAGTGCCTCTTTTTCGTTCTTTAAAAAGATTACGTATTTTTGAGCGTATTTTTATGATTATTTTTTGGAAATGGCCATGTGTAGCAGAATCTTTTTTATCAACACGTCGTTTACAATTTCAGTTATGTTGGGTCCTTTTCGTGTGTTTTGCATTTGTTGGTCTTTTACTGTGGTGTGATGGGTTAATTTCAGCAGGTCCATTGCCACTTTTTCCTCTTGATTTTTCTTTTATTGTTATTTGGTTGATTGGCGGATTTTGTGCATTTTTAGTTGCTTGGCAGGCCAAGTTTCATCGTTTTGTATCATTAATGCTGTTGGGAGGCGCTGGTTTAATGACTTGTGCGACCTTTTTGTGGCTTTCTGCTCCTGATTTAGCGGTAACACAATTGGTTGTTGAAGTGGTGACGACAGTATTGTTACTTCTTGGTTTACGTTGGTTACCTAAGCGTTTGCATTCTTCTTCCTCTGTATCTGTTGGATCTTTAGTGTATTTACGTCGTGTTCGTGATTTTATCATAGCATTTGTCAGTGGTGCAGGTGTAGCGTGGCTATCATTTGCGGTAATGACGCGTCCACAAAGAATGACAATTTCTGACTTTTTTCTTACACGGGCTTATTTTGATACTGGTGGGCGCAATGTTGTGAATGTTTTGTTAGTTGATTTCCGTGGTTTTGATACAATGGGAGAAATAGTGGTTTTAGGTGTTGTTGCACTGACTGTTTTTGCTCTTTTACGGCGTTTTCGTCCTGCACCTGAAAGCATAGCTCCTTTTCAACATCATATGCAGACGGTTTTTGATAAAGAACGGATTAATTATCAAGAGAGGGATACTTTATTAGATTATTTATTTATTCCTTCTGTTATTATGCATTGGCTTTTTCCTCTTATTATTACTTTTGCAATTTATCTATTTATACGTGGCCATAATCTTCCAGGAGGTGGATTTGCTGGAGGTATTACTTTGGCAATAGGATTTATTTTACAATATCTTGCTACTAATATTCGTTGGGTGGAAAGTCATTTAAGGGTTTTGCCTTTGCGTTGGATGGGTTTCGGTTTGTTATTATCGGTAGCAACAGGGGGGGTAGGTTCTTGGTTTTTTAAATATCCTTTTTTAACATCTTTTTTTCAATATATGAATCTTCCTTGGGTTGGAAAAATTCCTATTGCATCTGCTTTTTTATTTGATTTAGGGGTGTTTTCTCTCGTGATGGGCGCAACTATCCTTATTTTAATTGCAATTGCACATCAATCCATTCGCGTTTATCGAATTAGTAAAAAACCTAATTTGAAAAAAGGAGAAAGTTAGTGGAAGTTGTTCTTTCTTTAGGTATTGGTGTTCTCGTTGGATCCGGTATTTGGTTGCTTTTACGTCCACGAACTTTTCAGGTTATTCTTGGTTTGTCGTTAATTTCTTATGGCATAAATCTTTTTATTTTTTCAATGAGCAGGCCTCGTAGCAATGCAGCCCCTATTGTTGATCCATCTCGTGCGATCAATCCAGAAAACTATGCTGACCCTCTTCCGCAATCTTTGGTTTTGACAGCGATTGTAATTGGTTTTGCAACGACAGCTTTATTTCTGGTTATTCTCTTGGTGTCACGTGGCTTAACAGGTTCGGATCATGTTGATGGACATGAGGCAAAGTGATGGAAATTTGGTTACAGCATCTACTTATTTTGCCTATTCTTTTGCCATTAAGTACTGGAGCACTTCTTCTTTTCTATGATGAACGTAATTCACAGCTTAAGTCACTTATTAGTCTCTCTTCTGCGGGTTTATTGATTGTTATTTCTATTTTATTGTGTCTACGTACTCTTGAAATAGCGCCGGCTTCAGATGTTTATCAACTTGGTAATTGGCCCTCTCCTTTCGCTATCATTTTGGTTCTTGATCGCTTAAGTGCTTTGATGCTTTTACTTTCAAGTGTATTGACTGCTGCTACGTTTATTTTCTCACAAGCTTATTGGTATAAGGTAGGTCCCCATTTTCAGTCATTGATGCAATTTTTGATAGTAGGCATTAATGGTGCTTTTTTGACAGGTGACTTATTCAATTTATTTGTATTTTTTGAAGTTATGTTAACTGCTTCTTATGGGCTTGCTTTACATGGATCAGGTCAATCACGCGTTCGTGCTGGTATGCATTATATAGTGATTAATCTTTTTGCTTCATTTTTGTTTTTAACTGGTACGGCTCTAATTTATGGAATAGTGGGTACGCTTAATATGGCTGATTTGGCGGTTAAAATAAGATATATCGCTTCTGCGGATATTGTTTTATTTGAAATAGGTGTAGCCCTTTTAAGTGTTGCTTTATTGCTTAAAGTTGGTCTGTGGCCACTTAATTTTTGGTTGGTACCAACTTATTGTGCAGCAGCGGCTCCCGTGAGTGCTTCTTTTGCGATTTTGAGCAAGGTGGGTATTTATGTTATTTTACGTTTAACATTGTTATGGTTTGGTCCTGAAAGTGGATATTTTACCCATTTTGGTTCTACGATTTTATTTTATGGTGGGCTTGCGACTTTAACTTTTGGTTTTATTGGAGTGTTGGCTAGTCAAGTTTTGGGTCGTTTAGCGGCTTATAGTGTTCTTGTATCTTCTGGAACAGTGTTAACAGCAATTGGGACTGGAAATATACTGTTAACAGCGGGTGCGCTTTTTTATATTGTTTCTTCAACTTTAGCCTTGGGAGCTTTTTTTCTTTTGGTAGAATTAGTTGAGCGTGATCAGGACGTCACCACTGATGTTTTAGATGTTACAACGGAAGTGTATAATGATGAAGAAGAGGAAGAAGAAGATGAAGTAGGTACTTATTTACCGGTAACTTTGACAATTCTTGGTGCTTGTTTTGCTATTTGTGCTATTTTAATTATTGGATTACCTCCTTTATCTGGTTTTATTGCAAAATTTATGATAATTATGGCAATTTTAAATCCCAAAGAAGGGAATTCTGCCGCATATATGCCAGTTTTACAGGATTGGCTTTTTGTAATTTTTATTATTATTTCCGGTTTTGCAACTTTAATTTCAATGACAAGAGCCGGTATTCGAATTTTTTGGTTTTCTCTTGAAGGTAAAATTCCACGTGCGCAAGTAATCGAATTTACACCTATTGCTGCTCTTTTAGTTTTGTGTTTTGTTGCAACAATGATGGCTGGACCTGTTAGTCATTATATGTATGAAACTGCTAAAGTTTTACACTCTCCTAAAAATTATATCAGTAGTATTTTAACTGATTTTTCTCTAAAAAAGATGGAGAAAAATTGATGAATCACTTCTTTGCATATCCTTTTTTTAGTTGTGCGATTGTTTTAATGTGGGTGATTTTAAACGGTTTTAATTTAGGCCAATTTCTTTTAGGCATTGTTATTGCTTTGTTCAGTAGTTTAATGATGCAGCTTATTGAGATGAAAACAGCCACCATTAAGAGTTGGAAAGCGGTTTTTCTATTATTATTCCGGGTATTTATAGATTCTATCTCTTCAAATATTTCAGTAGCTTGGTTTATTTTAACAAAAAGGCGTAAAAAACAAAAATCTGGTTTTGTTGTTATTTTTCTAGCGCTTGAAAGTCAAGTTGCCTTAGCTATTTTAGCATGTATCTTGGCAGTTACTCCAGGTACTGTTTGGGTTGCTTATAATAGCAAAAATAATCAACTTTTAATTCATGTTTTAAATTTAATAGATGGAAATGATTATGAACAGTTGATCAAGCAGCGATATGAACAATTGCTTTTGGAGATTTTTTCATGAGTATGGTTATTCTTTATTGGGGACTTTATCTTTCACAGTTTTTTTTAAGTTTGGCGATGATTCTAGCATTGTTTCGACTGGTTCGTGGTCCAAGAGCACAAGATCGCATTGTTGGTTTGGATGCTCTTTATATGACTGCTATCCTTTTATTTCTGACGTTTGATATTCGTTCAGGAACAACTATTTATTTTGAAGCTGTTCTCATTATTAGTCTTTTAGGTCCTATATCGAGTATTGCTTTGGCAAAATTTTTAATGCGTGGAGAAATTATTGAATGAAAGATGATATTTCACTTTGGAGTGCTCTTATAATTAGCTTTTTTTTAATACTGGGATCTAGTCTTACTCTCATTGGAACAATAGGGCTTGTACGTTTTTCTAATTTTTATGAACGTTTGCATACATCTTCATTGAGTACAAGTTGGGGAGGAAGCAGTATTATTATTGCTTCCTTTTTTTATTCAATACATGTGGATCATGTATTTGTTATTCATGAGATATTGTTGATGATTTTTTTGTTTATGACAACACCAATAACCTCTATGTTGTTGTCACAAACAGCAGTTCATCGAGATCAATCAAAGGATTTTTTAAAAGAACCATTTTCTCTTTTATTTCATAATCATAAAAAGAAGAAATCGTGAAATTTAAACGAATGTAAACCTAATGGATAAAAACTTATTATTGCTTATCTTCTATTTTACAAAAAATAGGTTTCTTTTCTTCTGGATCATTAATAAGGTCAAAAAGTGTAACTTCGTTTTTAGATTCCCACCAAATATACTGGGCTCCTGCGTATTTTGATCCTGACGCAGCGATGACATTTGCACCGACAATGCGTTCACCTTTCCATTTAAAATCGATTAACGAAATATTATCAGCATTGAGATAAGTTGCTTCGACTTTTTCTTTATTTGTTCCAGTATCACATTGATAAACAACCTGTTTTATCATAGGCTCCGGGACATCTGGTACATTGATTACCAAAGATCCAGCGAAGGCAGTAATCGGATTGAAGGATAATAAACTTAAGTAGAGTTTTTTCATAACGTTTCCTTAATGATTCAAAGTAACAATCGTAACTTATATAGTGGTGTCTACGGTAGGATTCGAACCTACGACCCCAGGATTCATACCACTTCGATTTTCACCGCCAGCTTTATCAGCAAAACTGTTTGTGGTCTGGACTGTCTCTTCACCTTAAAACTTATGCTTTTTAGGTGCTGCCCGTTCAGTCTCTACACCTTTCTCTTTAATTTAAAAAGAGACTTGGCTCGGGATTGACATACAAATTCCTGTGAAGTTTTCCCCGAGTTTGAGCAGATTCACTTTTAGAATTTCTTCTGAAAGTGCCCAATTTCTTAGGAATCCTGTGCTCTATCCTACTGAGCTACGCAGACCCAATCATATTTAATTTTATAGCGAAAACGTTGAGTTTAATCAATCATTATAAATATTTATGAGCCCGTTTTCATTAATTTATTTTAGAAAATTTAAAATGATATTCAATGCGATCAAGATGTTTTGCAATGAATGATTAACTGAGCTTACATGTTAGGGCGAGAGTGAGACTATTTTCTTAATCTTATACTGTTAAAGTCATTAACATTTCAAGTTTTGGAATATCCTGTAATTTTGTAGGTAAACCAACAGCTTTAAAATGTATTTGAATAGGTTGTGTTAGTGTGGGACTTATTAAATTCAGTTGAGTAGAAAATTGGTGAGCTAAATTATTTCAATCGCTACACTTTCACCATGGATTAAGCAGTTTGAATTGTAGGTAATTGTTCTTTCAAGCATGTGTCCAAATGTGTGGCCAAGATTAAGGAATGTGTGTGCTTCAGTTTCATATATTTTGTTGTGCAATTAGCATTGTGTGGATCGTGTAATATTTTATGCTTCTTAATGTTTGCTATGATTACTAATCGTTAAGTTTGCTTTTGCATAGCTAGAGTAGCATTATTCTATGAGTTTTGGTGATTTTTAAGTCTTTTTTAAAGCAATAGCCAGGATACTTTAAAACACGTTCAATGAGAATATTAAGATCTATTTTGTGCTATATTTAATTTGAGGTATGGTTTTTCAGTATATAAGCTGCTTTGCTTGTTGCTAAAATGAGGGAGATTTTTTAAGGATATTTAAATGATATTTTGTTCAAAAGTGTGAAACTTTATTTTTCATAAGTTTAAAAGAATTCAGAAATTGTTGTTTGTGCTGCTTTTTCGATTTCTTGATCAGTATCATAAATAAAGTAAATTATACATAATAACGACATGTTTTTTAATCATTGATTTTTCTGCACTCATGAGACCGGCCAGTATGAGTGTTTAACAATTAAGATACAGTAACAGTTGATTTTTTATTTATGTTGTGGGGATATTTTAAAATAATTATTATTCATGATTTTATTTCGATATTTATCTATCTTAAAGTCAAGACCTGTTAATCTTTATCAGATACGATAGAAAATTAAGATTTTTTTGGAATAGTTTATTTTCATGCCAACATTAACTCGATTTTTAATAATATTTTTCATTTTAATTATTATTTTTTTTAGCATTATGGTTGCACTTGTGGTTTATGTTGAACCAGTGACCGTGGATATAAATGTTGATGTGCCTTTAGATTTATTAAAGGAATCTTCGAAAGAAAATACATGAAAAATGATGCTGTCATAGATCGTTTTCTTGAAATGATGAGTGCGGAGCGAGGGGCTTCTGTTTGTACACTTTTAGCTTATCAACATGATTTACAATGGGCACAAAATAAATTATCTTCGCACTCTATTTCGTTTTTTTCGGCGCAAAGAGAAGATTTAATCAATCTTTTATCTCTCATGCAGAAAGCTGGTTGCGCAGCAACTTCACAAGCGCGTCGGTTATCAACTTTACGTCAATTTTTTCAATTTCTTTATGCTGAAGGATTAAGAGAAGATGACCCTTCTAGTGATATTGATTCACCACGTCAAGGACGTCCTTTGCCGAAAATTATCAGTGAAGATGCGATAACAAAATTATTAGATTTTGCGCAATTGGAAACAGAGCAAGCAGAGTCTGGAACCCAGAATTATTACCGTGCTTTGCGTTTTCAGGTGTTGCTTGAAATGCTTTATGCGACGGGATTACGTATCAGTGAGTTAGTTAGTCTTCCAGTTCAAGCTGTGCAAGGAAAAGAGCAATTTATTTTGGTTCGCGGGAAGGGTGAAAAAGAGCGAGTGGTACTTTTATCAGAGAAAGCACGTCAAATTCTGTTGCAGTGGTTGAGTGTGCGTGATCAGAGAAAAGATGCAACAAGCATTTACCTTTTTCCTGCTCGTTCATCTACTGGATATATTGCACGCCAATTTGTTGCTCGCGGATTAAAAGATCTCGCTAAAAGAGCAGGAATACAAAGTGAAAACTTTTCTCCTCATGTATTGCGCCATGCTTTTGCAAGCCACCTGTTGCAAAATGGTGCTGATTTGCGTGCGGTTCAACATTTGTTAGGTCACCGTGATATTTCTACAACTCAAATTTATACACATGTATTGGAAGCTAGGTTGCATCGTTTGGTTAATGAGCATCATCCGCTTGTTGATTAGTGTAAGGTCAGGTAAAGAAAAGATGATCTTTTGAAAAATACTTTATAAAATAAATTATAAGTGTATAAATTATACAAAACAAGTTGGATGCAATGTATAATTATCTTGATTTTGAAAAACCAGTTGCTGATCTTGATCTGCAAATTCTTGAATTAAAAAAAATCGCTCAGGAAAAGGATAGCCTTAATATGAGTGATGAGATTGCACGTCTTGAAACGCGTTCTCAAACAGCTTTGAGAGATCTCTATAAAAAATTATCACCATGGCAAAAAACACAAGTAGCTCGTCATCCTGATAGACCTCATTTTATGGATTATTCAGCGCAATTGTTGACTGATGTTACACCTTTGGCAGGTGATCGTAAATTCGCTGAAGATGCAGCTATTCAAGCTGGTTTTGCACGCTTTAGAGGTGAAGCAATTGCTTATATAGGTCAAGAAAAAGGGCATGATACCCAAACCCGCTTGCACCATAATTTTGGTTCTGCACGTCCAGAAGGATATCGCAAAGCTGTTCGTATTATGGAATTGGCTGATCGTTTTCAATTACCATTACTGACTTTTGTTGATACGGCGGGCGCTTATCCTGGTGTGAGTGCTGAAGAACGTGGGCAGGCAGAGGCAATTGCACAATCAACAGCTGCAACTTTACGCTTAAAGGTCCCTGTTGTTTCCGTTATTATTGGAGAAGGAGGTTCTGGGGGAGCGATAGCAATTGCGGCAGCTAATAAAGTTTATATGTTGGAGCACTCGATTTATTCGGTTATTTCACCAGAAGGTGCAGCTTCTATTTTATGGCGCGATTCAACTCGTGCAAAGGATGCTGCGACGAATATGCGCATTACTGCTCAAGATCTTTATAAGTTACAGATTATTGATGGTATTATTCCTGAGCCTTTGGGAGGAGCACATAGAGGAAAAGAAATTGTAATTGAAGCAACAGGTAATATTATTTCAGACGCTTTAAAGTCTATGGCTGGTAAAGATGGTGAAATTATTAAACAAGAGCGTTGGGAAAAATATCTTCAGATTGGTCGTTCTTTGAATTAATATATTTACTGTCAAGGACCTTTTTTAAATGAAATTAAAGAGATTGTTTTCAGCAGTGCTTTTTATTCTAACTGGAATGTTAATGGCATGTCAGGAGAGGTTACCTACTTCTTTCAAAGCTAAAATTGAACAATCATTGCCTCGAGAAATCCTCAATAAAATGGCTATGAACGATATTGATCAGTATGCACCAATTATGATGCGATTTTTTAAGGAAGATAATATTGCTGAAATTTGGAAACAAAATCGTTCAGGAGTATTTGTTCTTGTTGTAAGTTATGACATTTGCAAATGGTCAGGTCAGCTTGGGCCTAAATATCGAGAAGGCGATTTTCAAGCTCCAGAAGGTTTTTATACCGTTCAGGAAAACCAAATGAACCCTTATTCGAAATATTATCTTTCTTTTAATATAGGTTTTCCTAATCTTTATGATCAGATTCATGGCCGTACAGGGAGCTATCTTATGGTTCATGGAGCTTGTTCTTCTGTAGGCTGCTATTCAATGAATGACAGGAATATGGCACAAATCTATGCCTTTGCACGGGATGCTTTTAAAGGCGGGCAAAAAGAGTTTCAGTTACATGCTTTTCCTTTTCGTATGACTGATGCTAATATGCAACGTCATTATACAAGCCCTCATTATGAATTTTGGATGATGCTCAAAGAAGGCTATGATTTTTTTGAAACAAATCGTAAACCTCCCAAAATTACTGTTTATGATAAACGTTATGTTTTTGAACATTTTATTGATGAAGATTCAGTTGCTATGGCTTTCTAAGGATGAGCTATATTAAGAATATACAATTTTTCAGTTATAAGAATAATATAACGTGAATTGTATGTAAGCAGTTGATTTGTTACTGTGCAAAGGAGATTAAAATTTTACTCCTGGAATGAGTAAAGGATTATCTAAAATAGCAGTTTTGTCTGGAGTATCTAGTGCTGGTTTATTTAAACAAGCATCAAAGAGTTTTTGTATTGCCTTTTTTTCAACACTATGAGTAATGATGACAAAGCGAGTTTTTGTAATGCCTTTTGGCCACTTTGGAAGCCTTATTGGTGGATGAAAAAATGTTTGTACACCATGAAGAATAAGTGGACTATGTGGATTATCGTGCAATGCGATAATGGCTTTTATACGGAGTAATTTTTCACCATAAAGATCTTTTAAGAGGTTGAGAAAAACTTTTAACGTAGCAAAGTGAATCGGTTCATTACAATCTAATGAAAAAGCGCGAAAATTTTGATAATGAGAATGATCATGTGGAACAGTGGGAAGCCATTTTTTTAGCTCTATGTTACCTTCTTTTTTATTCCGAATTATTTTATTTATTAATTCATGTGAGTTGCATTGATCAGAATGGGAAATGATGATTTGTGCCGTGGGATTAAGAGCTTTGAGTTTGTTGGTGAGAAAATCTAGGGGAATTATATGATCAATAAGATCAGTTTTTGTAAGGATAATTTTGTCAGCAAAAGCGAGTTGTTTTTGTATTTCAGGATGAGATTCAAGAATAGGAGGAGAGTTTAATACATCAAATGTTGTAATAACAGCATCAATCTCTAATGCTTGAGTTAAAATAGGATGGTTTAAAAGAACTTGTAAAATAGAAGCAGGATCAGCTAAACCTGTTGTTTCAATTATAATGCGATTGAATTTTTTGAGATATTTTTTTTGAGTATGATCAATTAAATCAACTAATGTATCGACTAAATCACTGCGCAAATTACAGCATAAACAGCCGTTTGTTAATTCAATAATTCCTTCTGTTGCTTTTTCAACAAAAAGATGGTCAATGTTTATTTCACCGAATTCGTTAACGATAACAGCACTGTTAGCTAAGAGAGGATCTCGAAGCAAATAATTAAGCAAAGTTGTTTTACCAGAACCTAAAAAACCGGTGATGAGAGTGACAGGAATACGTGTTGTTTGCATTTGAAATATTAAATGTGGTTGACTGCTTTTATCATAGGAGGTGAATAGGGAGGTCGTTTATATGGGATGGGAATTTCTCGTACTATTTTTCCATTGATTTTCAATATCTTCGGTGCGCTGATGAGCTTTACTTGCAAAGGAAGAATGGAGGAAGGTAAAGCGGTAATGAAAGGCGAGGTGAGAATAATATTTCCTTCTTCATCATAAGAATTTAGACGCATTTTTATAGCTTCAGGTGTACATATTTGTTGTCTCATATCGGTTATTTGTGATATTTTCGTACCATAAGGTTCTAATGTTGCTAATGTTGATTGAGGAGATCCTTTGTCCGAAAATCCTGCATTGAGCAATTGTGCTGCTTTTTCTTCTCTTTTATTGATGCTCTCCGATCCTAAAATAACAACGATAATTGTTCGCTTATTTCTGGTTGCTGAAGCGACAAGATTGAAACCGGAAGCACAAATAAATCCCGTTTTCATGCCATCTATGCCATCAAAACGACCAATAAGATTATTTGAATTAGATTGAATTTTTTTTCCATTGCCAAAATCAATGGCTGGAATAGAGAAATAATGAGTATATTGCGGAAATTCTCGGCGGATTTGAACCGCTAAAAGAGCCATATCCCGTGCTGTGGAGTAATTATTTGGATTTGGTAATCCACTTGTATTTGTAAAATTGGTTCCAAACATACCTAGACGTCGAGCTTCTGCATTCATTTGTTTTACAAAAGCTTCTTGTGAACCCGAAATAGCTTCACTTATAGCAATAGCTAAATCATTTGTGGATTTAACCAAAGTAATTTTTAAGGCCGTATCAAGTGTAAGAACAGAACCAGCTTTATAACCTGAATTAATAGCAGGCGCTTGCGCTGCATTTTTGCTGATGGTGATATGCTTGTGGGGTGAAATTTTTCCTGTGCTCATGGCTCGGAAAATAATATAAGTCATCATTAGTTTTGTTAAAGAAGCAGGATACCAACGTTCAAAAGCTTGATTATGCTTTAATATGCGTCCAGTTGTGGCATCAACAGAGATGAAAGGATGGGCTAAACTTAGAGAGCTCATTATACTCAGAATAAAAAAGAAAAAAAGTGTGTAGAAGAGTTGATGCATAAAATAAATTCCCCCATTATTTTGACATTATAAGTGGTTTGGCATTGTTGGAGTTTTATTGTAAAGATTTTTGTTTATTCATAAAGAGGATGAATCTTTAATTACGTACAGGTCCTTTCCAATGATGGCCAAGCATTTGAAGTCTTTGAACAGCAGAGGGTGGCATAGGAGGAGGATTAGGGTCTTGAGCAGCTAATAGGAGTAATTCATCGCAAGCTTTTTCTGTTTTTTGAATGAGTTGATCTAGAAAATCACGTTTATTTAAACCAGCTTTGATAGGAGGAAGAATACGAACACGGATTGTTCCTGGATAGCGACGAAAATTATTACGTGGCCAATATAAGCCAGCATTGTGGGCAATAGGAACAACTTGAAGTTTAAGCTCATTGTAAAGAGCAGTAATTCCTGGTTTATAATCTGGATCTTGACCAGGTTGTTTACGCGTTCCTTCAGGAAAAATGAGAATTTCGCGCCCCTGCTTCGCTTTTTGTTTTGCATTGTGTAAAATGATTTTGAGGGCTTTAATAGGACTTGTCCGGTTAATCGGAATAACTTGTGTTTTTGCCATGTACCAACCGAAAAGAGGGATCCACATTAATTCACGTTTGATAATAAGGGCGGGATCATCAAAATAGGGAAAAAGGCTAAAAGTTTCCCATGCGGATTGATGTTTTGGAGCAATGATGTAAGACCCACTGGGAAGATTTTCTATACCTTCAATTTCATAGTCTGTTCCAGCAATATGTTTTTGTAAAAACAATGTAATACGTGCCCACATTTTAGGCACAATCCATGCTTGTTTACGCGGCATTAAAAAATAGAAAGGCGCGTAAAAAATCATCTGTACAAAAGTTGTTATGTAAAAAACAAATGTAAAAAGAAGAGAGCGAAAGATAAGCACTACATTTCCCATTTCATGTCCATCAAAAAATTCTATTTATAATGCAATTTATATGAGAAAACATCTTTAATTAAAACTTTTTCAAATACTCCTTTTAAAATATTTAAAATTATAAGGAAAGAACCATATGACATTACAGAGTAATAAAAGTAAGTTTATTCCACGGATTTTATCCATTGCGGGTACTGATCCTTCTGGTGGTGCTGGAATGCAAGCCGATTTAAAGGTTTTTTCGGCAATGAAAGCTTATGGTATGAGCGTAGTTACAGCTGTTGTTGCACAGAATACACAGGGTGTGCGTGCTTTTCAGGCATTGGATGCTTCTTTTGTTGCTGATCAAATTGATTCGGTTTTTGAAGATATTCATGTAGACGCCGTCAAAATTGGAATGGTGGCGAATGCTCAGATTGCACAGATTATTGCAGAACGTTTGGCTCATTATAAAGCTCGTTTCATTGTTTTTGATCCGGTTATGGTGGCAAAGAGTGGAGATGTTCTGTTGAAGCCTGATGCGATTGAAGTTATTCGTAGTGTTCTTATTCCCATGTCAACGTTGATTACACCAAATTTACCTGAGGCAGCAATATTGTTGAATCATGAAGTGCAATGGTCATTAGATGCTATGTATCAGCAAAGTCCACAACTTTTGGCATTGGGGTGTGGTGCTGTTTTATTGAAAGGAGGGCATTTAGATGTTCTTGCTTGCAAGACTACAAATTATTACGATCTTTCTAGTCCTGATATTTATTGTGATTCCAAGGGTGTTGTAATGCTGGAGGCTTTCCGTTTCGGTACAACCAATAATCACGGCACAGGTTGTACTCTTTCGGCTGCGATTGCAGCACTCTTACCTAAGGAACCTTTATTTGATGCAATCAAAAGAGCTAAAAATTATTTAAATAGCGCTTTATTTGCTTCAAGTACTTTAAACGTAGGAAAAGGACGTGGTCCACTTCATCATTTTTGTGAACTTTGGGATCATAGATAAGAAAGACTCTTCAAAAAGTTTATAGTTTAAAAATAAGTTTACATTCACTAATGGAGCGGGCGATGGGATTCGAACCCACGACCCCAACCTTGGCAAGGTTGTGCTCTACCCCTGAGCTACACCCGCTTAAAAATTTGAACCACTTTTTACCTAAACAGTCTCTGTATGGCGTAGGCTTTTCCGAATTGCAACAAAAAAATAACGTTTCAGTAGATTTATTTTTTTGTTTTTTAAAAATAAGAGTAAAAATTGATTTTGAAAATGCTTAAGCTCATTAAGCTCTACAATTATTTTATACGCAACAGTAATATGATCGTATTGAGAATGGTGAGATAGTCTGATGTTGTCATTATTATTTTGGATATCAGTGCTTTTTCTTTTGCATAATTTGTTGATTTCAATTTATTTTTTAAGATGTGAAATAAGATCTTAAATGTGCTTCTACATCGTCTCATGAATGAATAGTTCTTTTTTCATTTTTATAAACTCTTTAATCTTTATGACTTGATTTATTAAATATGTTATCAAATCATAGAAGTGTTTATCATATTTATTATATTTTAAGATTTGTTTTGCTCAATTGATACTGACCATATTGAAATCTTTCTGATCCAAATACATTGGAAACCAACTGATACAAGAAATACTTTTCCTTCTTTTCTACATTTCGTAAGTCGTCGGTTTGATTAGCATCTGTATGAACAGAATTCATAATAACTTGCTCTCCTATACCACCTCTTCCATAGATATGTGCTCTATCTGTCTGTGTTTGGCAATCAACAATCCAGTCGTTGGTTAAATTTCTACTTTAGATTGTGATAGTACGCATTTTTATGGTCAGCATGACTGATTTTCCCAATAACAATCGTATTCATTAAACGCTTTTTTAAATCTGTGATTTTTTTATCACGACGTTTGAGCATGATTGTTTCCTAATGGGGTGATATTTGTTTTTATTTCTTGTTCCTGTTTCAGTGATTAAAATCGACAAAAGCTCATTTTCTGCCGTAAAAATATTCATCAAATAGGTACCTTTTTGTCTATTTGAACTAAACGAGCAAAGACTTTTAAAATTAGCTCTATTTGAGATGCAATATTTATTTGTGGCAAAGGGGGAAAATTCATTAAAGAGAGTTTTGGTAATTTATTTAAAAAGTTTTGTAATGAAGCCAGTATTAAAAAATCAGCTCGTGGTTTGAAAAAATTAGTGGTAGCAAGAGCTGCAAACTTAGATAAGACAGTTTTTATTACACTTCAAAGTATTTTTTTGCTGGATAGGTGGTAATATAATTGCTCTTTATATAAAAAGCACTGATTGCAAAAGGCTTGCTATCAAAACGGTAGAAAAGTATCTAAAAGGTGAAAAGTAGGATAAAAAACATAATAAAATCAATAATTATAAAATCCTTTCCCTTTAAATAAGATATTGATTTTGCCTTTTGGCATGGAAATTTGATAAAAGTAAAAAATCAAATGAGCGTTGTTCTCTGATAAAGGATTGTAAATCACTAGAAACAGTCATTTTGCGCTATAAAAGTATTGAATGGAATCTAATATATCTTCAGAATCACTACACAATGCCTTTAAGAGGCACTATCAAGAAAATTGTAGATTTCTCCTTTTTAGATAAGGTTTTATTATTTTATGTGATTTCTTGAGTATTCGTTCAGAAATAGCTGATTTTGTGATATTTTTAACTAACTAAATAAATATTAAGAGGAAATTGTTATTAGAGTGGTGAATTCCGTACATTAGATTTTTGATTATAGAAATCAGATTTTGCTTTTGCTTAGCGTAAGGTCATTTTGGACAGTTAGTGAAGAAAGAGTGTAAAAAATGTAAGATAGAGGTAGTGAAATTGGACTATTTCAGAAGATTTGTGATAAAGTTTTTGATGATGTATTTTTAATGGATTAATATTTTGGCTCAGAAAAAAGCACATGAAGTTGATCAGTTTTTAAAACATTTTTCGCGTTCTTTTCCTATCGTTTTAATTTATGGACCGGATCGTGGTCTTGTTTGTGAGCGTGCACAACGTTTTGCCAAGCTCTCTCAGGTGGCAATAGAAAATCCTTTTTCCACTGTTCGCTTAGATGCAGCTGAAATCGATAAAGATCCTGCGCGATTAGGCGATGAAGCACGCACTTTATCGCTCTTTGGTGGTGATCGTTTGATATGGATATCTAATGGTGCTAACCAAAAAGGCTTTCTTAAGGCGCTTAAACTTTTAATAACAGAACCACCAGAAGCCAGTTTTATTTTAATTGAAGCGGGTGATTTAAAAAAAGGAGTAGGATTACGCAATATTATTGAAACAGCATCAACAGCAATTGCTTTGCCTTGTTATGCAGATAATGCCCATTCTCTTGATATCTTGATTGATGAGATTTTAGATGAATTCAATGCAACTCTTTCTTTGGAAGCGCGTCAATATTTGCACCAAAATATCGGAGAAGATCGTCTTGCATCACGGAGTGAATTGGAAAAGTTGTGTCTTTATACCTTAAAGAAGGCTCATATTGCTTTTGAAGATGTAAAAGCTATTGTTAGCGATGTGAGTGCTCTTTCTCAAGATGAAGTAATTGATGCTGTTTTACTAGGAGATTTAGCGAGTTTTGAAATTTATTTTAGCCGTTGTTGTGCTGTAAACAATACATCTTTTTTTGTTTTAAATACGGCTCAAAGGCATTTTCAACAATTACAGCTTTTACGTTATCAAGTAGAAATTGAAGGTAAAACTCCTTTTATAGTCATTTCTCAGGCGCAACCACCGATTTTTTTTCAAAGGAAAAAAATAGTTGAACAAGCCTTAAAATATTGGAACTTAGAGAAAATTTTGTATGCAATGAAAAAAATACAATCAGCTATTTTAGAAAGTCGTAAAAATCCACTTTTAAGTGAAGTAATCATTCATCAAGCCTTACTGAAACTGACGATTATTGCAAAGCATCAGAATAATTTTTAGGATATCTGACTGTATTTACATCAGATTTTGGTGGTATTTATATGAGCATGTATAGTAGAAATTTTATAGGGGAAGTTTTGCTTTCTCAATTATTATATATAATACGGCGCCGTTAGTTTGTTATATTCCATCATACAACAAACCACTTTGCTAATTTTTAGAAGGCTATGAATACTGTTCAATCATATGATATTTAGGAAGTTAATGACAGATATTATGTGCTACTTAATGACGTTCATTAGCTGATGCTGCCTTTAGATTGATAATTATTGCTTGTTTATTAGTATGATATAAAAAATATTAGCTACCGTTTGCTTGTCTATATTAAGAACTAATGATAAATTACTTAACTCCCCTAATATCCGAAAAATAATTGCATAAATTATTTTATACATCATACGAACGCTTTGTTGGTAATATCGTTAAGAATATTTATGTAATTGCCTTCTCATATCAGATTTTCAAAAATAGAGATTTTTTGTTATCAAATCTTCTAGGTCCATATTTTTATCAGAGTTTTTAGGAGAAGAATTTCTCTCATAAACAAGCTATAATTTGTTGTGATATATCTAAAATTTAAAAACATATCAGCTAAAACTTCACTCAGTTCAAATACTACGCTTGTATGAGCTATCACTGATTTGAAGAGCTCCTTCTGATTTAATTTTGTACAAAATAGCACTGTAGCTTAAAACCACTTGTTTGAGACTCTTTGTATTTATTATTGTTATAATAATATACCCCCTATCAAAAACAGTATTATTTATTGTCTAATTTATTAACTGCTTTTAAGCAGTAATTGGATAAAAACTAAAATACTGTAAAAATTAACCTATCGGACGTAAAGATAGAGTATTTTCTGATACTTATTTTTTATACTTTTTCATAGTTCCGTAACTAGACTTAACAATTTTTTCTTTTTTAATTTAGCTTTTATAGTTTCTAGTATATATTTTATTTCTTAATATAAAAAGCTTTATATAACATTCACTTTCATATTTGCATACTGATATATTTACACAGTAAGATTTTGTGTATTTTTAATAAAAACATTAGAAGTTTTGGCAAAGCCGTTCTTTATTATGATATTCTCAGCCTTTTGGACCTCAGCCTTTTGGACCTCAGCCTTTTGGACCTCAGCCTTTTGGACCTCAGCCTTTTGGACCTCAACCTTTTGAACCTCAGCCTTTTGAACTATATTAATTTCATTAATCATATAAGCTTTTTGAGCACTAAGATTTATAATCTCTCTCTCATTAAGAACGTTAGTTATGTTCTCATTAAAAGCTTGTATTTTGCTTGCATCAAAAACTTTTTCTTCTTTTTCATGGAGAATTTTCATCTGGTTCTCATCATGAAGAAATTGACTGCCGTCAATTGCTTCATTATTAAAAAAACGTTTATCAACAATCTCAGCCTGACCAAAAACTTTCATTTGGCCTGCAATTAAGGTTTCTCCTAAAATTTTTACTTCACCGAAAATTCTAGCATGTCCATAAATTTTAGCACAACCATAAACTTCAGCATTTTCGGTAATTGCAGCAAAGTCATAAATTTTTGCTTCATCAAATATTTTACTATTACCGAAAATCTGAGATTTTCCGAAAACGCAAGCATTGCCAAAAATATTGGCAGACTCCCAAACTTCTGCAAATTCGTAAACTCTGGCTTGACCAGAAATTTTGACTTGACCAGAAATTTTGACTTGACCAAAAATTTTAGCATTTTCGAAACATTCGACCGCTTCACTAATCACAGCATTTCCATAAATCTGTGCATTACCATACACCTTAGCTTTTCCCGCAATTATGGATTTCTCAAAAACTTGAGCATTTTCATAAATCATAGCTTCGTTATAAACTTCAGCATTACCACAAACCTTGGCAGTATCTGAGATTATACTACTACCATAAACTTTGGCATTTCCCCGAACTTCGGCATTGCTCTTAATCTGAGCATTGTGAAAAATCTTTACATTTTCATTAACTACAGCACTTCCATAAATCTGTGCATTACCATAAATGTTAGCATGGCCATTAACTGTGGCATTTTCATAAATTTTGGTATTTCCATAAATCTTAGCGTGACCAGAAACTTGTGCATTATTCGCAATTATTGCATTGTCGTAAATCTTTCCACCACTAACCAAAGCATTGTGGTAAATAGCAGCATTTCCATAAATCTTGCTATGTTTAAAAATCCTGGAATTACCAGAAATTATGGTATTACCATAAACTTTACTGTTGCCAAAAACTTCGCTTTGCTCCTTAATCTGAGCATTACCATAAACTTCAGCTTTGCCGTGAACTCTACTTTTGTCAGTAACAAGAGCATTCTCATAAATCTCGGCATGGTCAAAAATCTTTACATAGTCATTAATCTTAGCTCTACCGTGAATTTTTGCATTATCATAAACGTCGGTATATCCACAAACTTGAGCGTGTCCATAAACGCTTGCCTGACCATGAATTTTAGCATCGCCAATAATGTTAGAGTTGCCATAAATTCGAGCATTACCGTAAATTTTGGCAGATTGAGAAATACGAGCTTTATTATGAATTTGGGCATTTCCATAAACTTTGGCATTATCATACACTTTAGCATCTTCGTAAACTCTAGCGTTTCCAAAAACCTTAGCGTTGCCGTAAATCCAACAATCACCCTGTTGTGATAAATTTGATTCATTTTCAATAAAACCGCCAAGATCGCCCTCTGTTACATTTCCAAAAGATCTAACGGCTATAATACGATAAGGTGCAGGATTCTCTCCTGTTAATATACAGCGATATTTTGTTTTTTCGATTTCTATTGCAAGCTCTTTTTTTAATTTTGATGAAAGCTCTTTGGGTGCAGGAATGCTATCTTTTAACTTTGATGAAAGCTCTTTGGGTGAAGGAATGCTATCTTTTAACTTTGATGAAAGCTCTTTGGGTGAAGGAATGCTATCTTTTAACTTTGATGAAAGCTCTTTGAGTGAAGGAATGCTGTCTTTTGATTTTTGTAACAGTTTTTCTGCTGAAGCAATTTTCTTTTGTGAGGGCATATTAAATCCTTTAACATACTTAATCCCCACCCAATTAATTAAATATAACAATATAATAAATTTTCAGTAGAAATTATTTTATTTAAGATAAGAAGTTACCTTAAAGATAATTTACAATCAAGTTGAAAATATGTTTTATCAATTATTTATTTTTGGTTGTTGCTAAATTACAAATAATTCATTGAAGTGGTTTTAATGGGTAAGTTATATTGCTAACTGCTTCAACAGGATAATAAGTAGCATTATTAGTGATCTTTTTTGTTTTGTGAAGTTTTAAAATTGTCGCTGCATTACTCATTTGAAGAGAGACCGATTATTTGCAATATTCTTATAGGATTAAAGAAAAATATTTTTTATTATAAGTGTTAACAGACTGCTCTCTGTATTTCTAAATTATAATGAGTTTCCTTTCTGTAATGCAGTAAAATGCTTGCAGATTAGAAATATTTGTAAATTTAGGATCTTCTTTTGCAAAGATTACTCGATCGTTTATATTTGCATAATTCTTTTGTAAATTGCTTATTTTCGTTTAACTGTAATAAATGTTAAAAAATCTTCAATACCTTATTTAATATAGGAGATACGATATAATTCTTTAAGAAAAGTTGTTGGTATGATCGTCATAATAAGGACATATAATTTTCTAAATGCAAAAGCTTATAGATCTGTTTAGAATGATTTTTTGACTTATTATCTCAGGAAAAGCAATTAAAATGTGCTCATTTGTCATTGGTAATTATCACGCTGTCGTGAGCCATTTCTTTGTAGAATTTATAAGAAGATGACGGTGTTTCTTATGTGTATTAACTCAGACATTAGCGTTCTCATATTCATATAAATAAAGTGAGAAGTATTGATTATTCTATTATGTAAGAGCTCTTCATAAATCTGTACTCTCTAAAAAGTATGTAATATACGGCGTAATTGATGCAATTATTCTTTTCCTATGAGTATGACGATGATTTATGATTATTTTTAAGTATGAAGAAGCAATTGTAACCAAATAATTAGTAATCTGAGGGCAGAATTTTTTGAAATTGGTTCAATTTAGGAAACATATAACATTTATAGCCCATCCTACAAATATTATTAAGTCAGTATAATGTGTATATTTTACTTTTCCAGAAAATCAAATAAATGATTTACTTGATGGTGAAATAAATCAAATTAAAGCGTCACATTTTATGCGACTGAATCATTGTCATAAAGTATTTTATAAGAGTATAGAGATTGTACAAAACTTTATAAATATATGCAAAAAGCATTAGGTCTAATCATTTTTTTGATGAGTGCAAAAATTGCTCCCATAGTTCTTATAAGGTATAGAGTGAAATCTATTTATTTTCAGATCGATTAATTTAAAGGTGAAATTCTTTGCATCTTTATTTATTCATGATACGTGTATGCTTTAAAGATATTTCATAATATGAGATTTGACCTAAAATGCGTTTGTTGGGAATAGAAACAAGTTGTGATGAAACAGCAGTCGCTGTTATTGAGCACAACAATAAGGGAAAAAGCCGTATTCTTTCCAATATTGTTTGGAGCCAAATTGACCACCACGCGCCTTATGGTGGTGTTGTTCCTGAAATTGCTGCACGCGCTCACATTGAAATTCTTGATGGTTTAATTCTTCAAGCGCTTACAGACGCTGATCTGAAACTCAAAGATATTGATGCCATTGCAGCAACAAGTGGTCCTGGTTTGATAGGAGGACTTTTAGTTGGGCTCATGAGTGCAAAAGCACTAGCTTTTGCTACCAGAAAGCCTTTTATTGGCGTCAATCATCTAGAAGGACACGCTTTGACAGCTGTTTTAACGCATAATGTTAATTTTCCTTATTTATTGCTCTTAGTTTCAGGGGGGCATACTCAAACAATCCTTGTTCATGAGGTGGGGAATTACCAGCGTTTAGGAACCACTATTGATGATGCATTAGGAGAAGCTTTTGACAAAACCGCAAAACTCTTAGGTCTTTCCTATCCTGGTGGTCCAGCACTTGAAAAAGCTGCTTTATTGGGGGATAAAAATCGTATTTCTCTTCCACGACCTTTGAAGGGTGATAAGCGGTTAGATTTCTCCTTCTCTGGTCTTAAAACGGCTGTTCGGCAAGTTGCAACAGCTATGGCACCTTTAACAGAAAGTGATGTTTCCGATATTGCTGCAAGTTTTCAAGCAGCTGTTATCGATATATTGCAGGATCGCGTTGGTCTATCGTTACAACAATTTATCAACCATTATCCGTTTTCTCGTCATGAGGCATCTCCTCTCCCTGCTTTAGTTGTTGCTGGAGGAGTCGCAGCTAATCAAGCTATTCGTTCTAGTTTGCAAAAGCTTGCTCATCAACACGGTTTTGAATTTATTGCTCCACCTCTTTCTTTATGTACGGATAATGCTGCAATGATTGCTTTTGCTGGTGCTGAACGTTTAGCACGGGGACAAGTAAGTTCTCTTGATATCGGACCTCGATCACGCTGGCCATTAGATGAAAAATCTCTTCCTTTAGTCGGGACAGGGCGTCGTGGAGTAAAAGTATAAATCTGGAAACTTATTAAAGTTTATAAAGGAAATTTTATGGCTTATTGGCTTTTCAAATCTGAACCTTCTAAGTGGTCGTGGGACATGCAAAAACAAAAAGGGTTTGATGGTGAACAATGGGATGGTGTGCGCAATTATCAAGCACGCAATAATATGCGCGCTATGAAATATGGCGATAAGGGTTTTTTTTATCACTCAAATCAAGGACTAGAAATAGTTGGTATTGTGGAAGTATGCGCTGAAGCACATCCTGATTCTACTAGTTCAGATCCACGCTGGGAGTGTGTAGATATTCGTGCTATTTGTGATATACCAAATCCCGTTTCATTAAAACAAATTAAATCTAATCCAAAATTAAAAAATATGATGCTGGTTAAAGCTATGCGCTTATCGGTACAATCAGTTACAGAAGATGAATGGAAAGAAATCTGTTCTATGGGAGGATTAAAAGTAGCATAGCTTTAACCTAAAATAATAATTTTTGTTTGCCGATTAATATAAGGTAAAATACGTTGCATATCACGATATGAAAGTGCGATACATCCTTCTGTTGGCGTATAATTATTTTGTGCTAAATGTATGAAAATAGCACTTCCTTTTGCCATCTTTCGTTCTGTAATATTCCAATCTAGAATAAGGCCCATATCATAGAGGCCATCTTCACGTTGCATCTTTTCAGCACTTTTTGGATAAGGAAGACGTACCAAACGATTATAATTGGCATCTCCACTTGCATCACACCAACCGTCGTGTGCTTGAATATGCCGGATTGCTAAAATTGAACGTGGGAAATAACGGTAAAAATTATTGCGAAATCCCCCTAAACAACGCATATTGGCTAAAGGAGTAGCACCATCACCTTCACGTTTAAAAGCAGAGATACCAGCTCGCCCTAAAGCACAAAAAAAGCGATGCTGACCAATACACAGAATACCCCGTGTCTGCATACCTGTTTGTCGACGGATAACAATAGAAGAAACAAAAGCTTGTTTTTTATATATTTTCTTTTTTAATGTCACTTGCAAGCAATCCTATTTTCATGAAATTATTCTTTCTTCAATCTTAGTGAAAATACATCTTATAGGAAAAAAAATGAAGGACTATACCCTTTTAATCGTTGTGGATGATAACGATCTTCGTTCTATTCTTGTAGAACAATTGCAAATTCATAAAGAGTTTGAAGTGCTTCAAGCAAAAACTACTGAAATAGGGATTATAGTGGCTCAAAAAGACAATGTTGATCTCGCTATTTTTGATGTAGAACTTCCCGATCTCGATGGTCGTGAAGCTGTAAAAAAATTACGCTCCCAAGGATTTCGTGCTCCCATTATTATGATGACTCATTGTGATACAGATTGCGATACTATTTTAGGTTTTAAAATGGGTGTTAATGATTATGTGACAAAACCTTTTCGTTTTTCAGTGCTTTTAGCTCGTATTCGCGCCCAATTGCGCCAATATGAACACAATGAAGATTCTTTTGATCTTGGTCCTTATATTTTTAAACCTAGAGAAAAATTCCTTATTGATCAGCAGAACAATATAATTAACCTTACAGAAAAAGAAACAGCAATTCTTAAATATCTTTATGAGACTAGAGATAAAATTGTAAGTCGTGAAACATTATTGGAACACGTTTGGGGCTACAACGCAAATATTATCACGCATACATTGGAAACCCATATTTATCGTTTGCGTAAAAAAATCGAAAAAGATCCTTCTAAAGCAAAAATTCTTGTTACCGATCATAATGGATATCGTTTGAATCTTTAATTGTGCTGGAGGCGCGCTGTTTGAAATACAATTCAGATAACATTGTTCTAAGATAAAAATTTAGATTAAAGTGGTCTGTCTCTTTGTACATGTTTGTGGTGTTAGTGTAGGAATAAAAATGCGTCGCGACTGATGACGTTGCACAAAAGAACCTTGATAGACATGTTTTTCTGCTGAACACATTAAAAGTCCACCAAAATAAGGAAAAATATGACTTGCTAATGATTCATAAAAAAATGAACATAACCGCGATATACAGTTTAAAGAGGGCATATAATGGACAATTTCTTGTACTGATTCAGTAATAAAATTGGTTTCTTTCAATAAACGAACTATTTGTTGTCGGCTATAAGATTTGCCATAACCAAAAGGTGTACGATCATTACGTGCCCATAATCCATAACGATTAGGAACAATAACAATAAGGCGACCATTAGGAATCAAAACACGCCATATTTCGTTTAGTGTTTCGTATGAATTTTCTGTATATTCAAGTGCATGTATTAATAAAATGCAATCAATCGAAGCATCCGGAAGAGGCAAATCTTCTTCAAAAACAAGTGCTGTAGCAACTTTATCGGGATAAGGCCAAGGTGATGCTCCTTGACTAGCAGGCATAAAAGCACAACACTGCTTTGCACGTTTACGCAATGCAGAAAGATAAGGAAGTGTATAGCCAAGGCCCATAACTCGTTTATCTATAAGATCAGGCCAACAGACATTTAACTGATCATAAACTGTCATTTGCATACGCATACCAAGCGTAGAAGTATAAAAATCTTTTAATGTAATTATATCCAATTTAAAATACCGTTTAGAAGCAAATTTCAAGTATCGCAAGTTTTCACACACTTAAATTTATATGGAATTCTGCTTTTTTGTCTCAAGAAGAAAAATCTTAATCTTTAATTTCCTTCATCCGAATGATTTTAAAAGCATGGGGAAAAAGTTATTTTATCGTCTCCTTTATTATAAGTAATTAACTTTATTATTATCTGTAGTGCTTTTTTATTGCATAATAATTTGCACTATATTTTCAAAATAGTCGCAAAAATTTTTTCTTCAATTAAAATGAAGTAATCTTTCAAGATAATTCTTTTCTTCTTCTGAAATATACTCATTGCTAAGGCGTTTGCGAATTTCATCCAAAATTTGCCGTGCGCGCATTCTATCATTTGCTTTTGGTTCAATTACACCTTCTTGTTTTTGGTCAATTTCTGAGGAGAGTGGACGCCCTAATGGATCTTTACGGTTATGAATGGCATTCTGATTATTTTTTTCTTTATTGAGCATGTTACGCATCTTTTTTAATACATTTTGTGCGCCTTGTCGTAAAGCTTCTAAAGCATCTGATTGATTTTGTATTGACAATTCATAGTCTTGCTTATCAAAAGCATCTCTTGCAGAATTCATTTTCTCTTCTGCTTCTTTCAGGTCATCACTTGATTCAAATCCTTCTGCTGTCAATTCTTTTTTCAATATTGATAATTCAGATTGCAACTCATTTTGGCGTTCTTTTAAGGATTCACTCTGTACTTTGGGCGTACTGTTTCCATGTTGCTGATCTGTTTTTAAATTGTGTGTATCATTAAGAATTTCTTGCTGACGACGCATTAAATCACCAAGTTGATCTATTTTTTCTTTCATTTGTGTCGTTTGATTTTTGTTTTGCCCGTTTGTTTGATGACTTTTCCGTATTTGCAAATGATCAAGTGTTTGTTCAATTTCAGCTAAAAGTTGTTCCGCTGCAGAAGAAGAACCCATTTTAGCCATTTCTTCCATTGAATTCAGTTTATTTTGTAATGTATCTATAGAGAGATTAGCCTCTCTTGAATCTTTATCTTCTGGTGCTTTTTCAGCTAAAGCATGGATATAATCATTTACAGCTTGTCGTAAATCTGCCATAAGTCGCTCGATTTCAGCAGCAGAAGCACCATGCTGCAATGCATCACGGAGAGCAGCTTGTGCTTGTTTTAATCTCTGTTGAGCAGACTCGAGCTGATTATCTTCAATACCTAAAGCAATTGTCCATAAATAATCAACGACATCTCGCAATTGATCCTCTGTTTGTGCCATAGAAAGCCTTGTCCATGCACTCTGTAAAAGAAGAAAATGAGTTGTATTTTGAAGACCATTTTCTGGACGTAAAAGCAAAGCAGAAATCATATCAAGTACATGCTCGCGTTTAGATGCGTTAAGAGCCAATAAACGACGTTGTTCATTGATTGCACGTGCAACAGGATTTGCAAAAATGCGCTCTGGTAACGTCATGATAAAAGTTTTACTGCGTCCCTGTTGGTCAGCACCATCTTGTACTATCAAAGTAATTTTTACTTCTGAACCAGCCCACGGATGGCTTGATAAATCTTGCACTGTCCGCATTTTACCTTTTCCACCACGTGCTAAAAGAAGTTTTATTTCAGGTGCTTTATAAAGGGGAGAACTATTTTTTTCTTGATCAAAAAAAGGTTCTATTTCAACAAAAGCATTTGTAGCTCCATAATCATCATCCATTTCATACTGCAATTCTAATGATCCAGATAAAATTCTTCCTGGTTTTTCTAACCAATGAATCGTTGGTAATTGATCTTTAATCATGCGTAAATGCCATTGTTGTTGCTTATGGCGCGACGCTAAAGATAAATAAATTGAACGCTCTAAGTGTGTTTCAAAACGAATAATTGAATTATTTAAAGCCGGTTGTTCGTTCTTCTTAGTAAGTGAAATTTTCTGGCCATCTTCTTCAGAGATTGCTGTTACTGTAACACCAGCACCATTGACAATACGTACAACAACCTCACTACCTTCAGGAATTGTAAATTGTGTTGTTTCATTTTGCGTTAAATAAATGGGTGCAACTCCTGTATAAGCAGGTGGTGTAACCCAAGCATCAACGCGCATTAATGTTTCATCAACGGTAGGACGAAAATCAAATGCATCTGCTAAACGTCCACCTGATGAACCAAAAGAAAAACTAAAAGCACAAACACAAAATAGAATAAATAAAGCTCTAAGAGCCATGGGATCGTAGGAAGCACTCCTGAGATAAATTAATCCAATTCGCAAATGATGCAATTGTTCTGCCATACGGCGCTGATGTTCACGCCAAATATTTGTAGTTGTATCTTCTTCATCTTCAAAGTGTAAACGATCTTTTTGAACATTGAGAGGTTGGTGTTTGAGATTATTTGTTTTTTCGATATGGTCATTAATATCTTTGATTGTGGGCAAACGGAAACCGAAAAGCAGAAAAAGACTCCCCGTTGCTATAAAAAGCACGAGCCATAGAAGAAATAAATGCGCCCAATAACCAAGAGCATTGAAAATGCCAAACCAACTCAGCGAATATAAAAGGCTCAGAGCAAGAAAAAAGGGTAATAATCGTGGCCATATTCGCTCACAAAATAGGATACACCAAACAAGAATGCGCACAAACAAAAGCTTTAGTTCTGAAAAACTTTTGATGTTTTTATTGTTCATAGATAAATAGTTACCCTTTTTTATAGCGGTGCATTGAAATCATAAGATTCATACAAAATAATTATGAGAAAATAAATTGTTTCATGAGAGTTGAGTGAAAATAAGACTAAGATATTTAAAAATTTTCAATCCAATCTGGAATTTGATCGAGTCCGATCAATTGTTCATAATCAAGACGTGGACGAATAACTGCATACCGCATATCTTGAACTAAAACCTCTGGTATTAAAAGTCGGCTATTATAAGTATTTGACATAACCGCACCGTAAGCCCCTGCTCCTGTAACAACCAAAAGATCTCCTTGCGACAAGAGCGCTAAAGAACGATTCAAACCTAAATAATCACCCGTTTCACAGACAGGGCCAACAATATCTGCATTGATCAGCGGAGTATCTATTGGTTTTTCTTTTACCAGGAGCACATTTTGCCAAGCTTCATACAGCGTTGGGCGAATGAAATCATTCATTGCTGCATCAACAATAACAAAATTTCGCTCTTTTCCCCTTTTTAAATGTATTACAGATGTGACGAGTATGCCAGCTTCACCAACAATACTACGTCCAGGCTCTAGGATAATATTGATCCCTAAAGGGGCAATATGTTTTCTAACAAGAGCCGCATACTCAAAAGGAGAAGGTACGGAGTGATGTTCAGAACCATAAGGAATTCCAAGTCCTCCTCCAATATCAACATGGGTTATAGTATAACCATCATTCCACAACTGACGGATAAAATCTGCCGTAATAAGAAAAGCATCTTCAAAGGGTTTTAAATTACAAATCTGACTGCCAATATGTATATCTACACCACAGATGTATAAACCAGGCAATTGAGCGGCTTTTTTATATACTTCTCGTGCTGATGAGAGTGGAATACCGAATTTATTTTCAGATTTCCCTGTTGTGATTTTTTTATGAGTTTTTGCATCCACATCTGGGTTAATTCGCAGTGAAATGCGTGCTGTTGTCGAAAGTGCAACAGCACGTGCTGATAATTGTTCAAGTTCTGGTTCTGACTCAACATTAAAACAATGAATATTTTGCGTAAGAGCAAAATCAATCTCTTTCATTGTTTTACCAACACCAGAATAAACAATTCGATGAGCAGGAATACCGGCAGCAAGTGCACGTCGGAGTTCACCTTCTGATACCACATCAGCTCCTGCTCCACTCCGTGCTAAGAGTCGTAAAATTGCTTGATTAGAATTCGCTTTGACTGCATAAGCAATCAGATAAGGCATATCTTGAAATGCTTGCTGATAGTTTTCAAAATTTGTAATAAGTGTACGCGCTGAATAGCAATAAAAAGGAGTCCCTACCTTTTGCGCAAGAATAGAAAGTGAAAGGTCTTCAGCGTGAAGTTCGCCTTGATAATAAGAAAAGAAATGCACAAAAAACCTATTGTATCAGCTGATCAAGAAAAAAAGGTTTATCTGCTTTTCTTTCAGAAATAAATGCTTCTTGTGAAGGATTCATGATTGTTGAAGATGGTAAATCTAATATTTCTCTCCGTCCACATCCAAATATGATAACATTGCAGAAAAGAATAATTATTAAATTTTTCACAATGGTTATCATATATCTTTTCCTATTATGTTGATATTGTTTCTGTCTTATTTTTTGTATTAAAAAATAAAATCACTTAAGCGGCTATAAGGCGCTTTTTCCAATAAGCAATTTGACGCAGAACTTCTGAAGGTGCTGTTCCACCAAAACTTTTCCGGCTTTTAACGGATTTCTCAACTGTCAAAATATCAAAAATGGTTGCATTGATATTGGGATGTATCGTTTGAAGTTCAACTAATGTTAGCTCATTAAGAGTGCACTGTTTTTTTTCTGCTAATGCTACAATAGATCCAGTAATATGGTGCGCCTCACGAAAAGGAAGCCCTAATTCACGAACAAGCCAATCAGCTAAATCAGTTGCTGTTGCATATCCAAAATGAGCTGCTTGTTTCATGGCTTCTTTATTAACTTCAAGATCACCAATAATTCCTGTCATAGCTGCTAGCGATAATTCCAAACTCAAAGCTCCATCAAATACATATTCTTTATCTTCCTGCATATCTTTTGAATAAGCAAGGGGTAAACCCTTCATCACTGTTAAGAGTCCAATCAAAGCAGCATTTAATCGCCCTGCTTTAGCGCGTATAAGCTCGGCAGCATCAGGATTTCTCTTTTGTGGCATAATAGATGAACCCGTTGAAAAAGCATCTGATAAACGAATAAAATGAAATTGTGCACTCGACCAAAGAACAATTTCTTCTGCTAAACGGGAAAGATGCATAGCACAAAGAGTCCCAACGCTTAAAAATTCTAATGCAAAATCACGATCTGAAACACTATCAATCGAGTTACGCGTTGGCTCACGAAAACCTAATGCTTCTGCTGTCATAAAACGATCAATCGGAAAACTTGTACCTGCTAGAGCAGCAGCCCCTAAGGGGGATTCATTCATTCGTTCAATGGCATCATGCATACGCGATAAATCTCGACTAAACATTTCAACGTAGGCCATCATATAGTGACCAAATGTAACAGGTTGTGCGATTTGTAAATGCGTAAAACCTGGCATAAAAGTATCGACATGCTGTTCTGCTCGAATCAGGAGTTGTTTTATCAGCTCTTTTAAAGCTTGTGTCATTTTTTGCATTTCTTCTCGTACCCACAAACGAAAATCAACAGCAATTTGATCATTTCGTGAACGTGCTATATGTAAACGTCCTGCAACAGGGCCAATTAATTCACTCAGCCGTGCTTCAATATTCATATGAATATCTTCAAGTTTTCGTGAAAATGTGAATGTACCCATTTCAATTTCTTGATGAATCTTCTTTAAGCCATGGGTAATTTTTTCATAGTCGGATTGTGAAATGATTTTTGTTTGCGCTAGCATGGCTACATGACAAAGTGAACCTTCAATATCTTGTTTATAAAGTTTTTGATCAAAATCAATTGAAGCGTTAATTTCTTCCATAATTGCGGCAGGTCCTGCTTTAAATCGACCGCCCCACATCTGGTTTTTTAATTCTTCATCTGCCATATCTTAAAATACCTATTGAAAAGGACAAAAATTATGATTCATAAAATTTTTATCAGCCGAAAAAATAAGAATAAAAAAACACAATATTTTCTTATGTTTTTTATGATTGTTTTAAGTTTATACACAACAATTAATCAAAATAACAACAGAAGAGCATTCTTTCCAAATTTTATTTCAGAGGCAAGAGCTCAAGAAACAGATATCAATAAGCAACAGACGGAAAAAATAGGAGCAATTAAAAAAGCAGCAAAGGGCTTTTTTACACATATACGATTTGCCGATACTCTTTATGATATGAACCAATTGTCTTTTAAAGATATTGAGGGAAAAGATCATAATTTGTCCGAATTTAGGGGAAAACCAATACTCGTCAATTTATGGGCTGTTTGGTGCGCACCTTGTCGTGCAGAAATGCCAGAATTAGCACGATTAAAACGTGATATGGGGGGAAATAATTTTGATGTTATAGCTATTAATATTGATAAAAATACTTCTGCTGAAAAAATTCAAAAGTTTTTAAATGATGCTCATGCTGATAATTTAGTTTATTATCGGGATAATACAATGAATATTTTTCAGGATATTAGAAAAAAAGGACTCGCTTTAGGTTTGCCTATCACATTTCTCATAAATAAAGATGGTTATCTTATTGCTTCGTTTAATGGCGCTGCTCCATGGGCTGATGATGATGCAAAAGCGCTTATAAAAGCCGTTATTGAAGAGAATTTATAACTTTCATAATTAAATTTTAAATGGAGTGCGATTAAATCTAGAACTCATGCATAAAGCAGGTATATTTTTGCAATAAAAAAGGCAAGGTTCACCTGTTAGATAGCTTTATTTCTAAAGATTGTTTATTCTTAACAGTTTGACCAATCACACTTTCGATAAGAAAATACCTCATTGATGAAGCACATTCATTTAGGCTGCAGAATTTGTATTTCACGCGCTCAAAGAAGTTATATTTGTACAAATGAACTTCGTTTATGATTATCATTTAAATTTTGTTATCTATAGAATGAGGTTTACAGTGAAAATCGCTCTCACGATAAGGGATTTTTAGGAGAAAACAAACAGTTGGTTACAATCAATATTTCAAGCTGATAAAAGTTTTATATTATGATCAATTCCGGATTTTAGAAAATGAGTATCAATTCCATTTCCGAAAATGATAGGCGTTTTTTGTGTTTGTCTTTTGCATTCAATCAATAGAGAATGACTTTAATGGATCTGTGCGTTGTGCATGATCACGATAAAATATAATTGCTGCATTTATTTCTCCTCCTAAAATAAAAATTGCACTTAAGATATACAGAAAAATAATTGCAACCATAATAGAAGTTAATCCTGCGTAAGTAGAAGCATAATTAAACATTGTTAAATATTGGGCAAAGGCAATAGAGGTTAAAAACCAAACAAATATTGTCACTAAAATACCTGGTAAAATATCTCTTACTTTTCGCTGTCCCGCTGGCAACCATTTGTGAACAATTAAAAGACTCGTAAAAAGAACAACTATCGCAATTATATAACGCCATAAACGAATTATGCCAATATATTCAGTAATCTGAGAAGAGTGGTTTTGCATAATTTTAATCAGTAAAGGTGCTAAAACCAATAAAAAGCTAATAACAACAAGACCTACTGTCCCAATAATGACGAAAAATAAACTTTGAAAACGACAAAAAAACAAGCTGCGTCGATCAATAACACGGTAAGCTTTATTTAATGCTGTACGCAAAGCACCCACACCATTTGAAGCAAAATAAGCGGCTCCAATAACTGAAAGTGTTAATAAATCTCCCCGTTGTGTGGTGAGGACAGTAATGATTTCTTTAGAAAGAGGTTCTGCAATTGCATCCGGCAACAATTGTACAAGTGCTTCAATTTTTTGCGGTGTATATGTAAATGCTCCAAGAAAACTAGCAAGAGATGTCCCGAAAATAAAAAAAGGAAAAAACGCTAAAAGTCCCGAAAGTGCAACATGACTCGCAAAGGCATTCCCATTATCACGAAAATAATGACTCACTGCGTTAAAAAAAATACGGTAGCTATACCAAAATGCCCTTTTTATCACATTTAAATACCTTTGGATAATAGCTTCACGCTTAGCATAGTTTTTTCATTGGGAATATATAAAAATAAAAACATTTGCACAATAGGAACTGTTTATCAGAATGTTCATCTATGGTAGAGGTAAATATTGTCTACCTTATATTTTAACATTGTGAAGAATATATCGGAAATAAAAGGGGAAAAACGATTTTAGAGCGTTTTAAGATTGTACTGGATAAATTTATAGGAAGGAACGTTCGTAAATGAAGCTGAATTATTTTAAAAATAATGAAGTTACGGAGGGCGTTTTAAAGAGTGCATAGCGTTTGATTATACTCATGAAAATATCATATAGTATGCTTCTAGAGGATTTTCTCGTATATACTATGAGAAGCATTTTTTCAATTTGGGTGTTTATATTTTTGTGTCTTTTAAGAATTTCCATTCTCAATTCTCAATTATTTCATTATTGTTTGTAAAATATTATAAGACTAAACATATTCATTATTTTTATTTTAAAAAAGGATCTTGAGTAAGAGAAATTTGAAAAGATTTTATTTGTCCTTATCATACACTGTTCATAAGAAGCCCTCTGCAAAAAAGGATGTTATTCGAAAAACATCTAATTTTTAAAGTTTTTTTCATTTTGATATCGTATTGTAAAAAAGCATGTGGTAAAAAAAGTGATCATTATGGTAAATTCTTCAAGATCAAAAGAAAAATTAAAAAGTTCTAAGGCATCTAAGGCATCTGTTGTTAAATCTGAAATTATAGCTCATGACTCAGAACAAGAAACACAACACTCAAAAGAGCCGATAATAACAAAGAAAAGCGATGTTGAGCGCAAGACTGTAAGTGGTGTTGCTTTTACTTCTTTAATGGTTTCAGGGATTATTTGTGGTCTTATAACTATCAGTCTTTGGGTAGGTCTGCAAAGAGCAGGTTTTCTTCCATCTTTTTTAGTGGTTGATCATTTGGAAGAAGAAAAAAATCTTCAGATTACTAGGCATGCAAAAGAAAAAGCAGAAGAAACAGAGAAACAGTTGAATCATATGCTTCAACAGTTTGATGTATTGAAGAGAGAGTTTTCTTCTTTTTCATCACAACAGGTTGAAGCTTTTCAAGAAGATGAATCTTTTCAAAAAGAGAGAAGCAAATCTCTTGCACTCTTAGAAAAAAAAGTAGATGCTTTCGAAAAGAATATACAGACTTTAATGAGAATATCAGAAGATGTAAAGACAGCTTTATTTGTTGGAGAAAGTAATAAAAACGATATTATTACTTTAAAACAACAGTTAGATACTGTCCAAAAAGAAATATTCACTCAAAATAGCGAAAAAAATGGGATAAATACTGCACGGTTTGTTGCAGTCAATGCATTAAAAAACGCTATAGATCGTGGTGGATCTTATGTGCGTGAATTGGAAACAGTACAACATTTTTCATCTTCTGTTGAAGGATTGGATTTGTTACAGAAAACAGCGCATACTGGTCTTCCAAGCTCTGCAAAGCTTTCAGCTGATTTTGCTTATGTTGCAGATAAAATTGTTGGGACGCAAAATAGTCTTGCATCGGATGCTGATTTTTTAAAGAAGATTGAGATATGGATAAAAAGTTTTATTGTTTCGCGTCCAATTGGATATGTTGAAGGGACAACAGTGCCTGCAATTGTGGCACGGATGGAAGTTTCTATTCAGGCTGGGGATTATGAAAAAGCTTTAGCTGAATGGCAAACTTTACCTCAAAATGCTAAACATATTTCGGTAGATTTTATTGATCAACTTAAACGACATCTTGCTGTCCAGCACGTTCTTCAACAGTTGTTGATTGGAATGCCAAAAGAAACTTCCGAAGCTGCAAAAATGTAAATAGGATCAAAAATGATACGTATTTTTATTTATATTTTTGTCGTTTGTGTGATCGGTGCAGTTTTTAGCTGGGGTGCCAATAATAATAGTTTCTTGGTCATAACATTTTTGCAGATGCGATTTACTGTCTCATTGCTTACGATTATTAGTGGGATTGTTATCCTGTTGATGGTATTAGTGTTTTTATGGAAGTTTTTTAGAATTATTTTTTCCATTCCTAGAACTTTATACAGCTTTTTTTCAGGACGTTACCAAGAATGTGGTCGCAAAGCCCTTACGCAAGGTCTGCTTGCTGCTTTTGCAGGTGATTACGCGGCTGCACAAAAAATGGAAAGACGTGCATTAAAATATCTTATAAAAGATTATGAACCATTGATAAAGCTTTTAAGGGCTCAAATCTTATCTTTGCAAAAAAACTCTATGAAGGCTATTGCGCTTTATGAAGAGATGCAAAAAGATGAATCGACAAAGCTTGCTGGGCTTTATGGTTTGTTTCGTGAAGCTATGAATACAAAAGCTTATGATGTCGCACAGCACTATGCAGAAGAGGCACTCGATTTGTCACCAGCGCTTTTATGGGCTCAACAATTTGTCCTTGATCGATTAAGTGCTGAGGGTCAGTGGAATAAAGCGCTTGATGTTTTTTATCGAGCGCAAAGAGCTTTGCCACGTTCTGAGCATTGTACTTCAGAGCGTAAGTATACCCATGCTCTTTTATTAAGTGGGTTAGCACTTCACCTTACGGAGACTCAGCTCGCAGGAGCACGTAAAGCTATTTTAAAGGCCCATAAGTTGATGCCTGATTTTGTACCAATAACGGTGCTTATGGTTGATATCCTTTATCAATTAAAAGAAGTTCGTAAAGCTGATAAAATAATTATTAAAGCTTGGCAGGAAAATCCTCATCCTGATTTGGGAGCACTTTATCTTAGGAGAGAAGAAAGCGCAGTTGGCCGTTTGAAAAGAGCTAAAACACTTGCTTCTTATAATAAAGAAATATTTGAATCAGCTTTTATTGTTGCAAAAGCTGCTTTGGATGCAGGCGAATTGGAATTAGCAAGAGAGTACGCACAAAAAGCACTCACTTATCATCCGCGTGAAAGCGTTTATTTATTATTAGCAGATATTGAAGAAGCAAAAGGTAATGGTCAAGGGAGTCGTCAATGGTTGTCTTTAGCATTACGAGCAGAACCTGATCCAGCATGGGCGTGTGATGGTTCTTTCTTTTCTTCTTGGTTGATCGTTTCTCCAATCAGTGGTCGATTAGGCCGTTGTGAATGGAAAGTACCTCCCCGTTGTTCTCCTATAACATTAGAAGTCGATAACGTGATGCTGAAAAGAGAATGCAAAAAAGGCGTTGTGGATGAAAAAGAAGTTATTAAAAATAAATCCTTTGAAGAAAAATCATCGATAGGGCCTGATTTTTTATTAAAGTCGCGCACAAAAAAACAGAATAGAAAAAAAGTCGATCAGATACCTTTAAATGTTGAAGATTTAGAGAATAAAGAAGCAGAAGAAGAGAGTTCTTTGCCAAGAGAGAAATTTCAATTATTTTAGAGGTGTTGTAGACATTTTTGATAAAAATAAGGTTCTTATTTATTCTCAAATGAATGAAATCTGATTATAAAAATGATTGGTTAAAATATGTTTTTAGCGAAAACATATCTTGATAGAAAACAAAGAAACGGTAAACTAAAAATTGCAGTTGTTTTGCATCGCCAATCTTCACAGACTGGTTTTTTAGGGCAATTTTTACAAAGAAATGGTTTTGCTCTTGATTTTTATTATCCTATTTTAGGACAGAAACTTCCTAAAACATTGAAACATCACGCTGGTGTTGTCATTTTAGGTGGTCCGATGAGTGTGAATGATAAGGATGCATATATTCATGAGGAAATTGATTGGATTTCATTATCTTTGAAAGACAATAAACCTTTTTTAGGGATTTGTCTTGGAGCACAGATGCTCGCAAAAAATTTAGGCGGGCGTGTTGCTGCAAAAAGTGATAAAAGTGTAGAAATTGGTTGGTATCCGTTAGAGGGGACTTTGCAGGGAAAGACCCTTATGAATTGGCCAAAAATGGTCTATCATTTACATAATGAGGGCATCTATGATTTGCCTAAAGAAGCTGTTCTTTTGGCAACAGGTCAAACTTATCCGACACAAGCTTTTCATTATGGAAAAAATGCATGGGGTTTACAATTTCATCCTGAATTAACGCGTGTAATGATACAACATTGGTTGAAACATTCAGCTCAAGAATTGACTAAAAAAGGCGCCCAATCTGCTTTTGCACATTTAGAAGGTTATTCACTTTATGGTCACGTTTTGTGCGAATGGTTTGACAATATGTTACAACATATTTTTGGTGTTCCTACTGCCTGCAATACGAAATTGTGAATTGTATGGATTCTGAAAATCATTCTTAAAAAGAGAAATTTGAATTAAAGAAATTATATCAAACAATACGATAACAAAACATCCAAAAAAGTATGATCATTTTTATGGAAAAAAGGAACAATCAAGAAATGAGATGAGCACAGTCCTTTTTCTGCTTGCTTCATCACTATGAGTATGGCTTGTTGATATGCGTCATATTTTTAGGATGAGTGACGATAATGCTCATCATTTCCGTATTTTATTTTTGTTCTCTTTTTTCAAAAGCAAACAACAGCGCATATATCTCCTTGCACTTAATCTACAAGGAGATCAATAAAATCTTTTCTAAGGTTGATCGTGAATGTTTTAAGTTTGAAAAGCAGTATTTTTAAGTTGGGCAATCATACTTGCTGTAAAAGTAAAGCGAGAAACATTGAGATCACCTTCAATGAGTGCATGAACGCGGTTGATGATATTGTGAATTTGATCTTCATCAGATTTTATCCAAGCTGCTAGAGAATCATTTTTTTCATTATAATTTTTTAAGATTTTTATAACGATTTGTCGCAAGCTATCAGCGATGTTTTCTTTAGCTTCACTTAAGGCCATACCATCGTAATAATCGACAATAGGAATTGTTTGGCTTGCTTCATTGATACGATTTATACGAATAACCTGAGCAAGTGAAAAATAGATTTCTGCAGTTTTCATAAGATCACTTTTGCTTTGTTCTGCAATCAAAGAAATATCACAGATCATTGGAGCAACATCTAAAAGAGCTAATTGTCTTGCTAAAGCTTTTGGAGCTCCTTCTTCATTGTATTGTGTTGCTTTTTCTTCAATTTTTTGACTGATATCTTGATCATTGGCGTGCAGAAGCTTTTTTTCAATCAGGCTACGCGCTGTTTTAATTGTTTGCACAAGCTCTTCTAATGGCACTGAGAGATCCATATTGCGCAAGCCCCAATTGGTTGCTTCAAAAAGCATTGAAGTGATTGCTGCATAGAATTTATTTTGATTCAATCCTGGTATTTTATTATCAAGATTATCAATTTGGCTCGAAAGCTGAGGAATTTCAAAACTATCTCGGATGATAATAAACACACGAATAATGTTTTCAGTTTTTTGACCTGTTATATCTTGCAAGTGATTAACAAAAGTAGGTCCACCGCGGTTCACAATATCATTAGCAATAAGAGTTGCAATAATATCACGACGTAATTGGTGTTCAATGATTTCCTTTTTAAAATTTTGTTGAAGTTGAGTTGGAAAATAATTCAACAAGGTTGTATCGAAATAACAATTGTCAACAATTGGATTGTTTGCAATTTCTTCTTGTAGAGTTAATTTAGCATAAGCTAAAATAACTGCAAGCTCTTGGCGGATAAGTCCTTGATTTTGGCTCATTCTTTGACGTAAAATTTGCTCATTGGGGAGAATTTCAACTCTACGATCTAGAAGTTTTTTCTGTTCTAAATCATGCATAAAACGTATTTGATAAGGTAAATCAATAACACTTCGTTTTTCAGCTAAGGAAAGCGAAAGCGGTTGCAAATAATTATTACGCAAAACCAATTGCTCAACTTGTGGGGTCATTTGTTTCAACAACTCATTACGGGCTTCACGAGTCAGTTTTTTTGTGCGTAGAGCTGAGGCAAGAACAATTTTAATATTAACTTCAAGATCAGAACAATTAACACCTGCAGAATTATCAATGGCGTCGGTATTACAGCGTCCGCCGTTTAAAACATATTCAATCCGACCGCGTTGTGTAAGACCGAGGTTTGCTCCTTCACCGATAACTTTTGCGCGCACTTGTTCACCGGTGATGCGAATGGAATCGTTGGTGCGATCGCCGACTTGAGTATCCGTTTCGGTTGTTGCACGAATATAGGTTCCAATACCACCAAACCATAAAAGATCTACAGGGGCTTTTAAAATGGCTGAAATAATTTCAAAGGGTGTTCCTGTTTGCTTTTCAAAACCAATAGCTTGTGCTGCTTCAGGAGAAAGAGTGATTGTTTTGGCAGTTCGTGAGAAAATACCGCCCCCTTTTGAGAGTTTTGTTTGATTATAGTCTTGCCAGCTTGAACGAGGAAGTTGGAAGAGGCGCATACGCTCTGCATAACTTGCTGCTATGTCTGGTTCGGGATCGATGAAAATATCGCGATGATCAAAGGCAGCAATAAGCTTTGTTTGTTGAGACAGTAACATTCCATTCCCAAAAACATCTCCCGACATATCACCAACTCCAATACAGGTGAAGGGAGTTGTTTGAATATCGTGATTAAATGATTCTCGAAAATGTCTTTTTACAGCTTCCCATGCACCTTTAGCTGTAATACCAATTGCTTTATGATCATATCCTGCGGATCCTCCGGATGCAAAAGCATCGTCAAGCCAAAAATTATTTGCTTGGCTAATAGCATTAGCGGTATCAGAAAAGGTTGCAGTACCTTTATCGGCAGCAACGACAAAATAAGGATCATCGCCATCGTGACAAATGACATTTTGAGGCGGGTGTATCTTACCATCGATCAGGTTATCAGTAATCGAAAGGAGTGCTGTAATGTAGTTTGTGTAAGCTTGCCGTGCTGCTTCTGTTATAACGGCACGATCATTGGTTTGAGGAAGGCGATGAGGGAAAAATCCACCTTTCGCACCCACAGGAACAATAACGGCGTTTTTGATTTGTTGAGCTTTAACGAGATCTAATATTTCAGTACGATAGTCTAATGCACGGTCAGACCAACGAATACCACCACGGGCGATAGGACCAAAGCGTAAATGGACACCCTCAACTTCAGGTCCATAAACAAAAATTTCTCGATAAGGACGTGGTTCAGGTAAGCCTTCAATTTGGCGTGGATTTAATTTTGTTGCTATGATACGTCGTGGGCTTCCATCAGGAAGAGGAGAATAGGCATTCGTTCGTAAGCTTGCAACAATGAGATTACGATAACGACGCAAAATAAGATCATCATCCAAACTTGGCACTTTCTGCAATTTTTCTTCAATGCGTTGCTGAATGATTTCTTCATTGTTGAGTCGTTCTTTTTCTTTATGGCTTTGATGAAATTTCAAATGAAATAAAGCATAAAGATCTTTAGTAATTTCAGGATAAGCGTTTAAAGTTTGAGCAACGCGTTTTTGTGAATAAGGAATTCCAGTTTGTTGGAGATAGCGTCCATAATGACGCAAAATAACAATTTCGCGCCAGTCGAGTTGAGCTGTTTGTGTTAAGGCATTAAAAGCATCATTGTCCGCATTTTGTTCCCAAACGGCTTCAAATGTTTCAGCATGCTTTTGTGCATTTTTATCGAGATCAATATCGAGTTGGAAATCACTTTCCAATTGCATATCATGAAGATATACAGAATGCCCATAGCCGTCTGGGAGCTCCAACGTCTGTTCAGCAATAACCCGAAAGCCCATATTTTCAAGAAGGGGTACACGTTTGGAAAGGGCAAGGGCTTCGTTACGATGAAAAAGTCGCAGAGAAATATTGTGTTTCTCTTTATTGTGGGCGCGGTAAAAAGTAACGAAAAGAGGTTTTTCGCTATTAAGGCTTAAGATATGGTCAGCATCTTTAATAGCATCTTCAGCTGAAAATAAATCACGATAGCTATTAGGAAAGTCACTGGCTAAAGATATTTGTTGGTCTGTTGCTTTATGAATAAGAGCTATGGCTTGGATGCTATCTTCCCAATTTTGGGTTATAGAGCGAATATGATGTTCAAGTGTGGTACGCTCAATGACAGGAGCACTGTGACTTCCTTTACGATGGATAATGTAGTGAACGCGGATAAGCGTACTTTCTAAGAAAAGTGGATAAGATTCAAAGAAATCACCTTTATAGGTTTCAACAAGATATAGTCCAATTTTTTCGCGGATATTACTACTATATTGATCACGCGGTACATAGACAAGAATCGAAACAAAACGTCCAAAAGGATCAGTGTGAGCAAGGACCCGTAAGCGCGGACGTTCATCCAATTGCATGATAAGCTCTGCATTTTTTGTCAATGTATCGACATCAGAGCGAAACATTTCATCTCTTGGGTAGGTTTCTAAGACACTCATCAATGCTTTTCCAGAATAGTCGGTCTGATTATATCCAAGGCGTTGAATAATTGTCTTCGCTTTTTCTTTTAAAAACGGAATTTGCAGAATAGAGTGCGTATAGGCTGAGGATGTAAACAACCCAACAATACGTAATTCTCCACATAGATACCCTTCTTTATCAAAAATCTTAAGACCGATATAATCCAACCAAACAGGACGGTGGATTTTTGAGCGGCTGTTGGCTTTTGTAACAATAAGCAAATTGTCACTTTCCATAAAAGATAAGACTTCTTTGGGGCGTTCTTCTACGCTCGCATCACCAATAATGCGAATAGAAGCATCAGTGAGAATACCTAGCTCAATACTACCGGTTTTAAAGGCTTTTTTGGGTTCTTGGCCTTTGGTAAAGTCATAGGTCCGCATTCCAAGGAAGATGAAATTATTGTCCATAAGCCATTCAAGAAATTCAATGGCTTTTACCCCTTCATTTTGGTAGTTCGATGGAAGATTTGTTTGATAGGTATGAATATGCTTCTTGACTTCTTCAAGCATCGGTTTCCAGTCTTGTACAGCCGCATTGGCTTGTTCAAGAACGAGAGTGATTTCATCTTTAAGCTTTTTTGTCTTTTCTTTGTTTAATGATTCAATGTGGATTTGCATCAAGCTGATACGTTGTCCAGAGTCACATTCAAGAACAGGATGTGCGATTAAATAAATGTGATTTATTTGCTGTTTAAAAACATGCAATATAGAATCAAGAAGAAAAGGTTTGTTATCATTAACAAGTGTAATAACAGTTATAGATTTATCATGACGCGTTAAAGCGTGCTCAAAACAAATTGTACTTTTACCAGGCTGGTGGGACTTAAATGCTTCGATGGCTACATTTGTAGCTTTGTGAAGTTCATCTTGCTTATAGAAAGCAATATCTTCTTTATCAGTATGAGAAAAAAGAATTTGTTCTATTTTATTTTCAGTGCTCTTTAGATTTAGTGCTGTTTGTGTTGACACAATCATCCTCCCTTTATTTATTGTGGCAACCTTTTCTTTAAATCCTAAGAGCAGGTCCTTATGCCATTTTTATACTGTAACATCTTCTTTTTGAAGTGAATAGTTATTTGTTGTTGCTAGAATAAAATTATTTTCTACTTCGTAAGAAGTGTTTGGTTGTTTTAAGAAAGTACATCTTGTGCGTAACAAGAATATTTTCATTAATTTTATTGCAGGGTAAGAGCATATTTTAAAAGTGTATAATGAAAGTAAATATATTATGACATGTTTACCAGAAAAATTTTTAAGCGGTTATCAATCTTTTATAACGAATCATTTTACGCATAAAGTGGAACGTTATTGGCAATTAGCAGTGGAAGGACAGAAACCTGAAACTTTATTGATTGCGTGTTGTGATTCGCGCGCGATACCAGAAATTATTTTTGATGCGAATCCTGGTGAAATTTTTGTGGTGCGTAATGTCGCCAATTTAGTTCCTCCTTTTTCGCCTGATTATCAATATCATGCAACATCAGCGGCTATTGAATTTGCAGTGCAAGTGCTGAAAGTTAAGCATGTTGTTATTTTGGGGCATGCGCATTGCGGGGGAATTAATAATGTCCTTAATGGAAAATGCACATCTTTATCATCAAATGATTTTATTGGTCGATGGATGAGTCTTTTGGCTCCTGCTGCAGAAGAAGTAACCGAGAATAAATTGATCACTCCTTTAGAGCGACAGACTGCATTAGAACGACTTTCTATTCATTATTCATTGCAGAATTTGGAAACATTTCCATGGTTAAAGGCTCGTAAAGATCAAGGACTTTTGACAATACACGGTGCTTGGTTTGACATTGCAAATGGTGAATTATGGAGTATGGAACAAGAAACGGGTAATTTTGTGCGTGTTGAGCGTGGAACTTCTGCGCAGATATCTGCGCAGATATAAGTGATTTTTATTTTAGTTTTCATATAAATAAGGTGCTGTGTGATATATCTTGACAAAGAAAGGTTTTTGTTGTTTGAAAGAAACAGCATTCAATGACAAGATTAATTTGGAGCCACCGCCTGGGACCCTGTTATGGTATAAAAAGATCCCAGAGGTCAACATCCGACAACGCGTTGCGTCCTCGGGTGCTATGTTGATTTGTTTGTTATGAAGCAATGAGGTAAATGATGTTTGAAACTTTGCAAGAACGTCTTGGTTCCATTTTATCTAATTTAACGGGACGTGGCGTTTTATCAGATAAGGATATAACAACAGCGCTGCGCGAAATTCGTCGTGCTCTGTTAGAGGCTGATGTTGCTTTAGATGTTGTTCGTTCTTTTACCGATAGAGTTCGTGAGAAAGCCGTTGGGACTACAATTGTTAAGTCCATTAAACCCGGTCAAATGGTTGTGAAAATTGTTCATGATGAACTGGTTCATATGCTTGGGGGAGAAGGTGTTTTAAGTGATCTCAATGCGCCGGCACCCGTTGTTATTATGCTGGTTGGTCTACAAGGATCAGGGAAAACAACAACAACAGCAAAACTTGCAAAGCGTTTAAGAGACAAACATAATAAAAAAGTTTTAATAGCATCATTGGACACACGTCGTCCTGCGGCGCAAGAGCAGCTCCGTCAATTAGGAGAGCAAGTGCAAGTTCCGAGTTTACCGATTATTCCTGATCAATCTCCTGTCGATATTTCTGCGCGTGCAGTGCAAGCTGCTAAATTAGGGGGATATGATGTTGTGCTTCTTGATGCAGCAGGACGTAACCATATTGATGAAGCACTTATGCTTGAATTAAAAGAAATTAAAGCAGCTTCGCAACCTTATGAAATTATGTTGGTGGCCGATAGTCTTACTGGTCAAGATGCGGTTAATCTTGCCCGTTCTTTTGATGAGCGTATAGGAATTACAGGAATTATTTTAACACGTATGGAAAGTGATGGGCGTGGTGGAGCTGCTCTTTCAATGCGTGCAGTGACAGGCAAGCCGATTAAAGCAATCGGAACTGGTGAAAAGATGGATGCTCTAGAAGAGTTTCATCCCGGTCGTATTGCAGATCGTATCCTCGGTATGGGTGATATTGTTTCTTTGGTTGAAAAGGCTGCTGAAACAATTGATCGTGAAAAAGTGGCGGCTTTTGCGAAAAAAATGCAAGCCGGAAAATTTGACCTGAATGATTTTGCCGAACAGTTGCATAAAATGAAAAAACTGGGTGGAATGGGGGGTATTATGGGTATGATGCCAGGGTTAAGTAAGGTGAAGAATCAAATTGCAGCGGCAGGTTTTGATGATTGTCTTTTTAATCGGCAATTAGCAATTATTTCATCTATGACACATGCAGAGCGCGCTAGTCCTGAGATTTTAAAACATAGTCGTAAACAAAGAATTGCTAAGGGGTCGGGGACAAGTGCAGCAGATATTAATAAGCTTTTAAAAATACACCGCCAAATGGCTGATATGGTAAAAGCTATGAGAGGGAAAAATACAGGCGGTTTTATGGAGAAAATGTTAGGGAAGTTCGGTTCCAAAACGGGATTTGGTGATATGAAAGCTCCTGATACTATACCCGATTTATCAGAACTTGATTCAATTCAATTCTCAAAACTGCAAAATCAGATTGGAAAGGGTCATTTAGGGGGTGGATTACCTGGACTTCTGGGGCGCGAATTAACATTTCCTGGTCTTTTAAAGGGGACGGAGAAAAATTCTCCTTTTTCTAAGAAAAAGTAAAAAGACAAAAAGAGAAGGAAGTGTAATGCAGGGAAAAGCACCCAATGATTTAGGGCATTTGTGGACATCGTTTGATCATTTTAATGCAGCGCTGGGTCATTTTTTAGCAAAAAGATTTTATTGTATGCAAGGGACAGAAGGGGATAAAGTGCGTCATGGTTTGCTTGAAGTTGATTGTGCGTATGAGCAGTGTCAGGTGGTGCATTTGCAGCGATTAACGCGAGACAGTTATCTTAATCCGAATCTTGCTAAGAAATTTACAGGTCATTATTCAAGAAGTGATTGATAATCAAAAAATAATTTTTAAAGAACACAGAAAACAAATTAGTTTAAACGACAAGTCAAGATGACAACAGGAGAAAAATATGGCATTAAAAATTCGTTTGTCCCGTGGTGGTTCAAAAAAGCGTCCTTATTATCATATCGTTGTTGCGGATGTACGGAGTCCGCGTGATGGACGTTTTCTTGAACGTGTTGGTGCTTGGAATCCAATGTTGCCTAAAGATGGAGAACGTGTAAAACTTAATGAAGAGCGTATCCAATATTGGCTTGGTCAAGGAGCTCAACCGACAGATCGTGTTCTACGGTTTTTAGATGCCGCTGGTTTAAAAAAGCGTCCGGCACGTAATAATCCTCATAAAGGTGAACCTGGTAAAAAAGCACAAGAACGTATAGCTGCAGCAAAACAAGCTGCTGAAGAAGCGTCAGAAACAATTTCAAAAGAAGAAGCATAATGAATGAAGTAAATCAACAATGTGAGCCTTAAAAGCTTATACAATGTAAAATTTCACTGTTAGTTTTATTTTAAAAAGATTTGTTTTCTTTAGAAGATGGTTTGGTTTTTTTAAAGTCAATAAAGGCTTTAAAAGTCAATGGCGCGCCCATTTATTTCCCAATCTCCATAACGTGCGGGATCTTTTCCACCCCGTCCGCCGTTTTCTAATGGCTGATTTTCATTTGTTGCACATTTACGTCTTTCTTCAGCTTCTTGAAGGGCACGTTGTGCTTCAGGGGGAATTGGTGTGTGTTGGGGAATAGTGGTATTTTGTGTTCTCATTTTTTTGTCTTTTTTGTTCATTTGTACCTCAATTTCATTGAAGAAATAACAAGAGAGCCCCATCATATAATAATATTCTATCATGGAGTTTTAATTATGAATAGAGTGCGTACAGCAATGCTTTTAGCTTTTATGACTGCCCTTTTTATGGGATTTGGTTATCTCATTGGAGGAAGTAAGGGTATGCTTATTGCGCTTTTAATGGCAGGAGGCTTAAACTTTTTTTCTTATTGGAATTCAGATAAAATAGTTTTGCGTATGTATGGAGCGCGTGAGGTTGATCAGTATTCTGCACCAGTTTATTTTAATATTGTGCGTGAATTAGCTCAGAAAGCTTCTCTCCCTCAACCGAAGGTCTATGTCATTGATAGTGCACAACCGAATGCTTTTGCTACGGGGCGTAATCCCCAAAATGCTGCTGTTTCTGCTAGTACAGGGTTGTTGGAAAAGTTAAGTGCAGAAGAAATTTCTGGAGTTATGGCTCATGAACTCGCGCATATTGAACATCGTGATACATTAACGATGACTCTTACAGCAACAATTGCAGGAGCTATTTCAATGCTTGGTAATTTTGCTTTATTAACGGGAGGACAGCGTAATTCTTCAAGGTCTTCTCAAGGTACCGGGACATTTGTGGGTATTATTGCTATGTTGATAGCCCCTTTCGCGGCTATGTTGGTGCAAATGGCTATTAGTCGTACGCGTGAATATGCTGCTGATCGGAGAGGTGCTGAAATATGTGGTAATCCTTTATGGTTAGCTTCGGCTTTGAGAAAGATTGCAGGGGGTGGATATACGATTTATAATGAAAAGGCGGAACATCATCCAGCGACAGCTCATATGTTTATTATTAATCCTTTGAGTGGTGAAGGTGCGGATAGCCTTTTTTCTACACACCCAGCGACGGCAAATCGGATTGCAGCATTGCAACAACAAGCCATAGAAATGAATATATCAACAATTGATCAAGGCATTATCAAGCACTATGAGGAGAATAATCTGAAAGGGTTAAATAATATCTTAGACTATGAAAATCTCAATTTTAAGGATAAGAATAATCCGTTAAGCGATGAAGAGACAAATGTTTTACTACAGGCGAAAACTCGTCCTGCTTGGCTTCGTCGTAAAAATCCGAAGAAGTTTTAATCATAAAGATTAAAAGAAACAAGGTAGAATAAAGGCATTGTGTTGAAAGATAAAAAAGCGGGGCATATGTTTGAGAGAGATGTGCCTGGGTTAGCTGTTCGGCAAGTGTGCGTTCGTTTGTTAGGTGCAGTACTTGATAAGCGTACATCTCTTGCTGGTTTGACAGATAATGAGTATGGTCATCCACAATATTTAAAGCTTTCATATCGTGATCGTTTATTGTGTCGCGCTATTTTGGGAGCGGCATTACGTCATCGAAGCCAGATTACAGTGGCTTTATCACGCTTTTTAGTGCGCCCTTTGCCAGCACAAGCATTTTCCCTGCATCATCTTTTACATATTAGTATAACGCAAATTCTTTATCTTGATATTCCCGATCATGCAGCGATTGATTTAGCGGTACGTGTGGCAAAGATTGATCCGCGGATGCCCCGTTTCTCGGGATTAGTGAATGCTATCTTACGTAATTTTGCACGTGAGGCGCCTATTTTGCGGATGCAAACGCCTACAATTAAAGCTATTCCAATGTGGTTCGGGCAACTTTTAGTATCGACATATGGAGCAGAGAAAGCTGATCAAATTTTAGCCATTCAAAGTATAACACCTCCTCTTGATTTGACGGTGAAATCTGATAGTGCTGGTTGGGCAAAGCGGTTGGGAGGCATTGTTTTGCCTAATGGTTCAGTTCGCCTTATTTCTTCGGCTTATTCTGTTGCTGATTTACCAGGTTATGCAGAGGGAGCTTGGTGGGTTCAAGATGTTGCAGCAGCTTTACCTGCTCGTTTGTTGGGAAATGTGTGCGGCAAAAAGGTAGCAGATCTTTGCGCGAGTCCTGGAGGAAAAACCGCGCAATTGGCTTTGCAGGGAGCAGATGTAACGGCTCTTGATATTTCAGCCAATCGATTAAAGCGTTTAAGGGAAAATATGGACCGACTCAATTTTTCAGTGCACTATTGGCTTGGTGATTTAAGACAATTTCATCCTGATCAACTTTTTGATGCTGTTCTTCTTGATACACCTTGTTCTTCTACGGGGACAATACGTCGTCATCCAGATATTTTATGGACAAAAACAATGGACGATGTCACCAAATTAGCAGAGGTGCAATATGATTTGCTTTTAGCTGCGATTGATTTAGTGAAAAAAAATGGATGCATTGTTTTTTCTAATTGTTCATTAGCAAGAGAAGAGGGTGAAGATCTTGTTAAGAAAATTTTAGCAATACGTCATGATATTGTTTTAGAGCCTATTTTAGCCGAGGAAATGGGTGCTATGGCACATTTGATATCAATGGAGGGTTTCTTGCGCACAATCCCTTCTGATTGTTGTTATGAAAATTTTAATACAGAAGAAAAATTATTCTTAGGAATGGATGGTTTTTTTGCCGCACGTTTCCGAAAGGTACATTAATTAACGTTTCATTTACTCAAATAGTTGAAGCTGTATTGGATAAATGTAGACGGAGATATGGTTGTGGTAATTACAGAGATTGCTCCTCAGATAAAAACATCAACCGTTGTATATGGCATACAACACTTTCTACGACGTTTACGGGCAGGACCACTCTTTCGTTGGCGATTTTCTGGTTTTCGTCCACAAAAGATTTTAGCGTATCCAATTGATTTGCATCTCGCTGATCCAATGATAGCGCGTGAGTTTTACCATGGTCGTTTTGCTTTTTCTGGTTGTACGGTTCAAGCGGGTGCTCTTTCTCCTTTTTCATTGGTACCGCCAATATTGCAATGGGAAAAAGCATTGCATGATTTTCATTGGTTACGTCATATGACTGCTGCACAAAGTGAGTTGGCAAAAGCTTATGCGCGTTCCTTGGTAGAAGATTGGTTGGAGCATCATAGTAAGAAGATAAAAGGGCCTGCTTGGAGTGGAGCCGTTGTGGCAAGGCGCCTCATTTCATGGATTTGCCATTCGCAAATGTTATTAGAGGGGGCGAATAAAAGCTTTGAAAAGCGTTTTTTACGTTCACTTGGTTTTCAGTTTCGCTATTTGCGCATCTTGATTTGTTGTATGGAAGCAAATGAACAGCGTTTACAAGCCGCAATTTCTTTAGCACTTGCATCTTTAGCTTTGCCCGTTTCTGCAGCAGCAAAGAAAAAAGTACAAACTTATCTTGTTTATGAACTTTCGCATCAGGTTCTTATTGATGGAGGACATATTTCCCGTAGCCCTGCTATTTTGCTCGATTTATTATCGGATTTATTATCTTTGCGCCATCTGTATATGCACAGTAATGAAACGGCTCCGCGTATTTTAATTGATTCTATTGAGCGTATGCTGCCTGCTTTGAGATTTTTTATTCATGAAGATCAAACAGTAGCTCGTTTTAATGGCGTTGGACCTATTATACCAGCGTGTTTATCGACTATTTTAAATTGTGATGAAACCGTTGGGCACCCTTTTAGTTATGCCCGTTATTCTGGTTTTCAGCGTTTACAGGCTAATCAAACGACAGTTCTTGCAGATACGGGAAAATTTCCACCCGCTTCTTTTGCAGAATATGCCTGTTCAGGTTGTTTGTCATTTGAGATGTCCTCGCAGGGAAAACGCTTTATTATTAATACAGGAGTTAATCCTTATGGTTCTGCAGAATATCGACATTTTGGGCGTTTGACAGCAGCACATTCAACGGCAACAGTGAATGATTGTTCAGTGGGTGCTTTTCGTAAAAAAAGGAACAATGATGCTTCTCTTTTACTTAAAGGACCGACAAATATTCAAGTACAACGCATAGAAGATTTAGAAAAAATTGGCTTTATTGCGTGCCATGATGGCTATGTGAAGCCTTTTAATCTTATGCATGAGCGTGGCCTTATTTTAACTAGAAATGGAGAAATGATTGAAGGTTTCGATCATTTTTTTACACCGCAGAAAAATCAATGGTATAAATATAAAGCCAATCAAAATGAAGACGATAGTGTTGCTGTTCGGTTTCATCTTAATCCGCAGGTTGAGGCTTATTATGATGGCAATCGCGTTTCCTTAGTTGTAGAAAGTGGGCAGGAGTGGCATTTTATGTCACCCGATGCGGACATTTTTCTCGAAGATTCAATTGATTTTGCTCATTTAAAAGGTCCACAACGCACACAACAGATTGTTTTATATTTTCGTACTGCATTGCAGAGAAAAATTCATTGGCGTTTTATACGTCATAGATTAGCATAATCTTCGCTTGGAAAGATCAACCAAGATAATTCTATTATTTGTGGATTGGAGCATTGTCTGCATGTCCTGTGGGTATGTTTTGGCAAAAGCTTATGCTATGTCCATAGTGGCTTTTTTTGAATTTTAGCCATTTTATTTTAGGATTTCTATTATGGTTGTTATTGCAAAACAATTTTCTACGGTGGATCTTCGTCACGTTCGTCGTGCTCTTCTTTCTGTTTCTGATAAAACTGGTTTGATTGAGTTTGCGCAAACGCTGCATGCTTATGGAATTGAATTAATTTCAACGGGAGGGACATCCAAAGCGTTAAGTGCTGCTGGTTTACCTGTTACTGATGTTTCTGATATTACAGGGTTTCCAGAAATAATGGATGGACGCGTCAAGACACTTCACCCTTTGGTTCATGGTGCTTTATTAGGAATAAGAGACGATCCAGACCATAAGGCGGCTATGGAACAACATGGTATCAACGGAATTGATCTTCTCGTGGTTAATCTTTATCCCTTTGAAGAAACTGCTCGGTTAGAGGGAGATGCGCAGATAATTCTTGAAAATATTGATATTGGTGGACCGGCGATGATTCGTGCAGCTGCTAAAAATCACGCTTATATTGGTGTTGTAACAGCAGTTTGTGATTATGCATTGATTGTGGATGAATTAAAACAACAGGATGGGTGTTTAAGTTTTTCATTGCGGCGTCAATTAGCAACACGTGCTTATGAGCGTACAGCTGCTTACGATGCTGCGATAGCGGCTTGGTTTGCGAAAGATTTAAAAATTCAAGCTCCGTCTTGGCAGAGTTTTTCTGGTCATCTTGAAAATGTGATGCGCTATGGAGAAAATCCACATCAACAAGCGGCATTTTATCTCTCTGGTGATAAACGCTTTGGCGTTGCTACTGCGACACTTTTGCAAGGCAAAAAACTTTCTTATAATAATATGAATGATACCGATGCAGCATTTGAACTTGTCTCAGAATTTGATTCTCAAAAAAGCGCGGCCGTTGCTATTATTAAACATGCTAATCCCTGCGGTGTTGCAGAAGGGCAGAATTTAAAAGAGGCTTATTTGAAAGCTTTGGCGTGTGATAATACCTCAGCATTTGGTGGTATTATTGCTTTAAATCGTCCTCTTGATGAAGCCTGTGCAGAAGAGATTGTTAAAATTTTCACTGAAGTGATTATTGCTCCTGATGCTACAATGTCTGCACGCGAAATCATTGCTCAGAAAAAAAATCTTCGTTTGTTGATAACAGGAGGAATGCCTGATCCGCGTGATAACGGGCTCGTTGCTAAAACACTTTCAGGAGGGCTTTTAGTGCAAACACGTGATAATGCAGTTGTTGATGATTTTGAATTGCAAGTAGTCACAAAACGCGCACCAAGCCAAGACGAAATGCGTGATCTTAAATTTGCTTGTCGTGTTGTTAAACACGTCAAATCAAATGCTATTGTTTATGCAAAAAATAATACAACGGTTGGGATTGGGGCTGGCCAAATGAGTCGTATCGATTCAGCAAGAATCGCAGCACGGAAGGCTGAGGAAAGCGCACAAAAAATGGGCTTAACGGAATCTTTAACGAAGGGATCTGTGGTCGCATCAGATGCATTTTTCCCTTTTGCAGATGGCTTGTTATCTTTGATTGAAGCTGGTGCAACAGCGGTTATTCAACCAGGTGGATCGATCCGTGATGAAGAAGTTATTGCAGCAGCTAATGCGCATGGTTTAGCAATGGTTTTTACAGGAGTGAGACATTTTCGCCACTAAATTTATGGTCTTTTTTCATTTTTTATTCTCAAAAATAAGAAGAGTAGGCTTCTGTGTTATAAATGCAAATCAGTTATGCAATTATAACACTCCTCATTTTTGTAATTTGTTTTATCTTCCTTGTTTAGGAATTTAACTATAATAGTTTGGTAAAAAATATGAATATTTTACGTTCTTACAGCCAATGGCGTCGTTATCGTCGGACAGTTAATGCGTTAAGTCGTCTTTCAACATATGAGCTTAGTGATCTTGGCATTAATCGTGCTGATATTAGTTTGGTTGCATGGCGTTCTTCACGTAAATCATTGTAATATTATTTTTGATAAAAATTTAGAAATTATTCAGCGTTCTAAGGAGCGCTGTTTTTATTTATAATGTTGTCAGTCAATTTTAAAGTAAAGACGGTATTGTCTGCTGGTTTAGAGGGTGTACTATGTTCTTCTTTAGTAAGGAGAAAGAACGGAAAAACAGAAAAATAAGCTGTCATTTGTTCTGCTTTCGAGAAGTGTTGGTATGGTTTTGAGCATAAGAATGAAGTCTTTACATTTAAGTGTGTAAGGGAGGATAGTTTTTGTGTCTTTTTCAGTTTTTATATCGTATTAGAAGAAGAGATGTCCCTAAAACACCAGCGGCTAAAATAAACCACGTTATTGCATATATTAAGTGGTTATTGTGAAATTGCACAACAGTAAGGCCAGGAATGGGAAGATTTTCTTGTGACACTGTTTCTGATTGCGCATCAATAAAATAGGGAGCAACAGGAGAAAGGTCTAATTTTTGGGCCATAGCAGGGAGTTCGCGCGTATGCCATACATTTTGATCAGGTTTGTTTTTGCGTGGAAACACCCCATTTTTTTCACTCATCCTTAAAAGGCCTGTAATCGTAATCTGATTTAGAGTATGTGCAGAATTATTATTAAACGAAGCGTTTTTTTCCTCTTGTTCAAATTGATGACGTGCTTCCATAGGAATAAAACCACGGTTGATAAAGGTCACTGTGTTATCGGTTGTTTTTAAAGGAGTTAAAACCCAATAACCCGTGGTATTTTGTGCAACAGCGGTTACGAGAATATTTTTGTTTGTAAGAAGCTTTCCGGTGATTGTAACAGGACGATATTCATCTTTGTTAAAAGTAATATCTGGCCATTGTTTGTAAGGTGGCGCTTGGATAGGTGTGAGATGGACACGTTGATTAGCACTGGTAATAAGATTTGTTTTCCATTTTAGTCGTTGTATTTGCCATACACCTAATGCACTAAAGACAGTAAACAGAAATACCCATAAAATACTCAATAGAACAGAAAAAAGACGGATGTTTTTGCGTTGGAGATTTATTTTAGAATGGCCCATTTTCATCATGATAATGAATATCTTTTAATATGAAAAGAGCTAAAAGAAAGTATTTTATAGGGTTTTACCAAAAAAATAATAAAATAACCGATAGAGGAATGAAAAAGTTTCTAAAAGACTTGACCTTTTATAGCCAACGACTTATAAAAACTCAGTTTTCCAATAATGCCCGTTCAAGGTTATGAGTGGATTTTTTGTTTGCATCCATTTATTTTTCTGGCGTTGGAGTTTGGAATTTCTTAAATTTAAAGGTGAAATCTATGTCTCGTGCCTGCGAATTGACAGGAAAAGCGGTCCAGTATGGCAATAATGTCAGCCATGCAAACAATAAAACCCGTCGTCGTTTTTTACCAAATCTTTGCAATGTGACATTGATCTCGGAATTGCTTCAACAGAGTTATCGTTTGCGTATTTCTGCAAATGCTTTGCGTTCGGTTGAGCACCGCGGTGGTCTTGATAACTTTTTGATTAAAGCTGATGATAAGGAATTGTCGCAGCGTGGGCGTTTATTGAAGCGCCAAATTATGAAAAAAAAAGCTGAAAGAGTAGCTTAATTCTTTTATTTTCCTGCAGAATAAAAAGTTTTTTCATTGAGGGAAGCGTTTAATTATTTAGGCCCAATATTTTATTTTGATTCTATTCTCTAGGTTAAAGGAATGTCTTCAGCATATAAATCTTTAGCTGCGCAAAAAGAGAAAAGTCGTCTTTTTTTTGCAAGCTTTGCAATGTGTATTGCTGTAGTTGCTTCCAATATTTTGGTTCAATATCCTGTTAATTTCTTTAGTTTGGATGAGCTATTAACCTATGGAGCTTTCACATATCCCTTTGCTTTTTTAATTAATGATTTGACCAACCGCTTTTATGGTCCCGGTGCAGCAAGGCGTGTTGTGTATGTTGGTTTTATTTCTGCTGCTTTTATTTCTTGGATATTAGCTACACCGCGTCTCGCAATTGCTTCTAGTACAGCGTTTTTATTTGGGCAATTACTTGATATAATAGTTTTCACACCTTTGCGGCGTAAAACATGGTGGAAAGCTCCTTTAATAGCAGCATTAGTGAGTTCAGCTTTAGATACAATTTTGTTTTTTTCTCTTGCTTTTGCAAGCAGTTTTTCTTTTATCGATCAATTGGTTGATTATTCTGATGGTTCTATTATTGACAGTATCAGTGTTATGAGTATTGAAATTCCTGTTTGGTTTTCACTTGCTTTTGGTGATTTTTTAATAAAAATTATTATGAGCCTATTTATGCTTGTCCCTTATGGGGTAATTTTAAAGAGTTTTCGGACTCCTTTTTATCAAGGGCGTTGAGAAGAGACGATGTCTTTTGTTTATTCAACAATAACGATATTTATTATATTATACTGCTGAAATAGAAAGATTTTTATTCTATTCTTGGCACAAGATGATGTGTAACAATATTTATATAAGATCGGTGGTTGATTGGGTCTTTATCTCTTCAGATTTTCTTTAAAGAGTGCTGTAAGCTGTTTTGTTATGGCATTTGCTAACTCTTCAGCGTTGATGATTGTTACAGCGCGTTGGTAATAACGTGTTACATCATGGCCGATACCGATAGCGATAAGTTCTATAGGGGAATTTGCTTGGATTTCTTGTATCACAGCGCGCAAATGTTTATCTAGATAATTACTGGGGTTAACAGAAAGAGTTGAATCGTCAACAGGAGCACCATCAGAAATAACGATCAATATTCGACGATGTTCATGGCGTGAGATCAAGCGCTGATGCGCCCAAATAAGGGCTTCTCCATCAATATTTTCTTTCAGTAATCCTTCTTGCAGCATTAATCCTAAATTGCGTCGAGCACGGCGCCATGGTGTATCAGCGCTTTTATAAATGATATGACACAAGTCATTTAGACGCCCTGGATGAGAGGGTTTATTTTGATGAATCCATTTTTCGCGCGATTGTCCTCCTTTCCATGCTTTTGTGGTAAAGCCTAGAATTTCTACTTTAACTCCACAACGTTCAAGAGTTTGTGCTAAAATATCAGCACAAGTTGCTGCAACAGTAATGGGGCGTTCTCGCATGGAACCTGAATTATCAATAAGCAGTGAAACAACAGTATCACGAAATTGTGTTTCACATTCCATTTTAAAAGAAGGCGGTTGCATTGGATCAATAATAAGGCGTGGAAGGCGTGTTGTATCAAGATAACCTTCTTCTAGGTCAAAGTTCCAAAAACGATTTTGTTGTGCCATGAGGCGGCGTTGGAGTCGGTTTGCTAAGCGTCCAACAATGTTTTGGAGATGATTTAATTGTTGATCAAGATAATGACGTAAATGATCTAATTCTGTTACAGAACAAAAATGAGTCGCATCCAAAATAGCATCAAATTCATGGGTAAAAATTTTATAATCAGCCAAATTTTCCATTTTCTGAGAAGCATGAAGAAAGTATTTTGATTTGCTGAATTTATTTTGTTGAGAATTTTCTTGTTCATTTTGAGGTGTATCATTATCATTTGACTGAATAGTTTTTTCTTTGCCTTTATTTTGTGCATCATTACTTTGTTCGGTTGTTTTTTGTTTTTCACTTTGAGATTTTTTTTCGTTTATAGTTTCTTCTTCTGTTTGATTTTGTGTATCGTGGTTCTGTCTCTGTTTTTTAGAAGTGCGATTCTTAGGGTTTATTTTTAATGGATTCGCCATTTCAAGGGCTACGAGCATTTGACGTGCTATTTGTGCGAAAACATTTTGGTTATAAACATGAAGTGTTAGCTCATGTAATTCTGTTGCGACTTTTTTTTCTATGGATTGACGCCATAGTTCCAAGACAAGTCCGGCTTCTTTTGGGGGAGAGCGTTTTGTTATTTTTTCACGCAATAAAAGCGCAATCGCTTCTTGAAAAGGAGCTTCATTTTGATTCCTTATCCTCTGATAACAGGCTTTTTGATATTTATCAGCAAGCATTATATCAAGATTTTGTGCGATTCCTTTCATTGTTAAAGTGCCAATTGCTTCAATACGTGTTTGTTCAAGTGCATCAAAGATCGCTCGTGCTTCTGGTTCTATCGGGGCAAATTGGGTGTGAATATGGCTATCATGCCATGCTTTGCGGAGTGCTATAGAATCGCTTAATCCACGAGTAACAGCTATATCTTTATCGGTTATTTGTTGAGGTAATTCTGGTAAACGTGCACAATTCTTGCTTAGGGATGGCTTGTTATGACTAAACATAACGTTAAGTTCGCGTGTGTTAGCAATGGCGCGAATACAAGTAGATGTAGCTCTTTTAAAAGTTTCAATATCAAAGTGGCTCTTAGAAGAATGTTTTGCTGAATTTTTGCTATTATCACCTTCTTTTGCAGCCATAATTGACGCATTCCTTAAGGCAAGACATGATGAATCAGTGATTCAGGAAGCTCATTTCCAAAGGCACGTTGGTAAAATTCTGCAACAGTTGTTCGTTCAAGTTCATCACATTTATTGAGAAAAGTTAAACGGAAAGCAAAACCAATATTTTGAAAAATTGTGGTATTTTCTGCCCAAGTTATAACGGTACGCGGGCTCATAACTGTAGAAATATCTCCATTCATGAAAGCTTTGCGCACCATATCAGCAACATGTACCATTTGTGAGATGGTTTTTTTACCCTCAGTGGTTTGGAAATGTTTGACTTTCGAACAAATGATATCAACTTCTTTATCGTGGGGTAAATAATTTAATATTGTTACAATTGACCAACGATCCATTTGCGCTTGATTGATTTGTTGGGTGCCATGATACAGTCCCGTTGTATCGCCAAGACCAATAGTATTTGCTGTTGCAAAAAGTCGAAATGCTGGATGAGGAGTAATAACACGGTTTTGATCAAGCAAACTGAGGCGCCCAGAGGATTCAAGTACTCGCTGGATGACAAACATAACATCTGGCCGTCCTGCGTCATATTCATCGAAAATAAGGGCAATATTATTTTGATAAGCCCATGGCAGAATACCATCTTTAAATTCGGTGATTTGCAAGCCATCTTTCAAGACAATGGCATCTTTTCCGATTAAGTCAATGCGACTAATATGTCCATCAAGATTAATTCGAATACAAGGCCAATTAAGACGTGCAGCAACTTGTTCAATATGCGTTGATTTTCCTGTACCATGATAGCCAGATATCATAACACGTCGGTTAAAAGCAAAACCTGCTAAAAGTGCTAAAGTTGTTTGTTGATCAAAAAGATAATCGGGATCTAAATCAGGAACATGAGAGCTTTTTGTGCTAAAAGCAGGCACTTTCATTTCAGTATCAATATTGAATACATCCTTTGCCCAGACTGTTGTGTCAGGCATATTTGAGACTGTAAGATTTGTTTTTGTCATCATTTTTGAGGAAGATATCCGCTGTTTATTATTTTGTTGTCAAACACTATAGAACATGGACCACTTATGCAAATGCTCTAATGGCAAAAGAGATTGGCTGTGAAGGAGATGCTGTGTTGCATGATCGTTTTTCAAAAATCTTAAATGTTTAATCATTGAACAATAGAATGGAGTATTTGAATATAGATTTTAACATCTACCAGATTTTTTCAGTAAATTATAGGCATGGAGCACGTTACGAAAGCGTTCTTCTGAAGAACGATTCCCACCATTAGCATCAGGGTGATGTTTTTTAACAAGCTCCTTATATTTTGTTTTGATATCTTCGGCTGAAGCATTTTCTTGTAAGCCCAAAGTATCAAAAGCTTTAGCTTCCAAAGGTTTTAGTTTTCGTGTATCCGTAGTCTTTGAGTGTCGTTGGGTAAAAAGTTTAAATGGATTACGCACACGATTTTGGTAAGCAGCGGTTCCAGATCGAATTTTTGCGTAATCGGAAGCTGTTTTTTTAACCGTGCTATTATTACCTGCAGACCATGTTGGACGATGCCCTGTAAGAGCATCTTTTTGAAACTTCGCAATGTCTTCATCGCTGAGACCTGAGAAATAATTAAAATTTTTATTATAAGCACGGATGTGTTCAATACAAAAATAGAGATATTGACCTTCGTGATTGCGTCCTGCTGGTGCTTTGTGCGATCCTGCTTTTTCGCACCCTTCCCATTGGCATTGTTGTATTTGTAATTGACTCTGTTTTTTTTTGTTTGAGCTAATACGAATTGAGTCGAATAATTTAGATGTTGTTGTCATATTTTTGCCTTATGCAAGATCGATCTTTTTGATAAGAATTGACTTGTAAAAAATTTCTTTCCACATTTAATTTTATTAAATATTGTCTTAAAAAATTAGTTACAATATCCGTTTTTGTGAAGGAAAAAAAATGTCTTGTACGGTTTATACAACAATTGAAACAAAACTGCGTGATGCTTTTTTGCCGCAAAAGCTTGAAATAATTAATGAAAGCCATCTTCATGTAGGTCATCCTCACGAAGAACATGCTTTTGATGGTAAGGGGGAAACACATTTCCGTGTGAAAATGCTTTCTTCTTCTTTTTCTGGTATGAAACGGGTAGAAATACATCGGGCTATTTATAAAGTTTTGGAGCAAGAGTTGGCAACAAACATTCATGCTTTAGCGCTTGAGATTGAAAGTGTTTAACATGTTTTTCTCAATTCAAAAGTTTTTAGGCACGGGGATGTGCTTTTTGATAGATTTCTAATAAATGATTTGTATCAATATGGGTATAGATTTGTGTTGTGGATAGGCAGGCATGGCCGAGAAGTTCTTGGATAGTGCGCAAATCTCCTCCCCGTGATAAAAGATGGGTAGCAAAAGAATGGCGTAATGCGTGTGGTGTGGTTGTTTCTGGTAAGCCAAGACGCGCTCGTAGGTTTTGGACAGTTCGTTGAATAATAGCGGGTTGTAAAGGTTTTCCCCGGACACCAAGGAATATTGGCTGAGTGTTTACTAAAGGATAAGGACAGCATTTTAGGTAATTCTCTATCGCTTTATGGACAATTGGAATCAGTGGGATAAGACGTGTTTTTCCTCCTTTTCCATTGACAGATAAGCTTTTTATACTGGGATCAGCAAATTGCTCTGGAGTGAGTGCTAAGGCTTCTGATATCCGCATTCCACAACCATAAAGAAGAATCAAAATAGCGGTATTACGAGCAATAATCCAGGGTTCAGTTTCTTGTTGATTTTCTTCTTTGACTATACGGAGTGCTGATTCTATGGTCAAAGGTTTTGGTAATGATTTTGGATGTTTTGGTGTTCGTACAAGTTTTGCGGCAGGAACATTAACAAGTTTTTCCCGGGATAAATAGTTAAAAAAAGAGCGTAAACTTGCCATGTTTCGGCTTAAGGAGCGAGCACTTATGTTTTGTGTTCGACGATAAGCTAAATAAGCACGCAAATCAGCTACACGCAAATCAGCAAGATCGTCGAGAGTTGGTTGATATCCTAAATGTTGACAAAGAAAAAATAAAAACTGCCTTGTATCACGCTCATAAGCAACGGCCGTATGAAGAGCCATTCGACGTGTTTGTGTGAGATGATCCAGCCAATTCTTTCTCGCAATGAGGAGGGTATGATCAGCTGGAACTAGAGGAATTTTTTCATTTATACTGTCATATTCGAAGAGCATTTTTAGTTAAGAGCGCTTTTCTTTTTCTTAGTTTTTGTTTCATTTTCTTGACTGTTTTGTTTTTTTAACTCTTCATGAGTGAGTTGATTTTCACTTTTTACAGAAAGAATCTTTAAAAGGTTATTCATTGACATAAGATGCGCAAAAATCCATCCAAGAAAACCATTTTTATGCAATTTAGCAAGTTGATGAGCAAATAATTTATTGAATTTTTCTTCATCAACCATCCAGAAATCTTCTAATTGCGCTGATACACCTCTGTCATTTTTCACATTGATTGATTTTTGACATAAAAGGTCCATTTCTACAAGGGTCTCGATAAATTCAGCGGTTTTTTCCATACTGATTTTAAAACTTTCAAGAAAATTAATACATTCTTCCATAAAGGGCGAAATAGATCCATCTGAATTGAAAAGATCTTTCCCTGAAACTTCATTAAACATACCTGATTGTTGATCAAAGCAAACAGAAAATTCTTTTTCATTTTGCATTTTTGCAAGAACAAAAGGATAGCGACGGACAAAAGCAGGAATATAAGTATCTTTTTTCCACTGTTTATCAGAAGTAATGTAATCATTATCGTTATTAGAAAGGCCTACGAGTGCAACGGACGTATAATGGCGTTTTTTCTGCTCATCTTCCGCACTCATAAATAGGATGGGATAATCTATAGCGGCTTGAAAATATTCAGCACTGGCTAAAGGAATCCAATGGGTATCCTGTGCAAAAGACATATCGTTTAATGGGCTGAATTTAAGATTTTTATGAGTGATTTTGTTCAGTGGAGTCACATTTTTGTAAAAGAGCATGACATTTGCCATAATATTTTCTCCTTATGATTAATTTCTATTTTGTTACCAAAATGAGCCTTTTTAGAAGATTTTATGTGGCAACAATATCGAATGCGAGTTACAGGATGAATTAAGTACTTTAAGTTTATAATGATTCTTTCTTTTTTAAATAAAAAAATTTAATTATAGGAAGTGTAATGGAAAAAGTATGAAAAAGAAAGTATATCTTGCCATTATTGGTGCGGCGCATGGAATTAAGGGGGATGTTGTTGTTAAAGTATTGAGTTCTAACCCTGAGAGTTTAAAGAGCTATAGTGTTTTTTATGATGAAACAGAACGTTCTTATGAAGTTGTTAGCTTTCGTATGCAAAAGAATAATGCAATTATACATTTTAAAGGAATAGAAGAACGGAGTGCTGCAGAATCTTTAAGGGGAATCAAACTTTATGTTGAAAGAAATCAATTGGCTGATGATTTGGATGAAGATGAATTTTATCAAATAGATTTGATTGGCCTTTGTGTTTATAATTGTGCCAAACAATTTCTAGGTAAGGTAAGTGGTTTCTTTAATTTTGGCGCTGGTGATTTAATTGAAATACAGTTGGTTTCTGGTAAAAAGGTTCTTATTTCCTTTAGCAAAGCTGCTGTCCCCGAAATTTGTGTTGCTTCTGGTTTTCTTATTGTGGATCCAATAGCTGCTGGTTTGTTTCATGATCAAGAGTAATATGCATAAGTAATGTGCGTAAATTAAATGAAGGGATGAAGAGTTATCAATATGGGATTTCATGCGCGTATTTTAACACTTTATCCTGAAATGTTTCCAGGAATTTTAGGATATTCTTTAGCAGGACGGGCTTTAAAGCAAGGAATATGGTCGCTGGAAACAGTGCAAATTCGAGATTTTACTTTAGATAAACACCATAGTGTTGATGATACACCAGCTGGTGGTGGTGCAGGTATGGTCATGCGTGCTGATGTATTAGCAGCGGCAATTGATAGTTGTCCATTGGATACACCAAGATTATTACTCAGTCCACGTGGGCAATCTTTTGATCAAGCTTATGCACGTTCTTTAGCAGTTGGGTCAGGGGTGACACTGATTTGTGGGCGTTTTGAGGGGGTGGATGAGCGTATCATTGAAGCACGGCAATTAAAAGAAATTTCTATTGGTGATTATATTCTTTCAGGAGGAGAAGTTGCTTCCCTTGTTGTGTTGGATGCAATTATACGGCTTTTACCCGGTGTGATAGGGAATAAGATTTCTGTAGAGTGTGAAAGTTTTGAAAATGGTTTACTTGAATATCCACAATATACACGCCCTCTTGTTTTTGAAGGACGAAGCATTCCATCGGTTTTAACATCGGGTCATCATAAAGCTATTGCTAATTGGCGGCGAGAACAAGCTGAATTGCTCACGCATCAACGTCGACCTGATCTTTATGCTCTTTATAAGAAAAAACATCAGAAAGCTTGATTCATCTCAAAAAATAATATACTGTTAGCGTAGTTTTCTTCAAAGAAATTTTCTGTATATTCTAAATTTTAAGTGTGTATCCCAAAATTAAAAGATGGTTTATTCGCTTTCTATATTCAACGTAGCCTAAAGAGTATTTAAAATTTTTTTGGTGAGAGTTTTAAGCGCTCTAACTGTTCGAAAAGAACGCGAAGGATAAAAAGATGAACATTATAGCACAGCTTGAGGCTGAACAGTGCGCAAAAATTGAAGCAAAACGTCAACTGCCTGTATTTCAGGTTGGTGATACAGTGCGTGTGATGGTTCGTGTGACAGAAGGTACACGAACGCGTATTCAGGCCTATGAAGGGATTTGTATCGCTCGTTCAGGGGGTGGTGTAAATGAAACTTTTACAGTCCGTAAAATTTCTTATGGCGAAGGGGTTGAGCGTGTGTTTCCAGTTTATTCCCCTCTAATTGAAGGGGTTGAGCTTGTTCGTCGGGGTAAAGTTCGTCGTGCGAAGCTTTACTACCTACGTGGTCTCAGAGGAAAAGCAGCACGTATTGCTGAAAAGAGAGAGTACCATAAAAAAGATGCAAAAAGTGCAAAAGAAACAGAAGAGAGCGCTGTTGTAGACAATGTTACAAATGTCTCAGAATGAATTACTCAATAAATTATATGAATGAGATTTATTAAAAAATGCAGCTTTAAGGCTGCTTTTTTATTGTAATAATTAAAACAAAAAAGGAATAAAATATCCATTTTTAAAAGAATTATAATAAAATTTTTAATGTCTCTTTTGTTTTTTATTATTAATTTTTCTCATAAATAAAGAACATTTACAGAAGAATATATTTTGTGAGAATAGAATTTTTGATGAGAGAGTATCTTAGGATAGGAAAAATTTTGATATTTTCGGCGACGGTTATTTAAACTTAAGCTCTTTAGAAGAGTGTATGATGCATATAGTAAGTGAAGGATCTTATAAGTTTTCACGCAATGAAGTTGGTAGAGGTGTAAATGTTCAAGATTGAATTATAAAGAACGGCTGATTTGTCATAAAACTTAAAAAATTAACACTATCTTTTTTATAAAGAGTCACAATCATAATCATTATAGAATAGATCCGCTGATCTTAAGGAAAAGTAGAGTGAAAGATATGTAAAAAATATGTTTATATTTAAGAAATAATGTTAAACCTTTGACGTGAAGATAAAATTGTACTAAACAGAGGAAGTTTTATGGTCTATGGCTATATAACAAATCGGTTTTTTTATGCGCGACCTTTAATCCGTCATTTTAATAACCGGCCTGTAATGTTAGTCCCTTAGGACTGAACAAGTTGAAATGATTGTGCACTGAATCACTTTGCGTGGATTTTCTCGTAATGATAAGGTTGCAGTGAAAGCCAGGTCAGGATGTTTTATGATAGAGACAACCACAACAAAAGATCGCCCTCGTTCTCCTCACTTAAGCGTTTATCGCTGGTCAATTACTATGGCAATTTCGATAGCACATCGTATTACTGGTATAGTGCTTTATTTTGGAATGTGTTTTTTGGCTCTTTGGTTAGTTTCAATTGCTTGTGGTGCTGATACATTTAAAATGGTTAACAAGATTTATGGATCTTTTCCTGGGCTTTGTTTTTTGTTTTTTTATACATTAGCTGGAGTTCATCATATCGTTGGATGTGTTCGCCATATTGTTTGGAATCTGAATCCTCGTTATTTAGCAAAAGAAAAAGCGACCTCAACTGCTTGGGCTACAGTTTTTATTTCTCTTATTGTCACGATTGCACTTTGGGTCATTGGGTACGGCGTTGTTTAGTCAGGGGTAGAAAAAATGAAAAAAGATTTGCGAACAGAACTTGGAAAAGTACGTGGCTTCGGCAGTGCGCATACAGGAACAGAGCATTTTTGGTTAGAGAATCTGGTCAGTTTTGCTAATGTGCTTCTTTGGACACTTTTTATTATTCTCGTTATGTCATGCGTGGGAAAAGATTACAGTGTTGTTCATGCGAGACTTTCCCATCCTATGGTTACAGTTTGGATGGGGTTGATGATTTTTTCAAGTCTTTATTACATGAAATTGGGGATGCAGGTCGTTATTGAAGATTATATTCCACATGAAGGTATGCGAATATTCTTTTTTGTATTGAATATTTTATTTTGTTTTATTCTGGGCAGTATAATGATGTTTGCTCTTTTGAAAATCGCATTAGGGGCTTGAAAATATGGTGAGAGCAATATCATCTCTAGGTGCTAGAGTGGGGCGTGCTGCCTATAACTATGTCGATCATAAATTTGATGTTGTGGTTGTTGGTGCTGGGGGAGCTGGTTTACGTGCGACCCTTGGTATGGCTGAGCAAGGATTAAGAACAGCATGTATTACAAAAGTTTTTCCAACGCGATCACATACAGTTGCAGCGCAAGGCGGCATTGCGGCATCCTTGTCGAATATGGGGCCTGATAATTGGCAATGGCATTTATATGATACGGTGAAAGGATCTGATTGGCTTGGCGATACCGATGCTATGGAATATTTAGTGCGAAATGCACCGGCAGCTGTTTATGAATTAGAACATTATGGGGTTCCTTTTTCGCGTACACAAGAAGGGAAAATTTATCAACGTCCTTTTGGTGGTCATACCACAGAGTTTGGTGAAGGCCCACCAGTTCAACGTACTTGTGCTGCAGCTGATCGTACTGGACATGCAATTTTGCATACGCTTTATGGGCAAAGCCTTAAGCATAATGCACAGTTTTTTGTTGAATATTTTGCCCTTGATTTGATCATGACAGATGGTGTGTGTACAGGTGTTGTCGCTTGGAATCTTGATGATGGTACAATTCATCGTTTTTCTGCGAAGATGGTTGTTCTTGCCACTGGCGGTTATGGGCGGGCTTATTTTTCAGCAACATCAGCGCATACATGTACAGGTGATGGTGGCGGGATGATTGCTCGGGCTGGGTTACCGCTTCAGGATATGGAATTTGTTCAATTTCATCCTACGGGGATTTATGGTTCTGGTTGCTTAATTACAGAAGGTGCACGTGGTGAAGGTGGCTATTTAGTGAATTCTGAAGGTGAGCGCTTTATGGAACGTTATGCACCATCTTTTAAGGATTTGGCGTCGCGCGATTTGGTTTCACGTTGTATCACACTTGAAATTCGGGAAGGGCGTGGTGTTGGTGCGAAAAAAGATCATATTCATTTAGTCCTTAATCATATCGATCCAGCTATATTGCATGAGCGTTTACCCGGGATTTCTGAATCAGCTCGAATTTTTGCAGGGGTTGATTTGACCAAAGAGCCAATTCCTGTTTTGCCAACAGTTCATTATAATATGGGTGGTATTCCTACCAATTATTATGGAGAAGTTTTAAATCCAACCCTTGATTCTCCTGATCGTGTTCAACCAGGTTTGATGGCTGTGGGTGAGGCAGGATGTGCATCTGTTCATGGGGCTAATCGTTTGGGATCAAATTCATTGATTGATTTAGTCGTTTTTGGACGTGCTGCTGCAATTCGTGCAGGAGAAGTCATAGATCGCGATGCAGAAATCCCAGCGCTTAATGAAGCCGCAGTTGATGCAATTATGGCACGTTTTGACCGTTTACGTTTTGCTCAAGGGCAGGTTCCAACAGCTATGCTGCGTGAAAAAATGCAGCGTGCGATGCAAGAGGATGCTGCGGTATTCCGTACAGCAGATTCTTTAGAACAAGGATGTCAACGGATCAGTAAAATTTGGGATGAACTTTCTGACCTTAAAGTAACAGATCGCTCACTTATTTGGAATTCTGATTTGGTAGAAACATTAGAGCTTGAAAATTTGATGGCGAATGCAATTACGACTGTTTATTCTGCAGCTGCTCGTTTGGAAAGTCGTGGTGCTCATGCACGAGAAGATTATCCAGAGCGTGATGATAAAAATTGGCGTCGTCATACACTTTCGCATCTGTCTCAAGATGGAAAGGTGACATTATCGTATCGTCCTGTTCATGTTGATCCATTAACGTTTGAAGAGGATGGTGGTATAGATTTAAAGCGTATTATGCCTAAAAAGCGTGTTTATTAAGGGGAAAGTGAGTTATGGTACAAATTAGGCTTCCCAAAAATTCTCAAGTTAAAGCTGGAAAAGTTTGGCCTAAACCTGAAGGTGCTACGCATTTAACAGAATTTCATATTTATCGTTGGTCACCTGATGATGAGAAGAATCCGCATCTTGATACTTATTACGTGGATCGTTCACTGTGTGGCCCGATGATTCTTGATGGGCTTTTATTTATTAAAAATCATATTGATCCAACTTTAACACTTCGTCGGTCATGCCGTGAGGGCATTTGTGGTTCATGTGCGATGAATATTGATGGCACCAATACATTGGCTTGTACTAAAGGAATGGATGATGTAAAACATCCAATTAAAGTGTATCCACTTCCTTCTATGCCTATTGTAAAAGATTTGGTTCCTGATTTAAAGCGTTTTTATGCGCAACATCGCGCTATTGAGCCTTGGCTGAAAACTGTTTCTCCTAAGCCTGCAAAAGAATGGTTACAAAGCTATTCTGATCGTCAGAAAATTGATGGTCTTTATGAGTGTATCCTTTGTGCATGCTGTCAAACGTCGTGCCCAAGTTATTGGTGGAATGGTGATCGTTATTTGGGGCCTGCTGTTTTACTCCAGGCTTATCGCTGGATTGTTGATTCTCGTGATGAAATGAGCGGTGAGCGCCTTGATAATTTAGAAGATCCTTTTCGGCTTTATCGGTGCCACACGATTATGAATTGTGCGCAAACTTGTCCGAAAGGTTTAAATCCAGCTAAGGCGATTGCTGAAATTAAAAAGCTTATGGTTGAACGACGTCTTTGAAAATTTACCAGCTAAAATAGAAAATAAGTACAGACTCATTGCCGGTTCGTATATGTGTATTTTGAAGGTAAATGAAGTAGACGCGGCTTAAGTATAAAGTCTTTTCTGTATGTTTACTTTTTGCAGAGTGGTTATAGTTGCTTGCAGGAGAGTGTTATTATATCACTCCTTATTTGTTGTTGATATACAGGAGATTGAAGGCGTTTATTTTCGTTGTTAGAGTGGAAGTCCACGGAGAAGGCGTGGTGCGTTGGAGGTGAGTCCAGAAGCTTCTTGCATAAGATATTTTTTTATTTTTGGCATTTGATTAATAAGTCCAAGGCCAACATCGCGAAAGAGGCGTAGGAGTAAGATATCATTCGAAAAAAGTCTGTTGAGCCAGTCATTACTAAGAGACATTCGTACAGTTTCAAAACGTCGCCAACTTTGATAGCGTTCGAGAGCTGTCATTGATCCGATATCGAGGCCCAATCGTGCTGTTTCGATGATGACTTCAGCTAAAGCGGCACTATCACGGAGTCCTAGATTAAGGCCTTGTCCTGCAATAGGGTGGACTGTGTGGGCGGCATCTCCTATGAGAGCAAAACGAGGTTTGATGCATTGATTTGTTAAGGAAAGAACGAGGGGAAATGCTTGGCGTTCACCATTCCAAGAAAGTTTTCCAAATTGATGACCAATACGTTTTTCTATCTCTGCTTCAAAAATTAAAGCGTCTGCTTTAAGATAAGATTGGGCGGTGTGATGTTTTTCATTCCATACGATAGCTAATCGGTTGCCTTTGAGAGGCAGGAGAGCAAAAGGTCCAGCAGGGAAGAAATGTTGAATTGCTCGGCCATGATGGGCTTTTTCATGTTCGATAATGCATGTGATTGCTGTTTGTGGATAAAAATGAGCAAAGCTTTTAAGATCGGCTTTTTCTCGTAATATAGAGTGTGCTCCATTCGCTGCAACCAGCAATTTTGTTTGCCAAGTTTCTTTATTACTTAAGGTAACGGTTGTATGTTGCTTCTCTTGATGAAAATGAACGACAGTGGTTTTTTCGATAAAAGAGATATGCAAATCTTTTGCACGTTTTTTTAATGCACTGATGAGCCTTTTATTTTCAACCATACTTGCAAAGGGTTCTTTGGGTGTTATATCTCTTTCAAAGGTTAAAAAAATTGGTTTGATTGGATCATTGAGACGTGCGTCAGTGATGGTTATTGAATGGATAGGTTGAGCGTAAGGTTTGATATGTTTCCAGCACTGTAGTTGTTCAAGCATACGAATAGAAGCGGCAGAAAGAGCAAATGCTTGTGTATTTTTGGGAGATGTGCTGCTTTGGGAAGTGGCATCCACAACATTTATTTTCAGTTCAGGGGCAGCCTGTTTGAGAGCTACAGCAAGAGTCAAGCCAACAACTCCACCGCCTGCAATAAGAAGGTCACATTGTTTTATTGTTTGATCGGTGTAAGAAGTCACGTTGTTTCTTTCACTTTTGGCAGTTATTTCATCTTAAATGATATGGATATTGATCTTATTATCATTTTTTGTGCAGTCTTAAAGAGAAATTGTTGTTATTATATTGGTTAAAACTGTATTAATATTTTTTATGTTACAAATTTTAGATATAATTCTTGCTTTAAGAATCTTACGTTCGGGATTGATGAATGCATCGGGGTTCCTCTCTTTATGATTTGCCAAAAAAACCAGAATATCAAAATTCGCATTTTATTGAAATGTTTTTGCAACAAATAGGGGTTTTGATTGGGTTTGGTCTTCTAGGGCTTTTGATTTTTTGTATCTTAGCTTTAGCAACATGGAATTTTGTAGATCCATCATTGACTTATGCTAGTTCTAATGAGATCACAAATCTTATGGGATGGCCTGGTGCAGTTTTTTCAGATCTTGCTATGCAACTTTTTGGTTTGGCAAGTCTTGGTATTTTGTTGCCTCCATTCTTTTGGTCACTTTTGTTACTTGCACAAAAAAGAATTCATAATTTTCTGTTTCGTCTTTTTTTATGGTTGGTTTCAATAATTTCGTTTACAACTGCATTTGCTTTAATGACCCCTTTTGCATCTTTTACAAATTGGCCATTGCCGATTGGTTTTGGAGGAGTTTGGGGAGATAAGATTTTAAATGTTATTTCTTTTTTATTTTCTTTTTCTTCATCTATAGAGAGTGTGTTGTGGGGTATTGCTTTGGCATTTGCCAGTTTTGTAGTGGCTACTTTTGCTGGCAATGTAGTGTGGCGACGTCAGACCGATACAAGTGAAAGCGAATCAGTTCGTGTGGATCCAGTTTTTGAGACATTAGAAAATGAAGAATATTCTCATAATGAACTCCATAGTGGTTTCTTCTCTACAGCTTTTGGAGCAGTTTTGCATTTTCTTTATTTTTTACAAGCCCGTTTTGAGCGTTTTTTTTCGTTTATGAGGTGGTTTAGAAAAATAGAAAATTCATTTGATCGAATTGAGCCGGTTTTTTTTGATGAAAAAACAGAATTTCAGGATTTCCAAAATACAGCTCTTTCTGCTTCTGATAACTTCGTGGTAAAGACTTCAAAAGCGCGTTCAAAATATCGTTTTACTCTTCCACGGCTAGATTATCTTGCTATTCCTTCATCAGCAGTAAAAAATATGCGTCTTTCCCCTGCTACTTTAAGAGCCAATTCTCAGGAACTGAAAAATATTTTATTAGATTTTGGGGTTAAGGGAGAAATTATTGATGCACGTCCTGGTCCAGTTGTAACCTTGTATGAATTTGAGCCGGCTGCTGGTATTAAATCTTCTCGTATTATTGGGCTAGCAGATGATATTGCTCGCTCTATGCGTTCTATTTCAGCGCGTGTTGCTGTTGTTCCAGGACGGAATGTTATTGGAATAGAATTACCCAATGCATCTCGTGAAATAGTCTATTTGCGAGAAATTTTACAGGCGCGGGAATTTTTTGGGACTGAAGCAAAATTAGGGCTTGCTTTGGGTAAAACCATAGGCGGTGAAACAATTGTTGCAGATTTAACGAAGATGCCTCATCTTTTAGTGGCAGGCACGACAGGATCAGGTAAATCTGTTGCTATTAATACAATGATTTTGTCTCTTCTTTATCGTTTAACACCTGAACAATGTCGCTTAATCATGGTTGATCCTAAAATGCTCGAGCTTTCGATTTATGACGGCATTCCTCATTTATTGACGCCCGTGGTGACAGATCCTAAAAAAGCAGTCATTGCTCTTAAATGGGCTGTTCGTGAAATGGAAGAGCGCTACAGCAAAATGTCAAAAGTCAATGTTCGCAATATTGATGGATTTAATGCTCGCTTAAAAGAAGCAAAAAAACAGGGTGAAGTATTAACACGGACGGTTCAAGTTGGATTTGATCATAAGACCGGTGAGCCCTTATATGAAACAGAGACCCTCGATTTAAATCCTTTACCTTATATTGTTGTTATTATTGATGAAATGGCAGATCTCATGATGGTTGCTGGTAAGGAGATTGAAGGCGCTGTTCAACGTTTAGCGCAAATGGCACGTGCTGCTGGTATTCATGTTATTATGGCAACACAACGTCCTTCAGTCGATGTTATTACAGGAACAATTAAAGCAAATTTTCCTACACGCATTTCTTTTGCTGTAAGTTCAAAAATTGATAGTCGGACAATTTTGGGGGAACAAGGAGCTGAACAATTATTAGGGCAAGGGGATATGCTGTTCATGATGGGAGGAGGACGTATTCAACGTATTCATGGAGCTTTTGTTGCAGATGATGAAGTTGAACAGGTTGTTGCGCACCTGAAAGACCAAGCAATGCCTGATTATTTGGAGACTATTACACAAGAAGTTGCAGATCGTGAAAGTGGTGTTTCATCTGTTTCTTCCTTAGAAGATGAGCCTTATAGAAAGGCTGTGATGGTGGTTCTGCGTGATCGTAAAGCTTCAACTTCTTATATTCAGCGCCGTTTGGGTATTGGCTATAATCGTGCTGCTTCATTAATTGAGAGGATGGAAGAAGAAGGAATTATTAGCCCAGCTAACCATGCAGGAAAACGAGAAATTTTGGTGCCTGCTTCAGAAGAACCCTTTTAAATAAAGTTTTTTAAAACATATTTTTAGAAAGTTCTTATCATCTATTGCTTATATAAAAATCAATAGAGTATGTATGGTGAGCACATGAGGAGCATGATGTATGAGGGTGTATTTTTTTACGTTAAGAAGAACGTTTAGTCTTATTTTGTTATTTTTTCTGTTGAGTAGTCCTGCTTTTTCGCAGTCAGCAAAGCAGTTTGCTCGGGCTCAGAATATTATTAATCATTTTGCGGCGATCAAAGTGATGACAGGGGATTTTATTCAATTTAATCCAAAGGGAAAAATGACAAAAGGAACATTTTATTTAGAGCGTCCAGGGAAAATTCGTTTTAGTTACAAAGGCGTGCCATTGCAGGTTATTTCAGATGGTAAATCTGTAGGGGTTAACAATCGGGCTTTAAATACATGGAGCTTTTACCAGTTGTCTCAAACACCAATGAAATTTTTATTAGGGAATGTGATTCATTTATCGTCAGAAAATTTGTTAGCATTTCGAGAGGATCCGACAACAATCATGATTGTTTTACGGGATAAAACAATTGGAAAAGGGCAAATAAAGATGATCTTTGATTCTCAAAGTTATGCGTTGCGACAATGGGCAATTCTTGATCAACAAAATTTAGAAACAACTGTTAAAATCATGAATGTGCGTACAAACGTTAGATTTTCTGATGATATGTTCGTCATTCCCCATAAAAATACTGTGACGCTACAAAGTCGGAATAACAATTAATGCTTTTTCATATTGCTACTTGGAATATTAATTCTATTCGTTTGCGCCTTTCCCAGGTTCTTCAGTATTTAGATATTTTTTCTGTAGATATGTTATGCTTACAAGAAATAAAATGTCCAGATGATTTATTTCCACGTCAATTTTTTGAAGCAGCAGGTTATCAGCATATCGCATTGAGTGGTCAAAAATCTTATCATGGCGTGGCGATTATTTCTCGTTTGCCTTTTATTAGTGTTGAAAGGCGTTTCTTTTGTCAAAAAGAAGATCGTCGTCACCTTTCAGTTGTTATTGAACTTCATGGGAGAAAAATTCGGATTCATAATTTTTATGTTCCTGCTGGTGGTGATGAACCTGATGTAAACAAAAATGAAAAATTTCGTCATAAACTCGATTTTTTAGAAGAAATGTCTTCTATCCGTGCGGATCAGGGAGATGGTTTAGAGTCTCTTTTGTTAGGTGATCTTAATATTGCTCCTTTGCCAGAGGATGTTTGGTCTCATAAGCAATTATTGAAGGTTGTTAGCCATACGCCGATTGAGACAGAGCGTTTACAAGCTTTATGTTGTGAAGGTGGATGGGTTGATTTGATGCGGATGAAATTTCCAATTCCTACTAAACTTTATACCTGGTGGAGTTATCGTGCACGTGATTGGGCACTTTCTGATCGCGGTCGACGGCTTGACCATATTTGGTCTTCACCAAATTTAGTGCCTTTCGTTAAAGAACTTGCAATTTTTCGTGATACACGGGGATGGCCTCAGCCTTCAGATCATGTCCCAGTACAAACTTTATTTGATTTTTCAGGCAATTTAAAATAAGCATTGAATGAAGAAAAGGAATGGATTAATTCTCGAAGAATGCAGAGGAATGGATGAGGATCAGTCATTTAAAACAGATTCTATCAAAAGGGTTTTTGCATCCTTTTTGTCTGTTTTTTTTTGTTCTGCCAGGGTGTGTTGTTGGCCCCGATTATCGTAAAACATCTTTTTCTGTTCCAGCAATTTGGGGGCAACATTCTTCTGTACAAACTCTTGAACATTCCGCTACACTTGCGGGTTGGTGGCGAAATTTTAATGATCCGATTTTAGATGCGTTGATTCATGATGCAATCGCTGCAAATAATAGTATTGCGGTTGCGAAAGCGCGGGTTCGTGAAGCGCGGGCTAGTTTAGGGCAATCGATTGGACATCTTTCGCCAAGTATTTCAAGTTCCATTGTCGGCACTCATGGTTCTAGTCAGTCTGATACTTCTTTGAGTCAATATCGTGGTGGTTTTGATGCAAGTTGGGAGCTTGATCTGTTTGGGGGACATAAAAGAGCAGTTGAAGCAGCACGTTATGGCCTTGATGCGGCGGTAGAGGATCTGCGGGCTACAATGGTTACTCTTTTAGGAGATATCGCAACGAATTATGTTGAAATGCGTGGTTGGCAACAAAAACTGTCGATTGCGCGCTCTATTGCTGCGTTGCAGCGAAAAACAGCGCAATTAATAGAGGCTAAATTGAAAGCTGGGGACATCTCAGAGCTGGATAATTCAAATGCACGAGCACAAATGATCAATACAGAGGCCGATATTTTACAGATGGAAGTGAATTTATCGATGAGTATTCATCGTCTTTCTGTTTTAACTGGGCGTGTGCCTATAGCATTACAGGATTTTTTGCAAAAAAGCGCTAAAAAGAAACAGATTCCAAAACCAAAATGGCCAATCTCTGTGGGAATTCCTGCTGATATTTTGTTGACACGTCCAGATTTACGACGTGCTGAGCGTCAATATGCTCAAGCGACAGCGCGAATTGGTCAACGCGAAGCAGAACGTTACCCTTCATTAAGCTTAACAGGTAATATTTCTACAACAGCAGAATCCGTGGGTCAATTAGCAAAAGGTTCGACGATTGGTTGGTCCTTTGGACCAAATATTCGCTTTCCTTTTTTTAATGGAGGACAAGTGGTTGCCTCGATTGCTGTAGCGCGTGCTCAGCGTGATCAAGCTTTTATTGCTTATCGAGCGGCAGTGTTAGGAGCTTTAGAAGAAGTAGAGAATGCATTGGTGCGATTGTACAAAGAACAACAGCGTTTAAAAAAGTTATTGGCTGCAAATGCAGCTTATTCACATTCATTGAAGCTTTCGCAAGACCTTTTTGAAAGTGGTAATACCAGCTTTCTCGAGTTACTCAATGCTTATCGTTCCTACTATTCTTCGCAAATGTCATTGAGTGATAGCTCTATCACTTTGGCAAAGCATTATATCGTATTGATGAAGGCATTAGGAGGAGGATGGAATGGTGTCGTTGATGTATCTCGTCCAGAGGTCGTTGATAAGATTACCAGTTCACATGTGAGGGCGAAACAATGATGAAATATCTTATGGAAAAATATGCAACCATAAAACGCAAAAAGCTTTTTTTATTTTGCAGTGTGGTTATTATCATCTTTGCCTTTAAGATGCTCTTTGTTTTATTTGGGAGTAAAAATACACCAAATTATATGACAGCAGTGGTTACGCGTGGTGATATTGAAGAAACGGTTTTAGCTTCTGGAATTGTGCGTCCTTATCGATTGGTGGCTATTGGTGCGCGTGCAACAGGGCGTGTGGTTTCTGTCCGTGTTTCATCAGGAGATTTTGTAGAAGAAGGAGATCTTATAGCAGAGATTGACCCTACGGATCAGGAAAATGATCTGAAAAGAAAAAAAGCAGTCTTGTCCTATTATTATGCGAGTTTAAAAGAGCATGAAGCTTATCTCACTTTGGCAAAACAAAATTTAGAGCGTCAAAATAAACTGATTGAAGCACGAGCAGTTTCACGTGCTAATTTTGATGATGCAGTCACGCAAGTCAAAATACGTGAAGCTCAAATTGCTCAACTTCAGGAACAGATTGTGCAAGCACAAATTGATGTGAGAAGTGCAGAAGTGAATTTAAGCTATACGAAGATAACAGCGCCTTCTTCAGGAACAGTTTTAGCAACCGTTGTCGAAGAAGGACAAAATATTAATGCAACTCAGTCAGCACCGACAATTGTTATTTTAGGAGATTTGACGAAAATGACAATTAAGGCGCAAATTTCAGAAGCGGATATTTTAAAAGTTCATGCAGGACAAGATCTTTATTTCACCATTTTAGGAGACGCAAAACGTCGTTATGAGGGATCATTAGAGACAATAGAACCTGCTCCTGAAGATATTCGTAGCGATATTAGTATTAATCCTAACATGTCGGGATCGAGCTCTTTAGCGTCATCAGCTATCTATTATAATGGGCTTGTGCATGTTAACAATAAAGATCGTTTTTTGCGCACTTATATGACCGCTCAAGTGCATATTATATTAGGGCGTGCTCGAAATGTCTTGTTGGTTCCAAGTGATGCTTTGCGCAATGAGACAAAAGAGCGTAAAGCATGGGTGCAGCTTTTGGTTGGTCGCGATAAAGTGATTACAAAACAAGTAACAGTCGGACTCAATAATAAAGTGATGGCTGAGATTGTTTCTGGGCTTAATGAGGGGGATGTGGTGGTGGTTGGTGCACGAGATGGGTTGCTCGTATCTTCTAATTTACAGAGTGAAAATAGGGCTTAAAACATGATAACAGAATCGAAGGATACTGTTCTTGTCTTGGAAGATGTCGTCCGCGAATTTCGTGCAGGTGAGACATTGATCCGTGTTTTAAAAAACATTAATTTAACCATTAAGCGTGGCGAGATGGTTGCAATTGTAGGAGCATCAGGTTCAGGAAAATCTACGCTCATGAATATCTTAGGCTGTCTGGATCGACAAAGTTCAGGGCGCTATTGGATTGCTGGTAAAGATACGGCTTTGCTTTCAGCAGATGATTTATCAGCTTTGCGACGCAATCATTTTGGTTTTATTTTCCAGCGTTATCATTTGCTCAAAGAATTAACGGCTCTTGGAAATGTTGAAATTCCGGCTATTTATGCAGGATGTTCAGCAGAAATAAGAAAACAACGTGCACAGAGCCTTTTAACACGTTTAGGAATGCGTGATCGGATGGGCCATTATCCCAATCAGCTCTCAGGAGGGCAGCAGCAACGTGTTTCAATTGCTCGTGCTTTAATGAATGATGCTGATATTATTCTTGCAGATGAACCAACCGGTGCTTTAGACAAAAAAAGTGGTCAAGAAGTTTTGCATATTTTAGATGAGCTTCATCAAGAGGGACGGACTATTATCATTGTAACGCATGATATGCAGGTCGCCGAAAGGGCAGATCGTATTATTGAGATCAGTGATGGGGAGATTATTTCTGATACTGTTTCAAAAATTAACAAAACACCTAATAAGGAACACTCTTTTCAAAAAGAAGGTGATTTCAAAAGTACTCAACAGTTGGGAATTTTCCGCGCTTTTATGGGACGTTTTGGTGAAGCGTTTGTTATGGCTTTATTGGCCATGAATGCCCATCGAATGCGGACTTTTTTAACAATGCTTGGGATGATTATCGGTATTTCTTCAGTTGTTGCGATGATTGCTTTGGGAAATGGTACCCAGAAAAAGATTCTTGAAAATTTAAAGAGTTTCGGGACCAATACTTTGACAATTATGCCAGGTAAAAGCTTTTCTGATCCACAATCGGGAAAAATAACCAGTTTAGTAGAGGCAGATGCAGAAGCACTGTCTGAATTGCCTTATGTTGCTGGTGTTACGTCTCAGATTTCGGTAAGCTCGATGGTGTATTATAATGCAATTGAAACAAAGGCTATTGTTGTTGGTGTAGGAGAACAATTTTTTGAAATACAGGGGCTGAAAGTCATTCAAGGAAGGTTATTTGATCAATCAAGTGTGCGTGATCGGGCTGTTGATTTGATCATAGAAAAAGAGGCGCTTTCTGTTCTTTTTCCCCATAGTCAAGAAAATCCTATTGGAAAAATTATACGTGTGGGGAATGTGCCAGCTCGTATCATTGGTGTTGTGGATTCACAAAACAATAGCGGTGTTTCAGATACAATACAGATTTATTTGCCTTATACGGCAGTACAAATGCGCTTTCTTGGTAGAACAGATGTTCGTGCTATTATTCTTAAAATTGCTGATAACGTTGATTCACATTTAGCAGAAACTATGATTCGGCGTTTGTTAATTATGCGGCATGGGCAAGAAGATTTTTTTATTAAAAATTCGGAAGAGTTTCGCAAAAAAATTGTGAATAGTACAGATATTTTAACGCTTTTAGTGACTTCAATTGCAGCAATTTCACTCATTGTGGGCGGAATTGGAGTCATGAATATTATGCTTGTTACTGTTTCTGAGCGGATTAATGAAATTGGGGTACGTATGGCGATTGGTGCACGTCAGAGTGATATTTTGCAACAATTTTTAATTGAATCAATTTTGGTTTGTCTGATTGGTGGAAGTTTAGGGGTTCTCTTTGGACTTGCTATTGGGGGGATATTTATGTTGGGAAATTCTCCTATACAATTGATTTATACTGTTCGTTCAATCATAATAGCTGTTCTCTTTGCAGCCTTTATTGGGGTAGGCTTTGGTTTTTTTCCTGCACGAAAAGCTTCACGGCTTGATCCTGTCGTTGCTCTTGCACGGGATTGAGAAACTTCATTCAAGAGGATGATGACTCTTTTCGTAATTGTAAGAGCAAAGGATGGTCTTGTTTATAAGATTGTTGAGTTGTTTTTGGAATGTTAAGAGTTAAAAATATCTATGATGCAGGGAAATATGAAAAAAGGATTGATTGTCTAAAGTGAAAAGACAGTTGAAAATTTTTTTACAAAGAAGACAATATGATTCTTATTTTTACACTGATGCTTTTGATATATTCAAGGGCAAGAAGACGTATTTGATTGGCTTGTTTTATCCAGTTATCCGCAACATTTTGTTTTATCGGATAGGCAATAAAATTGACGTCAGGCATTAAATATTTAAACTCAAGTAAAGAACGGATCATATGATAATCGTGAGTAACGATATAAAGTGTTTTATAGCGATGCTTTTTGATCCAATGAGCACTTTCTTTAGCGTTTCCTTGAGTGTTGACTGCTTGATGATCAATGTCAACACAACAGGAAAAGAGTCGAGGATTGATGTTCATGATACGGATTAGTCTGTTGGGATGTGTTGTTGTGTTCACTCCGCTGATTAAGAGTCGCGAACCAAGCTTTTTTTGTAAAAGCTTTAATCCTGTTTCTATTCTGTTTTTTCCTCCTGTAAGGACAATAATAGCATCAGCTTTCGGTAAAGGCTGTGGAGGAGTAAGCTGCCCAACTTTTTCAGTAAAGGCAACAAAAGTAAAACAAAAAATGAGAATGATGATCAAAATAAAGAATGCTGTTGGTGGCAAATAGTAAAAAAATCGTTTACGTTTTCTCGTAACATCTATTCTGTATTTAAGAAGAGAATTTTGCGGTCTATCATGGGCAAAATTGTTATGCGAAAAATTGGGATCAGGAGTATTGTGGGTCATAAAATTAAAATAAGCCGTTGTCGCATTGATCGATTTTTTTAAGTTGTGCGAGAATCGTAATTCGATTGGTAAGCGCTGTGATGATAGCAATACAAAGAATAAGAATGAAAATTTTTCCATAGGTGGTCAAACTAATGGAAAAGTGCCCAAATAAAGCGATAATTTGACGCGTTTTTTCTAAACCTAAATTGTAATTTGTCCAAAAAAGAAAAACATTAAAGAGTAGTATACTGATCACACCGCCATATAATGCACCGCGGAATGCAGTTTTAAAAAAATGCCAATCAAACTGTTGGGCAATGAAGACGGTTTCAGTACCCAGAAAATATAAGACATTAATGATATGTGCATTTTCTGCTAGCGCGTTACATGTAGCGAAAATAATTGTAAGGATTAATGAGCCAAGAATGAGAGCTAGAATTGCAAAACCAATAAAAACAGTTGTTTGTGTCATAGTGCTAAATCGATTCATCCAAAAGCGGTGATCATCGAATTGACCACCTGGAATTTGTGTTTTAATAGCGTGACTGATTGCTTGAAAATCAATTTTTTCATTTTCTTTCAAAGTGACAATGATAAGTCGGGGAATGGGAAATTCTTTGAGGGATATACCTGTTCCAAGCCATGGTTCGAGTAATTGTTCAGTGGCTCTTTGATCAATAATTTTGGCGTTTTGTACACCTTGAAATGTTTTCACTAATTTAACAGCATCATGGAGAGATTTTTCAATATCAATATTTTCAATTGGACGGATTTGAATCGTTGCTTCATAGCTTATTTGACTGCTCCAGTTATTGGCAGCGCGTTGTATTAAATCAACGCTGATTAATGTTAAGCTTGAAAGAAATGTCATAATAGCAATGACTGCAACTAATGCTTGCCCAGAGATATTATTACTAGGAATAAGAGGTGTTCTTTTTCCTTTATCAGCTGTAAAGATGCGTTTTAGAATGTAGAAAATGGAGGAAGATTTATTCATAAATTGTCATCCGTCCCTGGTGAAGAATTAAACGCCGCGCTGAAACTTGCTCCATCAATGAGATATCGTGGGTAGCAATGACGACAGCTGTGCCAAAACGATTTAATTCAATAAATAAGCGAAGTAAGCGCGATGCTAAAGATGGATCAACGTTTCCTGTGGGCTCATCTGCGAGAAGAATTTCGGGTTGATCAATAAGAGCACGTGCAATCGCTACTCTTTGTTTTTCTCCACCTGAAAGGACGGGTGGTAAAACATGAATATAATTTCCAAGACCAACCCATCGCAAAAGATCTTCCACTTCACTGCGATAGGTTGCTTCTTCTTGTCCTTTGATGCGTAAAGGCAGAGCAACATTTTCATAAGTTGTCATATGATCAAGCAATCGAAAATCTTGAAAAACAACCCCAATACGTCGTCGTAGAGCAGGAAGCTCTCGTCGTTTAAGTAATGCTGTATCATTGCCAAATAAATCAATGTGACCACGATTTGGTTTGATTGCAAGAAACATAAGACGCATCAACGATGTTTTTCCTGATCCAGAAGCTCCGGTTATAAATTGAAACGACCCTTCGGGAATGTGAAAGCTAATATCCCGGAGGATTTCGGGTCCCATTCCATAGCGCAAACCAACATTTTCAAAACGAATCACTTTTAAATACCACTTCTGTTTTTGGAGTGAATATGATGACAATGCTCTCTTAAGTACTTAATTTACTTTCTTTTTCCAATGTTATTGTTCTATTGGTAACCTCAATTATTTTCTATATTTTGCCGGTTTGCAATAAGATCATCGATGACTTGTGGTTCGGCAAGGGTTGAAATATCTCCTAGGGTATCAAGATCATTTTCAGCAATTTTTCGCAAAATACGTCTCATGATTTTTCCTGATCGTGTTTTGGGCAATTGAGCAGTAAATTGAAGTTTATCTATTATTGCAATAGCCCCAATTTCTTTTTTTACATGTTGAATAAGATTTTGGTGTAACTCCTCACTTGATGTTATCCCTTCCATTAAGGTTACAAAACTATAAATTCCTTGTCCTTTAATAGAGTGAGGATATCCTACAATAGCTGCTTCTGAAACAGAAGGGTGTGAAACAAGGGCTGATTCAAGTTCAGCAGTTCCTAGTCTGTGACCAGAAACATTAAGTATATCATCAATTCGTCCTGTAATCCAATAATAGCCATCGCTATCCCGTTTACATCCATCGCCTGTAAAATATTTTCCTTTATATGTGGAAAAATATGTTTGGATAAAGCGCTCATGGTTATTATAAAGGGTGCGCATTTGACCAGGCCATGAATCAGCGATACAAAGGCTTCCTTCTGCTTCTCCTTCCAAAACATTTCCTTGCGCATCAATGATTTGTAAACGGATGCCAAAGAATGGATGTGTAGCTGATCCCGGTTTGAGTGTTGTTACTCCGGGGAGAGGAGTGATGATATGTCCTCCTGTTTCTGTTTGCCACCATGTGTCAAGAATGGGACAACGGCTGTCTCCAATGGTATGATAAAACCATTCCCATGCTTCTGGATTGATCGGTTCGCCTACTGTTCCTAAGAGGCGAAGAGAGGTTCTTTGAGAGCGGGTGACATATGAGTCTCCTGCGCCCATTAAAGCACGAATAGCCGTTGGTGCGGTGTAGAGTGTATTGACTTTATGTTTATCGACAATATCCCAGAATCTCCCTTTATCAGGGAAAGTTGGTGTGCCTTCGAACATTAAGGTAGTCGCACCATTACATAAAGGTCCATAGACCAAATAAGAGTGGCCAGTGATCCAGCCAATGTCAGCTGTACACCAATAAATTTCATGGGGATGGTAATCAAAAACATATTGATGTGTCATCGATACATAGACAAGATATCCACCTGTTGTATGCAGAACACCTTTTGGTTTGCCTGTTGATCCTGAGGTATAGAGTATAAAAAGAGGATCTTCTGCATTCATTTTTTCAGGGGGACAATCAGTTGGAGCTTGAAGTGCTTCTTCATGGTACCAGAAGTCACGTTCTGCAACCCAGTTAATTTTTTCATTTGTGCGTTGTATGACCATGACGTGGTTGACATGCACATTGTGGCGTGCTGCTATATGAATAGCTTGATCAATATTCTCTTTTAAATTAATTGTTTTTCCTCCACGTAAACCTTGATCAGCAGTAATGATAAAAGTTGATTCACAATCAATGAGACGCCCTGCAATCGCTTCAGCAGAAAAACCAGCAAAGATAACTGAATGAATAGCTCCAATACGGGCACATGCGAGCATAGCGTAAGCTGCTTCAGGAATCATTGGTAGATAGATGGTGACTCTGTCTCCTTTTTTAATACCGTATTTTTTTAAGATGTTTGCAAAACGACAGACTTTTTCATACAGAGAATTATAAGTTATTTTTTGATCAATATTGGGATCATCACTTTCCCAAATAAGTGCGATTTGATCACCGTGATTTTTTAAATGACGATCAATGCAATTATAAGCTACATTAGTAATTCCGTCTTCATACCATTTAATCGATACAGAGTCATTAAATGAAGCGTTTTTTGCCTTTGTGTAGGGTTTAAACCATTCAATACGGCGACCATGTTTTGCCCAGAAAGCTTCTGGATTGTTAATGCTTTCTTGATACTGTTGTTGGTAGGTTTCGTAGTGAATGAAAGCATTTTTTTTGAGATGCATTGGTACTGGATAAGTTTTTTCAGACATTGTTTCCCCCTATTTTATTGATGTCAAAAAGATTGCTCTGTTGCTCTCTTGTTATGCTATTTTTGAGATACATTGGATCTGGTAAGTTTTTTCAGACATTGTTTCCCTCCTATTTTATTGATATCAAAAAGATTGCTCTATGGCTATCTTGTTATTCTATTTTGGGGACAACTTTTTCATGAGTACTTTGATAAGAATGAAAATTTTATATTTAACTTAGTTTAAGTCATAGGCTTGAATAGTTAATTTTATGCAATGAAGATCAAAAAAGCTTTTTTATGTGTGTTTGTAAAAGGTGGAAAGTCTTAAAAAAGACAATCATTAAAAGGAGCGGGGACCAAATAAAGCTGATCCAATACGAAGAACATTTGCACCAAATTGGAGAGCGATTTTAAAGTCATTGGACATGCCCATAGAGAGTTTTGAAAGACCAATTTCTTTTGCAAGTTTTGCTAAAAGAGCAAAATAAGGGCCGGGATTTTCTTGAATAGGAGGGATGCCCATCAGTCCAACGATATCAAGCCCATAATTATTTTTGCATTGAGCAACAAAGGCTTTCACTTCGTGTGGAAAAATGCCACTTTTTTGTGGTTCTAATCCTATATTGACTTGGATATAGCAGGGGAGATGCTTTTTTTGCTTGTGCATTTCTTCTGCTAGGCTTTTAGCTATTTTTTCTCGATCAACAGTTTGAATCACATCGAAGATTCTGACAGCTTCTGCTGTTTTGTTGGATTGTAAGGGACCAATAAGATGAAGTTCGATTGTGTTGAATTTTTGTCGTAAGGAAGGCCATTTTTCGGCTGCTTCTTGCACGCGATTTTCAGCAAAAAGGGAGTGGCCTGCTTGTAGAAGAGGAACAATATTGTTTGCGGCAACAGTTTTTGAAACAGCAATGAGTTGAATATTCTCCACGGGGCGATGATAGTCATGACATGTTTTGGCAATGTCTTGTTGAAGGTTTTTCCACGCGTCAATAGAGGAAATATGAGGTATATTCATAGGGGTGTGCTTTCTGTTTTTATGCAAGAATGAGATAATTTTTTTATAAAAGCTTTAAAATAATTCATGAAAAGGTTGACGATAAAGTTAATCCGTGGTGAATCTTGCAAGAATTTTGAAGTTAATTTTATAAAGAGTATAACGGGAATGATAAGCGAACGCTATAATCCACGTGCACAGGAAAAAAAATGGCAAGCGATTTGGGATGAAAAGAAAATTTTTCAAGTCGCTGATAATGGTGAGCATGAAAAATATTATGTTTTAGAGATGTTCCCTTATCCTTCTGGACGTATTCATATGGGGCATGTGCGCAATTATACTATGGGCGATGTTGTTGCCCGATATAAGCGGGCAAAGGGATTTCATGTGCTACATCCAATGGGATGGGATGCTTTTGGAATGCCTGCTGAAAATGCTGCCATGCAAAATAAAGTCCATCCTAAAGTATGGACCTATGACAATATCAAGGTCATGCGAAAGCAGTTGCAGCAACTGGGTTTTTCTTTGGATTGGTCCCGTGAATTTGCTACATGTGATGTCGACTATTATCATCGTCAACAAATGTTATTTCTGGATTTCTATCAGAAGGGGCTTATTGCACGGCAGGTGGCTAAAGTTAATTGGGATCCCGTTGATCAAACAGTTTTAGCGAATGAACAGGTTGTTGATGGTCGTGGTTGGCGTTCTGGTGCATTGGTTGAACAACGCGAATTAACCCAGTGGTTTTTCAAAATCAGTGATTTTAGTGATGATTTATTGGCGGGACTTGAAACGCTTGATCAGTGGCCAGAAAAAGTACGCATTATGCAAAAAAATTGGATTGGCAAATCACAGGGGCTTCTGATTCGTTGGGCTTTGCATAAAACCAATATAGTGGATGATGTCTGTGATGCATTTGATGAGATTGTTTGTTATTCAACACGTCCTGAGACTCTTTTTGGTGCTTCTTTTTTAGCACTTTCTGTTGATCATCCAATTGCAAAAGCTTTAGCGCAAAAAGATAAGACACTTGATACTTTTATTAAAGATTGTCAGTGTCATGGTACTACAGAAGCGGCATTTGAGACAGTGGAAAAACAAGGATTTCGTACGCCACTTTTTGCTCTTCATCCTTTTGATCAGACGGTGCGTCTTCCTGTTTATATCGCTAATTTTGTTCTCATGAATTATGGAACCGGAGCTATTTTTGGCTGCCCTGCTCATGATCAGAGAGATTTGGATTTTGCTCGAAAATATAATCTTGCTGTGCGTCCAGTAATTGTACCAAAAGAAAGTGACGCTAAGCAGTTTGTCATTGCTGAAACAGCTTATATGGGCGACGGCGTGATGATGAATTCAGGTTTTTTAGATAGTTTGACACCGCAAGAAGCTTTTCAAATGGTTGCTGAACGGCTTGAGAAACAGTTGCTCAAGGATCAGCCTCAAGCACAAAAAACAGTGCAATTTCGATTACGGGATTGGGGAATTTCGCGTCAGCGTTATTGGGGTTGTCCGATTCCTATAATCCATTGTACGGATTGTGGTGTCGTGCCTGTCCCACGTGATGATTTGCCCGTTGTGTTACCCGATGATGTCACTTTTGATCAGCCCGGTAATCCACTTGCACGCCATGATGAATGGCAAAGGGTGGTTTGTCCTTCTTGTGGTCAGTTGGCAAAACGTGAAACCGATACAATGGATACTTTTGTTGATTCTTCTTGGTATTATGCACGCTTTACAACACCCCATGCCCAAGAACCAATAGACCAGAAAATAGCAGCGCAATGGTTACCTGTTCAGCAATATATTGGTGGGATTGAACATGCGATTTTGCATCTTTTATATGCACGTTTTTTCACACGTGCAATGAAGATGATAGGCTATGTTTCGGTAGATGAGCCTTTCAAAGGCTTGTTTACGCAGGGTATGGTTGTTCATGAAACCTATCAAGATGAGAAAGGATGGGTTTCGCCAGCGGATGTCGCAATTGTTGAAAAGGATGGAAAACGTCATGCCTATAAGTTGACCGATCAAAGTGAAGTAAGGATTGGTTCAATTGAAAAAATGTCCAAATCAAAAAAGAATGTCGTTGATCCTGATGACATTATCGCTTCCTATGGGGCGGATACTGTACGCTGGTTTATGTTATCGGATTCTCCTCCTGAGCGTGATGTCATTTGGTCGGAATCTGGAATTGAAGGGGCGCACCGTTTTGTGCAGCGTGTTTGGCGTTTAGTGGCTTTAAGTGCTCCGGTTTTAAAGGAAGCAAAGTCATGTGCAGGACAGCAAGGAGCTGCTTTGGAGCTTTCCAAAGCAGCCCATCGCACACTTTGTGCTGTAGAAGATGATTTAGAAAAACTCGCTTTTAATCGAGCTGTCGCACGCCTTTATGAATTATTGAATGTGATTGCTTCCTCTTTAAATAATATAGAAAATGCTGAAGATGAGATGAAGTCTGCACTGCGTCAAGCAATGGATTTTTTCATTGCAATGATCGCTCCTATGATGCCTCATTTAGCAGAAGAATGTCATGCTGCTTTGGGTGGGAATACACTGATGTCGCAGTGCGCTTGGCCTGCTTATGATTCTGCATTAACGGTTGAGGAATATATTACTTTACCAGTGCAAATTAATGGCAAAAAACGAGGGACTGTCACTCTTGCTGCAGTGGCTGATAATGCGGCAATTGAAGAAGCGGTTTGTGCTCTTGACTTTGTCCAAGCACACTTAGCTGGCAAATCTATTAAGAAAATGATTATTGTTCCAAAAAGGATTGTTAATGTCATTATTTAATGGATTGAGTGTTGCTATTTTTTCTTGTTTGTTTGCTTTTCTTAGTGGATGTACCGTTGAACCACTTTATCGTCAGGTTTCACAGGGATCGACATCCGCAATTTCTCTTTTGCATGGTGGGACATCAGAAAAGATTTCTACAGGACTTTCTGAGAAATTTGCAGCCATTGTGATTGAAGAACCCTCTGATCATTTCAGTCAAATGGTTCGTAATCATTTATTGTTTCTTCTCTATGGGCATGGAGGAAAGCCTTCTGTACCTCTTTATCAATTGTCATTGCAAACATCGGTTTTTACACGAACATCTTTCGAGATAGATATAGATAATGACCAGGAAGGGGATGGAAGGGGACACCCTTCTGTTGGGACAATTGTGAGTAGAGCTTCTTATCTTTTAAAGACTATGAACAATGAACTTATTGCGAAAGGGGCAGGAACAATAAGGGCTTCTTTTGATCGACTTCGTCAAGAATATGCAACGGTGCAAGCTGAAAAAAATGCGCAAAAACGCGTTGCTGAAGAATTAGCTGAACGCATTTTTATGTTGCTTGCAAAAGATCTCGCAAAAAATTCTTCTTTGTAAAAGCTCAAATTCTTTCACAATTAAAAGGATATGAGGAAGTTTTGGACACGGTATAGCCAAAAAAATCTTATTCTCATCCCTTCAATTTATATTTTTGTTTGTTTCAACATCCCAGTTGAGATGTTTGAAGAAGAATCATAATATTTGTAGGGTTTTAAATGCTTTTTAAGCGATGCTTTGTCCCGTTTTTGCCCAGTCCGCCGCAAATGTTTGTAAGCCCTGGTCGGTTAGAGGATGTTTAATCAGATTTTTTAGGATTGCTGGTGGAACAGTTGCAACATCTGCACCACTTAATGCTGCTTCTTTAACGTGATTGACAGAGCGAATAGAAGCAGCCAAAATTTGAGTGTTGAAATTATATTGGTCATAAAGAGTACGAATTTCATGGAGCAGTTCAATACCATTATATCCACAGTCATCGATTCTTCCGATAAAGGGTGAAATAAATGTTGCACCTGCTTTTGCAGCTAACAAAGCTTGATTGGCCGAAAAACAAAGGGTAAGGTTTGTTTTTAATCCTTGTTCAGTGAGGGCTTTACAAGCTTTTAATCCATCAAGTGTTAAGGGAAGTTTGATGCAAATATTGTTGGCAATCTTTGCTAAAACAGCCGCCTCTTTCATCATATTATCGAAGTCAGTTGCAACAACTTCAGCAGAGACTGGTCCGCTGACAAGAGCGCAAATCTCTTTGATGGTTTCCAGAATATTCCGTCCAGATTTGAGAATGAGAGAAGGGTTGGTTGTGACACCATCGACTAATCCTAAATTTTGTAATTCTTGGATATCTTCTCTGTGAGCACTATCCACAAAAAATTTCATTTCACATCTCCTTGGTTTTTAAAAGTTTGTTTTTAACACTTCCATTGGTTCTTTTTGTCTATGTTATGCGTCATTCTTTATAGAAAAAGCAAGGATTTGGTTGATGGATAGAGAAGTGGTACAAAACGTCTTGAGACGAAAGAAAATCGATGAAAAAAGTCTCTTATCTTATTGTTTAATTCTGGGATAGTTATTGGATTGGTTATATAAAGCACAGACCAGAGAAAAAATAGGGTAGTACAAGAATAGAAAAATGCAACAATAAAACCAAAGTACTATTGATGAAAAGGTGATGTCCATTGTGACAGAAATGAAAATTGTTTCGGTTGTGGTGCCGATCCCAGTTTTTCAGGCTTATAGCTATGGGGTAGAACCGCATATAGAGGTCAAAGTTGGTTCTTTTGTGCGTGTTCCTGTTGCAGGACGCGAGATTTGTGGTTTTGTGGTTGCTGTTGGTGAGTCGATCTTTGAAGAAGAACAAAAGGATCATTTAAAGAACATAACCGCTGTTTCTGTAGCGCGTGATAAATTGCGCTTTGTGACGCACGTTTTTGATTGTCCGCCATTAAAAGCTGAGATGATCGCGTTTTTGCGTTTTGTTAGTCAGTATACCATGACGCCTTTCGGTCTTATCGCGGGGTTAGTTTTACGTGTACCGACAGCTTTAGATCCAGAAGAAAAGATGGTGGGACTGCGTTATTGTGGAGGGAACGTGGCACTATTAACACCAGCACGATCGCGCGTTTTAGACTTGGCGCGTGATGGAATGATTTGGAATCGTTCTGATCTTGCTCATGCGGCCAAAACTGCGCTTTCCGTGGTAGATCTTTTAAAATCACTTGGGGTTTTTGAAGAAGTTATGGTGCCAGCACAAGCAGTGGTTGCTCTCCCTGATCCTGATTTTTGTCCACCTGTTTTAGAAGGAGCACAGAAAGCGGCAGCGAATGTGTTGCGAGAAGGTGTTTTGTCTTCTCAATTTCAGGTTTTTTTGCTTGATGGAGTTACGGGATCTGGAAAAACAGAAGTCTATTTTGAAGCGGTAGCTCAAGCGCTAAGGGACAACAAACAGGTTTTGATTTTACTGCCAGAAATTGCTTTAACACAACAATTTTTAGACCGTTTTCGTGCGCGTTTTGGAGCTTCAGCAGCTGAATGGCATTCTGATTTAACCCCACGTCGTCGTGAACGTGTGTGGCGGCAAGTTTTAGAAGGAAAGGTGCGGGTTGTTGCAGGAGCGCGTTCAGCGCTTTTTTTACCCTTTCTGGATCTTGGATTAATCGTTGTTGATGAAGAGCATGATGGTGCTTATAAACAAGAAGAGCGTATTTTTTATCATGCGCGGGATATGGCTGTGGCGCGCGGATCTTTTGAGCGTTGTCCTGTTATTTTATCATCAGCGACTCCTTCCATTGAAAGTCAAGTGAATGTTTTATGGGGGCGTTATCAGCGGGTGCATTTGCCTTCACGGTTTCAAGCAGCAGCACTGCCGGATTTGCAAGTCATTGATATGCGTAAAGGGGGTGTAGAAAAAGGACGCTTTATTTCTTCTGTTCTTGAACGAGCTTTAAGAAAAACTTTGGAAAAGGGTGAGCAGGCGCTTTTGTTTCTCAATCGGCGTGGATATGCGCCTTTAACACTTTGTCGAATGTGTGGACATCGTTTCCATTGTACGGATTGTTCAAGTTGGTTGGTTGAGCATCGTTTGCGAGGACAGCTTAAATGTCATCATTGTGGTTATTATGAACCTCTTCCAGAAGCGTGTCCAGAATGTGGGACATTGGATCATTTAGTGGCTTGTGGGCCAGGGGTGGAAAGAATTGCCGAGGAAACACAGAGACTTTTTCCACAGGCACGGTTGCTTATTTTATCTACTGACTTAAAAGGAAGAATCAGTCAATTGCGGCGAGAATTAGAAGCAATTGCAAAGGGGGATGTGGATATTATTATTGGAACACAGTTAGTTGCTAAGGGGCATCATTTTCCCGGATTGTCTTTGGTTGGGGTGATTGATGCTGATTTAGGGCTTGCCAATGGTGATTTACGTGCAAGTGAACGTACCTTTCAACTTTTGTCTCAGGTTACAGGGCGTGCAGGGCGTATGGGATTAGAAAGTCTAGGATTGTTGCAAACATATCAACCAGATCATCCGGTTATAAAAGCTTTGCTTTCACAACAGCGTGAGGATTTTTATAAGCGTGAGATTGCAATACGCCAACATGATGTTTTGCCTCCTTATGGACGACTTGCAGCTTTGATTATTTCTTCGGAAAAACGCCAAGTGGCGGAAAATTATGCCCGTGCATTGCGCCAGGTTGCACCATTGATGAAAGGTGTATCGGTAATGGGGCCTGCAGAAGCACAGTTGGCACTTGTGCGGGGGCGTTATCGTTTTCGCCTATTATTTCATGGGCAGCGCTCTTTTGATTTACAAGGGTTTATTCGTGTTGTTCTATCTCGTGCACCAAAAAAGCCTAGTTCGGTTCGGGTTCAGATTGATATTGATCCGCAAAGTTTTCTCTGAAAAGTTTAGGGATATTTGTTTGTTAAAAGACTGTTTTAAAGGGGGAGTTGTTTTGAAAAAGATGGGATTTATCCTTTTTATTTTGAGTTGGTTTATTGGGACAGGAGCGCACGCATCGGTTTCTGATGTCATTAAAAATAATGAAAAAAAGGAAATGAAAAGTGCCGATGCGACTGTTTTTGTTTTTACTTATCGCTTAATAAGAGAAGTGGAAAAAGTTTTTCAGCCAATCATTGCTTCTCCACAAAAAACAATGCAGTCCCTTTGTGGTTTTCCAGTTGTAAATGCTCGCCAGTTGGTTTACGCCTACGCGGTTTTTTATGATGATATAATTTTGCAAGATATTATGGCCTTTAATAAATTATTGAATATTGATCATAAGGCTGTTGTCGGACCTTTGACAGCACAAATTTTGCAGCATTTAAAAAATCATCGCAAATTGATGGAAAAGGCACGTATATTGGATCTTTCAGGAGATGTTGTGAAAGCTCTTTTGATGGATGAAAGTTTTAAAATCGATATTTTATTATCCAAAGTTGGACAAGAAATTTCCTCTTCAGTGTTCGACACCTTTCATGAAGGAGATATGAGAAACTTAAATCAGGTCTCAGCCAAGATTAAAAATGGACTCAAAAAAAATTGTGTTCCTCATCCATCAACTGAAAAGCTATTTTAATTATTTTAACGAAAAATTTTTAAAAAGCACTACTTTGTGGTGTTGCGAGTCAATTATGTCTATGCTAGAGATTGGAAAATTTTTTGTTCTGAGTTTCAAGAAAAAAGATTTTTAGAATTTGAAATATGTGGTCCATTTTTTCTGATCAATATCAGAGAATCCCTTAAGGAAAAGAGGCGGTATTTCGTGTCAGATTCAGTTTCTCTTGTCCCATTGCCGCTCGTGAGCCAGCGTTATGCAAAAGCTTTTTTTGATTTGGTTCAAGAAGCAGGATGTGTCGAACATGTGGAAAAGGAAGTGGCGTCTTTATTGAACATTTTAGAGCAAAATGAGGATTTAAAATACTTTGTGCACAGTCCGTTTTTTTCAGAAAAAGAACAAAAGGAAACGTTAAATGTCCTTTGTGAAACTATAGAATTTGCGCATGAAGAGGCAGGTCGTATTTTTCGCAATTTTTTAGGGGTTATCGCAGCTAATCGTAGGCTTTTTGCACTCTCTAGTATTTTACGTGCTTTTCAGCGTCATATTGTTCTTTTCCGGAGAGAGTTTTTTGCGCAAGTTGTTTCTGCATATCCATTAAATGCTGATCAGAAAGAAATGTTGCGCACGGCATTGGAGAATGTTGTGAAAGGAAAAATTGTATTACAATTTTCCAGTGATCCAACAATTCTTGGTGGGTTTATCATTCGTTTAGGGTCATGTCAGATTGATGCGTCCCTTATAACAAAATTATCTTCACTTAAGCTTGCATTGAAAAAAGAGGTCAGCTGATGGATATTAGACCGTCTGAAATTTCAAAAATCCTAAAAAAACAAATCAAAAGCTTTGACCAAAAAGCTGAAGTTTCAGAAGTTGGTTGGGTTTTATCTGTGGGTGATGGAATTGCTCGCGTTTATGGTTTGGATAATGTCCAGGCAGGTGAAATGGTTGCTTTTTCCAATGGTGTGCAGGGGATGGCGCTGAATTTGGAAACGGATAATGTTGGGATTGTGATTTTTGGATCAGATCGTGACATTCATGAGGGCGATACCGTTAAGCGGCTCGGGGCTATTGTGGATGTTCCTGTAGGGCCTGCTTTGCTTGGTCGTGTTGTCGATGCACTCGGTAATCCCGTTGATGGAAAGGGTCCTATTAAAGCGAAGGAGCGTCGTCGTGTTGATGTTAAGGCTCCTGGTATTATCCCACGTCAGTCTGTGCATGAGCCAATGTCAACTGGATTAAAGGTTATTGATGCCTTAATTCCCATTGGACGTGGGCAGCGTGAATTGGTGATTGGTGATCGTCAAACAGGAAAAACAGCGATTTTGCTCGATACATTTTTAAATCAGAAGCATTTTCATGACAATGATACTGAGGAAGATCAAGACAGAGTATATTGTATTTATGTGGCAATCGGTCAAAAACGTTCAACGGTTGCACAGTTTGTTAAAGTTTTAGAAGAACGCGGAGCTCTTGACTATTCAATTATTGTTGCAGCGACAGCTTCTGATCCTGCTCCGATGCAATTTATTGCTCCTCTCGCTGGTTGTGCTATGGGAGAATATTTTCGTGATAATGGTCAACATGCGTTGATCGGTTATGACGATCTTTCTAAACAGGCTGTTGCTTATCGTCAAATGTCTCTTTTGCTACGCCGTCCTCCTGGTCGTGAAGCTTATCCAGGAGATGTTTTTTATCTGCATTCTCGTCTTTTGGAGCGAGCTGCAAAGCTTAATGCTGATTATGGTTCTGGATCTTTAACGGCACTGCCAGTAATTGAAACACAAGCCAATGATGTTTCTGCTTATATTCCAACCAACGTGATTTCGATCACTGATGGTCAGATTTTTCTGGAGACAAATTTATTCTATCAAGGGATTCGTCCTGCAGTGAATGTTGGTCTTTCTGTTTCACGTGTTGGTTCTGCTGCTCAAATTAAGGCAATGAAGCAGGTTGCTGGTTCTATCAAGGGTGAATTAGCGCAATATCGGGAAATGGCCGCTTTTGCGCAATTTGGTTCAGATTTAGATGCGTCAACGCAGCATCTTTTAAATCGTGGTGCACGTTTGACCGAGCTTTTAAAACAATTACAATTTTCGCCACTTAAAGTAGAAGAACAAGTTGTTGTTATTTTTGCTGGTGTGAATGGTTATCTTGATTCATTAGCTGTTTCTGATGTTGGGCGATTTGAACAAGGGCTTTTAACACTACTCCGCAATAATCATGTGGAGCTCTTAGAGGCGATTGCTGAACAGAAACAAATAACGGATGAAATTAAAAGACAGATGGTTATTGTTCTTGATTATTATGCGAAGAATTTTTCTTAATTGATTGGTGGAATGCTTGAATGGCGTCGCTAAAGGATCTTAGAGACCGTATTGCCTCGGTTAAGGCAACGCAGAAAATTACCAAAGCTATGCAAATGGTTGCAGCAGCAAAGTTGCACCGTACGCAAGAAGCGGCTGAATCTGCACGGCCTTATGCTCAGCATATGGCTGCTCTTTTAGCGCATGTGTCTGCTGATCTTGATCCAGTGGATTCCCCAGCTTTGATGCGTGGTACGGGTCGAGACGATAAGCATCTCTTGGTTGTATGTACGGCTGAGCGTGGTTTGTGTGGGGCTTTCAATACGCAAATTGTTCGTCGTGCGCGTGAACACATTAATAGCCTTCTTTCTCTCGGTAAGACAGTTAAAATTTTAACTGTTGGAAAAAAGGGAGCGGATATTTTACTTCGTGATTTTAAAGCTCTGATGATTGATCATATTGATTTGCGCTCTGTGAAACAGATCAGTTTTGCAGAGGCGGTTAAAGTAAGTCAACGTATCATTGACCTTTTCAATGAAGAGGTGTTTGATGTTTGTACACTTTTTTATTCTGAATTTGTGTCGGTTATTAACCAGTCTCCAAAGGCCGTCAATTTGATTCCAGTCGTTGCTCAAAAGGAATTTTCTGATGAGGGTGGTGGTGTTAAAAAAGAAAAAAAAGGTGGGAGCGTTCAAGCAGCTGTTTATGATTATGAACCGGATGCAGTTTCTCTGGTGGATGCGCTTGTCGCGCGTAATCTCTCTGTACAAATCTTCCGTGCTTTGCTTGAAAATGTCGCGGGTGAAATGGGCGCAAAAATGAGCGCTATGGATAATGCATCACGGAATGCCGGTGAAATGATTAATAAATTGACGGTAACGTATAATCGTCAGCGTCAGGCGCAGATTACGACCGAATTGATTGAAATTATTGCGGGCGCTGAAGCGCTTTAAAGTGAGAAGGTAAGATTAATGATGAAAGCAACAACGTCAAAAAAAAGAACAGCAAAGGGTGAAGAAAAAAAATCAGTTGCTCGTTCAGGCGTAAAAAAGACTTCCTCAGCAAAATCGGCAAAAAAGACCAAGGACTCTTCTAGTCTTGCGCATGTTGATTCTAGGACTGTTTATCACAAGGGATCTATTGGTGAAATTAGGCAAGTGATAGGCGCTGTTGTTGATGTGCATTTTGAAGGAGAATTACCTCATATTCTTAATGCGTTAGAAACAGAGAATTTGGGCAATAAGCTTGTTCTAGAAGTTGCTCAACATTTGGGTGAAAATACAGTTCGCACCATTGCGATGGATACAACAGAGGGCCTTGTTCGTGGTCAAAAGGTTTATGATACGGGAGCGCAAATTTGTGTGCCTGTTGGAGAGGCAACTCTTGGTCGTATTATGAATGTGATTGGGGAACCTGTTGATGACGCTGGACTTATTATGGCGACTAAAAAACGCTCAATTCACCAAGAAGCGCCTCAATATGTGGAACAATCAACCGAATCAGAAATTCTTGTTACTGGAATTAAAGTGATTGATTTGCTTGCTCCTTATTCGAAGGGGGGAAAGGTTGGTTTGTTTGGGGGAGCTGGTGTTGGTAAGACTGTTTTAATTATGGAACTCATCAACAATATCGCAAAAGCACACGGGGGTTATTCAGTGTTCGCCGGTGTAGGAGAGCGTACACGTGAAGGGAATGATCTCTATTATGAAATGATTGAGAGTCGTGTGAACGTTGACCCGAGAGAAAATGGGTCCACTGTGGGTTCAAAATGTGCTCTTGTTTATGGACAGATGAATGAGCCACCAGGGGCACGTGCACGTGTAGCACTTTCAGGCTTGACAATTGCAGAGAATTTTCGTGATGAAGGGCAAGATGTGCTTTTCTTTGTGGATAATATTTTCCGTTTTACACAAGCTGGCGCTGAAGTTTCAGCTCTGTTGGGACGTATTCCTTCTGCTGTGGGGTATCAACCAACCTTGGCAACGGATATGGGAGCTTTGCAAGAGCGTATTACAAGTACCAAAACGGGGTCTATCACGTCTGTTCAAGCTATCTACGTTCCCGCTGATGATTTAACTGATCCAGCGCCTGCTACGTCTTTTGCGCATTTAGATGCCACAACGGTTCTTTCCCGTTCAATTGCAGAGAAGGGGATTTATCCAGCAGTTGATCCACTCGATTCTTTTTCGCGAATGCTGGATCCATTGATCGTGGGTGAAGAGCATTATACTGTTGCTTGTCAGGTTCAGACTATTTTGCAGCGTTATAAATCTTTGCAAGATATTATCGCTATCCTTGGTATGGATGAATTGTCTGAAGAAGATAAATTGTTGGTTGCGCGGGCGCGTAAAATTGAGCGTTTCCTTTCGCAGCCTTTCCATGTAGCGGAAGCTTTTACTGGGGCTCCTGGAAAGTTGGTTTCTTTAGAAGAGACTATCGAAGGATTTAAAGGATTGTGTGCTGGTGATTATGATGATTTACCAGAAGCAGCTTTTTACATGGTTGGTTCGATTGATGAAGCAATTGAAAAAGGAAAACGTTTGATTGAAGAAGCTTCTTCATAAAAGGTGCTCTGTGATGAATGTTTGTCCTAGAAAAACAAGGGGTTCCCGTGGAAAATAAAAGAACAGAATCTTTCTTGTTTGAGCTTGTATCACCTGAAAAACTTATCTTTTCAGAAAAAGTGATGTCTGTTGTTCTGCCTTCAGTATCGGGATATTTAACGATTATGGCTAATCACGCTCCTTTAGTGGTGAGTCTCGTTCCAGGTGTTATTAGGGTTATGTCTTCCTCAGAAGAAAAAATATTTGCTCTTTTAGGAGGGGTTGCAGATATTACATCTTCGGGGTGCTCTCTCTTAGCTGAAACCGCTGTTGCCGTTAATCATTTATCTCTTCAGGATCTTGAACAACGCATGGCAGAAGTTCGAGTCATGGTGGAAGAAAACACGAGTGGTGGAACTCATCATAAAGTGGTAGAGGTTTTTCAGAAATTAATTTCTATGGATGGTGCTTCAGTACTGGCATAATGAAATGTGAGAATAGAAAGATGAGTAACGAGGGGAACAGTGGGGGATCTGCCGCAGAACTTGGGTCTTTCACTCATCCAGGTGTTATTTTTGCAGGACCTTTGCCAAAATGCTTCACTTATATTTTTGCTTCTTTTATTTTACAATGGGCTTATGGCTTAGGGGCCAATATGGTTCAATCCAATATTATCGAGCTCACAGGAGATTTCAACACAACACTTATTGAAACGACATGGTTGGTCAGTGCTTATATGGCACCGCATGTCAGTATTGCAATCATGTTGATTAAGATTCGTTATCAATTCGGCTTAAGGAATTTTGCTGAATTATCGATTCTTGGATTTGTTGTGGTGTGTATTTTGCATTTGTTTATTACGGATTTACGTTCAGCTTTGATTATTCGTTTTTTCGCTGGTATTGCTGCTGCACCAATGGCCTCGTTAGCCTTTCTCTATATGATGGAGGCTTTTGCATCGGAAAAAAAATACACTATCGGTATCAGTTTAAATTATATGAATGCGGCTTTAGCAGTTCCTTTAGCTCGTTTGATTTCACCAAGTCTTCTTGAAAATGGCGGATTTTCTAGTCTTTCAGCAATGGAGATGGGACTTGTTTTGATCGGTTTAGGATGTATTTTTTCTCTCCCACTTACACCAGTTGTTTGCAACAAGGTCATTAAGAAATTAGACTGGGTAAGTTATAGTTTGATTGCCCTTGGACTTGGTTTAAATGCTATCGTAATGTCTATTGGCAAATGGTATTGGTGGACTGAAACGCTATGGATTGGCTGTGGGCTTGCACTTGCCGTTTTCTCTTTGACGATTGCTATTATAATTGAACTGAATAGAGAAACTCCGTTGATTGATTTACGGTGGCTTTTTAGCAAAGAAATGATCCAAGTTGTTTTGGTTTTGTTGGTGTTTCGAATTCTTTTATTAGAGCAATCAACTTTAGCTGCGGATTTCTTTAATCTTTTTGGTTTGTTAAATCGTGATATGGCCCCTATGTATTTTGCGGTTACTTTTGGTACCCTTTTAGGGGGCGGTGTGTGTGTCTTTTTTTTACGAATGGGTCGGGAGGATTATTTTTATCTTTTATCTTTGAGCTGTTTAGCACTGGGCTCTTATTTAGATAGTCATGTGAGCCAGTTAACCCGTCCAGTGGATATGATTATAAGTCAGGGCTTGATTGGTTTTGGTTATGCTCTTTTTTTGCCTCCTGCTTTATGTAATGGTTTTGTTAAAGCGAGTGCCCGAGGACCCAATTATGTTTTAAGTTTTATTGCAATTTTTTTATTGGCACAAGTTACAGGAGGGCTTATGAGTGCAGCTCTTTTTAGTAGTTTGCAATTTTTTTTCGCACGTCATCATTTTGAATATTTAACACAAGAAATTACAACGACGGGCACACTTATTTTTGAGAAGATAAATCACTTATCTTCTCCTTACAGTGCTTTAGTTTCTCATAGCTTAAAGAGTGAAAAAACGATATCAAGTCTAACGGATCAGTTGCAATTGACAGCAAATGTTTTGGCTTATGATGATGTTTTTCGACTTTATTTTTATATGACAATGATTGTTTTAATTATTTTTCTCCTCAAAATATTTTGTAAATCATATTTTTATGAGAATTTTATGATGTTGTTAAAAAGTAAAGTGTGATCAGTAAGGATGTGTAAAAAGCAATGATCAAAATCTTGCGATCAAAATCAACCATTGTTGCCTTTCTGTCCGGTATAATGGGAATTGTATTGATTTTATGGGCTTGGCAATTGCCGCCATTTGTGAGTACCCTTCAAAAAACCGATAATGCTTTGATTAAGGGGAATATTACTCTGATAAGTCCGCAAGTTTCTGGTATCGTGAAACGGGTTTATGTTCAAGATTATCAAAAAGTTGAAAAGGGAATGGTTTTATTTGAACTGGATGATACCCTTTTCCGATATCAGCTTGCACAGTCGCAAGCAATTCTTGAGGCAAAAAAAGCAAAACTTGCGAGTGTTTTGTCACAGATTCAATTGTTGCAAAAGGAAATTGATAGGCTAATAACCGAGTTGTCTCATTCTAAGGGTTTAAGTTCTCAAGGAACTTTGCCATTATCTTCTGCTGCTTCACATTTAGCTGCGACATTTGAAACAAAGAGCCAGTTGCACAAGAAATTAGAATTTGAACGACAAGGTTTACAATCGGATATTGTGGAAGCAAAAGCGGGTGTTGAAGTCGCTGAGCTAAATTTAGCGCACACTAAAATTATTTCTCCTGCTGTAGGACATATTGGATCGGTTGGCATACAAGTAGGGCAATATGTAGAGTCTGGTATGCGGTTGGTGGCTGTTGTTTCTGATGACATTTGGATTATTGCCCATTATAAGGAAACACAGATTTCTAATATGCGTATTGGACAGCCTGTTGTTTTTTATGCTGATGCTTTAAAGAATCAAAAATTAACAGGCCGTGTGGTACGCTTTGCTCCTGCGACAGGATCAGAATTTTCATTATTAGGAACAGAGACTGCACATGGTAATTTTATCAAAATTGCGCAACGCATCTCTATTCGTATTGCCATAGATCAAGGGCAAGAGGGAATAGAAAAACTTATTCCTGGAATGTCGGTGATTACCTATGTTGATACAGCATCCCACCATTCTAAGGATTGAAATATTCTCTTTATTTTATCCTCAAGTGTATTTTCAGTTTAGAGGATTGCGTTGGGTTTATTTTTTTATTGTTATTTTGGTTTTAAAGAATGGTGCGAAATTCTTATCTTTGCAAGATAAGAGAACAGAGTGCCCATTTTGGATGAATGGTGAAAAAACTGTTCAATGAATCCTTAAAAAAGGAGCACTTAGTGCGTTGGTTAGTTTTTGCGCATTAAACAATAGCTGGTTAAAACGAGTCCAGCAGTTAATAAGAGAGTGGTTTTAGGATTGTCTTTTGCCTTCTTTTTGAGCTCTTCGGCATGGTTGTTTATGTGGTAAAGAGCGTATGGACTGACGGTTGATGGTTGTGAGCTCCTCTTTTAATTGCGCAATGCGTTTTTTGATTTTATCATTTTTACTGCAAGGGCTTTGAAAGATATACATGGGTTTACTCCTTCTTATTTTTAATGTCTTATAGCAAATATATAAGATGGGAATTTTCCGTGGAATTTGATATAACGGATTGAACATTGAAAGGTTGCATTTTCTTTCTGAATCTCTGTTGAGCGTTGGTTTTTGATGTTTAAAAAGAGAGACTCTTGAAAGAATTTTCTCATGAATCCATTCTTTTGAATTGTGCTATGGTGCGTATTACCATAAGGCTAGATAAGTTCAAGTTTTGAAAGTTTTGAAGAGCTGATGAATATAGCACATTATTTATCTAAACCTTTAGAGCGTCATCGGTCTGTTGCGGTTGCGGTTGGTGATATTATGATTGGGGGCGGGAATCCAATTGTTATTCAGTCTATGACCAATACGGATACGGCTGATATTGATGCGACGGTTGCTCAAGTTGCTGCCCTTTGGCGTGCAGGATCTCAATTGGTTCGAATAACTGTTGATCGGAATGAAGCAGCAGCGGCTGTTCCTAAAATACGAGAGCGGTTGGAACGGTTGGGTATTTTTGTACCATTGGTAGGGGATTTTCATTATATTGGCCATACGCTTTTGGCTGATTATCCTGCGTGTGCAGAAGCGCTTTCAAAATATCGCATTAATCCTGGCAATGTTGGTTTTGGTGCAAAAAAGGATAAGCAATTTCTTCAAATTATCCAGATGGCATGCCATTATCGTAAACCTATACGGATTGGGGTGAATTGGGGGTCACTGGATCATGTGTTATTAACACGGCTTATGGATGAAAATGCTCGGCAGGAAAAGCCTTTGTCTGTTACTGAAGTTATTCGGGAAGCTGTCGTTCAATCGGCACTTCATTCAGCTCTTTTAGCGGAAGAAGCTGGTTTAGGACGGGAATATATTATTCTCTCTGTTAAAATGAGTGATGTACAAGATCTCATTGCTGTTTATACTATGTTGGCACAACGGTGTAATTATGCTCTTCATCTCGGGTTGACAGAGGCGGGCATGGGGACAAAAGGAATTGTTGCTTCATCTGTGGCTTTGGGAATTTTATTGCAACAAGGAATTGGTGATACAATTCGTATTTCATTAACACCTGAGCCAGGCGGTGATCGAACGCGAGAAGTAAAGGTCTGTCAAGAACTTTTGCAAGTTATGGGATTTCGGCAGTTTGTTCCTGTGGTTGCTGCGTGTCCAGGATGTGGTCGGACAACGTCGACGGTTTTTCAACAGTTAGCACAAAAAATCGAAGCAGATTTATGCAAAAATATGCCAATTTGGCGGAATAAATACCCTGGTGTTGAAGGTTTAAAAGTTGCTGTTATGGGGTGTATTGTTAATGGACCAGGGGAATCAAAACATGCCGATATTGGAATCTCCTTACCTGGGGTGGGAGAAAATCCAGCGGCTCCTGTTTTTATTGATGGCAAAAAAGTAAAGACTTTGCGCGGTCCTCATATTGCCGAAGAATTTGAAGCGATTTTAAAAGAGTATATTCATACCCGTTTTGGGACATAATGGATAGAAGAGGAGTATATTGTTCCCTCTGCTTTGTTCTCAATTGCTGAGATATTTGAAGAAATTTTAGAAGAATATATTGACGTGTATTTTTGGTATGGGTGATACAAAACAATTATTTCGTTCTACTTGCTTTTATTTTATTGATGATCCCCAAAAAATGGGAAGTGTTAATTTTTACGTGTTGCAATAAAGTGTGCTGCTTGTTTCAATGGGATTGCTTTTGCTCCAAAAGGAAGAAGAAACTCTTCTGCTTTTGTGATAAGTTCATCTCGTTTTTTTTTAACTTCGTCAAGGCTATAAAGATTGATGAGTGTTGCTTTGTTGGCTATTTGATCTTTCCCTGCAGTTTTTCCAAGAATTTTTGTATGAGAAGTAAGGTCAAGAAGGTCATCGGTCAATTGAAAAGCTAAGCCAATATGTGTCCCAAAGGAGGCTAGTTTATGCGTTAATGTTTTGGAGGCTCGACCCATAATAGCACCTGCTTGACAAGCAAAACGGATAAGAGCAGCTGTTTTCATTTGTTGTAAAGTGATCGTTGCACTTTCATTTTGTGGTTTTTTTTCAGCTTCTAAATCGAGCATTTGTCCACCGATCATACCGCCGAGACCTGCAGCCTGTGTAAGAGCTGTAATCAGTTCAATTCTCGTTTTTGAAGAAAAGGAACAGGCTTTATGGGCAATGATTTCAAAGGCAAAAGTGAGAAGCGCATTCCCTGCTAAAATTGCAGTGCCTTCATCAAAAGCTATGTGAACAGTTGGTTGTCCACGTCGGAGTGTGTCGTTATCTAAAGCAGGAAGATCATCATGAATGAGTGAATAACAGTGAATACATTCCAATGCGACACCAATATCAAGAGAGTCTTCAGGAGAGATATCAAAAAGAGCAGCACTTTGAATTACCAAGAAAGGACGTAAGCGTTTGCCGCCGTTCAAAACACCATGGCGCATGGCATTGATGAGAATTTCAGGCCGGGTAATTTCATCATTTTGGGCTTTATGACTAAGAAGTATATCAAGTCGCTTTTCAACATTCTGCGCATGTTTTGCAAGAAGAGTCGTGAATTCATGCATCATTTCTTCCTTTCTTCTTTGCAAAATGATAAGGTTCTTTTTATGATAAAAAAATAAAGAATAAAACGGTTATTTTCACACTCTTAAATTTTGTAAAAAAATAAAAAGAAAGAAAAAGATGGCGATGGGGCGAATGCGTTATTTGATCAGTTTTCTTGTGTTTTTATTTTTATGTCCAATTATTTTGTTGTTCATTTATCGTTTGGATTGTGTTCACCCTATTTCTACTTTAATGATTCGTGATTGGGTGAGTGATAAAAAATACAAGCGTGAATGGGTTGCACTGTCTGATATTGCATTTTCAGTTCCATCTGGAGTTATTATGTCCGAAGATGGGCGATTTTGTCATCATTCTGGCGTTGATTGGGCTATGTTGATCGATATCTTAAAAACAGATTCAAAACCTTTGAGAGGAGGATCAACAATCAATATGCAAGTGATTAAAAATCTTTTCTTATGGTCTAATAGATCTTATATCCGCAAGATTATAGAAATTCCTTATTCTGTTATGGCTGATGTTATTTTATCAAAAAAACGAATTATAGAAATTTATTTGAATGTTGCAGAATGGGGGCCAGGAATTTATGGAATAGAAGCTGCCGCTTTTTATTATTTTCAAAAGTCTGCACGAAATTTAACTGTGCAACAGGCTGCTGCTCTTGTGGCAAGCTTACCTAATCCTTATTGGCGCAATCCATATCAACCAATCGATAATTTTATAGCTTTAACTCATCTTATTGAAAAACGAATTCGTTTTTCACGTGCTTATACACACTGTCTTCATTAAAGAAGAGTGAGAATTGTTAGAAAAGAAAAATAAAAAAATTATATAAAAGTCTGGTCAAAAGATTATAATCAATGTATAAAGAAATGGAATTTTATTTTATTGTTGACAGAAGTTGTCATTTTGAGCATTAGCGCTTCTGTGTTGATGAGTGTGGAGTGTCCTGTTATGGCTGTACCTAAACGAAAAACTTCTCCGTCTAAACGCGGTATGCGCCGTTCGGCTGATGCCCTTAAAGCACCAACTTATATCGAGGATAAAAGTTCTGGCGAGTTGCGTCGTCCTCATCATATTGATTTGAAAACAGGTATGTATCGTGGGCGTTCGGTTTTGCCTGCTAAAGAATAAGCTTTCTCTCAGTTACCACATAAGTTTATTGTTCCTGTTGTCTCCTGAGTTTAGTCAACAAAGGGCTTTTCCGCATTCCTTGCAGTTAACTGCTTGTTCTTTTGATAAGGGAAGTTTTTTGTTTTTGTAGCGATTATATATAATAAAAGTTCTGGCGAGTTGCGCCGTCCTCATCATATTGATTTGAAAACAGAAGATTGTAGGCGTTCGGTTTTGTTTACTCAAGATCAATTGTCTATCAGATGTCAATAATCAAGTTGATCGCAAATTCTGTAATCCGGATTAAATGAACCGGAAGCTTTTTCATAGTTTATACAGTTCATTGTTTTTATCATAAAAGCTTTTATTGTGTTTACAATCTACTTTATAAAGCTATAGTCTCTCAGAAAAAGAGAGACTATAGTGTGTATGCGACTGCGACGTTGATATATTAAAAGAAATCCTTCTGCTTGCAATTGCAAAGGATGAAAGCTTAAGAAGCAGATCAAGGAATAATTAAAAATTGACTTTTTACCAATTTATCTTGTTATAAGGCAAAATTTTTCAGGAGATTACGCAGCGTAAACAGCATTATTTCCTTCATCAATCTCATTTTTAAAATCGCATTTCGACTTTTTATCGAGGTGTTTTTCTATTAAGTTTATTGCTTCTGTTTCGGTGAGATTATTGATAATAGCAATTTCACGGGCCATACGATCGAGAGCAATAGCGTAGAGTTGACGTTCTGAATAAGATTGCTCAGGTTGTAGAGCTGAACGAAATAGATCGCGAACAACTTCAGCAATAGAAATAATATTTCCTGAATTAATTTTAGTATCATATTCTTGAGCACGTCGTGACCACATAGTGCGTTTAATGCGTGCTTTTCCTTGAAGAATTTTAAAAGCACGATTCACAGAATCAACTGTAGATAATTTGCGCATTCCAGTAGAAAGAGCTTTTGCAACGGGCACTTTTACATCCATTTTATCTTTAGCAAAGTGGATTACAAAAAGTTTTAATTTATGTCCTGCAACTTCTTGTTCTTCAATCGCCATAATTTGACCTACTCCATGGGTAGGGTAAACGATATACTCAGAAGTTGAAAAATCTTCAGCACTGAAAGAGGTATTTCGCGGGGGTGCCATATTTTAGTTTACTCCCTTTATGGCCAATAATAATATTGGCAAACGGATTAAATGCTTTAAAGCTAAATATCTTTAGAGTTGAGCGTTGAAGCTAAGTACTTTAAGGCCAAAAAAATGCTTAGCAAAATAGTTATGTTAAGACTTTGTTAACATAAAAATTCAAAAGAATCAATCATTTCTCTTAAGAATTTTGTATACCCATACAATGGTTTAAACTTTTGGAAAGATCTTTTGTTGAGAAGATGAGGTATTATTCGCCATTTCCTGGATTTTCTGAAAAACATTTTTCTAGTTTATTGGGAATACCATCCATTTCTTTTGCTTGGGGAAGTGGATCTTTTTTTGTCATTAAATTAGGCCATTTCTTTGCATAACGGAGATTGAGTTCTAGCCATTTTTCGAGTCCTGGTTCAGTATCTGGTTTAATCGCTTCAGCTGGGCATTCTGGCTCGCAGACACCACAATCGATGCATTCATCAGGGTGAATAACAAGCATGTTTTCACCTTCATAAAAACAGTCAACAGGACAAACTTCAACGCAATCAGTATATTTGCACTGAATACAATTGTCAGTTACAACGTAGGTCAAGATCAAACTCCATTTTCTGTCTTAGTGATCTTTAAAAAGGGTTTATAAGCGTGCGTCTTTATCACGTTTAAGTTGATCACGCAGCACAGCCAATTTTGCAAAAGGTGAATTGGAATCATGATTTTGTGTTCGCGATGATTTATTGTGTAAGGAAGCCGTTTTCTTTTTATTATATTTATAAGAATGTTGAGTTTTTAAAGGTTTTTCTTGAGAAATTTTATAGGGTGTATTGCTTCCTGGGGTGGAAGTTTTTTGGCTCTTCTCTTGCCATTTTTGTTGAGAGCTATTACGCTTCCGATTATGTTGTGTTTGTTGAAAATGATAATGCCATAATAAAATAGTTTTATTTTCTGCTTTATTTTGTATGTGTTTGGCAAAATCACCAACGGGTTCAGCTTTTGGTAGACAATCTGTAGCACAAGAGTGCTGTTCAAGAGAAGAAACCGTTTTTATTTCGGCTTGGGGTGTGTTGGAGTGTTGTATTGTTTTCCAAAGATCACCTACACATTCTGCTTCAGGAAACAGTGTCCTTGTTTTTGAGCCATTATGCGCCAAATCTTGGTGGGCGAGATTTTGTGTAAGCACAGAATTATCGTAACGATTCGATCGATAACCAAGTCCTTTAAGAATTTCCTCCATATCAGTCTCATTGGCTCCAAGAGTAGACATCATCGCTGGAGTCACAAAAAAACTTTTACCATCATAGGCGCCGTCTGGTTTTGGCTCTAATCCTGGTTTCCAATGGAGTGCAGGGCGAATAAGATTGGCAAGACGTTCTAGAATATCAATACGTACGGCACGTTTGCCTAGAACTTGATAACCCGCTAAACGATAAAATGTGGGGTTATATGTTGGGTCCGCAACAAATGAAGTTCGTCCGTTGTTCAAAGCAGCTAATATTTCATTTAATCCTGTTTGATCACTGTCTTTATTTTGGAGACACCAAAGCAGTGTGAGTGCTTGGATCGGTGCTGGTTTGAGCATTCCCATAACATAGATATTAAAAGCACCGAAGCGAATGCCGAGCTGTCGAAGATTTCCCCGTGCTTCTTGGTCAAGATTTTTAACCATTTTGGCAACACTACGACGGGGTAAAATGCCTAAAGAATCGAAAAGTTGTGAAGCAAGTTTAGCTGTTGAATCTGTCAAATGATCAGCATTGCGTAAATCTAAGAGCGGTTTTAAAATTGTTTCAAAATGAAAGATTACAAAACGCTCTAATCGCGCTATTACTTGATCACGAGGTTCGCCTGTTAGTTGTGCATCTGCTAAGAGAAGAACTTTGGGCTTTAAAATATCTGTTGTTGCAATGAGTTGTCCGACAGGTTGACCAATCCAGCGAATAATCCCATCGGAACTGAGTGTAAAATCCCCATTAGCGGCAGCACAAAAACGTGTTGCACGTTTCGTAAAGGCAGCAATTAAACTTTCGTTATTGATATTGTTTTGTTCATCAGTTTCTTTATCTGTATCTGTGTTGCCTTTATTGATATAAAAACGAAACCCCTCAAATCTACCACTTCCACTTTTTTCAATAAGAACATCATCCTTTTGAATAATTTCGCTCTCCATGATCATTTTCTTTCTCAAAGTTTTATGGGGTAAAAGGTTATTCTTAATAAGACCATTTTGCATTCTCTTTAGCATTTTAGCATGTTTATTATGCTTGCTTCAATGTGTTCTTATTGTCTTTTTGTAGGTATTTTAATTTTCGATATTGTCTTATCAAGACAACTATACAACTTTTAATTGTAAATATAGGCAATAATGTTAAAATTTCTCTCTTATTTCACAATTAAAGTGAGTGATAAAAGACACTAATTTCTCTTTTATTTATCCTTTTTAATTTTTTTTCTTCATTTAATTATGTGGTGAAAGCAAGCATTTGCAGGCATTTGCTGTGTAAAAACCTATGCGTGAAGAAATAAGTTGTGTCGTCAAAATAAAAAAACAATTGCGATTGTAAAAATACACGTTAAAGTAGTATTCGTAATAATAAACAACTTTAAAGTTTATTAGAGCAAATAATGATGTTGTTGTCAAAACAACTTAGAAAATAATTTTAATCGCAAGGGATTATTATGAGTAGTCATTCACATGTTGTGTATAAAAGCAGTAAAAATTATAATAATACTGACACAAGTTTGGGTCGCAATATGATGCGTTCTGCGAAGCAGGCGCCCTATCTTGAACGAAAAAAGGAGCATGATTTAGCACTGCGATGGAAAAATAAACGTGATGATAATGCTATGCATCAAATTGCAGCGGCTCATATGCGTTTAGTTATTTCAATTGCTAGCCGTTTTAAACGTTTTAAAATGCCCTTAGGTGATTTAGTTCAAGAAGGATATGTGGGACTCTTAGAAGCAGCTGCGCGTTTTGATCCTGATCGTGGAGTACGTTTTTCCACCTATGCGACATGGTGGATAAGGGCTTCTATTCAAGATTATATTTTACGGAACTGGTCAATTGTTCGGGGAGGAACGAGTTCTTCGCAAAAAGCACTCTTCTTTAATCTTCGACGTTTGCGTGCTAAATTAGCGCAAGATGATAATACTTTGACCAAACAAGAAATTTTTCGTGCGATTTCTGAAAAGCTTGGGGTTTCAGTGAATGATGTTGAAAAAATGGATTTCCGTTTTTCTGGGACGGATAATTCATTAAGTCTTTCTATTTCTGAGAACGGTGAAACTCCAATTGCTAAAATGGATTCTTTAATAGATGATCATCCTCTCCCTGATTCTGTGATTGAGCAAGCAATTGATGGGCAACGGCGGGCACAATGGCTTCATGAGGCTTTACAAATTCTCAATGAACGAGAACTCGAAATTATTCGTTTTCGCCGCTTAAATGAAGAGGGCACAACCTTAGAAGTGCTTGGTAAAAAATTGGGGATTTCAAAAGAACGTGTACGCCAAATTGAAGCGCGGGCTTTGCAAAAACTTCGGTGTGCTTTGTTAACAGTGAATTCTGCAGAAGTTTATCAAGTATAGGATAAGTATTCGGTGCTTCTTTGAAAAAAATTAAAATTATCATTGTTGAATGAGGAAGCAAAAATATTTTTCTGCATTCATTCAGAAATGATTTTAACATATGAGCTTTCAAGAAGAGTTTGTGTTGGTGACAGTCCATTAATCACCCGAAAGAGTTTTTCTTTGTGTGGTGTATCTTGCATTTTATCCGAAAGGCTTAAAATTGTATCTTTCTGTTCAACGCGGACGATATGAATCTTTAAAGGGGGTAATTTCCTCAGCTCTTGAGGAGAAAGGGTGTGAAAACTTTCGGTTGTATTTTTTGCGATAGCTTCAAAATTTTTGGAATGATGAGGGGCAGCTGTTAGAAAGCGGAAAACACGATTTTTGATGGGAATAACAACTATATCAAATTGCCATTGTTTATTAGTCGCATGGGCATGGGCTGCAGGTAAGCCTTGAATTATTATCGGTTGAACAGAGGTTTCATCAAGTCCAGAAACCCAACCGCTTTTCAAGTAATCGCTTGCAGATATGTTTGTTGGAAAAGGGATGGCATCAAAACGAATAGCAATTTTATCTGGACCACTTGCAATGACAGCTGGAGAAGAATTGTTTATGGTAAAATTGGTTGGAACTGAGAAAGTGACGCCCCATTTTGGATGGACAAATTTATTCTCTCGTATATATCCTTTTTCAGGGTTATCTCCAAAAATCATGTTATCAAGGCTCTTAAGAAAGGTATCACGATCAGTGTTTTTAGTCTTAGGATCAGATGCGCTTATTTTATATGCTTTATTAATAGCTAGGCGAATTCGTTGTGGGGTTGTAGGATGGTGGGATAAAAAGTCTAATGAATCATTCGTTGTTCCGGAGATGTTGCGAAAAGCTTTATAAGCTTCCATGGATTGCAAAAAGCGTGGAAAAGCAAATGCATCATATCCAGCATGATGGAGCATTTCAATTCCAATGGCATCAGCTTCAAGTTCCTGATTCTTTGAAAATTGAGCCAGAGTTTGTTCTGTTTTTACAGTGTTGTGCAATTTCATGTCAGAGGATAATTCAACATGTGAGGACGTGTTGTTCGTGTATTTCAATTCTACTTTTTTTTGTAGGCGTAAGATACCATGATTAGCCGTAATATGCGCTATTTCATGTGCTAAGACAGCAGCGACTTCTGAAGAGTCATTAGCAAGTGCTAGCATTCCACGGGTTACATAAATATAGCCACCAGGTAACGCAAATGCATTTACATGGGCTGAGTTTAAAATTGTAACATGATAGGTTTGATTGGGGTTGTGTGAAACGGCAACGAGTTTTCCTATAATTTTTGCTAACATACGCTCAAGTTTTGGATTATTATATTCCTGACCATAAGTTTTTAAAATGCGGGGATGTTGTGTAGCACCCAATGTGGCATAAACATCATTGTTGTTGGAATGAGTCGTTTTTATAGGGAAATCTAAAGGATGTAAGTGATTATTCCCTTTAAATTTTATTTGGCATGCGACAAGGAAAAGAGAGAAGCTTACGAAAAATATTCTATAAATTGTGTGGTAAGAAAAGAATTTTTTTGGAAAAAATCTGAATCCTTGAATCATTGCTTTTTTCATTTTTTATTATTTCAACTTTCAGCTTTAAGATTTTGTTTGCATTTTATATTAAAGAATTTTTATAAGGATTCTTGAGATGTTTTCATGATTATAATCTATAGCAGTAATATATTAAAGGACGTTTTATACAAGGCATAATATGGCATGAAAACATTTACAATATTATTAAATGGCGACATTTGCGTTACGCAACGTTTACGTGATCAAATTCGTAACAGTCGCGTCATTGCTGCTGATGGGGGGATACGTCATGCTGAAGTATTATGCGTTGTCCCCGAATTGTGGTTAGGGGATTTTGATTCTTCTGAGCAGGATTTATTGCAGAAATATAGCCATATTGCACAGGAATTTTTTCCTTCTGATAAAGACGCAACCGATAGCGCATTAGCTTGTGAGCGCGCTTTACAGGAAGGTGCTCAACGACTTATTTTATGTGGTGCTTTTGGAGGAGAAAGAAGTGATCATACTTTATCTCATATGACTCAAGCAATAGCAATGGCAGAGAAAGGCATTTCAGTGTTATTGACCAGTGGTTGTGAAGAAGGATGGCCAATCATATCAAACTCTTTTTCTTGTGATTTGCCGAATGGATGCTTGTTTAGTATTATTGGATTTTCTGATTTACAAGGTTTAACAATGTCAGGGGTTAAATGGCCATTGTTAGACAAAAATGTACCTTTTGGATCTTCTTTAACACTCTCTAACCGTATTTGTGGAACTTTTTATTGTTATTTGTATTCTGGTAAAGCTATATTATTAGCGTCTATACCTGTTTCATAGAGTCTTTTTGTCTGTGTAAGGCAAGTCGTTTATATGTATGAGATAAGTAAAAAAGCAGGAGCAGGAAAATCAGGGGGACTGATATAATAGTATAACGTGATTTTAGACTTTAAAGTAGAAAAAGAAAAGTAGAAAAAGAAAGGGTTTAATATGTTAAAACCAGTTTTTACAATGGCAGTTATTGCAGCTGTTGGGTTGAGTTCAACAGCATGTACAATGTCTGAACGAAAAATTACAGAATATGGTGTTGGAGGTGCTGCATTGGGTGCTTTAGCTGGTGCAGCGCTTGATGGTGGAAAACTTGGCGCAGTAACGACAGGTGCGGCTGTTGGTGCTATTGCAGGAACCGTAACAGGTGTTGCTGCAGTTCAAAGAAAAAATCAAAAGAAAATGGTACAACAGCAAGTGATTCAACAGTCTGGCTTATGCACCTATCGTGATGGAAAAGGGTATGTGTATAAAGCACCTTGTACTCATCAGACACCACATCAGATACCACAATTGTGCACTTATACTGATCAAAGAGGACAACGTTATCAGGCTCCTTGCCATTAATCATGTGAATGGCTATTCCACTTCTGCGGCTTGATCGTATTTTCTTAACCTTTGGAGGGCATCCTTTACTCGATCAGGTGAGTTTATCAATTGGTCAAGGTGAGCGTATAGCTCTTGTGGGCCGTAATGGGTGTGGAAAATCGACGCTTTTAAAAATTGCTGCTGGATTATTAGAGCCGAGTGGAGGCGAGGTTTTTCGCCACCCTCTGGCGACGGTCCATTATGTGTCGCAAAACCCTGATTTTTCAGGATTTGATGATGTTAATGCTTATATACAAGCTGGTTTAAATGAGACTCACGATAGGCAGTGGGTCAACACTCTTTTGGGGAATTTTGGTTTTTCGGGTACAGAAAAAGGAAAAACCCTTTCTGGAGGAGAAAAACGTCGTCTCTCATTATTACAAGCAATTGCAGTGCAACCCGATATTTTGTTGTTGGATGAACCAACCAATCATCTTGATTTACCAACGATCGAATGGTTAGAGGGTATGTTATGTTCTTTACGATCAGCGATTGTGGTTATTTCGCACGATCGGAGGTTTTTGGAAACGGTGACGCGTTCAACAGTTTGGATTGATAGGGGCACAGCTAAAAGGGTTGAAAAGCCTTTTTCTGAATTTGAAAAATGGCGTGATAAAGTGCTCGAGGAAGAAGCGCGTGATCAGCATAAATTGAACCGTCAGATTGAACGAGAAGAACAATGGTTGCGTTATGGAGTTACTGCACGACGTAAGCGCAATGTACGGCGATTAGGAGCGTTAAAGGAATTGCGTCAGCGTTCTCAGACCTATAAAGGACCTCTCGGAAATGCCTCATTTGAGGCGTCTAAAAGTCAAGAATCTGGGCAACTTGTGTTGGAAGCGAGGAAGATTTCAAAATCTTATGGGGATCGTATTCTCGTTAAGGATTTTTCATGGCGTCTTCAACGGGGGGACAGGGTAGGCTTGGTTGGCCGAAATGGTATTGGAAAAACGACATTGCTTTCTGTTTTAATAGGGCAGGAGCCTGCGGATCATGGAATCATAAAGCGGGGATATAATTTATCGATGGCCTTGCTTGATCAACAGCGTACTGTCAATGAAGAAGAAACATTAGCGCAGTATTTAACGGGAGGCAGAGGCGATACTCTTTTAATTAATGGGCAAGAGAAACACGTTGTTTCTTATATGAAAGATTTTTTATTTTTACCAGAACAAGCACGCACGCCGCTGAAGGAGTTGTCAGGCGGTGAAAGAGCGTGTTTAATGTTGGCACGTCTTTTGTCCCAACCTGCAAATTTTTTGATTTTAGATGAGCCCACCAATGATCTTGATATGGAAACACTTGATCTTTTACAAGAATTTATTGCTGATTTTCCTGGAACAGTTTTGCTGGTAAGTCATGATAGAGATTTTTTAGATCGAACTGTATCTCATATTTTAGCGCCTCAAGGGGATGGTCATTGGATCTTATATGCTGGGGGCTATAGTGATATGGAGGTGCAAATAAAAAAAGCTGCGCTTCCTTTGCGTAAAGAGTCGCAAAAATTAACAACTCTGGAGCAGAAAAAACAAACATCATTACGTACAAAAACAGCACCCCGTAAATTATCCTATAAGCAAACATACGCTTTGGAAAAATTACCGGAACAGATTACTGTTTTGCAGAATGAAATCAAGAAAATTGAAGATTCTCTTTCTGATCCAGCGCTTTATTGTTGTGACAAAAATCGTTTTGAAGATTTATCCATAGCACTGGAAGAGAAGAAAAAGCTCTGTGCGCAAAAAGAAGAAGAATGGTTAGAACTTGAGCTTTTACGTGAAGAAATAGAACAAAAATGTCTCACTGATTAAGTCATCCCCAGGGCGTCTTTATAAAGTTGGATTACTGCTTCTTCTTCAATTCGTTGGTGATCTTCTTTTTTGCGGAGTCTTATGATGCTGCGGACTGCTTTACTGTCAAAACCAGATCCTTTAAGCTCCGTATACACATCTTTGATGTCATCAGAAATTGTTTTTTTTTCTTCTTCTAACCGTTCAATCCGTTCGATAAAACTACGCAGTTGATTAACGGATATAGCTTGTGTGGTATCAATCACATCGCTCATCGTATTCTCTCCGAATATATATTGTTTATTGGACTGTTGATAATAAACCCTTATTGGGGATGCCTTAAGAAGGGGTAGAGAGTCAAGCTCTACGTTTTTTTTAATCTATTGATTTTAATTTTTTGTATAAACGAGTTGTCTACATTGAGATAAAGAGATCAAGGAGTAAAAAAGAGATAGAAAGAAATATATAGAGTGCTATAATTTTGAAAAAAGAGAAAAATGGATATTTTATTTTCAATATTTGCCTTGTGAAAGTGAACTTATGAATTTTAAAACGAAGATAAGGAGCAAGGACTGTGCTAAAAGAGTTTAGAGTTTTGTTCTTCAATATTCTTTTTTTCTTCTCTGCTTTTGAGTGTGCGAAAGCTGATTTTCGCGTTTGTAATACAACGCAAGAGTCTGTCGGTATTGCTATTGGCTATCGTACAGTTTCAAATTGGGTTACTGAAGGTTGGTGGATTGTTCCAACAACAGAGTGTAAAACTTTGATCGATGGCCCCCTTGCATCACGATTTTATTATTTATATTTCGAAAACACGCGAAAAAAAGGGAGTGGGGTAGGGAAAGTTATGATGTGTGTCCAAGATAGCCAATTTACGATTGAAGGTATTCATAATTGTTTTGTAAGAGGGTTTCAAAGAGCTGAGTTTGAAGAAATTGATACCGGTGATCAAACCAATTGGATGGTGCAGCTGACCGATAAGCCTGTATCGCACGATTCAAGTGTACTCAAACCCACCCCTATATCTAACGCTTCACCATCTAAGGCGGCTACATCTGTGCCCCTGTTTGTCCCTTCTGCTGAGCCTCTTTCTTCACCTGTATCTATTCCTGTTCCTACACTTGCACCTTCAAAACCGTCATCTTCATCATAAAATATATCGTTGCATAAAGTGTCAGTCGCTTTTTTCTTGCTGATATTTGGATCTGTTTTCATGAATGACAAACTTTTTAAAGCTACGATAAAAAGCTTAATTCTTAAATATGAAAGAGTGTTAAAGGAAATAAAGTCTTTTCTCTTGGTTGAGAGGAGGCTCACTGGGTCCTTTGTTTATGTGTTAGTACGGTCGTTTAAGGATCCAGATAAGCATATATTTTGTTTTATTCCTGTAGAGAAGATTCCTCTTTATTGTTTTTGAGTAATTGATAGGTGATCTTTTCAATTCTTTTCGTTGTTTCTGTTATAATTTTATCCATCATACAGTCTTTTTTCTTATTTTCTTCGAGAAGAGCTTTATAACTTTCTTGTAATTTTTTATTTTCTCGTTTTATTTCTTCCATTTCATCTATGATCATAATACCGGCCATAAGGGAGAGACGCTGATCACCAATTTCCCCAAAGTTTTTTTTAAGATGTGCAATATATTGATCCAATTTAGCAGCGAGCTGAATGAGATATTCTTCTTGCCCTGCATCGCAGGCCATACGGTAAGTTTTGCCATCAATCGTGACAGAAACGGTTTCCATTTTTTAAACCTTTATCGATCAACTACAACACGAATTGTTTCCATAACTTTAATCAGACGTTTAGAAACGTCCTTATTGATTATGGTCAATCGTTCCGTCTGCGCTTCGGATTTATCAAGTTCTTGAGCAAGACGACTACGATCCGCATTCATTCGTTGAATTTCTTCTTCCCATTCGTTGCTTTTATCAATAATAGTATTGTGATTGATAACAGCAACTTCTAAATTTCTGAGTGCTTTTTCCAATTGTTCTAGAGCTTGTGGTAAAATAACAGTCTCTTGATTCATAATGAGTGCATTCCTTAACAGTCATTTATGCAAAAACGAATCACTTATATTCTTTTTGCATCTTTTTCATTTTTAAAGATATAGGCTATTTTAGCAAGCAAAGCAGAAGATTGATGTGAATTAAAAACTGGATTATTTGACATTATAGGCAGAAGTGTGGTGTGCATAAGGATGATAAGGAAGGATGTTCTTTTAGTTGATATGAGGTATAGGTGCAAAGTGTGCGCGTATTTTAAGAATTAACCGGCATAAGAACGGCATAAAGAATGATTAAGATAAAAGTAAATTTTACAAAAAAGTGGTCTATTATTTATGACAAATAACGAACAACAAAATCAAATGGCCCATGCCATTCGTTTTCTTGCTATTGATGCAATTGAAGCTGCTCATTCTGGTCATCCCGGTTTACCAATGGGAGCTGCGGATATTGTTACTGTTCTTTACACAAAATTTTTAGCCTATGATCCTAAAAATCCACATTGGCCTAACCGTGATCGCTTTGTTTTATCTGCAGGGCATGGGTCAATGTTACTGTATGCTCTCTTGTATCTTTCTGGTTACGAGGATGTCTCTTGTGAGGATTTGCGCAATTTTCGCCAAATAGGATCTAAGCTCGCCGGTCATCCAGAATATGGACATGTCGCTGGGGTTGAAACAACAACTGGTCCTCTCGGTCAGGGGCTTGCGAATGCTGTCGGAATGGCATTGGGAGAACGCTTGCTCAATGCCCGTTTTGGGGAGTTAATTTGCCATTATACTTATGCTCTTGTGGGAGATGGGTGTTTAATGGAAGGGATTTCTCAAGAAGCGATAACCTTAGCAGGACATTTAAAACTCAATAAGCTGATTGTGTTTTGGGATGATAACGATATTTCGATCGATGGGGCTATTTCATTAACCGATAGTACAGATCAAATAGCGCGTTTTAAAGCATCTGGCTGGAATACTATCAAAGTGAATGGGCACAACCAGGCTGCTTTAACGCGGGCTATTGAAGCGGCACAAGCTTCTTGTAAACCGACGTTAATTGCTTGTAAAACAACGATTGGTTTTGGAGCGCCTAATAAAGGTGGAACGAATAAGGTTCATGGCTCTCCTTTAGGAGCAGAAGAAATTGATGCAACCCGTAAAGCTTTGGGGTGGGAAGAAGAACCCTTCGTTGTGCCGGCTGATATTCTTGATAGTTGGCGTTTGGCTGGTTTGAATGCTGCAAAAAAACGAAAAAAATGGGAAGAGAAATTTCTTGCTTTATCTGTTGCAGAGCGGGTTGAGTTTGAGCGATTGATGCGTGGTGATCTAATCGGAAATTTTGAAAATGCTGTTGATGCTTATAAACAAAAATTGACTGTTGAATGCCCTGCTGTTGCAACCCGTAAGGCCTCTGAAATGGCGCTCGAAGTTATCAATGAGGTTGTTGAGGAAACAATTGGTGGTTCTGCTGATCTTACTGGATCTAATAATACCAAAACAAGTCAGATGAAAGCTATCTCTGCAGAGGATTTTTCAGGACGCTACCTCCATTATGGAATTCGTGAACATGCTATGGGTGCGATGATGAATGGTCTTGCACTTTATGGTGGTTTTATTCCTTATGGTGGGACCTTTTTATGTTTTTCAGACTATATGCGTCCTGCAATGCGCCTGTCGTCTCTTATGGGATTGCGGGTTATTTATGTCATGACCCACGATTCAATTGGTTTGGGTGAGGATGGTCCTACCCATCAGCCAGTAGAACATTTAGCAACATTACGTGCGTTGCCGAATCATTTTGTTTTCCGGCCAGCGGATGCTGTTGAAACACTCGAATGTTGGCAATTGGCTTTAAAATCAAGAAAAACACCTTCTACTTTGGCTTTAAGTCGGCAAAATTTACCTCTTGTCCGTCAAGAATATATAAAAGAAAATCTCTGTATGTTTGGGGCATATGAATTATTAACAGCCAGTGATGATGCTCAAGTTACACTCTTTGCTTCTGGTTCAGAGGTGCATATTGTTGTCAAAGCGCACTCTGTTTTAGAAGAAAGTGGGATTCCAACACGGGTGGTTTCTGTCCCTTGCTTTGAATTATTTGCACAACAATCTGCTGCGTATCAAAAGGCACTCATTGGTGATGCTCCAATTAAAATTGCTGTTGAAGCAGCTATTCAACAAGGGTGGGAGCGCTTTATTGGCTGTGATGGAGTCTTTGTTGGAATGGAGGGATTTGGAGTCAGTGGGCCAGGTGATGCCCTCTATGGGCATTTTGGCATTACCTGTGAGGCTGTAGTGGCAATTGTTAAAGAAAAACTTGAAGAGATTAATAAGGAAGTGATGATATGAGTGTTCGCGTTGCAATTAATGGATTTGGACGGATTGGACGTAATATTTTACGGGCTGTCGTTGAAAAAAAACGCCAAGATATTCAGATTGTGGCGCTTAATGATTTAGGATCGGTGGAAGCAAATGCGCACTTATTGCGCTACGATTCCGTTCATGGGCGTTTTCCTGCTCCTGTGAAGGTGGTGGGGGATAGTTTGGATGTTGGATGTGGTGCGATTAAAGTGATCGCTGAACGTGATCCGGCACAATTGCCGTGGAAGTCTTTAGATATTGATATTGTTCTCGAATGTACGGGGCGTTTTACAGCGCGTGATAAGGCGTGTCTTCATTTAGATGCAGGGGCAAAGCGTGTTTTGGTTTCTGCACCTTCTGAAGGGGCTGATTTAACCGTAGTGTATGGAGTCAATCATCAGGCATTGAGCAAAGAGCATCGTGTTGTTTCGAATGCTTCTTGTACAACGAATTGCTTGGCTCCCGTTGCACAAGTGCTCCATCAAGCAATTGGAATCGAAAAGGGGTTTATGACAACGATTCATTCCTATACCGGTGATCAGCCTGTTTTAGATACAATGCATAAAGATCTTTATCGTTCGCGTGCTGCAGCTCTTTCTATGATTCCCACATCAACAGGAGCTGCTAAAGCAGTGGGATTAGTTTTACCAGAACTAAATGGTTTGTTAGATGGTGTGTCACTGCGGGTTCCAACACCCAATGTTTCTGTTGTGGATTTAACGTTTACTGCTAAGCGTTCTACGACTGTTGAAGAAATTAATGCGGCTATTCGGATGGCTGCTGAAGGATCTCTAAAAGGAATTTTGGATTATACAGAGGAAAAACTTGTGAGTAGTGACTTTAATCATGATCCACATTCAGCAATTTTTCAGAATGATCAAACCAAAGTGATTGATGGAACATTGTGTCGCGTTTTGGTTTGGTACGACAATGAGTGGGGTTTTTCAAATCGGATGAGTGATACGGCTGTTGCTTTTGCCAAAACATTGTGAAAGAAGGATTTTTGATCCTTGTTGTCGCATAAAAAAGAGGGTGTTTTGAAAAAAATCTGATGTTTTTGAGGAGCATCAAAAAATATTTTAGCGCAAGAAAAATGGTGAAGGAGTGCTATGAAGGCTTTGAATATATAAAGAACTGATGAACAGTGAGCTAAAAGTGCACGCCAAAGGAAAGAAGAGTGTTTTCAAGGATAAAGAAGAAGAGAAAACAGTTATGGAATTTCAGACACTCGATGATGTTGATGTAACAGGAAAACGCGTGCTGGTGCGGGTGGATTTTAATGTCCCTATATTGAACGGGAAAGTGTGTGATGCAACCCGGATTGAAGGCCATAAAGACACACTTGTTGAACTTCAAAAGCGTGGGGCTAAGGTTATTATCCTGTCTCATTGTGGTCGTCCCAAAGGACAAGTTGTTCCAGAATTTACCGTGCGTTCTGTCGTTGAGGTGCTCGAAAAAATCATAAATCAGTCGGTTTTATTTGCAAGTGATTGTATAGGGGAGGTCGCTCAAAAAGCAGTCAATACAGTACAAGAGGGGCAAATTCTTTTGCTTGAAAATGTGCGGTTTTATCCGGGAGAAGAAAAGAATGATCCTTCTTTTGCTCAAGCTTTAGCGCACAATGGGGACCTTTATGTGAATGACGCTTTTTCTGTTTCTCATCGTGCTCATGCTTCAGTAGAAGGGATTACACATCTCTTACCTTCTTACGCAGGGAGGGCGTTGCAGAAAGAATTGCGGGCATTAGAAAAGGGTTTGGATCGTCCGATGCACCCAGTGGTAGCGGTTGTTGGAGGGGCTAAGGTTTCTAGTAAGCTTTTTGTTCTTAATCATTTGGTTGAAAAGGTTGATTATTTGGTTATTGGCGGTGGTATGGCCAATAGTTTTCTAGCAGCACAAGGTGTTTCTGTTGGTCAATCATTGTGTGAAAAAACGCTGATGACAACAATAAAAGAAATCATTGAGAAAGCACAGAAAAATCACTGTACACTCCTTTTACCTTTGGATGTCATTGTTGGATTTCATTTCGCAAAAGAAACACCGCATCAGTGTTATGCTCTTGAGGATATTCCTGAAGAAGGAATGATCTTGGATATTGGTCCTCGTTCTATTGCACATATTCAAGCAGCAATTGATAAGGCAAAAACGCTTGTCTGGAATGGTCCACTTGGTGTTTTTGAAATGTCTCCCTTCGATCAGGGAACGGTGACAGTTGCACGGTATGTTGCAGAACGCAGTCAGCAGGGACAATTGGTATCCATTGCTGGAGGAGGAGATACAGTTTTTGCGTTAAATCACGCAGGTGTTGCCAATGATTTTACCTATCTTTCAACAGCAGGTGGGGCGTTTTTAGAATGGATGGAAGGGAAAGGTCTTCCTGGAATTCTCGCTCTTCAGCATGTATGAAGGGAAAAGCATCCGATGACTTCAGCAAATGGGCTGATCGGTTATTGATTTTATAGCGTGGAAAAAGAGGAGCTTGATTATGAGTGAGCGTCTTGAAGATATTGCAGTTTCTCTGGTTCGTCCGGGAAAAGGCATTTTAGCAGCCGATGAAAGTACAGCAACGATTGGAAAACGATTCCAAACCATTGGTGTCGAATCTACCGAAGAAAATCGTCGGGCTTATCGTGAAATGTTGTTTTCAGCAAAAGAAGCAATGGAAATGGCTATTTCTGGTGTGATTTTATTTGATGAAACAATTCGTCAAAAAGCATCAACAGGGCAAATGTTAACAGATCTCATTCGTCATACTGGTGCTGTGCCAGGCATTAAAGTTGATACAGGGGCTAAGCCTTTGTCTGCTTTTCCTCAGGAAACAATTACAGAAGGATTGGATGGTCTGCGTGAGCGATTGAAGGATTATTATGCGTTGGGTGCGCGTTTTGCTAAGTGGCGTGCGGTGATTGCAATTGATGAACATTCTTTGCCAACAAGGGGTGCAATCAATCAAAATGCTCAAGCTTTGGCACGCTATGCTGCTTTGTGTCAGGAAGTTGGACTCGTGCCAATTGTGGAGCCTGAAGTTTTGATGGATGGTCCGTCGCGTCAGCATTCAATTGCTCGCTGTTTTGAAGTAACACAAACAGTTTTAAAAAGAGTCTTTGAAGAATTATTTCAAGCACGTGTTCTTTTGGAAGGCATGATTTTAAAACCTAATATGGTTATTGATGGCAAGGATGCACGCAAGGCTTCCGTTGATGAAGTCGCTGAAAAGACAGTTCGTGTTCTAAAACAAACTGTTCCTGCTGCTGTTCCAGGAATTGCTTTCCTTTCTGGAGGGCAATCCGATGAAGAAGCAACAGCGCATTTGTCTGCTATGAATAGTTTTGGTTTATTGCCTTGGAAATTGACTTTTTCTTATGGACGTGCGCTACAAGCTGCAGCTTTGAAAGCATGGGGTGGAAAAGCCGAACAAAGCGCTGCGGCACAAAAGGCTTTTTATCATCGTGCGCGCATGAACCATTTGGCGGCTTTAGGACAGTGGACAAAAGAACAAGAACAGTCTTGTGCATAATGAAAAATAAAGGAGAAGATAAAAACAAATTTTAGATTGTCTTCAATCCCTGTCCTTTATGATGGAAATGATAGACAGGGGTTTTAGATGTATAATTTTTCCTTCTTCTCAAGGGGTGTATTCTTTAGTAAATACCCTTCTTCGTGGTTTGAGCAGTATTGATCGGGGGAATTTATCTGACCGAAACAGCACTGATACAATCCGTTGCGTATAAAGAGAAGGCTGCAAGACCGTAAGAGTAGTTTTGAGAGTTTAAAAGAGAATAGTCTCTTTATTTGTCCTTTATCCTTTTTATTGCATATTGAGGAGAGGAGACCATGCTGGGTCAGAGGCATCATTTGGAGTGGGCAAGAGGCGTTCATTGCGTCCGGTAATATCAATTGTGTAAATTTTTGAGCCTTCTCCTGGATTTTGACGAAAGAACATCAGTACTCGGCCATTGGGTGCCCATGTAGGACCTTCATTATGGAAACCTGTTGTTAAAATGCGCTCGCCTTTTCCATCAGGATGCATCACGCCAATGGAAAATTGACCCTGAAATTGTTTTGTGAACGCAATATAATCCCCGCGCGGAGACCAAATAGGTGTGGAATAGCTTCCTTCATTAGAAGAAATACGTTGGAGATCACTGCCGTCTACGTTCATCGTATAAATTTGTGGTTTTCCATTCCGATCAGAGGAAAAAACAATTTTAGTGCCATCTGGTGAATAAGAGGCTGATGTATCAATCGCTTGGGTTGCTGTTAAACGGGTCATTTTCCGTGTGCGTAAATCCATCGTATATAAATTAGCACTTCCATTGTTTTGTAACAAACTCATAATCACCTTTTGTCCATTCGGAGAAAAGCGGGGAGCAATGGTCATGTTATCAAAACTTCCAATCAATTCTCTTTGTCCTACTTCCATTTGCTGGAGATAAACATGAGGTGTTTTGTTTTTCCCATAAGCCATATAAGTGATTTCTTGTCGCTTAGGAGAAAAACGTGGCGTAAGGATAAGTTCACTGCCATCGGAAAGATAGATTAAATTTGCTCCATCTTGATCCATAATTGCTAAACGTTTGATACGCGCATTCTGTGGTCCTGTTTCATCAATAAAGACAATGCGGGTATCAAAATAGCCCTTTTCACCTGTCATTTGGCTATAAATTTCATCTGCAATCATATGGGCAACACGGCGCCAGCGTTCCGTTGCTGTATAAAAGCGTTGTCCTTTGATTTGTCGCTTGCCTGCAACGTCCCATAAACGGAAATCAACTTTAAGCCGTCCATCTGTTTCTCTATAAATTTTTCCTGTGACTAATCCTTGAGCGTTTATTTTTTTCCAATCAGGAAAGTTTGGTTGTTGATCGGGATTAGGTGTTATTTCAGGAAAAGAAGATTTCTGCAGGGGAAAAAAAAGGCCTGATCTTTCGAGATCTGCTGCAACGACAGCTGCAATTTTAATGCCTAATGAATCGTGAGAAACAAAATCCGCGACGGCAATGGGAATGGGGTTAAAATCAGCCTTTGCAATCGTGCCTTTCAGCTGTGCATATGAAGATGAAAAACCGGAAAACCATAAATATACACTGAAAAAAAACAAGGAAGAAATTATACGTTTTATCACAGTCATGTGGTCTTCATCCTTTCTTTATATAAAAACTGTTGTTTTATGGTGCTGTTTCTTGAAAAGGATCAACATTAAAATCAAAGCCTTGTCCCCATAAATTATATTGATCACGGGGAAGATTTTCATAGGGTTGGCACGAAAAAACAGCAGCATAAACTTGTTGTGTCATGATAGCAAGCTGACTTTCTTCACCTTTGAGAGGATCGATCTTTGGTTCGCCTATCACATTTCCATTATTATTTAAATAAAATTGTAAACGCACAACAGGGCGATTGTTCAACTTCCCTCCGATAGCAACAAGTTTGAGCTTTTGTTGAATACAGGTGCCTACAATATTAACGAGTGTTTGTGCTTTTTTTTCGGAATCACCAATATTTTTTTGCGCACCTAAAGCTTCTGGTTTGTTGGAACGTTTTGCACCTCCCCCTTGGGTTTTTGCACGATTAATAAGCTGTGTTTTTTCCATTGCTAAAATGTCTTCAATCGTTTGTTCTCCTTTGGGAGGAGATTTTTGTGCCTTTTGAAGATGAGAAGGGTCAACCGGCTTTTCCTTTGGTTTAAACGATGGGACAGGAATAGTGTCTGGAAGCGTCATTGTTGGTGTTGATTCATGAGGGCTTTCCTCAGTAAGTTCTTCTAGTATTTTCTCAAGAGGATCTTCGGGCTTTGTTTGTTCTAAAGCTGTAGGAGGAACTGTTTGGTCTGTTGATTCCGGTTCTTGTGGCGGTGTTTTCACTTCATTTTTTGTCAGTTCTGGTACTGGGTGGAATAAGGCTTCTGTTTCTGTTGTTGTCAAATTTTGCGTTTTTAGGGATGTTTCAGGGATATCCGATGCATCTTGTTGTCCAAAAGAAGAAGGTGTTGCATCTATAGATTGCACTTTTTCTTTTGGCTGAAAGGGCGCTTGAAGATCCATCGTTCCTTCACCAAAATGACGCGCATCTTTTTTTTCTTGTGGTTGCGTCGTTGGTTTGGGAGCAGAGTCTTCAAGAGGAGGAGCGTTCGATGAGCCTTCTTGAACAGCAAGCTCTTGGTCAAGAGAAGATAAAGTAATCGGAGCCATTTCTAAGGGGTGTTGCATGAAAGGAGAAGAGGGAGTGAAGTGTATTATTCCCCAGCTGAAAAGAATGAAATGCAGTGCAAATGATAAAGTTAAACTTTTCTTCATGCCGTGATGAGAGCCTTTTTCCATTTGTATGCCTTGCTGTTTTGTTTTTTACTCTTGCAAGGAGTTTTGAGATAGATAATGCAACAGTTTATAGAGAATTTTATTGTCCTAAACTGGCCAAAGCAACCTGCGAAAAACCTGCTTTTTGAATATGTGCTAAAAGTTGCAAAACTTGTTGATATTCAACAGTTTTGGCGGCACGGACAAAAATACGTTTGTTCTTTTGCTTAGGATCCTCGGCTAAGAGGGCTTTGAGGTGATCAATCAAAGCTTCTTTTGTATCGTAGTAGTTTTGATTGATAGCTAAACGCCCTTGGGCATCAAGCGAAACCGTTAAGGGGGTGCTTTCCATTTGCACGGGTCCTGCTTGGCTGTGGGGGAGATCAAGAGGAACACCGTTTACCAAAAGAGGAGCGGATACCATAAAAATAATCAGTAAAACGAGAATAACATCGACAAAAGGTGTAACGTTAATTTCGCTCATTAAAGAAGTGCGTGAACGGCGCCGTCTACGTGTCGTTTTGTGAGCGGAAGAAGCAACAGAGAGTCCCATAGCACACCTCTTTATAAGGATGAATTGTTGGATGTTGTTTCATCAATTCGCCGTGACAAAATTGTCGAAAATTCATCAGCAAAATTTTCTATTTTTGCTATAATCTGCCCACTTTCACTTGTCAATTTATTGTAAGCAATAACAGCGGGAATGGCCGCAAACAAACCAATGGCAGTGGCTAAAAGTGCTTCTGCAATGCCTGGAGCTACAATTGCTAGCGATGTATTTTGAGAGGCAGAAATAGAAAGAAACGAATTCATAATTCCAACAACGGTTCCAAATAAACCAATGAAAGGACCTGCAGATCCGAGAGTTGCTAAAAAGCCTAATCGTGATTCTATTTTTACACTTTCACGGCCTAAGGTTAGATCCATTGCTTTATCAATTCTAGATTGGAGGCTTAAGGGTGTGGGCAATCCTTTTGAGAGTGACTTTTTCCATTCCGTCATTGCGGCAAGAAAAACAATTGACATACTATTATTTCGTTGACTTTTATAGGTGCTGTAAAGGTCGTCTAAAGATTGTCCTGACCAAAAATTTCGCTCAAAATGGTGGATATCACGCCGTATTCGTCGATAAGAAACGATCTTATCAAAAATAATAGCCCAGCTCCATATAGAGGCAAAGATTAACCCAAGCATAACAGCTTTTACAATCCAATTGGCTTGCATAAATAGGCTTAATATTCCTATTGTTTCTGGACTTGCAAATTCTACTTGTGCCATGATCTTTTAACCTCTTTAATGAAAGATTCATTTCTTTACAGTCCATTACAGCATATTGTTTTATAGTTTCTAAATTTGACAAAACAAAGTTGCGTTTTTTTAACAAAAATGTCTAAAAAGTTTCTTTATTTTCTTCCAAGAGCAGTTTACCCTTTAAGGACTTCTGATCCAAGATTGCTTTTTAAAAGAGCAGAGGAGAGATTCTTAGGTAAACGGCGCGGTTTTGCTTCTTGATTAATGAGGGCAATTTCAACTTTTGCTTTAATTAAGGTCATTTCATTGCGCAAAATGATCTGATTCATAAAAAAGCGCGCCCCTTGAATGCTTTGCAGGGATGTTTTGATAGTCAAAAGATCATCAAGCGTGGCTGGTTTGGAAAAGGTGATGTCCATATGACGGACGACGAAAAATAATTTCTCCCCTTGGCTATCCGAGAGTAATTCATTGTTGTTAAATCCCATATCACGCAGAAATTCTGAACGTCCTCTTTCTAAAAACTCAAGGTAACGTGCATGATAAACAACACCGGAAAAATCCGTATCAGCCACATAAATTCGTGCTTGAAGAGTATGAGAAGAGGAAGAAGGTGATTGTGTTAAAGGTGTGGTTTTATTCATTGTCTTGCTCCCACAGAGAAGATTGAGAAGACGTCTTCGTTGATGAAGAAACCTTTTTGATTGATTCTGCTGTTGTGGGAGGACAAAGTCTTAAATGTGTCCAGGCTTTTTCTGTTAAAATCCTCCCACGTGCTGTTCGTTGAATAAAGCCTTGTTGAAGCAAGTAAGGTTCGATAATATCTTCAATTGCATCACGCGGTTCTGAAAGAGCCGCAGCAATTGTTTCAATCCCAACCGGCCCTCCTAAAAAAGTTTGCGCAATGAGGATGAGATAACGGCGGTCTAAAGGATCAAGGCCAAGATGATCAACTTCAAGACGTGAAAGAGCTGCATCAGCAATTGTATGATCAATTTTTTCAGCCTTTTTGACTAAAGCAAAATCACAGACACGTCGTAAAAGACGCCCTGCAATTCTGGGGGTCCCACGGGAACGGCGCGCAATCTCATGAGCGCCATCATCACTGATCTGAACTGAAAAAAGACGCGCATTGCGTTGAACAATGTATTCTAATTCCTCTATGGTATAAAAATTTAATCGGATGGGAATGCCAAAACGATCCCGTAAAGGGGTGGTCAGTAATCCTAAACGTGTTGTTGCTGCAACTAAGGTAAATTTAGCTAAGTCAATTTTGACTGAACGAGCCGCAGGACCTTCACCAATGATAAGATCAAGTTGATAATCTTCCATGGCCGGATATAAAATCTCTTCGATAGCCGGGTTTAAACGATGAATTTCATCAATAAAAAGAACATCTCGCTCTTCTAGATTGGTTAAAAGAGCTGCCAAATCACCTGCTTTGGCAATGACAGGTCCTGAAGTCGAACGAAAATTAACACCTAATTCCTTTGCCATAATTTGTGAAAGTGTTGTTTTTCCTAAACCAGGAGGTCCAACAAATAAGACATGATCTAAGGCTTCATGTCGTGTCCGCGCTGCTTCAATAAAAATTTTTAAATTCGCACGGGCAGCTTCTTGACCAATAAAATCATCTAGGGTTTGAGGCCTTAAGGAGCGATCCGGATCGTTAGGAAGAGGGATAGATCCGAGAAGGCGGTGAGAATCATCTTTATGCATTATGCATTGTTCCCTTGATTTTGTGAGGAAAGAAGTTTGAGACTATGGCGCACAAGAAGTGCTGAGGAAATCGTTTCTCCTTTAAGAGCAGAAACGGCCGAAGCTAAAGCTGTGGCCGCTTTTTCATGATCAAAACCAAGCTTGATTAACGCTAATAAAGCATCGTTGGTTGGCTGATACTCCTCTTCTGAAGAAAAAGTCAAAGAAGACGAGAAAGCAAGATTCTTATTGTCTTCTTTAGAAAATTGAAGCGTTTTGTTTTTGAGTTCGCTTACAATTCTTTCGCTGACTTTTTTGCCAACGCCTGGAGTACGACTGATCGTCGCAATATCGTTGAGGGTAATTGCTTGGGTGAGCTCATTAACGGATAAGGATCCTAAAATTGCCAATGCAACTTTTGCGCCAACACCCGGGACATTTTGTAAAAGGCAAAACCATTCTTGTTCAGATTTTGTTGCAAAGCCAAAAAGCCGAATCGCTTCTTCACGGACATGGGTTTCGATGAATAAACTGAGACTTTCACCTATGGCTGGTAAAGAAGAGTGAAGGCGGTTAGGGATAAAAATAATATATCCAACACCCTGCACATCGAGAATAATGTGATCGCTAAAAATATGTTCAAGAATGCCTTTGAGTTTCCCAATCATGCGCTTGCCTTTAAACGGTTAGAGGGACTTGTGTGTTGAGGACTATGGCAAATGGCAAGGGCTAGGGGCGTATTGCGTTTTCCAATCCTGCGCTTGCCTGTAGAGGGGTCAGAAGAATGTGTGTGTTGAGCGCTGTGGCAAATGGCAAGGGCTAGGGGTGTGTTGCGTTTCCCAATCATGCGCTTGCCTTTAGGCGGTAAGAAGGATTTGTGTGGTGAGCACTATGGCAAATAGCAAGGGCTAGGGCATCGGCTGCATCACTGCTATCAAATTCAGCTCGAGGGAGAAGAATTTTCACCATCATGTGAATTTGCTCTTTCTCTCCATGTCCCACACCAATAACTGATTTTTTGACTTTATTCGGAGCATATTCGGAAATAGGAAGACCTTCTTGAGCAGGAACAAGGAGTGCAATGGCACGGGCTTGACCAAGTTTTAAAGTGGCCGCAGCATTTTTATTGACAAAAACATGTTCAACAGCTGCTTCATGGGGCATAAATTGATGGACAACTTTTGAAAGCCCTTCATAAAGTTCACATAGTCTAGAAGCAAGATCATTCTGCGCATTAGAGTGAAGTGTTCCCGATGCTACAAAATGGAGATGATTGCCGCATAGGTCAATCACCCCCCATCCTGTACGTCGAAGTCCAGGATCAATTCCTATGATGCGAATCGTGTCTACCATAAAATCCAGTTTATTTGATTTCTTAGTATTTTAATAGATGGAGTTAACGAATAGAACAAAAGAAGAAAATATAAAGTAAAGAAAGTTCAAAAATATAATCTTAAAAAATTGTTTTTTCTTTTTAAAGGCCTTTATAGAGAAAAATAGAAGAAGAAAGTTTAAGAGGGCATTAAGGGTGAAAGTGCTTAAAGGCGCTGAAAAGCTGTTTTAAGCAATTGAAGTTGTTTATTGACTGGATTGTTTTGAGATACAGTCTGTAAAGAAGTGTGTTTTTTATCATAGTTCATATGCTGCATTCTTTTTTCTAATCGAAGCGAGCGTTTGACAAAGTGACGAAAAACTTCTGGCAATTCTTTCCAGTGTGCAGATTTTGATTCAAGGGATGGGGTGGAAAGAGAGACTTTTGCGATCTCTTTTTGAATTTGTTCCGGCGACATTTCCCCTTCACGCTCGGCTCGAATTAATAAAAGCTGAGAAGCAATTTGCATTAAACGTGTACTCAAATACATTGCTTCTTTCCCATAAATTTCAGAGAGCTCTACCGAAAGATCGCGGGCAATTAAGCGACCTTCTGTATCAATATAAGTTGCTGTCTCTTCAATCAGGGCCATTGTTTCTTCATAAAGACGATTAAACACGTTCTCAAAGGCATTGTGTTCAATCATGACAATGGCTTGATTGTGTGGACGCTCATGTACGTTCACCACCTACTATACTCCAAAACTAGAACAATTTTGGGAACATTTAAAAAATAACACTACAGAAATTTCTTTTTTCAAATGCCTCCTGAAGGGTAATAAATACCTTTTTTAGCATTATTGTGCAATGTCCTTTTTAGGCTAAGGTTAATGAACTTGAAGGAGAAGGATTTCTCCGTTTTTTTTTACAGTGAAGTGGAATACGCATTTTTGTTTTCATAATAATAAGCGATCATAAATTGAAGACAGAGGCCACTCATGATCAAAAAACTATCCCATATAAATGTACTGTTCATTGCCGTTTTTAAAATCTGTCCGCACATAGCAAAAAGAGTTCCAGTTACAAAAACCGGTAAGCTCTGTTTTCCTAAAATCGCTAAGGGATGTCGCGTTGAGACATGAAGCTTTTGATGTATCCAAGGAAGACAAATAAGCAAAGAAGATAAAGAAAGAATATGCAACAGACGTGGGAGGCTTAAAAAAGTTTTATTGAAATTAATCAAAGGGGAAGACCAACTAAGCCAACTAAAGCTTCCCCACCAATTTAAGCGTACCCATAACAGAGAAAAAACAAGATAGATGATAGAGAATGTCAACAAAAAAGGGCGAAAGGGAATCGATTTCTTCTCTTTGAGAAAGAGAGTCGTTGTGAGGCCAATAACAAAGAGAAATTGCCATGAAAGAGGATTTAAAAACCATTGCCCTTGAAGAGGATAAGAAGGAGGCGCAATCCTATAAAGGCCACAGAGAACATAAAGTGTGAAGGAGGTGAAAAGAAGAAGCCCCTTGTGCCGACAGCTCAAATAAAGCATAAAAGGCCCGAAAATCATGAAAACAACGTAAAGCGAAAGAATATTGTTATAGCCAAGTTGATGACCAAAGCTTAAAATACTCAAAAATGCCAGAAAAGGGTCTGTAAAAAATAATCCTACGTTATTCATAGAGGTGAATTTCTCTAAATGCCACAGGGAAAAAGCTCCCCAAAAAAGGCCTAAGGTGACAAAAGTAGTAAAGAGATATGCTTTATAAAGGCGAAAAGCTCTTCTCCAAAGTTTGCTCATCAGAGAAGAAAAAGGTAACTTATACCAACGCGCATGAAAGCTAAGTCCAAGTGAAACGCCTGAAAGAAGGACAAATATTTCTGCTGAATCAGAAAAACCAAAGTTTTTATGGGTGAGATGTTCATAAAATGTACCAGGAATATGGTTGATGAAAATTGTCAACAGCGCTAAAGAACGACAAACATCAATCCGTGTATCACGGGGAATCTGTAAATTATGATGAGAAGACGTTCTAGAATATGTCATGAAGGGGCCCTTAAGGTATCAAATAAAGAGTCTGTTTTTAAAAGCGCATGACCATAAAATGGTTTTTAAGTGTGAGTCGTGCAATGCAATGTTGAAAGATGCAGGATGACAAAACAAAAAAGTGAACCAATTGTGCAATGTCTTTCTCCTCAGTTGATTTTGACAGTCGATGTCCGTCGTACACTCAATCCTGTTTTATTTCGTCAGATTTTGCAAACGCAATCTTTTGTTTGCGTTATTTTGTATGATTCGCAAGGGGAAAAAATGGGGGAAGAGCATTTGCAAAAGAGTGGACACCTCTATGCTCATGATATTCAGCAGAATGGCGCAGCTTTGATTATTGCTGAGCAAAGTCGTGTTGTCGGCCGGATCAAGGCGGATGGTTTGCATTTAGAAAGCCATTTTAATCTTTCCCAAGTTATCGAAAACTTGAAAAAAGAAAAAAAAATAATTGGTTGTGGAAATTTTCAGAATCGCCACTCTGCAATGGTTATCGCTGAAACAGGCGTTGATTATCTTTTCTTTGGAAAATTAGGTGCCGACAAAAAACCTCGTGCCCATCCTCGAAATATTCAGCTGGCACAATGGTGGGCAGAGATTATGAACACGCCCGCCATTATTCAAGCGGGGAGTGAATATGCATTTTTTGATGAAACTTTGGAAACCGCTTGTGAATTTATTGCCGTGGAAGAAATGATTTTTATGCAGGATGATCCTTTGAGGGTGCTTGATATGATAAAAGAAAAATGTCAAAACGTTCTTCTACGGACGGAGAGGGAAAAGTCATGAATAAATTTTACAGGGTATTTATTCTGGGAACAATCGCATTTGTGATGGCTTTTGGAAGTTCTTCACAGGCTCAACAGGGAGGGCAAATTGTAGATATCTCTCAAAATATTCAAGAGGCTCAAAAAATTGTGATGCCTTTAGAAGCCGGTCAATATGATGAAGCCTATGATTATTACACCAAAGGGTATTATGTAAAAGCTTTTCGTGCCGCGCTCATGCGTGCCGAACACAATGATCCAATTGCTCAGACTTTGTTAGGGCGAATGTATATGGAAGGATGTATCGGACCTGTTGATGGGAAACAGTCCGCTTTGTGGTTTGAACGCGCTGCAAATCAAGGAGAACCACAAGCACAGCTCCGTTATGGTTTGATGTTGTTTGATGGAAAATTCATCGAAAAAAATATAAATCTTGCCGAAGAATTCATTCAAAAAGCAATGCATGCTGGTGTTAGAGAAGCTTATTTTTATGCTGGGCAAATTCACCTTTATAGAGCCTTGCACGAAAACAAAGCATCCGAGGAGGAAGATGTAAAAGAGAGTGATGTAAAAAGTCGAGAAAATGAGAGCATAGAACAAGCGTTAATATGGTTCTTAAAAGGTGCTTCTCTTGGAGATCCTGAAGCAGCTTTTGCTGCTGCGAAAATTCTTTCTGTAGGCACTTTTACAATCCCCAAAAATGATGATAATGCGCGCAGACTTTTGGAAGTTGCAGCACAAAATAAACATTTAATGGCTCAAGTTATTTTGGCACAATGGTTGTTGCAGGGACGTGGAGGAGAAAACGATTTTCAACGTGCTTTTAATTTATTTTTGGACAGTGCACATAAAAATATTGTGGTCGCACAGGTCAATTTGGCAAGGCTTTATCGCGATGGGATTGGGACAACCGAGAATCTCATTATGGCTGCTGCGTGGTATTTGATTGCAAAAGTTCAAAAAGCAAAAATTCCCGATCTTGAAACCATGATTGAGAGGATGGATAGAGATCAATTACAAAGAGCAGTGCAACAAGCAAAAAAATTGATCTAATAATTTTTAGAAGGCATTTAAACGAAAGTTTAAAGTTTTATGGTGGTGTAAAATATTCATATATTCAATAACACAACGGTTTTTGTAAAAAGTAAAATAAGAGCTCTCCTCTGTTCTTATCAAATTGGAGATGAACAATGAAAATTAATGGAAATGAAATTCGACCTGGAAATGTGATTGAACATCAAGGAGGTTTATGGGCAGTTGTGAAATGTAATGCCGTTAAACCAGGAAAAGGAGGCGCATTTAATCAGGTTGAAATGAAAAATGTGATCGATGGTACAAAGCTGAATGAGCGATTTCGTGCCGCTGAAACCGTTGAAAGAGTGCGACTCGAACAAAAAGATTTTACTTTCCTTTATCAGCAAGGGGATGTTTTGGTCTTCATGGATTCACTTTCCTATGAACAGCTCGAATTGCAAAAAGATTTCGTCGGCGAGCGTGCTGCTTTCTTAAACGATGGAATGACCGTGACTGTAGAGCTCTACCAAGAAAAACCCATTGGGGTATCTCTGCCCGATCAAGTAACTGTAACCATTGCTGAAGCCGATCCCGCAATCAAAGGACAAACCGTTACCTCTTCTTACAAACCAGCTGTGCTTGAAAATGGAATTCGTATTCTTGTTCCTCCTTTCATTAATTCAGGAGAGCGTATCGTTGTGGATACCAATGAGTTGAGTTATGTACGTCGTGCAAATGAAAAAGGATAAGAGATGGCTCATTCTGCAATCATGCATATTATGGTGCAGGCCGCTATAAAAGCGGGCCGTTCTTTGGTGCGTGATTATGGTGAAATTCAAAATCTGCAAGTATCTTTGAAAGGCCCAGGAGATTATGTAAGCCGAGCAGATTATAAAGCTGAGAAAATTATTTTTACTGAATTGAGCAAAGCAAGACCAAAATTTGGCTTTCTGATGGAAGAGTCTCAGGAAATTATCGGAGAAGATTCTCAGCATCGTTTCATTGTTGATCCTTTGGATGGGACAACAAATTTTTTGCATGGTCTTCCTTTTTTTGCTGTTTCAATTGCTTTAGAACGTCAAGGGCAGATCGTCGCTGGTGTTATTTATAATCCTATTCTTGATGAGCTCTTTACTGCTGAACGTGGCTGTGGGGCTTTTCTCAATGATCGCCGTTGTCGTGTCGCAGCACGACGCCAATTGGAACATTGTATCATCGCTACAGGGGTACCTCATTTGGGATATCCAAATCACGGAAATTACTTGGTGGAATTACGCAATGTAATGGCTGAAGTTTCTGGAATTCGTCGTTTCGGCGCTGCTTCTCTTGATTTGGCTTATGTGGCTGCTGGAAGGGTCGATGGCTTTTGGGAAAATCATCTTCAGATTTGGGATATGGCCGCTGGACTTTTGATGATTCGTGAAGCAGGTGGATTTGTAAGCGATAAAGACGGCGGGCAAGATATTTTTGATAAAAAAAATATTGTTGCTGGTAATGAGATTATTCACACCCAATTACGAAAAATCCTCAAAAAAGGAACGTGATAAAATACAAACTTTTTACAGAGGAAAGCAGCTTTTACAGAAGAGAAAAGCGAGGCTTTACGAAAAGTAAATGTCTGGCGAGAAAAATGGGGATGGTTTTCTTTTTCGTTTGAGTATTGATCAGCGTTGTTTGAAGGGAAGCACAAATCAGTTGGCATATATTCTTTAGATTTGAGGTTTTGGACTTTATTTTTTTGAGGATTTTCTTTTTTTATTTTCTTGAGATTTGTTTGGTTTCATTTTTTGTGAAGTTTGTTCAGGCGAAAATTGCAGTTTAGCTAAACGGGCATAAATTCCATTTTTCTCAATCAATTGTGTGTGCGTTCCTTCTTCAACAATAGAGCCTTGATCCATTACAAGAATACGATCTGCTTTTAAGACTGTTGCTAAACGGTGAGCAATGACCAAAGTTGTGCGATTTTTCATGAGTTCATCTAAGGCTTTTTGTACCAGCTTTTCGTTCGTTGCATCTAAGGCTGATGTTGCTTCATCCAATAATAGGAGAGGAGCATTTCTCAAGATCGCTCGTGCAAGACCAATGCGTTGTTTTTGTCCTCCTGAAAGCGTGATGCCTCTTTCACCTACTTGAGTGTCAAAACCCTTTGGTAAGGAGTCGATAAATTCAGATGCATTGGCTGCTTGGGCTGCAGCAATAATTTGTTCTTGATTAGGATTGTGAGCACCAAAGGCTATATTTTCGCGAATTGTTCCTTCAAAAATATCGATTTCTTGAGGAACATAGGAAATCGAAGAACGTAAATCGTGAAGGGAAAGGCGGTTAATGTCAATGCCATCAAACTTGATTTGACCACTAATAGGATCATAAAAACGCAGAATAAGGGAAAAAAGAGTACTTTTCCCTGCACCTGAATGGCCAACAAAAGCAACAGTTTCTCCTGCTTTGATAGAAAAAGATAAATCACGAAAAATCTTTTTTTCTGGTCTGGAAGGGTAGCTGAAATGAACACGATCAAAAATAAGAGATCCTTGAATGGGAAGGGCACGCGATAAAGGAGATGCAGGTGTTGTAATAGTGGGTTTCTTTTGTAATAATTCAGCAAGACGTTCTGCTGCTCCTGCTGCTTGCACTAATTCTGCACCAATCTCGGATAATTGTGTAAAGGTTGTTGCTGCAAAAACCGCATAGAGAACAAATTGGCCGAGAGTTCCGCTTGTCATGGTGCCATGCAACATATCCTGTGATCCAATCCATAAAATAGCGACAATACTACTAAAGACTAGAAAAATCATAAAGCCTGTGAAGCAAGAACGAAGAATCACAGAAGTACGAGCAGTTTGAAAAACACGTTCAATTAACATTGAAAAACGTTCAGAGATATCTTTTTCGGCTGTAAAAGCTTGGACCGTGCGAATGGCGCTCACCTGTTCAGAGGCTAAAGCATTGGCTTCCGCCAAGCGGTCTTGCGTTGTGCGTGTGCGTGTGCGTACTTTGCGTCCAAAAATAATCAGGGGAATTGCAATCAGGGGAATGGAAATCAAAACTAAAAAGGAGAGTTTAGCGTTTGTGATGACCATCATGACAATGGCTCCAATCACAACAATAAGATGACGCAATGCTGTCGAGGTTGTCGATCCTACTGCTAATTTTATTTGGGTTGTATCCGTTAAGAGGCGTGAAACAATTTCTCCTGAATGGGAATCATCAAAAAAATCAGGAGAAAGGTGCAGAATATGCTGAAAAACATCACGCCGTAAATCAGCAATAAATCGCTCACCCAATGTAACGACACAATAGTAACGGATGGCGGAAGCCAGAGCAAGCAGGAAAGCTAAGATAAATAAAATACCAAAATAGAAATGAATTTTGCCATTGCTTGGAGCCGAAAAACCATGATCAAGCATTTGACGAATGGCAACGGGTAACGCAAGAGTGACAAAAGCCGCAACCAATAAAGACAGAAAAGCGCAAAATATAAGCCAATTGTAGCGTTTTATATAAGGGCTAAAACTGGACAATAAAGAAAAAGAATATTTCGCTTTAAAAGGCTTCTTAGATTTTTCTGAGAGATTCAGGAATTGCATGGGATTTTGTATCTTAATTGGGTTGACAATAAAATTTTAAGGAATTCAAACATTTTGAATACTTGTTTTTTCATGTGTGCTCAGCTATTGAAATTTTAATTGAATAAGTGTATCAAAAAGACAAGGAGAGCGCACTTAAAAAATACATAAAGTGCTATTTCGTTGTGTGGAAATAGAAAGTTTGTCGTATGAAACCCAATATTCACCCTGATTACCACATGATTAATGTTGTGATGACTGATGGAACCAAATATGTGACGCGTTCAACATGGGGCAAAGAAGGGGATACCCTGAATTTGGATATTGATCCAATAAGCCATCCAGCTTGGACTGGAGGGTCGCAAACATTTGTCGATCGTGATGGGCGTGTTTCTAAGTTTAAAAATCGCTTTGGGGGCCTTGGCTTCTAAAATTTTCAGGAATATGCGGTATAAATTGTATGCGTTTCGCAAGAGCTCTTAAAGAGAGCTCTGTTTTTTTTTGCAAAGAAAAAATAGGACGCATTTAATTGCTTAAGTCAAAAGGGAAGGCTTTAGATGGAGAAAGCCTTATTTTGATAGAGAAGCGTAAAAGATCTTTGAAGAATCCCAAAAATAAGTGAAAAACTCAAGAGTCCTAATCCTCGATCAAAAAAGTTATAGAACAAAGAAATAAAAAACTCTAGAATAAAGAAAAAGTGCTGAAAATTCTGCGTGTGAAAAACAAAGGCAATGCTGTTTTTAGAAAATAAAAGAAAAAAGCCTCTCTGCATTTAAAGAGGTCAAATAAAAATCCTTCCTTAACGAGTGAAGATTCTTTTTCAAACAGAAGGAACGGAATAAAAGATTATGCCGACAATTTTGCTAAAATTTCATCACTAACGTCAAAATTGGCATAAACATTCTGCACATCGTCATCTTCTTCTAAGGTTGCAATTAAACGTAAAACAGAAAGCGCTTTTTCTTCATCAATGGGTGCTAGGGTGGTTGCTTTCCAAATGGTTTTGATAGATTCTGCTTCGCCAAGTGTGGTTTCAAGAATTTTCGAAACTTCACCGATATCCTCAAAGGCACAGAAAATATGGTGGCCTCCTTCTTCTTCCGATTGTACGTCTTCAGCTCCTGCTTCAATGGCTGCTTCCATAATAGTGTCTGCGGTGCCAGATTCAAATTTATAAATAATTTCACCAATGCGATTAAACATAAAGCTAACGGAACCTGTTTCTCCTAAGGCGCCTCCTGATTTTGTAAAAGCAGCACGGATATTTGAAGCCGTACGATTTCGGTTATCGGTTAAGGCTTCAACAATAACAGCCACACCGCCGGGACCATATCCTTCATAGCGGACTTCATCATAATTTTCGACATCACTCCCTGAAGCTTTTTTAATCGCGCGTTCAATATTATCTTTCGGCATTGATTGTGCTTTTGCATTTTGAACCGCGAGTCTTAAACGTGGATTCATTGTTGGGTCAGGAGAGCCTTGTTTGGCTGCAACCGTAATTTCACGTGCAAGTTTGGAAAATATTTTTGAACGCATTGCATCTTGACGTCCTTTACGGTGCATAATATTTTTAAATTGTGAATGGCCTGCCATGGCTTACCTTTTTGTTTGGATGATCAAACATTTCCTCTTTGAAGAATAAATGTATCATAAAAAGAATGAAAGAGAATAAAGAAAACCTTTATAAAAAAATTCTCCTCAAAGGTAAAGACATTCTGATTATGATTGTTATAAGAGAGATCTCTTGTCGTGGGGCAAAAATCAGGGTATAAAGATCGTGATTTCATAGTCATTAAGTGACTTATTAGAAGGGGTGAAAGTCTTCTATGATGAAAGGTCATAGCGCTCCAAAGTTTCAGAGTGGGCAATAACTTGCCTCAAAAAGAGGTCGATAAAAGGATATAATAAATATGTCAACGCAACTTTTGATGCCTAAAGCAACAGCTGTTTGGTTAGTCGATAATACAGCACTTTCTTTTGATCAGATTGCGGAGTTTTGTCAATTGCATGTGTTGGAGGTCAAAGCAATCGCTGATGGTGAAGCTGCACACGGAATTAGAGGTTTGGATCCTATTAGTTCTGGTCAGTTAACACGGAGTGAAATTGCACGTGTTGAAGCAGATGCAACAGCGCGATTGAAAATTTCTGAATCAAAAGTGCGCGTTCCTCAAGTTAAACGCAAAGGGGCACGCTATATTCCTTTGTCTCGACGTCAAGATCGTCCGAATGGTGTCTTATGGTTGATTCTCAATCATCCTGAATTAAAAGATGTGCAAATCGCTCGATTGATTGGCACAACCAAAGGAACGATCGAGCAAATTCGTAATAGAACCCATTGGAACAGTAATAATTTAGTTCCTCTTGATCCGGTAGGATTAGGGTTATGTTCGCAAATTGACTTGGATTTTGAATTGCAACGAGCAGCAAAAAATCTTCCTCTCCCTATAGAGGGAGACAAAACTTTACTCCCTACATCGGTGACAGAAAATGTTACTCTTGATGAGAGTGAACTTGAAAAAACTTTTGACAAAAATCTCGATGCTGATACTGTGTTTGCTAAACTCAACGCTCTGCAAACAAAATCTCAAGAGGAAGAGCAAGAATAATAAGCAAAGCTGTATAAATGAGGCAGAAAATCTTAGATAAACTGAAAAAAAGCATTTTAGAAAGAAAAGGAGGCGAAACATTCACTGAAAACGTGGGAAGAGGGGAGAAAAAAGAGAAAATAAAAGAGGATAAACTTTTATTTTCGGAAAGATTGTGAAAAGAAAAGCATCTGTTTATGATGATGCTAAAAATTAAGGAGCACTGTTTATGAACTCTCTTCGAAATGTTGTTCGCTATCCACTTGTGATAGTTTTTTGTTTGTTATTAACTTTGATCGGTTGTACGAGACAAGATATGGGTGCAGAAAACTCTTCCGGTCATTCTGGTTACAAGAGTGTCCAGGCGGATTTGTCATAAGACTTCACTGTTAATGTTGGGGATCGTGTTGCTATCCGTACTCTTCTGTTATGATTGAAGGTCATGCTGATGAATGCGAAATATGTGCATACAATTTAGCTCTTAGATAATACTGTGCTATTGCGGTGCGTGGTCATCTCATTTCTTTCTGTTCATGATGATGCTAAAAATTAAGGAGAACTGGTTTATGAACTCTCTTCGAAATATTGTTCGCTACCCACTTGCGGTAGTTCTTTGTTTGTTATTAACTTTGATCGGTTGTGGCAAAAAAAGTATTGATGCAACAAATTCTCTCGGTCAGTCTGGGTATAATAATGCACAGGCGGGTTTGTCACAAGACTTCACTGTTAATGTTGGGGATCGTGTTTTTTTTAGTTTGGATTCCTCTTCTATTGAATCGGATGCTGAATATATTTTAGCCCGTCAAGCAGAATGGTTGCTCCGTTATCCGCACTATTCTATTACGATTGAGGGGCATGCCGATGAACGCGGAACACGTGAGTACAATTTAGCTCTTGGACAACGCCGTGCTGTTGCGGTGCGTGATCACCTCATTTCTTTGGGTGTCTCTTCCCAACGAATGAATACGATCTCTTACGGAAAAGAAAGACCTGTAGCAGTTTGTGATAACATCTCTTGTTGGAACCAAAATCGGCGTGCCGTTTTGGTCATTAATAATACGGGAAGTTATTAACAAATAAAGGGTTGAAAGAGACCCGTCAGTAGTTTTGGGTAAAGGAATGAAATGCCGAGAAGGGATAAAAAGAAAAGAAGATAGAGGCAAAAAACAGAAAGGGAACAACAGAGTGGAGAATTTTCTTCTCATTTTGGCTTCGTTTGTGGGCTTTTCTGTAGAATATTTAAAAAATTCTTTTCTTCCTTTTTCCGTCAGAGAGAAAAATATTCTATGCTTTTTAAAATCGAAAAGTGTCAAACTGTGTTACATATAACAGTGTAATACAGAGAGAAAAGCGATTTTTGATTAAGAAGCAAGAGCGCTTTATTTGATCCATAATTCCTTTGTGTATTGAGTTTCTCAAGAGATGGATGAGGGAAACTGTAAAGAAGGTTGATGCGGAAGGGGATGAAAGATAATGCGGTTTTTGATCAAGAAGCAAGAGTGCTTTATTTGATCCATAATTCCTTTGTGTATTGAGTTTCTCAAGAGATGGATGAGGGAAACTGTAAAGAAGGTTGATGCGGAAGGGGATGAAAGATAATGCGGTTTTTGATCAAGAAGCAAGAGCGCTTTATTTGATCCATAATTCCTTTGTGTATTGAGTTTCTCAAGAGATGGATGAGGGAAACTGTAAAGAAGGTTGATGCAGGAGGGGATGAAAGATAATGCGGTTTTTGATCAAGAAGCAAGAGTGCTTTATTTGATCCATAATTCCTTTGTGTATTGAGTTTCTCAAGAGATGGATGAGGGAAACTGTAAAGAAGGTTGATGCAGGAGGGGATGAAAGATAATGCGGTTTTTGATCAAGAAGCAAGAGTGCTTTATTTGATCCATAATTCCTTTGTGTATTGCGCTTCTCAAGAGATGGATGGGTGAAAACTGTAAAGAAGGTTGATGCGGGAGGGGATGAAAGATGATGCGGCAGCCAATTATAATCCCTGTAATGATTGTCTAGAGGATATGACGCAGAGCAATCATAGGAAGGAGCGCTCAAGCAAAGAGGTGCATTTTTTCTACAATGCTGTGAGGGACATATACTGTATCATATTTGCTGTGATCGAAGGTTTTCTTTATTGTGTGGATGCAAGAATTTTTACGCCATTTATTAAGTGTTTTGATCATCAATTCTTGAAGACATGCAGCTGAAGCTATAGAGTGATAAAAAGAGTTTTATGAAGCGCTATCCTCTTTTATGAAGAGTTGGAAAGATAAAAATACTTTATAGTTTTGCGATTTTGCCGATTTTAATCCAGTGTATAATGGATTGATCAAAAGAGTAAAGTTTGTGATAACTTAAAGATAAATCAAAAGAGACTAAAATATTAGAGGTGTTTTTGTCCGTGCTTTAAATGAGGAGTGCAGTCGTTCTCAGTGTCTATTAAATTAGCAAAAAATCTTTTTAAAAAAACAGACTTTGCTCATTGTCAGAAATTGATTTTAGGGGTTTCTGGAGGAGGCGATTCGTTAGCTTTATTGTTTTTGGTCAAAGAGCATTTAAAAACAGTGCCTCTTGCTCCAGAGGTGATTGTTGTAACCATTGATCATCAATTACGTGAGGAATCCGCGTATGAAGCAGAAAGTGTTGCAAAGATTTGCCATGCCTTGCAGATAAAGCATATCGTTGTACGGTGGGAAGGTAAAAAGCCGAGGACACAAATAAGCGAAAAAGCGCGGATTGCACGGTATGATTTACTGTTCAAAGAAGCACAAAAACAAGGTGCAACACTGATTATGACAGGGCATACGCTCAATGATCAGGCTGAAACTTACCAAATGCGTGTTCAACGAAGTCAAAAGAAAACAGATGGTGCACAACAAGAAATTCCAGAAATACTTTGGGAAGAGAGGGGAAAAGAGAGGGAATCTGCAAATGAAGAAATGCAGATCTTAAAGGAAAAGAGTCAAAAAAGATCTGCTGAAAATAATGAAGAAAGATATGAGCGCGGTTTATCTTGTATGCCAAGGGAAGCTTTGTTGTATGGCAAAGTACGTTTGATTCGGCCGTTACTTGGGGTAAGGCGTAAAACGCTGCGTGCTTATTTATCTTTGCAGGGATCAAAATGGATTGATGATCCAACAAATGAGGATTTAAAATTTGAACGTGTGCGTGTGCGTCATGTTCTTCATCAAAAAAAGCTGACGGAAATTGCTCAAAAGGTTCATAAAGCTGCATTGCAACGTCGGGTTCAAGCGCAAAAAGTTGCAGATTTGATCTTAGCCTTGGATATTACTGTGGAGTATGGGCGCTGTTTTATCGGACAACCTCCTTCCTTTTTACAGAAACATCATGCTTTTCCCTTTGTTGTCGGGCTTTTTATTGTTCTCATGGGGGGAAGTTCGTATTTGCTGTCTTCTCAAAAATTAGCCGTTCTGGACCAAAAATTATCTTTGCATGACCCAGAAAAAAAACGGTTTACTCTAGCTGGGGCGGTTATTGAATATAGCCGAAAAGGAATTGCTATATGGCGCGAAGCACGTCATATTCAAGAAGCAATGATTGCTCCGGGAGAAATCTTTATATGGGATCAGCGCTATCAAATTATCAATCATGATACGTCAGCCATACGTGTGGGGCCTGCGGATTTGCTTCATCTGAAAGCTTCTCTCGATCAAGGAAAAAGTGATCTCGAATCCCCTCATTTCCCCTCTTTGCAATCGTTGGTGATGATTTCTCATGAAAAGGGGGTTGATATTCCAGAATTAACACCTCATTTTTATTGTCAACACAATATTATAATAAAACGAATTATGGCACCATTTCATTGGTTATTATCACAGGAGGATGCAGCGATTGTCAGTGTTGTAGGACCTTTTTTTAATTTTAATCATGAATAAAAAATGAAAATTTACAGAAAAAAGGGGAAAAAGGATGAAGAAAAATCATTTTAAAACAGAATAAATAGCTCTTATATCTTGGCAAGGAAGAAACAAGATTATATGTTGAACACGACTCTTAAGAAACTCTATTTAAATAAATGGGCTTAATATGAATTCCAATTATCGTTCCCTCTTGATTTGGGGGATCATCGCCGTTGTTTTAATCGTGTTGTTTTCTCTTTTTAATGGAGACAGTCAGCGTTCTGGAAATGGCGAAGTATCCTATTCTGAGTTTTTACAAAAAGTTGAGAATGGCGAGCTTAAAACTGTCACTATTCAAGGGCAAAAATTAGTAGGAAAAACGACAGATCAGAGGGTGGTTTCAACCTATGCACCGAGAGATCCAGGGTTGGTGCAAAAATTGGAAAACAAAAAAGTCAATGTTAAAGCAATTCCAGAAAATTCTGGGAATAATATCTTTCTTAATTTATTATTTTCGTTGCTTCCTGTTATTATTATCGTGGGCGCGTGGGTTTTCTTTATGCGACAAATGCAAAATGGATCACGCGGTGCGATGGGTTTTGGGAAATCAAAAGCAAAATTGCTGACAGAAGCTCATGGAAGAGTCACTTTTCAAGATGTTGCTGGTGTTGAAGAGGCTAAGCAGGATTTACAAGAAATTGTTGATTTTTTGCGGGAACCACAAAAATTTCAACGCTTAGGTGGACGTATTCCACGGGGCGTTTTGCTCGTAGGACCTCCAGGAACGGGGAAAACTTTGCTTGCTCGTTCTGTTGCAGGGGAAGCGAATGTGCCCTTTTTTACCATTTCTGGATCCGATTTTGTAGAAATGTTCGTCGGAGTTGGAGCAAGCCGTGTTCGTGATATGTTTGAACAAGCCAAAAAAAATGCTCCTTGTATTATCTTTATCGATGAAATTGATGCTGTAGGCCGTCATCGTGGTGCAGGATTGGGCGGAGGAAATGATGAACGCGAACAAACATTAAATCAGCTGTTGGTTGAAATGGATGGATTTGAACCCAATGAAAGTATTATTTTAATTGCTGCAACAAATCGTCCTGATGTTCTCGATCCTGCTTTATTAAGACCTGGACGTTTCGATCGACAAGTTGTTGTGCCCAATCCCGATGTATCTGGACGGGAACAAATCTTAAAAGTTCATGTGCGGAATGTGCCTCTGGCTCCTAATGTTGATCTGAAAATATTAGCAAGAGGAACGCCGGGATTTTCCGGAGCTGATTTAATGAATCTTGTCAATGAAGCTGCTTTAATGGCTGCAAGCCGGAATAAAAGAGTGGTCACAATGCAAGAGTTCGAAGATGCCAAAGATAAAGTGATGATGGGGGCTGAACGGCGTTCAACTGCTATGACACAAGAGGAAAAAGAACTGACAGCTTACCACGAAGCAGGACATGCGATTGTCGCTTTGAGTGTTCCCGTTGCTGACCCTGTTCATAAAGCAACAATTGTACCAAGAGGAAGGGCTCTGGGTATGGTCATGCAATTGCCAGAAGGGGACCGTTATTCTATGAGCTATCGGTGGATGATTTCACGTTTGGCTATCATGATGGGGGGAAGGGTTGCCGAAGAATTGAAATTTGGAAAAGAAAATATCACCTCTGGAGCAGCTTCTGATATTGAACAAGCAACAAAGTTGGCCAGAGCAATGATCACACGATGGGGATTTTCCGATATTCTCGGAAATGTTGCTTATGGTGATAATCAAGATGAGGTTTTTTTAGGTCATTCCGTAGCAAGAACACAAAATATCTCTGAAGAGACAGCCCGTATGATCGATGCTGAGGTCCGTAAGCTGATTGATGATGCTTACAAAAGTGCAACAAAAATTTTGAAAGAAAAAAAGAAACAGTGGTGGGCTATTGCTCAAGGTTTGTTGGAATATGAAACCTTAACAGGTCAAGAAATTAATAATATCATTCAGGGCAAACCTCCTGTTCGTGCACAAGCAAGTGAAGATCAGAATCCGCGAACCTCTGTTGTGCCTAAAACGGGGAAAAAAGGAAAACACGATACGTCTCATCTTGAAAAAGACAGTTCCAATCACGAGGGTGAGGCTAGTGATGCTGAAACAAAATCACGAAGCACAAAAAATAAAACCGAGACCAATAAATCTGATAAAGCTGAAACAGGAGATGTTTCCAGAAGTAAAGAAAAAACGTCAGAAAAGTCTCAGACTTCTGAACGAAAGAAAAAACAAACTCCTGCTAATGATGCTTAACTAAAACCTATTATCCTTAATAGCTCTGTGCGTTATCAACACAAAAATCTATTAAAATTCTTTAGAGGATTTTAAGGGCAGAAAGGATAGTGTCTAGGAGGGTGAAAGGTGCGAAGGTGGGATTTAAAAAATCAATTCAGAAAAAAGAGAGGTCTTGCAAAGGAGGGTGCAGTAAAAGCTGGACAAAAATTAAGATTCTTGAAAGATAAAATTATTGACGGAGAGTATAGAACTCTGAGCAGTGTGTTCTATATCCTCTTCTGAGGAGGATGGGAAAATATTGTCTTAATAAGAGATTTCCTTCTTCTTCTGAGTTTGTTCAAAAAGTTGAGAATGGTGGGCTTAAAACTATAACTCTTCAAGTGCAAAAGTGAGGTGAGAAAATGATAGATCAGAGGGTGATTTCAACTGATCTATGCATCAAGAGACTCGGGGTTTGTGCAAAATTGAGAAAAATAATCAAAACATAATAAATGCAGTATGTGGGGGCTGTCAGAGAAACGGATATGTAAAAGGAAAAAAAATGGCACGAAAATATTTCGGTACAGATGGAATTCGAGGGAAAGCCAATCTTTTTCCTATGACACCAGATTTTGCCATGAAAATAGGAATGGCCGTGGGTGTTTTATTTCGCACAAAAGAACAGTCACATCGTGTGGTTATTGGAAAAGACACACGTTTATCTGGGTATATGTTAGAAAATGCTTTGGTTTCAGGATTGACCGCTGCTGGAATGGATGCTTTCTTATTAGGACCGGTGCCAACCCCTGCTGTTGCTATGTTATGCCGTTCCTTACGGGCTGATTTAGGCGTGATGATTTCCGCTTCCCATAATCCTTTTTATGACAATGGTATTAAACTTTTTGGTCCCGATGGTTTTAAACTTTCCGATGAAATAGAAATCAAAATTGAACAATTGGTTGAGAAAGATCTTGTACATTCTTTAGCAGAAGCTTCAGAAATCGGTCGTGCTAAACGTGTGGAAGGGGATATTTATCGCTATATAGAATATGCTAAACGAACTTTGCCACGTGATGTACGACTGGATTCTTTGCGTATTGTTGTCGATTGTGCCAATGGTGCTACTTATAAAGCAGCGCCACGGGCATTATGGGAATTAGGAGCAGAAGTCTTTGCGATTAATAATGAGCCAACAGGTCTTAATATTAACCAGAAATGCGGATCAACCGATCTCACCTCTTTAAAAAGGAAAGTACATGAAGTGCGTGCCGATGTCGGAATTGCTCTTGATGGCGATGGTGATCGGGTGATCATGGTTGATGAAAAAGCGCAAACTATCGATGGGGATCAAATCATTGCTGTTATTGCTGAGCATTGGTATAAAACCGAACGGTTGCAGAGAAATGGAGTTGTTGCATCGATTATGTCAAATTTGGGGCTTGAGCGTTTCTTAAACAACAAAGGATTGGAACTCATTCGTACAAATGTCGGAGATCGCTACGTTGTAGATGCTATGCGTCAAAAAGGATACAATGTGGGTGGGGAGTCTTCTGGGCATATTGTCTTAAGTGATTTTGGAACGACTGGTGATGGATTGGTCGCTGCCTTGCAAATTCTCGCTTGTATGCAGGAAAGTCAGATTCCTATGAGCCAGTTATGTCAGCGTTTTGAAACTGTTCCACAGATTTTAAAAAATATATCCATTAAAAATAAAAAGATCTTACAGAACTCTAAAGTCAAAACTGCAATTGATCAAGTCCAGAAACGTTTAGGAAAAGAAGTCCGGTTGGTAATTCGGCCCTCTGGAACTGAACCCTTCATTCGCGTTATGGCTGAAGGAGATGATCAAAAAGTCATTGAAGATGGTGTTGCAGAGATTAGCACTGTTCTTGTCCAGTATGATAGCATTCAGGCATAAGTGTATAAAATAGCGGACAACTTTTGAGAAAATGATCGGCTTCCCAGTGTTTGTTGCTGTGAATTTCTCTGTTTGATTCCCTAAATTTATATAAGAGGAAGGGAAAACTTCTTCTTTTTTTTCTTTTGTGGAAAGAAATCTCTCACTCTTTTTACAGGATGAAGAGCGGCTATAGTTGTTCTATCAATTCGGTTCTTATGATCAGCAAAGGGAAGAGATGACAATAATCACTCAATATAAATGCTTTCTTTTATAGGCATTGGATATGAGAAATCGTTGAGAAGACTCCATAAGAAAAACAGATATTTTGAGGTGAAGATTATTCTCTTGCTGTCTTTGAAGAAATTGATAGATCAAAAGCAGTGATGCGCTTGTGGGCAAATTTGCTTTGTGAGATCAAGCAGAAGAGAATGTGTCATGGGAATGAGGAAAATATTATATTTGTTGGATGCGTTTAACTCTCGTTATAAACAATATGAAAGTCATTACAGGGTGCGTTCTTCTGAAAATAAGAGGCCTTTTTAAAAGCTTTACCTTGAAAAGAAAGCCTCTCGAAGAGAGTTTTGCGTGAAGAGCAAACCTCTTTTAGATGCATGAGACGCTCCCCCTATTTCTAGGGGTGGTCTTTTTTATTTTTTTTCAAAAGAAAATAAGTGATAAACCCAAGAAGAGGTCCTCCTAATTTAACAAGAGGTAAATGTTTGTTCAGGAGCGTAAGACTGGAAAGGGCTGAAGCTGTTATAAGCTCATGACGCTGTTTTTCCCACTGCTTCTGGTGATCGCGACGATGATACGATTTTAAAAGCTTGCAAAGAACAGCGCTAAGTCCTGCGATAAAAAGCCAAATCAAAAATAATGTACTTGCTGCCGCAAGAGGAGACATCACCAAACAGAATGCGAGAAAACCTATGATGCATAAAAAGATAAGAGCTATAAATAATGCAAGTCCAATAATTCCATAGCAAAATGTTTGGATTTGAATCTTCTTCACAGTGCTTTGGATTCCTCCACCAACAAGGTGGTTCAAAAGGGGAGTAATCATTTTATACATTGGTTAACGGCGCAATAAGTGAGAAAGAATAAAACCAATGCCTGTTGCAATGAGAAGCGCTTTGCCAGGATGCTCTCGAACTTGTTGATTGACTGTTTTTTCTAAATCACTGTACTTGCTTTTCGCTTGTGATAAGAGTTCCTCACTATTTTCTTTCGCTGAACTGTAAAGTTGTTCGGCTTTGTTTTTTGCTTCGTTCATTTTGTTGGAACTAAAGTCACTGACGGTCGAGGTGATGCTTGCAATTTCATTGCGTAATTGATCCAATTGTTTCTTTAGTTTTTTTTCTGTCTCTGTTTCGTTGTTTGTTTTATTATTTGCCATAGTCATTGTTCTTTCTATTGACTGATGTTGCACATAGTATTGATATCATTTGACTGAAATAAAAATTTCCTCGTCATGCTTTGTAACGTCATAAAATCTTCTTGGTTCCCTGATCTATTAAGGAACAGTCTTTTTAGATGACAATTCTAATAAAAATGGGGGGATTTGCTTCTTACAACATTGTAAAGAAGAGTGCTCTACAAAAACAAGGGACATCTTCGATAAATAGACTGATGTAATCGGTCCTAATAATGTGAGATTTTCTTTATAAGTTAGAAAAAAAGAAATATAAATAACATCTTAAAAAATCTTCTTGATGATAAAAAAGATTAATCGTAAGTAATAAAGAATGATTGACTTGTTTTTTGCAAATTTATACCTTTAAAAAGCGAATATAAAGAAGAGTCGGGAAGTATAAAGGGGGAATAAAAATTTAAATATAAGGATTTTGAATAGAATATGACATCTCATACAGTTCCTTTAGAAAACAATACAAATGCATTACCCATGCATGATTTCTCTCCTTTTTCAATGTTTATGGCTGCTGATTGGGTTGTGCAAGCTGTTATTATCGCTTTATTGTTGGCTTCTCTTCTTTCCTGGACCATTGCTTTTTTTAAAATTGTTGAATTCACTGTTGCAAAATATAAAGCACGGTGCGTCTTTCAATTAACGAATGATGCTCAAACATTTGCAGAACTCATAGAAAACTTTCAAAAGATTAAAGGAACTTCTGTCTTCTTTTTGGAAGAAGTTCTCAAAGAAATACGTCTGTCGTCTCAACAGCTTTGTCTTATGAAATCCAAAGATTTGCACCAAAACCAAAGCGAAGTTTTTCCTTATGATATCCTTTCTTGTGGAAATATCGATGGAGTGAAAGAACGTGTTCATTCGCTTTTATCACGCTCCTTGTTTGCTGCAATGCGGCGTATCGCTTGCGGAAGTGCCGTTCTCGCGACGATTGGATCTGTGGCGCCCTTTGTTGGTCTTTTTGCAACCGTGTGGGGGATCATGAATGCCTTTATTGGAATCGCAAAATCCCAAACAACACGGTTGGATGTCGTCGCACCTGGAATTGCTGAAGCTTTGCTGGCAACAGCTATAGGGCTCTTTGTCGCAATTCCTGCTGTTATTCTCTATAATGGTTTTATACGTTTTTTGAATGGATATCGAAATGATTTAGCCGATATCGCAGCGGCAATCGAAAGACTTATAAGTCGTGAATTCGATAGACAACAACAGAATAAAAATTATCAGCTCAGCCATGAAAATAGATCAATATGATAATTGGGAAAACAATGAAGAAGGCCTCCATAGTGAGATTAATATAACGCCTTTCATTGACGTTATCTTAGTGCTGTTGATTGTTTTTATGGTCGCTGCGCCTTTAGCAACGTCTGTTCTTCCTGTTCAGTTGCCTACTCTTACGCAAACCCCTATTGTTGCTCAGACCGATGAGCCCATTTATATTACCTTGAAAAAGGATCATGCTCTTTATATTGGAAAAAATCACACCAGCAAAACAGAGTTGATTGATCTTTTGTTACAGAAAACGCAACGTAATTTCGAAACAAAGATTTTTATTCGAGCAGATAGCGAAATCGATTATGGAGCTGTTGTGGATCTCCTTAATCAAGTCCGAAGTGCTGGATATACTAAAATTGGTCTTGTAGGGCTCCATAAAGCTGCAATAACTGCTCCTAATTTTGCGGTAAATGATCCTATTGAAGATGATGACTGAATATATTCTAGAGTATTTGCTCCTTCTAGAATCTGTGTTGTGGGCTATTTGGGAGTATGGAACTTTTGTTCAGAGGACACTGTGGCATCTGGGGCAGAGGCAGTCTCTGTGCTTTGTTTATATGGAGAGGTGTGCGAGGGCATTTTCTGTTCTAGAATCTGTGTTGTCCTCTCTGTGTTGTAGGCCATTTAGGAGTGTGGAACTTCTGTTCAGAGGAGACTGTAGCATCTGGGGTAGAGGCAGTCTCTGTGCTTTGTCTATATGGAGAGGTGTGTGAGGGAAATATTGCGGCCCTGAAGAAGAGAGGTGAGAGTGTTATTCTTGTCCTGTTGAGCCAAAGCCTCCCGTGCCGCGTTCGTTTGGAATGGCTTGGAAAGAAGCAGAAAGGGGATCTGCTTGATGAGGATCAAATTCGCAAACATCAACTTGGGTAACTGGGGCAATAACCGTTTGTGCAATGCGCATTCCACGGTGGATGGAGAAATCTTCTTGCCCTAAATTAATGAGAAGGACTTTAACTTCACCACGGTAATCGCTATCAATTGTTCCAGGAGTGTTTAGGCAAGTGATGCCATGTTTTAAAGCAAGGCCAGATCGTGGACGTATTTGTGCTTCGTACCCTGGAAGAAGATGAAAGATAAAACCAGTGGGTATGAGAATACGCTGTCCTGGGACGAGATTCACAGTTTCTTCTGGGGCAAGAGCAGCCTGCAGATCAAGACCTGCAGATCCCGCCGTTGCATAATGGGGAAGCTCAAGCCCCTGTCCGTGATCAAGACGCTGAATCCGCAGAGGAAGTTTTTGTACCAGGTGAGAAAAAGTGTCTTTTTGAGGTGTCGAAGGGGGAGTATTTGAAGAATGAGGCATGGCAAGGAATTTCCAAAAGATAAATCAAGTTTATACCCTAACAAAAGCCTTCCTACAAAACAAGCAGATATGATTTCATTAACAAGTACTCCCCTTTTTGGGCTCAGCTTGTGCCAATCAAAATCGCTGTTGCAAAAACTAAAGCGCCACCGAGGATAATCTGAAGAGAAGCGCGTCATAAGGGGGTGGATGTGAATTTATATGATTTCATTAACAAGCACTCCCCTTTTTGGGTTCAGCTTGTGCCAATCAAAATCCCTGTCGCAAAAACTAAAGCGCCACCGAGGATAATCTGAAGAGAAGCGCGTCGTAAGGGGGTAGACATGAATTTATTTTGGATCCAAACAATAGCTCCTAACTCAAAAATGACAATAATGAAAGCAATAAGCGTTGCTAAGAAAAAAGAGTCAATCAAATAAGGAATCGTATGTCCTAGACCACCAAGCATTGTCATCAGACCGCAAGCAATCCCTCTTTTTATGGGTGAGCCACGGCCAGATAATTTACCATCATCATGGAGAGCTTCTGTAAATCCCATTGAAAGACCAGCACCAACAGAAGCAGAAAGGCCCACTAAAAAAGTTTTGTATGTATCACCCGTAGCAAAAGCTGCTGCAAAAATAGGAGCAAGGGTGGAAATGGAACCATCCATTAATCCCGCAAGGCCAGGTTGAATCCACGTTAGAAGAGTTTTCTTTTGATGAGGAGTAAGGGTCGATTGTTCTGTCTCTACAGAGGAGGACTCAGCAGCAGAAAAGGATGAAAAATCAGAGATTTCAGGCGATGAATCTAAGGTTCCTTCATTTATATGGCAAGAAAGGTTCAGTAATTGTTTGTGGTGTTGGAGCTCATTATGACTCATGGTTGCAAGAATCAAAGCTTGAGTGGGACAAGATGATTTGAGTGCCCGTGCGTATTTTAAATACAATGCAGCATGGTCTTTTTTTAATTGGGTGGCATGAGCGACAATTTCTTGCGCTGTGCAGGAAGAACAAACCTTCTGGGGTGTTGATGAAAAGAAATGCTTAGGCATTGGACTCATATGATTAGTTTTAGAATTATTCTAAAATATAAAACGAAAATAATGAAAGTCAATTCGAAAACTTTCTGATCAAAGTAAAATTGTGGAAGAGGAAATTTCCTTTGTCGAAAAAATTCCGCTAAGTCGGTAAAGAATACCAATAAAATATCCTGTAGGATGACAATCCTTAGATGCACTTTATAGAGAATGAAAACGTTCGGAGATGTTTGCTGTTCGAGGAAATAAGGGGACTCTTAAAACGTCAAAAGAAGAGTATCGTCTCTTTGATAGAGGAATCTATAGATTTTGGATAAAAAAGAACGAAAAGAGCTCTTTGCTTTCTTCTGGAGTATGGTGGGGAGGATGATGAGGAATTGGTGGAGGTGAATGGAAAATCGATTTTGTACAGTGAGAGGTATGCTACTTAAGTGATGGCACGAAAGGAAGGTATGTTCTCTTGTCTTTGGAAAAAAGAAAGCGAACTCTTTGAGAAAGGGATTTCATCTGAAACATTTTTGAAAAGTGTACCGTTCTTCTTTCTGGCAAGAAATCATTGAAAATAATGGATAAGGTGCAAGAAAAAAAACGAAGCGGGCAGTGCTTCTCGTTACTTCCTGAAGAAAGAAAAAATAGAAAACATCGTCTTGAGGAAAAATGCTTTTGAAAGGTGAAGAGAACAATTGAAAAGAGGAGGATTTTGTTCGTATTATGGGCTGCTGTTTGTATTTTTAATGGTTTTTACTGTTTTTTCAAGAGTCCTTTTGAAGCAACAAAGAGGCTGATAAGCATCAGAACTAAACTAGCAACAGCATTCCAGCCAGCAAAGGAAAGAAACAAAAAATATCCCGCTGCTTGATTACAAGAGGGAGATTGAATAGCGTTTAATTGATTTAAAAGGTGAGAGGCATCCGTTATGATCATGGTAGAGTGTGATGTGCAATTATTCGGTGCGTCCCAAAAGCGATATTCAGCGCCTGCGTGGTAGATTGCTAAGATAAGGCTGATAACCATGAGGATAAAAATACCCCAGAATAAAGAGCGTATCCAAGCAGAGGAGGGGAAAAATCGTGTTGATAAGGCAGCAATACTCAAAAATATCAGAGAGCCATAATAAGGAAAGCGTTCAATGATGCACAACTTGCAGGGAAGAATGCCACCAATATATTCGAACACAAGGGCAATGCCAATCGGAATCAATAAAAGGATAGCAAGAATAAAAATCCATAATTTTTGCTCTTTGCTCTTCAGTGTACAGTGAAGATGTTGGCTAAAAGAATAGTCAGAAAAGATCACTGTATGCACACCTTAAAGAGAAAAATATGATTTGAGAAAAAGAATGTATAATCCATAAATGAATAAAAGCAAAAGAAAACAAAGGGGCATAAACCATTTAAAGTGATCGGAAAGCCAGTCAGTCGCTTGAGAGCCAAAACGTTGAATCAGCCAAGCAAAAAGATAAAAACGTGTCCCACGGGAAAGGATACAGAGAAGAATAAAAAGCCAAAGATTAAAATGGGTAACGCCTGCAAGAAGGGTGGTTATTTTGATGGGAGGAAGATGGGTGAGACCTGAAACAGTCAGTAAAACTGCTAAAAATTCTTGCGTTGTATCATTGTATAATATTTGAAAATTTTCATATTGATCGGTCAATTCTAACAGAGGCTTAACAATCGCGTCAAAGGCAAAATAGCCAAGACACCATCCAACAATACCCCCAAAAACAGAAAAAAATGTTGCAATAAAGGCATAAAAATACGCCTTCTTAGGGCGGACAAGCGCGATGGGAATATACAAAACATCCGCTGGAATAAAAAAAATAAAACTTTCAATAAAAGCAATAAAACCAAGCCAATAAGGCGCTGTACGGCGCTTCGCCAGTGAAATTGTCCAAAGCTTTACTGAGTTCAAGATCATTATTTCTTCCGACAATTCAAAGAGGCAAAGAAGATCAAAAAAATCTTAGGAAGCCTGAATGAGACAAAAATAGCCAATTTTTGCAAAAAAAAAATCTAGTGTTGACGAATCTTCTGTTCTTTATATAGTGCAAAAAAAGAGGGGACAAGTGTGTTCCTTATCAGATGTCGTGCGGGTGTGGTGGAACTGGTAGACGCGCCAGACTCAAAATCTGGTTCCGAGAGGAGTGTCGGTTCGAGTCCGACCACCCGCACCACTTTATTTCATATTCCCTTAATTTAAAGTATAAGATCTTTCCCTCCAAAAATAGATCAAAATCTTATCAGAGGATACTGTGGTATCTGGGGCAGAGGCAGTCTCTGTACTTGTCTGTATGGAGAGGTGTGCGAGGGAAATATTGTTGCTCTGAAGAAGAGTGGTGAGAGTGTTATTCTTGTCTTGTTGAGCCAAAACCTCCCGTGCCGCCAATAAAGGCATAGAGCGTCTTTTGAGGGCAAACAAGTGTGATGAGAATATACAAAACGTCCCTTGGGATAAAAAATAAAACTTTCAATAAAAGCAAAAAACCAAGCTAATAAGGCGCCGTTTGTTTCCAATACAGCTCGTGGAGAGACAGCGTCTCTCCGATCTTTCTGGTGCTTATGCAGAGCTTCTTTGAAAGATTTGTTGAACGGCTTCTCTTTGCCGGATTCTCTTCGGAGGGAAGTCAAAAAGATGTGCTAAAAGAGTTTTTTGTAAAAAAGAGAGCATATAAAGAGGCACATACAGAGAAAATGAAGAGACAAGAAGAAGTATAAGGGTAGAAGCAATGGGTGGGGACTCCAAAGGTGTGTGTTAGAACATGGTGATGAAAGAGGTGATTCGTGCTTTTTTCAAAAAGTTTAGATGTCTTTGTGCGATTTGCAGTGCGGCAGTGAGCAGCAAGCCAGTCTCTTTTCAAGAAGTTAAGACATGTTTAAGATATCTTTGTGCGATTTGCGTAGCCCCAATGAACAGCAAGCAAGTCTAAACAGTCGCGTAAATGATCAGCAAGAGAATTTTGTTTGCGTTTGGAGGGACTTAATTCTTTAAATGCTTGATCATAACCAACCACTTGTTCAACCAGTCGATACCCAAGAGTCCCTAATTCGATTTTGACTGTTTGTAATTGTTTGAGGGCATTTGTTTGGGCTTCTATTGGGTGGGTATATCGCTGATCGCTATCCACTTTTTGAATGGTCAAATCAAGACTCATTTGTGCATCACCTTGGCATTGACGCCAATAAACATAAAAGCGTTCCGCTGCTTTGTATTGCGCTTGGTTGATATGTCCTTTCTTATATAAAAGGGCAATGGGACGGTTGTGGGCATCAATAAAAGCAAGAGTGGTGCGTGGGTTTTTTGTGCTGATTGGAGATGTAGGTTGAAAGGCAGGATTACTCGTTTCGATGATCACTTCTCGAGTTTTTAGGTGACCAATGGATTTCTTTTTACAGCGAGAGCAGGAGGAGAGACAGGGATGGGAGGATTGTTGTTTTTTGCTGGAGGGAATGGTGGAATCTGTTTTTTGTGAATGGGTCATGATGTTTCCTTTTGAAGAGAGTGGTGGTGTTATTTGAGAGGAAAAGCACTGAAGTAAAAGCTTTAAGGGGTATGAATGTTGGATGATTGAAGGAATTTGGGTTGGTTGATGGATTGTTCTTAAAGAGAATTATTCTTTTGTATTGCAGGGTTTTTCTGTGCGGCGAGAGTAGGGGGAGAGACAGGGATGGGAGGATTGTTGTTTTTTGCTGGAGGGAATGGTGGAATTTGTGTAGCGAGGGAAGATAAAGGAGAAAAAGAAGGAGATTCTTGTGGAAGAGGAGGTGTAGAAAAACAGTTGACTGTGGGAGAGATGATGGGGCTTTGCTTTGAGTCCAAAGAGCTATTTTGGTTCTGTTCAATATAGCATCGGGGCGTTAATGGAGCAGAAGAAGAACAACGATAACGGTAAGTTTTAGGATCAAACCAGAGCCCAATTTTTCCTTCAAAATCCCCAGAGCGTTGTTTGGCAATATTGATAATAACACCTGGGCGTTGTGCTAAGTGCGCTTTTTCTTCTGGTTTATGGGTAGACAAAATTTTGTCTTCTAAAGAACGGTTCCGCCAAATGGTGATGATGTTAAAAGCATTGGCACCAATTTCTGAGGCGCCTTTAATATCTTCTGTGCCTGGGACATCCTTTTCTAAACCACTTTTGCGTGTATGTGTTACAAGATGAATGTGAACAGCGTTTAAAACTGCCCAATCAACTATTTTATAAACAGCTTGTTCTTGTCTTGCATAGTCATCGGAGGCGATCCCAAGGCGCATCAAACTGTCTATAATAAACTGGTCACAGCCATATTTGGCACGGCAATAGTCAAAAATATCTAAGAGGGCATCAACGCTTGATTTGCCCACATGCTCGTACAAAATAAGACCTGCATCTAAAAAATGAAGAACGCGTTCAATCATTTCTTTCGTTGGTTGGTCCGTTCCGCCAGTTTGTTTCGTTAAACGACGTAAAGATTGTTCTCCTTTCATTTCAAGAGAAGCTAAGCAAAGACGGCTTTTTTGCGCAATCCAATGGGGAATGCAATCCGATAAAAGTTGGCTTTTGCCAGCACCACTGGCTCCACTCCAAAGGGTCAATTCCGCAGGGCGAAAATAAAGTTTACCATTCAGTTTTGAATAGGGAACTGTATAGCCAAGATGCTGTTTTGCAGAAGGATAAAATAAGTTTATAACTTGCTCCTTATAATCCAAAACATGGCGTAACCCCTTGGGGGTAAAACTTTGAGCTTGCAAAAAAGCTTCGTGGATGATGGAAGCGTCAACACCTGCTTGTAAACACGCATTCGCATCTTTGCCAGGAAGGCGGACGCGATAACATCGATGGCGACCAAGGCGATGGGCAATCTCAAATGCTGCTTCTTCCCCCGGTGTATCCATATCCGTAGCAAGAAAAATAGTTTCAAAAGACTCTAAACGATCAAATTCATTCTCAATCCAATTTTGTTTGCCTCCTTTCCCGCCGCCAAAGGGAACAGAAACAGCTGGATATCCATAGGCTGCTAAAGAAAGCGCATCAATTTCTCCTTCAGTGATCACAAGAGTTCGGTCCGTTGAAGCACAGTCTTTGAATGACAAAGCTTGCCAGCCAAATAAAATCGGTTCACATTGAGAGGCTGTTGGTTTTGCTGTTGCACCGTTTTCGGCTAAGCGCTCTTTCACTAAGGCGAGGGTACCATCTGGTTTATAAAAAGGAAAAATAATCTTATTGCCCTCTTCGCCAATCCGGTATTGCTGTAAAATTTCAAGGGGAATGCAACGCTCTTTGTGCAAATATATTTTAACCCGCTGTTGCGGAATATTTGCTTTCGGAAGAGGAGGAGCACGATAATGATGGCGAGGAGCCATGAAAGGTTTTGGACGAGAAAGATTGAGATAAGCGCGTGCTTCATCAAGCGCCTCAGGAAGACTGATCCCTTTAACACTACACCACAGGTCAAGAAGATCTCCGCCATTGCCTTCAGCAAAATCATACCAAAGCCCTGCTTTTTTGCCGCTTAAGCTGATCGATAGGCTTTGTCCTGCTTCGCCGTGGATATTGCCCACAACCCAAGAATTGCCGCGCTTTTTCCCTTGTGGAAGCAGCATTTCTGCTATGGAGCCCGCTTGGGCGGTAAGTCTTTGTTTAATTTCAAAAAGTGTGCTCATTGTTATCGATGTGTTAAGAAACTTAATAATTGATAAGGCCGCTATAAAGCCTTTCTTCGTGGTCGTTGCTTAGGGCAGACGCAGAGTGGGCCGAAAGAGCGATAGAGGACAAAGCAGCAAGTCGTTTATCATTTTCTTGTAAACGCTCAATTTCACGGCGGTACCAATTACGCCAGGTGGCTGTCCAATCAACTTTTTTTGCATCTTTGCCACTTTTCGCTTGCCAATAATCACGAAACTTTTTTTCTTGCCAAAGGGCTTGTTCTTCATTGAGCCCTTCTGAAATTGCTGCTGCAATGTCAGCACGCCACTCAGGGGGAAGTCGACACCCTTTGACGTCTTCTTTGGGAGAAGGACTGTCACAAAAAGAGGCAGAAGAAACAACCGCAGACGGTTTCTTTTGTGAAACACCAGTAGGTGTTTCTTTTTCTTCTGTCTTCTGAGCTTCTGAGTTACGTTCAACATCTAAAGGAGAGGCGTTGAGCAGATGCTGAAATTGTTCGTTGATTTTCTTGCGTTTTTTTGCTGAAGAGCGTCCCGCAGAGGATTTTTGCTCAAGTAATTTTGCGCGTTCATGAAAGACAATTTCACACCGTGTGTTCCAAAGACCACTGGCGAGCTGTAATATTTTCCCTTCCGTTATTAACATCTCTAAAACGCTTTCAAAAGTTCGCTTGTCACAACCACAAAGACGCGCTAAACGTTCTATTGATAAATTTAAAGGGCGCCCTCGCGCGTACATTTCATTCAGTAAAATTGTATAAATGCCAATTTCATGTGCCCGCATTCCACGGACTCCACCAAGGAAATCATTCTGGTACCAACAGACATAAGGAAGTATCGAGGATTCATAATGCGGAGCTTCTGAGTGTAGAACTTGTTTCATAGGGAAATAAACTTTCTTCTTTTTCGTCTGATATGAAGGGGTAAAAAGCAAAAAATATATTTTTATGTCTCCCAAAAACTATATTGGTTACATTTATTATTTTGAAAAATATTGCTGTTTCATTTTTGTGTTGTTTCGCTTTGTTCTGGTAGACAATCATTTTTTTGTGTATTTCCTTAAAATTGACTCATCAATTATGCAGAATTTAGAGAGTTGCAATTTTACAATTTGAGGTTGTATAAAAGATGGAAATTGAAGAGGGCAAAATAACAATATACGGGTTTTTGAAAAATGACTGTCTAATTCTTAAACTTTGACTTGGGGTGTTGTTTTTTAATAAAAAAATGATGAATCCTCCAATAAGTGAAAATTTCCGTTAATTTTATCCTCTTTAGAAGATAAAGCAAGTCAATTTTATTACAAACAGATTTTTTTAAGATAGGCTATAGGGTGAGACTATGAATATTGATGGTTGGCGTCAAAGATTGCAGGAAGCACTTCAAAAAAGTGGACGGTCAAAAAGGTCTATCTCACTCTCTGCAGGGAAAGGAGCTGGATATTTGCACTCCATTCTCTCTGAAGGAAAAGAGCCGACGATTGAATCCCTCTATCGTGTCTGTCACGCAATTAATGTGAGTATGAGTTATATTCTCTACGGACAAGAGACAATGCCTGAAGATCAAGAGTTTATTGATCTCGTTTTGCAGGTTTCTCCTGAGGAGCGGAAGGCCATTTTAACTCTTTTGCGTCGATCGCTTGACGGAGACGGAACAAAATAATCTGTTGTGTTTTTCTGTCAAGTTTTGTCCAAGATTGTAATAGTTCGAAATCACGCATTTCAGCCCCCCGTCTGTTGAAAATATATAGATTTAGAATAATCGGAAACAATGCAGAGCAAGATGGGAACAAGAGAGCAGTCATTTTCGTTCTTGTTTTCATTTGAGCATTGGTAAAAGTCATAATATATCTTTTATTAAGGATAAAATAATTGACATATCTTCCATAGAGGATATAAGACTAACGCTATATTTGATCATGTCAAGACAGAGCTTAGCTTTATCAACTGTCTAAGGGAGAAATATTCATGAAAAATATTCCATTCGTTAAAGAGGATGAAATTCTTATCATTCTCTGTGAAGATGAAATCAACGATACGTATGATGGTCCTCTTGAACGAGAAGAAGTGATCGAACTGGTCGAGAATAAATATGATGATGTGGTTCGACTTTTACGGCTCGATTTAAGGTCATTACATGCCGATGATGTAAGCGAACAAATCGCCGAATTATATATGAATATGAAAATTCGTGATGGCTATGACCAAGATGAACAAGTAGCTCCTTTCATTTTTAATAGTGATGCTTATCATGCTTATTTAGATCAAAAAATTGCCCAAGAATATGAAGACAATCTCTATGGATCTTATGAAAAACAGCATCGTTTGCGTTGGTCTGATGTGTTGAATGAATATTGAGGGGAAAATAATGAAAACTTACCTCAAAACATTCTCTTATGGATTACCACTCTATTATGCCGGATATGCACACAATATCATCAAATTGGAACCACAACAAAAAAATGCCTGTTCTTTTATTTCACACTATGAAGCAGAGGCAGTAGCACGGAAATTAGCGCTTCAGTATCAGCGTGATGATTTTTATATAGCGCAAAAATAGGAATGCATTTCCTCATTTCTTTATGCCCATGATCGTACAAAATTAATTCCAGAAAATAAAAAACCGTAAGCAACAAGAAAAAGTGAGTCCAGTTGCGCGATGCTGGGTGTGTGCAGTTCTGTGGTGTTGTTTTGTTGGAGCTGTGTGTTGCGCAATGCTGGATTTGAAAGGTTTTCAAAGAGAGACAAGAGCGGGAAAAAGGGAGAATATTGAAAATGCCAACGATTATTGATTGTGTTCAAGGAACAGACGAATGGCGCCAAGCACGGAATGGTTTAATTACTGCTTCTTTGTTCGAGATGGTCCTTGCACAAAAACAAGATGGAAAAAAAACGCAAAAATATACTTCTTTAATGATGAGGCTTGCTGGAGAAAGAATAACAGGAAAGCCTATCGAAGAGGGAACAACGTTGCCTATGCGGCGCGGCATAGAATTAGAACCACAGGCACGTCAGCTTTATGGAACTCTTACACAGACAGAACCTGAATGCGTTGGTTTTATTTTGGCCGATGATCGTTTGAAAGGAGCTTCTCCAGATGCTTTGATCGGGACAAATGGGATGTTGGAAATCAAAACAAAAAAACCTGAAATTTTAATCCCTTATTATACGCAAAGGAATTTTCCTCTTGAACATAAAGCGCAATGTCAAGGAGGGTTATGGATTGCACAACGTGAATGGATTGATTTAATGATCTATTGGCCGGATATGCCGCCTTTGATTAAACGTGCTTATCGCGATGAGGCTTATATTCGAAGGCTTGAAATAGAAATTAACCGATTTAATGAGGCTTTGGCAGTGATGGTCCATCGTCTGCAAACGATTTCTTTATAAACAATGGTGGAAAAGGATGTTGTAAAATTACAGCAGTTGGGAAAGAAAAAGCCATGAATTCTACGAAAAATTTTAGGGAGATAGAGAGTGCAAATTTGAGGAGAAAAGGCAGAAAAAATAAAAAAAACGAGTCCACATGCAGAAAATAAAAAGAGAGGTTTCTGCGTGAATCAAGAAAGCATCGTCAAAAAAGGGGGTTCTACACATATGGTGCTGCGAGAGAGGATTGAACTCTCGACCTCTCCCTTACCAAGGGAGTGCTCTGCCACTGAGCTACCGCAGCACTTTGAATCTTCGTGCCGCCTTGTGCCATATTGTTACAAAATAGGCAAGAGAACATTGATCCATTCTTGCAAGTCAGTCTATCTTATGTCATGACAAAAAAGGTGATATAAGAAGCAAAAAGATAAAGGGGAGATAGAGTGTGTATTGAATGGGCTCCCGGTTATCAAAAAAGTGAAATTGTTCAAAAAAATGTGTCATGACACAAATGGATCAACAAAAACAAGACGATAATAAAAAATACAAAGATGAGAAAAAAAAGCAACGCCAAGAAAGGCTAGCCCAGCAATTGCGCGCTAATTTAAGACGTCGAAAAGAGCAAAATCGAAAACGATTTCAGGATAATTCCTAAAAAAGACTTCCGATTAAGGTATTTTTACGGCATTTTTGCAACCAAACCTCTTAATGATTCGTTTCAAAGTCAGAAAAAAGACGCTTCAAGGTATTCACTTGTTTGAAAGGAAACTCTTCAAAGGATCCTTTCTAAGGGGCACTTTGGCGTGGGTAAAAAGGGTCAAACATTATGGATTCTATTCACATTATTGGTGGAAATCCTCTTAATGGTGTTATTCCTATTTCAGGAGCTAAAAATGCTGCACTTCCTCTTATGGTTGCTGCCTTGCTCACTGAGGAGACACTTACTTTGAAGTATATTCCGCATCTCGTTGATGTCGAACTCTTATTGAGAATTCTCAATCACCATGGGATCGGTTATGCTGTAGAGGGGCGAACAGCACATCAGGAAAGCGGGTATTCAAGGACAATTCACTTTACAGCAAAAAAAATAACAACAGTACATGCTCCTTACGAATTGGTCACAAAAATGCGTGCAAGCTTTTGGGTGATCGGTCCGCTTCTCGCACGATGTAGAGAAGCTTACGTTTCCTTACCTGGAGGGTGTGCTATCGGAACAAGACCCGTTGATTTTATTCTGGAAGGTCTCAAAAGTCTAGGCGCACACATCGTTATCGAACAGGGCTATGTTCATGCAAAAGCACCAGAAGGTCTTCAAGGAGGGTGGTATCGATTCCCTAAAGTAACCGTTGGGGGAACACATGTGCTCTTGATGGCAGCCGTCATGGCAAAAGGAACAACCGTTCTTGATAATGCTGCTTGTGAACCAGAAGTGACAAATCTTATTCAAGCCCTAAAAGCTATGGGTGCGCGCATCTCTGGAGAAGGAACACAAACCCTGACCATTCATGGAGTGGAAAAACTGCATAGTGCCAAAGTCCAAGTGATTCCGGATCGAATCGAAGCAGGAACTTATGCTATGGCCGTGGCAATGATCGGTGGAGACGTCTTTCTGAAAAATGCAAACCCTCATCATCTCACCGAAGTTCTCGAATGCCTCAAAAAAACAGGCCTCGAAATCGAAATAAAACCAGAAGGGATCAATGTAAGACGAAATCCAGAGCAGAAAATTATGCCAGTGGATATCAAAACAGGTCCTTTTCCAGCTTTTCCGACAGATCTACAAGCACAGTTCATGGCTCTTATGACACGGGCGCAGGGAAATGCTCATATCACCGAAACAGTCTTCGAAAATCGTTTTATGCATGTACAGGAATTAATACGTTTGGGAGCACAAATTACACTCAATGGACAGACAGCTCTTGTCTGTGGAACAGAGAATCTGCAAGGTGCACAAGTGATGGCAACAGATTTACGCGCTTCCGTCTCTCTTGTTATTGCCGCACTTGCTGCACAGGGAAAGACAATCGTTAGTCGCGTTTATCACCTTGATCGAGGCTTTGAACGGCTGGAGGAAAAGTTGGCGCAATGTGGTGCAAATATTCAACGCGTCACAGGTTGAGAAAATATATCTATGTTTGTGGAAAGTCGTTCCTGAAGAGAGGAAGTCTGAGATCTCCTTAAGAAAAAGCTCCAGAGACGAAAACAATGATAGCTTATGCGCAAAGAATGATGGCGTGTGTGGGTGCGTGGGGTCCTCAGGGAGAATTTTGTGTGGACAAAGCTCTGGAAAAGCTGAGGACAAGCTGTAGAGAAAGAGAGTAGTGTCTTCTTTCTGGACTTAAGATTTTTTCACCTTTTCAGCAAACAGTGCATGGACAGGACAGAGAGAGGACTGTAAAAGGGTAAGAGCCTATATGCTTTCAAAGGATCATCAGGTTCACAGGCATTTCACAGGCATTGCTGTATGCGCAAAGAACGATGGCGTGTGTGGGTGCGTGGGGTCCTCAGGGAGAATTTTGTGTGGACAAATCTCTGGAAAAGCTGAGGACAAGCTGTAGAGAAAGAGAGTAGTGTCTTCTTTCTGGACTTAAGATTTTTTCACCTTTTCAGCAAACAGTGCATGGACAGGACAGAGAGAGGACTGTAAAAGGGTAAGAGCTATATGCTCTGCAAAGGATCATCAGGTTCACAGGCATTGCTGTGTGCGCAAAGAACGATGGCGTGTGTGGGTGCGTGGGGTCCTCAGGGAGAATTTTGTGTGGACAAATCTCTGGAAAAGCTGAGGACAAGCTGTAGAGAAAGAGAGTAGTGTCTTCTTTCTGGACTTAAGATTTTTTCACCTTTTCAGCAAACAAGTGCATGGACAGGACAGAGAGAGGACTGTAAAAGGGTAAGAGCCTATATGCTCTGCAAAGGATCATCAGGTTCACAGGCATTGCTGTGTGCGCAAAGAACGATGGCGTGTGTGGGTGCGTGTTTCCTTAAGAGGAGGCTGAAGTGGTGAGCTCTGAAAGGGAGAAGGAATCCCAAAAATCTGGAATTTCAGGCTTTAAATGGGGCCCAATGCGGACAGCGGAAACTTTTTCAGCAAGGCCAGTACGGTCAGAAAGCTCAACCGCTAAACCACAAAGCGTTGCTGGTCCTTTCGCAGGCTCATAAAATTTAAATTTTTTTTTATAAAGAAAACGGTAAAGAGGTTCTTCTTTATCCATTCCTAAAGAGGAATTATAATCACCACACATGCCTGCATCCGATAAGTAAGCGCTTCCGCCCTCTAAAATTTGTGCATCAGCTGTCGGAATATGTGTATGCGTGCCGACAATAACACTGACACGTCCATCAAGAAAGTGACCAAAACACTGTTTCTCACTCGTTGCTTCCGCATGAAAGTCAAAAATAATCGCGTCCGCTTGTTCACGCAGAGGACAGGCTGCGAGAATCTTATCTGCAGTGTGAAAAGGGTCATCTACTGTGCAGGGCATAAAAACAGTGCCCATCACATTCGCAACAAGAACACGAGCACCATTCTTCGCTGTCCATAAACCAGAACCTTTTCCAGGAGTGCCTTCAACAAAATTCGCTGGACGTAAAAAACGATCGCTATAAGAGGCATAGCTCAAAGTCTCTTTACATCTAAATGCATGATTGCCCGTTGTGACAACATCAACGTTCAAAGCTAAAAAATCTTGGTAAATTGTCTCGGTAATGCCAAAACCATTGGAGGCATTTTCACCATTAACAACAACAAAATCAAGGTGCCAGTGTTCAATCAAACAGGGAAGAATCTGGGAAACAACTCTGCATCCCGTTTCTCCAACAATATCACCTAAAAATAAAAAACGCATACGCGTTTTAATCACACTTTAAAATGCAAGAAAACCCTTTTCTGTAAAAATACCCTGCAAAAGAAGATCCTCTGTTCTCGGAGGAATAAAAGCAGCTTCTTGGCACGAAAAACCAAAACCAAATAAATGGACAGGGTGATCTTGGGTGCAGAAATTTTCAACGATCCGGTCATAGTAGCCTGCTCCATACCCAAGTCGATGACCTTGATGGTCAAAAGCAGAAAGAGGAACAAAAATAAAATGTGGCAAAACAACAGCCTGTTTAGAACTCGGGCAAAGAATGCCAAAATGCATCCGCTCTAATTCACTTTCATGCGAAAAACGGCGAAAAACCATCGTCGTATGATCAATAATTGACGGTAAAGCCAAATGACCCCCTCGTGATGTGATAAAATCAAACAAGGGACGAGGATCAATCTCCGAACGAATAGGCCAATAACCAGCAAAAATAATCCCTGAAAGATTATTCACTTTTTTGTCAAGATACTCTGCTGCATGAGAACAGGCGCGATGCGAAAAAATAGAACGGTCCTGTAAGGATAAATGCTCCCGTTGTGATAAACCCCAGTGGCGCAAAGAATTGCGAACCGATAAAGAAGAAGAGGTGCTTTCAGGAAAATGGGGCATTGCTCATCAATGGGGTTAGAGAATTGTGTCAATCAGGTTAAACAATAGCCGAAGCGCAAACAAATACAAAAAGGTGAACCGCAACAACCGATGGAAAAAGTTGATTCCGAGTGCCTAGTATACTAGGTGGGCACCGTGTGAAAAAGCCCACGAGCTCTTTCAGGAACAGCTCCCTTGGAAATCAATAAGGCCTCAGGAATATGTTATTTCCTGTCGCGAAGTGCAGAACACCTTCAACCATTATAAAAGAGTTTTAGCTTTTCGGCTAGAGAAAAAATGATTTCTCATAAATCTCTAAACTTCTTGATCTGCGTGTTGGGATACAAGAAAATCAAGGCGCTGATGAAGAAACTCCATTTGTGGATAAAAAGAAAGAGCTGTTTCATAAGCCTTGATCGCAAGATGAGGACGATTCGTCTCTTCCATAATGATGCCAAGCTCAATAAAGGCTATGTAATGCCGAGGTTCAAGCGTGAGAGCCTGGAATAAATCAAACATCGCAAGCTTAAAATCACTCAATTGAATATGAAGCCAAGCACGTTTTACCCAAGGTTCAGCATAGGTCGGAGCAAGAGCAATCACAGAATCAATCCTATCAAGAGCAGCGTTATAATCTGATGCTACAATGCTTTGTTCGGCCCAGATCATTAAAAGGTCAATAGTTTCACTGCCCGAGCGTGACCATAAACGCTGAAGTTGACGACTAAGATTCTTCGCTTCCTTAACATTAGAACAATGTTTCAATTCTTTGAGAAGGCGTACAATCTCTTGTTCTTTACGATCACTCGCAAGAGATTGATGTGCATGAGGCGGCAATGCATAATCTTCAAGAAGAATTGTCCCCGAGTGAGGATTTGACAAGGGAGAACTGTCAGACCGTTCCGAAGGAAAATCAGGAATTATATCCTCTAAAGGCAAAAGAGATTGTGGAGAAGGTGCTTCTTCAAACGGGGAAGAAGGAGAGTTTTGTCCATAACTGGGAGAGAGAGAAAAAAAAACGCTGAAAAATAAAAGAAATATACTCTGCTGTCTTAAAAAATTTGAACAGAAAAAAATAAAACCTTTTAAAAAAACAAAAAACCTTAAATGAACATAACAAATAAATGCCCACACAAAAACAGCAGAAATCAGAAACCTGTCTTTTAAACCCATTATCCCTGACGGGCTCTAAAACGCGGATTTGTTTTATTCAAAATATAAACACGACCTTTACGGCGAACCAACCGATTGTTACGGTGACGTTCTTTGAGTGCTTTGAGCGAATTTTTAATTTTCATCATCATCACCGTTTATATATAGTTCAAGCAAAAATCGCTTTCTTAAGATAAAAAAACTCTGCTCTTGAGACATAAGATATTATAAAAACATTTCCACTTCTGTCGTGAAAAATACTGAAATTTTCCACCATAATGGGTAAATGAAAACGGCGGATTCATAGCAGGAAGTCCTCTTTTTGTCAAGTACACTTTCCTTTAGCGATATGTTTGATAGGGGGAGAGAATGCTTCTTCAGGATTGATGCCCTTTGATAAAGGAAGAAGGGCCTAAAATGGAGAAAGCGGGAAAGTGAGGTGTTGCGTGCGGAGAGTTCTTAGGAGCAGGAGAGTGTTGTGGTAGGGGAAGAGAGAGGTTTTAAAAGTACACTCTTTCTTTTCTGAAGGGAACCTGTTGAGTTCTTTATTCTTTTGCGTGGGAAGTTTTTGTTGCTGGTCCCGTTAATTGAATGACATGGCCCATTTTGCGTTCTGGTTTGACAAGAGTTTTGCCATATAAATGGACTGACGTTGATTTTTGCTGTAAAAAATTTTGATAATCTTTCAAATTCGTACCAAGAAGATTTGTCATTTCACAATTGCTATGGCGTGAGGTATCCCCTAGAGGAAGAGAACAAATAGCACGGATATGCTGTTCAAATTGTGAAGTGATGCATGCTTTTTGTGTCCAGTGACCCGAATTATGTACACGAGGCGCTAATTCGTTAACCAAAAGACTTCCATCGGCTAAAACAAAAAATTCAACACAAAGAACACCAACATAATCAAGAATGTCCATAATCTTAGCGTTAATCTCTTGTGCTGTTTTTTGAAGCAGTGGTGAAGCTTGTGAAGGTACTAAGGTTTTATAAAGAATGCCACTCTTATGCTGATTTTCACAGCAATCATAAAAAGCATATTCTTTTTGAGGATTTGATGCTGATACAACAGATATTTCAAATAAAAAGGGGACAATCTCTTCTAAAATGAGAGGTTGATGATTAAGTGCAATTAACGCCTTATCGATGATTTCTTCACTCGGATGATGAAGACCAATTTGATGCTTGCCATCATAACCAAAACAGCGTGTCTTCAAAAGACCACTTCCTCCCAAGGCTGATAAACCCTCAATAAGAGAATTTCGGTCATGAACCGCATACCATTTAGCCGTTTGAATTCCATGGGTGTTCAGAAATTGTTTCTCAAGAACGCGATCTTGCGAAATCGCCAAAATTTGAGAAGAGGGATAAAGATAACTTTTTTGTTCAATATATTGTGCTGTTTGCAAAGGAAGATTTTCAAACTCATAGGTTATCACATTGCAAACAGAAAGAAGATGCGTTAATGCCGTTTGATCGTCACACGAAGCAAGAATATGCTCTGTGCTAATATGAGATGCTGGACAATCAATCTCAGGACTCAGAACAAGTGTTTTAAAGCCAAATTCTGCTGCTGCAATTGCTAACATTCGTGCTAATTGACCGCCTCCAAGAAGGCCAATAGTTTTGTCAGAACATAAGTCTTCAGAATAATGAGACATCTTTACTTTCCATCGTTAAAGTTATTGCTTCGCTGGCTGTTTGTTCTTTGCGTCAGTGTTGTTGCTGTAAATGTTCGGATAAAAGAGTATTATCATGAGATATCCTCACTTTCCATCGCTGGCGTTATTGCTACGCTGGTTGTTTGTTCTTTGCGCCAGTGCTGTAAACGTTCGGATAAAGCATCATTATGAACCGCAAGGACTGCTGCGGATAAAAGAGCGGCATTAATCGCTCCTGCTTTGCCAATTGCTAAAGTACCAACCGGTACACCCGCTGGCATTTGTACAATCGAAAGCAAAGAATCTTGACCCGATAAAGCTTGAGAGTGAATCGGAACACCAAAAACAGGTAAAGGAGTAAGAGACGCTAACATACCAGGAAGATGCGCTGCTCCCCCAGCGCCAGCAATCAGAACTTTAAAGCCAGAAGCTTTTGCTCCTCTCGCAAATTGATAAAGTCGCTCAGGAGTGCGATGCGCCGAAATGATCTGCGTCAGATGAGAAATGCCAAGGTGAGTTAAAATATCTGAGCTATGGCGCATGGTATGCCAATCTGATTGGCTGCCCATTAAAAGTGCTACGTCATACAATTTTTCAGCCATTTAATGTCCTTTTCATTCTGCAAGAGGCTTCATTCTCTCTCACTGGGCGCTTTGTCTTTTGATATTATCAAAGGGCGATTCAATTGCTTTTAAAAGTTTTGTTGTTTTTTTGCAAAGTTAATGAGTCAATTTTACTCTCCTTAAGATGAGAAAACAAATTTTTAAGTTCAATCTTTAAAGAAAAAAACATAAAATAAAGCATAAAATACTGGCTTCGTTGAGAAGAAAAATCACAAAAAAGTACAGTGATTATCTCAGAACCGGTTTTTGTTTTTTATGAACGGGTGATCATATGAAATGAAGGAAAAATCAAGAGAAGAAAAAATAAAGAGTGAAAATACACTCACAAACAGTATATAAAGAAAATCTCTCTTTCTCTCTTAAATCCTTGTTCACAAAATCAAAAAAATAAGATATGGAAAAAGAACGTTAACTTATCATATAAAATCAACGACATATACTATAAAAGGAAATCGCTCTTTATGTCTAAAGAAGAAGTACTGGAATTTTCTGGAATTGTTACAGAACTTTTACCAAATGCAATGTTTCGGGTGAAATTAGAAAATGATCATGAAATTATTGCCCATACCGCTGGAAGAATGCGAAAAAATCGTATTCGTGTCTTAGTCGGCGATAAAATTATGGTGGAAATGACCCCTTATGATTTATCAAAAGGACGAATTACATATCGCTATAAATAACCATCAAAAGGAAAAATTCTGTATCAAAAATTAACCCAAAATTGGGAAGCGTTATTGCAGAAGTGAATGCTTGTGAAAAATAAGGTCAAAGAAAAAACGCTTCAAGTGCACTACAAAATATAGAGGTGTGAAAAAATAATTTAAATAAAACGGGGACGTTGGGACAAAAGTGCATGCACTCAAAATTGGCGAAAGGGGTTCTATTATGGATATCAATTTGGTTCTTGCTTCTGCTTCTCCGCGGCGTTTAATGCTTCTCGCACAAATAGGTGTTGAACCAGAATTTGTTTATGCAACCAATATTGATGAAACACCAAAATCAAGAGAGCATCCAGCAAATTTAGCAAAGCGTCTCGCAAAAACAAAAGCCCTCGCAGCACAGGAAAATTGGTTAAGAGATCAGAAAAATAATGCAAAAGAACCGTCATCAAAAAAATATTTAATTTTAGCTGCAGATACAGTAGTGGCAGTGGGGCGTGTCATTTTCCCTAAAGCAGAGGGAGAAGATGAAGCATACGAATGTTTGCGTTTTCTTTCAGGGAGAGCCCATAAGGTATATAGTGCTATCTGTCTCTTGAATGAGTGTGGAAAAAAAAAGATCAAGTTAGTTGAAAGTTCTGTGCGGTTTAAACGGTTAACCAAAACAATGATAGAGGCTTATGTGGCTTCTGGAGAATGGCAAGGAAAAGCCGGAGGGTACGCAATTCAAGGAAAAGCCGGGGCTTTCGTGACAAATATAATAGGGTCTTATTCCAATGTTGTGGGACTCCCTTTGGCTGAAACAATGGATCTCTTAATGACTTATCAGTATCCATTGCTTAATCATTGGTGCGAAAATTTCAGTGAAGGTGAATAAGACAAAGTGGGCGAAAATTTAATGGGTAAAGGAAAAAAACAAAACTTTACAGAAAAAGGTACCTTGAAAAACAATGAAACAGCGCAAAAAAGACGGAAAAAAAGCAGAAATATATCAGCCGCCCTTACAAAATAATTTGCGTCCATCGCGCCCCTGTCCAGAATGTGGAAAAATGTCTCAGCAGGATTCTTACCCTTTTTGTTCATCACGGTGTCGTGCAATCGATCTGAACCGTTGGCTGTCTGGGGCATATGTTTTGCCTCCACCTCCTCAAAAAACCGATGAGGAAGAGTGAACGAAAAATAAAATGCTTCAAAAGGAAAAAGTGCCATCTTTGTCTTTGTGGTTAAAATGAAATGCTGTTAGAATTTTTTTAACATATGATTTATGTTTAACGTGAATGCTTTTATCCGTGCTATTTGCGTTGGTTTTTTCAAAATATATGTCGGTGTTTGTTCTTTTATCTTCTTCCTTTATCTGTACCAAAACAAAAAGAGCACAAACTCGCTTGATATCAGGTTTAAGAGGTTCTGGTAAAATGTTTAGAGCATGACATAATGATACTCTTGAAAAAGAGTTGTAAGAGCGTGCCTGATGGGGAAGAATGGACAAATCTTACTGTATGGGAAGGCGCCATGGGGGAGGTTATGGAGCAGAATATCAGGGAATGTTGAGAGAAGTTTTAAGAGAAGGGCTGTGGAGGAAAAAGGTTTTCTTTTTCAAAAGAGGTTTTATTTCCCTCTTGCTATAGGAAGAGGATGTTCCCATATTTCTTTATTGTTAAAGTAAATTATTGTTTATGGGTGTGTGGAAGATCGTGAAGACGCTTGAAAAAAGTGCTTAGCGGTAAAGTACAAGCTCGTGAAAACAAAGAGCCTGTGAAGGCAGAGAGAAAGAAAAAATGAATTTGGAAAAATATAGCGAACGGCTTCAAGGTTTTTTACAAGCAGCGCAAAGCAGTGCTCTTTCTTCTGATCATCAACAGTTTATGCCTGAACATTTCTTGAAAGCGCTTTTAGAAGATAGCCAAGGGTTGGCCGTTTCTTTGATCCAGAAGGCAGGAGGCAATTTGCCAGCTATTCAAAAAGAGCTCAAAGAAGCGCTCGATGCTATGCCAAAAGTACAAGGTGGAAATGGGCAGCTCTATATGTCTCAGACTATGGCAAAAGTTTTCGCAAAAGCAGAAGAAATTGCTCAAAAAGAAGGGGATCAATTTGTAACAGTAGAACGTGCTCTACAAGCTTTGCTTCTCGAAAAAAATGCAAAAACAGCCGATATTTTGACAACAGGAGGAGTCACAGCGCAGGCTCTTGATGAAGCCATCAAGACAATGCGAAAAGGAAAAACAGCAACAAGTCGTCATGCTGAAAGCCAATATGAAGCGTTGGAAAAATATGCACGTGATTTGACAAAAGAAGCACGAGAGGGAAAACTCGATCCCGTAATTGGACGAGAAGAAGAAATCAGAAGAACTGTTCAAGTCTTATCGAGACGGACCAAAAATAATCCCGTGTTAATAGGAGAACCAGGAGTCGGAAAAACCGCTATTGTTGAAGGACTAGCTCTCCGTATTGTCAATGGTGATGTCCCCGAAACATTGCGGGATAAACAACTCTATGCTCTCGATATGGGAGCCCTGATCGCTGGGGCAAAATATCGAGGCGAGTTTGAAGAACGTTTAAAGGCTGTGCTCTCAGATGTTCAAGCCGAAAATGGACAAATTATTCTCTTCATCGATGAATTGCATAATCTCGTAGGAGCCGGAAAATCCGATGGGCCTATGGATGCTTCCAATTTGCTTAAACCTGCTCTTGCTCGCGGTGAGCTCCATTGTGTAGGCGCAACAACGCTCGATGAGTATCGAAAATATGTCGAAAAAGATGCTGCTCTAGCACGACGTTTTCAACCTGTCTTTGTTCCTGAGCCAACCGTGGAAGATAGTATCTCTATCTTGCGTGGAATCAAAGAAAAATACGAACAACACCACAAAGTACGCTTGGCCGATAGTGCTTTAATTGCCGCTGCACGATTGTCCCATCGCTATATTGCAGATCGTTTCTTGCCCGATAAAGCAATCGATTTGATCGATGAAGCCGCCGCACGTTTGAGAATGCAGGTCGATTCAAAACCAGAAGAACTCGATGCAATCGATCGGCGCATCATGCAGTTGAAAATCGAACAGGAAGCTTTAAAAACAGAAGTCGATCCCGCAGCAGAAGAACGCTTGAAAATCGTGCAGACTGAACTCGAAACACTGGAAAAAAATTCAGCAGAAATGACACAAGCTTGGCAGGCCGAAAAACAAAAATTAGGGTATGCTGCTGATCTGAAAAAACAACTCGAAGAAGCACGAAATGCTTTGGCTATTGCACAACGAAATGGACAGTTCCAACGCGCTGGTGAATTGGCCTATAGTGTCATTCCTGAACTCGAAAAACAACTCAATGTTGCCGAAAATGATGATCAACAAAATAATCTCGTCGAAGAAATCGTTACAGCTGAACATATTGCGCAAATCGTTTCACGGTGGACAGGAATTCCCGTCGATCGAATGCTCGAAGGGGAACGAGAAAGATTATTGCGCATGGAAGACGAAATCGGTAAACGAGTAGTCGGACAAGCTGAAGCTGTACATGCTATCGCACGCGCTGTACGACGCGCGCGCGCTGGATTGCAAGATCCTAATCGTCCTATCGGGTCCTTTATGTTCCTAGGGCCAACAGGTGTTGGAAAAACCGAACTCACAAAAGCACTCGCTGCTTTTCTTTTTCAAGATGCTCAGGCTATGTTGCGGATTGATATGTCCGAATATATGGAAAAACACGCCGGAGCACGCCTGATCGGTGCTCCTCCAGGATATATCGGATATGAAGAAGGAGGCATCCTCACCGAAGCTGTCAGACGGAGACCTTATCAGGTTATTCTCTTTGACGAAATTGAAAAAGCCCATCCCGATATTTTTAATTTGCTTCTTCAAGTGCTTGATGAAGGACGCTTGACGGATAGTCAGGGCCGAACCGTCGATTTTCGAAATACTGTCCTCATTATGACTTCTAATCTCGGAGCCGAAATCTTGACCGCATTGCCAGAAGGGCAAATAACACATCAAGCAAGAGATGAAGTGATGCAAGTGGTAAAAGCTGCTTTCCGTCCAGAATTTCTGAATCGCGTCGATGAAATTATTCTCTTTCAAAGATTACAGCGCAAAGATATCGAAGCAATCGTTGATCTTCAAATCCAACACTTACAAAATTTACTCAGTGAACGCAAAATTACCTTGCAGATCAAACCAGAAGCACGAACTTTGCTCGCGCATAAAGGCTATGATCCTCTCTATGGTGCGCGCCCCTTAAAGCGAATGATGCAAAGAGAAATTCAAGACCCTCTCGCAGAAAGTATTTTAAAGGGCACAATCCATGATAATACAACCGTGACAATTACAAAAGAAGGAGAGCAATTGATCTTTTCTCCTGAAACAGAAAGCGAAAAAGTAAACGCTTGAAAGGGTAAAATGACAGAGAAATACAATAAAACTTGACAAGGTGAATCTAAACAGCTATCATAAAGGCATAATCACAATTTCGTCTTTATTTAAGTGTTCTGCATTGGTTGTATGAAATCAGCAGAAGTTTTTTGTTTGTGTTTATAATTTATCTTGGCAATTGAAGCTGATTAAGAAATGGTAGTTGGGGAGATTTTCTAAAAAAGCACAGGAAGAAAATCTCCGTTATTCAAAAGCATTTCTTAAGAAAAAAATACAATCTCTTCATGCACAAGATTAAGTTTCTTTCTCTTAAGAAGAACCTTCTTCCTATAGAACAGACCTACTTCTCTAAAGAAAGAGCTCTGTTTCATTGGCTCTTTTGTCGCATTGAACTTTATGAAAGGCTAAAATTTGCTTAATTACTTTTTTTACTGCCCAGACTCTGCAGAGCAACACAGCTTCCCACACTGTCCTTGAGGATATTGAGTCATTGATCGTGTCTGGTGAAAACGTTTTTTCGACAAATTTTAAAGTTTTGCATATGAAAAAGGAACTCTCTGATGATACAGGATAATTCTCTTTCTTTGAAGGGGAAAGGACGGCCAAAAGGGACGGTGAATAAAACAACAAAGATTTTCAAAAAAGCACTTCTTACTGCAGCTGAACAGGCGGGAAATCAGTATGGTCGTGATGGTTTGGTTTCTTATCTTTGTTATCATGCGATCAATAATCCTGTTCCTTTCTTTTCTCTGTTAGCAAAAGTTTTGCCTTTGCATGTGATGGGAGAAAATGAAGAAAAGACCAAGGTTATTTCGCGTGTTGAGATTGTACCGATGGTTTCTAATATCGGTGATCTAAACGATCAAATAACGTCTTGACACATCGGTACTTGATTTTGGCACACCCAACCGCCACTTACAAAAATAATGATAAACGCAAGCCGAAGAGGCCGACAAAAAATACGGAACGTCTAAAAATGAAAAACAAGCAGCTGATAAATAACGATTTAAAGATTACCTAAGCCATACTCTATTCCCTGATTTTAAAGGAATATAGAAATTCTTCTTTTCAGTGATTGAGGAAGGTGGTTTGAGGAAGGTGGTGTATGTTCCAGGTTTATGTTTGAATATCTACAAAAAACCCATAAATGCGAAGAGTTTTTTAAGAAATTGTGAGTGATTTATATTTTAGGGTATGGCTTAGGTAATCTTTAAATCGTTATTTATCAGCTGCTTGTTTTTCATTTTTAGACGTTCCGTATTTTTTGTCGGCTTCTTCGGCTTGCGTTTATCATTATTTTTGTAAGTGGCGGTTGGGTGTGCCAAAACCAAGTACCGATGTGTCAAGACGTTATTTGATCTTAACTCTTTGTGTTGAGGAATGGAATTATACTCTTCGGGATCACTTTTGTTATGGATGATGTTTTATGATTTTTGGATCAAGAGTCTTAAGGGCAAGGATCTCGCAGAGAGCAGATATCTATTTTTGAAAAGTGTATTCTTTGAATAGGGTCATATAGTGCTTCACAATGAGAGAGAGTTCTATCGGTTAACAAGGGTTATAGCGCACAATGACAACCGTTCAGATTGCCTTGATTCCAAAGCTCATCCCTGTTTTTACTGGAAAAGCTGATGTTCGTGCTGCTTGGGGAGGGAGGGGATCAGGGAAAACACGCTCCTTTGCTTTGATGACAGCTGTGATTGGCTATCATCATGGAAAAGCCGGAGAACGAGGCATTATCCTTTGTGCGCGACAATTCCAAAATTCATTGGCTGAAAGTTCTCTCGAAGAAATTAAACGTGCTATCGAGGCCTATCCCTTTTTAAGCGACTATTATGAAATTGGCGATAAATATATTAGATCAAAAGACAGCTGTATCGTTTATGCTTTTGCTGGTCTTGATCGCAATATCGCTAGCGTTAAATCTATGGGGCGTATTTTGCTCTGTTGGGTCGATGAGGCCGAGCCTGTAACCGATGCCGCTTGGCAAATCCTGATTCCAACGCTCAGAGAAGAGGGAAAAGAGTGGCATTCCGAATTATGGGTGACATGGAACCCATGCCGAGAAAATGCTGCCGTTGAAAAACGGTTCCGTTTTACCAAAGATCCTAATATCAAAGGCGTTGAAATTAATTGGCGCGACAATCCAAAATTTCCTGCGAAACTTAATCGCGATCGACAAGCTGATTTAGAACAAAGGCCTGAACAATATCAACATATTTGGGAAGGGGAATATCTGCAGGCAATGCAAGGGGCTTATTACCAAAAATTGCTGCTTGAAGCAGAACAAGAAGGGCGTATTACTACAGTGCCGCGTGATCCTCTGATCCAGGTTAAAATCTTTTGGGATATCGGCGGAACCGGCGCTAAAGCCGATGCAACCGCTCTATGGGTGGCGCAATTTGTCGGACGCGAAATTCGTGTTCTCGATTATTATGAAGCACAAGGACAGCCCTTATCAGAGCATATCGGATGGGTCTGTCAAAAGGGCTATGAAAAAGCACTGATGGTTTTGCCTCATGATGGAGCTACAAAAGATCGTGTCTATAATGTCAGTTTCGAAAGTGCACTCCAACAAGCTGGTTTTCGTACCCAAATTATCCCTAATCAAGGTGTCGGTGCTGTCAAAATGCGGATCGAAGCTGTAAGACGATTATTCCCCGCTATATGGTTTAATCGTGAGACAACAACCGCTGGGCGAAAAGCCCTTGCCTGGTATCACGAAAAACGCGATGAACAACGTAATATCGGTTTGGGAGCCGAACACGATTGGGCAAGCCATGGTGCCGATAGCTTCGGGCTGTTATGCGTGGCCTATGAACAACCCAGTGCTCACAAAAAACGAGAGGCTTATCGGTCGCGTCCCTCTTCTTCTACAACATCATGGATGGCTTTTTAATGAATATGCAGACTGCTTCTAATTCAATTGAAACCCTCGAACATCAGGCGCTCTTTCAAAAGCTCGTTAACTGGTATCAAGAGGATATTGTTCATGTCGAGCAATGGCGAAAAAATGCTCAAGAAGATTACGATTTTTATAATGGGCGACAGTGGAATGAACAAGATCTTGCTGTTTTACGGGAACAAAACAGACCCGTTATGACATTCAATCGTGTTGCGCCCTTGATTAATGCTGTCGTTGGAACCGAACGCAATAATAAACGCCATGTTCAATTTATTCCACGACAAGAAGGCGCTGCTATCGCTAATCAAATCCTCACTGGAGCAGCAGAATGGTTTCGTGATGAGGCGCATGGTGAATATGAAGATTCCGATGCTTTTCAAGATACGGTTATTTGTGGGATGGGATGGACCGATACTCGGCTCGATTATGAAGAAGATCCTAGAGGAAAACCCGTCATTGCACGGCTCGATCCTATGAAAATGGTGTGGGATACAAGTGCCGTTAAACCTAATCTTATTGATGCTCAGCGGGTGTGGTATATCGATGAAAAACCACTGGAAATTGCACAAGAAATGTTCCCAAATGTGCATTGGAGTGAGCTCAATGCAGATTGGGTGCAACAGCAAACGGGAATGAGTTTGCATAGCGTTGGGAATGGAGATTACCAAAATGAAAGCTTCGGGGAAGGTGAAAATATTCTGCAAAGCCCTAAAATGGTTACTCTGGCTGAATGCCGGTGGTTCGAACGTGAAGTCATCTATAAGGTGCTTAATCCTCAAACTGGGCGGTTTACTGAGTATTCTGAACAGGACTTTGAACAGATTAAAAAAGAATTTCCTCTGTTTCCCGCAACAAAAATGACAAAAAAAGTTGTCAAACGCGCTTTCTTAGGAAAAAAATTGCTCGAGGCTCCCGATAAACCATTGGTCCCTTCTAATCAATTGGGGTGGGAATGTATTACTGGGACATTCGATAAATTAAGTCGACAATTCTATGGAATCGTACGTCCAGCCAAAGACCCTCAACGTTGGGCTAATAAATATTTTAGTCAAGTCATGCATTTGCTTAATAGCCAATCCAAAGGCGGTATCATGGCAGAGCGGGATGCCTTCGATGATGATCGACAAGCAACAGAAAGTTGGGCAAGAGCTGATAGTATTACTTGGCTGAAAAATGGTGCTGTAGCCGCTGGAAGAGTCCAACCAAAACCTGTCGCCCAGTTTCCAAATGGCTTTTTTCAACTCTTTAATGAAGCAAAGGGTGCTATTTCTCAGGTGACAGGATTGTCTCCCGAGTTTGTAGGAACACGCTCCGTCAATCAACCAGGTATACTCGAAGAAAAACGCCGGCAATCTTCGCTCAATCTTTTGGCTGCTTTCTTTGATGGATTGCGTCGCTATCGACAACGACAGGGAAAAATAATTCTCTATCTTATCCAAAATTATCTCTCTGATGGCCGTTTAATTCGTATTGCTGGAGAAGATAATGCTAAATATGTGCCCCTTACACGGGAAATGGTTACAAGTTTGGAATATGATATTGTGGTAGATGATGCACCAACAAGCACAAATGAAAAAGAACGGACATTTTCCGTTATTATGCAATTGTTGCCGCTTATGCAACAATTTGCAACGCCAGAGATGATGCTCGACTTTCTGCACTATTCACCTTTACCTGCATCGCTTATCCATAAAATTACACTCAAAGCACAGCAAAACAGTCAAGTGCTTACTGAGCAACAAGGGCCCCAACAATTCCCAGAAGGAGCAGAAGGTATCCGTGTTGCACAAGCTCTACAGAACCTTGTGGGATGAGTTTACTATTTCCAGAAGGAGCAGAAGGTATTCGTGTTGCACAAGCTCTACAGGATTTTGAGGGATGCGTCTTCTGTTTCTAGAAGAAGCAGAAGGTATCCGTGTTGCGTAAGCTTTACAGGATTTTGAGGGATGCATTTATTGTATATGTGCTCTGCGTGGGTATGGGGGCATTTTGTTGTTTTAGGCAAATGAGGAAAGCATAATGAATGAAGAAACTTTAACATTGGAAGAACAGCACGCATGGGAAACGCATTCTTTGCAAGAAACAAGTGATAGTTTGGAAGGAAATTCTGGGAGAGAAGAGGGAGGTAATGTCCTTGCAGAAGAGGACGATGAAAATGAAATAGTCTCACTGGAGCAGGAGAATGAAGGCGATCAGAGTGAAGAGCCAATGCAAGCTCCACCAGATCCGCAAAAAGACTTTATGGGCTATCTGCAATGGCTTGGACAAATGCTTCAAAATAAACAGCAGACATCAGAAGTGCAACAAACTGCTTCGCAGGGGCAGGGGGCTTCAGAAGCAGAGCGGTTGCAGTCTTTTTTTCATCAGTCTGTGGAGACTGTCAAAAAAGTACATAGCGATTTTAATCAAGCTGCTGATTTTGTTTATGAGATGCGTGCAAAGCAATTGGCTGCTTGTGCTTCTCTTTATCCTGAACTAGCAGATCCGAACGTTATTGATGCTATGATCGGCGATGAGTTGAAAAAGATTGTGCAAGATTGTCGTGAAAAGAATAAAAATCCGGCCGAGATGATTTATACAATCGCACAGACTATTGGCTATACAACACCACAAAATCATAAAGGTGAAATTCTACAAAATTATCAAGGGCAAAGTTTACAAGGAATGAAGGAAACAAAGAGCCTACAAGAAAGTGTATGGGAGGAGAAAGCTCTTCAGGAGAGGCAAAATTCTGCCCGTACCCTTGTCGCTTCTAATGGTTTGAGCGCCAATGGGCCAATTTCTTTGGATCTTCTCGATAAGATGTCCGAAGGAGAATTTAATGTTTGGATCGATAACCCAAAAAACAAAGCTGCTTTTAACCATTTAATGAGTGGGGGAGGGCTGTAAAGAGAGGAAAAATACTAAAAAATTAAGACACTAAAAATAACTTTCTGTTCTGAGCATTAGGATAGGAAACAATAAACGCCCGGTACAATACCGGTTTTTTTATATCAAAAATTATGAGGGGGAAAAATGGCTGCAACTCACATCGGACTTAATCATCCAATGGCTGTACGTACATGGTCAAAATTACTGAATCAAGAAGTCTCAAAAGCAATTTCTATTGCACCACTTATTGGAAGAGATTCCAATAGTATTATTCAATTGAAAGATGAAACCAATAAAGCGCATGGAGATTCTATTAGCTTTGGTTTACGTGTCCAATTGTTTGGTGAGGGGGTTACTGAAAAAGACCTTCTTACAGGAAAAGAAGAAGATTTACAATTCCTGACGGATCGCTTGGTCATTAATGAACTTTCTCATGCTGTTCGTGTTAGAAATGAAGGCACAATCGATCAACAGAGAACTTTACATAATTTACGGACAGAAGCCAAAAATGCTCTTGTCGATTGGTATGCAGATCGTTTGAGTCTGATGTTCTTTCTTCATGTCTGTGGTTTTACAGCAAATAAAATCAATTTTGAAGGACGAACCATGGCGGTAAAACCTGTGCATTACGGATTTAATCCACCAACTGAACCAACCGACAAACGGATACTGCGTCCTAATGGAAAAACAAAAGATGCAGATCTTAAATCAAGCGATATCTTTACTCTTCAGTTGATTGATAAAGCTGTCGAACGCGCTAAACTTGCTAACCCAAAAATTAGACCTGTGCGTGTCGATGGAGAAAATGTTTATGTCCTTTATCTCCATCCAACACAAGTTACACAATTGCGATCCAATACAGAGCCAGGGCAATGGCTTGATATCACTAAGGCCATTTACAGTGGAAGCCGTATGAAAAATCCCATCTATAATGGATCATTGGGTATGTATAATGGAGTCATCTTACGAGAAGCAGAGCATGTCACAGAAGGTGTAGGACCGGCATCTGAGGATGGTAAGACGATCCCTATGCTTCCTCATGTGCGTCGTGCCGTTTTGCTAGGGGCACAAAGTACTGTTATTGCTTTCGGTAAGGATCGGGGAGCAACACGCTATAAATTGGTGGAAGAGCTCTTTGACTATGAACGTGAGTTTGGTGTTGCTGCAAAAACAATTATTGGTATGAAAAAAACACGCTTCAGTTTGGAAAATGAGCGTGAAAAAGCTCAGGATTTTGGAACCATCGTGATTTCAACATACGCTCTCTCTTCTTAAAAAAGATTATAAAATTCCCTGCCAATTTTTAAACTTTTGGGAGGGAATAAAATAAAAAGGAAGCACTCATGCCTATTCCTGGATCTTCTTTAACAAAATCTTCTGCTCAATCTTATTCATTTGTTTCAAAAATCTCCGATCATGCCAAAACATTTGGGCAAATGGTGGCGCTGATTCAGGATGAAGTCGATGATACAACAGGTGAATATTCTATTCAAATTCAAGATTCTATTGTAACTGCTCTTCGCTTGTGTGAACAGGAGCCCTTTTTCTTCAATAAAATGCGGGAAATGCGCTTTAAAACACAAAGCGGAAAAACATGGTATGGATATGAAGATACCGCTTTTCTTGAAACAGAAATGGTTATTGAATCTTTGGTTCTTGAGAAAAAAGAAGCAAGGCGAATACCCCTTCTTTATAAATCAGGGAAAAAAGCACAAAAAGAATATAAAAGTCATTCAGTTCAAGGAACACCCGTATTCTACACCTTTTTGGATCAACAAATCGGACTGTTCCCAACACCTGATACTGTTGAAACTGTTCGCCTCTTCTGGAGACCAGCGCATTTTTCTGATAGTCTCGCTCTGCAAGATCAGAACCCTTGGTTTGTTTATGCTTTCGATTTAATTAAAGCACGGGCAAAGTACGAACTCTATAAAAATATTCTCAAAGATGCTGAATGTGCTGCTGTCGCGTTTAGCGATTTTCAAGAACAGCTCCAACTCTTGCGTTACGAAACATCGCGTCGCGAAGGATGCTCTCATATTCTTTCAACGGGGTTTTAAATGGCTTTTTTTCCTCTTGCGGATTATCGTCCCGATGTTGCTCATATCAATAGTCTCTTTACCGATGAACTTGTCAATGTGCTTCCTGCAGATGGATCTTATATCCCAATGCCAAATTTTAGTCCATTATCAGAGCCTTGTCCGGGGACTATTTTAGGCGCTATCGCTGTCAAAACAAAAAATGGTGTGTCGATTATTGCTGGAACAGAAAAAAAAATCTATCAGCTCAATAATACAACTTTGCAGTGGAAAGATATTACGCGTAAAAATAAATCCTATTTTGCTAATGTTGATGCACCTTGGTCTTTTGCGTTATTTGGCGATTATGTTATCGCTGTTAATGCAAATGATAAGCCTCAAGTTATCGATATTAATCAAGATGAAAATTTTAGAGATTTAGGTGGAAATCCTCCACAAGCAGGAATTGTTCGCGTTTGGGGCGATTTCGTTTGTCTCATGAAATTACCCGAACATCCACGACGCGTTCATTGGTCTGGGTTGAATGATGCTGAGTTCTGGACTGTAGGGAAAAAAAGCTGCGATTATCAAGATTTTCCCGATGGGGGATATGTGCAAGGAGCAACAGAAACAACAAATCCGTTAATCTTTATGCGTTCTGCAATTTATGCCGGCTCTTTTATTCCTGGATCTAAGATTATCTTCAGTTTCCAGAAAATACATGATAAACGTGGTGCAAAAAACCCTGAATCAATAGTTTGTCGTGGGGATCTCGCTTTCTTTGCTGATGAGGGAGGATTCTATCAAATTACTACAGATGGGCGAATTTCTCCGATCGGATTCGAAAAAGTCGATCGAACTATGGTGGCAAAAATCTCAGAAAATCAATTATCTACTCTGAGTGCTGCAATCGATGGCGTGTATAACCGCGTTTATTGGGTTATCGATGCCGATGAAACGATCGAAGAGCGGATCTTGCTGATCTATGATTGGGGATTGCAAAAGTGGACCAAAGCGACTGTAAATATCAAAATGATTTTGCCTATTTTTCTAACCGGATATACCTTAGAAGGGCTTGATAGAGTTTCAGAAAGTCTGGATGATTTACCTTTTTCTCTCGATAGTAAAGTGTGGCAAAATGAAACACCAATTCTGGGAGCTTTCGATCGTGAAGGGAGACTCGGATCATTTTCTGGATCCCCTATGGCTTGTGTCATAACCTCACAAGAAATGGGACAGACAAATGGTATGATAACCAGGGTGAGAAATATTATGCCCCAGGTGAATAGTAAAACATTTTATTTGTCGGTTGGTATGCGCTTTCGTCAAGCCTTTGAGGAAGAAACTGTTTGGTTGCCAGAAAGACAACCTTCTACGCATACGGGACAAATTCATTCTCGTGCTAGGGCGCGGTTTTATCGCTTTAAGCTTCGGATACCAGAAGGAGTCAATTGGTCTCATGTCACTGGATTTGATGTCGAGTTGAGGCCTGCCGGCATGCGTTAAGCATGCCAAAGAATAGGGCTTATGCGTTAAGCATACCAAAGAATAGGGCTCATGCGTCGAGTTTGCTAAGGCACAAAACTAGAATGGTGAGGATGCTAGGGTAAAAGCTTAATATGGTGAGTATGCTTGGGCAAGATGCTGATGCGGTGGGTTATTCAATCAGGAGGTATCAGTATAAATGAGCGCAATGGAGGGTGACAATAGGATTCTCCGGCTGTTTTTGGTGATGTATCGCGTGTTTCTTCCATAGGTAGGGCAGATTGAATGGCAGGATTATGTTTGTGGATAAGAGAATGCTCTAGATAAATGGTGAGAGATTTTATGGGGATAAGGGATGTATTGAGTATAGCAACAAAAAAACTTCTGGCGAGAGCAAAGTTAAGAAGTTGGGATGCTATGCCCTGGAAGAAAAAAGCTAAAATTGTAACACAACGCTCAGATCATGAAGATTTTTATTCTCTTCATTGTACGCATCAGTGGTCTTGGGAAAAAATGGCTCTTTATCGAGAGGCTATGAATGCAGCTATGCGGAAATATGCTCAACGATTTCCTCATGATGTGTGTTTGAAACATATGGCTGAAGAGATCATTGGTGGGCAGGCGCAGCTGTGGTTGATTTTAAAAAATAGAACTGAATTTAGTGCTTTTGTAATAACCAAAATTGAAAAAACGCACGATGGAAAAAAACGCGTTGTTATTTTAGACCTTGCTGGCCAGGGAGGCATCAAACTGGTTTCATTGATTGATCAACTCGAACAATGGGCACGAACTATCAAGGCTGATGAAATTTTGACACTGGGAAGATCTGGGTGGGCGAAAATGCTTGTTCATCACGGATATGCTATCAATTTTATTCATTATAGAAAGGTTTTAAAGCATGAGAAGACGGACAAGCCCTCAGGTTCAAACAACGACACAAACGAACGCTCCACCCTCGTGGGCGGAGGATATCTTAAAACAGGCAAGCGCTGAAGCTCTCAATTTGTATAATAAAGGCATAGGGGGAAATGTCTATCAAGGAGAACGGCATGCTGATTTAAGTGAAACAACACAAAATGCTCTTAAGGGTTTAGAAAATGCAGCCAATCAATATAACAATTCAGTCTTTAATGAGTGGCTCAAAGAACCTACAAAAAGTGCTCAAAATCTCTCTGAGATGGCCGCCGGAAATTGGATAGGCAATAATAGCAAATTTAATGATGCTCTTAGCAGAGCACTGAATAAAACATCCGATGTTGTTAATCAATCTATGGCAGGAGCAGGACGTTATGGCTCTGGTGCCCATACCGGTGTGCTTACCGATGAATTGGGAGCATTGGCAACTCAGGCAACCGCACAACAATATAATCAAGATATTAATCATATGCTCAACGCAAATCAGATGATTGATCGTTCGATGCAAAATCAAGTGAATACAGCCAATAATTTCTATCAAGGACAAAGCAATGCTCAAAATAATGCTTTGAAGGGCGGAATGGTACAAGATGCAAATAAGCAGCATGCTTTGGATGTAGAGCAAGAAAAATGGCGCGAACAGGATAATCAAGCCTGGAATCAATTGGAAAGATTGCTGCAAATTGGAACCAAAGCAGCCGGTAATTATGGAACAAAAACAGGAGAATCCACAACTATGCCTGCAATCACAAAGGATCCCTTACGTGATGCGCAGCGCGTGCTTGGCTTGTTGAAAGGCATTATTGGTCTTTCTGATGTAAACGTTAAAGAAAATATCGTTCTTGTAGGGGAGAAGAACGGCTATCCCCTCTATGAATTTAATTATAAAGGAAATTCGCAACGCTATCGCGGGGTTCTTGCTCAAGATCTCGTTCGTTTGAATCCCGATGCCGTTTATATGAATATAAAAACACATTTATTGCATGTGAATTATAACAAGCTCGGCTTTGGATTGGAAAAGATCAAAAAACCAAAGAAAAAATTCTTTGCCTTTTTTTCTTCTTTCTTTTCTTGGTTGTGGTCTGCAAAAAAAGGATAAATCCTATGAGCTCAATTTATGATTGGTCACTTATTGCGGCTGAGAATGCTCGCGCCGACGAAATAATCAACTGGGCTGAAGGACAACCTCCAAGTTCAGTGAATGATAGTGCTCGTGCAATGATGCAGCGCGTCAAAGAATATTTATCCGATATCGGGGGAACCGTTGAGGTTAAATTCACTATAACGGCTGAAGAGAAAGAAGAAAGTAAGAAAAAAACCTCTATTCATTTGACAACTAAGGCTCCTTATGCAGCTTATCAAAATGGTATTGTGCTTCGATTTAAAGCGCAAGAAACGAATGTCGGAGCCACAAGTGTTGTCTTAAATCAATTGTCTTCTCAGCCAATTTATAAAGGAACACAGGAGGGACTCCGACCGTTGACCGGTGGCGAGATGCAAAAAGAAGGGCTTTATGAACTGATCTATTATTCGGAAATCGGTGAAAAAAAAGAAGAAGGATGGTATTTAACCAATCCAGCTGTTGTTCTCCCTAAAGTCAGTGTTTTTCCTTCAGGCTTTATTGCTTCTTTTGCAACGGAAAAAATTCCGGATGAATGGTTATTGTGTGATGGTAAAGCCTATGCTCGAGGGGAATATGCAAGCCTTTTTGAGGCTATTGGAGAAGTGTGGGGGAAAGGAGATGGCACAACAACTTTTAATGTTCCCGATTTTCGTGGTATGTTTTTACGGGGATTGGATAGTGGAAAAGGAATTGATAAGGACCGTGTTTTAGGAAGTGAGCAAAAAGACTCTTTTAAATCTCATGACCATACAGGAACAACAGACAAATCAGGATTGCATGATCACATATATACAGGATACGAAGCGGCAGATGATGCATTAGGAGGGGGAGGACTTCTCAGACGTAGATGGACACAACAAAGATATACAGCTGATTCTGGAGAGCATACTCACAAATTAATCATCGATAAAACAGGGGGAAATGAAACACGTCCCCGAAATATGGCCGTTATTTATGCCATTAAGATATAAAATCTTTCTGTGCTAAAAACAGAGAGAATTTTTGCTTTCCTATGGGGAAAGGGCAAAATATTTGCAGTCTCTTGAGAAACACCATGATGGAAAAAATGCGCTTTTTAAAGGTTTCTTTCTTGCTAAAGATGCCTTTCATAAAGGCTTTCTTGTCTATTCTTCTTTCTTCGTAGGATAAGGGAAAGCATCGATGTATCTACAATCGTTATTGTGGAGGTAGAATAAAATTGTGCGAAGGATCAAGGAATCCTACCTTTTTAAATGAGGAGCTAGCTTGGTTTTCTTCTTTCATGAAGAGAATGCTTTTGCAAAGATAAAATATTTTCCATCAATAAAAATGATTCCTTATCTTACATTTTCTATTCTTTCCAACGCATTATTGGAAGAATAACGAGAATTTCATCTCAAATTATTGAAAATAGAGGCTCTGACAGCTGCTCAATAATGAAAAGAAAACAGGATAATTGATCGGTGAGAATAGAAAAGTTTCCTCATGGACTGTTGATAAATCCAAGAATAAAGGAAAAAATAAAATGGCACTCTTTCCATTTTCAATTGCTGATATTGATGATCCTAGTCATATTCGTGTTGTTCTCTATGCGAGTGGAAGAATGGGACATGCCCCTTTAAATGCATTGTTGAAGCAAATCCTGCAAGAAGGAAAGCGTGAAGATAAAAAACACCAAAAAAACTATATACAACTTTTACAGCGTATTACGGCTTTGGAAGAACAATTGACAACAGGAATAAAAGATCATAGCTTTTCATCAGAAAAAGCGGGAAGATTTCCAAAATGAGCACTTAATTGTCAGCTGGAGAATTGTCAGCTGGAAAGTGCATAATTAGGGGAAAACCATCGATTTTAATCATCCTATAGGCGGTTTATGGAATCAGGAAAATGCGGCAAATATCAAAAGAGGGGCTTGCACTCATTAAACAATGGGAAGGATTACGCTTAAAGGCTTATCAAGATGTTATTGGCGTGTGGACAATTGGATATGGACATACAGAACAAGCAGGAAAACCTGTTGTACAAGATGGCATGGAAATCACACAGGTTGAAGCAGAGACTATACTTCGACAAGATTTGAAACAATTTGAACAAACTGTGGAACGCGAAGTCACTCAGTTTTTAACTGATGAACAGTTTGCAGCTCTTGTATCCTTTTGTTATAATATAGGAACAGAGGCATTTTGTAATTCCACGCTCTTAAAAAAGCTGAACAAAGGAGATTATGAAGCCGTACCAGCCGAATTGCAAAAATGGATAAGAGCAGGAGGAAAACGTGTGCAGGGATTGGTGCATCGACGTGCAGCAGAGGCTGGTTTATGGGCTAAAGGGGCTTATGTTTCTTCTAATTATCAAAAGGTGGAAACAACGAAGAGCATGCCTTTTTTCAAAGCAGAAGTTTTTGCACCATTGATTGCATCTTTTTCAGGTCTTACAGGATTTGTTACGGGACATGGTCCTGTACAGTGGGCTTTGGCTGGTATTATGATTGTGACTGTGATTGTGGGCATTATCTTGTATATTGATACAGTGAGGAAAGAACAAAAGTGATTTTTTTGTTTCGATGGGGTTTTGCTATCCTTTTGGTTATTGTCATTGCTTTGAGTAGCTTTTTTTATGGACGTTCTTTTGAACGGACAAGGTCCTTGATACAAGCGATATCGGCTCTTCAAAATCGTGAGAAAATTAATGCTGAAACTTTTACTCTTTCCCCTTTTAGCCTCTGTCGTGCTCTTGGAGGGATGCCAAAAGAATGTGCCGTTCTCTTGCATAGGATGGAAAAAGCCTCCAATCATTAACAAACCAGCGCATTTAGTTCAGCAAGAACCTTTGTTATCACGCTGGATCGTGGAAACAGATCGCTTTGGAAAAAAGCAGAAATGCTGGTGAACATAAAATAAATTTGATTTTCAAAAAAGCCCAATGGCTAGAATGAAAAAGAGGGAAGAATATAACGATACAAATATTGAGTCACGCTCATTTGCTCCTTTTATTGATCTTATTACACCATAAGGATGATGGTGTGTGTTCTTTAATTGATTATACCCATGAAAAATTGTGCAAATTGAATGAAGAAAAAGAAAGAAAAGAAACAAGATGAGTGTATTGTAAAAAAAGATTTTAGCCTTGGAAAAACAATAAGATTCTTTTCTTAAAATGAACGAAAGATTGCTTTTTGATGTAAGACAATTGATAATAGTTTTTTGTTCTATTTAACTTTCTTCTCAAGTATGATCTGTTCTTGGTAGAGTAAAGGATACGCTGTTCATGGAAAAAAGACTCCGCGCCAGGCGAAAATCCTATCGCAAAAAATTGTATAAAAAAATTACTTTTTTTTGTATCGTTCTTTTTTGTGTACTGACTTTTTATTTTGTGGTGAAAACAATTATCGGTCACTTTTTTTTCAAACAAGAGGTCGTACAAGAAGAACCTGTTAAATTAACTATTCCAACATTTGATTTTCGTGTTTATTGTAAAGAAATTGCAGCTTTAGCTGTGCCCGATATGGTGCAACAAGTCTATCATCGTTGTTTTCATCTAGAAAGTGAGGCTTTTTTTGCGATTCGCAAAATGTGGGAAGAGGTTTCCGATGATGCTAAGAAAAAATGTATAAAAATTATTCGTCCAGGAGATGGAAATTATTTTTTGCTGCGTGACTGTCTTCTAGGTGAGCAGGAAAAAGGTGAAGGAAATAGCCAAGAGCATCATCACTTTTAAGGTTTCCACTTTTAAATTTCTTGACGTTTATGTAAAGCAAAAATTGCCCTTAAGAGTGTCGAGTGTTGCCCGATACCAGAAGGTTTCTTTCAATGATGTGACTCTTCTTTTCAGAGAAAAAAGAATTGTCGAGAATAAGATTCTTACTCAAATTGCTTAATTTTATTGCTTCTCAATTTATATTCATGTTCTCTCTCAGACTCTTTTTTCTCTATAATCTTTCTGCCTCGTTTATAGTATGTGCTATTTGTTCTGCGTATTTATATATACTGCTAGAAAAGGATTAAAAGCTCCTAGTTTTAAAGGCAGAGAGGATTGTGAGAGGTGATCTAGTATATAGGCAATATCATCTGCAAACACATCCAAAGATGGATCTTTGTGTAGATCAAGTCGGTTGCAGGAACGCTGACATGTCTGGCATGTTTCAACAACAATAGCACCTGAACTCTTGTCTAGATTAGAAGAAGAAACGTTTTGGATTGATTCGCAAAAGGTGCATTGAAGAAGTGGATAATGCCATAAGGTGCCGCAATAAAGACAAGAGCAAAGTCGTGTGCCTTCTTCTAATCCTGTCTCAACAACAATGCTGGCTGAATGGGTTCCCCTACAGGAAGGGCAAAGATTCTGTTGGTGTATCTTTATGATTTCAGTATTAAGCTGTGAAGCTGCCAGAGAGTAAATAATTTGTAAAACGCCAGTAATAAAAAGGTGCTCTCCTTCTTGTTGTAGTGGAATTTCACAATTGAGTATATTGCTTCCCCAAAGGCGCCATTGATCTTGTCGAAGATGCATTCTGCTTAAAGCTTCTTTTTGTTTTACAGGGAGTGCATAAATTGACATATTGTTTAAAAAATCATGCACAACGCTTTCATAAAAACCCAATTCTAATATCTTTGATCGATCAATAAAAGGAGTAGACATGGTGCTAAAACGAGCAAGTGCACGAGAAAAATCTTTAAATCGTTTGACTGATTGTTGTTGGATTGTGCAAAAATGAGCTAGAAAGAGAAGGGTATCTTTAGCGGAGTGAGTGGTGGCTAAAGATGTAAAGCACTGAGCTCGTTTTGCAAACAAAGCTTCACTCTCAGGAAATTTTATCATAAATGGGGTGTGTGTTGTAGAAGGAGTGTCTAATCCTTCTGAATCTTTTTGGTGTAGCATGTGATATCCCTCTTTTGTATTTTGCTTATAACCTTTTTTCTTATAAAAAGCTTACAATTTTCATTTTTAAGATTACTTTAATTTATTTTGCTGTGCGGATCTGCGTAGTATGGAACTTTTTTCCGCTTTTAGGGATTGTCAGTATGAATTTTTTGAACGAAAATTAATGAGTGCGAAAATATGAAGAGTGAAGTGTCTTGTGAAAAGGATATTTTGCTTCACATTCGTCTATTAAACGGCATTAGGATTCAAACGAACGAGATCTTGAGCAGGAACTCGGCAATAGCATTGCGAATTTCCTTTATAATTAAATTCATAGAGGGGGGAAGCCTTTTTATGATGTTAAAAAATAAAGGAGTGTCTATATTCGGAAAAATGGATTTTAAAAGGAGACATATTCTTTTAAATCCACAACAGATGTGTGTATATTTGCGTTTTTGTGTTGTTTTTCGACAATAAAATGATTTTTTTTAATGAAATTGTGATTTATTTGAAAAAAACACTTGGCATTTTCTGTGAACATCTCTAGGTTTCTGCTTGTCAGCGGAGAGAGCGGAGAGATAGGGAATTTTGGGTTAAGTATTCCGTACTGTTTTTGTGTGATATTTCAAAATATATATCTTTATTAAGAAGCCAAGGAATATCGTTTAGGTTAAGTGAAACGGGGATGGTTCAATAACTAAATTTTGAAAGTGATAAGCATTATAAAAAATAATGCAATAAGAGAAAATTTAAAGAGCAATAAAATCCAAAAGGGATAAATATGAGGCCACAGCAGAATAGACGCGTACGCGGTCGCAATAACAATGGCAATAATAATCGTCGCGGTCCTAATCCGTTATCTCGTAATTATGAAAGCAACGGGCCAGATGTTAAAATTCGTGGAAATGCTCAGCAGATCGCTGATAAATACATAAGTCTTGCACGTGATGCGCAAGGAGCGGGTGATAGTGTTATGTCTGAGAATTATTTGCAGCATGCTGAACACTATTTGCGTATTATTTTAGCAGCTAATGACCAAATGTCTCACTCTCATAAGCGTGATGAAAATAACGAGCAGGAATGCGAAGACACAAGCGTTGAAGAAAGTACAAGAGAGGATAATAATAACGAAAGACCGTCCTTGCAAGAGCATTCATCAAGGAATGGTGATGGGCGAAAAAATCAAAGAAAAGGGAAGTATACATCTGATACATTAGATGAGAATTTTCGAGCTGATAAAGCTGAGCAGCAAGAGCAACAAACTGCTGAAGAAGGAGCTGAAGCTTCCAAATCATCACGGCGTCTTTCACGTTCTCGTAGGGTTCGTGTTTCAGAAACTTTATCCTCTAAGCAATCAACGGTTGTTTCAGACAGTGCTGAAAAAGTTATCACATCGGCAGAAAAAATTGTTCCTCTTCCTTTATTAAGCGAAAAGGAGCAGAAAAAACCACGTCGGCGCCGGGCAACATCTTCTTCTTCAGTGGAAGAAAATACTTAAACATTTTAAGATGTTTTATTCATTTTAGAAGGTGATATTTTTATTTATTCTTCTTCGATTCATTATAAAGAAGAGTCAGAATCCATTGTTTTTTCTGTGATGTTGACCGAAAAAACCGAAAGAAGCTCACCGGTGTGGTAATTATAAATCATAAGTTTCGTTTGTCCTTCTGGTGTTAAGAGTCTCAAGATCATATTTTGTTGGGAAAGACTTTGCGATAAAATTTGCGTTTTTGCAGGTAAAGATAAAGTATGATGAGGCACTGAAGAAAATAAAGGCTGTGCCGATTTTAGCGTTGTCTCAGGTTTTATAATTTTATAAATGACTCCAGCAAAGACAGCAAGAATTAACAAAAGTGTGATAGAGATGGAGATGATCATCAAACGCATCAGTTTCTTTCTCACCTGTTCCACGGCAGGATCTAATGGTGTGTTTTGTGAAAGAACACAGGGCTCACTGTTTTGAGCTTTGGAATCATACATTGGTTTATGCCTTACTGTTATTGAGTGCTGATATTGATTTTTGCTCGTTAAACCAAATGTATACTTTTAATTGTTTTCGTTCAATGGGAAGATGCTGGTGGAGGAGAATAGTTTTGCCCATTTGCGTTACAATGCTGAGCTTACGGTCTCATCAGTATTTTGTTCTTTTAGGAAAAAATTGCCTTTGTTTGTTACAGACCAGATAAGGGTTATTTCTTGTTGTGGTACGCTGGCAGAGATATTTGTGCATTGAGCGAAGATTTGTTCTCCATAAGAGGTAAATTCTTTAATTGAGGGTATAATTTTTTGCTCACATGCTTGTGCTGTGAGATAAATTTTAACCATAGTTTTATTGGAATAACAACTGTTAAAATCATCTGTACATGAAACCAGTAGAAGAACAGCAAGAACAGGATTCATAATGTACTTATCCGAATAAAATATAGAGTATTGAGAAATTGTGTGAGAGGTAGATCCTCTGGATTCTAAATAATTTCAAAGGGTTTTCGTTCCAAAGAAATACTCTATCTTGCTGCTGTAGGAGGAAAAGAAAAGCTAAAAAGCGCCAAGCTTTGATAATTCGGGGTATAAATTCCCTGTTGCTTGAATGGCTTTATTCTTATCCGTAATGCTCGGATGGCTTTGTTCTTAGTCGTGATGCTTGGATCACTTTATTCTTATCCGCAATGCTCGATCGCTTGATTTTTCAGTCGCAATGCTCGGATGGCTTTGTTCTTAGTCGTGATGCTTGGATCACTTTATTCTTATTCGCAATGCGCGACTGCTTGATTTTTTAGTTGCAATGCTCGGATTGCTTTACCTAAGACAAAATATCAAAATAATTGTTAGAAACAGATAAACAATAGATCAATCCTTCGTCCGTTAATTTTAAAAAAGCTGAACCATCTACTGCAATGGGAACGATTTTGTCTAAAACGGTATTTCCAAAACAGGCTTTCTTATGTGCAGGAAGAAAGATTTTCTTTTTAAATTCTTCACTCCATGTGATAAAGAGTTGCGTTTTTCCTTGGGCTGTTGTGCTGACTGTGCAAGTAATAGAAACAGTTCCTTCGTCTTGTGATAAAGCACCAAAAGAGAGCGAATTAATAATTAATTCATGAAAAGCTAATCCAATATGCAAAACTGCATTTGGAAAAAGATAAGGATCAATACCCTTGATGGAAAAACGCGCCTTTTCTTTTACTAAATAGTTTAAAATTTGTGTTTTTACCAATTCATGAAATTGAGCACCACGCCAGTCAGAGTCGGTAATCAGATCTTGAGAATGAGAAAGAGAATGAAGACGTCCCTGAAATTTTCGTAAGAAGGTTTGCAGCGATTCTGTATAACGGGCAGTTTGGGTTGCAATACTTTGGATAATTGCTAAAAGATTTTTAGAACGATGACTGACTTCCCGTAGTAATATTTTAAGCACTTGTTCGCGACGGCGTAGACCTGAAATATCAACGCCTGTAGTGATGATACCAATGATTTTTCCATTTTCATTCCGGTGGCAATCAATAGAAAATTTATACCAAATGGTTTGTTTGGACATATCTTCAAATCGTGCTTCAATAGCCTGTGTTTTCCCTGTTGATAAAACTTGCAGTTTGATGGTCTCCATATTGTCCGCAAGATCGACTGAGAAAAAATCACTGTCACGACATCCAACTCGCCATTTTTCTTTCAAAGGTTGCGGCAGGTTTTCTGCCCATAAATAGATCAGATTTGTTGTTTGATATAAAACACAAATATCAGCGCCACGGATTGCTTGCAGTAAAGCGCTGAGGTGTGATCTATCTATAGATGTGGTGGAAACAGGGGGCACGAACATAATCATTCCCTTCTGTTAGGCTGCTTTAGACGCATTCTCTTGGAAAAATAAAGCTTGTGAGATAAGGGCCTTTACCATATCAGGATTAAAGGGTTTGGTGACCAAAAAGGTTGGTTCTGGCCGTTCTCCAGTGAGCAATCTTTCAGGAAAAGCCGTAATAAAGATCACTGGGATACAATCATTTTTTAAAATATCGTTGACTGCATCAATTCCAGAACTGTTATCGGCTAATTGAATATCAGCTAAAATGAGGCGTGGTTTTTTCTGATGATACATGACAACAGCTTCATTATGGGTTCTTGCGATTCCTATCACTTGATGTCCAAGGCTTTCCACCATTTGTTCAATATCCATGGCAATGAGAGGTTCATCCTCAATAATCATGACTTGTGTCGCAATTTGTTGAGAAATATCAAAAGAGGCTTGGCTGAGGAGTTCATGAAACTTTTGTTTATCAATTTTCATGATTTCTCCTGCTTCACTTTCATTAAATCCTTCAACAGCAATGAGCAAGAAAGCTTGTCGTGCACGGGGAGTGAGATAAGATAATTGAGCGCTGGCTTTTTGTTCAAAACCGAATTGCGGCAATGGCTCAGCAATATTGGGCGTCGTTTGATCAAAAAGGTGACAAAAGAGTTGATACGTTCCAATGCGATCACTGGACGTTTGGGGGAAAATAGAAAAATCAACAATGAGTGCTTCTAACATGGCTGCGACATAGGCATCACCAGAAGTTTGGTTGCCTGTGATGGATCGAGCAAATCGTCTCAGATAAGGAAGATGAGGGGCGATGCGTTGTGATAGGGACATGATTTAAAACTCCTTCAGCTTGCGAAAGCACTTTTATTTTTTCAATCCCTTATGGATAAAAAAGTTCCTGCTTTCGGTCTGGAACTTTTTAGGAGGGACTATATTTACAACTTTAAAGAGAAAAATCTTCTTTCACTACTATATGGGTTAAGGGGCTAAAAAATGAACAACTTTGGTGAAAAAAATCTCACCGATTATTTTACATTTGAAGATGATCTTCTCGGCGCAAACAGTGAAATAGCACTAAAATTGCGTCAATTTTATATGCAAATTCAAGAAGAGCCACTTCCCCTACGTTTGCTGGAGCTTTTGGACAAATTAGAACAAGCAGAACAAGATAGTCTTCGTTCTGAAGAAAAAAGGTTTGATCCCTTATGACGCAGAGCTCAAAAGATTTTAAACAAGAATTGCTTTTTGTTTTACCAGCTTTACGGGCTTTTGCTGTTTCTTTAAGTGGCACGCATGATAGAGCTGAAGATTTGGTACAGGATACCCTTATGAAGGCGTGGGCTAAGCAAGAAAGTTTTGAAATTGGTACTAATATAAAAGCATGGCTTTTTACGATTTTGCGCAATGAATTTTATAGTCAAATGCGGAAAAGAGGAAGAGAAGTGCAAGATAGCGATGGCGTTTTCACTCAAAATATAGCTGTTCATCCTTCCCAATATGGGACGCTCGATTTGCATGACTTTAAAAAAGCCTTAAACACATTATCAGCTGAACAAAGAGAGGCAATCATTTTAATTGGGGCCTCTGGTTTTTCTTATGAAGATGCTGCAGCTATTTGCAATTGTGCTATTGGAACAGTTAAAAGCCGTGTAAGTCGTGCACGCAATCGTTTGCAAAAGCTTCTCGAAGTTGATGGTGATACTGATTATGGTCCCGATCTTTGTTCGGCTGGAAGCATCTTATGTTCTTTTAGTGATTAGGAAAATAATGATGGGTGAGAACATGGTTTATTATTGTTATCGCTACAGAGAAATCAAAATTGTGAGAATGCGCAGAGCCTTTTATCTCGCCTTCTAGGAACAAGAGCAAAAACGAGGATATGGAAAATAACTCTCTTTCTTCAACTCTTAAAGAAATAAAATAATTTTTTTCTAAACTGAAGAGTGCTGATTTTTGGATTCATTGATGGAAAGTATATGATAACAAAGGCGAATTTGTCTTCTAAAATACCCATTTCTGGTTCAACAACATCACGTTGGCGGTGGGGAGCAATTATTGTTTCTCTTTTCATGGCTTTTTTGGCTTCGACCTTTATTATTCTATTATCCAATGCCGTTGATCAGGAAATTTCACAGTTGGATACAAGCTCAGAATTGCGTGAACAAGCAGATTTAGCCCTTATTAGTTTAATCGATATGGCTGCAGCAAATCGAAGCTATGAAAAAAATCGTCGGGTGGAAGATAAAGTGCGCTTTGAAACAGCGGTTCTTCATCTTGATGATATTCTCAATTATATTGCCCTTCTTGTTCATTCTCATTCACAATGGTATACCTGGTTTACAGCTTTTAAAAAAGAGATCAAAGCACGTACAGCAATTATGAAGGACCATATGATTGCTCTTGATGCATCTTCTGGTCAATCCGTTCATTCTTCGGCGTTTCCTGAAGTTAAGACAACTCAAGTCACAAGTTTGGTTCAATTAATGGCCAATTTTATCGATGGCGATGATATTGAACGACAAAAAAAACGTGAAGATATAGCGCTCATGCGTGCTGCTTTGACTCTGGCTGCTATTGTGTCTGTTGTGAGCACTTTTATTTCTGCCTATTTTGTGATTAACCGTTTTCGATCCGATATTCAGTCTTTAAAAACCTATCAGTTACTTCTTCATAGTGAGAATGCAGCTCTTGAAGCTCGTGTCAAGGAACGAACACAGGAGTTGGAAAAGGCTCGTAATTATGCGGAAAAAGAACGTTGTCGTGTTGAAATGTTGTTACAGGACGCGAGCCACCGCATTGGCAATTCCCTGGGTACGGTTTCTTCTTTGCTTGGTTTGCAATTAAATCGAAGCAAGAATGAAGAGGTTCGTTCTGTTTTGGGAGCAGCACGAGATCGCATCCAAACAATATCAGCAGCGCATCGTCGTTTGCGTTTGAGCGATGATATGGAGACAACATTATTGGCAGATTTTCTTAATTTGGTTGTGCATGATGTTGAATTGGCTATACCATTTGAATTACGTGAAAATATAACTCTTCATAAGGATTTCAAAGACTGCCGATTATCTTCAAGAGATGCTACGACGCTCGGAATTATTCTGGGTGAATTGCTTACAAATTCTTTAAAACATGCTTTTCCTGATAAACGCCATGGGAATATTTATATTTTTTGTGGACCTCAGAAGAATGGAAAAATGGCTCTGATCGTTGAAGATGATGGCGTGGGGATGTGCAGTCAAAATGCAGAGCTAAAAACGGGACTTGGTCGTTTGGTTATAGAACAGCTTTGTATGCAATTTGGTGAGAAAGCACTGTTTGAAACATCTGCTTTAGGAGGAACAAAGGTGATCATTCCTTTGCCAAAGATCATAGGAAACTGTTCGGAGCGTTTTTAATGCTCTCTTTTAAAAGAGATTATATTCTTTGATCAAAATTTTCATTGATACAAGCATTGAAATTTCTCAATAAAACTCTCTGTAAAAAACATGATAAAATTTGGCGAAAAAAGTTCTCAAACCATCGACAGTATGCAATCATAACAATTCGTCAAAGCTCTCATATACAGGTTAGGAGTACAAAAAGAGTTTTACTGAATTGCTCCCAAAAAATTTCTTTAGTCCTCTCTTTTACAGAATTTGTCTTTGATCAAAGAGAAGGGGAAAAGAGAAAAGAAATCTTGAAAAGCGTTTTTCAAAATACAGTTTTTACTTTCTTCTCTTTTTTCTCATGAGAGCAAGTGAAAAATGTTTCTACTGAATCGCAATGATACAGGAGAATTCACTATGATCTATAGGGGTATGATGAACTGTTGGATCTCTATCGTAAAAAATGAACTGAGATTCTTTAAAGGAATATTTCTATACTATTTTCTTTATTTAATCTTTTAAAACTTTATCTTTGACTTAAACGATTAATCGATACAACAATATCAGTGATGTCCTCTCGTAGAAAAACAGTAGTTTTCCTGATATATGAATCAATTAAGATGCATTTTCTGGCTGTGTTACGCTGTATATTAAGGAATCAATATTTTTCTTTTCTTTCAGAAATGCTTGTAGATCTTTGTCTTTTAAAGATTTACTATCAGGCAAACGAATACGCATAGGATCAACTTTTTTACCATTCACAATGATTTCAAAATGACAGTGAGGTCCAGTTGCAAGACCAGTCGATCCAACATATCCAATAATTTGTCCTTGTTTTATTTTGACGCCTGGACTAATATTAGGAGCATAATTATTTTGATGTGAATAACTACTGACATAGCCGTTAGCATGTTTAATTTCTGTATGGTTGCCATAACCGCTTACGACTCCAACTCTTGTCACCACACCATCTCCAACAGCAATAATGGGTGATCCCTTTGGTGCTATCCAATCGACACCTGTGTGCATGCGCACATAACCTAAAATAGGGTGCTTCCGTGGACCATAAGGTGAGCCGAAAATGCCATTAGGGATCGGCTTTCTAAGCAAAAAAGGCTTTGAACTTTTTCCCTCTGAATCATAATAATCGGCACTCCCATTCGTGGATTGGTAATGGTAATATTTGTACGTAACACTCCCAAAGGTTGCACTTATATAACGGATTTCAGGATCTCCATTGGCGGAAGAGGAGGCCGTTTGCAGTTGTGTACCATTTTTTGTATTTTTACTGTTTTTTTCAGCCTGTTGTTTAGGAAGAGCGTAAAATATTTCGAGCTGATCAGTTGGTGTGATGCGGCTTTTCATATCAATATTCATTGCAAGTAAACGAATAAGATGCTGTGAAAGAGATTGTGACATATTATGGCTGAGAACAGCTTGATAGATTGCATCATAAACTGTTGGTAATTGTGCCACACTAACATAAGAATGAGGCTGACCATTTTGAAATGCAGTTTTAAGGGCATGTGACATTTCTGGTTCTGTACTTGCAACAAATTCGTTGTTATCATTGAGGGCAATTGTCAGAATATGATTCATTCCTTGGTAAATACTTGCCCGAACAAGATGATCTTCTTCACCGTGTTGTGTGACAATTCCAATGCGTAAAAGATTTCCTGCTTTGAGTGTATCTGAACGGTTCAATTTCGCTAATGTTTGTGCAATTTTCTCCATCTGTTCTTGTGGATAGTCGGATTTTTGAAGCGCTTCTAAAATTGTCTTCTTTTTACGAATGGGAATAATGTCTTCAGCATAATTTTTGGTGAGATCAATTCGATGATTGCTTGCTGTAATAGTGACATTTTCTTGGGTAAGACGCACATTAGGAATCTTTGGTACTTTAAGAGAAGGTGTTGAAATATCGAGTTGTGCGGGGTCTAAAAAAGGAAGAAGTGAAAGTTTCTCATTATTTTTATCCAAAGCAAATCCGGATTTTTGTATTTCTTTTTGTGCTTCTTCAGCCGTAAGTATATCCGTTTCATCAAAGTGCGCCTGTTCAATAATAAAATCATGGCTGCGTAGAGTCATTTTTGTTTCAACTTTTGCTCCATAAATTTGCCCTCCTTCAAGAGTTTGAGAAATTTGATTGTTCGAATCATTAGAAAAAATACTTAAGGCATCAAAGGGTGGGTAGGTGTATTTATGACGGCGTTCTTCGGCTAAGGCCATCCGGATCCATTCAAAGTTCTGAGTCTCAACGACTTTTTCATTTCCCTTTTTTTGAAGCGTAGATAATTCAAATTGTCTTTTTCTATCAAAGCTTTGACGGGCATGTGTGGGAGCAATACGATCTCCCTTTTTGTCATAGTCTTCAAGAGAATGATCTTCTAATAAAAACCATTGTGCAGGAGTAATTAAAGTGTGTTTTCCTTCTAAAGCAGCAAAAAGCGCGATTCCCATAAGAATACAAGAGGTTACTCCAGTGAG
>NZ_CP019783.1:0-17500 GCF_002022625.1 Bartonella sp. 11B | reverse complement strand
ATAAAGGGAGTGAGAGACTCCCTCGCCGAAAGTCCAAGGGTTCCTGCTTAAAGTTAATCTGAGCAGGGTGAGTCGGCCCCTAAGGCGAGGCCGAAAGGCGTAGTCGATGGGAACCACGTTAATATTCGTGGACCTGTGGGAAGTGACGGATTGCGTAAATTGTAAGGTCTTATTGGATTGATCTTGCAGTGAAGGAATTCCAGGAAATAGCTCCCACGTATAGACCGTACCCGAAACCGACACAGGTGGACAGGTAGAGAATACTAAGGCGCTTGAGAGAACTACGTTGAAGGAACTCGGCAAATTGCACGCGTAACTTCGGAAGAAGCGTGACCCTTTAGCGGGCAACCGTTAAAGGGTGGCACAGACCAGGGGGTAGCGACTGTTTACCAAAAACACAGGGCTCTGCGAAGTCGCAAGACGATGTATAGGGTCTGACGCCTGCCCGGTGCTGGAAGGTTAAGAGGAGATGTGCAAGCATTGAATTGAAGCCCCAGTAAACGGCGGCCGTAACTATAACGGTCCTAAGGTAGCGAAATTCCTTGTCGGGTAAGTTCCGACCTGCACGAATGGCGTAACGACTTCCCCGCTGTCTCCAACGTAGACTCAGTGAAATTGAATTCCCCGTGAAGATGCGGGGTTCCTGCGGTTAGACGGAAAGACCCCGTGCACCTTTACTATAGCTTTACACTGGCATTTGTGGCGATATGTGTAGGATAGGTGGTAGACTTTGAAGCAGGGGCGCAAGCCTTTGTGGAGTCGTCCTTGAAATACCACCCTTATCGACATGGATGTCTAACTGCGGTCCGTTATCCGGATCCAGGACAGTGTATGGTGGGTAGTTTGACTGGGGCGGTCGCCTCCTAAAGAGTAACGGAGGCGCGCGATGGTAGGCTCAGAACGGTCGGAAATCGTTTGTTGAGTGTAATGGCATAAGCCTGCCTGACTGTGAGACTGACAAGTCGAGCAGAGTCGAAAGACGGTCATAGTGATCCGGTGGTCCCGTGTGGAAGGGCCATCGCTCAACGGATAAAAGGTACGCCGGGGATAACAGGCTGATGACCCCCAAGAGTCCATATCGACGGGGTTGTTTGGCACCTCGATGTCGACTCATCGCATCCTGGGGCTGGAGCAGGTCCCAAGGGTATGGCTGTTCGCCATTTAAAGCGGTACGTGAGTTGGGTTCAGAACGTCGTGAGACAGTTCGGTCCCTATCTGCCGTGGGTGTAGGAATATTGACAGGATCTGTCCCTAGTACGAGAGGACCGGGATGGACGTATCTCTGGTGGACCTGTTGTGGCGCCAGCCGCATAGCAGGGTAGCTATATACGGACGGGATAACCGCTGAAGGCATCTAAGCGGGAAACCCACCTGAAAACGAGTATTCCCTGAGAACCGTGGTAGACCACCACGTTGATAGGTCAGGTGTGGAAGTATGGTAACATATGAAGCTTACTGATACTAATCGTTCGATAGGCTTGATCGTTCTCATTCCCTCTATTCATTTAAAAAAACAAAACAAATTAAAATAGCAATAAGACAACTTCTCTTTCCTTTCTATGCTTTTCGCTGACTTGGTGGTTATGGCGGAGCGCCTGCACCCGATCCCATCCCGAACTCGGCCGTGAAACGTTCCAGCGCTGATGGTACTTTGTCTTAAGGCACGGGAGAGTAAGTCGCTGCCAGGTCTGCTAAGCGCATAGAAAGAATTCTTCAACACTCTTCAAAAAAATATCTAAAAATCGTCGTATCCTTTCTGCGACAATTCTTCCGTGACGCGGGGTGGAGCAGCCCGGTAGCTCGTCAGGCTCATAACCTGAAGGCCGCAGGTTCAAATCCTGCCCCCGCAACCAGTCTCGGATCAATAAGTTTGTATCAATAAAATAATCCTTAAAATAAACGCGACAAGAGATCGGTAGGCGATCCAACACAAAAAAAGACTCCTTCCTCTTTGGAGCGGTGTTGTTGGGGGAATAATAAAAAACCACTGGAAAAAGATCCTTCTCAGGTGAGACATCCGTTTTGAAGGCATGATGCATCATGAGGGAAAATATCCAGGTCACTTCAAATCAATGTACTAGACGTCAAGAGAGAAGCGGGAAGAGGATCCGTTTCAGATGAGACGTCCGTTTTGAAGGCATGGATGCGTCATGAGGGAAAATACCCAGGTCGCTTCAAATCAATGTACCGAGACGCCAAGAGAGAAGCGGGAAGAGGATCCGTCTCAGATGAGACGTCCGTTTTGATGGCATGGTGCATCATGAGGGAAAATACCCAGGTCGCTTCAAAGAAAAAGGGTCTTTAATAAAAAAGCTGCACACGTGGTGCAGCTTTTGTAAAGCTGGTTTTACTTTGTAGAGTTCTTAAAGGTTGATCAGCCTCTTTTGTCTCAAAATCGAAATTTTACAATGTGTAAGAATGAGACCGTCTCTTATGACCATAATATCCAGAAATGCTGGCAATTACAGCACCAAGAAGGCTCGCAAAAAAACTCCACAATCCAATCTTAGAAGCTGTGCTTATGGCTTTATCCGCAATTGCAAAACTGTTTTGGGCTCCTTTATGAGTAGGAGCATTCTGCGAGAGAGCTTCTACCTGTTTGTTCAGTGATTGAATAGCTTCTTTAGTTTTTTTGTTCGCTGTTTGATAAATATCAATCGCACGTTCTGCAGTATTTTCTGCTTCAGCTTGTGATAGTCCATTGTTTGTCAGCTGATGGATGACATCGCGACGATCAATCTGGGTGTTCAGCTTTTTAACACGATCCGAAAGGCGTTCGCCGAGTTGTTTAACCAAAAGACGATAGTTAGAAGGATCATTCTTAAAAGATGTGATGGTAGAACGAAGGTCTTTGACTGATTCTCTATAAGCGTTATAGAGATTGTCCGGATTGAGGGCTGGAATATCACTTTTATTTAAAAGTGCCTGTAAGTCATTGCTGAGTTTGTTAAAATCAAACAGAGCATTCCTTTTATCGTTGAAAAAATCCTCAAAATTTTTACGGTCTGTGAGAGGAACAAGTTTGCCACCTTCTGAACTAAAATCACTGATCGCTTGTTTCGTTGTTGTTGCAACTCCTGAAACAGTCTTAGCGCCTAAATGAGCTGCGCCAGAAAGTAAAATTGCACTTTGGAGCGCCACCAAAAGCATAAAAAGGGCCCAGGTCAAAAAACCGTGAAGCGCTCCTGAGTGATCCGAAAAACGACCAGCAACATAACCTCCAAGACCAAAGCTTAGACAAAAAATAAAAATTGAACTCACCCCAACAGAGAGAAAACTCTTCTCTAGTGAAAAGGGAGAAAAAAAGGTCATTTGGTTTAAGCCTAAGGCTGCTAACAAAAATGAAAAACAAACCGATGTTGCTAAAAGCGTTAGTAATCCAGCAAAAATCGAGGACCAAGATAAAACAGACGGTCTATAGTGACAACTTTCCGTCTCTAAAGAAAATTCGCCTGTAAAATGTCGCTCTAAGGGATGCTTCGTTGGGATCCGCGTTTCCATATCTCTCTCTCCTTCAATAATTCTTAAACTTAAAATGAGAAAAACCAATGCAAGTTCCAAAAAAAATGAAAAAAGGAAAAAACAAACTGAAATCAAAATGCTAAAAAGCTTAAGAAGGAGACAAAATAATACGCAACAAGTATAGCCTATCTCACTCCGCACTGTGAAAAAAGAAAATCACACAAACAATATTGCTCAGACTTCTTCAAAAGGAGAAACCATACAAAAAAACATAAAAATGAAAAAAAACAAAAACTGTCAACTCGCTGAGCATTTTAAAGTAAGCAACAGATAACAGAAAAATAATCCAAATATACAATAATTAAATATCAAATAAGAAATTGGAAAAGGCCTTAAGAGAATGATTTTAAAAGCGTGAGGAAAGATTTTATGAGATAAAGCTTTTTGATTATATGTTGTTTTTTAGCTTCTTTGATGGCACGTTTAGGGAAAAAATTGATATCATTAAGTTGGTGATAGAGGTGATATTGTGGTGGTGTATAACCGCAATTATATAAAATCGTTGCAGCGTTTGTTATGATAAGATAGACACAGTGATCTATCAAGACACATTGCTGCTATTGCTGCTAGAGAAAAACAATGGCTATGAAACAAGAAAGAACAAAAGCCCGTTTACCCCGCGGTTTTATTGACCGCACAAGCGCGCAATTATATAGTATTGAAACAATGGTTGCTCAAATTCGTGAGGTTTATGAACTTTACGGTTTTGAGGCATTGGAAACGCCGATTTTTGAATATACGGATGTTCTTGGTAAATTCTTGCCCGATTCAGATCGACCAAATGCGGGTGTTTTTTCTTTGCAAGATGATGATGAGCAATGGATGTCTTTACGCTATGATTTGACTGCTCCGTTAGCTCGTTATTTTTCCGAGAATTTTGAAACTTTACCTAAGCCCTATCGAAGCTATCGTTATGGGCCAGTTTTTCGGAATGAGAAGCCAGGACCAGGACGTTTTCGACAATTTATGCAATTTGATGCCGATATTGTTGGGGCACCAACGGTGTTGGCTGATGCAGAAATCTGCATGATGGCAGCAGATAGTCTAGAAAGATTAGGGATTCAGCAGGAAGATTATGTTATTCGTTTGAATAATCGGAAGATCTTGGACGGCGTTTTGGGATTGATTGGTCTTGGCGGAAAGGAGCAGGAGGAGAAACGCTTAACTGTTCTGAGAGCTATTGATAAGCTCGATAAATTTGGTTCAGAAGGGGTTCGCTTGCTTTTAGGGCAGGGGCGTTTGGATGAAAGTGGTGATTTTACCAAAGGAGCGGGACTAAAGGACAAAGAAATTGAGTGTGTTCTTGCTTTGATGGCTGTTAGTGCTGAGACAGCTGAGGAAACAATTGATAATCTGAAAAAGATGGTTGAGCATAGTGATCAAGCGCTTGAAGGTCTCTGTGAGCTTGAAGAAATGCAAGCGATTTTTGCTGAAAATGGCTATCAGAACCGTATCAAAATTGATCCATCAGTTGTGCGAGGATTAGAATATTATACAGGACCTGTTTTTGAAGCTGCTCTACTTTTTGATATTTTTAATGATGATGGGCAAAAAGTTGTGTTTGGATCTGTTGGTGGAGGGGGACGTTACGATGGGCTGGTTGCTCGCTTTCGTGGGGAAAATATTCCAGCAACAGGTTTTTCTGTTGGTGTTTCACGTTTGATATCTGCTTTGCAAAATCTTGGCAAACTTCCTGTGAAGGAAACGATAGGTCCCGTTGTGGTTTTAATGATGGATAAAGAACCAGAAGCTCTCGTACGCTATCAAAAAATGGTCATGCGTTTACGCCAAGCGGGGATTCGATCTGAACTCTATTTAGGTGCATCAGGGATTAAAGCACAGATGAAATATGCTGATCGGCGTCGTGCGCCGTGTGTAGTTATTCAGGGGGCACAAGAGCGCCAAGAAGGAAAAATTCAGATCAAAGATTTGGTCGAGGGAGCACGTTTATCCCACGAAATTAAAGATAATCAAACATGGCGTGAGAGTCGACCAGCACAAATAACTGTCGATGAAGATCAACTCGTTCAAACAGTTCAAAATATTCTCGTTTCTCAAAGATCATAGAATCTTTAAGGCTCAAAAATCATAAAATCTTTAGGAACGGAAAAAACTTAAAAATCCCTTCCCTTTTTTATATAAAAAATAAGGGAAGGGAGGGAAAAATCAGGTGGGAAAATAACCGCTACTGGGAAAATAACCGCTACAATTACCCTTGTAGGATCTTTAAAATATTTTGTGGTGAGGAGACTTCGTAAGGATCTGTGGCACAATTGTCTGATATGCCTGGCTCTTCAAACCATTGTTCAATTATGCCATCCTGAATCACAGCAGCATAGCGCCATGACCGCATACCAAAACCGATATTATCTTTGGCAACCAACATTCCCATTTTCCGTGTAAATTCACCCGATCCATCGGGAATAAGTTTCACATTTTTAATGCCTTGGTCTTTTCCCCATGCATTCATAACGAAAGCATCATTTACGGAAACGCAATAAATTTCATCAATACCTACTTTTTTAAATTCATCATAGAGTTTTTCAAAATCAGGAAGTTGAAAAGTTGAGCAAGTAGGTGTAAAGGCTCCGGGCAGGGAGAAAAGAATAACCCGTTTTCCTTTGAAATAAGTGTCGCTGTTGACATCTTGCCACCGATAAGGATTATCGCCACTCACTGATTCATCACGAACACGTGTGTGGAAGGTAACATTGGGAACTTTTTTTCTAAACATGATTGCACTCCTGTGCTTTATATAAGAAGGGTATTTCCGACAATTTTGAGTTTTGTTTTATCTTTAAGGATGTCGTATAGTTTCTTTAATTTGCAGGTATTTTATGTTTGCGTCAAGAGAAATTAATAATCAATTTTAAGGGAGTATTCATGTTTCAATTAAGTCATTATGCTTTGCAGGTGTCAGTATGACGGCGAATATTATTTCATGACGGTGAATATTATTTCGACAACGGCTTTTAAAGATCAAAAGCTTGGAACGTCTGGTTTGCGCAAAAAGGTATCGACTTTTCAACAGCCTCATTATGTTGAAAATTTTATTCAATCTATTTTTAATACTGTGGGACCTCTTAAGGGAAAATTGCTCATTTTGGGAGGAGATGGACGCTATTTAAATCGGACACTTATTCAGATCGTGTTAAAAATGGCTGCTGCCAATGGTGTTGGATGTATTAAAGTCGGTAAAGGAGGGATTTTATCTACACCTGCTGTTTCGCATCTTATTCGCAAGTATCATGCTCATGGTGGTATTATTTTCTCGGCAAGTCATAATCCTGGAGGAGAACAGGGTGATTGCGGGATAAAATATAATATTTCTCATGGGGGACCAGCACCTACTTCTTTGTGTAATGCTATTTTTGCTGCATCACAACATTTGTCTTTTTATAAAATTGTTGACGTTTCAGAGATCAATTTAGATAGGCAAGGAACGGTATTTATTGGGTCTATGCAGGTTGATGTGATCGATCCCGTTGCAGATTATAGTGCGCTGATGCAGGAAATTTTTGATTTTGAGTGTATTGCTCAAGCGGTTTCTGAAGGATTAAACTTCCGGTTTGATGCAATGCATGCTGTGACGGGCCCTTATGCGCAAGAAATTTTTGAAAAATGCTTAGGATTTCCTGAAGGAACAGTTGTTCATGGAATACCTTTACCGGATTTTGGTGGCAAACATCCAGATCCGAATTTGGTTCATGCTAAGGATTTATATGATTTATTAATGTCAGAGAAAGGGCCTGACTTGGGAGCTGCTTCTGATGGCGATGGAGATCGTAATCTTATTATTGGTCGCCAACAATTTATCACTCCTTCTGATTCTCTTGCGATTATGGCTGATCATGCTTCTTTAATTAAAGGATATCGACGAGGTCTTGTGGGCGTTGCACGCTCTATGCCAACTGGGCGTGCTGTCGATTGCGTTGCAGAGAAAAAAGGATTGAATTTGTTTGAAACGCCAACGGGGTGGAAATTTTTCGGAACACTCCTTGATGCTGGAAAAATAACTTTTTGTGGGGAAGAAAGCTTTGGCACAGGGTCGGATCATGTGCGCGAAAAGGATGGATTATGGGCTGTTTTATTCTGGTTGAATCTTCTTGCTGTTACAAAAAAAACAGTGGCGCAAATTGCTCAACAGCATTGGCGTACCTATGGACGTTTTTATTTTTCACGATATGATTATGAAGAGGTGGAGTCCCACAAAGCTTTTGCAATGGTAGAACAATTATCCGCATGCTTACCAGAGCCAGGAACAAAAGTAGCTGGATTAACGGTCGAAAAGGCCGATGATTTTATTTATCATGACCCCATTGATCATAGTGTGAGTATACGGCAAGGGGTCCGTATTTTTTTTGACAATGGGGCACGTTTAGTGGTTCGTCTTTCTGGGACGGGAACAACAGGAGCTCTTGTTCGGCTTTATCTTGAACAGTATGAGGGAGATCCCCGTAAGCATAATCAAGATCCACAACAAGCTCTTCATCCTTTAAAGCAAGCTGCTTTTGAGGTGTTAAAAATCAAACATCATTTAGGACGAGAACAGCCCGATATTATTACATAAACGTTTTTTTGGCAATAATTCTTCTCTTATTGTGGATGAATCATCTTTTGAGGATCAACAAGTCGATCATAATCAGCAGCAGAAACACCTGCTTTTAAAGCTTCTTCACGGAGACTTGTCCCATTTTTATAGGCTGTTTTAGCAATTTCAGCGGCTTTTTCATATCCAATTTCTGGAGCAAGAGCAGTAACCAACATGAGAGAACGTTCCATCAAAGCGTGAATATGCTCTCTATTTGCTTGTAATCCTTGGATACAATATGTCTCAAAAGAGCGCATACAATCTCCTAAAAGATTAAGTGATTGCAATACATTATATCCAATAACTGGCTTATAGGTATTGAGTTCAAAATGTCCTTGGCTGGCAGCAAATGTGATGCAGCTATGGTTGCCAAAGACTTGGCAAGCAACCATGGTCAAAGCTTCACATTGTGTTGGATTGACTTTTCCCGGCATGATAGAAGAACCTGGCTCATTTTCTGGAAGGTTCAACTCACCTAATCCTGAACGAGGTCCCGATCCTAAGAAACGAATGTCATTGGCAATTTTGAACAGGTCAGCTGCTAAGGCATTGAGGCTGCCATGAAAATGCGTAAGAGCTCCGTGATGAGCGAGCGCTTCAAATTTATTATGAGCGGTTTTGAAAGGGATCCCTGTAAGAGTGCTTATTGTTTCGGCAAATGCTTTATCAAAGCCCGATGGAGCATTGAGACCTGTTCCGACGGCTGTGCCTCCTTGAGCAAGCATTTGAACATCGGTGAGTGCTGTTTCAATTCGTGTGCGATTGGCTTCTAGAGCGGTACGATAGCCTGAAAATTCTTGTCCTAATGTAAGAGGTGTTGCATCTTGAGTATGGGTTCGCCCGATTTTGATGATGTCGGTAAATTCTTTTTCTTTTTTCTGTAGGCTCGCAATAAGGGCATCAAGAGCTGGTAACAGATGTTGGCGTGTTTGCAGTGTGGTGGCAATATGTAAGGCTGTGGGAAAGGAATCGTTAGAGGATTGGCTCATATTCACATGATCATTCGGGTGAACTGGTGTTTTGCTTCCAAGAGCTCCTCCCAAAAGGACATTAGCATGGTTGGCAATGACTTCATTGACATTCATATTGCTTTGTGTGCCGGAGCCTGTTTGCCAAACAGAAAGAGGAAAATGAGCATCGAATTTTCCTGCAAGGACTTCATCAGCTGCAGTAACAATCGTTTGCCCGATATTTTGCGGAAGTTTTCCTTTTTCCATATTAACGAGAGCTGCGGCTTTTTTAATAAGACTTAAGGCATAAATTACGGTCAAGGGTTGTTTTTCTATCCCTATATTAAAATGATGAAGGGAACGTTCCGTTTGTGCTCCCCAATAACGATCATTACGTACGGCGATTGTTCCAAAACTATCAGTTTCTTGACGAGTTGTAAGCATGACGACCCCTATGATGATTCATTTAAGTTTTTTATACTATAGATTAATCAAAGAAAAATTAAGTGCTAAAATTTTTTATAATGGAAAACAGTTAACAAGACTATTGCTCAAATTTTCCACGAGAGAAAACGGAGGACGACAAAAAGGTGCAGATTAATTTTTATTGAGAACCCTTGACATTGTAACAAGGCATTTTTATATTTGTTTTATTGTTAGCACTCGTCGCAAGAGAGTGCTAATAGGAACTTAAGATTAATTCAGTTATATTAAGTTTTAAGGATATAAAACATGGCTAATATACAATTCCGCCCACTTCACGATCGTGTCGTTGTTCGTCGGGTTGAATCTGAAAATAAAACAGCTGGTGGGATTATCATCCCTGATACAGCAAAGGAAAAACCTCAAGAGGGTGAAATTATTGCGGTTGGGAATGGTGCTCTCGACGATAATGGAAAGCGCGTTCCTCTAGAAGTGAAAGCAGGAGACCGCGTCTTGTTTGGCAAATGGTCTGGAACTGAAGTTAAGATTAATGGTGAAGACCTCTTAATCATGAAAGAGTCTGATATTATGGGAATTTTGGGTTAATCCAATTTCTCAATTATTTTATTTGATTATTTAAGACAACTCCAAGGAGAAATTAAATGGCTGCTAAAGAAGTCAAATTTGGCCGTGAAGCGCGTGAGCGTTTATTGCGCGGTGTTGATATCCTTGCTAATGCTGTTAAGGTAACGCTCGGCCCTAAAGGGCGCAATGTGGTAATTGATAAATCATTTGGCGCGCCTCGTATTACAAAAGATGGTGTATCTGTTGCAAAAGAAATTGAATTGGAAGATAAGTTCGAAAATATGGGCGCGCAAATGTTGCGTGAAGTGGCTTCGAAAACCAATGACATTGCAGGTGATGGAACAACAACAGCTACTGTTTTAGGACAAGCAATCGTACAAGAAGGTGTAAAGGCTGTTGCTGCTGGGATGAACCCAATGTGTCTCAAGCGTGGGATTGATGCAGCTGTTGAAGAAGTCGTTGAAAATCTTTTCAAAAAAGCAAAAAAAATTCAAACTTCAGCAGAAATTGCGCAAGTTGCAACGATTTCCGCAAATGGTGCTGTTGAAATTGGGAAAATGATTGCCGATGCTATGGAAAAAGTGGGCAATGAAGGCGTCATCACAGTGGAAGAAGCGAAAACAGCTGAAACTGAATTAGAAGTTGTTGAAGGTATGCAATTTGACCGTGGCTATTTGTCTCCTTACTTTGTGACAAATGCTGAAAAGATGGTTGCTGATCTTGATGATCCTTATATCCTGATTCACGAAAAGAAACTGTCTAATTTGCAATCTTTGCTTCCTGTTCTTGAAGCAGTTGTGCAATCCGGTAAACCTCTCCTTATTATCGCAGAAGATGTGGAAGGTGAGGCTTTGGCAACCCTCGTGGTTAATAAATTGCGTGGTGGTTTGAAAATCGCTGCTGTTAAAGCTCCAGGATTTGGTGATCGCCGTAAAGCGATGTTAGAAGATATTGCTATCTTAACATCGGGTCAGGTTATTTCTGAGGATGTTGGCATTAAGCTTGAAAATGTTACCTTAGATATGCTTGGACGTGCAAAGAAAGTTAATATCACTAAAGAAAACACAACCATTATTGATGGTGCTGGGCATAAGGCTGAAATTACTGCACGTGTTAACCAGATTAAAGCACAGATTGAAGAAACAACTTCTGACTATGATCGTGAAAAACTGCAAGAAAGACTCGCAAAACTTGCTGGTGGTGTTGCCGTTATTCGTGTTGGTGGTGCAACAGAAGTTGAAGTGAAAGAAAAGAAAGACCGTGTTGATGATGCCTTGAATGCAACACGAGCAGCTGTAGAAGAAGGTATTGTTGCTGGTGGTGGAACTGCACTCTTGCGTGCTGCAAATGCATTGACTGTCAAAGGAAAGAATCCTGATCAAGAGGCTGGTATCCACATTGTACGCCGTGCTTTACAAGCGCCAGCACGTCAAATCGCGATGAATGCAGGTGAAGAAGCGGCAATTATTGTTGGCAAGGTGCTGGAAAATAATTCAGATACGTTTGGTTACAATACCGCGACAGGGCAATTTGGTGACTTGATTGCTTTAGGAATTGTTGACCCAGTAAAAGTTGTCCGTTCTGCTTTACAGAATGCTGCATCGATTGCAAGCCTTCTTATCACAACAGAAGCAATGGTTGCTGAACTTCCAAAGAAAGAGACACCAATGCCTCCAATGGGCGGTGGTGGAATGGGCGGAATGGGCGGAATGGATTTCTAAGTCGCCTTCGTCAAAGATAAAAGAAAAACGGGCCTACTGGCCCGTTTTTCTTATGCTTGTTCTTTCATTTTATGACCAAATCAGCTAACAAATTTTTGCTTTGCTCATTTCAGTATATCTTGTGTTCAATAGATCTTTTTTCTTGTTTTATTGGATGCATGATTTACGATCAATAATTTCTCTTGAACAAAGGCGGGATGTATGACTCAATTGCCTCAGTGTCCTCAGTGTGATGGTCTTTATACTTATGAAGACAATGGTCATTTTATTTGTCCTGAATGTGCGCATGAGTGGCCTCAAAACAAGAATGAAAAGCTTCCTATCTCTTTTGAAGTTTATGATGTTAATGGTCAGCTTTTAGCAAATGGTGATAGCGTGATGGTCATTAAAGATCTTAAAGTGAAGGGGTCTTCATCTGTTTTAAAAGCGGTACAAAGGTTAAGAATATTCGTTTGGTAGAGGGAAATCATAATATTGATTGCAAAATACCTGGAATTGGTCAGATGGCTTTAAAGTCAGAATTTGTAAAAAAGTTTAATACCAAAAAATGATCATCCTACACTGATGCTCTCTTTTTCAATAATAAAAGGAAGGAAGAGAGAGAAAAGAGCGTCAAAATACTCATTTTTATTTTGCAAGAAAGTATCCAATTCTTACTTGCTCTTTATTATAGAGAGAGAAATATTCTTCTTTTCTTCCTGTACTGTTTTTTATGCACTCCATAAGTTTTTGAAAAAATAGTTATTCATATCAAAAGTTTATGAGCAGAGTCAGTAAAAGAAGAGAGAGCATAATAGTAAAATAGTATTGTGTTTTGGATCTTGTTTGTTAAGAATTTAAGTCATTGGTGAAGAATGCAATGGATGCCGAATGAGAGACAAAATATCTTTTATCGGAATTCTATAAGATTACAGTTATTACTGTTGCACTTGACTTTACTATTCGTTATTCCATTTTTTTCCTTTTGCATTCATGGTATAATACATATCTATCCTTAATTCAGTATATAAACTATTGAATCAATAGTTTATATTGTAAAAAAATATCAGTAGATGATTATGCAGGGATTATACTATTTATAAAATGTATTATTAAATGTTGTATCAAAATATAAGGAAGAATTTATGAGCGCATCAGCAACCAATGTTCAGTCAAATATCGAGAATGTTGCTTTAAATTTTCCAATTCCTGAAAATGTGTTTGCGCTTACTGTTCAAGAGGTTCATCATTATACGGATAATTTATTTAAATTTCGCCTTAATCGTCCGGAAAGCTTTCGTTTTCGTTCGGGCGAATTTGTTATGATTGGTTTGCCGAATGCAGAAAAGCCAATTTATCGCGCTTATTCAATTGCAAGCCCATATTGGGATGAACAGCTCGAATTTTTTTCGATCAAGGTTCCAGGAGGACCATTAACAGAACATCTTCAAAAAATTAAAATTGGTGATACAGTTTTAATGCGTAAAAAATCGACTGGAACTTTAGTTCTTGATGCTCTTATCCCTGGAAAACGTCTTTATCTTCTTTCAACAGGGACAGGTGTTGCTCCTTTTGCAAGTCTTATTCGTGATCCCGAAACATATGAAAATTTTCCCAGGTGGTGCTTATTCAAACAACACGTGTGTGTAATGAACTGACATATGCGAAAGATCTTGTTGCTTCTTTAGAGCATGATCCGTTAGTTGGTGAATATGTAAAACAGTTGAAATTTTATCCTATGACCACCCGCGAACCTTCAGAATATATGGGACGCATTACCACTGTTATGGAAAGCGGTGCTTTTTTTGAAAGAACTGGATTGCCGAAAATCAATCCTACGGAAGACCGTGTTATGATTTGTGGTTCGATGGCAATGCTGAAAGATTGTGCTAGGATATGTGAAACCTTTGGTCTTGTTGAAGGAGCCAATAATGCCCCGGCGACTTATGTTGTGGAACGGCCTTTGTGGGATAAAGAGCAACCTGTTTTACAGAATAAAAGGTGCTCATTCGTTTTTAATTTTTCCATTCCGATCGATATGAGGAAACATTTCAATAAATTCTCTTTGTGAACTCTATTTATTAGATGAACACAGAAAGTGGTAAGGTATTCTTATATTATTATAGCTTTCTGTAAGAAAAATTATATTTGAACAAAAGATAATTCAGGATTTGAAGAAGAGTGATTTCATCAGCAACTTCGGCTGAAAATGAAGATATGCATAACTTGTCCTGTCTTTCTTATTTGAAATGCGCCTATGGGTAGGAAAATAATTACCTTTATAATCATAATAACTGAGGAGCTGTGATGCTGGGATAGTGTCATTTTCTTTTGATAAGGGTGTTCTCTTTTCATAAAAAGATATTCTGCGTGTAGAAGCAAATGACAGAATAATATAAAGAAAAGGACGAATAGTTCTTGAAATTAAATAAAACCCGCGTTATGTCGATGTTATGGAAAAGAAATTTAAAGTTGCTGCTCTTTATTGCTTTGCAGATTTGAAGCATTATAGTCAATTGCAAAAGCCTTTGCTGAATTTATGTCAGACAATGGCATTAAGGGAACTCTTCTTTTAGCAAAAGAGGGAATCAACGGCACTGTTGCTGGTTCCTGCAGTGCAATTGAAAGTTAATAGATTTTATCACTGCAGAGCCTACATTTCAAATGCCCGAGATTAATATTCATGGGCTTCAAAAATGCCTTTTCATCGTTTGAAGGTGCGGCTAAAAAAGAAATTGTAACAATGGGATTGAAGATGTTAATCCGTTAAAAGTTGTTGGAACGTATGTAGCACCTGAAGACTGGAATGCTCTTATCCAAGATGAAGAAACACTTTTAATCGATACACGGAATGATTATGAATATGCGCTTGGGAGTTTTCAAGGAGCCATTGATCCTTGTATTAAAACATTTCGTGAATTTCCTGAGTGGATTATGAACATGAAAGCGATTTGAAAAAGAAAAGAAAATTGCTATGTTTTGTACAGGGGGTATTCGGTGTGAAAATCAACCGCTTATGTCCGTAGCCTTGGTTATGATCAAGTTTATCACTTAAAAGGTGGTATCCTCAAATATTTGGAAACTATCCCAAAGGAAACAGTTTGTGGCAGGGAGAGTGTTTCGTTTTTGATGAGCGTGTTTCTGTAGGACATGGTCTCGAAGAATGTGGACGCGAATTGTGTCGCGCCTGTCGTTCCCCTCTTAGTGCTGAAGATAAGCTATCCTCTCATTATGAAGAAGGTGTCTCTTGTGATGCTTGTTATAATACCGGGATGAAGTGATAGACAACGCTTTCGGGAACGTCATAGACAATTTCAATTATTAAATTGCGTGCAGCGTATCCTCATTGTGAACAATAAAGCCTTCTTTTATATCATTTTAAAAAAGAATATTTTAAGACTGAACATTCTCTAATTTATGGTTAGATATACAGATAATAAGGGTACAAGCTTGTTCTTGTTTCCGATGATATGTTTCTTTTTGCATCATTTTTTGATTAAAAGTTAAAAAAGTTTTAAATTAAAAAAATGATTGAAATGAATAAAAATTGGCTTTATACGCGATGTTGCCCAAAGTCGCACGTGCCTGTGGGTGTCCGCTGGTTTCAAATGGTGGGATTAACCGGTACGGTACCTGGAACTAACCGCTCCAGTCATTCTTATGACCAATCAAAAGAATGAGGACATCTTGAAGCAACGACGTGCGGGCCTTTCTGGTGTCTTCCAGCTGTTCAAATGCTGGATAACTAAGAGGCACACCTCATTGCCTCAGTGCGGAATTGGCTTCTCAATCCAATCAAAAAGGCAGACAACGTAGAACAATGCGGTTTTCGCGCTGTTTTTTCGTGGCATGCAATGCTTATTTCTTCCCGGTTGTTTTTAATCGGGTGAGAGAGTGGATGTATGTCTTTTGTTTTTTTTGCTATTGGCAGCGTTTGCTGCTCATTGGCGTAAAGTTAGGGATGTCTTGTCCCTAGGGAGAAGTGCAAATGGCAACGCAACGTATTCGCGATTTTCTTGCAACGCATCGTTCTGAAGGGCCCTGTTTGGTTGTTGATCTTGATGTTGTTCATGAAAATTATTTAAATTTTGAAAAGGCTCTTCCACAGTCACGTATTTTCTATGCAATCAAAGCAAATCCAGCACCTGAGATTTTGCGCTTGCTTGTTTCTTTAGGATCGTCTTTTGATGCTGCTTCTGTAGCAGAAATTGAAATGGCTTTAGCGGCAGGTGCTACAGCTAATCGTATTTCTTTTGGTAATACGATTAAGAAAGAGCGCGATATTGCGCGTGCGCATGCGCTTGGTATTTCACTTTATGCCATTGACTGTTTTGAGGAAGTAGAAAAAGTTGCTCGTGCTGCACCGGGAGCTCGTGTTTTTTGCCGCGTTCTTACTGATGGAGAAGGAGCAGAGTGGCCGTTATCGCAAAAATTTGGCTGTGTTCCTTCTATGGCTGTTGATGTCTTACGTTATGCGCATCACTTAGGTCTGCAGGCCCATGGTGTTTCCTTTCATGTGGGTTCTCAGCAGACAGATTTGAATGCATGGGATCGTGCTTTATCGGATACAGCTTTTGTTTTTAAATCTTTGGAACAAGAAGGTATTCAGTTGCAATTAGTGAATATGGGCGGTGGTTTTCCGACACGTTATTTGAAAGATATTCCAACAGTGCAAACCTATGGTATGTCCATTTTTGATGCATTGAAAAAATATTTTGGGAATCGTATTCCTGAAACAATTATCGAGCCAGGGCGCGCGATGGTAGGTAATGCGGGTGTTATACGCACAGAGGTTGTTTTGATCTCTAAAAAAGGAAAAAATGATAACGTCCGTTGGGTTTATCTTGATATTGGCAAATTTAATGGTCTGACTGAAACTATGGATGAAGCCATTCGCTATCCTATTGAAACGGCTCATGATGATCAAGCAATGGAACCATGTATTTTAGCTGGTCCGACGTGCGATTCGGCAGATATTATGTATGAAAAAACGCCTTATTTGCTTCCTCTTTCTTTAACAATAGGTGATGAACTCTTGATTCATGGGACCGGTGCTTATACAACAACTTATGCATCTGTTGCATTTAATGGTTTTGAACCTTTACGATCGTATGTAATTTGAGATTTTGTATAAGGTACCTCTCTATTTTTGCCTAATGGGGTGTTTAAGGTGCGGTTTAATGGGTAACAGAGATGAAAAAGATTCATTTTCAAGCAAAAAATGGTGCACGTTTTACGCTTATGTCTGAGCAAGAAGCCGATGCTCTTCATCGGGAGAAACTTCTCGATTTGGTCATGGGAGAAGAACGTAAGCATAAATCATCAGAAATTTTACGTTGCGGCGGTTTCCAGCTTTTGGACTTTCTTTTGTTGTTAAAAATTTCTTGATGAGCTCGTAGGAAGTGTGCGTCTTTGGAATATTACTTTTCACAAAGGGCAAAATGAGATTCAAGGTGCTTTGCTTTTAGGGCCTTTAGCTGTGGCAACTGAGTGTTCTGGTCTAGGCATTGGGTCAGTTTTAATGCAGCATTCAATTGAAACAGCAAAACAATTAGGCCATGGTGCTATTTTCCTCGTGGGAGATTCTGAATTTTATCAGCGTTTTGGTTTTTCAAGTCATTTAACAAAAATTTCGCTATGCCTGGAGTTTATGAAAAACATCGTTTTCAAGCTTTGGAATTGATCCCTCAATATCTTATTGGATGTCATGGTCTTTTAGTTTCAAGTGG